>DATKDX010000032.1:0-130164 GCA_035512435.1 Dehalococcoidia bacterium
ACGATTGAGGAATGGAGCCCGATAATCGTGCGGCCGATGGGCGCCGTTGGGGTGGAGGTAGACGACGCGGGCACGGCGAGCGGCGAGACGGACATCGACATTCACCTGATCGGTTATGACGCGGAGACTGGGATGTCTGGACCGCTGACCATCAAAGACGGCGCGGAGGCGCCGGGAGACGGTGAGGTCATCATCGATGACGCGCTTGGGTCGCGGTTCGGTCTGGGCATTGGTGACCGGATAGAGGCGGCCGGGAGGCAGTGGGAGATCACGGGAATCTCAGCGGGGGGCAACTTCGTCGGATCGCAGACGGTCTTTGCACAGCTTGACGATGTGCAGGAAGCACTATCGATGGGGGGTTTAGCGACGTTCGTGGGAATACGGACGACCGAAGGTACGGACCCCGCCGTGGTGGCGTCGGCCATCGAGTCCGCTGATTCGCGCATCGTTGCGTTTACCAAGGATGAGTTCGCGGAGTCGACCCGGGAGGAAGTACTGGGGAACCTGATTCCGATCCTGACGATGATCCTGGTGCTGGCCTTCATCGTGGGGCTCAGCGTGGCGGGGCTGACGATCTACACCTCGACAGTAGAAAAGGCTCGAGAGTACGGTATCCTGAAGGCGGTTGGTTTCAAGAACAGCTATCTGTACCGGCTGGTGTTCGAGCAGAGCATGGTGATCGGCGCAATTGGTTTTGTCATCGGCGCTGGCGGAACGATCTTGTTCAGCCCGTTCGCAACGGACCTGGTACCGCAGTTTGTGACGCTGGTGCAGTGGCAGGACATCCTCCTGGTGCTCGGCGCGACTGTCGTTATGTCGGTAGTGGCGGGTTATGTGCCGGTGCGGCGGCTGGCTACTATCGACCCGACGAGCGTATTCAAGGCATAACGATGGACGAACACATCCTTCACATGGAGAAAGTGACAAAGATCTACGGCAGCGGCGACGCTGCGTTCGCGGCGCTTCGGGACGTAGACTTCGAGGCTAAGACCGGCGAGATGGTCGTCGTCATGGGGCCGTCGGGCGCCGGAAAGACGACGTTCCTGACGATTGCCGGCGCGTTGCTGCGGCCCACTTCCGGCACAGTCACGGTCTGCGATACGGAGATCACAAGCCTGGGTGAGAAGGACCTGCCGGATATCCGAAGGGAATACATCGGGTTCGTGTTCCAGAGTTTCAACCTGCTGGAGTCGCTGACCGCCAAGGAGAATGTGTCGCTGGTGATGATTGACGGTGGGCGGCACGCGGTCCGGCGCGCGGAGGAGATCCTAAGCATGCTCGGACTTGGGCACCGGCTTAACTCGCTGCCGAAGAACCTGAGCGGCGGCGAGAAGCAGCGGGTGGCGATCGCCCGCGCGCTGGCGAACAACCCACAGCTGATACTGGCGGACGAGCCGACGGCGAACCTTGACTCCAAGCGGGGCCGGGAGGTGATGGAGTTGCTGGAGCGCATCGCATACGAGATGAACAAGGCGGTGGTGATCGTCAGCCACGACCACCGGACGAGGGAGGTCGCTGACCGCGTCGTCTGGCTGGAGGACGGGACGTTTCGCTCCGATGTGGTTACGGTGCGCGATCCAGTGTGCGCCAGGGTCATCGAGCAGGAAGGCGCGCCGATAGTGGAATTCGAGGCGATTGTCTATTACTTCTGCGGCGAAAATTGCCAGAAGCAGTTTGAGAAAGGTCCGCTGACCTACGTAGACGCTCCGGAATGACAGATGGACGCTGATGGCACCCGACGGCTGACAGACACCGCCCTGTTCGAGGGCCTGAGCGTGCTGGAGTGTACTGCGATCGAAGCGGCTACGGAGCACCGGCGTTTCCAAAGCGGAGAGGACCTCGTGGTTGCGGGGCAGGAGTCGCCGGGGATTTTCGTGATCAAGTCAGGCGCGTCGGACGCGCTCGTACCAGACGGTGACGGTGGTCACCGCGAAGTGGCAACCCTCGGGCCGGGTGACTGCATCGGAGAAATGTCGCTAGCGACCGGCGAGGCCTGCTCAGCCACGGTGCGGGCGACGAGCAACGTGGAAGCGTGGTTCCTGGCGCGGGGACAGTTCCGAGAGCTGTTGATCCGATATCCCATTCTCTGGAAGAACATCGGCCGGGTGCTGAGCCGCCGGCTCTCCCTAACGAGCAAGGAGCTTGCATCACAGCGCCCACACCATGCGCTGATCGGCATCATCGGCGATCTGGCTCCGGCGGCACTGGCGGCCCTGACGGTGGATACAGCAGCAGCGGCAAGCCGGGAGTTTGACCTACGGCTGCTCGTGGTCCTGGATGGTGAACCATTTGAGGTTGAGATACCTGACCGAGCAGGCGCTCCCAGCATCGCCGAGTTGCTGGGCGATCGGTTGCTGATGCAAGCACACGAGGTGACCAACACCAGCGAGAATGGGCTCTCGGGCGCCCGGGTCACCACCACCGGCGGCGACCTGGCGCCCGAGGAAGTCACCGTGGCGCTTGAGTGGTTGAAAGAGTCTTATGACTTGATTCTGCTGGTCTGCGGTGCGGAGCGAATGGTGCAGTTGGCCGAGGCTGAGCCCGCCGCCGCGTTGGTGGTGCTGCGGGGAGACCAGGACGAGCCGGGATGGCTTAACAGTCTGCTGGAGAACGCTCCTTACGCGATAGATGTGGCGGTACTTTCCGGCGCCTCCACCGCGGCGCTCATCGGGGGTATCGAGCGAAAGGCATCGAGGGCAGTAACGCGGCTTGCTATCGATGAGGCCTCGCTCTCCACGCGCAAGGGAGACGAGTATGATCGGGCGGTCGGGCGGATGGCCCGCAAAGTGACACGGCGGGAAATCGGACTGGCGCTTGGATCGGGCGCGGCGCGGGGCTTCGCGCATATCGGGGTCGTGCGGGCGTTGCAGGCCAACGGTATCCCGATCGACTACGTGTCGGGATGCAGCATTGGAGCTGTAATCGGCGCAATGACAGCAGGCGGTCTAGACCCGGAACGCATGGAGGAATTGCTGACGGGTGCAGACCGCAGGCTGGCTAGGTGGACGATACCCATCGCAGGCCTGTGGAGTGACGGCGGACTGAAGAAGCTGCTGCGAGAACATGGAGAGAACGTGCGGTTCAGCGACTTGCCGATACCGTTCGCCGCAATTGCCTGCGACCTGCGGACGGGCGACGAGGTGGTCCTGCGCCGGGGTCTCGTGTGGAAGGCGGTGCGGGCGAGCGTTAGCGTGCCGGGCATGTTCCCGGCGGCGGTCATGTCGGGCTTGCACTTGACGGACGGCGGACTCGTGTCGCCGGTCCCGAGCGAAACCGCCCGAGCGCTGGGCGCGGACATCGTAGTCGCCGTGGACCTGCTGGCGCCTGCCGGCCGTGAGCACCAGGGCGCGAAGAAGCGCCTGTTAGCATCCACCGGTCGCAGGCCGCCGAACATCGTCGATGTGATCTGGCGGGCGATGGAGGTGATGCAGGAACAGATCACTGCCCGCAGTGTTTCGTCGGCGGACGTGACGATCGAGCCGCCACTGGGCCGCGTCCGCTGGCGGGACTTCAGCCACCGCGGGCCGGAGTTCGTGAAGATCGGCGAAGAGACGGCGCTGGCGAAGGTCGACGAGATCCGCGAGGTGATCCGCACGGGCCGGCACAGCACGATGCACCACGCCTGGTCCTAGTTGGCGGTGCGGCCAGTTCGCTCGTGAGTGTCGCCACCCTGACCGTTGTGCCAGACCACCGGCCACAGCTCCTGGCTCCCGGAGAGGCCGCGTAGCTCGGCGAAGCGAGGCTCGCCCCAGCGCAGGTCGCCCGCGCTCTCGATCAGCGCCTTGACGACGCCCGAGACCAGGATTTCGCCGCCGGCGGCCTGAGAGGCGACGCGGGCGGCGAGGATGACGTTGCGGCCGAAGAAGTCGTCTTCGTCCCTGATGGTCTCGCCGGCGTGGATGCCGATACGCGAGCGGACGGGTTCGCCGGCGTGCTCGTTACGGGCGAAGAGCGACTCCTGGACGTCGATGGCGCAGTCGACTGCGTCGCGGGCGGACTCGAAGACGATCATGAAGCCGTCGCCCTCCGCTTTGGTTTCCCAGCCGCGATGGGCGTTGATACTGTCACGGACGATGGTGTTGTGTTCGCGCAGGATTTCGACGAAGCGCTTGTCGCCAACGCGGTCGGCAAGCTCGGTGGAGCCTTCGATATCGAGGAAGAGGATGGCGACGGTGCCATCGGGGGCGGAGCGTGAGCGGAGATCAGGATGGGCGGCCTCCACGCTGGTGTAGACGCGGTCGATGGAGGGATCGAGGCCGAGGTGTGCGACGGCGTGCTGGCCGCCGTGAGTGGAGCGGCCGCAGTGGTCGCAAAAGGCGTCTTCGGCGCCGACGGAGGCCTGGCAGAAGCCGCAGACGGGGCGCAGGTGGGTGCCGCAGGCGCGGCAGTAGTTGGCGCCTTCGCGGTTATCGGATGAACAGCTATCGCAGATGGTTCGCATGTAGTTGCCAGTTTAGCGCGGCGCGGCGCAAGGGTTGCGCGGAACGTCGCGAGCGGCCCAGCGAGTATGGCCCAAAGGAGGACCATTTTGTTTTGTAAAAACGGGGGTTTTAGATATGACTAGGTGCTATAGTTAGCTGGTCGGGCGCGATTTGACAGAGAGCCATACGTTTATGCGCTCTTGCGGGCGCCGCCTTCGATGCGGCGGCTGACGGAGAGGACGCCGCGGACGCCCTCCAGCTTGTTGAGCATGCGGGAGAGTTGCTCGACGCCGGTGGTTTCCAGCGTCATGTAGATGGTGATGTGGCCGTCTTCGCGCTCCTGGGTGTGGACGCCGACCATGTTGACCTTCTCTTCGGCGACCATGGTGGCGACGTCGCGGAGGAGGCCGACGCGGTCCCAGGCTTCGATGTGTACGGCGACGGGATACATCTGGCCGCGGCGACCCCACTCTACGTCGACGAGGCGCTCCGTCTCGGCCAGATGCAAGACGTTGGGGCAGTCGCTGCGGTGGATGGAGACGCCTTCTCCGCGGGTGACGTAGCCGATGATGGCGTCGCCGGGGACAGGGTTGCAGCAGCGCGAAAGGCGCGTAAGCAGGTCGCCGGTGCCGAGGACCTGGATGCTGGTGGTGTACGTCTGCTTCTGGGGCGCCTCGATCTGCTGGACTTCTTCCTCTTCCTGGATGAGGGCGGCGATCTTGTTAGCGATGTGCTGCGTGCTGATCTCCCCGTAGCCGATGCGCAGGAAGAAGTCCTCGAGGTCGTCGTACTTGAATATCTTCTGCAGTTCCGCCTGCATCTCGCTCATGCTGGTGCCGAGGCGGGCCAGCTCTTTTTCGAGCATCTCCTTGCCGCGGATGATGTTCTCCGCCCGCTCCTGTTTCTTGAACCAGGCGCGCACTTTCTCGCGAGCGTGGGTCGTCTTGAGATAGCCGAGGTTCTGGTTCATCCAGTCTCGCGACGGGCCCTTTGACGACTTGCTGGTCAGAATCTCGACGACTTCGCCGTTCTTCAGCGAGTAGTTGAGCGGGACGAGCTTGCCGTTGACTTTGGCGCCGACGCAGAGGTGCCCGAGGTCGGTGTGGATGCGGTAGGCGAAGTCCAGCGGCGTGGCGCCGGTGGGCAGGTCCTTGATCTCGCCGCGTGGGGTAAAGATGAAGACCTGGTCCTGGAAGATGTCCGTCTTGATCGCTTCGACCAGCTCTTCGGCCTGCGAAATTTCGCGCTGCCAGTCCATCAGCTGGCGGATCCAGGCCAGGCGCTCTTCGTAGCGCACGTCGCGCTTGGAACCTTCCTTGTAGCGCCAGTGGGCGGCGATGCCGTACTCGGCAGACTGGTGCATCTCCGCGGTGCGGATCTGCACCTCGAGCGGCTGGTGGTTGAGGGCCATCACGGTCGTGTGCAGCGACTGGTACATGGACTCCTTGGGATTGGCGATGTAGTCGTCGAAGGTGCCGGGCAGCGGCCTCCACATGGAATGAACGACGCCGAGCGCCTGGTAGCACTCGGCCTCCGTGCCGACCATCACGCGGACAGCGAGCAGGTCGTAGATTTCGTCGACGTTGCGGCGTTCGTCGGCGTACTTCTCCATCTTCTTGTAGATGCTATAGATGTGCTTGGCGCGGCCCTGGACGTCGGCTTCGATGCCGTGCTTCGCCAGCTCCGTCTTGATCGTCTCGGTAACGTCGGCGACGTAGCGTTCGCGGACCTCGCGCTTGACCTCGAGCATCTGTGCGACGCGCTTGTAGGTGTCGGGTTCGAGGTAGCGGAAGGCGAGGTCTTCCAGTTGCCACTTGATTTCCCAGATGCCGAGCCGGGCAGCCAGCGGCGCGTAGATCTCCATCGTCTCGCGGGCGATGCGTTGCTGGCGGTCGGCGTCCAGCGCCCAGAGCGTGCGCATGTTGTGCAGGCGGTCTGCCAGCTTGATGATGACCACGCGCAGGTCCTGGGCCATGGCGAGGAACATCTTGCGGAGGTTCTCCGCCTGCATGTTCTTGTCGCCTACGCCGGTGTCCGCCTGACCGCTGATCTGACCCAGCTTCGTCACGCCCTCGACCATCACAGCCACTTCCGGCCCGAAGCGCTTCTCGATCTCCGGGTTGCTGACGCCGCAATCCTCCTGGACGTCGTGCAGCAGCGCGCCGGCAATCGTCGCGGCGTCCAGCTGTAGAGAGGCGATGGTGTCGGCGGCGTGCAGCGGGTGTGTGATGACAGGATCGCCGTTCTTGCGCTTCTGGCCGTCGTGGGAGGCCATGGCGAACTCCAGCGCCTCCTTGACCAGCGTCTGCGCCTTGAGCGGCAGGTATTCGGCGCAGCGGTCAAGCAGGGCTTGCCCAAGGGCGGAAGTATCGGCGGATTCGGGATTCTTTACTGTCATGCCTTTCTTAGAGTGTATAACGCGGGCGGTGGACAAACTGGCAATGGTACAAACTGACAAACTCTTCTCATGCGGATTACATACGGCCAGTTTGTGGTTTGTCCGTTTGTTAGTTCGTGGAGCCCTGCTATCCTCACCTCATGCCCGAGATACAGGCCCCGCGGGGCACGCAGGACATCTTGCCGGAAGAACAGCCGTGGTGGGACTACATTCGCACGACTGCAGAGCGAATCTGCGGCGAGTTTCGGTATCTGCCCATCGACACGCCCCTTTTCGAGGACGTTGGTCTGTTCAAGCGCACCGTCGGCGATGTCACGGACATCGTGCAGAAGGAGATGTACGTCTTCGAGGACCGCGGCGGACAGCAGCTAGCGCTGCGCCCGGAAGCGACGGCGGCGGTCTGCCGCGCGTACATCGAGCACGGGATGCACAATCAGCCGCAGCCGGTCCGCCTTTTCTCCATCGCGCCAATGTTCCGCTACGACCGCCCACAGGCAGGGCGCCAGCGTCAGTTTCACCAGTTCAACGTTGAGGCGATCGGGGATGAATCGGCATCGGTGGACGCGGAGACGATTGAGATTCTCTGGCGCCTATATGAAGAGCTAGGGCTGACCGGCCTTACGCTGCACCTGAACACGATCGGCGACTCTGCCTGCCGACCGCGGTACCTGGAGGCGTTGCAGGACTACTACCGCGACAAGCTGGACAAGGTCTGCGACGACTGCCGTGGCCGCGTCGAGCGCAACCCGCTGCGGCTGCTGGACTGCAAGAACGAGCGCTGTCAGCCGGTCATCGCTGGGGCACCTGCGATCACGGAGTACCTGTGCGATGAATGTGCGGAGCACTTCGGGCAGCTGAAGTCATATCTAGATGCGCTCGGCATACCTTTTGTCGAGAACAGGACGCTGGTGCGTGGTCTGGATTACTACACGCGCACGGTGTACGAGGTACAGCCGCAGGAAGAGGGCGGCCAGAGCACGATTGGCGGTGGCGGGCGCTACGACGGCCTGATCGAGATGATCGGCGGCAAGCCCACGCCCGGCGTCGGCTTCGCGACGGGGATGGAGCGCATCATCCTGAACCTGAAGCGGCAAGAGGTGCCGCTGCCGGATAGACGAACGCTGGACCTGTTCGTTGTCGCGCAATCGGCGGAGGCGAGGGTGGCGGCGTTCAAGCTGGCTTCGGACGTGCGCAAGGCGGGGCATTCCGCCGTTGCGGGGAGCGCGGGCCGCTCGTTCAAGGCACAGATGCGCCACGCGGACTCTCTGGGCGCGCGGTACGCGGCGATCATCGGGGAGCGGGAGCTGTCTGCGGGCAACGTGGCGCTCAAGCGGCTGGAAGACGGGGCACAGGAAGAGGTGGCGATCGGTGACGTGGCCACGAAGCTCGCCGCGCCTTAGCGCGGTGGTATAATTGCCTTGCAGGCCCCCGAGCGGGGGCTTGCGCACGTCTGAGGACAGAACCATGTGGGACAGACTCGAATCCACCCGCGCGCGCTACAACGAACTGGCCGAGGAGATGTCGCAGCAAGAAGTTGCGAACGACTTCCAGCGGCTGGATGCGCTTGCCCGCGAGCACCAGTCGCTGGGCAAGATCGTGGAGATCGCGGAAAGGTTCCGCAAGGCAGAAGAGGACCTGAACCAGGCGAAGGCGCTCGCGGATGAAGGCGGCGACGAGGACATGGCGGCGCTGATCCACGATGAGATCGAGCAGAAGGAGAAGGAGATCGCGGCGCTGGAGAAGGAGCTGCACCGAGCGCTTGTGCCCAGCGATCCCTTTGACGCAAAGGATGTCATCGTCGAGGTGCGAGCGGCGGCCGGTGGCGAAGAAGCGTCGCTCTTTGCGGGTGATCTCTTTCGCATGTACACGCGCTACGCCGAGCGACACGGCTGGAAGAACGAGGTCATCGAGGCGCACGAGAGTGACCGCGGCGGCTTCAAGGACATCGTGTTCGAGGTGCGGGGCCGCGGCGCCTACAGCCGGCTGAAGTACGAAAGCGGCGTGCATCGCGTGCAGCGCGTGCCGGAGACTGAGGCACAGGGGCGCATCCACACGTCGACGGCGACGGTGGCAGTGCTGCCAGTGGCCGACGAAGTCGACATCGAGATCGATCCCAAGGACCTGCGCATCGACACGTACAACGCAGGCGGGGCGGGCGGCCAGAACGTGCAGAAGAACGACAACGCGGTGCGGATCACGCACATTCCGACCGGCATCGTGGCGACGTGCCAGGACGAGCGATCCCAGCTGAAGAACCGCGTGAAAGCGATGAACGTGTTGCGTGCGCGGCTTCTCGACATCAAGCAGCGGGAACAGCGCGAGTCGATCGACGAGTCGCGGCGGACGCAGGTGGGCTCAGGTGACCGGGCGGAGAAGATCCGCACCTACAACTTCCCGCAGGACCGCATGACCGACCACCGAATCAACTACACACGCCACTCCCTGCCGGTGCTGCTGGACGGCGATATGGAGGATGTGATCGAGGCGCTGCAGCAGGACGAACAGGAGTCGATGCTGGAGGCGCAGCTGGCGTGACCATCTCGGAGGCGCTCCGCGAAGGAACGCGCCTCCTGCGCGGCGTGCGCAGCGAAGAGCCGAAGCTGGAAGCGGAGATGCTCCTCATGCACGCCCTCAAGATAGACCGCGTCGGGCTCTACCAGCGTCTGCGCCAGCCGCTGAAGCCGCAGCAGAGAAGGCGCTACCAGCGCCTTCTGGAGCGACGCCAGGCTCATGAGCCGACGGCATACATCCTCGGGACGAAGGAGTTCTACGGGCTGGAGTTCGAGGTGTCGCGCGCGGCGCTAATCCCGCGTCCCGAGACGGAAACGCTAGTCGAACTGGTGGTCGCCTACGTGCGGAACCGGGCAGACGAGCGTCTTGTCATCACGGACATCGGGACGGGCAGCGGGGTAATCGCGGTTTCGCTGGCCTTCCGACTGATGAACGCGCGCATCACAGCGACCGACGCTTCGAAGCGGGCGCTGGCGCTTGCGCAGCGGAACGCCGAGCGCCACGGCGCTGCCGAACGCATCGAGTTCGGCCACGGCAACCTGCTGACGCCTCTCAATCACAAGCCCGACGTCATCGCCGCCAACCTGCCGTACGTGACGACGGCAGAGTGGGAGGCTCTGTCGCCCGAAATCACGGACCACGAACCGAAAGGCGCGCTCCACGGTGGCGCCGACGGCCTGCGCTACATTCGCCGGCTGCTGAAGAGGGCGCCCGGAGAGCTACGCCCCGGCGGGGCGATCTTCCTGGAGATCGGCGGGGCGCAGGGGGCGGTGGCTCGTTTCCTGGCGCGGCGCTCGTTCCCTGAATCGGACATCGAGATCGCTCCAGACCTCGCGGGGCGCGACCGCGTGCTCTGCGTCTACTCCTGAGCGGGAGCTTGGGCGCTGTCCCGCTTGTCGTCACGTATGAAGAGCACGTCGCCCGGGCTGACGCGCAGGGCGAAGGCGGCCAGCGGGCCAGTCATGAAGTAAGGCACAGCCAGGATGATGTGCGCGTAGATGGCGAAGGCGGCGGCCTGCGACTTGTCGACGTCGAAGGCGACGAGGAGCGCGGTCAGGGTCAGCTCGTAGATGCCAAGTCCCGCCTGGGTGATTGGCACCGACACCGCGATCGTAGCCGCGACCACGATCAGCAGGTAGGCGGCGGGGTTGAGGTCGAGTCCGAGGGACTCACCGGCCGCCCAGTACATCCCCGCCTCGCAGACCCACGCCGCCAACGAGCAGAGCGCGATGACAGCGAGAGACCGCGTATTGCGGAACGACTGCAACCCGCCGCCGAATGAGTGCAGCGCATTTGCGGCCTTCAGACGCCAGCGGCCGTCCGGCTGGGTGAGCGGGGTGCTTCCGGTCTCCGAGCGGCGGGCCAGCCAGCGGGCGGTGAAGACGCCGGCGATGAGGGCGACGATGTAGACGAGGGCCAGGGGCCAAAGGAACCGAGCCTCCTCAAACGCCAGCAGACCGAGGACGAGGAAGGTGCTGAAGGCCACGGTATCCATCAGCTTTTCCGAAAGGAGAGTGGCGATGACCTTCGGTAACTCCAGCCCGGTACGGCGGCGGAGCAGCTGGAGTCGAACGAACTCACCGGCGCGAAGGGGCAGCGCCAGGTTGCAGGCGACACCCAGGATCGCGACGCCGTAAAGGAAGGCAACGCGCACCTGCTTCATCGGCCGGAAGAACTCGCGCCAGCGGATAGCGCGAAAGAAGTCGGACGCGAGGTTGAGGAGAAAGGCGAGCGGCAGCCACCAGAGACTGGCGCCGGAAAGTTCGTCGCGGACGGAGCCCAAGTCGACGCGCCAGAGGAGCAGACCGAGGATCGCGGCGGCGAAGCCGAGCTGCAGGCCATAGCGCAAGAACGGCAGAGACCGCCGTGCCCAGACGGCGGTCAAGGATGGCGCGGCGGTATCGACTTCCAGCGCTTACTCCGGCAAAGCCTCTTCGGCGCCCGCCAGCCTGGCCTCGGCGCGGTCCAGCAGCGACACCTGGTTGCTCAAGTTGATCGAGCCGAAGGTGCCCAGCATCACGGCGCCGGCCACGCGCCCAACCCGCAGAAAAGCGACGTCAAGGTTGTACTCCTGCCTGGCGATGACCAGGTCCACGGTGACATTCATGCGGTAGCCGAGGATTTCGTCGCCGGCGGCAGGCGGGTCGATATAAGCGATTGTGACGTCGATGCTGCTAAAAAGGCCTAGCTCGATGCCGAGGCGCTCCAACTCGTCCCGCGCGATGCGTTCCACCACTTCCTTGAACTCATCCTCGCAGCGGTCGAGCACTGCCTGCGTGTCAGCGATGCCGGCGCTGGCTTCCTCCGCCGTCTTGTAGATCGCCGCGTGATTGAAGATTTGCTGGTCGCCCGGCCCGAGGAAGGGGTCCGACTCGGCAGTGGCGGCGGCATCGGCGAAAACCGTCGCAGCATCGAAGACGTTGCACTCGGCGCTCAATGCCGCCTGCTCTTTCAGCGCGCCAACGTCTTGCGGCTCGAAGCCCGTGAGGTCCTCGACGGTGAGCACAGCGCTGGGGACGACACGCTGCGCTTCGGCCACGAAGTCAAAGGTGGGCGGGGGCGTCGAGTCGGACGTCGAGCGGCTGCAGGCGGCAAGCAAGCAGACGGCAGCGGCGGCGGGGATGAGGAGCGGGATACGCACTCATTTGATTATCTCAGGGGAGGCGCTAAAGACAAATGGAAGAAGGGCCCGGTCTGGATCCGCCCAACATTGCAACCTCTCCGGCGACCGAGCCCTTTTTCCGACGGGGGAGGGAAGTTCCCCGTTCGCGGATCACATTAACCCCCGACTACTTGCCATCACATACAGCTCGGTGGCACAACGCGTAACAAACGCATAACGTAGCCGATATACTGGCGCTCATCAGAGGAGGGCCCGATGACCGACACCCAGAACAAACAGCTAGACCTCGCTTCCGCACGCGGACTACCGGAAGAGCAAGCCGGATTTTTCTACCTCGGCCCCTCCAAGCGCGTTGCCGACAACTGCGTCTTCCTTTCTTCCTTCGCCAACGTCGCAGCGTTTACCGGCGAAGACGGGGTCCTCCTGGTCGACACGTCTCAGGAACGCTTTACGGGCCGCATGCTGCAGGACCTGCGCGAAAACTACTCGGAGGCGCCTATCGAGGGTGTTGTCTACACGCACGGCCACATCGACCACGTGACCGGCGCTGAGCAGATCATCGCCGAGGCAGCGGAACGAGGCGACCACCGGCCGCACATCATCGGCCACCGGGATGTCGTCCGCCGCTTCGACCGCTACAAGCTGACGGCGGCGCACAACGACCACATCAACACGATCCAGTTCAACCTGCCTCCCGACGCCAAGCCCTTCACCAACGCACCCTGGACCTACCCCGACATTACTCACGACAACGGCATGGACACACGCATCGGCGGGCTGCGCTTTGAGTTCCACCATGCGCGCGGCGAGACGGACGACGAGACGTGGGTCTGGTGCCCGGACAACCGCGTGCTAAGCACAGGCGATACGTTCGTCTGGAGCGCGCCCAACGCCGGCAACCCATATAAGGTGCAGCGGTACGCGAAGGACTGGGCCGACGCACTGGAGAAGATGGCGGCCAAGAAGCCGCTGCACCTCCTCCCGGGCCACGGCCCCGCCATCTCGGACGAAGGAAGGATCGAGGAGGCGCTGCTTTCGACGGCGCACCTCCTGCGGTCGATCCACGACCAGGTGGTCAAGGGCATGAACGACGGCAAGTGGCTGGAGGACATCGTCCGCGATATGGACTGGCCGGCGACGAACGAGCCGTGGCTGCAGCCGATCTATGACCACCCGGAATTCATCGCCCGCAACGTCTATCGGTTGTACGGCGGCTGGTGGAACGGCGACGCCGCCGACATGCTACCCGCGCACAGCGCTGAAGTAGCGGCTGAGCTGGTCGGGGCGGTCGGCGCCGACGGCATCCTGGCGCGCGCCCGCAAGCTGCGCGACGACGGCGAACTGAAGATCGCCTGTCACCTCGTCGACTTCGTACGCAAGGGCGACGCCAACAACCGCGAGGCCTGGGAACTCTGGCGCGACCTCTTCACAGCCCGCGCGGACGCCGAGCGCTCGCTGATGGCGCGGGGTGCGTTCAAGGCGGCGGTGCGGGAGGCGGAGAAGCGGCTGGGGGAACTGGGCTAGCGAATCTCTTGACCTGCTGATTACTGACCATTAAACTGGTCATATGACAAGACAAATGACTGCTACGCAGGTAAAGGCCAAGTTGCTCGCGCTCCTGGACGAGGTGGAGGCGGGTGAGGAGATCGAGATTACGAGGCACGGGCTCACGGTGGCCAAGCTCACGCCGGCCAAGGGGCCACATGCTCTAAAGGGCCGCTTTAAGGGAATTGCCACGAGTTCCGCCAGCGACGAGGATCTCTACTCAACAGGTGCCAACTGGAACCTGCCGTGAGCACGGTTCTCCTGGATTCTCACGTCCTGTATTGGTGGTCGGCTGAGCCGCAGCGGCTAAGCCCAACAGCGGCGACCGCAGTAAGCGAGGCATCTGAGCTAGCGGTGTCCGCAATAACCTGGTTCGAGCTTGCCTGGCTGGCGAATCGCGACCGCATTAGCGTAACCGTTCCAATCCAGGCCTGGCTTGAGGAACTCGGCTCACAAGTGCGCACGGCTGGCATATCTCCGACGATCGCGGCCACCGCAGCGTCACTACCTGTGTCCTTCCCCGGCGATCCAATGGACCGCCTGATTTATGCTACTGCCATTGTGAATGGCTGGCCATTGGTAACCAAGGATGATCGGCTGCGGCGACATCGGCATGGCCGGAAGATTGCAGTATGGTGATGCGCGGCCGGCAACGGGTCGGTTCGCGGCGGGATCAACGCAACGAACGGGGACTGATTGGCGTCTCAATGTCACCAGCGGATTCGCAGGCCAACTACGAAATCGTAACGAAATAGGGCCGAAAGGCTGTTGAAACAAAACGCTCCTGGTATTAATCTGACTCCACAAAGCCGGGAGGAGCTATAAATGGTGTCGATAAAGCAATCGAAGTACGCAATCGAAGCAAAGGTCATCCACGACAACCCCTCTCACAAAGACCTCCGTCAGTTCACCGCGCAGATGGAGAACGCCCACCACACCGTTCTCGGCAACCTGGACGTCTTCACCCGCGTCGACTCCCGCTCCTCCGCCTCCACCTACATCGTCACCGACAACCCCGAAGACTTCCACGGCCTGCAGACGATGCCCCGCGCCGAATATGAACAGATCGCGGACATGCAAAACACCTACATCCGCGGGCAAGAGATGATCGTAATCGACGGCTACATCTCCAACGCCCCGGAAGTCCAGACCGCGGCCCGCCTGATCATCGAGCGGACCAACGCTAATGTCGCCGGAATGCAGAAGTACCTGTACTTCGAGCGACGCGGCGGCGAGCCCCAGGTCACGGTCATCGACACGCCGAACCTGGTGGCCGAGGGCTACCCCAGCGACACCTGCATCGCCGTCGACCTCGACAACGGCGTCACCCGCGTCCTGCACTCCGACTACTTTGGCGAGTCGAAGAAGGGCGGGTTGCGCATGTGGAACAAGATCGTCTTCGATAAGGGCGGCCTGCCGATGCACGCCGGCGCGAAGGTCGTGAACACAGAGCGGGGCCCGAAGACGATCGTGATCATCGGCCTCTCGGGCACCGGCAAGACGACCTCCACCTTCCGCAAGCAGGGCGACTCCAAGCCCGTGCAGGACGACTTCGTCGCGCTGATGCCCGGTGGCATCGTCCATGGCACGGAAAACGGCTGCTTCGCCAAGACCTTCGCTCTCTCGCCCGAACAGGAGCCTGAGATCCACGCCGCGGTTACCAGCCCCATCGCCTACCTGGAGAACGTCTACATCGACGACGACGGCAACGTGGACTTCTTCAACGAGTCGTTCACACAGAACGGCCGCGCGGTCTTTCCGCTGAAGGCGCTCGGCCGCTACGAGGACGCCCGCAACATCCCTCCGACCACGGCCATCGTCATCCTTAACCGCGACACCGGTATCGTCCCGGCGCTGGCGCGGCTGACTCAGAAGCAGGCCGCGGCCTACTTCATGCTTGGCGAGACGACGGGCACCAGCGCCGGCGGCAAGGCAGAGGCCGGCAAGGCGCTCCGCGTCCCCGGCACCAACCCCTTCTTCCCGATGCCGCACGCAAGGCAGGGCAATCGCTTCCACGAGCTGCTCGAGGGCCAGGAGATCGAGGTCTACCTGATGAATACCGGCTGGGTCGTCGACAAGACCGACGACGACTCCAAGAAGGTGAAGGTGGCCGACTCCAGCGTTTGTCTGACGGCGATCGCCGAGGGCGGCGTCGAGTGGGAAACGGACCCGGACTTCGGCTACGAGGTACCGAAGCACCTCGACGGCATCGATCCCGAGCTCGTCAGGCCGCGACTAGCGTTCGAGCGCCTGGGCCGCGAGGACGAGTACATCGAGCGTGTCGCGATCCGCAAGACGGAGCGGCGCGAGTTCCTGCAGACGTTCCCCGGCCTCGACCCCGAAATCGTCGACGGCGTATAAAGCAGCGGGTGCACCCATTCGTGACCTCTGTCACTGCACGCCTGTGCTATAGTGGCCGCGTAGCCGTTAAGTGACCGCGTAGTCACTAAGGAGATGCGCCGCCATGACGACCGAACAGCAGCCGCTAACCTTCAACCCACTCGACCCCGCCTTTCGCGAGAACCCCTACCCCACGTACAGCCGGCTCGTCCGGGAGGAGAGGGTGCACGTCACCCCGTTCGGGGTGAAGGCGTTCACGCGGCTGGACGACTGCATTGCCATCCTGCGCGACCACAAGCGCTTCTCCAGCGACGACAGCAACGCCGGAATAGGCGTAGTCGCAGCCGGCCCTGGCGGCCAAGAGCGTTCGATCGACGAACAGGACCGGCCATTCCTCTTCATGGACCCGCCGGACCACACGCGCCTGCGACGGCTGGTCAACATCGGGTTCTCGGCGAAGCGCATCGAGGCGATGCGGCCGCGCGTCGAGGAGATCGTGACGGAGTTGCTGGACGCCGTCGAAGGCAAAGAGGAGATGGACGCGATCGCCGAGCTGGCATACCCGCTGCCGGTCTCCGTCATCTGCGAGATGCTGGGCGTTCCGCGGGAGGACGAGCCGCTGTTCAAGACGTGGTCGCGCGTGCTGGCCAGCGCCCTCGACCCGGACATCGCCGTGCCGCCGGAGGTCCTCAAGTTGCGAGAAAAGGCGATCGACGATTCACGCGCATACTTCCGCGACCTCATCAAGCGCCGAGGCGACTCCCGCCCGCCGGACATTCTTTCAGCGCTCCTCGACGCGCAGGCAGAGGGCGACAAGCTATCGGAGAAGGAGCTGCTGGCCACCTGCACGCTGATCCTTATCGCAGGCCACGAGACGACGGTGAACTTGATCGGCAACGGCATTCTGCAGCTGCTGCGCCACCCCGACCAGCTGGCGAAGTTCCAGGCCGATCCCGGCCTCGCCCGCAGCGTGGTCGAGGAGGTGCTGCGCTTCGACCCACCGGTGCAGTTCGACGGGCGACTCTGCGTGGAGCAGGTGGAGTACGCCGGGGTCACCATCAACCCGGGCGAGTTCGTGATGCAACTTATCGGCGCGGCCAACCGCGACCCCTCCCACTTCGAAAATCCGGACACGTTCGATATCACCCGTGGCAACGACCGGCATCTGGCGTTCGGCTTCGGCATCCACTTCTGCCTGGGCGCGCCGCTGGCCCGCCTCGAAGGCGAAATCGCGCTGCGCCAGTTCGTGCAGCGCTTCCCCAACGCCCGCCTGCTGGAAGAGCGCCCGCCCTACCGCGCGCAGATCACGCTTCGCGGGCTGGAGCGGCTACGGGTGGGGCTGAACTAGACCGGTTCGCGCACGGTTAAACTTTTCTAATCTTGCTTGCGGCTGCGTAACGATGCGGGGGCGTGATCGTTCTTACGGTCAGTATGCGTCCCAGTCTGCCCAGCACTGGCTTTGACCGCTCTGCGCACATTCCGCTACACTGCGCGGGCGATTGCCCATCCGTCCCGCCCACCAGGGCGACGTCCAAGGAGCACCCGCTTGCGTGACCGCCCATACCTCTCCGTCATAGCGTTCGGTCTCGTGACCATGCTCACCGCCTTCGCCGTCAGGGAAGGCGGCCCCTCGGACGTGGAGGCGATTGACGTCGACCCGGTCATCTGGACGATCGGGCAGGACTACCCGGCGACGCTGCCCGGCGACATCGAGCTTCCGATACGCACGGTGTATATCAAGACGCACGACGGCTCCAACTGGATGTCGACATACGACGACCACCCGAGTGCGATCTCAGGCCCTGCCGCTATCCAGAACCTGATCAATATCTACGGCGACCAGGGCATCAAGGTCGCGGCATGGTTCAACCCCACGGGAACCGATTACGCCGCGCAACTGGAGATCGCCAAGCAGGTCATCGACTCCGGCGTCACCGCCCTTTACGCCGACGTCGAGCCGTACCCGCAGTTCTGTTACCTGCACTGCAAGCAACTGGCGGACAACCTGTGGAAGCCGCTGAGCGCGGCGCGGCCGAACGCCGAGCTCGGCGTCATCTACGATCCTCGGCCGTGGTGGTGGGAGCAGCAGGCGCTGAACGATTGGTTTTCCGTCTCCGACGCGGCGCTGCCGATGTGCTACTGGGACTCGTACAGCGGGCAGGGTGTCTGGAACGATGCCGCGGGCTGCGTCCTGCAGGCCCACGCCGATCTCGCCACGCTGGCGCCGGGCAAGGACCTCGCGTACATCCCCATGCTGCAGGGCAACTCGACCGCCGCCAAGTTCGAGAAGGCGCTCGACGCCGCTGTCTCCGTCGGTTCGGAGCGAGTCAGCGTATGGCGGCGCGGCGTCATCGGTAACGATGTCTGGGAGCTGATCGGCCAGTACCAGGAGCCGGACTTCTTCTTCTGCCGACAGGCGCTGGCCGACCGCTGCCTCTTCCGCGAGGTCTCCGACGCGAACGTCTACATGATGGCCGGCGGCGCGAAGTTCACGCTGGTCAGCCTCGAGGCGTTCAACCGCATGGGCCTTAGTTTCGACGATGTGCAGGTGGTCGAGGACGGCTTCTTAGCCAACGTGCCGCTGGTGCCTCAGGACGGCACGCTCCTCCGCGAAGAGGAGAGCGCGGACGCCTGGGTTATCTACAACGGCGGGCGCTTCCGCCTGGCGGACGTCGATTTCGCCGGGCTGGCGCTCAACGCCGGCGCCGTGGTCAAGATTGCGACCGGCGCGCTGGGTCAGGTGCCAACGGTTCCGCACGATTTCGCTCGCTTCCGCGAGTTCTCACACTCGGACGACCACCTCGTCGTTCGCGGCATGCGCATCCGCATCGACGCGACCGTGGAGTCGGCGCTGCAGCTGCTGGGCATTAGCAAGCCAGCGAACGTCGTCCCGGACCTGGCGCTGGAAGCCTTCCCGACGGCCACCATCGGGCGTGGCGACACGGACTGCAGCGGCAACATCGAGCCGAATGACGTGCTCAATGCCCTACAGATCGGCAGCGGTCTCCCGAACGGCGCCATCTGCTACCAGAGCGCCGACGTTAACTGCGACGGCACAGCCGCTTCCATGGATGCGCTGCTCATCCTCGCATTCGTCGTGGGCAACCCGAACCTGATCCCCAACGACTGCGATCCCGTGGGCACGCCGTCCGGCCTCGGCTAGCCGCCTGTGACCCCGGTCACGGCGTTGCGGAACCCCGCCCTTTACGTTAGGGTCTAATTCGCGGCTAGACGCGCCGCATGGGGGAGAGATCTTATGCGACCAGACCGGCTCAACTTCGGCATCTTCATGGCGCCTTTTCACCGCGAGGGCGAAAACCCGACGCTCGCGCTGCAGCGCGACCTGGAACTTGTGCAGGTGCTCGATCACCTCGGCTATGACGAAGCCTGGATCGGCGAGCACCACTCCGCCGGCTGGGAGCTTATAGCCAGCCCCGAGATCTTCATCGCCACCGCCGCCGAGCGCACGAAGAACATCCGCCTCGGCACCGGCGTCATCAGCGTCCCCTACCATCACCCCTTCCACATCGCCGACCGCATGGTCCTCCTCGACCACCTGACACGCGGCCGCGTGATGCTCGGCGTCGGCCCCGGTGCGCTTCCCGGCGACGCCTTCATGCTCGGCATCCAGCCGACCACCCAGCGCCCCCGCATGGACGAGGGGCTCGGCATCATCATCCAGCTTCTGACCTCCGAAGAGCCGGTCAACTACAAGTGCGACTGGTTCGAGCTGAACGACGCGCAGCTGCAGCTGAAGCCCTACCAGCGTCCCCACATGCCGATCGCCGTAGCGTCGACGCTGAGCCCGGCCGGCATGACCTCCGCCGGCAAGCACGGCGCCGGCGTGCTCTCTGTGGCCTCGTACTCCGAGCAAGGGCTACAGGCGCTAACCACCCAGTGGGGGTTCTGCGAAGAGGCCGCGGCAGAGGCCGGCAAGCCCGCCCCCGACCGCCGCAACTGGCGCATCGTTATGCCCTTCCACCTCGCCGAGACCAAGGAAGAGGCGATCAACGACGTCAAGGAAGGCATCGTCTACTGGAACAACAATTACTTCGTCGGAACCCTGGGCGCGCCCAACCAGTCGCCGGTCAAGGACGGCGACGAGGCGATCGAGCGCGTCACTTCCTTCGGCGGCGTCATCGGAACGCCGGACGAGGCAGTGGAGACGATCAACAAGCTGCAAGAAATCTCGGGCGGCTTCGGCTGCATCCTCGGCCTCGCCCACGAGTGGACCAACCGCGAGAAGACCCTCAAGAGCTACGAGCTAATGGCCCGCTACGTCATGCCGCAGGTGCAGGACACAGTATCCTGGATCGCCCGCTCAGCGGAGCACACCCGCGCCAACCGCGACAAGTTCATGGGCGGCGCCACGCAGGCCGTCCTCCAGGCCATCGCCGACCACAACGCGGCGAAGTCCCAGGCCAACGAAGGCACTGGCTTCGCGCTGCCGGGCACGGCCGCAACGGCCACGCCGCGCAAGGAAGCGGCAGCGGAGAAGGAATAAGCGGCAAGCCTCAGGAGAGCGCCCGCCGCCGGGGGCTATACTCGGTTCCTGGTACTCAGCCTCAGTCCATCCGCTTTTCAATATCGCGGAGGAACGACTCCAGTTCCGGTGATAGGGGCGTGTCGTCGCCGGCCGGTTCGCCGCCGCGCTCTGCGTCGTAGGCCTGCTCCAGTTCGGCAAGCCAGGCCTTGAGGCGCGAATCGTCGGCGACGCTCTCGTTTATCGCGTCCATCTGGCGTTCCGATTGCTCGCGCAACTGGTCCAGCTTGAAGCCAAAGCCGTAGACGTTGTCCAGCAGCGAGAGCAGTCCGTAGAGGCCGGTGTAGTCGCGCTCGATCTGCGCATAGGCGGGCAGCTGGAGGATGATGCCGGCCGTGCGCACGCCCAGCTTTTCGGCTGCGACGCTGGCCGTGGCGAGGATCGTCGTCGGACCCTCGTACGTGCTCTCGCGGATGCCAGCCGCGCGTAGCTTCGCCGTCAGGTCATCGTCGGTGGCGCCGCCGCTGGCCGCCGGAGGCCGCGTGTGCGGCACCGGCGCGTACATCGAGCCGATCAGCACATACTCGCGCACATCGAAGTGGGTGCATAGGTCTATGACACCAGCCGTGTACTCGTCGCCGTTGGCGTGCGGCTCCAGCGCGTGGAGGAGCAGCCAGTCGCGGTCTTCCTTGTCGCGGGCGTGGTGCAGGCGCGTGTTGGGTACTGAGACCTCGCGCTTGCCCTCGCGGCGGTACATCGTCGGGCGGTAGCGGGTGAAGTCGTAGAAACGGCCGGGACGCGTCAGCTCCCCGATCGGCTGGCCGCCGAACGTCTCTTCGAGGAAAGTGAGCACCATTGTGCCGACGGAGCCTACGTCGACCCACGGCTGTAGCGCGACCAGCATGCGCGGCTCGCCGAGGGGCGGCACGTCGATCAGTTCGAAGGGGCCGACCTGTGTCACGGCGGTATTGTCTCATACGCGGATTCATGGTCGGGGTGAGATGTGCAATGGTATGGGCTAGACTGTGAAGACATGTCTGACGGGAACGCCAAGAACATTGACCCTGCAGAGCTCTTGAGACACCTCGCTGATGTTGCCATCAGGCTCAAGGTGCGGGACGACCGGGGCAAGAATGACACCGTGATTCGGGCGGAGATGCTAATTCGCCGGATATTTGGGCAGGACTCGCAGTATCTCGATCGTCTGTCAGCCATCAGATTCTACGGCTATGGCGATATCGGTCCAACCTGGGAATCGGCAAAGGCTGAGCTTGCATCAATCCTCCACACAGCCGCCGAGGAACTTGACCTGTTCGGTGTCTTGGCTAACACGCCGGTCTCTCAGAAGATGCCTACTAGCCGCAAGGTCTTCGTCGTGCACGGCCATGAAGATGGGCTCAAGGAGACGATTGCCGCTTGCTAGGCACGCTGGATCTCGATCCGGTCATCCTTCATGAGCAACCGAACAAAGGGCGTACAATCATCGAAAAGTTCGAAGATTTCTCCGATGTTGGGTTCGCTGTCATCCTGCTAACCGGCGATGACATGGGATATCTCGTCGCGAAGGGACCCGACAGCGCCAGGCCCCGCGAACGGCAAAATGTGATCCTGGAACTCGGCTTCTTCCTGGGTCGCCTCACTCGTGCTAGGGTCGTGGCACTCTATTCGCCCGATCCGCCTTTGGAACTACCGTCGGATTACGATGGAGTTCTCTTCGTCCCGCTGGATGCTGCTGGTGCCTGGAAGCTCGAGCTCGTCAGAGAACTCCGTGCGGCAGGCATTGACGTGGACGCGAACAAGTTATTGGCACTCGAGACGGACCGCCGCTGAACTCAACGGGCACTCGTGGGCAACGGGTTCCTTTGGCGCGTCCAACCGCTTTTTGCCAGCCCAAGCATCAGCAGACACACGGCGTCACCGCCACACCCTCCGTCGGCCCCGCTGACGCAGCACCGCCCTGCAGCACCGGGAAGACCAGCGCCCCCGAGTGCCCAGCCCTCACCAGCGCTGCCATCGTGCCGACTGAGCCTACGTCGACCCATGGCTGTAGCGCGACCAGCATGCGCGGCTCGCCCAGCGGCGGCACGTCGATCAGTTCGAAGGGGCCGACCTGTGTCACGGAAGCTATTGTCGCATATGCGTGTGGAAAGACCGGGAATTGCGCGCGACGCAACATCGGACCGCGCTGGTTGTTGACCCATCTAGAGAAAGGAGCAATCCTCACTCAGTTCTAACCCTCCCTGCCAGAGCGCCAGCGCAGGGCTGTGGCATTATGCACAACACTTCCTTATGAAAACGCTCGTCGCGATCACCATCCTTGCGGGCTGTTTTGCCTTTTATAGCGGCTACGGCTTGTCCAGTGCTGGTGGGGTGATGGTCGCGCTCGACGCCGATCCGTCGGGCAACACAGTCCGTTCAGTTGGGGACATCGACGATTGTCGGTCGCTTGAACCTGGCGAGTCCGGCGAGATTGACATCGTCATCCCGTCTCCCGGCATGACAGGCCGAGGGCTGTCGGCGTATCAATTCAGCCTGCTTTACGACCGTTCACTGGTTTCTGTGACGGCCAGCGCCCCCGCGATGCTGATCGAACAAGCAGCCGCGAGCAACGTGCTCTACTTTTCCGATCCGTTGCCAGATACAAACGGCGTCTATGTCTCCTGGGCTGTCGACTTCGGGCCAACGGCGGAGGAGCCTGCGGGCGCCTCGGAAAAGGGCGAAGGCATCCTGGCGCGGGTAACCGTAACGGCGAAAGCGAGCGGGACAACGGAGCTGAGGCTCAGCGAGGTCCAGCTGATTGACTCCGAGTCCGACCCAACGCCACTGGCCGGAACACAGAACGCACGGCTGGAGATCGGCCAAAGCTGCCCGGGCGAGGCGCCGGCGCCAACGCCGGTACCAAGCCCAGCGACACGCGCAGAAGGGGAAACAGGATCAGGACAGACTGGCCCAGGCTCGACAAGCGCCCCAGCCAGCGGCGGCGGCGCCTCCGTCCCGCAGACGGGCGGGCCACCCGGCGAGGCGGGTGGGGGACTACCACTACTGGCACTGGGCCTGGCGCTGACGCTCACCGGAGCGGCGGCGATCGCGACCGACCTGGCGCATCGAACTCTCCGCCGGCGCGATTAGTTGTGTCGTACGCAGGCGATATACAAGCAAGGGGTGTGGAATGACGAAAGATTTACGGCGTTGACCGAGTTCCCTTACGCAGCGGATGGCCGGCTAGGTCGTGATTCCGGCGCGACAGGCAGCGAAAGTCACGAGCTTATCGTGGGAGCCCGGAGGTTGGACGGCGACGCCTGGGAGCAGATCTATACGCGTAATCATCCGCTGGTATACCGCTACGTGCTGGCGCGCGCCGGAGACGTGCAGACGGCGGAGGATATCGCCGCAATGGTGTTCGCCGAGGCGGTCAAGCGCATCGGCAGCTATGAGGAGCGAGGCCAGCCGCTGCTGGCGTGGCTTTACGGCATCGCCCGAAACCTGACGAATCAGCACCACCGGTCTAATTTTCGCAGGCGGCAGATCGCCCCTGAGACGCCGCTGGATAGTGCCCGCGATGAGCCCTGGGAACACTCTTGGGCGGAGGATGCGATCGAGTGGTGGGATCTGCGCAATGCGATCCTTAAACTCAGCGCTGACCAGCGTGAGGCAGTCATCCTGCGCTTTCTTGCCGGGTTGACAACACCGGAGGTCGCAACCCTCCTCGGCAAGAACGAACGCGCGGTTTACTCGCTGTACACAAGGGCACTACGATCCCTCCGCCGCCTCCTGGGTGAAGATTTCGTGGAGAGCCGAATAGTTTCTGCGCCTTCAGACGATATACCGACCGAAGACAGGAGAGATCGATGAAGAGCTACGACGATATCCTCGCAACGTGCCTCGCAGAGATCGAGGCGGGCGCCACGCCCGAGGACGTGCTCAGCAGGTACCCTGAACACTTCCAGCGGCTAGAGTCCGACCTTCGCGTCTTCGGCGTTTTTTCCAGCCGCCGCAAAGCCCAAGTTCCAGCCGCGGCCAGCATCGCGGGCAGGCTCGCCCTCCGCGGTGCGCTGGCCCAGGCGCGGGCGGAGGGTGGTTGTGGCGTTCATTCACCTATAGGAGGTATTAAGATGCGACTTGCAATTGCCTTCGCAGCGGGAGTGTCAGCTACCCTCGCTGCCGTAATGTTTGGCGGAATGCTCGACTCCAGCGGCGGCGCGGAAGTACACGCCGACGCCTACGAGGAGTGCATCCTTCAACTCGACTTCAACGACGACGGTCTTCTGGACGTCAACGATGTCGTCGCTTTCCGTGACGCTATCGAGAACCAGGATCCGGCGTTCGATCTCAATGGCGATGGGGTCGTCGACGTCTTTGACGCCGTCTCGGCTGTCAATGGTGTCGTGGAGTGTCTCCAGACGCTACAACCGCCAGCCCTCCCCTGAGCTGAGGCAACAGCTCAACGGACAAGGTCCCTGGTAAAGGACCCCCCAAGTTTGGCGCCAGGGGACCCTATCCAGAGCACAGAGGGGTGTTTTAGAGCACCCCTCTGTGCTCGCTAAAGGGGAGGCGCTCACGCATAATAGAAGCGAGGGGTAACAAGGGGGCGGAAGAAATTGACGACAACCGGACAACTGCCGACGATCAAGGCCGTCGGGACCTTAGCGCTGGGAGTTCTCTCGCTCGTTGCGGCGGCGACGCTGCCGGTTGACAGGAACAACGAAGAGGCATTTGCAGGGACGACAGCTGCCGTTAGCGTTGACCTGCACTCCGACAGCAACAATACAGCGAGCACTGTGGGAGCGATTGACGACTGTCGGGCGCTGTCACCGGGATCGTCCGTTGTCATTGACATCGTAATCCAGGATGTCAATGGTCTGAGCGGCTTCCAGATGGAACTGACGTACGATCCGGCCGTGATGCGCATCGTTCCGCTGTCGGACATACTTGGGCTCGATTACCGCTTTATCCTGTCGGCCAGCTCGACTACTTCGGTTCTGGACCTGGGCGATCTTCTGCCGGATGACGGAGACGGATCTTTTACGCTGGCCGCCGCACAGTTCCCATCGGCCCCAGTCAGTGGTTCCGGGGTAATGGTACGCCTCAAGATTGAGGCTGTTGCCTCGGGATCAACAGCGGTCAGCCTTAGCGGCGTCAAGCTGTCATCAGGCACAGGGACGCCGCTCCAGCCGTCAGATGCGAATGGCTTCTATACCGGCCCCGTAAACGGAGCCACAGTCGTTGTCGGTTCCGGCTGCGCCGATCTCGATGGCGATGGCGTTTCCGATGGAGTTGACAACTGCCCTGCATGGCCCAACCCTTCACAGGAGCTGCCACCGTGGTTTGTCCCGGATGGGGACAGCGACTGTGACGGATTCAGCGATGTGGACGAGATTTACTTCGGCACTGACCCCAATGGCAGCTGTGGATATGAAACCGAAGGCGAGCAATCCCTGACTTGGCCAGCCGATCTGTATGCCAGCAACCACATCAACACAACGGACGTGCTTGCTTTTAAGGCGGTTTTCGGCCAAGACGTGCCAGCCGTGGCAGCGCGCTTCGACCTGTTCCCGGACGGCACAATAAACACGACGGACGTGCTCCAAATGAAACAGTTCTTCGGTCACCCTTGTACGCCCTGAGCGCCAGTCAACCCACTGCCGTTGGCGCTTCCGGCTGCGTCGATCTCGATGGCGATGGCGTTTCCGATGGAGCTGACAACTGCCCCGCATGGCCTAACCCTTCACAGGAACGCCCACCCCTGGCGCGTCCCGGATAGGGGCAGTGACTGCGAGATTCAGCGATGTGGACGAGACTTACTTCGGTACGGTGCCGAGTCGCCAGTGTCCTCTGACTGGCACCACGGACGATGAAGATCCAAACGCTTGGCCGGTAGACTTCAATGACACGCGTACGGTCAATATCAGCGACGTTCTGACGCCGAAGCCAGTGTTTGGACAAGCGGTGCCGCCGATTGCGACGAGGTTCGACCTGGTGCCGAGCAGCGCCATCAACGTCAGCGCGTACTGGCGATCAAGACGTTCTTCAACCATTCCTGCAGCTGACGCCCGGAGACGCTCAGTGCGCGGCCAGGCGAGGACGCACGAGGCGGGGCAGCGGCACGCGGATCCGCTCCACCGTAAAGAAGGGCGCGAAGGCAACGCCGAGCAGCGGATAAGGGAAAACGATCCACATCACGGCGAAGACGCCGGCGTGGAAGACCCAGGCCGCCAGCGCCCAGGCACGCGCGACGCGGTTGCTTAGCAGCGCCAGGGGCGCGCCCAGTTCCACGACCAGCGAGGCCACGGCGAGCGGCGGGAAGAGCCAGCCGTGCCGCACGAGTTCCGCACCCAGCGGTGAGTGGATGTCGCCCAGCTCCACCTTGCGCACATTGTCATAGGCGACGTAGTTGCGGAGGGTGTCGGTCGTGATCCAGTCCAGCCCCGCGATGCGCATCTTGGTCTGGCCCGCGATGAAGTAGGTGAGCACGGTGGCGATACACATCAAGCGTATCGGCCAGCCGTAACGCGCGTCGTCCCCCGGAGCCGCGCGGCCGCGAGCGTCCAGCGAGAATGCATCGGCGGCCGGCGACATCGCGAGGATCAGGACGTGCAGCACGAGGATGTTCTCCGTGTGGAAGACCTGCCCCCAAGAGTTGCGGTAGGTCAGCGTCCAGAGCAGCAGCAGCGCGAAGACCGGGCCACTGACACGGAACTTCCACCCCGCAACAAACGCCACACCTCCCGCCGCCGTCGCCGCCACGAGCAAGCGCGCGGCGTCGCCGGACAGCGGAGAGCCGAGCAGGCCGACGATGCCGACGGGGGCGAACTGCGCCTCGTGGAAATCGGTGACGCTGGCCAGGTTCGGCGCGCGGATGATCACGTAGGCCAGGGCGAAGCCGCCCACGAGCACCCGCAGGAGGGCGAGACGGGTGGCCGGCGCCGGCATGCGCCACCAGCCGTCCAGGCGCGCAACGAGCGCCGTCACCGCGCCACCTCGCACTCGGAGTGGACGACGGTGCGGACAGGGTCCTTGTCGCCGTCGAAGTAACGCACGGCGTCGAACGTATCGCTGACGATCGCCACGGAGACAACCTCGTCCCGGCGTTCAGCCCAGCCGGCGGCGCGCGCGCAGAGCCGGTCCGTCGACTCCTTCCCCTGCGAAACTGCCTGGCGTAGCGTCTCGAAGGCCTGCACGACCTCATCGTTGGCGACGGCTTCCGGCGGCAACAGCACCCTCTCGCCGCCGGCGGTATAGCCGATTGCGTGCGGAATCGTCGCCTCCGCGGACTGGCGTCCGGAGAACATAGCGTAAGTCGATAGCGGGAAACTGTCGTCGCGCGGGTGCCAGGTGAGCGGCAACAGCACCGCCCCGATGAGCGCCAGCCCGGCCGCGTAGGACCAGGCCCGCTCGAGTGTCATGCCGGCCCAGGCCTCCTGACCGGGCCGCGGACGTCCGGCACCAGCGCCGAAAGCGGCCCGCGCCGTGTCGCCACCAAGTCGTAGCCGAAGCGGAACACGTCCCGGACCGAACGATGATCGCGCGCGGCATCCGCAAGCAGGCGGCCGGCCGGCAGAACGCGCGTTAGCTCCGCCAGCACATCGCCCGCGCTGACCACGCTGCCGTCCGCGAAGACTAGGTGTATGCTGCGCTCTCGTTCCTCTGGGCGTACCGGCGCCAGCATCTGATCTGCCAGCGGGTCCTGGAACGGCAGGTAGGCGAAGCGCCGGCGGCGGTCCAGCGTGGCAATCGCGCGCGCTGTCGCGCGGCAGAACCGGCATTCGCCGTCGTAGAAGAGGACGGGGCGGCGGATGTCCATGCCGCCATCGTAGCGTTCTTAAGCGCCACTTGCACGACGTTCTACACGCGGACGTATGCCCAACCGCCCAAGCGCGGTAACCTTGCGGCGATGAGCGACGCGCCGACCCGCCTCTCCCGCCGCCTAGGCACGACCGATGCCATCGTCATCGGCCTCGGTTCGATGATCGGGGCTGGTGTATTTGCGGCCGTGGGCCCGGCGGCGAAGGCTGCCGGCAGCGGACTATTGCTGGGGCTGGCGATTGCGGCCTTCGTGGCGTACTGCAATGCAACGTCGTCGGCGCAGCTGGCGGCGCTCTACCCGGAATCCGGGGGAACGTACGTGTACGGGCGTCGCCGCCTGGGCGACTTCTGGGGCTACCTGGCGGGGTGGAGCTTCATCGTGGGCAAGGTAGCGAGCTGCGCGGCTATGGCGCTGACCTTCGGATTCTATGCCGCGCCCGACGCCGCGCGGCCGCTTGCTGTCGGCGCCGTCGTCGCCCTAACGACTGTCAACTACCTCGGCGTGCAGAAAACGGCTGCGCTCACCCGCGTCATCGTGGCGCTCGTGCTGGCGTCGCTGGCGGTCGTCGTGACCGCCTGCCTGCTCGGCGGGGAGGCGGACGCCGACCGCCTGACGCCGGTCGTAGATGACAACGGACTCCTCGGCGTGCTGCAGGCTGCAGGCCTGCTGTTCTTCGCCTTCGCCGGCTATGCGCGCATCGCGACACTGGGCGAAGCCTGCTGGCGGGGGTGAGCCGCACGACGTTCTCAATGGCTGCGAACCGTGATCTACCGGCCTTTTTCGATCACGTTCACCCGCGCAGCCGCATCCCCGACCGTGCGGAACTGGCGATCGGCACCGTTATCGTTGTCATCGTCGCGCTGGCGGACGTGCGCTCCGCTATCGGCTTCAGCTCGTTCGGCATCCTGACCTACTACGGCATCGCCAACGCGTCCGCGCTCACCCTCCGCGGCCCGGAGCGGCGCTGGCCGCTCTGGATCGCCGCCGCGGGACTGACCGGCTGCGCGGTGCTGGCGTTCACGCTGCCGTGGGAGGCGGTGGCGGCTGGGGCAGGGGTCGTGACGCTGGGCGCACAGCCGTGTTTACGGCGCGAAGGCGCCTGTTCGGCGCGCCCGCTGCTTCCCCTTAGCCTGGACTGTTACGCTGTGTATTCAGGAGGTTTGCCATGCCGAAGGAAAAACCGGTGAGCAGCCGTGACGCTAATGATTGGCGCGAGGAGACCCTGGCCCGCATGCGGGCCCTGATCCTAGGGGCCGACCCCGAGATGATCGAGGAGCGGAGGTGGAGGAAGGCGTCAAATGAAATGGCGGGCGTCCCGGTCTGGTCGCACAACGGCATTGTATGCACCGGGGAGACGTACAAGAACGTCGTGAAGCTCACGTTCGCCCGTGGCGCCAGCGTTCCGGACCCCTCAGGCCTTTTCAATGCCAGCCTCGACGGTAATACGCGAAGGGCCGTCGACATCCGAGAAGGGGAGGAGGTCGACGCGAATGCGTTCAAAGCGCTCGTGAAGGCCGCGGTGGCCCAGAACAGCGCTCGAGCAAAGGACAGCCGGTGAAGCCAGACTGAAAGGAGGCCGGTAAGCCTCCTTTCAGGCGGCAATCCGCAAATCGCGCGGATGCACCCGTGCAGCCCATCTCACGGCCATGCCGGTTCTGGAGAGTGATGTTGGCCCGCCTCGACGCTCTGATTGTGCGCACCGCCCCCTGCGTGCGCAAGGCGGTCCCAGATTCGGCGGACTTAACGCGAATCTAGTCTTGTCACCAGCTGCCGCCGCCACCGCCACCGCCACCACCGCCCGACGAACCGCCACCGCTGAACCCGCTGCCCCCGGAGCCGCCGGGCGTCGAAGCGATCGCGTTCGAGATGCTGGAGGAGAAGCTGCTCATTGAGCTGACGAAGGAGTGTGCCACGAACGGCCGCGTCCCGACGTACCAGTCCGGCTCCCCGACGTTCGCCAGCCCCTCGAACGCCTCCGACCACTTGTCGACGCACTTGTAGACGATGGCATACGGCAGGTACTCGTGGAAAATGTTGGCGCGTTCGGCGAAGCGCTGACGCTCGGTTTCCGCGGTCACCATAAAGCGACGGAAGCCCAGCGCCCGCTGGTACAGGCCGCGCCCCTTCGCAGTGCGGCTCGGCATCGAAGGCGACATGGCCAGCACGACCAGGCCGACGAGGGCGATCGGGATGCCGACCAGCGACCACCCTAGCGGCGACACCAGGAAGCCGACGCCCACGCCTGCCACCATGATGACGATCCCGGCGATCATGTAGATCGTCCGCGAACTGGACGGGCTCCGCGGAAAAAGCTTGTCTTTCTTGACCATCTGGTCGTAAAGGGCGTCTTTCACCTTCTCCAGCGTCTCGTAGAACTTCTTCTCCAGGCTGCTCAACATGACAGACGGCTTGCTGCTGCCGAAAATGCCCTTCTTGGTACGAGCTTCGTACGGCAGCAGGTCTTCGTCGCCTTCGATCAGCTTCTCCAGCTCGTAGTCCGTCTTCTTGAAGAGGCCCAGGAAGCCGCCGCTTTGCTGTTCCGTGATGCGGATGTGGCCGCGGACAGCGAGGTCAATGATCGTTGCCGTCACGTCCAGCGTGTCCGCGCTCTCATCCAATAAGACGCCGATCTCGCCCGGGCGCAGCGGCCGTCCGCCCTTCTCCAGCGGCGGCGGCTCGTATTCCACGACCACGCCCTCCCGCGCGAAAAGCGGTTTCTTTAAGCCAAGGCCGTTGCGGCCGTCGTTGACGTACCAGACTTCGCCGAACCAGCGGTCGCGCCCGTGGATCCACCACTGCCAGGCCGCCAGGACAAGGCCAGCAAGGAAGATCGCGGCGGAAGCGCCGATCGTCCACGGCGTTATGTCGAACGCATCGACGAACTGTTCCCACTCGGTCTTCACCGGGTCAACCCGCACCGGCGGCGAAACATTCACTGCCCCCTGCTCGAGGCCGGTGACGATCGTCAGCTGAGAACCGCTACCAAGCGTGCCGATCACCTCGAAGGTCGCCAAATCCGTCGTGAACGAAGATTCGCAAGGCGCGGTGGAACCCGGCGCGCCCTGGAAGCACGTCACGCGGTTGATCCCGCCGCCCGGCACGCGCACAGTAGCAGTCGCGTTTTCGATTGGCACGGGCCATTCGTCGCCGGTGACGTTCCAGAAGAGCTCATCGTGGTCCTCGAGGGCGTTGAGCGCGCCCGTCAAGAGGTACTGGATGCGGTAGCGCTGCTCACCGGTGATGAACGCATTGGGATCTCCGATCTTGATCTGTAGGCGCGTATCCGATTCGATCAGCTCGAACCGCCACGGCTCGTCGCCGTTGTCCACGGAGACGTTGGCCGGCGATATCAGGCGGTCGTGGTCGTCGTCGTATTCGTAGCGCACGGGCATCTCGCGGAAGATGCCGTGTCGCTGCAGGAACCCGAAGTCGACGCGGATATCTTCGGTAACGCGGACGATGCCGTCCTCACTGATCTCGTAGCTGACATCGAAGGAGGCAATCGTCCAGCCTTCGTCGGCGGCGGCGTTCCCCGACGGCCAAAGAAGGAGCGCGAGAGCCAGCGCCAGAAGCGAAATACCAATGCTGACATGCCGCCGCAACGGTTTTGGGCGTCCTATTGATGCGCTATGGGTGCTCAAACGATGAAAATCAGTGCACAACACATTAGCCAAGGAGGAACGTGATGTACATCGGTGGAGGACTACTCGCTGTCATACTCGTCATCATTCTGCTGCTGATCCTGCTTTAGGTTCGACAGCTCAGCGGGCGCCGATCGGCACGTAATCGCGCCGATCGGCGCCTTCGTATATCTGGCGTGGGCGCGCGATGCGCTGGTCTGGATCATCCAGCATCTCCAGCCACTGCGCCAGCCAGCCCGAAGTCCGCGGGATGGCAAAGAGCACCGGGAACATATCGACAGGGAAGCCCAGCGCCTGGTAGATGATCCCGGAGTAGAAGTCGACGTTCGGATAAAGCTTGCGCTCGATGAAGTACTCGTCTTCCAGGGCAATTCGCTCCAGTTCCATCGCGATGTCCAGCAGCGGGTTGCGGCCGGTCAAATCGAAGACCTCTTCGGCGGTGCGCTTGATGATCTTGGCCCGCGGGTCGTAGCTCTTGTAGACGCGGTGCCCGAAGCCCATCAGCCGCTCCTCGCCGGCGCGCACTCCCTTCACGAATTCCGGGATATTGCTCTTGTCGCCGATCCGCAGGAGCATGTTGATCACTTCCTCGTTAGCGCCTCCATGTAGTGGGCCGTAGAGGCCGGCCGCTGCCGCCGCTGTCGCGGAGTAGGGATCGACGTGAGAGCTGCCGACTGAGCGCATCGCGTTCGTGCTGCAGTTCTGCTCGTGGTCGGCGTGCAGTATCCAGAGGACTTCCATCGCCTGCTCCAGCACCGGGTCTGGCTTGTACTGCGGCTCCGACATCTTCCAAAGCATCGAAAGGAAGTTGCCGGTGTAAGTCAGGTCGTTGTCGGGGTAGATGTATGGCTTGCCCTGGTTGTGACGATAGGTGAACGCCGCGATCGTCGGCATCTTCGAGATGAGGCGGATTACCTGGTCATAGCGAGACTTCCGGTCCATTACGTGCTTGGCGTCGCGGTAGAATGTCGACATGGCCGCTACCGTGCCCACGAGCATGCCCATAGGATGTGCGTCGTACTGGAACCCCTCCATGAACTTCTTGACGTTCTCGTGGAGGTAGGTATGGATGCGGACTTCCTCGCGCCACTCGTCAAGCTGCTTCTGCGTCGGCAGCTCGCCGTGGATGAGAAGGTAGGCCGTCTCCAGGTAGGTGCTCTTCTCCGCCAGTTGCTCGATCGGGTAGCCGCGGTACTCCAGTACGCCTTTTTCCCCATCGATGCGGGTAATCGAACTGCGGCACGAGGCCGTGTTGCCGAATCCCGGGTCGTAGACCATCAGGCCGAAGTCTTCATCGTCCACCTTGATGTCGCGGAATGCGCTGGCGGGGACGGCACCGTCGTTAATCGCTAATTCGTACGTGCGACCGGTCCGGTTGTCGGTCACGGTCAGGCTTTCGTTGCTCATGGCCGCTCCCCGTTCTAGTTCGTCGCGTCTGGCGTCGGTAATGCTCACTGCTTGGCATTGTAACGGCGCTGGCTCACGGCTGCACAGCAAAAGAGCGCGCCTTACGCGCGCTCTTAAGTGAGAGGGGTGCGGATATGAAATTACTTGTTAGCAGGCCCGGGCAGGTAGAAGCCAGTGGCGCTCGTTCTGGTGAGCAGTCAGAGCCATCGTCATCACGTTGACGACGACGCGGTTCTCGCGGCCCCACTGGCGGGCAGCGGCCTTGTAGCGCTCAGCGTCGATGCTGTTTCTGCTGGCGAGGGTGTCGATCACCCTCCCGCGGACGACGATTGCGATCTGAGTTGTGTTGTTCATCTCTATCTCTAGTTAACCCTGCTCTTTCGCTCCAAACCATGATGCTCCTCACATTGGGCCCGGAGTAAGTGCCATCTGGCTGAACGAAACTGCGTCTTCTGGCGAGCCCGGCATAGCTACATGGCCAACCCCGGGCGATGCTAGACTCTGCGTGTGAGCGCCCCCATCCTGACGCCGTGGCCCAATACGGCCTCGCCTACCCGCGAGGCGCTGGAGGCAGTTCTCCGCGAAGAGGGCATCGCCGCCACCTGGTGGTCCAACGCTCCGATGGACCGCTACAGCCCCCACTCGCACGCTTACCACAAGGTGCTCTACTGCGCTCGCGGCGGCATCACCTTCATCGTCCCGGAGGCCGGCGAGTTCCGACTCCACCCCGGCGACCGCCTCGACATACCGCCCGGCCTAGTGCATTCGGCCATTGTCGGACCGGAAGGCGTCACCTGCGTCGAAGCTCCGAGAGAAACCGCCTGATGCGCCTGGAGGACCCAGGCGCGCCGCAACAGATCGCCCGCCTCCTCGCCGCCGAGGTGACCGAGGCGCCCTTCCGTGTCCCCAACACGACTACAAAGGGCGAACCCGGCGAGGGGCACCCCGTCTACAAACTCCGTCTGCGCAGCCGCGAGCATGACCGCGAGGCGCTCGTTTTGATCTGGCCCTCGCTCAGCCGCGTCGACGTGCGCCTGGGCATGTCGACGTGGACGCTGAAGCAGGTCGATGTCGTGGATCTGTATCCCGGCGTGGAGGTGCTCTTCCGCCGGCACAGCCCGTCCGCGATCCTCTTCGTCTCTGTAGAGGGGCGGATTGCGCTAGTCACCTAGCCCGCGCTTGGTTACACTGGCTGCGTGAATCCGGTCTATGCGGGACTTGTGCTGGCGCTTACCTTCGCTGCGCTCATCTGGTTCATTCTCTCCGGTCAGCCAACCCATCTGACTGTAACATTCGTCATCGTCACTCTTGGCCTCGGGCTCGGCGCCGCCTACATCATGAGCCGCGAGCAGGCCCGCGAAGGCGCCTACGCGGAAGGCGAAGATCCCGCCGAAGACACTCCCGCCACCAACGAGGCCATGAACTTCGACCAGGTCCCGGATCAAGAAGAACCCACCGAAGACTAACCCTCCGTCCGGCGACTTTTATAGGCAGCCGCTGCCAACCTCGTCTCATGTCCCATGTCTCATGTCTCCGCGCCCTCGCAAAGCAACAGCCCCCCGAATCCGGGGGGCTTTCTCGAGGTTCCTGGGTGACGGGGAGCTTTTGCTTGGTGCTCAGGACTCCCCGTCACCCGGAGGGAGATAGTTGTCTAGACTTGCGGCTGCCGCGCCTGCTCCTGCTCGAGCGCCTTGGCCTTCTTCTCAATCAGGCCCTCGCGCTCGTTGGCCAGTTCGGCCGCGTAGTAGGTGGCCGGCGCCAGGAACAGGATGTGGGTGACGCCGATGACGATCATGAAGAGGCCGAGGCCGCTGACGAGGTCGGAGACCTTGAAGCCCATGACCGCGACGCCGAGGCCGGTGCGCAGGTTGGCGGAGGTCAGTGCCGTGTTGCGCAGCGGGTTGGCGATGGGGCTGCCGTTGGCGTCCTTGGCTGCGAGCTCACCGTTGTTGGTCCAGGCACGGACTGGCCTGTCACTAGCGTCCTTGGCGGCCAGCGATTCGTCGGTCGTGACGTTCACCGGGTTGCCATCGTCGTCAGTTAGTGCGCTGGAGACGTCGGTCGTCACGCCATCGCCGGAGGCTGCCATGAAGGTGCCCCTGGTCAGCATGTAGCTACCTTCGGGAAGGAGGAAGCGTCCCTGTTGAGCGTAGAGGTAGCCGCCGGAACCAGCGAGAGTGTGTTCGAGGATCGCGTCAGACTGCGCCTGGGCCTTGCCGGGCGAGTCGATGACCTCGCCGCCGAACGCGGGAGCATCGTCTGCGACCGTAATCTCTTCCTGGATGATGGTGTCGCGCACGTCGTTGTGAGCGGCGCGGCCCTCAACGACCATGTAGATCCCGGAACCGACGAAGACGATTCCGAGAACGAGCGGCGCAAGCCAGAACCAGTGGCGCGCCAGCTTTAGCGTCCGTGTGATGTTTGACATTTCCCTATCTCCTTCCGAGCACCAAGCTCGATTAACTATCTGATGTCATCACTGTAGCGCCTACGGCTCATGTACGTTCGGCGCGAATGGCCTATAAACGGCGTGACATTGGATGTGCTTTCGGGGGCCGAACGGCAGGGGACGGGACCAGGACGAGGGTCTAGCTACGGAACAGTGCGTCGACGAACTGGCGCGGCTCAAACCGCGCGAGGTCCTGGGGGCGCTCGCCAGTCCCGACGAAGCGGACAGGGACGCCGAGCTCGTCACAAACGGAAAAGATGACTCCGCCCTTCGCGGTGCCGTCCAGCTTCGCCAGCAATACTGCAGTGACGCCAACGGCCTCCGTGAAATACTTCGCCTGTTGCATGGCGTTCTGGCCGCTCGTCGCGTCCAGCACCAGCAATACCTCGTGCGGGGCGTCCGGAATATTGCGCTGGATGATGCGATTCACCTTGCGCAGCTCCTCCATCAGGTTCGCCTTGGTGTGAAGGCGGCCCGCCGTGTCGATGATCACTACTTCAGCGCCGCGCTTCTCGGCGGCTGCCATGCCGTCGAAGACGACGGCGCCGGGATCCGCGCCCTGCTGGTGTGCGACGACGTCGACGCCTGCGCGCTCGCCCCAGTGCTTCAGCTGGTCGATGGCGGCCGCGCGGAAGGTGTCCGCCGCCACCAGTAGCACCTTGCTGCCCTGCGCGACGTAGGCGTGTGCCATCTTGCCGATGCTGGTCGTCTTGCCCGTTCCGTTGACGCCGACGACGAGGATAACCGCCGGCTGCGGAAGCGTTCCCGCCTGCCCGTCGGAGTGCCAGATCTTGCCGCGCCCGGTGTCGACGTCGAGCACCGTTACCATCTCGTCCTTCAACGCCTCCAACGCAGCGTCCGGGTCACGGATGGACTCTTGCTTCACACGCTCCCGCACGTCATCGATGATGCGGATTGTCGTCTGCACGCCGGCGTCGGCGGAAACCAGCGTCTCCTCAAGCTCCTCCCACAGCGACTCGTCCAGCCCACGCTTGAAGAGCCCGCCAATGCGCCCGAAGAAGCCCTTCCGCGTGCGCTCGACCGCCTCCTCGACGCCCGCCGCATCGCCGTCGTCTGCGACCGGCACCGCCTCAGCGGAAGCGGCGATGTCCTCTTCCACCTCTTCCGGCGGGGCCTCTACCGGCTCGTCGTCGAACGAATCTTCGGCAGCCTCCGCGGCGGCGATCTCTTCTTCGGTAAGCGATTCGTCTTCCGGCGGGGGCTGGTCGTCTTCTTTCTTGCGGCGGAAAAACCGGACCATCACCCCGATGATAGGCAGCGGCACAGACCATGCACAAGCACGAAGGCCTTTCGATGAAGTGAAGAGATTTCTAGTGTCAGGCTCTTAGCCCGAGGGCGAAGCAGCGCGTTCAGAGCGCCGGCTACGAGACGTGGGCCGCGCTAAGCGCATCGCGCAGGCAGCCCGTCGTGTCAGCCATGAACTTGCTGCGCGGGTAGACGAAGTCGGCGCCGGCCTGCCGGGCATCCCGCTGGCGGTTCATGTCCGTGTGCGGCCCGAAGGCGAGCACCGGCACCCGGGCGTTCCGACAAGCCTCCAGCACCAAGTGGAGGTCGAGCCACTGGTACCCGAGGTCGAGGACTGCCAGCGCCGGGGCGTTAGCCAGCTCCTGTACAAACTCAGCATCCGAGTCGACGACGCGCAGGCTGTGACCGATGCGCTGGGCGGCGCCTTCGATGCGCACACTGGTCAGGAGATCTGGAACAAGTGCGAGGATGGTCTGGGACATTGGTGTCACTATCTATGATAGCGCGCTGCGCGACCAAACGTTACGAGGCGGCGGTTTCAGTTCTGTGAAGCGGCGCCGCCAACGGCGTCCAGCGGCACGTCCCCCAGTCGCATCGAAAGCACCCGCGAAGCCGCGTCCGGTGCCATCGAGATGCCGTAGATGCTGTCAGCCACCTCAATCGTGCGCCGGTTGTGCGTGATGACCACGAACTGCGTCTTATCGGCCTGGTCCCGCACCGCTGCCGCGAACCGCCCCACGTTCGACTCGTCAAGCATCGCATCGACTTCATCCAGCACACAGAACGGCGAAGGATTCGCCTGAAGCAGCGCGAAAAGCAGCGATACCGAAGTGAGCGACTTTTCGCCGCCGGACAGCTGGCCGAGGCTCTTGGTCCGCTTGCCCGGCGGCCGCGCCTCGATCTCCACACCGGCTTCCATCGGGTGCTTCTTGTCGGTCAGTGTAAGCTTCGCGTGGCCGCCGCCGAAGAAGGCCGCGAAGTTCTCCTCGAAGCCGCGCGCGACCATCTCGAACGTCGTGTCGAACTTCTTGCGCATCAGCTCCGTCAGCTGCGATATCGCCCGCTTCAACGATTCTTCCGCGGTCTTCAAGTCTTCGACCTGGCCGCTCAGGAAGTCGTGGCGTTCGCGCAGCGACTCGTAGTCGCCTTGCGCCTCGACGTTGACGGGCCCTAGCGCGCGGATCTGCGACCGCAGTCCCTCGATCTCCTTGGCCAGGGCGTCTGGACTGATGTCCTGCCCGCCGGCCAGCGGCGGTCGTTCGCCGTATTCCCTCTCGCGCTCGATCGCCAGCCAGCCCGGCAACTCGACCTGCTCCGGCTGCTCGGCCACGACGACACTGCCATCCGGCGCGATGGCCAGGCCGTCTTCAGCCACGCGGCCCTTCAGCGTGTCGATCTCCGTCTGCCACTTCTGGACGGCGGCTTCCGTCTCCAGCGTCTTGCGCTCGGCGTCAAACATACGCGACTGGTCGCCCATTACCTGGCTGTGCAGGTCCTTCTGGCGCGCCTCCAGGTGCTTGGTGCCTTCCAGGCTCGGCACATGCTCCAACAGCGCATCCAGCTCCGCCCGAGCTTGCGTCAGGCGGGTCTCATCGCGTTCCATCTCTTCGTCCAGCGTCGTCAGCTCTAGCTCGACGCCGCGCAGTTGCATCTTCTTGCCCGATGCCTGCGCCTCCAGCCGCCCCACGGCAGCCTCGGCGTTCTCCTTCTGCACTGAGAGCGACCTCAGCTCGGCGTCGACGCGGCTCAGGGCGTCGGTCCCGTCGTCTACGGCCTGCTGCAACGCCTTACGCTGCTCGTCGAAGACACCGTCCGCGCGGCCCAGGTGCCTCGACGTCTCCATCGCCTGCCGCGCTTCCTCGATCAGCGCCCGGCGCTCGCTCTCCAGCGTCTCCGCCTGGCCGCGGTAAGAGACCTGCTGTTCGCGGACGTTGCTCATGTTTGCCATCAGGCCGCGCAATTCGCCTCGAAGTTGCGCCAGCTTCTGCTGACGGCCTGCGATCGACTCCTGCAGCTGAATTCGCTGCGTCAGCGCGCGCTCGCTCTCGTCCTGCACGGCGGAGAGGGATGTCTCGGCTGTGCGCAGCTTGCCTCGCACGATCTCCGCCTCATTCTCTGTGGCGGTTATCGAATGGCGGATGCGCTGGATTTCCTTCGGAATAACCTCGATGTCGCGCTCGAATTCGATGATGAAGCCTCGCGCCTCGACTTCCTTGCCGCCGGAGATGGCGCCCGACTGGTCGAAGACGATGCCGTCCATCGTCACGATCGTGCCAACGCGGCGCTTTAGAAGGCGCACCGCCGTTGCCACATCCTGGACGACGATGACGCGGCCCAGCAGCATGTTCATCAGCTTTTCGTACTTCGGCGGGTACTTCACGAGCTGCGACGCCACACCGACGACGCCCTTTTCCTTCATCAGCGAAAGCGGGTACACCTGCTTAATCGCGTCAATCGGCAGGGCGACGGCGCGCGGCCCGCTCTGCCGCACCAGGCTCTCGACAGCCATGACGGCGTCGTCCTGGTGCTCGAAGACGAACGCCTCCAGGTTGTCGCGCAGGACTGCTGCTATCGCGTCTTCCAGCCCGCGCGGCACCCGCAGCCCGTCGAAAATCGTCCCGTGGGCGCCCTCGATGCCGGACGCGGGATCACGGGAGTTCTGCTTTTGCGCGTCCTCCAGCACCCGCAACCGCGCCTCCATACCTTCCAGCTTGCCCTTGCGGGAGTTCTGCGTCGCCTCGATCTCGGCAAGCGTGGCGCGCAGGTCGGAGACTTCCGCTTCCAGCCTCTGGCGGCGCGTGCCCGTCTGCGAATTGTCCGTCATGAACTGCGCGTCCTGGACCCGCAGGCTCTGCAGCACTCGAAGCTGTTCCGCCATCTGCGTGATGATCGACTTGCGCCGGATCTCCAGTCGGTCCGCCTCGCGCTCTAGCGCGTCGGCGGCTTCCGTCAGGCGCCGGATGCGCACCTGCATCTCTGTCGCCGCCGACTCCAGGCGCTTGGCCTTGGCCTCGGCGTCCGCCGCGTGCACATACGATTCGCGCATGTCACCCTCTGCCGCGCCCAGGTCCTGCTGGCGTTCGCGCAGCAGTTGCCGCGCCTGCTCGACGGCGCGGCTAAGGCGCTCGCGTTCGCTGTCACCGGAAGCCAGCACGGCCGCCGCCCGCTCTCGCTCTCCCTCGACGCCGGCGATCTCTTCGCTCAGCTCATCGCGGCGCCCCCGAAGGATCGAGCGTCTTTCCCCACCAACTGCCAGGCGCCGCTCCAGTTCGGAGACGCGGTCTGTCAGCCGGTCCCGTTCAGCGAGCGTGGCGGCGGCCACCTGCCGGCTCTCGTCGAGTTGTCGTGTCACTTCGTCCAGCTCCCGCTGGACGGTCTCCAGCGACACCCGCGCCTGCGTGAATTCGGCTGTCGCCTGGTCGTGGGCTGCGCGCGCCACCGTCAGCGACTCCTGCGCCAGCGCCCAGCGGTGCTCGTAATACGCCTGCAGGCTCTGCATCAGCCGGAGCGACAGGCGCGCGTGTTCACCGGCGCGCGAAGCTTGCCTCTCCAGCTGCTGCATTCGAGGCGCGATCTCCTTTATGAGTAGTTTGACGCGCTGCACGTTTTCGTGCGTCTGCTTCAGGCGGTCCTCCGCCTCTTCAATCTTCAGGCGGTAGCGCTGGATGTCTGCCGCCTCCTCGATCATTTCGCGGCGGTCTTCGGGGCGTAGGTTCAGTACGCTCTCGACCAGCCCCTGTCCAATGATCGCGTAGGAGTTCTGGCTCACCTTCGCCGTCGCCAACAGCAGCTGGATGTCGCGCAGTTTGGCCTTGCGTCCGTTCAGGTAGTAGTCGCTGTCGCCGCTGCGCGATCCACGCCGCATGATCGCGACTTCGTCCGCCTCCACCGGCAACCAGCCGTCGCTGTTGTCCAGCGTCAGCGTCACCTCGACCTTGTCGGAGCGGCCCCGCTTCTCGGAGCCGGCGTAGATCACGTCTTCGATCTTCTTGGCGCGGATCAGCTTGTTGGACTGCTCGCCCAGCACCCAGCGCAGCGCGTCTGCAATGTTGGACTTGCCCGAGCCGTTCGGCCCGACGATCGCAGTGATGCCCTGCCCGAAGTCGAATATCGTCCGGGAGGCGAAACTCTTGAAGCCGTACAGTTCCAGGCGCTTCAGGTACACGGCGGACCCTACGAGCCCGTCGCTGCCAGGGTCTCCAGGGCCTGCCGGGCGGCGTTAGATTCCGCTTGCTTCTTGTTGCGGCCCTGCCCCTGCCCCAGCACCTGCTCGCCTACTGATACTTCAACTGTGAAGAGCTTAGCGTGGTCGGGCCCTTCAGACGAGATCAGCGTGTACTGCGGAATTTCGTGATAGTGCGTCTGCGCCAGGTGCTGCAGCTCCGACTTGCTGTCCGCCGTGAAGCCGCTTGCCTGTATCTCATCGATGTCCGGCTGCAACAGGCGCAGCACCAGGTCACGCGCGAAGTCCATGCCGCTGTCCAGGAAAGCCGCGCCGATCACCGCTTCCAGCGCTCCGGCTAGATTCGATGGCCGCTCCCGCCCACCAGACATCTCTTCGCCCTTGCCTAGCACCAGGAAGTCGCCGAGGCTGATGCGCTCGGCCGCCTTGGCCAACGCGTCCCAGCGCACGAGGATCGCACGCACCTGGCTCAGCTGGCCCTCGGTCATCGCCGGGTAATCGTGGTAGAGCTTGTCGGAAATGATCAGGCCTAGAACGGCGTCGCCAAGGAACTCGAGGCGCTCGTTGGATTCGATGTCCTCCGGCGCCTCGTTGAGGATGGAGCGGTGGTAGAGCGCAGCCTCCAGCGCGCCGATGTCCTTGAAACGGAGGCCAAGCGACTCCTGCAACTCCTTAGCGGAGCGGGCGGTGGATGCTTGCTCAGGCCTAACCATAGCGATAGAAATAAGGTATTTTGACGAAGAGGGCCGCCTTGCGACGGCCCCGTTTCGATACGTTTGCTAGGGATTACTGCCAAATCATATGACTGACCTAAACACCTGTCAACGCACGACTCTACAATAAGCGACGAATATGCCGATTGACCCAAAACTTATCGATAAACTGGACGCCCGGCTCACCCCAGACCAGGCCGACGGCCTCCGCCGCGCCGTCGCTATCGCCTCGAATCGCCAGCTCACCGCCTACCTCGTCGGCGGCCCCGTCCGCGACCTCCTCCTCGACCGCGATTCCGGCGACCTCGACGTCGTCGTCGAAGGAGGCGCCGTCGCACCCGCCGAAGCGTTGGCTGCGGACCTCGGCGCGCGAATCAAGCGTTACTCCTCCTTCGGCACCGCGACCGTCCTCGGCGACGACTGGCAAATCGACCTCATCACCGCCCGTAGCGAGACGTACGCCCGCCCTGGCGCTCTGCCCACCGTCCACCCCGCCACCGTCGCCGACGACCTCGCGCGCCGCGACTTCACGATCAACGCCATGGCTCTCGCCCTCAACGGGCCGAGCGCCGGCGACCTCCTCGACCCCCACGGCGGCCGCGCCGACGTCGACGCCGGCCTCATCCGCGTCCTCCACGAAGGCAGCTTCCAGGACGACGCGACGCGCATCTTCCGGGCGGCCCGTTATGCGTCCCGCTTCGGATTCCAGATCGAGGAAGAGACCTTGGAGTGGCTAGAGCGCGACCTCAGTTTCGTCGACGAGATCGGCGGAGCACGCGTACGGCGAGAATTTGAGCGCATCTTCGCGGAAGAGAAGCCCCAGGACGCGTTGATGCGCCTGCACGCGCTGGGGGCGCTGCAGGCGACGCACGCGGGCCTGAGGATGACGCACGCTCAATCGGAGGCGATAAGGATGATCGCGCCGGTCCCGGTCAGCGCGAGGGCGACGGCGTTCGCGATCCTGGCGTGGGAGACGCCGGCGAACGAAATCGAGTCGGTGGTAAAGCGGCTGGCGCTGACGAAGGCGCAGGCCGAGGCGGTCCGCGCAGTGCCCGCGTTGCGAGACCTGCGCTCAGAACTCGTCGACGAGCTGACGCCGAGCCAGACGGACCGCATCCTATCGCCGTTTCCGGCGGACGCCGTGCTGGCGCTCGGGGCTGTTGAGGACACGGCGGCGGGCTGGTGGGCGCGGCAGTACCTCACGGCCATCCGCCCGGCGAGGACGATCCTCCGCGGCGATGACCTGGTGGCGCTCGGAGTTCCCGAGGGCGCGGCGCTGGGAGAAGTGCTGGCCCGGCTGCGCGCTGCTAAGCTGGACGGAGAGGTCGCGACGCGCGCTGATGAAGAGGCGTGGGTGCGCGATTACCTCGCGCGAAGCCCGAGATGACGAACGAAACGTGCCGCGTCTGCGGCGAGCCGATCCCGCCGGACCGCCTGGGCACCTGCAACAACTGCCACCAGCACTTCCATCTGCGCACCCGCGAAGACCAGGACGGCACAGACTGCGGTGACGTCTGGATCAACGAGCAGTACCTTTCGCTGGAGTACGCGTGCAACGCCTGCCTGGGGGCGGGGTCGTCAGAGCCGGCCGTGGGGAGTGGGCACTAGAGCCTCGATCTGATGTACTCGCCTAACCTCTCCTTCTCTGAATTCGAGAGGCCAAACAACGGATCACCTCGATGAGGGACCCACCAGAATACGGGGATGGTCAATTGATTGAGTTGAAGCTGGCCGGCCTTAAGATAAGGGAACTGATAGTGCGCAATCCTCTCCCTGTCGCTAAGGAAATCACATGACTGCCAGCCGGAGAAGATGGAGGCATCAAGATTCTTCCAACCGGCTCCTAGACCTATCACCACCCTTAGGTTAGTCATACACTTCAGAACTTCTACCCAACAGGCGAGTCCATGAGCACACAGTCGTGACTTCACGTCCTTGGGTAGAGGCTTCCTAGATGTGGCGAATGGACTCAGGTAGTCAGTATGACAACTGAGTCCAGTGTTGAATCGTGACTCCAACGCACCAAGGAGTGGGCCAAATCCTCGAAACCATCCTACGTATTCTTTGCCGCGTTCGAAGTAGCGCTCGGCGAGATCCCTAGCGTCGCGAACCATTTCCTGAGTCAGGTCTTCGGTATAGTTCGCTCGTCGATGCAGGAAGCGCCTCTCGTCTACAACCAACTCGGCAAAGTCCCATCCTGCCTGATTCAGCGGTCGATCCTTGTCGAGGAACTCAAATTTGGATGGATTGATTCCAACCGTTGTAACTTCCGCATCCTGCCATCTGCCAAATGCGAGGACGGGGGTAGCGCAATGCACCATCCAGTCCCGTGTCCTTGGATCAGCAAACAAGGCCTCCTGCTGTGCCCAAGCCTCGACGTAGAGAGCTTCGAACCGCGATTCGGTATCAGGCGTCAACTAAGGTTGCCCGAACTTCCCTAGCAACGCCGCGATCGCCTTCGTCCCCGCCAGGAAGTCTGTGAGCCGGATGTTCTCGTTTGGCGCGTGGATGGCGGCGTCGGGGTAGCCGATGCCGATGTCGGCAGTGGGAAGGCCGAGGGTCGTGACGAATGGGTGGAGGGGCCCGGTGCCAGCCATGTTGGGGACGATGACGGGCTCGCGGCCGTAGACGTCGCGGCAGGCGGCGACCATGGTCTCGACTAGCGGGTCGGTGACCGGGGTGCGGGCGGGGTGCTCATTGCCGAATGTCTGCACCTTGATGTCGCCGAAGCCATGCTTGTCGAGGTGCACTCGCAGCTTGCGCTCGATGTCGTTGGCGTCCTGGTCGGGGACGAGGCGGAAGTCGATCTTCGCCATGGCGCGGGCGGGCAGCACCGTCTTCGGCCCTTCGCCCTCGTAGCCTGAGGACAGGCCGTCGATCGTCGCCGTTGGCTCGTAGAGGTGGCGGAGGTTGTACTCGTAGCCGGTGACGCCGGTGGTGGAGCGCTCAACGCCGTAGGCCCTGAGCGTCTCCGCCGCGTCGTCGGGTAGCTTGCGGAGCGCGGCCCCTTCCTCCGGAGTCGGTTGGCGTACGTCGTCGTAGAAGCCATCGATCATGACCCGCTCGTCTGGGCCCTTGATGGTGGCCAGCGCCCAGACCAGGCGCCAGGCGGCGTTCGGCAGCACCGTGCCGTAGGACGAATGAGCGTCGTGGCTTATGCTCTCGACTTCGAGTTGGGCGTAGAGCAGACCTTTGACGCCCAGCGTGACCATCGGTATGCCCTCCCACGTCACGCCACCGCCCTCCCAGATGCAAGCGTCCGCCGCCAGCAGGTCCTTGTGGCGCTCGACGAACGCCTCCATGTGCGGCGAGCCGATCTCCTCGTCGCCCTCGATGCAGAACTTGATGCCACAGGGAAGGTCGCCGCGTGTTTCGCGCCAGGCCTTGATCGCCGCGAAGCGGGCCGCGATGTTGCCCTTGTTATCGAACGAGCCGCGCCCGTAAAGCTTGCCGTCCTTGCGCACCGGCTCGAACGGCGGCGTCTTCCACAGCTCGATCGGCTCCTCTGGCTGCACGTCGTAGTGATCATAGAAAAGCAGTGTCTTCTCCGACTTGCCCTTCGCCTCCGCGTAGACGACCGGCTGCGCGGGCAGACCCTCAGGCTTCGGAATGACCTGCGTCTCGAACCCCAGCTCCCTCAGCTGCGTTACGACCCAATCCGCCGTCCGTTCGATGTCGCGGTTCTGGGCGCTGACCGTCTCGAAACGGATCAACTCCTCCAGCTTCGCGACCGCCTCCTCGTCGTGCTCCTCGCAGTACTTCAGTACGTCATCCACGGCCTGACTCCTTCTAGCCGAATCGATTTCTCGCCCTACTGTCCACCCTCCGGTCGCAAGTGTCCACTCTCGGCGGGGACGCGCACAAACGTCATAAGGCCCAGGTCGTCCGGCGACCGCCATGAGACCTCGCCCGGCGCCGCCGGGCGGTATCCGATCCGCGTCCAAAAGTAGACCCCGAGCCCGTTCCCCTCGTGCACGTCTGCCGCGAACCGCGATGCCACTCCCGACTCCTCCACCAGCATCACCGCCTCCGACCCGTGCCCCCAGCCGCGCCTGCCCGCCGCGATGGCCACGAAGCGAAACTCCAGCCAGCCGTCCAGCGTCAGCGCGTAAACCAGCAGCCCGATCGGCGCCGAATCATCCCTTTCCGCGATAACGAACGCCTCAGCATCTGCTAGCACCTCGCTTAACTCCGCCGCGGGCTGTGCCTTACTCGTTCCGTGGACAACGGCCGTAGCCTCCGGCCACCACGCCCCGATCAACGGCATGTCCTCGTCGCTCATCGGACGCAGGACCGTCCGCGGTCGGGCGAGAACGCCGCTCACTGCGCGGTCGTGCGCGCGCCGAGCCACTCCGCGATCTGCCCCGGCATCTCGCGCAGCGCTGTCTGGCGCACCGGCGTCCCCGGCGGCAGCGACTGGAGGAAGGCAGGCCCGTACTGCTTCGTGATCAGCCGCTGGTCCAGCACGACAAGCACGCCCTTGTCCGTTTTAGTCCGGATCAGGCGCCCGAAGCCCTGTTTGAAGCGGATTACCGCCTGCGGCAACGCATACTCGTTGAAGGGGTCTTCGTACAGCGCCGACCGCGCCGCGAAGATCGGGTCAGTCGGCACCGCGAATGGCAACCGAGCCATGATCAGCAGCGAGAGCGCCTCGCCGGGGATGTCCACGCCTTCCCAGAAGCTCGATGTGCCCAGCACCACCGTCCGCGCGTTGCTGCGCAACTGCCGTACCAGTTGCCGCGGCGAACCGTCGATGCCCTGTCCCAACACCTCGATGCCGTCACGTTTCAGCACGTCCGAGATCATCCAGTGCGCCGCACGCAGCGTCGAGTGCGAGGTGAACAACGCCAGCGCCCGCCCTTCCGACGCCCGCGCCGCGTCCACGATCGCCCGCGTCAGCGCGTCGAGATACCCGGTCGAGCCGGGGTCGGGTATGTCGCGCGGTACGATGACCAGCGCCTGCCTCGGAAAGTCGAACGGCGAGCCCAGTGACAGCGTCTCGCAGTCCTCCAGCCCCAGCCGCCGCTGCAGGTACGCAAAGCTGTTCTGCGTCCGCAGAGTCGCCCCCGTCAGCACCACCGTGCGCCGGCCTTCGTAAAGCCCCTCGCGCAGCAGCCCATCGACAACCAGCGGTACCCAGGACACGATGATTCCGCCCTCTCCGCGGTCCGTCTCGATCCAGACGACACGCCCGGGATCGTCCTCCGTCAGGCCCAGGCCGAGGCCCTGCACGAAGCCTCCGACCTCCTCCAGCGCCTGCTGCACTCCGGCGACGATAATCTCCTGGTTCAGCATGCCGATGTCCTCAGCGTCGTTCAGGCCATCCAGCATCTTCCCCAAATGAGAGGCGACGTCCGTCAGCGCCAGACGGCAGTTCTCCCACGCAATCTCCACGTCATCCCAGTCTGGCTGCACCCGCATTGCCTTCGTGATGTGCAGGCACGCGTCCCTGTCCGAAGTAGGGGGCGCTTGCTGCACCAGGAACGCCTTCAGCACGTCCGCAAGCTGCCTGACGCGCGGCCGCGCGCTGTTGGCCGATTCCCGCAGCGCCGACGCCAGCGCCGCCAGCTCGGCGCGCGCGTCGCGCAGGATCTGCGACGACTTCATCGCCTTCTCCAGCGATGGCACCGTCTCCTCACACGTGTCGAGGAGCGCGTGGAGTTCCTTCTCACGGCATGAGAACCCGAACTGGCGCGTCGCTTCGTCTTCCAGGTTGTGCGCTTCGTCTACGATCAGGTGCTCGTACGGCGGCACCACCCGCCCGCCCGTCCCCACGTCCGACAAAAGCAGCGCATGATTAACGACGACGATGTGCGCAGCCTCTGCCCGCCGCCGCGCCCGCAGCATGAAGCACGTCCCGTCGACAACGAAGGGGCTGTTGTCCGAGCTGCACATCGCGCCGTCGGCGCTCAGCTTCCCCCACAGCGCATCTTCCTCTTGCGTCAGCCGCAACTCCCCGCGGTCGCCGGTTTCCGTCTCGCCCAGCCACACCAGTATCTTGGAGGCTAGAAACGCCTCTTCATCGCTCAACGTGGCGGTGGTGCGCAGCGCGTTGAAGCGCTTGAGGCAGAGATAGTTGCGCCGGCCCTTGAGTTGCGTCGCGCGTAGGCCGCTCTGCGGCAGCAGCGCCTGCACCGCCGGCAGGTCCTTCTTCGTCAGTTGCTCCTGCAGGTTGATTGTCGAGGTAGAGACGGCGACCCGGCCCTGGTTCGCCAGCGCGTGGCATGCCGCCGGGATCACGTACGCCAGGCTCTTCCCCGTCCCCGTCCCAGCTTCTACCATCAGCCGCGACTCCTCGTTGAATGCCGTCGCCACCGCCTCCGTCATCGCCTCCTGCTGCGGGCGGCGATCATATTGCGGAAAAAGGTCCGCCCGCTCCGACGCCCTCGCCAGGACCGCCAGCGAATGTCCCGACGCCACCGGCTCGGGCACGGTGCGCGCCCGCAAGGGCTTCGCGTCCGCGTCGGCCGATTGACGCAGCACAGGCCGGTTGACCGGCGGCCGCCGTGAGGCTTCGTCCCAGCAGTCGCGGAAAAAGCCGCGCCACGGGTGCAGCGTCGGTACGAGCCACTGCGCCACTTGCGCCAGCACTTCCTCCGGTAGCTCAAACGCCCGCTCTATCAGCCCGAGGAACACGCCCCGCGCCGCTTCCGCATCTGCCAGCGCGCGGTGCCGCAACTCAAACGTCACGCCGAAATGCTCCGCCAGCGCGCCCAGGCTCCACTGCCCCAGCCCCGGCAGCAGTATGTGCGAAAGGTCCGCCGTGTCGTAAAGCGAATGCGGGCGCCGGATGCCGTCGCGGTCCAGGATCGGCACGTCGAAGCGCACAATGTTCTGCCCGACAAGGATTGCGCCCTCCATGAAGCGCTCCGTCTCGCTCGCCACCGCCTCCAGCGGCGGCGCCGACCGCAGCTCATCGGGGTTGAGACCAGTCAGGCTCAGCACCACGTCCGGCACCTCGCGGGTCGGCCGCACCAGCGTCGTATATGTGCCCAGCACACCGTCGCGCGTGAACCGCACCGCGCCGATCTCGATGATGCCGTCCTGGTTTATGTCGAGACCCGTCGTCTCCAGGTCAAGAGCTACGTATTCCTGCGCCACGGTGGCGCAATCATAGCACCGGGTGACGGCGTTTCTGGGCGCTTCGCGTCAGTGGGTTGTGGACAGCCTCGGTCTGCCCTGAAACCTCAAACCTGGCACCTAAGCGTTAGCGACTTCCTCAAGCTCATACGGCCGCAACTCCCCCTCCGGCAAGCCGCGGCCCGCGTGGTAGCGGCCCGCGTGCAACTGCTCCAGCATGTGCTCCGGGTCCCGCAGCTTCTCCTCGAAGACGGTCACGTGGTAGCCGACGCCTTGCGTCGAGTGGCAATCGCTGGCGCCAATGCCTCGCTTACCCAGCACCCGCGCTACCTTCAGCGCGAACTGGTTCTCGACCGGTTGCGTGCCCCCGTTCGCCACCTCTATGTCATCCACGATGCCGAAGATGGGCATGCGCTCGGCCGCTTCTTCGGGGGTCAGGTCAAACGGTGGCCGGCCATCGCGCTTGAAGTGGATCGGGTCGAAAAAGTGCCGGAACGGGTGCGCCACGATCATGAAGCCGCCAACATCATCCAGGACCTTGCGCAGCTCAGTCGCCTTGCGGATGCCGGGCACGTATCCGTTCAGGGCGAGCGCGATGATGTGTCCCATGTCGGTCGACACTTCCATGCCGCGGTTCACGAACAACTGCGGGTTCTGCTCGCGGAACTCCTTCATCACGAAGTCGTCCCAGACGCGGTCGTGCTCCGTGATGTTCACCCCCGTGAGTCCGATCGCCCGCGCCGATTCGACCAGTTGGTCAGGCGTCAGCGACGAATCGGCCGCCCCCCGCACCGTGTGCACATGCATATCGACGATAGTCCCGGCCATGCGCCCATGTTATCTGCCGATGAACGCGAGCCGCCACAATCTCACAATTCGGGTGGTCCGGCTCTTAGCTTGACCCCGTGTGAGTGGGGTAGGACAGCGCGCCCACTTACGCGGCGGCCCACACTGCCGTAGCCTCCGCCGCACCAAGGTTGCGCACGGCATACACCTTCTCCCCCCGCCGCACTCGCGATACCCGCGCCCGTATCGCCCGCGCCTCCTCCTCGCCGCTCGCCACGCAGTACAGGGACGGCCCGGCCCCACAGACCTGTACCGACTGCGCCCCGGCCTCCAGCAGCGCTTCGCGGAAGAACGCCAGCCCTTCGAGCGTCTCGTATGCGACTCGCTCGAAGGCGTTGTAGAGCGGCGCTTCGGCCAGCGGCCACCCCGCCTCAACGTGTGCGATGAAGGCATCCGCCCGCGAGCCGTCCGTGTAGTCGTTCGGCGAAAGCGCCGCGTACATGCGCTTCGTCTTCTCCTCGAGTCGTATTGCCGGCACCAGGATCACCAGCCACGCCGCCGGCACGTCCGGCAGTGGCGTAATGCGCTCTCCGCGACCTTCCGCCAGCGCCGTCCCGCCGTGCAAGAAGAACGCCACGTCGGACCCGATCCCCGCCGCGACATCCGCCAGCCGCACAGCGGCGCCAATTGCTGCGCTCTCGCCGCGCAGCTGCGAGAGTGCCCGCAATGTTGCCGCCGCGCCCGAACTGCCCCCGCCCAGCCCCGACGCCAGCGGAATCCGCTTCGTTACCGAAATTGCCGCGCCGCCGCCCATCCGCTCCGCCGCCCGGGCCACCAGATCGCCTGAGTCGTCAGCGTAGGCCGTATTGCGTGCTATTGTTAGGCCTTCGGCGATCTCGACGGAAACTTCGTCGCACACGTCCACTGTCTGCATCACCGTTCGCACTCTGTGATAACCGTCATCCCGGCGGCCGAGCACCTCCAGCGTCCAGTTGATCTTCGCCGGCACGACCGTGGTGATCATGCTCCGGACCGATAGGCCCGGAACAGCGCCACCCAGGCGTCCATGTCCAGCATCGCGGGCCGCTGCTCGCCGTCGATGCCCGCCTCGGCAAGCAATCTATCCGCTTCCGCGGCCTCAACACCCAGCCCAATCGCCAGCGAGTTCCGCAGGCGCTTGCGCGGGGCGAAGAAGCCCGCCTGCGCCAGCTTGATGAACGAGGGCACGTCCTCCACCGTCACCACCGGCTGCGCACGAACGTCCAGCCGCACAACGCCCGAGTGCACGCGCGGCGGCGGCCGGAAGGCGCGCGGCGGCACGCGGAATAGCAGCCGCCCCTCCGCGAAGACCTGCGTCTCCACGCTGAGGTAGGTCATCTGGCCCGGCTTAGCGGCGATGCGCTCCGCGACCTCGGCCTGCAGCGTCGCCACGATCGCCCGCGGGCGCGGCTTTCCCTGCAGGAACCGGCGGATAATCGCCGTCCCCACGTTATACGGCAGGTTCCCGACGACCACGTACGGCCCAGCGCCGCCTGTGGTCTCCAGGATTTCGCGCGGCGTCACCTCCAGAGCGTCCGCGTGAACCACGCGCACGCCGTCATCACCCGCATACGCCATCGCCAGCCGCGATGCCAACTCGTCGTCTTTCTCCACAGCGATCAGCCGCGAAGCGCGGGAGGCGAGGTGCTTCGTCAGGTGCCCCGTCCCCGGCCCAATCTCCACGACCGTATCTTCCGGCTGAATTTCCGCCGCGTCCGCTATCCGCGCCAGGTAGCGGGGGTCAGCAAGCCAGTGCTGGCCCAGCGACTTCTTGGTCCGCGCCCCAACACGTGTCACACGCAAATCATACGAGACTTGAACAGGCTTCTGGCTCCGGCGCGGGGCCGGTCTTGTTACAGGGAACCTGGACCTTGGTACTACCCGAGGATGCAGATCTCGACCGTGCGCGAGCCCCAGTCGTACACGTCGTTCTCGCCGTACGCCAGGTCTATGTGCGCGCCAATCACACCGCCGCCCGTGTCCGCGGCAATTCCATACCCGTACCCCGGCACCCACATCCGCGTCCCCAGCGCAATCACGTTCGGGTCGGTGGCGATGATGCCCTTGTAGACGCCCGTCCCTGTCCGCGTGATCGTGCCGCCCGCGCTTGCGGCCGTGTAGTACGTCGCCCAGACCACCATGCGCTGCCGGCACTCCCCTTCGCCCGGGGCCGCGCCGCCGTTGTCCACCGGCACAATCGTCGGCTGCTTTGCGCCTAGCAGGACCACTTCGTTCGTCGGCTCGATGACCTCTTCGCCGACGAACACGCGGCCGACTTCCCGCCCGTTCACTGTCTTCGCCTCGTATGTCTTGCGTGCAGCTCCCTCGGCGCCCGGGGTCTGTACCACCTTCTGGCCCATCGGGATGCCGTAGTCGTATCGGGTGGACGTCCGGAACGGCACAGGCACGTCCTCGTACACCAGCGCCGTGCGCACCAGGATCACCTTCACAGTCATCCCCTCGCGCACCGACTTGCTCCCGTCGGGGAACACCATGTCCGAAGCCTCCACGTCGATCGCCTGCTCCGCGAACATCTCGCGGATGCTTCTCGCCTGAGTCTCGATGATCTGCACCTCGGTGCCGTATACCAAGTGCACTCTTGTCGCGTAGTCGACGTGAACGTGCATGCCCGCCGTCAGTTTCTCATCCGGGGGCGGTGACACCTGGTCGAACTGCCCCAACTCCACGCCCGCAGCCGCCAGCGCATCGCCCACAGTGTCGTACGCCGTCACCTGCGACGATGCGATCCCGCGCTCGTGCAGCGTAAACGAGACGGTCTTCGCGTTCAGCGGCACGCTCAGGGGCGGGCCGTCGCCTCCCAGCGCTCCTCGCGCCGAAAGCCTCGCCACTGCCGAAAGCAGCGGCTGCGGGATGATTTCCGCTCCCGGCGCGCTCTGCGCCTCCAGCGTCAGCGAGGCGTTGTCAGCACGACCGACGCCTACCAGGATGCCGGAAACGCTCTCCGCCTGCGTCCGCAGCACCGACGTCAGCGCTGCCTCAGTCGAAACCTCCTGTGCCGTGGGCACAGGCACGCTGAAGCTAGCCTCGGTCTGCGAAATTGGAATGGCGACCGCGACGAGGGCTGCAGCCAGAAGGGCAACGATGGCCGGAAAATGCAAATGCCCGTTCGGTACTGCGTCTAGAACTTGCCTGAACCGCCGGTCGGCTGATCGAGCCAGCCCCCTCCCCGGCAGCCGTAGCTGTTCGATTCGAATAATCCCCGTCCTACTGTGCTCGCCGATGAACCGGGCGCAATGCGCCCGGTCCGGTCGTGCACCCGCTGTCGATCCTGGTCCTCAGGCTTGCTCGTAACAGACAGCTCCAATCCGGTTTACCTGCGGCGCCCAGTCCTAACCACTTACCGTTGCTTCCTTCCGGACCTGGCGGGGTTCGCGGCGGCCTGCCGCGCAGGGCCAGACCATCAACGCCTCTTATTACGGGCAGTCCCCAGGGAACCGAGACCTCGAGCGGGAATTCGACCCCGCTATAGCGGGTTGCGGGTACAGGGCACCGCTAGCTCCCCGTCTAGCACGACCGAGAAGCTATGCTATTGGTGCGAATCGCCAGTGTCAAACCACCTCCACATACGAGAACGCGAGACTTTTACACTTTCTACACGTCCACAAGACGGCAATTCTGCCGAATCTACCAATGCTTCCGCACCACACATGACACTCAAGCCACCGAACCTGTAACCTATCCTCATGGCCTCCCGCATCCGCAAAGCCATCATCCTCGCCGCCGGTTACGGCACCCGCTTCCTCCCCGAGACAAAGTCCGTCCCCAAGGAGATGCTGCCCATCGTCGACAGGCCTGTCATCCAGTACATCGTCGAAGAAGCGCTGGCCTCCGGCCTCGACCAGATCGTCATCGTCACTGCCATGGCCAAGCGCGCCATCGAAGACCACTTCGACCGTAACCTGGAACTCGAAGCCGCACTCGCCAACAAGCCCGATTTCCTGGAATCCGTTCGTAGCTTTGCCGGCGTTGACATCGCTTTTGTCCGCCAGAAGGAGATGAAGGGCCAATCGCACGCTATCCTTAGCGCGCGAAACTTCGTCGGCGACGAATCTTTCGCTCTCTTCTACCCCGACGACGTCATCTTCGGCGACCAGCCCGTCATCGGCCAGCTGCTCGACGTCCGCGAGAAGCACGGCGGCAGCGTCATAGCCGTCCAGCAGTGCACGCACGAGGACATCGTCCACTACGGCGCCATCGACGCCGACCCCGTCGAGGACCGCGTCTGGAAGGTCAACCGCATCGTCGAAAAGCCGGCCCCGTGCACAGCGCCATCCCTCCTCGGCACCGTCGGACGTTATGTCGTCTCCGGCGAGATGTGGCCGCTGCTCGAAAAAACGCCACCCAGCATCGGCGGCGAGATGTTCTTCACCGATACTATGGCGATGTACATGGAGCAGGGCGGCCTCATCCACGCCTGCGAGTACCGTGGCGACCGCTTCGACACCGGACGCCCCATCGGCCTGCTCAAGGCCTCCCTCTACGCCGCCCTCCGCCGTCCCGACATAGCGCCAGAACTCGAAGATTACCTGCGCACCCTTAGCGTACCGGCATGACCACGCGCACTCTCATCCTCGGCCCGGCGCTCCCCAACGTCTCCTTCGATAACGCCAGCTTTCTCTCGGCTCCATCCCTCAGCGAATACCAGCGCCTCCTCATTGATCCCCTCGCTGCCTCCCAGGCGATCGACGAGGTCGTCAACGGCACCGGCGCGCACCAGACTTTCGGCGGCCAGGCCATCGTCAACGGCGAGGCAAGTTCCCACGCCTTCTCCCTCCCCGAGTTGCTGGCCATGCGCCGCCGTGAGACCGAGCGCATGCTGGAGCGAGGAGGCCTCATCATCTGCTTCGCCCATCCCGACGCCGCGCACGAGTGCATCGCTGGCGATATGCCCTGGCGCCGCTACTCCTGGCTACCGGAAGACCCGGGCTTCTCACCGCGCGATCACCTGCTCGCCGGCTTCGGCCGCCCCGGCTCCGTCAACATCGAAGATCAGTCCCACCCCTTTGCGTCATTCCTCAACGAGCTAAAGGCGAAGGTCGCCTTCCGCGCGCAAGTCGATGAAGACGCGCCCGCCCTCCGCGAGTCCGGTCACATCTTCGCCCGCAACACCGGCGGCTTCGCCATCGCCTTCGATATCCCCTACACCGGCGGTCGCATCGTCTTCCTCCCCGCACTGGAACGCGCCGAATCCGTGCGCGCCCAGGTCTCCGCCGCGCTCGTCCGTTGCCTCAGCGACTGGGATGAAGCACACTCGCAGAGTCCGCAGCTTCTACGCAAGGAGGCATCTTGAACAACGGACTGCTCCGCGAAAAGCGCGCCATTATTATGGGCGTGGCCGATAAGCACAGCCTGGCCTGGGGCATCGCCCGGCAGATGCACGCTCACGGTGCAGCGCTCGCCTTCACTTTCCAGCAGGAACCGAAAGGCCGCCTCGAACGCAATCTGCGGTCTCTCCTTACCGAATTGGGAAACCCGGAAGACTTCGCGATGTTCCCCTGCGACGTCACTGACGACTCACAGATCGACGCCGCTATGAAGTCTTCCGCGGACGCACTCGGCGGCATCGACACCCTCGTCCATGCTGTCGCCTACGCTGACCGCGAGGATCTCAACAAGCCATTCTCGGAAATCTCCCGCGGCGGCTACAAGATGGCCATGGAGATCAGCGCCTACTCCCTCAATGCCGTCTCCCGCGCGGCGGGCGCCCACATGGACAAGGCCGGCAGTGGCAGCATCATGACCCTCACCTACAACGCTGTCGAAAAGGCTGTCCCCGGCTATAGCGCCATGGCCGCCGCCAAGGCCGCGCTCGAAACCGGTGTCCGTTACCTCGCCGCCGAACTCGGCCCACGCAAGATCCGCGTCAACGCCATCTCCGCCGGGCCCGTCCGCACGCTATCCGCCAGCGCCGTCAAGGGCATCACACTCCTGCGAAAATGGACCGAGGAAGCGTCACCCCTGCGCGAGAACATCACCCTCGAGGACGTCGGAAACACCGCCGTTTACCTCGCCTCGGACATGGCCCGAATGGTCACCGGCAACACAATCTACGTCGATTCCGGTACCCACATCCTCGGCTCCCAGGTCGCCGCCATCCCCCCCGATGACGAAGCACCCGCTGACCTGCCGTCCGGCGAAGCGGACTAGACATCGACACTCGGGTGGCGCGGCGCTCGCTACTTGCTACTGAAACCTACCCGAACACGTCTTGGTCCGAATCCTCATCCTCATCCCCCGCCCGGCGTAGCTTATCTTTCAGCGCATCCTCACCCATCTCACGCCGCTTCTTCCCGACGTCCTTCAGCATATCGATGATGTCGGAAAGTCCCTCCAGTTCGTGGGCCAGCTCCGGGTGAGCCTCCAGCTGCTCCTGTAGATTCGCCCGCCCCGTCAGCATGTCGTCCAGGTCCGGCGGCTGTCGCTGCTCGGCGGGCGGCTCATAGGTGGGAGCCGGCGCGCGTCGGCCCATCGGCGGCCACGACGGTGGCGGCACGTAGACGTCCTGCTCTTCCCGCGCCGGCGGCATCGTACGGATCGTATGCAGCGCCGTCTTCAACCACCGCTGTGTCGCCTTCGATGATGCAGCCACGCGCGCCAGCACGTCCTTATCTATTCGCCTGGTTATCTGATCGTCCAACAGGCCCCCCGCTTATCCTCGGGCGTAATCATACGCCCTCTGTTACGTAAACAAGCGGGCCGCGCACCCCATTTCGTTCAGTGACGCCGAACCACTACCGACTTTGCTCTACAAGCGCCTTGATACTGGTTACCTGTTACTTGCTATGATGCCGCTGTCGTGTCGGCCTCTTCGTCCATTGGCACCAGGCCGGTGGTCAAAGCATGACGCACCAGGTCTGTGCGCCGTTCCGCACTTAGCTTGCCCATGATGTGGCTCACGTGCGCTTTCACCGTCCCCTCGGAAAGAAACAGTTCCTGCGCCACTTCGCGGTTGGACATACCCCGCGTCACCAGCGTCAGCACCTCCATCTCGCGGTCCGAAAGGTTCTGGCCGTTGTGATCGCTCTCGGCGCTGTAGGCAGCGGCCTTCGAAAGCCGCACCAGTATGTGCGGGATCAGGCTCGTCTCGCAGACGAACGTCCCCTCGCTTACCAGCCGTATCGCGTGGAACATCCGCGACATCGGCCCGTCCTTCAGCAGGAACCCCAGCGTGTTCAGGCGCATGTACGCCGGCAAGTCCTCCGGTGTCATGTTGCGCGCCTCTTCCTCCGTCCCCAGGAACAACACCTTCAGCGCGGGGACCCACTCATTGATCTTGTCGTACGTGGGGCGGCGGGTACCCAGCACAGCCAGCGTATCGATGACCAGGAGGTCCGCCTCGGTGAACGCCGCCATACCGGCCAGCCCGGTCAGGTCGTGGGTGTCGCCGATAACCCCCATGTCGGGTTGGCCATTGATCGCCTCGACCAACCCCATGCGCAGCGGCTCAAAGGGTGCCACTACGCATATTTTGATGTCTGCCATCTTGCCCTCATTCTAGCGCGGGGAAAGTAAATTGGATTATGTCAAAACTATGGCAATTCTGCCACAACGAAGAAGCGGGGGCCTGCTGGACCAGGCCCCCGCTCTGTGGTGCGCCGAGTGTCTCCTAGCTCTCGATCACAAATATCGGCGAGCCCACCGGAGTACAGTCAGGATCTTGCGCTACCTCCAACCCTGCATCGAACCGCAGTACGCCGAGCGCGTCGATAACGTCGCGCGCGCCGTCACAGTTCACATCCGCCGCGTCGATACACGGCGGCGCCGGCCAGAGGCCCGCATCGAACCGCAGGATGTGCAGCGCGTCCACCGGCGTCACCCCATCCGCAGAGCAGTCCACGTTGCCCCTCTGCATCGCGAACAGGAACATGAAAACGCACGGTGGCGCCATTGTCGGATCAGAGGCTGGGTCGCCCCCCCCACCGATATTAATCGCTGTTATCGAGCAGAAGAAATGCTGATGTGCCGACGGTACGAGCGGCTGGTCATCACAAACATCACCCACACCGTCCCGGTCCAGGTCCTGCTGGTCCGCATTGGCCACGAGCGGACAGTTGTCGCCCCGGTTCAGCCAGCTATCACCGTCCTGATCATTGCTGAACACGTTCGGCTCCGGGTCACAAATGTTTGGCAGCCCATCACCGTCGTCATCGCCCGCGGGATTCGGGGCTCGCGGATCCCAGCCCTGGGAGTTCCCCTGAGTGGCGCAGGGGTCGATGGTAGTGGCAATGCCGTCCCCGTCGTGATCTTGCTCACTGGGAACGAACGACACGATATGGTACGTGCCCTCCGCGGGGTTCGTCAGCACCGGTATCGGGCCGTTTCCAGGCCCCCCCGTGCCGATGTGCCCGGGTGATTCACCAAAGATCGTCAGCGACGACTCCAACGGCGTGCAGAAGTCAGTGATTGGACTTGGCGAGCGCGTAGCACCCGGGTCTCCTATGTCCTGCAATAGCAGCACAATCGGGAAACCCAGGCTCGGGTCCATAGGCGTGCCGTTAATCGGCGTCCCGGGCTCCAGCACCACATACTGCAGCCCTACCGGTGTGCCCGAAACGTCAGCCTGACCATACAGCCGCAGAATCGGCGGGATCGCCTCGCCGTTCGGGAACGGCTCCGTACGGATCAGCCGCGTGATGAACTCCGGCCACATCTCGGCCCCGTTCGGAATTCCGTTCTCATCATCGTCCTCGAACATCTCCCCGATTCCATCAAGGTCTGTGTCATGGAACACAACCGTTTCCGACGTGTCCAGGGTGGCGTTCATCAATGAAAACTGCACCGGCACCACCGTGATGCATGGATTGTTCAGCACCCCCAGCACCGAGTTGCTGCTGTTCTCCGCCAGAATCTGGCCCACGCTCATCGAATCACCCGCGCAGAATGCCGTCGTGTTCTCTGGGTCGTTCGCCAGACAGGCACCTATGCCCCATTCACCCGGCAAAAAGCTGATCGCCGCGCTGAACAGCGCATCTGGCGCGTTGAATTCAAACGAAAACGTGACATCGGCGTTGGCGCCGGGCGTAGTGTCACTCACTTCCGCCGTAATCGTCGGGGCAAACGAATGCGCCCGCACGAACGAATCACTGGTGGTGGTTAAGAACAATGCGGCCAGCAAGACTGCGGCCGCGGCTCCCCAAATTTGGAGCAACGCGCGCATGGTACAACACTCCCGATCTGCGCCGTGGGCCGCACCACACCGCATTCTAGACCCCCGCTTTTCTCTTACATGAACGGTAAATCAGGGTTCACAGTTAGTCAATTCAAGAGCATGTCGATCGCATGTCGAATCTGTTGAGAAGTGGTTCAGCGATTAGGCCCCTCTACTTCCCTATCTTCAGCAACGACATAAACGCCTCCTGCGGAATCTCCACGTTTCCCACGCGCTTCATCCGCTTCTTGCCTTCCTTCTGCTTCTCCAGCAGCTTCCGCTTTCGCGTCACGTCCCCTCCATAGCACTTCGCCAGAACGTTCTTGCGCAGCGCCTTCACAGATTCCCGCGCGATCACCCGCCCCCCGATCGCCGCCTGGATCGGCACCTCGAACATCTGGCGCGGTATCAGCGACCGCAGCCGCTGCACCAGGCTCCGCCCGATCAACTGCGCGTTCTCGGAGTGCACCAGCACGCTCAGCGCATCCACCGGCACACCGTTCACGAGTATCTCCACCTTCACCAGCTTGTCCGGCCGGTATTCATCCAGGTGATAGTCGAGACTCGCGTACCCCTGAGTCCGCGACTTCAGCTCGTCGTAGAAGTCCACCAGCATCTCAGCCAGCGGGATCTTGTACTCCAGCAGCACCCGTCGATCGCCGGTTTTCTGATTGGGGTCGTGCTCCAGGTAGTCCATCTTCTCGAACGACCCGCGCCGCGTCGTCACCAGCTCCATGATCGCCCCGATGTAGCGGTCCGGCGCCACGATCGAAAGATTTACCCACGGCTCGCGCACCTCGTCAATCTTGCTCGGATCGGGCATGTCCGCCGGCGAGTCGACGCGAAGCAACGTGCCGTCCGTCAGCAGCACTTCGTACTCCACGGACGGCGCTGTCGCCAGTATGTCCAGAGCGTACTCGCGCTCCAGCCGCTCCTGAACAATGTCCATGTGCAGCAGCCCCAAGAACCCCGCCCGGAACCCCGGCCCCAGTGCGACCGAGTGCTCCGGCTCATAGTGCAGCGAGGCGTCGTTCAGCTGCAGCTTTTCCAGCGCGTCCCGTAGCTCCTCGTAGTCCTCCGCGTTCGCCGGATACAGCCCCGCGAACACCATCGACTTCGCCGGCTGATACCCGGGCAGCGCCCCCGGTGCCGGTTTCGACTCCGACGTGATCGTGTCCCCGACCCGGCAGTCGCGCACCGTCTTCAAGCCGGTCGCCACGTAACCCACCTCGCCCGTGTCCAGCCCGTCCGTCGGCGAGAACGTCGGACGGAATGTCCCCGTCTCTAGCGGCTCGACCGTCCGTCGCGTCGCGATCAGCCGCAGCTTCTCGTTCGGGTCGATCCGCCCGTCCACCACCCGCACATACGCAATAACGCCCTTGTACGAGTCGTATTTCGAGTCGAAGATCAGCGCCCGCAGCGGCGCCGCCGGATCACCCGAAGGCGGCGGCACCCGCTCTACGATCGCCTCCAGCAACCCCTCGATCCCCGTCCCCTCCTTCGCCGAAACGAACAGCACCTCGTCCATCGAGAAGCCGATCACGTCGCAGATCTCGTGCGCCACTCGCTCCGGCTCCGCCGAGATCAGGTCGATCTTGTTCACCACAGGAATGATCGTTAGGTCCAGCTCCAGCGCCATGTATACGTTCGCCAGCGTCTGCGCCTCGATACCCTGCGACGCATCCACCACCAGCAGCGCACCCTCCGCCGCCGCCAACGCCCGCGAAACCTCGTAGGTGAAGTCAACGTGCCCCGGCGTGTCGATCAGGTTCAGCTCGTAGCTCGACGCGTCGCCCGCCTGGTATGCCATGCGCACCGCCGCCGCCTTGATCGTGATCCCGCGCTCCCGCTCCAGGTCCATCGAATCCAGCACCTGCTCCGACATGTCGCGCTTGGAAATCGTGCCCGTCGCCTCGAGCAGACGGTCAGCCAGCGTCGACTTCCCGTGGTCGATATGCGCGATGATGCAAAAGTTCCGAATGTGAGACTGGTCCACGAATTTCAGGTTACCCGCACGGCCGCGTACAGGACAGGTTTGACGCCTAGCCGATACCTGCATCTGCCCGGCCCAACAAGTGCGACGTCTGCGGTATCCTGTACCCTGAATCCCAGCTTCAAGGAGGCGCCTCATGCAGGACTACAACCAGAAAATCATCGAAGAGTTCCGCGCCAACGAAGGCAAAGTCGGCGGGCCATTCGAAGGCGCCACCATGCTGCTCCTCACCCATCGAGGCCGCAAGACCGGCACCGAGCGCACCAACCCCCTCGTCACCATGCCCGACGGCGGCCGCTACATCATCTTCGCCTCCAAGGGCGGCGCCCCCGAAGACCCCGATTGGTACCGCAACATCAAGGCCAACTCCGACGTCACCGTCGAAGTCGGGACCGATAAGTTCGAGGCGAAGGCCGAGGAGGTCACCGGCGACGAGCGCGACCGCCTCTGGCGAAAAAACGTCTCCGAACGGCCAACTTTCGGCGAATACGAGGAGCGCACCGACCGCGTCATCCCCGTCATCGCAATCATCCCCAGGCGCTAGGCGCCGCTCATGCCGAAGGGCGCTCATCCTGAGCCGGTTGAGCCCGGAGGGCGAAACCATGTCGAAGGGCCAGAAGTTAGAGACAACCACGCCCCCGAAGTGCTACCCTCACCCAACCATGGACTTCCCCACCAAACCCAACCACTGCCTCATCTGCGACGCCGAAGTTGAGATCCCCGCCGACCTCTTCGCCGGCATGTCCGAAATGCCAAAGATCATCGCCCGCGCCTTCAAGGAGCCGCATGCGATGGGCAGTGGCGCGGAATGGTCACCGCCGGAGGTGGTGGCGCACCTCGCTGACATCGAAGTCAGCCTCGGATGGCGCATACGCCAGGTCCTCGCCGAGGACGCCCCCATGCTCCAGGCCTTCGACCAGGACGCCTGGGCCGACGTCATGCGCTACAACGAGCGCGAGCTCGCCGTCTCCCTCGCCGCCTACGGCGCCAACCGCCAGCTCAACCTCGAAATCCTCCGTCGCGCCGGCGAGCCCGGCATCCAGCGCATCTACCGCCACCCCGAATTCGGCGAACGCCCCCTCCGCATCCTCGTCGAACACATCGCCGACCATGACCTCGCCCACCTGCGCCAGATCCGAGGGGAGTGAGGGATTTTGTTTTGTAAAAGCGGTGCTTTTAGATATAAATTGGTGCTATAGTTAGCACCCCCGTCGAATGGAAATGCCGTCTATTTCCAAACAAACTTCGCCCCCTCCTCCAGCCCCCTCACCCGCCGGAACTCCTCGCCCACGATCCCCCACACCTTCGCGCTGTCCGCACAGCGGATCGACATCGACTCAGTACCCCGGAACGACCACGCCGCGAGGTGCGTCGCACCCACTTCCTCCGCCACCCGGACGCCCATCCGCAGCTCCTCCTCCCGCCCCGCCGGCACCCGGAACGCCTGCAGCCAGAGCTGCAGTTCCCGGCCATGCCGCCTGGCCGACTCCGCCGCCGCCTCGCTATAGACTCGCATAAAGGCCTCCGGCTCCACCCCGAAGAGGTACCAGTACGGGTCCGTCCCGAAGATGTCGAGGTCCGGGATCGCAGCCGCCCGGTCGAAGTCCCCCACCCCGATGTGAAGCATCGCATCGATCTCCGGCTCGCTGGCCCCCTCCATCCGCCCAGCCAGCGCCTTGCGCAGGCGCTCCGCCGGCTCCGGAAAGCCTCGCTCCGGCAGGTCCGTCGGGATCAGGCAGAGGGCGTTGCGCATGCCCTTCTCGTGGCCGTAGCGGCACATCTCCGCCAGCACGTCCACCAGCGTCGCCTCCCGGAACGCCTTGACCTCCGGAGTGAACTCCCTCGGTATCTCCGCGCCGAAGCGCTCCCGGCAGTGCTCGCAGTAGCAGCACCAGGCCGGCTTGAAATCGCGGCTCCAGAGGCCGGTGTAGAAGTGCGGCTCGTCCCAGAACAGCACCTCGCCTCCCGCCTCAGCACAGGCGTCCACCCACGACCGGATGAACTCTCGAGTCGCCGGGTGATTGGGGCACGCCGCCGGCACCGTCCACCCGTCCGACAGCATCTGCCATGTCTCCGGGTGCTCCAGCGGGAAGCGGGTGAACGTCTCGCCGGAGAAGATGCCTGCCTGCCCCCACGGGTCGAACCACACCTCCAGCCCGGCCTCTTTAGTAGCCGCCGCGATGTCACGGACGGCGTCGCGGTAAAAAGCCAGGTCAGTCTCGGTAAAGCAGTGGACGACGTAGGTACACCCGGCCTGCTGCATCTCCCGCAGATCGTCGCGGTAGTGCCGGATGTCCCGGGACGAGAAGTAGCTGACACCGGTCTGCATCCTAAGGGCCCGGAAAACGCTTGAACATCCGGACGACGACCTCAGATTCACGGCCGCCCTCTGTACCGTCGTCCTTCAACCAGTGCCACGTAATCTCGAATTCGTCACCCTCCGCCACATAGCCCAGGCGCTCATAGAGTCGCCGTGCGTCTGGATTTTCGATGCCGACGTTGAGGAACACGCCCTTGCAACCGCGTTTCGTTGCCGCCTCCTCAACGCGGCCGATCAGGCGGCTGCCGATGCCCTGGCGCCGGAATTCTGGCGCTACGCCAAGCGCGAAGAGGTGGAGATATTCCCGCAAATCCTCTCTTTCGTCGATGTTGACTGACCCCACTGGCAATCCGCCGACGCAGGCCACAAGCATCCGCTGCCAGCCAAACGTCTGATGCCGCCAGCGATGGTCTATGCTGGCTTCGTTGGTTCCGAGGGAGTGCGCCAGCGGCCCGACGTCTTCATCGGTCATTGCGCGGATGGTGAGACAAGCAGCCTCGGTCATGTCGGCGAGAGAATAGCACAGGGGCGTCAGGCAGCGGCTTTCGATATGATGTGATCCGTCATGTCCGAACGGGCCGAACCATCCGGCGACCCGATACACCACTTCTTCCGCGATGCCCTCCTCATCGGCGGCGACGCGACCCGCGTCTACCTTGTCCGCCACGCGCAGTCGGAGGGCAACACCGGCGAAGACCTGACGACCGGCGACCCCGACCTGACGGAGGTGGGTCGCATGCAGGCGGAGCGCCTGGGTCAGCGGATGAAGGAGGCGCGGCTCGACCGCGTCTACGCCAGCCCGCTGCGCCGCACCCAGGAGACGGCGTTCGCAATCGCCGACCAGGTTGGCCTCCACGTCATCGCGAAGGCGGACCTGCGGGAGATCACCCTGGGGCAGGCGGAAACCGACATCCGGCTGCTGCCGGCGGAGGAGCAGGCGAAGATAGCCCGCCGCGTGATAGAGGAGGGAACATGGGACGCATTCCCGGGCAGCGAGGGTAGCGCGGCGTCACGGGCGCGGCTGCAGGGGGTAATGGACGAGATCATCGACGAGTGCCCCGGCCAGCGCATCGCCGTTGTCGTGCACGCCGCGTTCATCCAGACCTACGTCTCGATGATCCTAGGGCTGGACCGCGACTTCGTCTTCTACCCCTTCAACTGCAGCGTGCACAGCATCCGTGCCCGCGGCGACCAGCGGGTGATCTGGCGGCTGAACGACATCTCGCACCTGTCGGGGATGAAGGCTGGGTGGGGCGGGATTAGCTAGCCTTCAACAGGCAGCGATTGGATTTCCCACTGGCTGGCATCGGGTAACGCGATCACCTCACCGCCATCCAAACGATCTATTTCTAGCTCGCTAATCTGCCCCCTTTGACGAACAAGAGAACATCGACAGTTGCCCCATCCTGATCGTGTCCCCTTGCCTCGACAGGCACCGTAAACCCAACTGGTGCCACGATGTCTTGAACGACCCTAAACTCGATGCAGCCATGATCGTCATACTGACGGACGAGGCATCCCTCTAATTGCTGGCGCAACTCAGGTCGGCCTGGGAAATCGACATCCAGCATTCGATCGATGATCGACGCTTCCCAGTCATTCAGCGAACGCCAGTCGTCACTCAACTCATCGTACCCGGAGCCGGGGTCCGCCAAAGCGCTACGGACCAGGCGATCACCCAGAGCGGCAGCAGTACGAACGGCATGACCATGGGTGAGAGCAGCGAAAGGCAGGCTACTATGACGCCAAGCCATCCGCCGATGTCGCCCATGCCGGCGCTTGCGAGCCTGGCCACCGATATCGTGCCGACAATGGCCGCGAAGATGTAGGCGGCCGCGAGCAAGAGCACGATATATCCGATCTGGGGCGCGATGGAAACGTTATCGCCAGCGATTGGCTGCAGTTCTTCGTCGAATATGTCCGCGTAGAAGCGGCTTAGGTCGACGGTCATGAGCAGCGATGCCGCGACGCAGACGAGCGCTACGGCCACCGCGCCAAGGGAGCGCACCGTATTCGCAGCGGGGCTGTCTGAGTCGAACAGGCGACCGGAGAGCCGCGTCGCGAAGGGGAGGAAGAGCAATCCGCCGAGGATCAGCAGTACTGATCCGACCAGCGTTGGGGCGCGGTTGCCGGTGTCAGCGAAGTGCTCGACAAAGACGTGATCGGGGTCGCCGAACGCGCCGAGCAAGTCGCCGAGCAACGCCAGCGCCACCAAGAAACTGATACCAGATGCGAATCCCGCGAGTGCGCTGAGCCGCGCGCCCGACGGCACTAGAGCACATCCCGGACGTGCTCGTACTTGGCGAGCTTCTCTTCGTCCAGATCGATGCCGAGGCCGGGGCCGTTTGGCAGCGCGACGTAGCCTTCGGCGTCGATGTTGATGGGCTGCTTGAAGAGGAAGTCGCGGTGTTCGGGGAGCCAGTTGGGCGGGTCGTAGGGGAACTCGATGTAGGGAACGATGCGGGCGGCGGCGGCGCAGTGAAGGTTGGCGACGAAGCCGATGCCGTTGGTCCAGGTGTGGGGCGAAAACACCTTGCCGTGCGACAGCACCATGGCGGCGATCTTGCGGGTGGTGCCGATGCCGCCGATGAAGGTGCAGTCCGGCTGGTAGACGTCGAAGCAGCCCTTCTCCAGGTAAGTCTTTATCTCCTCCGGCCCGCGGTTTAGCTCGCCGCCGGCGAGACGGAGCGTCGTCAGGTGGCTGCGCAGTTCGGCGAGACCGTCGTAGTCGTAGGCGTCGAGGGGTTCTTCGAGCCAGTAGACGTTGTACTTCTCCATTGCCTTGGCGGCGGCGATGGCGGTGCGCAGGTCCCAGCGGTGGCGCTGCTGGTCGGGCGGGATGCGCCAGCCCCAGTTGCCGTCGACCATGATGTCGATATCGTCGCCGACGGCCTTGCGGACGGCTTCGAGCGTCTTGATGTCGTCGCGCCAGTCCTCGCTGTGGAAGCGCAGCTTCATCGCCCTGAAGCCAGCGCCCACGGTCTGCTTTGCGGCCTCGACGCGCTGGTCGGCGGGACGACACTCGCCAGTGGAGGCGTAGGCGCGGATCTTCGGGCTGCCGCCGCCGAGGAGCTTGTAGACGGGCTGGCCAGTGGCCTTGCCGATGATGTCCCAGAGGGCGATCTCGATTGGCCAGGGGCGGCCGACGAAGAACGCCATCGAGCGCAGATTCCAGGTGTGCAGTTCGAGGTCGAAGGGGTCCTGGCCGACGAGCATGCGGGAGGCGGCGTCCCAGCGGACAGGCACGCCGCCGGAACCGATGCCGACATGCCCTTCATCGGTGTGTATCTCGACGATAGTGGTGCGGGAGTGGATGTGCGGGAAGGGCTCCCACGTCGGGTGGAAGGGCTCCTGCAGGGGCATTTCGAATTGGCGAACTTTGAGTTCAGTGATCTTCATGGGCGTCTCCTCTGCGCTGATATTGACATCCTAAGCGGTGCGGCGGGAGATCGGCGAATGCGGGGGTTGGGCAGAAGCGAAGATGGTTCCAAACGCGGAGGCTGACCGGACTCTTCGACAGGCTCAGAGCGAACGGGAGTGAGGCCAGAGCGAACGGAAGTGGGGTCAGGGCGAACGGATAGCGCCTACTCGTTATAATCCAACGTCGGAGGAGAACGCTAATGGAAGTGCCACTGCTGGTCTCGGATTTCTTGCGAAGGGCCGCGAAGTTGTACGCGGAGAAGACAGCGATCGTTGATGCGGGGGAGCGGTTCACGTACCGGCAGTTCGAGGAGCGGGTGAACCAGCTGGGTCACGCGCTGCTTTCGCTGGGGATCGGGAGGGGGGACCGTGTCTGCATCCTCAGCCCGAACTCGCACTACTTCCTCGAGGCGTACTACGGGGTGATGCAGATCGGGGCGATTCTGGTGCCGCTGAATTACCGGCTGGCGGCCGCCGATCACGAGTACATCATCAACCACGCAGGCGTGAAGGCGGTGCTGGTGGACCACGAGTACACGGGCATCGTCGACGGCATCCGGCCGGAGCTGCGGACGGTTGAGCACTGGATCGTGGCCGGGGGCGACGGGGCGGCGGAGGGCTGGCAGACGTGGGACGCACTGACGTCGGGCCAGCCGGTGACGGCGACGCCGCACGTGGAGCAGGACGAGAACGACGTGACTTCGATCAATTACACGTCGGGGACGACGGCGCGCCCGAAAGGCGTGATGCTGACGCACCGCAACTGCTACATCAACGCCTACAACTTCATCGCCCACCTGGGCATCCGCCACGACGACGTCGAGCTGTGGACGCTGCCGATGTTCCACGCCAACGGCTGGGGCGGGCCGTTCGCGATCACGGCAATGGGGGCGACGCACGTGGTGCTGCGCGCGGTCGACGGCCCGGACATCTTCCGGCTGATCGAGGAGGAGAAAGTTACGTTCGCGTGCATGGCGCCAGCGGTGCTGAGCACGATTCTCAACTATGAGGGCCGCGACAAGCACAGTGTCACCACGCGGCCCCGCTTTACCGTGGCGGGGGCTCCGCCACCGGCCGCCTTTATCGAGCGGCTGGAGAAAGAGCTGGGCTGGGAGTTCATCCAGATCTACGGCCTGACGGAGACGGCGCCGATCCTGACGGTCTCCCGGCCCGACTATCACACGCGCGATGGCGAGTACTCGCGCCGTGCTCGCGCCGGCGTCGAGGTCATCGGCACGGACATCCAGGTGCTGGACGACGATGGCAACCCGGTGGCGAAGGACAACAACACGATCGGCGAGGTCTGTGCGCGGTCCAACGTCGTGTTCAAGGGCTACTGGGAGCAGCCGGTGGAGACGGATGCGGCGATCTACGGCGGCTACTTCCACACGGGCGACCTGGCGGTCTGGGATGAGCACGGCAGCATCCACATCGTCGACCGCAAGAAGGACGTCATCATCTCGGGCGGAGAGAACATCAGCTCGCCGGAGGTGGAGGACGCGCTATACAAGCACCCGGCGGTGCTGGAGTGCGCGGTGATCGGCGTGCCAAGCGAGAAATGGGGCGAGACGCCGAAGGCGCTAATTGTCCTGCGCGAGGGAACCTCGGCGACGGAGGAAGAGGTCATCGCCTTCACGCGGGACCATCTTGCGCACTTCAAGTGCCCGACGTCGGTGGAGTTCGTGGAGTCGTTGCCGCGCACGGCGACGGGGAAGCTGCAGAAGTTCGTGATCCGCGAAGAGTACTGGAAGGGCGTAGAGCGGCGGGTGGGCTAGCAGCAGATACAGGCAAGCCCACCAGCAACCCCCTGCTGATGGGCTTTGAACACGTTGGGCCTTCGGCCTTCCCTGCCGCCGGGAGCGACCGAAATGCACACCCCCGCGCTTGCCTGCGGGCCATTATGGCAAGCCTGAAGAATTCGTCAAGTCCCTTCGCCCGCTCTCGTCTCGGTATATTTTTCATGTTTCAGGATTTTCTCGACCGGGCCCGGTAGCGGGCCAAACACGACTTCGTTTCGGCGCAGGTCCGCGATCTCTTTGTCGCTCAGCGACAACAGCTGGCGGAGGACGTCGTCGGTGTCCTGGCCCAGATCGGGCGGGGGGCCCTGAATGCCGGCGGGCGTACGGCTGAGCTTGAGGGGGGTGTTAGCGATGCGCAGGCGCAGCCCGTCCGGTTTCTCGACATCGACCAGCATCTCGCGCGCTTTGACCTGGGGGTGTTCCGCGGCGGAAGGGATGTCGTTCAACGGTCCGCAGGGGAGGCCGATCTTCTCGAACTCTGCGAGCCACTCCGACGTAGTCTTCCGGCGAATCGCCTCGTTGAGGACCGGCTCCAAGGCAGCGTGGTTGCGGGTGCGGAGGCCGGGTGTCTCGTAGCGGGGATCGCCGATCAACTCGGGGCGGCCGATGGTTGCGCAGAATAGCTCCCACTGGTTCTCGACGCCCCAGGAGACGGCGACGACGATGTAGCCATCTTTGGTGGGGAAGGCCTGGAATGGAGTGGTTGCCGGGTGGCGGGTGCCGAGGGGCGTCGGCGGCTCGCCGGTGGCGAAGTAGCGGGCGAAGGCGTTCTCCAGGATGGCGATCTGGCAGTCGAGCATGCTGACGTCCAGCATCTGGCCCTCTCCACTGCGTTCGCGTTCATGGAGGGAGCCGAGGATGCCGATGGCGGCGTAGAGGCCGGCGGTGATGTCGCCCTGGGAGATGCCGGGGCGGACGGGCGGGCCGCCTGGCTCGCCGGTAATGCTCATGATGCCGCCCATACCCTGGACGATGATGTCGAGGGCGGGGCGCTCGCGGTCGGGGCCAGTCTGGCCGAAGCCGGAGACGGCCGCGTAGACCAGGCGTGGGTTGCGGGCGTGGAGGACGTCCCAGCCGAGGCCCAGGCGGTCCATCGTGCCCGGAGTGTAGTTCTCGATGACGACGTCTGCTTTTTCGGCGAGCCGGAGAAAGAGATCGCGGCCAGCGTCTGACTTGAGGTCGAGGCAGATGCTGCGCTTCCCGCGGTTGATAGAAAAGAAGTAAGCGCTTTCGTGGTCGATGTATGGGGCGGTTGTCCGCGCGACGTCGCCGTAGGGCGGGCGCTCGACCTTGATGACGTCCGCACCCATGTCGGCGAGCACCATTGAGGCGAAAGGGCCGGAGAGTACCCAGGTCAGGTCGAGGACGACGATATCGGTCAGGGGGCCGTGGCGAGAAATAGACATCGCACACCCAATCATATCGAGCGTGCGATGCAAATTCGAATGCTATTCAGTTGTCAGGAGTGGTCTACCAGCGGCTGCCGCCGCCTCCGCCACCACCGCCGCCGCCGCCACCGCCAGGCTTCACCTTGCTGAAGCAGTCGCTGCAGTAGACGGGCCGGTCCTGGCGCGGCTCGAAAGGCAGGGTCGCCTCGTTGCCGCAGTTGTCGCAGGTCGCGGTGAACATCTGGCGCTCGCCACGGTAGCCGCCACCGCCGCCGTAACCGCCGCCTGAACGACGGGCCGCGCGACAGTTCGGGCAGCGCTTCGGCTCCTGGTAGCCCTTCTTGGCGTGGAACTCCTGGTCGTCCGCCGTGAAGATGAAGTCGTTGCCGCACTCCACGCACTTAAGCGTGCGTTCTTCGAAAGCCACTCGATGGTCCTCCTTGTGCCTTCGGTTATCGTCCGGATCATCGAGCGGTGCCCTTATTTCGGTGCCGGTCGCGCGGGACTTTAACCATTCCGCGAAGATCGCGGTCTGTTAGTTTCGCCCATATTAACACCGCATAATCGTGCTGACAAAGCGCACTTTGCACGAGAGCGCTGCAACATACATGAAATCGTAACCTTAGCGGGCGGGACGCTGCGGGAAGCGCTGGCGGGCCATGCATCCAGGCTTCATGGCAGGGTTGCCGTCGACTTCACTGGCGATCTCCACGGGCACCGATCCAACGTACTCGGCGATGCGCCGTGCGATCGCGTTAAGATCTTCCTTTGCGAAGCCCTCCGACGACATATCCAGGCGACCGTTTGGCGCTACGAGATAGAGCGTCGGTGTGGACGCCGGGTCGTAGAGTTTCGAGACTGCGAGGCCCGTCGCGTCGAGCAGGACCGGGTGGCTGATCGCGAAGCGCTCCGCGTATTCTGCCGCGCGCGCAGGTTCGTCCTGGCAGACGGACCAGAGCTGCCAGCCTTCCGGATAGGTTTCGCGGAGCTTGTTGAGGTAGGGGTACGCCACGTCGCAGGTCGCGCACTTGACGCGGAAGAAGGCGATGAGCAGCGGCTGGCTTCGCTGGTCGCGGGGTATGGCGTATTCGCGCCCGTCTAAGCCCAGGAGCGTGAAGTGCGGCGCCAGGATGCCGTGGTCCAGTGTCACGCCCCTAATCCTAGCCTATTGCGCGAAGGTCTCCAGGAGAGCGCGGCGATAGCGTTCCGTCTCGGCGGCGGAAATGAGCTGATCGGGCGGCCAGAGGCTGACGCTGTCGGCGAGGTCGAGGAAGGGCTGCACCTGCGCGCGCACGGCGTCGGCGTCGCCCGTGGCGGCGAAGGTGTCGATCATTTCCTCGCTGACGGCATCTGTTGCGCCCTCGGTATCGCCGTTGACGAAGCATTGCTTGATCGTTGTGACTTCCCGGGTGAACGAGGTGAACAGCGGCTCGTAAGTCTGCATCGTCGCGTAGACGGCGATCGTCGCGGCGGCGGCGCGGCGCGCGGCGGGAACGTCGGAGTCGATCGCGCAGCAGACGCCGAGGCAGAGCTGGAAGGCCTCGCGCTCACGGCCCGCATCGCGGAGGCCGCGGGCGAGCGATGGGATGACGACGTCCTGTGTCCACTTGAGCGAGTAGATCTGGTGGCCCAGCAGCCCATCAGCGACGGCGGCGGCGGTACGGATCATGCCTTCCCGGACGCCGGCCAGGTATATCGGGATGTGCTCACGGACGGGGTTGACGGGGCGGCGCCAGCCCTGGATATCGAGGTCGTAGAACTGGCCGCGCCACTTGATCGGCTCGCCGTGGTGCGCCCGCTCGGTGATCATGCGGATCACCTGCACGACCTCGCGGATGTGGGGCGTGGGTTTACCGTAGGCGACGCCGTGCCAGCGCTCGTTGAAGCGCTTGAGGCCGGTGCCCAGGCCGAGGGTGAAGCGCCCGCCGGACATGACGTCGAGGTCGAGGGCGGCGAGGGCGATGGACCAGGGGCTGCGCACGAAGGCAAGGGCAATCGACGTGCCGAGGCCGATGCGGGAGGTGCTGCTGGCGGCCGCGGCCAGCGGGACGAAGGGATCGAAGAACATCTCGGAAGTCCAGAGCGCGCCGAAGCCGGCGGCCTCGGCATCGGCTGCCAGCTTCGCCACGTCTTCGGCCTTGCCTGCCCCGAGGGCCAGCGAATAACGGCTCATCTGATATATTCGCGCTAAGCCTATCGCGACTGTCCACGCGATGCTACAGGACCCCGCAAATGCAGACACTCGTCACCGGCGCAACCGGCTTTCTCGGCAGTCACCTCGTGGAGCGGCTGCTTGCCCGCGGGGACTCCGTGCGAGCGCTGGCGCGCGCGACGAGCGACACATCGTTTCTGACGTCGCGCGGCGTTGATCTGGCGATCGGCGACATCACGCAACCGGAGACGCTGCCGGCGGCGCTGGCCGACGTCGAGGTCGTCTATCACGCGGCGGCGAACGTCAGCGACTGGGGCCCGTGGCGCGACTTCAAGCGCATCACGGTGGTCGGCACGCGCAACATGCTGCGAGCGGCTGGCGAGGCGGGAGTCAAGCGATTCTTGCACGTGAGCAGCGACGCGGTATATAAGTTCAGCGACCTGCGCAAGGGCGTCGACGAGGAGACGGCCGTCGAGACACGATTCGGGCCACTGGACTACTACCGGCGCTCGAAGACGGCGGCGGAGAAGATAGCCCGCAAGGCTCACGCCGAGGGGTTGGTGCCGGTATCGATCGTGCGGCCGGCGCTTATCCTGGGCGAACGCGACGCGGCGATGCTGCCTGCGGTGCTGGCGTTCATCAAGAGCGCGACGCCGACTTACATAGGCAACGCGAAGAACCAGTTGCCCTGTGTCTACGCCGGAGATGTCGCGGAACTCAGCATCCTGGCGGCGACGAGCGATGAGGCTGCCGGCGAAATTTACAACGCGGTCAACGAAGAATACGTCACGCAGCAGGACCTCTTTGAGTCGGCGGCGGAGACGGCTGAGCTGACGCCGCCGACGCGCCACATCCCGCTGCGCGCCCTGTACGCTATCGCGGCGGGGATGGAGGCGGCGGCGAGGCTGCGCGGGTGGGGGAAACGCCCAGAGCTGACCCGTTTCGCGGTGAACTTGCTGGGCGTAGACTACGTGGAAAGCAACGAGAAAGCGCGGTCTCGCCTGGGCTGGAAGGCCGAGGTGGACATGCGAGAAGCAGTGAGGCGCAGCATTGAGTGGGCCCGAAACCGAAAGCGTCAACCAGTTAGCAACTGAGGCCTTCGAGGCACTGATGGCGAACGGCCACACGGTGGCGACAGCGGAGGCGACGTGCGGAGGGCTTATCGGCAAGCTGCTGACGGACAATCCGGGCAGCTCCAAGGTGTTCAAGATCGGCGTGGCGCCCTATTGGAACGAGGTGAAGGTGCGCCTGGGCGTACCGGAGTTCGTGATTAGCGACCGCGGCGCGGTGAGCCGCGAAGTCGCGGAGGCGCTGGCGCAGGCGGTGCGCAAGTGGGCTGGATCGACGATCGCTGTGGCGGAGACAGGGGTGGCGGGCCCGGAAGGCGGCAGCGAGGTGAACCCGGTCGGGACGTTCTTTATCGCGGTGGCGGACTCGGACGGGGTGGTGAGCAAGAGGGTGGAGTTCGCGTACGACAGAATCGGCAACCGGCTGGCGTGCGCGGAGGCGGCACTGCGGATGCTGGGCGAGTCAGCGAAGAGGCCGCCGCGTCAGCTGTAGACGAGGGGGGTTTTAGATACGGAATTTGTTTGGAAAAAACCTGGTGTTTCCGTTCAATTGGTGCTGTGGTTAGGGTATGGGGGATGACAGTTGCTACTGCGGGCTCCCAGTCTTCTCCCAGGGGAGCAGATGGTCGGGCGGCTGAATTAGGGGCTTGACGAGGCCGTCGGTGACGAGGCAGATGAAGTCGAGGCCGGAGTAGGAGGTGGGGTCGTAGCCGCGGAGGGCGGTGGTGGCGCCTTCCATCTCGACGCGGGGGTAGTGGCCGGTGACGAGGAGGGCGCGGAGGTCGGCCTCGGCGTCGCGGAGCAGAGGGGCCGCGTCGAGGAGGAAGCGGCGGAAGTTGCGGCGGACGGCGAGGCCGAGGTCGTTGGTGGCGTCGACCGGGAGGCCGATGATGGTGCAGCCGCTATCGCCGGAGAGGCGCTGGACGGTCCAGGCATCGATGGTCTCGATTTCGCGGACTTCGCCCTCGTCCATTTCGCGGGCGGTTTCGACGACACGGTCTAGGAGCTTTTCGAGGTGGCCTTCGGACTCGGGGAGGCGGTGGACGGCGGTGGAGTCGAGGTCGTAGGCGCCCTGGACGCGGCCGGTGAAGCTGGCCCAGTGGGGGTTGAGACCGCCGGTGGCTGAGACCACCCCGCCCTCGCTGCTGTTCTTGCGCAGGCGCATCACCGCGGGCAGCGGGACATATGAACGCTCGTGGGGGCCGAGCTTGAGAGCGGCCTGGCGGACGCGGTCGGCGAACTCGCTGGCTGCGGGTTCTTCGGCGGGGAGGGTGGCGCCGGCGGGCACCCAGAGGGCGATGCGGGCGGGAACGCCGTCGGCGATCTGTTCTTCCAGGCGGGCGCGGACGGCGACCCACTTCGCGTCGTCGTGGGACACGAGGCTGCGGGCAGCGATGGCGATGGAGTAGTCGCCGTCGCGGGCGATGGTGACGGCGGAGTGGTGGTCCGGGGCGGTGAAGCCGCGGCCGAAGGTTTCGCGGAGCCAGTAGAGGAAGAGGTCGAGGGTGGCGTCGGGCACGAGAACCTAGAACCTAGAACCCAGAACCCAGAACCGGGTGGCTTCGACTTCGCAATGGTTGCGCGCAGCGCCTAGTTCGCGTTTTCGACGACCATGGCGATGCCCTGGCCGCCGCCGATGCAGAGGGTGGCGAGGCCACGCTGGGCGTCGCGGCGGCGCATCTCGTGCAATAGCGTGACGAGGATGCGGGTGCCGCTGGCGCCGATGGGGTGGCCGAGGGCGATGGCGCCACCGTTGACGTTGATCTTCTCGGGGTCGAGGTTGAGTTCGCGGGCGACGGCGAGGGACTGGGCGGCGAAGGCCTCGTTGGCTTCGACGAGGTCGATGTCGCTGACCTGGAGACCGGAGCGGGCGAGCGCCTTCTGGGTCGCGGGCACGGGGCCGACGCCCATGACGCGCGGCGGGACGCCGGCGCTGGCGTAAGAGGTGACGGTGGCCATGGCTTCGACGCCGAGCTCTTCGGCCTTCTTGCGGGACATGACGACGATGGCGGCTGCGCCATCGTTGATGCCGGAGGCGTTGCCAGCGGTGACGGAGCCGTCCGCCTGGAAGGCGGGGCGCAGCTTACCGAGGACTTCAATGGTGGTGTCAGCGCGAAAGTGCTCATCTTTGCCGACGACGACTTCGCCCTTACGGGACTTGACGGTGACGGGGACGACTTCGTCGTTGAAGCGGCCGGCTTCCCAGGCGTCGGCGGTCTTCTTCTGGCTGGCGGCAGAGAACTCGTCCTGGTCAGCGCGGGAGATCTCGTAGTCGCCGGCGACGTTTTCGGCGGTGACGCCCATGTGGCAGTCGGAGAGCGCACACCAGAGGCCGTCGCGAATCATGTGGTCGAGTATTTCGCCGTGGCCCATCTTGTAGCCGTAGCGGGCCTTGGGGAGCAAGTAAGGGGAGGCGGTCATGTTCTCCATGCCGCCGGCGACGACGATATCGGCATCGCCGAGGAGGATCGCCTGCGTGGCGAGGGCGACGGTCTTGAGGCCGCTGCCGCAGACCTTGTTGACGGTGGTGGCGGGGACAGTGTCGGGGATGCCAGCAGCGATCGAGGCCTGGCGGGCGGGGTTCATGCCGAGGCCAGCGGAAAGCACGTTGCCCATGATCACTTCGTCGACCTGGTCAGGCGAGACGTTGGCGCGTCGCAGGGCTTCGGCGATAACGGTCGCGCCGAGTTCCGTTGCGGCGGTATCGGCGAAGGCGCCGCCAAAGGTGCCGATGGGCGTGCGCACGGCGCCGGCGAGTACTACTTCATTAGTTCCGTTCATCATTTAGCGGGACCTCCTTTTCGCGGAGACATCATATCGCAGATGGTGACTGCGGGATCAGGACAGGTGGTCGCGGAGGACGCGGCGCACTTCTTCGGGGCCGTCGGCGGGGATGCTGACGGCGAGCCAGACGGCGCCCATTAGCGGCGCGATGGCCAGTGCGAGTTCGATGATACCCTGCATCTTCGGTCCTCCTCTCGAATACCCTTCCACGGCTGTGGATAGAGTTACGCGACCGGTTTTACGGGGACTGACTCGGAAAGAGGCGCCTCAACGACGACGGACCGGGGCCTGGTGTCGATCGTGAGCGCAAGTGCGGCGGTGACGAGGCCGCCTGCGATCATCATCAGAAAGACGCGCTCGAAGGCGGAAATGATATCGGTGGGGGCGTCGCCGATAAGGGCGATGACGAGCGCGACACCGATGACAGCGCCAATCTGGCGCACGGTCTGGTTGACGGCGCTGCCGACGGCGAAGCGCTGCGGCGCGAGCGAGTGCACGGCAGCGCTGGCGAGCGACGGCATGGTCAGACCGACGCCGGCGCCGGTGAGGATGGCGGCGGGGATCCAGACGGTGGCGATCTCGCGCTCGAGGGTGATCTGCGAGTAGAGGACTGCGGCGCCGATGGCATAGATGACGCCGCCTGCGAAGATGATGCGCCTGTGGCCGATACGATCGGCGAGTCGGCCGGCAGGGGCGGCGGTGATGGCAGCGGTCAGTGGCCCGGGCCAGATGAGAAAGCCGGCTTCGAGGGTCGAGTAGCGCCAAGCGAGCGTCAGGAAGAGGACGAGGCCTATGAACATCGCGGCAAAGGCGATGCCAAAGGAAAGCGTGGCGACGTTTGCCATGCGGAAGTTGTGCTCACGGAAAAGCGTCAGGTCGAGCGCGGGGGAGGGGTGGCGGGCGGAGCGGAAGAGGAAAAGAGGCGTCAGGACGGCGGAGACGGCGAAGGCTGCCAGTGTGCGCCCGTCGGTCCAGCCCCAGTCTTCACCCTGGACGATGCCGAGGGCCAGCGCACCAACGGCTCCGATAAGGAGCGGGACGGCGGTGAGGTCCGGCGTCGGCTCATCGCGGTCGCCGTAGGACTCGGTGAGGACGCGGGCGGCGATGATGAGCGCCGCTGTGCAGATAGGAATGTTGATGTAGAAGGCCCAGCGCCAGCCGAGCTGGTCGATGATGACGCCACCCACGGATGGGCCGAGAGCCGCAGCGAGCGCACCGACGGCGGCCCAGGCGGCGACCGCAGTCGCGCGCTTGGAGTGGGGGAACTCGCGCAAGATGAGAGCGAGGGAAGCGGGGAAGAGGAGAGCGCCGCCGATGGCCTGCACAATCCGGGCGCCGATGAGTGCTTCGGCGGAGGGCGCGATGCCACAGAAGGCAGAGGCGACCGTGAAGAGAGCCAGTCCGGCGAGGAAGACGCCGCGCCGCCCGATGCGGTCTGCGAGGCGGCCCGAGGGCACGAGCAGCGCCGCGAAGACGATGATGTAGGCGTTGATGACCCACGACAGCTCCGAGCGGGTGACGCTGGCGAACGACTCCCCAATTTCCGGGAAGGCGATGAACATGATGGTGGTGTCGAGGGAGACCGCGAAGGTCGCGATGGCGGTGATGGCGAGGACCGTCCACGCGCGGCCGAGGTTCGCCTCCGAGGGAACTGCTTGCGTCGTCACTACAGCAAGTTATAGTGACTTCATTGACAATAGTCAATACGTTTCTTATCCTGTGTGCGGAAGATCACCATGCCTAACAGCTACGATCAGGAGCACTGCCCCGTCGCACGGACGCTCGATATCGTCGGCGACCGCTGGACGTTGCTAGTGATACGCGACATCTCTCTGGGGCGGCGGCGCTTCAAGGAGATCCAGGACTCGCTGGCCGGCATATCGCCGAACTTGCTGGCGGACCGCCTGAAGCGGCTGGAGGAGCGGAGGATGGTTGAGCGCAGCTTCTACAGCCAGCACCCGCCACGCGCCGAATACCTGCTGACGAAGAAGGGCCGTGACTTCGGGCTGGTGCTGGAGGCGCTATACAAGTGGGGTACGCGCCACGAGCCGCGCGAAGGCATCGTCGATCCGCCGCTGGAAGCACTGATCCAGCGGTAGCGGCCCCGTCAGCTGAGAGCCTGATCCCCCCAGGAGGGGTGGTCGACCCTGCGGCTAGCGAACTATTGATGCCGGTCTGAACGGTCATCACATTGTTCGAGACGTCCGCCTCTGTGCCGGCTGGCTGGGCGTTTCTTCGGGCAGTGGCCGCCGGCGTAGGGGGGTGATTGGACCGTGGGTAGGACGTCGTCGGGTCGCAGTGGGCGCGCAGTCAACCCCGGTGGCGCAGCAGGGTAAGGTTTCGATTAACGTTCTAGGCGGCGTCTTCCTTCTTGAAGCCGCGTCCCTGCTCCGGCACCTCGACGCCGAGGGCCCGCCACATGTACCAAGTGCCGGCGCTGCGGTATGGGCGCCACGGTTCCGCGATCTCACGCATGACGTCAGGTTTCGGCATAGAGTCGAGACCGTAGGTCATCTGCATTCCCTTCTGCACCCCGAGGTCGCCGACGGGCAGGACGTCCGGCCGGCCGAGCGAGAACATGAGGAACATCTCGGCAGTCCAGCGGCCGATACCCTTGACGGCCGACACTCGTTCGATTACGGCTTCGTCATCCAGATGCTCGAACTCGCCCTCTGAAAGGAATCCGCTGGCGAACTTGTCGGAGAGGTCACGCAGGTAAGCGATCTTCATGCGGCTGAGGCCGGCCGTCCGCAGATCTTCGTCACTGCGGGCAAGGAGGGCGGCGGGCGGGTACCATGTCTCTTCGTCGGTCTCGAGCAGAGTCAAGACGCGGCCGAGGATAGCGCGGGCGGCGGGGCCTGCGAGCTGTTGGAAGAAAACCGCACGCGAAAGCGACTTAAAAGCGGTCGCGTCGGAGCGGATGGTGAATGGTCCGGCGGTCTTGATGACGGCGGCGAGGCGTGGATCGGCTTTTTTCAGGTGGCGCAGGGCAGCCTGGGGATTGTACTGGAGCACGACCCGGATTCTATCAGTGCCTGCGCGGCTGCCCCAGTGACGCGTGTCAGCGGCTTCTGCGGCTACTAACAAACCCCTGCCACGCCGGCATTGACATCCCCGTCCCCCTGTAACAAGGTGGGATACACGCGCCGGACTGCCGAGGAGGTACCAACCATGAGGATTGCAGTCCCCGCCATCGCGCTACTCCTGCTTGTCGCCGCCTGCGGCGACGGCGATAGCCCCTTTGCCTTCGAGCCGACGCCAACCGTCGGCAGCGTCAGCCAGAGCCCCATCGCCCAGCCCACCAGCACACCTGCTCCTTCCGGTTGCCAGCCTACCGACTACACCGTCGCCGAGGGCGACACCCTGCTGGGAATCGCCATCGCTCACGACACGACAGTGGAGGCGATCATCGCAGCCAGCCAGCTCGAAGACCCAGATGTCCTTTCGATTGGGCAGGCGCTGAAGATACCTTGCGCGGAAGCGACGGGGTCGCCGACCGAAGCGACAGGGGATCCCACTGTTACGGCGACGCCAGAGGCGACCGAGTAGCGCGCCAGTCCTGCTCGTGCCCAGCGACCAGTCGCGTGGAGGAGCGAGCGTAAAAGCTTGGGCCTCGCAGAGCCAGGCGATGATGTCGTCCTTAGGGCGCCGCCGGAGATGGCGGGCACCCTCTCCGGCTCGTCCCAGCGAAAGGTTCCGTCGCCGAACGCGTGGTTCTCGTAGGGGAACTTGCACTGGCGCTCTCAACTACGCTCTAGAAGGGCTGGCAGTCCGCATCTGGATCGAAGTCAATGCAGTCCAGCGGGGCGCAGCCTTCGTCGGCGGCATCTGCCTGCCCATCGCCATCATTATCGACACCATCGGAGCATGTGCTCGGAAGCCAGAAGGTTTCCGGTGTGCTTGCGCGGTCGAACGGGTCAGAACCGTATATCTCCTCGACGTACGTCTTCCAGCCGTCGCGGTCCCAGTCCAGGCAGTCGAAGATCCAAGCGAACTCGAGGCATGTCGCGCGGCAAGCCCGATCACCGGCGTCCCGTCGGCCGTCGCCATCATTGTCTAACCGGTCGCGGCAGGTATCGAGTCCCGCTTGTTCATCGAGGAGTGCATGCTCAGGGGTGCTGTCCGGATCATCCGGGTCCGAACCCTACTGCATGTACATTCCGCCATTGATGTTGATCTGGGCGCCGGTGACGTAGCCGCCTTCGGTGCAAAGGAAGCGCGTGATCTGGGCGACCTCTTCGGGCTTGCCGAAGCGGCCGAGGGGGATCTTGGCCAGCAGCGCTTCCTTTACTTCGTCCGTCAGGTTCATCACCATGTCAGTCTCGATGAAGCCGGGGCAGAGGGCGTTGACCGTGATGTTGAAACGGGCCAACTCCTGGGCGGCTGACTTGGAGAAGCCGACGATTCCGGCCTTGGCTGCAGCGTAGTTCGACTGGCCGAGGTTGCCCATCTGGCCGATGATCGAGGCCATGTTGACGATGCGGCCGCCCCCGCGCTCGATCATGTGGGGGACGGCGGCGGCGGTGCAGTAGAAGACGCTGTCGAGGTCGGTTGCGATAACTTCGCGCCATTCCTCGGCCGTCATGCGGCGGATGGTGCGGTCGCGGTTGACGCCGGCGTTGTTGACCAGGATGTCGAGGCCGCCGAACTCGTTGACGGTGGTCTCGACGAGGGCGGCGCATTCATCGGGGTGGGCTACGCCGGCGTGGACGGCGATGGCCTCGCCGCCTGCGGACTTGATCTCGGCGACGAGCGCCTCGGCCGGTTCCTTGCTCTGGTAGTAGTTGACGGCGACTTTCGCTCCCTCTTTGGCGAACTCGGCGGCGATGGCCTTGCCGAGCCCGCGCGAGGCGCCGGTGACGATGGCGACCTTGTCCTTCAGACTTCCCACGATGATGCTCCCCTTCGACTGGGCTCCGCCCCGCTCAGGGCAGGCCTCTTTTCGCTTGATTTAGCGCCCGCCCAGCAGACGCCATCGCTTTATACCATGACGGCCGCGAGAGTTACAGAGCGTGACGCCGTTCGGCCGACTTCGATATACTGGCGCTCCAGAAGGAACCATGCCCGACAACGACGCCGCCCTCGGTGACCTGCGCGTCCTCGACCTCGCCGGAGAGATCGGCCAGTACTGCACCAAGCTTCTCGCCGACCTCGGCGCGGACGTCATCAAGGTCGAGCCGCCGACGGGCGACCCGGTACGGGCGCTGCCTCCGCATCTGGACGACGGCAGCGAAATGAGCCTCTACTGGCTGAACCTAAACACAAATAAGCGCAGTGTCACACTGGACATCGAGAACCCCGATGCGCGGCCCATCCTCGAGAAGCTGATAGCGACGGCGGACGTGGTCGTCGAGAGCTTCGATCCGGGCTACCTCGACGGCCTAGGTTTGGGATATGAGGGGTTGAGCAGGATCAATCCGGACATTATCCTCACGTCGATCACGGGCTTTGGGCAGACAGGGCTGCATGCCCACTACAAGGCGCCGGACATCGTCGGGGTGGCGATGAGCGGCGTGCAGTGGCTAGCCGGTGAGCCGATGGACCCGCCGAATGTGCCGCCCTGGCGCCAGGGATACATTTCGGCCTCTATCATCGGCGCCGCGGGGACTCTGATCGCGCTATTCCACCGCGACAACACCGGGGAGGGCCAGCACGTTGACGTGTCGATGCAGGAGGCCCTCTCACTGGCCCAGGAGACGGCGATGCAGACATGGGACATGAACGAGGCGCTACGGGTGCGCGCGGGCTCCCGCGGCGTCATCCCCTTCGACATTCCGGGCATCGGCGTCTACGAGTGCAACGATGGCCACGTCTTCGGCTACCTCGGGACGCCGGGCGGCGCGCCGTGGTCGGAGATGCTGACCTGGATGGTGGAAGAGGGTAAAGCAGAGGGGTTGGACGAGGAGCCGTATAAGACGTTCATCGACAACCTTAACCTGCGCTTCCTGACCGGCATCGTTGCCGACCCGTCTACGCTTGGCGAGAAGATCCAGACCATGGCGCATATGGTGGGTATCCTGCGAAAGTTCACGGCATCCAAGAGCAAGTGGGAGATGTACGAGGAAGGCCAACGGCGGCGCCTGATGTGGGGCATCGTCAGCACCCCCAAGGACATCGCCGACAACCCCCAACTCAAGTTCCGCAAATGGCTCACGCCCGTGAATCACCCCGAGCGCGATAAGACGCTGGAGTATCCGGGCCCGCCATACCGCTTTTCCGAGACGCCGTGGACGATCCGGATGCGGCCGCCACTCATCGGCGAGCACAATGCCGAGATCCTGGGCGAGCTGGGCATAGACAAGGCGGAATGGGGACGCTTGAGCCAGGCAGGAGCAGTCTGATGGAAATCACCACGCCTGACGGCGTTACTCTCTGCTACGACGACAGTGGCTCGGGCGAACCGGCCATCGTCTTCGTACACGGCTGGTGCTGCAACCGGCGGGACTGGCGTTACCAGGTGCCGCACTTTGCGAAGGATCATCGCGTCATTGCGTTGGACCAGCGCGGGCACGGGGATTCCGATAAGCCGGACCAGGACTACGGCGTCGCGGGTTTTGTGGACGATCTGGCGTTCGTGGTGCGAGAGCTGGGGCTGGAGCGGCCGGTCATCGTGGGGCACAGCATGGGTGGTGTCATTGCCATCCACTTTGCGCGGATTCACGCCGACCTGACGCGAGGCATCATCGCGGTCGATGCGCCTGCGACGCCCCTGCCCGACGCGCTGCAGCCCGCCGCGAGCGCTTCGATCGAGGCGCTAAAGACACCGGCCTTTGCATCGGTGGCGGAGGGCTTCGTGCGTACATTCATGTTCAACGCAGACTCCCCGCCGGAGCTCGTCGACGAGACGATTTGCGGCATGGCTGTCGCGCCGCAGCGGCTGATGCACACGGCGCTCTCCGATATCCTGACGCCCGGGTCGACGCCAGCGGGCGAGATACCGGTGCCGGCCCTGTACATCCGAGCCGCAACGAACTATGCACCGGAGGGCACGCAAACAGAGTATTTTTCGGGCATGGACTGCGATCATGTCGACGCTGCTCACTTCTTGCAACTGGAGAAGCCGAACGAGACGAACGCCATCATTGAGCGCTTTCTGGCTAAGGTGACACCAGGAGCCGCAGCATGACGCAACAAGCTCTTGCCGGAGTTAAGGTCGCCGACTTCTCCTGGTTCGGCGCCGGACCCATCTGCGCCAATCACCTGGCCAGCTACGGGGCTACCGTTGTGCGGGTGGAATCGGAGACGCATGTCGACGCGCTGCGCGGGGTTGCGCCGTTCGCGAAGGAGAAGACCGGGTACAACGTGAGCGGCTACTTCAACAACTTCAATGCCGGCAAACTGGGCATCACTCTTAACATGAACACGCCTGAAGGCCAGGGCGTCGGCCGCAAGCTGATCGAATGGGCCGACGTCTTCTTAACCAACATCACCCCGCGCGTGATCGAGCGCTGGGGGCTGACTTACGAGAATCTTTCACAGTGGAACCCGCGGATCATCGCGGCTTATCAGCCAATGCAGGGCTACGACGGGCCGCACAAGTCGTTCCTGGGCTTTGGCGCCATCCTGACTCCGATTACCGGCTACAGCTATATCAGCGGCTTCCCCGAAAGGAACCCTATCGGCCTGGGCACAAACTATCCGGATTATGTAATTAACCCCGGGCACACGCTGGTCGCCATTTTGGCGGCGCTGCACTACCGGAAGCGGACCGGCACGGGGCAACGGGTAGAGTGTGCGCAGATCGAGTCTTCTGTGGCGCCGCTGGCACCCGCAATCTTCGATTACACGGCGAACGGCGTCGTCCAGAACCGCTCCGGCAACCACATCCCGAACGCAGCGCCGCACAACGCCTTCAAGTGCGCGCCACTGACCGACGGCGGCCGTCCCATGGACGAGCGCTGGATCGCGATCGCCTGCTTCAGCGACGAGGAATGGAACGCGCTGGCCGAAGCGATGGGCGACCCGGACTGGGCGCGCGACGAGAAGTTCGAAGCGTTTGATAACCGCAAGGAGCATGAGGACGAGCTCGACGCTAACATCAGCGCCTGGACCGCCGACAGGGACGCTTACGCTTTGATGGAGGACTTGCAGAAGCGAGGTGTCCCCGCCGGCGTGGTGCAGGGAGCGCGCGAGCTGCTGGACGAAGACGCGCATATCAAGGAGCGCGGGTACTACGTCTACCTAGACCACTCAGAGACCGGCCGCGCCGCCTACGATGGCCCGCCCGCCGTCCTCAACAAGACGCCCGGCAAGCTGCAGGCGCCCGCGCCGCTCCTCGGTGAGCACACAGAGTACGTGTGCAAGGAGATCCTTGGGCTGGGCGATGACGAGATCGCGGAGCTGATGATCGCCGGGGCACTGCAGTAGTGCCGCACAGGCGCTCAGCGACGGGACGCTTGTCCGCGCCAGGCCACCGTTTGCCAGACAACTAGCGCGGATGCGATGAGAAGCGCCGCTGTCTGCGCCACCTGCTCGGCTGCCGTCTGCACGACGTAGATCGCGGAGGCAAGCCAGGCGCTCAGCGGCTTGCGCAAACGCTTGCACCGGTGGCTCGTTACGTCTTCGCGTCTTGGTCCATCGTCGTCGTCCATGGCGATCTCCCTTCGCCTAACTGAGCCGACGTTGTGGAAGTATTGTGACACAATTCACGAGTTTGTGCAATACGTCACAAGTAAGTAACAATAGTTCAGCCGCCTGGGCGCCTCGTCTCCATGTCTAGGACTGGTCTTGGGCGAGCATGAATGCCAGAGACCGCTTGGAGAGAGTCGATAAGCCGACAATCGAGGCTCTCGGTCAGGCCAAGGTTTTTCGGGCTATGAACGCGGGTCTGAAGCGCCTACGTCGGGCTCGCTAAGCTGCTGCGCGAGGTTAGCGGCGCGGGTGGCGCGGGTCTCAGCGATGGCGCGGAGCTGGGCCCTCTACATCCGCCAAGTCGTTGTCCAACAGGCAGTCGATGAGCTCGGCAACGCCCGCACCGTTTTCGGCCGAGGTGACGATGTCGGCGCGATCCTGAACGGCGGGGAGGGCGTTGGCGACAGCGGCAGAACACTCGGCCATCGAGAGGAAGGCGTGATCGTTCTCTGCGTCGCCGACGGCCAGTACGTCGTGCGCCGAAAGTTCGAGCATGGCGAGCGCGCGCGTCAGGCCACTTGCCTTATTGATGCCAGAGGGCAGCACCATGGCGACTTCGCGGTTGAAGATGATATGCATCTCCAAGCCAAGCTCGCTGATCGCCTCCAATAGAACCGACTCGTACTCGCGCGTCGTGGAGATGATGGATTTGCCAGTGTCGATTCCCACGCCGCGGTCTTTCAGGGCCTTGATGAGCTTCTTGGGAGGAGGGTCCGCCAGCACTTCCTTGTGCTTGTCCGCCGGACGGTAGAGGACGGCCCCGTTCTCGGCGACTATTAGTTCGAAGATGTCGTAGTCGGGAAAGACTCGGCGCAGGTCCTTGACCTCGCGGCCGGTGACGAGCAGCAGGCGCCGGCCTGACGCTTTCGCTCGCTTAAGCGCATCGAGTGTTCCATCGGCGACTTTGCCGCCCGTGGCGATCGTACCGTCGTAGTCGACGGCGAGGACAAGGTATCGCATGAATCGATTCTAGGCGGCGGAAGCTTCCGGGGCGGGCAACTGAGGGTTGCAGTTCACTCGCATCGTTGCACGATTCTTCAGCCATTCATGCGGATGTGCCACGAGACGGTCATCTCTGCGACCTTGACGCCGTTCTCGTCGGTCAGTTGGATGTCGACAGAGAAGTCCGTCTTGCCGTCGGCTTCCAGGCGGGCGCGGACGGCGCCGTGATCTTCGGCGACACGGGCACTGGCGGTAATCGGGCCGCGTGCCGGCTTGAGATAGCGTATCTGTGCATCGCGGGCAAGCGGAGTCACGTTCATCATCAGGTCGGCGAAAGCGCCGGCCATGGCTCCGCCGGATGCGGCCTCGGCGGCCGCGAAGAGGGCAGCGGCATGTTGCGTGCCAACGTGGTTGGTAAGTTGAGGCTCTTGCGGTAAGCGTACAGACGCCGTGCCCGGCCCGATGTCGATAATCTCGAGGCCGAGGTGCCGGTTGAATGGCACGACGCTCATCAGCATCTGCTTGAGGGGCTCGTAGTCCATTGCTACTTGAACTCCGGGGCGGATTCGATGAAGGCCTCGACTTCATTGGTCAGGCCTTTCCAGAAGATGAAGCCGATAAGCCCGCCCATGACGAGGACACGTGCCCAGAGGCTGGGAGCCACACCCGAGTAGACGAACTTCGAATCTCTATCCTGCATATCATGCTGCAGCTTGATGGCGACCCCGATGAACGGGTTCTTTATGACGACAAAATCCCGGAAGGGCCCCTTGAAGTCCTCGACGGTGTACTTTGGTTCGAAGTGGGCCTTGAAGGCGGCCTTCGCTTGCTCGCCGGTCAGGTCTGGCTTGTGGGCGATTTGCTTGACGGCCATGAAAGGCGTCGCTCCTCCCGGGTTCGCATAGTAGCGCAGAGTGTAGCACGGGCTGTTTGCCGCCGAAACATTGGTGCCATGGACGCGCTGTGCTATCATTTCCAAACAGTGGCGCAGTACAACACCAAGGGGACCTAAGAGATCTCCCGCGAGCTTCGGATTAACGAGCGGATACGCGCACGCGAAGTCCGCGTGATCGGGGCGGCTGGGGAGAACTACGGGGTTATCCCGTTCCCCGAAGCAATGTCACGCGCCCGCGACGCGGGACTCGACCTCGTCGAGGTCGATGCCAACGCACAGCCGCCGGTCTGCCGCATCCTAGACTACGGTAAGTTTAAGTACGAGCAGGCCAAGCGGGAGCGCGACGCACGCAAGCACCAGAAGGGCTCCATGATCCACGAGGTGCGACTGCGCCCGCGCACGGGCCAGCACGACATCGACCTGAAAGTGCGCATCGCCAAGCGTCTGCTAGGCGAAGGCGATAAGGTAAAGCTGGCAGTCATGTTCAGGGGACGCGAGATATCGCACCCGGAAGTGGGCCGAGAGGTGCTGGACAAAGCGATCGAAGGCATAGGGGAAGAAGCGAATATGGAGAAGGCGCCCGGCATGGAGGGCCGCTTCATGACTGCTATCCTGACGCCGGCGGCCAAGAAGCCGGAACCGAAGGCGAAGGCCCCGAAGCCGGAAGGCGAAAAGGCCGACGGCGCCGCGGCGACGACGGACGCGCCAGCGGCACAAGCCGCGGCGTCCGCCGAGCCAGTACAGGCCGAAGACCAGGCGCCCGCCGAACCGGCGAAGGTCGAGGCGGAAGCGCCGGAAGCAGAAGAGAAGAGGGCGGAGCCGGCAGCAACGGCTCCCAAGAACGAGGGATAACGTGGGCAAGCTGAAAAAGTACAAGATGAAGACGCACGCAGGCGCCAAGGGCCGCATCTACATCAGCGGCAGCGGCAAGATCATGCGCCGTAAGATTGGGATCAACAACTTCCGCCGCAAGAAGCGCGGTGAGACTCTACGTGACATTTCTGGTAAGCTTCCTGTGTCCAAGGGCGACGCCCGGCGCATCGCGAAGCTGATGCCGTACGCCTGATTTCATCTCACTGACGCCGGGACCGGCAAGGAGACCTTTCTGACATGCCACGAGCCAAGGGCGGTACCGTAACACGGCGTCGCCACAAAAAGATCATTAAGATGGCCAAGGGCCACCGCGGCCTTAGCCACAAGATATTCAAGCAGGCCAATGAATCGGTCATGCACGCGCTCCGCTACGCCTACGTGCACCGCCGCGACCGCAAGGGCGACTTCAGGCGGCTGTGGATCCAGCGCATCAACGCAGCCGCCCGCATGCACAACCTGAGTTACTCACGCTTCATGCACGGTCTCTCCCAGGCCGGCATCGAGGTGGACCGCAAGGCGCTGGCGGACATCGCGGTGCGGGATGAGGCGGGGTTTGCGGCGCTAGCGGAGAAGGCCAAGGCCGCCGCGGGGTGGTAACAAGAAGCCGGTAACCAGTAACAAGAGTTGACGGAGGCGGGGACGCCTCCGTTTTTTCGTTATGGCGCATGCGCTCGCTTATACTGGGGCAATGCTGAACAAGCCCGGAGACGAATGGCGCGCAGGCATGAGTTCCGCGGCGGGAAAGCTTGCAAGGGAGCGCAACGAGAGGCGTGGGAGGCCAACCAGGTGGAGAGACTGGCGCTTTTCGCCGTTTGGATTTGATCGCGGCGGCCGTCGTGATGGCCGCAATCACAGCGGTGGTCGCGCTGGTTATATCATGTCTTGAGGCTTCGTGGCGCAGCAGACGCCATCGGAGTGCGAGGCTGAAGCCCCTCGCGGCTACGGGATATGTGGCGCCATCGATGCCGTTGGTGGGCGACCGCCGGTCGCCCTTACCCCCGCAGTTCAGCGTCGAGATCGTTGCGCAGGCGTTCCGTGATGCGCCGACGTTCCTTCGCGACATCTTCGTCTGTCAGCGTGCGCCCTTCCGCCTGGTAGGTGATGGCGAAGGCGAGGGATTTTTTGCCCTTTGGGATAGGGTCGCCGCTGTAGACATCGAAAACGCGGGCCGCGCGGACGAGGTTGGAGGCGAGTATGACGGCCTGGACGTGGGCGGCGGAGACGTCGTCGCGGACGATGACCGCCAGGTCTTCTTCGAGGGCGGGGTGCTGAGGGATCGGCTGGAAGTTCGGGATTTCGGGGACGTGCGGGAGGACTGCGTCGAGGTCCAGCTCGAACATGGCGACAGAACGGTCTATATCGAATTTCTCGGTGATGCGGGGGTGGACTTCGCCGATGAGTCCGATGCGGGCGTCGCCGGCGAAGATTTCGGCGGTGCGGCCAGGCAGGTAGGCGAAGTCGACGGCTTCGCGGTAGCCGGCGGAGACGCACAGGCGGCCGAGAAGGTGCTCGACGCGGGATTTGGCTTCGTAGAAGCCAGCGAGGTCGCCGACCGGGCGGCCCCAGCGGTCGGGCTGGCGGCCGGAGACGACGCCGCAGAGCGATTCGATTTCGTCGGGCAGGTCGCCGTCGCGGGGGATGTAGATGCGTGCCGTCTCGAAAAGCGAGACGAGTTCATGGTTGCCGCGTACGTTGGCGGCCAGCGTCTCAAGGAGCGCGTGGCGTAAAGTGGTCCGGGCGTATTCCCACTGGCGTGATAGCGGGTTTGCGAGGCGTAGCGGCTGTGTCACCTGCAGGTCTTCCTTCGGTAGCACTTTCCGTAGCGAGTCTAGATCGGTCATCGAGTAGGTGATGATCTCCTGCATGCCGGCGTCCGTCAGTGCGTCACGAATGCGCTCGCGGAGGTCGCGGCGGGGCTGGGGTATGAGCGGTGGTATTTCGCCGCGGAGCATACTGGTCGGCAGCTGGTCGTAGCCGATGATACGCGCGATCTCTTCGATGACGTCGTCGGCGATATTGACGTCGGTACGCCAGTAGGGGACGCGGACTATGAAGCGGTCGGGTGGCATCCAGCGCGCTCCGAAGCCGAGGCTGGTCAGAATGCCGCGCACTTCCGAGTCCGTCGGCTCGATGCCGAGGACGCGGACGAGGCGCTCCATCTTGAGAGTGACCTTGGTCTGCGTCGCCTCGCCTGGGTTGACGTCGATCAGGCCTCTGGCCGCGCGGCCGCCGCAGTGTTCCACCATCAGGCGGACGGCGCGGGCGGCGGCGATCGGCGGCAAGTGGGGGCTGAGCCCCTTTTCGAAGCGGGTGCTGGCATCGGTGCGGATCTTGAGGGCCTGGCTGGTGCGACGAATGTTGGGCCCGTTGAAATTAGCGGCCTCTAGGAGAACGGTTTTTGTCTTACTGGTCACCTCGCTGTTGTGACCACCCATGACGCCGGCGATGCCGACGGCGCGCTCCGCGTCGGCGATCAGCAGGACATCTTCGTTCAGCTTGTGGCGGCTGCGGTCCAGGAGACGGATGCGCCCATTTTTCGCCGCGCGGCAAACGATGATGTGGTGACGCGCGACGTCGTCATAGTCGAAGGCGTGTAGGGGCTGGCCCATCTCCAGCATCACGTAGTTCGTTATGTCGACCACATTATTGATCGGGCGCAGGCCAGCGGCGGTCAAGTGCTCCTGCATCCAGTCAGGCGACGGCCCGACCTCGATGTTTTCGATGATCGCAGCAACATAGCGAGAACAGAGGTCGGGCGCCTGGATGGTGACTTTAGCCTTGCTCTTAGCCTGAGCGCCCTTCTCTTCGTACTGGATCGGTGGATCACGGAATTTGGCGCCGGTAAGCGCCGCCACTTCGCGGGCGATGCCGAGGATCGAAAAGAGGTCGGGCCGGTTCGGCGTCAGGTCGAAGTCGAAAATGGTATCGCCGAGGATCTCCGCGACATCGGCGCCGACGGGCGAGTCTTCGGGAAGGACACGGATGCCCTCGTGCTCGTCGGAGAGCCCTAGTTCCTTTTCGGAGCAGACCATTCCCTGTGACTCAACGCCGCGGATCTTGGCCTTCTTCAACGTCGTCGGCTCACCGGTGTGGCCGTCGATCAGCCTAGCGCCGACAGCAGCGTAGGCGATCTTCTGGCCAGCGGCGATGTTAGGCGCTCCGCAGACCACCTGCCGCTCCTCTCCGTTGCCGATTCTTATCGTAGGCAGCGAGAGGCGGTCGGCATTGGGATGCGGATCGACCTTGACCACCTCGCCGACGACGATGTTCTCCCACTGGCCGCCAGTCCTGATGATCTCGCCGACCTCGACGCCGGCCGTGGTGAGGCGACGAGCCAAGTCTTCCTTGTGGGCGGGAAGGTCAACGTATTCGGCTAGCCAGCGCAGGGGAACTCGCAAGTCGGGCCTCTCAGAACTGTTTCAGGAACCGTAGGTCGTTGGCGTAGAAGTGGCGGATGTCGTCGACGCCATATCGGAGCATGGCGATACGCTCGATGCCCATGCCGAAAGCGAAGCCGGTGTAGCGTTCCGGGTCATACCCCGCCTTGGCGATGATCTCAGGATGAACCATGCCGGCGCCCAGTATCTCGATCCAGCCGGTGTGGTGGCAGGTGCGGCAGCCGGCACCGCGGCAGATGAAGCAGTCGATGCGGCACTCCATCCCCGGCTCGACAAACGGAAAGTAGTCGCAGCGGAAGCCGACCTGCCTGTCGCGGCCGAACATCTGGCGCGCGAACTCGGCAAGCGTGCCCTTGAGGTCCGTGAGCGAGATACCTTCGTCGACAGCCAGGCCCTCGACCTGTGTCAGCTGCCACTCGTGCGTGGCGTCGGTGGCCTCGAAGCGGTAGCACTTGCCGGGGACGATGATGCGGATGGGTGGCTGGCTGCGCTCCATGACGCGTATCTGGTTGGGCGAAGTGTGAGTGCGAAGGAGCATAGGGCGTCGGCCGTCGACCTCGTAGTCGATCCAGAGGGTGTCCCACATGTCGCGGGCGGGGTGGTCGGGCGGAATGCGTAGCGCCTCAAAGTTGTAGTGGTCCCACTCGATCTCCGGCCCCTCGGCGACCTGGAAGCCCATTCCGGTAAGCGCAGCGACGATGTCACGCATGGTCTGGGTGATCGGGTGAAGGCGGCCGAGGGGGAGAGGCGGACCCGGCAGGGTCACGTCGAGGCGCTCGCCCTCGATGACCTGCTGGACGCGGGCCTCTTCGACGGACTGCCTGCGGGCGGCGTGCGCTTCTTCGAGGCGGTCTTTCAGTTCGTTGGCCTGCTTACCGGTGCGCTTACGCTCGGCAAGCGGCAGACCGGCAAGGCCCCGCAGGAGGCCGGTGAGTTTGCCCTTGCGGCCGAGGTAGGCGACGCGCCAGTCCTCGAGGGCCGCGGCGTCGGCCGCGGCGTCAAGGTCCTTGAGCGCGGTTGATTCGAGTGTCTTGATGTCTGTGTTGGATGGCATAAGGGCGATCGGGTTGGGCGGGACCGAGCGTCATTATATGGCGGGCCGGCGGGTACGGTCGAGACAGGATCGCATGCGGCTTGCGCGTCAGCGGTTCATCGGTATCGTGAACCGCTCGCTGACCGTGTCGAGCGCCGCAACTTCGTCCATGGTCAACGACAGCTCAGACGCAGGCAGGAGGTCGGCAAGCTGCGCCAGGCTGTTGGCGCCGATGATCGGCGAGACGACCGCCGGCTTGGTCAGGAGCCAGGCCAGCGCCACCGCAGCGATGGTCACGCCCTTGGCCGAAGAAATCTCATCGAGTGCATTGATGACGGCGAAGCCGTCGTCCGTCAGAAAGCGTTGGACGCCGCCGGCGCGGGCGCTCTTCGGCGCCTCCTGGCCACGGCGGTACTTGCCGGTGAGGAAGCCGCCCTCCAGTGGGCTGTAAGGGATGACAGCGATGTCGTTCTCCGCGCAGAAGGCGGCCTTGCTGCGCTCGTATTCTTCGCGCCAGGCCAGATTGTAGTGCGGTTGGAGGGAGACGAAGCGCGGGAGGCCCTTCTCATCGGCGACCCGCAGCGCCTCGCGCATCGTGCCGGTGGGGTAGTTGGAGAGGCCGATGTAGCGCACCTTGCCGCTGTCGATGAGCTCGCCGAAGACAGTCAGTGTCTCCTCGATCGGCGTGCCCTCGTCGGGCCAATGGGTCTGGTAGAGATCGATGGTGTCGACCTGGAGGCGGCGGAGGCTGTCTTCGACGGCGCGCTCGATGTGGGAGCGCGAGAGGCCCTCGCCGTCGGGACCGTCCCACATCTGCCCGCGGACCTTGGTGGCGATGACGAGGTCGCCACGGTTGCCGCGCGCCTTCATCCAGCGCCCGATGATCTCCTCGCTAACGCCACCGGGGTTGCCCGGCGCCCAGCGGCTGTAGATGTCGGCAGTGTCAATGAAGTTGCCGGCGGCGGCAACGTAGGCATCCATCACCTCGAAGGAGGCGGCTTCGTCGGCCGTCCAGCCGAATTGCATTGTGCCGAGGCAGAGGTTGGAAACGGTGAGGTCGGTTGCGGCGAAGGGGACTTGTTTCATGCCGCACAGCCTAGCATGGGACAGGAGACAAGAGACAGGAGACACAGGGCCGGTGGAGATGTGAGATGGCGAGACTAGTGTTGTTGGATCGCTGCTTGGTGAGCCCACATTGTTGACACGCCCCCGTTTCGCGCTATCCTTGCCCCGTCAGCCCGTTCGCAAACGACTAGTAGGAGGCAAGCCCAGCCCATGCGCGCATACGTACTCATCGAGGCGGCCGTCGGTAAGGCGAGCGATATTGCCAAGGGTGTCGAGAAGGTCAAGCTCACGGACGCGAAGGTCGTGTCAGTGGAGGCCGTGACCGGCCCGTTTGATGTCATCGCGCAGCTGGAATCGGATGACCTGGACAAGCTCGGCCGGGCGATCACGGACGCCATCCAGCAGGTGGAGGGCGTGCAGCGCACGACCACCTGCCTCGTCGTCAGACTCGGCTAGCGCAACCGGCCCGGCCCGCGGATGATCAACATCGAGGAGGCGCTCGAGCAGCTGCTGGCGAACGTTTCTATCCTGGGGGAGGAGGAGAAGGACCCGCTCGAGGCACTGGGCCAGGTGCTGGCGGAGGATATCGCCGCCGGCTTCGACATTCCGCCGCTGGACAATACCTCGATGGACGGCTACGCCGTGCGCGCCGCCGACACGGAAGGCGCGACGGCGGACGAGCCCCGGACGCTCAGCGTCACTGGTGAGTTGGCGGCAGGCTACGTCTTCGAGGGGCGCGTGGAGCCGGGGACGGCGGTCCGCATCATGACGGGCGCGCCGATTCCGGCGGGTGCCGACGCTGTGGTGCCCTTCGAAGAGACGGACGAGCCATTCGAGCGGCCGCCGGAGGGGGCACGGACGCTGAGCGCTAGCGTCCGGGTACTGAAGGCGGCGAAGCCAGGCGCCAACATTCGCCGGGCTGGCGAAGACGTCCTGACGGGTGACGCGATCCTGGCAAGGGGCGCCGTGCTTCGCCCGCCGGAGATTGGCGTAATCGCCTCGCTCGGCAGAGACAGCGTCCGTGTTATCCGGCGACCGGCCGTCGCGGTGCTTTCAACAGGCGATGAACTCCTGAAACCCGGCCAGACGCGCGAGAGCGCACGGATCTACGACGCGAATGCCTACAGCATCGCCGCCCTCGTCAAGCGCTTCGGTGGGGAGCCACGGCTGCTCGGCATCGCACGAGACACGGTGGGGGCGCTGACGTCGAAGATCCGGGAGGGGCTTGATGCCGACATGCTCGTTACGTCGGCTGGTGTGTCGAAGGGGGACTACGACGTGGTCAAGGAGGTGCTGGAGCGCGAGGGGAAGATCGCGTTCTGGACAGTGGCGATGAAGCCGGGGAAGCCGCTGGCCTTCGGAACCTTCCAGGCTGGCGATCGCACGGTGCCGCACATCGGGCTGCCGGGGAACCCCGTCAGCAGTATGGTGGCGTTCGAACTCTTCGGCCGGCCCGCCATCATGAAGATGATGGGCAAGCGCGGCTGGATTCGGCCTATTGTTCGGGCAATCGCGGAGGACCGCATCGAGAACATCAGCGATCCGCGGGTATTCATGGCGCGCTGCGTTGTCACGCGCCACGACGGACGTTACTATGCATCGCTAACAGGCGCGCAGGGCTCCGGCATCCTGACCTCGATGGCCAAGGCGAACGCAGTGACGGTTGTCCCGGCGAACGTGGACGTTGTGGAAGCAGGCGAGGAGGTTGATGTACTGATGCTGGACTGGAGCCTGGGCGACGAGTGGGGCTCATGGAGCACGGCGGAAAGCGAAGGCCCGCTTCCGGGGACGGCTATCGTCTAGTCCGCCATTATGATGAGCCGCTGCTGCCGCCGCCGAGGTACTCTGCGAAGCTGATCAGGGGTTCGGCCACCGAGCCCGCGAAGAGGATCAGTGCGCTAACGAGTACGATCACGACGAGCACGATGATGAACGCGTATTCGGAAAGGGCCTGCCCGGACTCTTCGTCCCGGGCTGCCCGTATGGTGTTCAGTAGTTGGTTGGTCATAGCAGGGATTCCTCCTGTCCGCACTTAGTAAGACGCCGCAACGCCCGATTGTTTCATTGCTCCAGGCGTGAACAATGGGGAAAACGGGTTGAGCGCCGGATAAGCTGTTAACCGCGGCTGCGCCCAACATGCAAGCGAGCAAACATGCGAACGTGAGTTACGCGGCGTGACGGGCAGCTAGAGAGAGATGAGTTCGCCGCCAGCGGCGCCGGAGCGGTAGATGGCGTCGACGACGCGGTGCGCTTTCAGCGCTGTGCCGAAGTTAGGGAAAGGCTCTCTGTTCTCAGCGACTGCGCGCAGGAAGAAGTAGTCTTCCAGCGAATAGCGCAAAAGTCCCTCGAATTCGGGACCCTGAAGGCCGACCTTTGCCAAATAACGCTCGCGGACCTCGTCTTCGGAGACGGTCTGCGGGTTCAGCGCGTGCACCTGTATTTCGATGGGGCCGCTGTAATCGTGGTCGACAATGAAGAGGCCCTTCTCGAAGAAGACTTCGAGGTGTCGGGTGGAGGGACGACCCATGATGCTGTGCCAGATAGACGTCAACGACGCCTCAGCCTCGTTTGAGAAGTCGATGGTTGAAACGACAAGGTCTTCTACGCCTTCGTGGCCGGCGAAGTTACGCACGATGCCGTGGACACCGGTCACCTGGCCGCCGAACCAGTTGAGGATGTCGACGTCGTGGATGGAGTGCTCGAGCAACGTGCCGGCGCCGACGATCGACCGGTCCTTGCGCCAGTCGGACATGTACTGGCCGGTGATCGGGAAGAACTGGTCGTCGCGGAAGACGATGGTCATCAGGCGACCGAGCGTCGGGTCGTCCATCAGGTCCTTCAAGACGTTGAGGATCGGCGAGTGGCGCAGCACGAGGCCGACGCCCGCCTTGACGCCTGCCGCCTCCACCGCGGCGACCATCTCCTCGACGTCAGCCAAGTTGGTAGCCAGCGGCTTTTCGCAGAAGACGTGCTTCCCGTTAGCGGCGGCGCGCAGCACGAGATCCTTATGGTAGGCGGTCGGCACGCAGACGTAGATTACGTCGATGTCGGGCGCGTCGAGGACGGCAGCGACATCTGTCGTCGGCTCGGCGCCCGTGAGGTCGGCGAAGGAACGAGCGCGGTCCTCGTGCTCGTCGCAGACGACGGCGTACTCGACGTCGAGAAGCTCCCGGCGGACGACGGCTCGGATGCCCGCGGAGTGGAAGCGCCCGACGAAGCCGCAGCCGATGAGCGCGACCCGGACGGTCATCGCGGGATTAGACGAGGTGGCCGCGGACTATACGGGCGAGCGTGGGACCGAGGAAAGTACAAAGGGCGGCCTGGCGCTCTTCGGCGCTACCGGCGAAGCCGTGTCGACCAAGCAGGCTGTCCTGGAACGCGGCCAGGATCAGGTAGGGCACCTGGGTAGCCAATTCAGGGGCGCTTTCCGGGCCGATCTCGCCGCGCGCGGCGTAGCGCCCGAAGACGGCGGTCAGGGCCTTTTCCCAGAGGTTCATCAGGAGCGTGTACTGTTCGAGCGCCGCCTCATCGCCGCCGAGGCCCTCCATGATGATGAGCCGCAGGAAGTCACGGTTCTGGTCCATCATGTTGACGGCGCCGGCGGCGTGCCACTGGACGGCTTCCTCGACGGGGACGATGGGCTCCACCTGCTCGAGTTCGGCAAGGCCAGCGAGGAATCCGCGCTCTTCGACGAGGGCGCCGAGAAGCTCCCGCTTGGAGTCAAAGTGGTAGTAGATGGCGGCGTCTGTGATGCCAGCTTTACGGGCGATGTCGCGGACGGTGGTGCGGGCGAAACCACGCTGCGAGAAGAGGCTGAGAGAGGCATCGAGGATTTGCTGGCGCGTGAAGGGGCCGCGGCGCGTCCGTTTGCCGTTCGTAGCTGATGTCGCGGCTCTTCTGGTGACCATTTTCGTAGCTTATCCAACGCTTAGCTGGGTTGGTACGACCGTAGCACCGAGAAGGAACCCGGTCAACCGAGAAAGGACGCCGACGAGAGGCAACGGTGGAGGGGGTTTTGTTTTGTAGAAACGCGTGTTTTAGATATAATTAGGTGCTATAGTTAGATGTCGCGGAGGCCGCCGGTCACATCCACTCGCGCCAGCCCTCGGGGAGCTGCGCTGCCAGCGAGTCGTCTAGCTCCACTTCGAGGGGGACGAGGACGCGGGCGACCATGCCCCAGTGGCCGATGCAGAAGCTTAGCTCCACCAGTTCACGGTCGGAGAGCCAGCGCTTGAGGCTGCGGGCGTGGTCGGCGCAGTCGGGGTCGAGGCGGTGGCTGGCGTCGGTGTAGGCGAGGGCGGCCTTCTCCATCTCGGAGAACAGTTCGCTTTCGTGGTAGTCCTGGAGGGCGGCTATCTCTTCGTAGGAGATGCCGGCGGCTTTGGCGATACGGATGTGCTGGCCGAACTCGTATTCGCTGCCGCAGAGTTGACCAATGCGCAGGATGACCAGTTCGCGCACGCGGTCCGAGAGAAGGAGGCCGCCGAAGAGCATCGTGTTGCCCATGCGCGCCCAGTTGCGGAGGAGTTGGGGGTTATGGCCGGCGACCTTGAATATGTTGAGCACGCCGAGGCCCATGCCGCCCGCCTCGAACGCCTGGTACATCTGGCGGAGGTCGTCGTTGTCGGGCTCTTCGATCTTCTGGACGACGCTCATCGGCCCGCCTCCCCGCACCGCCCCGCACCCCGGAGCAAGAGAGCATGGGAGCATGGGAGCATCGTTAGGGGAAGGGTGTGGCGGCTGATTGGGATCATTGTCCTTGTCCTGTTTCGACGATGCGGTAGACGACGGTGCCCTGGGCGAGGAGCTTGCCGCCTTCGTTGGTGACGCGGACGTCGGTGTAAATGAGCTCTTTGCCGCGCTTGAGGACACGGCCATCGGCCAGGACGTCCTCGCCGATGGCACCTGAGAGGTAGTTGACGTTGACGCCGACGGTGGAGCCGAAGTATTTAGGGGTGGCGATTTCGGCGGTGGTCCAGGCGGCCATGGCGCCCGTGGTGTCGATGAGCGAGGCGATGGCGCCGCCGTGGAGCGCCTTGCCGGCGGTCGAGTTTTCGTCCTGGTAGCGCATGCGGATGCGGGCCCAGCCTTCGCCGCCTTCGTGGAGTTCCATTGCAAGGTGCCTGGTGAAGGGCATGGCCTCGATCACCTTGCGCATGCGGCCCAGGTTCTTCTGCAGTGCTTCGTCGTCCATTGGTCCTCCCTCAGGGCACAAGCGCGATGTGCACCGCCTCTTCGCCGGCCACCTTGCCCGCCAGCAGGTCCAGCGCCCGCTCCGCCTCCGTCAGTGGCACGGTGTGGGTGTGCAGGCGCTCCAGCGGGTACTTGCCGGACTCGATGAGGCGGATCGCTCGCTCGTAACTGTCGTAGTCTACCCCAAGCGCGCCGATGAGGGTCAGTTCCTTCATGACGATGCGGTCGCTGAAGAAGCCTTCGACGGCGTTCTGGCCCTTGGTGCCGGCGAGAACGACACGGCCGCCGCGACGGGCGAGGTCGATCGCCTGGGTGACGGCTTCAGTGGCGTAAGCGGTGACGTCGATGACGACGTCTGCGCCGCGGCCGTCCGTTGCATCACGGACGATGGCGCGGACGTCCTCAGCCTCGACGCTGACGGTGATATCGGCCCCGAACTCCTTCGCCAGCGCCAGCTTGTTGGCGTCGCGGGCGAGTCCGGTGACGATGACGGTGCCCGCGCCCGCCTCCTTCGCCGCGATGACGCTGGCGATGCCGCGTTGGCCGGAGCCGAGGACGACGAGCGTCTCGCCCGGCTGAAGCTGAGGCATGGCAACGGCCCAGCGGAAGCCCGCGCCGATGGGGTTGAAGAGCGTCGCGATTTCCGGCGGGATGGCGTCGTCGATGCGGTGGACGACAGCGTTGGGTGCGAGGTAGAGGTAGTCGGCGAAGCCACCCCAGAGGCCAGGGGGCCGGTCGACGCTGAGGTGGCCGTAAGCGGAAAGGCCGCCGCGTCCGATGAGGCCTTCCGGCGATGGGAGCAGGGCCTCGACGCAGACGCGGTCGCCCTCGGCGACGCCCCAGCGCTCCGCCGCTTGCGGGCCGATGCGCTCGATGCGGCCGACCGGCTCGTGGCCGGGGACGACGGGGAAGCGGACGGGGAGGACGCCTTCGTACTGCTCGTAGTCGGAGCCGCAGATGCCGCAGGCCTCGATGCGGAGTAGGGCGTCGTCATCGCCGATGTCGGGGAGGGGGAGTTCGCGCATTTCGAGGGTGCGGGGGGCGGTCTGGACGACGGCGCGGGAGGTGGTGGCGTTGTTCGTCATTCGGGGCGTTTTCCTCCGCTCATCCTTCGCCCAGACGGGCGGCCGTCCGGCCGAGAACCTCAGGATGAGCGGGAAGGATGTTAGCACGATTTCGTGGCGGTTTGGCGCTGTTCGTAGCCGGGCCTTTGGTGCGGATGCTCGCCTTCGCTGCGCCGAGGCCCCCTTCGACTGCGGCTGCCGCCGGGCTCAGAGCAGGCTTCGCTGCGCCTTCGGCTTCGCTCAGGGAATACACGCGCGGTAGGCAGCGCCTACGCCTGGGACTGCTTTTCGCGCGAAGGCTCTACGAAGCGCTTCTCGATGACGGCTTCGGCTTCGGCGATGATGTCGTGCACCACCTCCGCGGCGGGCTTGATTTCGTGGATGAGGCCGGCGCCCTGGCCGGCGGGCATGAAGGTCTTGCTGGCGTCGAAGGTCTCGCCGAGTCCGGGGTAGTCCATGACCTGGTTCTGGATGGAGGTCATGGCCTGGAAGGGGAATGGCTTGATCTCGTCGGTTCGGGTCTCCCACTCTTCAGCGTAATCCGTCTTGATGGTGCGGGCGGGCTTGCCGGTGTAGGCGCGGGTGCGCATGGTGTCGGCCTCGGTCGCGCGGACGATGGCGTCGCGGTAGCCGGGGGCGGCCTGCGCCTCGGGCGTCGCGATGAACCGCGTCCCGAAAATGGCCCCCTCCGCGCCAAGGGCCAGCGCGGCGACCAGGCCGCGGCCGTCGGCCATGCCGCCGGCGGCGATGACGGGTACGGAGACGGCGTCGACGACCTGGGGGATGAGGGCCAGCGCGCCGACTTCGCCGGTGTGGCCGCCGGCCTCGGTGCCCTGCGCGGCGACGATGTCGGCGCCGGCGGCGACCGACTTCTCGGCGTGGCGGACGCGGCCGCACATGACGGCGACGATCATGTCGCGCTTGTGCATTTCGGCGATGAACTCGGCAGGGACGGCGAGTCCTGCGACGAAGATGCGCACGCCTTCCTCGAAGACGACGTCCATGTGCGGGCGGATGCGCTCGGGGTCGGGGGCGAGGAGGTCGACGGCGAAGGGCTTGTCGGTGAGGTCACGGGTCATGCGGATCTCTTCGCGCAGGGTGGCGGGGTCGAGGGTAGCGGCGCCCATGATGCCGAGGCCGCCGGCGTTGGAGACGGCGGCGACGAGCTTCGACATGGAGACGCCGCCCATGCCGGCGAGGAAGACGGGGTACTCGATGCCGAGCTTGTCGCAGAGTGGTGTGTGGAGGGGTGTGTGCATGGTGGGGCGCTCCTAGGGTGATTTCGTTCTGCAGAATCATATGTCGCGCGGGAGCGGCGCGTCAAACGTTTACGTGAGGGTGAGAGTCACTCGGTGTCTAGAAGGTGTAGTGGCGCAATAGGCCAGTCTGGTGACTTGCCTGCTATATCGCCCTCGAACTTATTATCAGGGGGTATATTCGCCGAAAGTCGCTCATAGAATCCGTTGTCCTGCTCGAACCCGGGCAGTATGACGGCATGTCTTCCGAAGTTGACGATGATGCTGGCCTCCAGCCATTGCGGATCGTTCACAATGAGGATTCGCTTGTCAGGTGCTGACGCAATAGTCATGCTGAATCGTCGAATCTGAAGATCGTCTGGCTTCTGTATCTGGTCACGTACGATCTGTAGGGCACTACGACAGATATAGCGGTAACCAAAAACAGCAAACGCCGCCAGATAGCCAGCCCTCAACCACGAGACGAGCGCAGTTGGGTAGCGAAACTTTCTGCGAAACGTAACTTGGTGTGTCCCAATCCCTCGTGGTTGTGACCGGAATATCGCAGTGAGCCTCTCGTTTGTCTGCGGATGATTTGCTTTGGGTACGCTATTGATTTGGACGCCGTCAGCCGTTGCACGAAGGCTGGCCCGGAATCTGACGTCCGATAGTGACACATCAACGGGTATCCGCTTCGTGGGAACCCGCTGGCAAACTCAAGGATGTCTTCAAGGTTTCGCGCGTGGCTGTCGGACTGGGAAGCGCTGTTGTTGCATTTCCAACAGGTGAGCACAATCGGCCTGCCACCGAGCTTCCTTGGCGGGACGTGCTCGAGCGTAAGATAACCGAGCTTCAAGGCATCCTCACCATACGCGCGGAGGCAGATCGGGCAGACATACCCACTGAAGCCGGGCGGCAAGTAGGGTGAAGCCGCAGCGGCGCCCATTTGATACCAACGCTCTCGCTTTGCGGCGGTACTTGAACTCATGTAGTCATGGTCTACGGTTTACGCGTTGATTCGCAACAATTTCATGACACATTCCCCAAACTGGTGCGGGAGCGTCGCGGAGCTATTTGATTCCCGCCAGGTGCCGCTCCGCCTGCGCCACCGCGAACTCCTCTTCGGTGATGGGGATGCCGTCGCGGTAGTAAACCGACTTGGTGTGGATGGAGGGGACGCGGGGGCCGGGGGTGATGACGCCGGTGAGGTTGAGCGGATCGACGGCGGAGAGGCGGATGAGTTCGCCGTTCTTGGGGGCGCGGCGGGTGTTGCGGAGAGACTCGACGGCTTCGGGGCGGGCGTACTGCTCGCCGTAGAAGCCGGCGACGAAGCGGCCGCCGCGGACGATGCCCTGCGCTTCCATGCGGCGGAGGACGCGAAGGATCTCGCGCCAGGGGACGCCGATGTTTTCCTGGCGGGCGAGGTCGCGGAAGACGACGCCATAACGGAAGAGCAGTTGCTCGGCCCAGGCTTCGGCGAGGGCTTCGGTGGCGAGTTGGGAGTCGTGGCCATCTCCGAATTTCGCGGCGCCTGACGAACGAAGTCCTTCGACTCGGCCCTCCGCTTCGCTACGGGCCGGCTCAGGATGAACGGACGGTTGAGCCGGCAGCAGCGACCAGCGACCGGAGGGGACGCCGCCTACCGCCAGCGTGCGGAAGAGGCGGGCGCGCTGGGGGCGGCGGAACTGCCGCTTCTTGTTGGAGGCCATGAGGGCGCGGAGGGCCTGGAAGCCGTCGGCGGTAGCGAGGCCTTTGGCGACGAGGTCCCAGAGGCCGCGCTCGACGTCGGTGGGGAGGCGGTTGGTGGCGGCGACGATGTCGTCGTAGAAGAGGGCGCCACGAGCGTGGAGGAGTTCGGCGATTTCGGCGGCGGCGCCGCGGAGGCGGGGTGTGGTGGCGTTCGGCGCCGCCCCGGCCCCAGTCAGGCTGAAGCCTGACCCCCCGGAGGGGAGGCCACGGACGCCGGCGAGGAGCCAGGGGAGATCGGCGCGACGGGCGAGGGAGACGGGGGTGGCTGAGGAGGCGGAGGACGGCCCCTTCGACACGCTTGCTTCGCTTTGCGCCGCAAGCTGCTCAGGACGAAGGGATTTAGAGCCCTGGCGGCGCGTGGCCATGCGGGCCCAGGCGGCGTCGCCGGTGAGGCAGAGCTCGTCGAGCCAGGCACCTTTGTAGGCGGAGATGCGGGTGGGGAGGATGTGGCGCTCCCAGGCGACGGCTGGGATGTCGTAGCCCTGGAGCTGTGTGATGGCTTCGAGGAGGCCGCGCTTACCCTCGAGCTGTGTACCGGGAGCGACGTGACCCCAGCGGAAGAGGAAGCGCATGAGGTCCTGCGCGGAGACCGGCTCGATCTCGGAGCGGAGGCGGTCGAGGGTGTAGCGGTGGATGCGGGCGAGGAGGCGGCGGTCGCACCACTCTTCTTCTTCGGCACCAACGCGGAATTTTCCGCGCATCGCCATGCCGCCTTCAACTTCGAGGTGGGCGAGGGCGGAGGCGACGGCGGCGGCTTCGAGGCCGGTGCGCTCCGCCAGGTCGGGTACGGTGGTCGGGCCGAGGACTTCGAGGTGGCCGCGGACGATGAGGTTGCGCGCCTCGTGCTCTTCGATTTCGCGGCGGAGCGAGGGCGGTAGTTCGATCGCCGGACGTGTCTTGACGCCGGGGAACAGGCGCTCGATCGCCGGCAACGACTCGGCGGCGAACCAGAAGGTGTCGCCGTCTCGCTGGAAGGAGGCAGCGCGGCGGGCGCCCGCCAGTTCGTCGAGCCAGTCGGTCCAGTCGGGGAAGAAGTCGGCGCGGACGGCGACGAGGCTGAGGAGCGCGTCGTGCACTTCTTCGGCGTCGCGCGGGTCGGGCTGAGCTTCGGCGACGACGGCGTCGATGGCGTCGGCGTCGAGGATGCCGAGGTCTTTGCCGTTCTGAGGGAGCGTGCGGCGCAGACTGACGGCGCGCGCGCGGCGCTCCTCCAGCGGGGCGTCGTCGAGGTAGGTGTAGGGCTTCGAGTTCAGCATCTCGTGGCTGAATGGGGAGGGCTCCGTTGTGTCGCGGGCGTGGACGCGGATTTCTCCGCGCTCGATGCGCTCCAGCACGTCGTTCAGGCCCGCGATGTCCATGGCTTCGGTGAGGCAGTCGTGCATCGTCTGCAGGGTGAGGGGGTGGTCGGGCAGGGGGATGGGGCCGCTCAGGTTCTCCTGGCAGGCGACGAGCACTGGGAAGACGGCGGCCATGAGGTCGTCGGCTTTCATGCGCTGGAGTGGCGGCGGCACGCGCTTGCCGTTGCGCTGTCGGAGGATGGCGAGCGCGCGCGTCGTGTTCCAGCGCCAGCGGGCCTGCCAGACCGGCGCGTTGGCGACGAGCAGGGACTGCTCGACGGACTCGCGCAGCCACGGCGGCTTGACGAGGCCGAACATGTCCTCCAGAGGGAAGCTGTTGTTGGGGCCGACGGAGAGCAGCATGGCGTCGTTGTCAGCGGCCGCCTGCAGCTCGAAGTCGAAGCTGACGCAGAAACGCTTGCGGAGTGCGAAGCCCCAGGCGCGGTTAATGCGCGCGCCGAAGGGGGCGTGAAGGACAATCTGCATGCCGCCCGACTCATCGAAGAAGCGCTCGAAGACGATGTCCTGCTGCGAGGGGACGACGCCCATCATCTCTTTCTGTACGCGGATGTAATTGACGACCTGTTCGGCGCCGTGTGGGGGGAGGGCGCATTCTTCGGCGACCCATTTGACGAGATCGCGGATCGGGGCGGGGTCTGGCGTAGAGGGCTGCGACCCTTCGACCGACGCTGTCGCGTCGCTCAGGAAAGGCTTCGATTCCTCAGTCTTCGTGGGCGCGCGAAATCCTTCGACTCGGTTTCGGCCTTCGGCCTCAACCGGCTCAGGACGAACGGATGAAAGACGATTGGAGATGTCGATGCGGAGGTCGGAGACTTCTTCGGAGAGTTCGATGGTGCGGCCGGGGGCTTCGCCGTTCCAGAAGGGGATAGTCGGCGGCGCGCCGTGGGCGTTTTCGACGCGGACGATGCCGCTGCGCGACTCGATGCGCTGGATGCGCCACGACGTGGTGCCGAGGAGCACGATGTCGCCGGCCATGGACTCGATCGAAAAGTCTTCGTCCAGCGTGCCGACAAAGGTGCCTTCCGGCTCGGCGATGACGCGGTAGTCGGCGAGTTCGGGGATGGCGCCACCGCACTGGATGGCGGTCATGCGGGCGCCGCGTCGGCCACGGACGACTCCGTTGATGCGGTCGCGGTGCAGGTAGTGCGCGGCGCGGCCGCTGCCGACGGCGATGCCCTCGCTCAGCATCTCGACGATCTCGCCGAACTTCTCGCGGACAAGATTCTTGTAGGGCCAGGCGCGGCGGGCGAGCGCAAAGAGGTCGTCTTCGGTCCAGGGCTCGCAGGCGGCCTCGGCAACGATCTGCTGGCCGAGGATGTCGAGCGGCGCTTCGGGCGGAAAGACGGCGTCGAGACGGCCGTGCTTGACGGCGCGGACGAGCGCCGCGCACTCGACCAGTTCGTCGCGGGAGGTGGGGAAGAGCGCGCCCTTCGGCGTCAGGCCAAGGGCATGGCCGGAGCGGCCGACGCGCTGAAGGAACGTGGTAATGCTGCGCGGGGACTCCAGCTGGCAGACAAGGTCCACGGTGCCGATGTCGATGCCCAGCTCTAGCGAGGCGGTAGCGACGAGAGCGCGCATCTCGCCGGCCTTGAGCTTCTGCTCTATGCGGTGCCGCCGCTCCTTGGAGAGGCTGCCGTGGTGGGCGCCGACGTGCTCCTCGCCGAGGCGCTCCGACAACTTGAAGGCGACACGTTCGGCGAGGCGACGCGTGTTGACGAAGACGATTGTCGTGCGGTGGGCCTCGATCAGTTCGACGAGGCGGTTGTAGATGTCGGCCCACTGCTCGCCGGAAGCGACCGCTTCCAGCTCTTCCGGTGGGCACTCAATTGTCAATTCGAGGTCGCGCTGGTAGCCGGAGTCGATGATCTCGCAGAGCGGGGTGCCGTCGACGCCGACGTTATCGGTGCCGACAAGGAATTGCGCCGCGTACTCGATCGGCTTGACGGTGGCGGAGAGGCCGACGCGGGCGGGACGACGCTTGTTGATGTGGTCGAGGCGGGCCAGCGTAAGCGAAAGGTGGGAGCCACGCTTGTCGCGAATCAGGGCGTGGACTTCGTCGACGATGACCGTCTGAACGTTGCGCAGGATTGCCCGCGCGCGCTCCGCGGTGACCATGAGGTAGAGCGATTCGGGCGTGGTGATGAGGATGTGCGGCGGGCGCTTGATGATGTCCTGGCGCTCCTTCTGCGTGGTGTCGCCGGTGCGGAGGGCCGTGCGGATTTCGGGCAGGTCGTAGCCCATCTCGGCGGCCAGAACAGCGATCTCGGCGAGGGGCTCGTCGAGGTTGCGCTGGATGTCGTTGGAGAGCGCCTTAAGCGGCGACACGTAGACGACTTCGGTGCGGTTTTCCAGTTCACCGGCCTCGGCCTTGCGGACGAGGCGGTCGATGGCGACGAGGAAGGCGGCCAGCGTCTTGCCGGACCCCGTCGGAGCGGAGATGAGCGTGTCGCGGGCGGCGATGATGTGGGGCCAGCCGTCGCGCTGGGCGTCGGTCGGCGCGCCGAACCGGCGCTGGAACCAGGCGCGGACGACGGGATGGAAGGAGTCGAGGATTTTTGTGCTCATCGCGATGTTCGACGCGGCTTACGCGGCGCGATTCGGAAGCGAGCGTTAGATCCTTCACTAGCGGTCGCGGCGGCGACCTTGCCGTTCACGATGACAGACTTGACTGCGGTCATGTCAGTCATTTTATCGCGAGACGTGTGACAGCCGGGAGTCAGGAGTGGCGCTCTACGCGACCTGCTCTTCCACCACTTGCGCGCTCTCCTGAACCGTGCCGGTCTCCATGAAGCTGCGGATGGCCGCGTTGCAGGCCTCGGGTTGCTCTTCGAGGAGCATGTGGCCGGAGCGCGGAATGTGGATCGTCCGCGCCTGGGGCAAGTGCTTCTGCAGGAAGGCGAGACTGCGGCCGGGCATAGGGATGATCCGCTCGCACTCCGCCCAGAGGATGAGCACGGGCTGGGTGATCTTGCGGAAGGGGATCTGCGGGTCGTGGCGCACGTCGCGCCACATCTCCCAGACGGTGTTCGACGAGCCGCGGATGCGCGCGGGGGTGATGTAGGCCTTGCGGATGGTCTCCATGTCGAGGCGGGAGGTGTCGTAGAAGAGGCGCCGCCAGGAGGCGATAGCGACGAGCTTCGCCATCGGCGCCATGAAGGGGCGGAAGATGCCGAGCCGCGGCCCGAGGACAGGCTTGTCGCCCGAGACGCTGGCCGCCAGCACGAGGTGCTTGACGCGGTCGGGGTACATCGCCGCCATGCGCAGGACGACGGCGCCGCCGAGGGAGTGCCCGATGATGGAGGCCTTTTCGATGCCCAGCTGGTCCATCGCAGCGAACATGAGGCGCGCCTGCTCCGTCAGCGAGTAGTCGCCGCCGTCCACGCGCTCGCTGTAGCCGAAACCCTTGAGGTCGATGGCGACGCAGCGGTAGTCCTGCGCGAGGTCGGCCATCTGGTAGCGGAAGGAGAACGTGTTGCCGCCAAAGCCGTGCAGCATGACAATGGCGGGCGCATCGCCTCCGATCGGCGGGGCCTTCTCGATGTAGTGCAGGCGCACGCCGTCGACGGTGAGGGTGCGGCCCGGGCCGGAAACTTCGGTCCAGTCGCGGTCCTCGCGGCTGCGGAAGAGGCGGCGGAGTGCCACTGCGGCGGCGGCGAAGAAGGCTCCGATGGCGGCCAGGGTGATGGTGATTCTTCGCATGGGGGCTCCTTTTCGCTTTGCAACAAAGTCTGGGGCGTCGCATTCCAATATATCGAAGCGATGCTTTGCGCGGCACTGTAAATGGTTGCGACTGCGTGCAAACCGCTAAGATGGGGGCAATTCACTGGAAGACAGAGCAGGTATTGGAGATACGAGCGCGGAAGCGGCGGACCGGACCACAATCCGTGGTTCTATCGTCGCAGTCCGCCGACGCCGATGCATCACGTTAAGGTAATCACCCGCCTCGAAGGGCAGAACATCGAACGGCTGGAAGAGCTAATCGAGGCGGCCACGGAAGCCGACAGCCACGACCCCATTGGCGAGCACAAGTTCCTTCGCCTGAAGCGCGGCGACGACCTGGCCATGGGCGTTCTCGCCTACGAAGAGAGTGAGCTTGTCGGCTACGGACATACGCTAACCTACGGCATCGGCGGCGCCCGCCGCGTGTCCTGCGAGATGATCGTGCATCCGGCCTTTCGCGGTGGCGGCATCGGGCGCGTCCTGCTGGACCGCATCATTCAGCACGCGGAGAACGAAGGCGCCCGCGGCCTCGATATGTGGGCGTATAACGACCACCCCGCCGCGCGGGCTATCGCCCGCGAATACGCCTTCGAAGAGACGCGCCGTCTGCTACACATGCACCGCCACCCAGGCCCGCCGCCCGTCCCGGACCGGCCGGAGGGTGCGGCGATCCGGGCATTCAGCCCTGGCGAGGATGACGAGTTCTGGGTGTCGCTCAACAACCGCATCTTCGCCGACCACCCGGAGAACGGCAGCTGGACGGTCGCTGACCTGCACGCCCGCATGGTCCAGCCGTGGTTCCGCAGCGAAGACCTGCTTATGCTGGAGGTAGATGGCGTTCCGGCGGGCTTCAACTGGCTGAAGGTGGCCGAAAAGCGGCGCGAGGGCATGGTGGGCGAGGTCTACATCATCGGCACGTCCCCGGAGTACCACGGGCGCGGGCTGGGGCGCTACCTGCTGGCCGAGGGGCTGACGCACCTGAGCGAGCGCGGCGTGGATGCCGTCGCCGTCTACGTGGACCAGGCGAACCAGCGGGCGGTCGCGCTTTACTGGTCGTTCGAGTTCCACCACCACCATGTCGACGTGCTGTACTCGCTGCCGCTGCCGCGCCAGGCGGTGCGGAAGATGGCTGAGGAGCTGGAAGCAGCGGGCTAGTCACCGATACTGACACCCCCGCGTTGGCCGGCAGCGATAAAATGTTATTGCATGCCCACTCGACAGCCACCTCAGAAGAAATTCGAAGCGCAGTTGCGCTCGCTGCCCGCTAAGCCCGGCGTCTACATATTCAAGAACGCCCGCGGGTCGATTATCTATGTCGGCAAGGCTCAGTCCCTGCGCAATCGCGTGCGCTCGTACTTCGGCTCCACGCACGCGTGGGAACAGAAGGTCCGCAAGCTAGTTGAGCAGATCGACAACATCGAGTTCATCCTGACGGGCTCCGTGCAGGAGGCGCTGCTGCTGGAGGCGACACTGGTCAAGCAGCACCAGCCGTTCTTCAACGTGCGCCTCAAGGATGACAAGCACTACCCCTACCTAAAGATAGACCTGCGGGAGGACTGGCCGCGGGTCCAGATCACGCGGCGCATCGCGTCGGACGGCGCGCGCTACTTCGGCCCGTTCGCTTCGGCGGGGTCGGTGCGGCGGACGCTGGACCTGGTCAAGAAGCTTTTTCCCTGGCGGTCGTGCACGAAGGAGATCACCGGTAACGATCCGCGGCCTTGCCTCGAGTATTACATCCACCGCTGCATCGGGCCCTGTGCCTCGCTCTGTACGAAGGAGGAGTACGACACGGTCATCCAGCAGACGACGATGTTCCTGGAGGGGCGCACGGAAGAGATCACGCGCCAGCTGCGCCGCGAGATGCAGGACACCTCCGCCAAGCTGGAGTACGAGCGGGCCGCGCGCCTGCGTGACCAGGTCCAGTCGATCGACCGGACGACAGAGCGGCAGGTGATGGAAGTCCGCGACCGCACCGACATGGACGTCTTCGGGCTTGCGCGTGAGGAGCAGGAGGCTTACGTGCAGGTGTTCTTTGTGCGCAAGGGGCTGATGACCGGCCGCGACATCTTTCAGCTCGACGGCACCGCAGACGAGACGGACGCCGAGATCCTGCGCAGCTTCGTCGAGCAGTTCTACGAATCGGCGCCGTATGTCCCGGCGCGGGTGCTGCTGCCGGTGGCGATCGACGACCGCGACCTGATCGAGCAGTGGTTGACGGAGCGGCGCGGGAAGAACGTGCGAGTGCAGGTACCGGAGCGCGGCGAAAAGCGCATGCTGGTGGACCGCGCGGTGACCAACGCGCGTGAATCGCTGCAGCAAGCGCGCGCGAAATGGATGGCGGACCGCGGCAAGAAGGATCAGGCCCTGCAACAGTTGCAGGACGAACTGGAACTGCCAGCGCTGCCTAGCCGGATCGAGTGCTACGACATCTCGAACATCCAGGGGACGTCCGCCGTCGGTTCGATGGTGGTCTTCGAGGACGGCAACCCGAAGAAGTCGGAGTACCGCCGCTTCCGCATCAAGGACGTCCAGGGGCAAAACGACTTCGCGATGATGCAGGAGGTGCTGAAGCGGCGCTTTTGGCGGTTCCGGCGGCAGTCGCAGGAGGAGGGGGCGAACGAGGGCGCGCCGACGGTCAACGGTGCCTCCGCCGGCCCGCATGATCACCCGGTCGAGGCGGCGGACATCGGGGAGGAGTTGGAGCAGCCGAACGCGGGCGCGCGTATGACGGATCCGGGTGATGGCCGCGAATACGACGCCTCCTTCGGTTCCCTGCCGGACTTCGTGATCGTCGACGGGGGTAAGGGGCAGGTTTCGGCGGCGCACGACGCGATGCGCAACATGGGCATCGGGCACATTCCGCTCGCGGGGCTGGCCAAGCGCTTCGAGGAGCTTTTCGTCGTCGGCGTCAGCGAGCCGGTAGTGCTGGACCGCACGTCGCAGGCGCTGTACCTAGTGCAGCGTATCCGCGATGAAGCACACCGCTTCGCCATCACCTACCACCGCGGCGTCCGCTCGAAGACGGGGATGCGCTCCGCGCTGGACGAGGTACCGGGGGTGGGGCCGAAGCGAAAGAAGGCGCTGCTTCGCAAGTTCGGCTCCGTGAAGGCGATACGCGAGGCGACGGTGGAGGAGATCGCGGAGACGCCGGGGTTCACGCGGAAGGTGGCGGAGAAGGTGCTGGAGGCGATCTAACGCCGATTAGCATCCTCGCCTCAGCCTTCGTCTGGGGCGACATCGACTGCTCCGGCGGCGTCGATCCTGTCGATGCGCTCAAGCTGCTGAGGTTCGATGCGGCGCTCGGCGTCAACCAGCCGCAGGGCTGCCCGGCGCTGGGGGCAGAGGTGCAAATCATCGTTCCGCAGTAGCACGAACGCTTCTGAAGCGCCCGCCGCCTCACGGACTGTGGGAATGGGCGGTGCGGGCCCGACCGTGGCTACTGTACGGTGATCGTGCCGGTCATCTCGACCACGTGGAAGTCGCATCGGAACGGGATCTGGCTTCCCGCGGCGTCCGCCGGCACGTTCCACTCAAGGATTCCGGTGGAGCCGCCCGGCATCGTGTCGGGATCGGAGCACGGCTCCTCGCCGCCGGTCTCGCAGAGCCCGCTCACGGCGTATTCGCCATCGGGCCCGGCGATGTGCATGTTGTGGATCGCCGCGCCCTGGTTCTCCAGGTTGAACGTTACCGTCTCGCCGGCCGTGACCGTGACGTCAGTCGGCCGGAAGAAGTTGTCGCCCATGACTATTTCGACCGCGCCATCCACCAGCGTCGGCGCGCCGCCGTTGTCATCATCATCTCCGGCCGGCGTCTCTTCGGCCGGGGAGGAACCGGGCTCCACGACGGCGAAAGCGACGGCGAAGGTGACAACCGTTGCCGCCACCAGGAATCCGATTATCGCTTCGCCCACGGGGAGCTTCGTCAGGTCCATCTGCAGTCCTCCTCGACGCCTATTTATATCGAACGCGGTCCCTAAGCGCCAGCGAGCGCGCGCGCCCCGTATACTGGATCCATGCCCCCCGCCAGCAACCAGGTCACCGAAGCCGCCCGCGAACACCTCATCGCTGAACTGGCGCACGAAATCAAGGACAACCGCGTCCTCGACGCCATACGGAGGGTCCACCGCGAAGAGTTCGTCCCCCCGCACAGTGCGCGCTCTGCCTACGAGAATATGCCGATACCCATCGGCTTCGGCCAGACCATCTCCCAGCCCCTCATGGTCGCCATGATGACACAGGCCCTTCAGCTCGAAGGCTCGGAGAAGGTGCTGGAAGTCGGCACCGGTTCCGGCTACCAGGCCGCGGTCCTCTCCCACCTCGCCCGCGAGGTCGTCTCCGTTGAGCGCGTCCCAGAACTGGCCCAGGCCGCTTCGGAGCGCCTCGCCCGACTCGGCTACGACAAAGTCCGCGTCTACGAAGCAGGCGACGTCCTCGGCCGCCCGGAAGACGCCCCCTACGACGCCACCATCGTTACCGCCGCTTCGCCGGAGGTCCCGCGCCTCCTTCTGCAGCAGCTCGAAGTCGGCGGACGCCTCGTCCTCCCCGTTGGCAGCCGCGATCTGCAGGAGCTTGTGCGCATCGTCAAAGCGCCCGGCGGCGCCCAGCGCCACAATCTGGGTCCCTGCCGCTTCGTCCCCCTGCTCGGCCGTGACGCCTGGCCCGAACGCGGCTAGCCGCCCCGATGTAACAGAAGCGCCGGTAGCGCCGCATTGGTCCCTGGGTTATGCTCGAGTTACGTAAACGAGAGGACGCGGAAACGGCGTCACCGGGGTAGGCAAACCTATCGATTTATCAATAATCTTTGTTTACCGACGGTAAATTCTGTTAACTCCAACTCGACAGCCGCGTTATCAAGCATGAAGTAAATCAGCACAGAGCCCATCTCTTGCCTGATTACGGTTCTATCCACAATTCCCAGGCGGGCGGCGCAGGCACCCGCTGGACAGTGAAAGGAGGTGAAACTAGACTATGGCAATCGTTTCCCCCGAGCGACTGCAGAGACCGGAGACAAACACCCCGATGCGCAAGGCTTTGAACGACTTCCTGACGTTCTTATCCGTCGAAAAGGGCTCCTCCGCGAACACCGTAGCCGCTTACCGCAATGACCTCCAGCAGCTCGCCGATTTCATTGGCACTCTGGCGAAGGATAGCTGGGGTTCCGTTGACCGCTCTGACATCCAGGACTTCATCCTGGACATGAAGCAGCGTGGCTACTCGGAAACCTCGGTTGCCCGCAAGGTTGCTGCCACCCGTTCTTTCTACGCTTTCCTTAGCGCTGAAGGCATGGTGCAGATCAGCCCGACAGAGGGCCTCACTTCGCCACGCGTGGGCAAGACGCTTCCCAAAGCGATCTCTCCCAATGAGGTCGACGAGCTCCTGGAACAGCCGGCGATGCGCAATACGCCCGAGGCCAAGCGCGACCGCGCCATGCTTGAGCTGCTTTACGCCACGGGCATGCGCGTAACGGAACTGGTCTCGCTCGACGTGACCAACGTCAACGCCGACGAGCGCCAGCCCTACGTCCGCTGTTTGGGTAAGGGCGCCAAGGAGCGCACGATCCCGATTCACGATCAGGCCTTCGAGACACTCAGAGACTACCTGGACGATGGACGGCCGCTGCTCCAGCGCCACCGCGACGAGGAAGCTCTCTTCCTCAACCGCCGCGGCGAGCGACTGACGCGGCAGGGCTTCTGGCTGATCCTCAAGGGTTACGCCCGCTCGGCCAACCTGAGCTCGGAGATCACGCCGCACACGCTGCGCCATTCCTTCGCCACGCACATGCTGCGCGGCGGAATGCCGCTGCGCAACGTGCAGGAGATGCTCGGACACGCGAATATCTCCACAACGCAGGTGTACACGCACCTGACTAGCGAGCACGTGCGCGAGGTCTATGAGAAGGCGCATCCGCGTTCGCGGTAGGCTTCGTAACTGAAGTGTGCTGATAGCTAGGAGGGCGATCATCCCCACGATGATCGCCCTCCTTTGCGTTTCCCTTGCCGCCTGCAACGGAGACGATGACCCCTCCCCGACGCCGACCCGTCAGCCCACCGCCACCGCATCACCCACTGCCACAACGACACCGGGGCCGACACCCACCCCGTTCCCCGCCATTGACACGCCCCCCGACCGCGATCCAATCGACCTTGCCCGCCGATTCCTCGGCCTTCCCGACAGCGCCCCGCTCGTCGCCCGCACGGAACCACACGGCCACCAGGTTGGCGATCAAGTAACTTTCACCCTCCTCGACCTCGACATACCGGCGCCTTACGAGATCGCCGCCACCGTCCAGGCCGTCAGCGAAAACGCTTACTTCTTCGTCCAGAACGGCCGCAGCAACGGCGCGCTCAACACAATCGTCAGCGACTTCGAAAACGAGATCTGGCCCGCGGTCACTGCCGCCTTCGGCGAGCCCACCACTCCCGGCGTCGACGGCGATCCCCGCATCACGATTCTCCACGCCGATCTACGCGGCGCCGGCGGCTACGTCAGCGGCGCCGACCAATACCCGAAAGCCATCGCCCCTCGCAGCAACGAGCGCGAAATGCTTTACATCGACGCCGAGAACCTCACCGCGCCGGGCGTCCCCTATAACGGCCTCGTCGCCCACGAACTCCAGCACCTGATCCACGAACGGTACGACGACGGCGAAGAATCGTGGGTCAACGAAGGCCTGTCGCAAGTCGCGGGCCAACTGCTCGGGGAGACCGGCAACTGGATCCCGAATTTCCTCGCCAACCCCGACCTTCAGCTTACCGACTGGCCCCTGGACGGCGACATCATCGCCCACTACGCTGCCGCCGAACTCTTCTTCTCATACGTTCTCGACCACTATGGCGGCCGTGATAACGCCAACGCGCTGCTCAGCGCCCAAGAGGACGGAATCGAAGGCGTCGACGAGTATCTCGAGGATTTCGACACGTCATTCGCCGATGTCTTCGCGGACTGGACTGTCGCCAACTGGCTCGACGCGAACGAAGGCCCCTACGCCCACCCCACACTCAGCGCCCGTACCAGCGTCTCGACCAACGCGAACGGCCCCGGCGAAGGCACCGTGAGCCAGTTCGGAGCCGACTACCTGCGCATCCCCGCCGGCAGCGGGGAGTTCTTCGCCTTCGAAGGCGCGACCGAGGTCTCCATCGGGGTGCCGGAGTACGACGGCCCGTTTTACTGGTCGAACCGCGGCGACTCGATCGACTCCTGCCTTACCCGCACCTTCGATCTCAGCCACGTCGACTCCGCCACCCTCACGTTCCAGACCTGGTACCAGATTGAGAACGGCTGGGACTACGCTTACATCGCTGCGTCTACAGACGCGGGCGCAACCTGGACCGCCCTGAGTGGCTCACTCAGAACGACTGACAACCCGACGGGTCAGTCCTACGGCCCGGCCTTCACCGGCAGTGGCGGCGGCTGGACCGAAGAGACGATCGACCTCACCCCGTACGCCAGAAACGAAGTCGTGCTTCGCTTTGAGTACATTACTGACGACGCCGCCAACGAAGTCGGCTTCGCCGTCGACAACATCGCCGTCCCCGAAATCGGCTTCTTCGACGACGGCACCGACGACGGCTGGGCCCGCGAGGGCTTCCTGCGCATCGACGGCCCGCTACAGCAAGAGTGGTCGCTCATGATGATCGCCGACGACGGTGTCCAGCCCCTTGCTGTGGACAACGGGGCCGCCAACGTCCTCCTCGGCGACGCGGCCGCGGTCATAGTCGTCGCCGCTATCACCCCTGGCACCACCGAACCGGCCGCGTACTCGTGGTCGTTCTCGCAGTAGCGTGGCGCATCCCCTATCATTACCACCCGTGATCATGATCTCCGTCATCGGCGGGGAGGCCTGCGGCCCTGACGCCCTCGACACGGCCGAGACCGTCGGCCGCGAAATCGCCCGCCGTGGCGCAACACTCGTCTGTGGAGGGCGCGGCGGCGTCATGGAGGCGGCCTGCCGCGGCGCCCGGGAGGAGGGTGGCCACACCATCGGAATCATGCCCGGCCGCGACCACACCGAATCGCCGCCCAACGCCCACGTCGAGTTTCCGGTCTTCACCGGCCTCGGCTTCGCCCGCAACATCATGGTCGTCCTTAGCGGCGAGGCCGTCATCGCCATCGACGGCTCCTACGGCACGCTGAGCGAGATCTCATACGCACTAATCCACCAGGTCCCAATCGTAGGCATTGACACCTGGGACTTCGACTACCACGGATTCGACGGCGACGACGCGATAGTCCGGGTCAGAGACCCGGTAGCCGCCGTCGAGAAGGCCATCGCCCTCGCCGAAGAGCGACGCGCCACTAGAGCGGAGTAGACCATGGCCAGCAAGATCACATCCGTCCACGCCTCCGAAGTCCTCGATTCCCGAGGCAACCCTACGCTTTCCGTGACGGTTGCTCTTGAAAGCGGTGCCCAGGGCGAGGCCAAAGTGCCGTCGGGCGCCTCCACCGGCATCCACGAGGCGCTCGAGCTGCGGGACAACGACCCCGGGCGCTACCGGGGCAAGGGCGTTCTCAAGGCCGTCGCCAACGTAAATGACGCCATAGCCGACCTGATTATCGGCAGCGACGCCTGGGATCAGCCCCACCTCGACGAAATGCTGATCCAGGCCGACGGCACCGACAACAAGTCAAAGTTCGGCGCTAATGCCATTCTCGGCGTCTCACTCGCGGCAGCCCATGCGGTTGCCGCCGAACAAGCCGTTCCCTTGTACCAGTACCTGTTTGAGCACGAACTACTGGACTCCGGTCAAACGGGGTCCGAGATTATTATTCCGCTCCCTCTTCTGAACATCCTCAACGGCGGCGCCCACGCCCAGGACTCCACCGACTTCCAGGAGTTCATGATCGCCCCGCTCGGCGCGCCCACGCTCGCGGAGGGCCTGCGCTGGGCGGTGGAGGTCTACCACACACTCGGCAAGACCCTCCACGACAAGGGCCTGCCCACGACCCTGGGCGACGAGGGCGGCTTCGCTCCTCCCGGCCTCCACAACGACGGAGCCATCGAGCTGATCCTCCAGGCGATCAAGTCCGCCGGCTACGCCCCCGGAGAGCAGATCGCCATCGCCCTTGATCCCGCCACCTCCGAGCTGTTTAATGACGGCAAGTACGAGCTGACCCGCGAAGGTAAGTCCCTTTCGCAGGACGAGATGGTCGACCTCTGGGCCAACTGGTGCCGCGAGTACCCCATCGTCTCCATCGAAGACGGCATGGCCGAAGAAGACTGGGACGGCTGGCGCTCTCTAAACGCGCGCCTCGGTGACCGCGTTCAGCTCGTCGGCGACGACCTGCTCGTGACTAACGTGACGCGCATCCGCGAGGCCATCCGCCAGGAAGCCGCCAACAGCGTCCTCATCAAGCTGAACCAGATCGGCACACTTACCGAAACGCTCGACGCTATCGCCGAAGCGCGGCGCGCCGGCTGGACCGCCGTCATCTCCCATCGAAGCGGCGAAACCGAAGACACCACCATCGCCGATCTCGCCGTCGCCACCGGCGCCGGCCAGATCAAGACTGGCGCCCCCGCCCGCGGCGAGCGCACGGCGAAGTACAACCGCCTGCTGTCGATAGAGGCGAAGCTGGGCGAGCGAGCGAAGTACGCCGGCGGCGCTATACTAGGGCAGAGGTAATCGATGCTGACCGAATACATCGCGGCCGCCATGAAGCGCGCCAAGTACAAAATCCTGGAGGACGATGGCACCTACTTCGGGGAGATTCCGGGATTCCGGGGGGTCTGGTCTAACGCCGATACTCTCGAAGATTGCCGCCAAGAGCTTCAGGAAGTCCTTGAGGGGTGGATCCTGCTTAGCCTCAAGAAGGATGCGCGGCTACCAGTGATCGAGAGGATTAACCTGAATCGCACCGGGCGCGCCTCTCGAGTTGCGTGAAGCCACTTAAGCGGCGAGAGTTAATCCGCAAGCTGAGGAAGTTCGGCTATACCGGGCCCGTCCAGAGCGGGAAGCACCCATACATGGAACGGGGCGATCAGAACTTGACTATCCCCGGCGAGCATGGGCGAGATATCGGCGTGGGACTGCAGAAGGAAATCATAAAGCAGGCTGGAATTTCCAGGCGAGACTGGAAAGACGCATAAGGAGCAGCATCATGACAATCCAATCTGTAGGCGTAGTCGGTGGCGGCGTTATGGGCAGCGGCATCGCCCAGGCCCTCGCCGTTGGCGGCGCGACCGTCACCGTCCGTGACATCAACGACGAGATGATCGCCAAATCACGCGAGACCATCGTAGACGGCCGATACGGCCTCAACCGCGGCGTCGAGCGCGGCAAGACGACGCAGGAAGACGCCGACGCCGCCCTCTCCCGCCTCTCGTGGACCACCGACATCGCCGGCCTCAAGGACGTCGATCTCGTCATCGAGGCCGTGCCCGAAGACCTCGACCTCAAGAAGCGCGTCTTCGCCGAACTCGACGCGGCGCTCAAGCCGGACGCCTACTTCGCGTCCAACACCTCCGGTCTCGCCATCTCCGATATCAACCAGGCCGTTTCCGAATCCCGTCGCCCGAAGTTCATCGGCATGCACTTCTTCAGCCCCGCACCCGTCATGAAGCTCGTCGAACTCGTCTACGCGCCCGACACCGCCGAAGAGACGATCACCGCGCTTGAAGATCTCTGCGACCGCGCCGGCAAGACCACCGTCCGCGTCAAGGACGCGCTCGGCAAGTACGGCTTCATCGCCAACCGAATATACTTCGCCGCCGTCCGCGAGGCGCAGAAGGTGATGGAGGAAGGCATCGCCACGCCGGAGGACATCAACAAGGCGATGGTCTACGGCTTCAACTGGCCCGTCGGCCCCCTGGCGATGATCGAAGGCGCGACCAAGGGCTGGCAATAGGGCTTCGCCCAAACACGCTATCACTCAACATGCAAACGAGAGTGCGCTGATGGCCGGGCCGAAGTTCCAGCTCGTGGCCTTTCCGGAAGTTTATGCGCTGCCGGGCCGCCCCGGATCCGGCTCCCAGGCGATGAAGGACGCCCACCGCCAGACCTCCTTTCTCCTCGCCGACGACCTTGCCCTCTTAGAACGCGCCATGAATTCCCAGCTCCGAATCGTGGCCGAAAACGCGAAGGCTAAAGGCACCCATACGGCCGCCCTGCTCACACTCTGGTCACGTACCTTCTCCCACCTCGCCGACGCCGTTGCCTCCATCAGCGTCGCCTCCTACGCTTCCGCGCCTCTCCTCCTCCGCGGCGCCCTCGATTGCATCGCCGTCCAGCGCTCCCTGATCGCCGACGGTTTCGCCGAATACGAAACCTGGTACGCGGGCGGCATCGGCAAGCAGGGCACCGCCCTCAGCGTCGAGCTTGGCCACTATCGCGCCGCATCCGTCCTCGCAGAAGACGATCGGCTCGGCCTGCTCTACCGCCTGCTCTCCGCCCTCGCTATGCCTCACTTCGGCTCCACCCTCCTCCTCACCTCCCCCGACTCCGGCGAGAACAAAATCGTCGCCGGCTTCGCCGACAGCACCTTCCACCTCGCCTGGGCGGAAGTGACTCTCGGCCTGGCCCTTCAGCTTGGCGCAGCACAGATCGAGACGGTGCGCTCGACGGACGTTCTGGCGCTTAGCGACGAGGCCGCCGCCGACTGCGACGCCGTCACCCGCGCCGTGGCCTCTGCCCTCGCCTCCTCGCGCCGCTGTTATGTCGAGCAGCAGGCCGACCGCTTCACCTTTCACAACTTCCGCAGGACCGCTACCGGCCAGCCACGCCGCATCATCCTGTAGCCCCACTCACGCCCCCGCGATACCATATTCGCAATGACCCGCGTCGACGTATTCATCCCCGTCTACAACGAAGAACGCGCCCTGCCGCAGACGATGCCGCAGTTGCACGGCTTCCTCTCCGGCCCCGACTTCCCCTACGACTGGAAGATCGTTATCACCGACAACGCGTCCATCGACGACACACCCGCCGTCTCCCGCAAGCTGGCGGAGGAGTACCCCGGCCAGATCGATTACGTCCGCATCGAGCGCAAGGGCCGCGGATATGCACTCAAGCAGGTCTGGCCCGCCAGCGACGCCGATATAGTCAGCTATATGGACGTCGACCTCTCTACCGGCATTGAGGCCTTCCCGAAGCTGCTTAAGGCCATTGCCGAAGACGGCTACGACGTCGCCACCGGCTCGCGCCTCATGCGCAAGTCCAGGGTGACCCGCTCGCTCAAGCGTCGCGTCCTCACCTTCGGCTATAACGCGATGATCAAGGGCATGTTCTGGACCCGCTTCAGCGACGCCCAGTGTGGCTTCAAGGCCGTCAGCCAGGAAGTCGCCCGCAAGGTCGTACCGATGATCGAAAACGACAACTGGTTCTGGGACACGGAGCTTCTTATCCTGGCGGAGAAGATGGGCTACCGCATCAAGGACGTGCCCGTCCGCTGGATCGAGGACACCGACACTCGAGTCAAGATCGGCGGCACCATCATGGAGGACGTAAAGGGACTGATCCGCATGCGCCGGACGCAACCCTGGCGCAAGTCCTCCTGACGCAACGACTGTCGCCGGCCTCCATCAACCTTCACGGCTCCGTAATCCCGCCGCCCTATACTTAGTTTGCATGCGAAGAGAAGACATGAACGAAATGGAGGGCCGCGACGAGGGCCTTCGCGGCCTGGCGCACCGTCTCCATTTGCCTACTACGCTCGTCAAGTTCCTCATCGTGGGTGGCGTCGGCTTCGTCATCAATACCGCCTTCCTCTGGCTCATCTACGACTCCCCCGCCTTCGACTTCGTGCTGCCGGACCGGCACAGCGATGCGGACCTCGGTCTCTTCACGCACGGCGACATCCGCCTCCTCATTTCGTCAATCGTCGCGGTCGAGATCGCCATCATCTGCCAGTTCAACTTCCACGAGCGCTGGACCTTCCGCTGGCGCCCCCGCGACGGCTGGATCGGCCAGCGCTTTGCCAAGTTCCAGATCAGCTCGATCATCAGCCCTATCGTCGTCGTGGCGACAGTCAACCTGCTAACCCCCGTCATCCGAGACGCGGCGGGCGATGAAGCGCTCCTTCGGAACCTGGCCCCTTACATCGCCAACGGTATCGGTGTGCTGTTGGGTTTCGCCTGGAACTGGACGCTAAACGCCTTTGTCATCTGGCCGCACCAGCGCCGCAGCGGAGACGAAGGCGTAGTGGCCTAGCGCGCCGCCTCAGCGGAGTCGCTACAGGATGCCGCAACGTCGTAGTACGTCACTGTTCCGCGCCCCTCATCGACGCTTCCGGCCGTCGTGAATTCCGCCACGTACAGGCCCTCGTTCAGGTTGAGTCGACCGGAGCCGCGGCGCTCGTCCTCTCCTATCTCGACGAAGTCGATCTGCTCCTCCGACAGCAATTCGCAGGCCGTCTCCTTGTCCTGCGCGCCGAACATCAGCGAAGAGCGCTCCTTGCGGATGTTGGCGTCGTAGCCGGCGCTGCCCACCCACGGATCGTAGCCCAAATACACCCGCCGGCCCGCCATCGTCGGCGAGACGTACAGGTCGCCCCAGACTGTGAGGAACACCGAGTCACGGGGCGTGTTCTCCTCGATCCACTCGATGCTCTGCGTTCGTTCCCCGAATACTGCCACCTTAAAGTCGTTCTTGATCGTCATGAAGTCCAGCAGGCCGGAGAAGACCAGGAAAAAGAATACGACCGGCACCAGCGCCCTGGCGGCGTAGCTGACGACACGGCCATCAATCATCGCGCCCAGGACCCGGATCTGTTGCATCGACACGTTCCAAAGGCCGACCAGGCCGAACGCGATGAACGGGTTGACCAGCACTTCCCAAAGGTTGATTACCTTGTGGTTGTGGCCGCCCAGGTCGCGGCTTAGTTGCACCGTGCTGGCGAAGACGAACACCATCATCGCCGCGAAGAAGATCTTGCGGTCGGAGCGAGACCCCCATACCATCGCCAGCACCATCAGCGGGATGGCGAGCCCGATGTTCATCCACCAGTACCAGGCGAACCTGCCCCAATCGTGCAACGAAAGCAGATCCATCTCCGCGTTGCCATTGCCGTCCACGCCGTGGCAACCGGCATTGCCGGAGCATACCAAATACCCCAGGTGCATGCTCACCGCGCCGTCGCTGCTCAGACTGTTGCCGTTCAGCCAGTAGGCCTGCGGTATCGCCAGCACCAACGCCGGCACAAAGAACCACGCATAATCCTTCGTTTTGTGCCAGAAGGGCAGCGCGAACTCGGCGGAGAAGCGGTCGCGGTCACCCTTCTCCGCATGGCGGAATGCCGCGAAGCCCGCGAAGACGATGAGCAGCGCGGCAAAGAACACCCCGACCGAGATGTAGAGGACGCCGTTGATCCAGAAGCTGAGCCCGAAGATCACACCGAGGAATGCCCCGCGCATCGGCGTCAGCGGCTGACCGTTCCGCAGCGGCTGCACCAGCCCGAAGGCCACGAAGAGGATCAGCGCCATCCCGACGATGAGGTGCGTCTGCGTCAGGTACACGTTCGGAGTGTTGAAGAGCGAGATGATGTCGACGCCCTGCCCCACGTCGTACGGGCCCAGCGCCAAATAGCGGCTAAGGTCCCACCAGCCCTGCGTCTGCCCATCGCCGCCTGTCGGTTTCAGCGCCTCGGAGAAGCCGAGGCCTGCCCGGTCGAACTGGTCGAAGTAGCGGATGAACGCGAAAGACTGATTCGTCAGCAGAAGCGCCACCGCCACCAGCCCCGTCCAGACCCCGAAGTTGCGTAAGGAGCCCGGATTTCGTGTGCCGCCTCCAAATCCAGAAAAGAGAAACCTTGCAAGCGCGAAGAGCAGCATCATCATCGCGGCGAAGCCCAGCGCCCCCGGCAGGTTAAACGACCAGCGCACGTCGAAGCCGCCCTCGCCCAGCGCCCCCGCGAAGAAGTCGTATCCGAAGTGGTACCGTATCGGCTCGTTGGCGTAGAACGGATACTCGGTCGGGTAGTTCTCTCCCTCCGAGAACGACTTCGCCAGCGCCACGTGCAGTGCCGTGTCGCCCCAGGTATTCGACGAGACCACCAGTTCATCACTGTTCTGGTCGATAGTCAGCCGCTGGTCCATCAGCCAAAACGAGAAGACCAGCGCCAGGCCGATGAGCACAATCTCCAGCGGAGCCAGCCGGTAGTCGCTGAGCCGGAACCTCAGGCTGAGCGCTGAAATCACCGCCACGTTGAAGGCAATCGAGACAATGATGCCTGCCAGCAGCGAGTCTCCCGTCGCTCCCGACAGTGCGTAGGCCACGACGTACGTAATCCAGGCATTGAACACGATACCGACGACGAACCCGCCCGCCAGCCGCACCATCACCGGCGCCTTTGGCATGAACCGCGTGACGGCGAACACCCCGGCGATCGTCATCGTCAGCAAATAGACCGCTGCGATCATGCGCCGACCGCCTCCGCGACGCTACCGATAAGCATCGCGCCTACCGCCAGGAGCTGAACCAGTAGTATTGCTCGTCCAGCCACGGCGGCACGTCGACGAAAGCGAGGTGCGGATAAAAGTAGACGAACGTCACACCCGCCACTCCCAGGAAGAGCAGCGCGATCTGCCGCGAGCCGGCAACCGGACTCTCGTGCCAGAGCCAGTGCACCATGTAGCCCAGCGCCAGCACCGCAAAGACGAACGCCGGTATGTAGTGGTAGAAGAACAGCGTCCTCGGGTTTGTCGCCCAGAACAGCCACAGCGCCAGCCAGCAGAAGAACGTAAACACCAGCGCCGCCTCGCGCTCGCCCAACCGCCCCCATACGGTAATCACGGAGCCCGGGTTCACCCGCACCCGGATGAACTTGAGCCCCTGCCATAGCGTGAAGCCCAGCGCCGGCAGCGACATCCAGAATACGATCGGATTCCCCAGGTTGTAGATCTTGGCGTAGTTCCGCACCTCGAAGAACACCGGCCGCGCATTGATTGGCCACTGCCACCACGAAGACTGCCAGCCGTGGCTGGCCTCGAGGCTGGAGTGGAACTTGTACGATTCGTCGCTCAGGAACCACCAGTGGTCCAGGTCATAGTCCGCCGCGAACATCGGAATGTACGTCGCCATGTACACCGCGAACGGCACCGCCAGGAAGAATAGCGGGAAGGAGAACAACGCCTGGCTGTACACCCGCGCCCGCTCTTTCGATCGCAGCACCGGGTCCGTCAGAATCGCTATAACGCCGCCGATAATCACGAACAGCCCCAGCGCCCCAAGTGCGCCGGCCGCGCCGACGACCAGACCACTGAGATGCCCTTCGACGACATATAGCGGCACCGCCACAGCGACGCCCAGTCCGATCAGCCCTGCCCCGATAGCCAGCACGCGTTCCGCAGGCATCAGCTCCCGATCGGGTGCGGCCTCCCGCCAGCGCACGTAGAAACGCCAAATGAAGTACAGCACAACGGGCAGAATGATGAAGGCAACGTTCCATTTTGTCGCCGCCCCCGCGCCTAAGAAAATTCCCGCTAAAACCCAGCGGTTCGTCACCGTGAAGTACAACGTGCCGACGATGAAGAAGAGCACCATAGAGTCCGGCGTTCCGATGCGCGCGTGCGCGAACGCCAGGCCATCCGCCGCCAGCAGAAAACTTGCTGCCAGCCCCGCAATGTCGCTACGGAAGAGTGCGCGCGCCAGCAAGAACATGAACATCACCGCACCAATCCCCGCCAGCGCCCCCGGCATGCGCCAGCCAACGGGATCGTAAAGCCAGTCAGAGTCGGTTCGCTTCGGTGCGTCCGGCTCATCTCCCCAGCAGTGATTGCCGTCAGGATCATTTCCGTAGGACTTGTGCCCGTAGATGCCCTGGCCTACCGCCATTGCCAGCTTGGATAGCGGCGGATGCGTGTTCTCGTGGCCGTAGTACTCCCACGCCTCCTTGTCGCCGCGCAAGATCTCGGCGCCCGTCGACGGAAAGTACACCTCGTCGAAGTAACAGTTGTCCGGCTGGTCCAGACGCCAGAGCCGCGTAAACGTCGTGAAGACGATGATGCCGATAAACGCGATGTGGAACAGGTTTACGGCGTGTCCGCCAAACTGGACGACCGGCGCGCCCCGCGGGGATGTCCTCATGTCGTGCCGGCGCGACGCCCAATGCGCCCTTGGTCGACACGGAACCAGACCCAGACAATCATCGACACGAACACCGCCACCATGAGCATGGAGAACAGTTGCACCGTCTCCAGCCGCCCGAAGAGCGGAAGGTCCGCTCCAAAGAAGTCACCCTTCTCAATCCAGCGGAACGCCCATTCCCAGCGGATCGACGGTTCGCCGTCGTCCGGATTCCAGTTCGGATAGTAGTAGCCGAACACGTGGTAAAGGTTCACGAAATGCGCGAACGACAGCGCGGTGAACGCCCCCCAGATCAGCCTGCTGTTGATGATCACGGCCGCCGCCAGGAACGGTAGGAACGCGGCGAACATATACCGCTCGTGCATGCGCGTCAGGAATAGGTAAAACACCATTACGCACAGCGCTGTGCCCAGCGCCAGGAACCCGATCCCGCGCGCGTTGCGCAGGCTGAACGTGACCAGTGCTATGCCCGTCACGAAGAACGCCAACCCCCAGTAACGCGTTGCGATCCCGAACCACTCGGTCGCGTCAGCGTTCGGGCAACCCGACTGCAGGTCGCAGCGGAAGCCCTGGTCGTACAGTCCGCCGAAGTTCCAGAAGTTATACGCCCAGAACGAGTTGACGCGGTAGTTCTCCACGTTCGTCGAGTCGTTAAGCACCTCTATCAAGCGCCACGGCTCGAAGCGGAAGAAGGGCGCGATTAGTATCAATAGCACCGCCATAGGCACCACGATGCAGAGAGCCAGCGTGGCCGGATCCTTCAGCGCCGGGAGCTTGAGGTTTGACGCGCCCAGCTTTCGCCACTCGATCCGGTCGCGGACGATCCAGAACGCCAGGAACGGCAGCGCCGCGATCGCCTGCGGCTTCACCAGGAAGCCAACCGTAAACGCTACTGCCCCGTGCACCGGCTTGTCGCGTCCGATGTAATACACCGACAGCAACAGGAAGAACGCCAGGATGCTATCCACCTGTCCCCAGACCGGCCCTATCAGCAGCGCTGCGGGGAAGAGTGCGTAGATCGTGACCGCACCCAGCCGCGTTGCCGGCGTCTGGCCCTCCAGCAGCTTATACAGTAGCCAGAGCGACGCCATATCCGCGATGATCGCCGGGATCTTGATCACATAGAAGAACTGGTCGCCCGTGAAGTGGAACTGCTGGTGCGCCTCGCCAATGATCCACAGGATGTACATGTATCCGGGCGCGTAGTCCGTGAACGATGTCTCGTTGTAGAAGTTCGATGGCCCGTTTGCGGCCATCGAGTTCGCCCACGCCTGGAACGTCCCAATGTCGACCCCAAATCCCGGCAGATAAGCAAGCGCCAGGCGCAGCACCAGCGCGCCCGCCATCAGCAGAGCAATGCCCGGCAGACGCACCGAAAAGTTGACCAGTGCGGGGTCTGCACCGGCGGAATCGGGAGCAGTTGCCTGAAGTGTGGCCATCTAGTGTGCAGGGAAAGCGTGCAGGTTCGTCAGTTTAAGGCCCATTCACGAATTTCTATCAGTCTACTTGAGCTAGATACGGCGGGCAACGCAACCCGGATGGCACTTGCCGGTGCTCCACAAACGCGCTTCCCGTCGTATATCTCGTAAGAATGCGCTCTGCTATATTTCCGTTGATGAGTCGGCTGCACATCGTAGGCATCATCGCCATCCTGCTGGTCGCAGCAGTCGCCTTCGCCTGTGGCGACGACGACAACGGCGGTGGCCCGGAGCCGGAGACCTTTGGCTTTGGACTGGAGGCTCAGACTATCGCCTCGGGCGCCGACGCCGAGCGCATCAGTGCTATTGCCATCGCCCCGGACGGCCGCATCTTCTACGCAGAGCAACTCAAGGGAACTATCCGGGTCGTCAACGCCGACGGCACCCTCCAGCCGGAGCCGTTCACACAGATCGAGGTGGCGGACTGGCTCGGCCAGGACTGGGGCCTTACCGGTCTCGCGCTCGATCCTGACTTCGAGGACAACCACTACGTCTACGCCTTCTATACCGAGTTTGTCCGCACCATCTCCTTCACGCGCACCGACGGCACCGAAGCTGAGCATGACGTCGGACAGCCCGTGCTCGTCCGCTTCACGGAAGCCGACGGCGTAGCTGACGAGACCGAAGTCATCTCACAGGAATTCCCTGAATCCGATGAAGAGAAGCCCGGCTACAACCTGAACGGCGAGATCCATTTCGGGCCCGACGGCTTCCTCTACGCCAGCCTCGGCGACTACGACCTCTTCGAGAAGGCGCCCGGCGTCATCCAGAACCCCGGATCCCCGATCGGCAGCCTCCTCCGCCTTAACAAGGAGGACGGCTCCGCCGCCGAGGGCAACCCTCTCGACGGCGAAGAGCAGGCAGACACTCGCATTTACGCCTACGGCTTCCGTGAGCCGTTTTCCTTCACCTTCGCCCCCGACGGCACGCTCTACGCCAACGACAACACTACCGTCAGCTGCGAAGAATTAAACGTCATTGAAGCCGGTCTCTACTATGGCTGGCCTGAGATGGGCGGCTTCCCCTTCGCCGACTGTGGGGCCGCTCCTGGCGAACAGCCCGTCTACAACTTCGCCCGCGAAGGCCTCAACCCCGGCGACTTCCTCGCCTATGCTGAGGTCTCCGGGTTCGCCTATCTCGAAGACAGCTCCTACGCACTACTGACCGACGGACTTCTCGTCTGCGAAAGCCACAAGTCCATCCCCGAAAGCGACGGCGTACTCCGCACCCTCACAATCGAGAACGGCGCCGTGACCGCCAGCGAGCTCATCGCCAGTTCCTGCGGCGGCGACGTCCGCGTCGGACCCGATGGCTCTGTCTACTACGCCACCGCCACAGAGCTGCGAAAGCTCGTTGACTCCGACGATCCGCGGCCGCCTGACCAGACCGCGCCCAGCCGCTAACTCCGCCCGGCGCAGCCCATGTCTTCAAGAGGAGAGCGACGCCGCCAATCCCGCGACCCTCCCCCCATCATCGGCCGCACGGAGATCATCGCCGCCGGCGTCGTCTTCGCCGCCGCTGCCCTCACGCTCGGCATCGTCTTCCTGGTCTCATCCGGCGGTGACAATGATGACGCGGCCGCCGAACCGACTCCCGTTGCAGGCACCCCCACCGCCGCGGCCTTCGTCCCGGAAGACGACACCGGCCGCGCCATCCTGGAGCTCGGGCGCCGCTCGGTGGAAGCCCTGCCCAGCGGTCAGTGGCCGCAACTGTACGACTCATTCACCCAGGAGTTCCGCGACCGATGTCCGCGGGAGGAATTCGAAGCCGCCGGGGAGGCCGACGCAGCCGCCCAGGGCGACCGCCTCAGTGAACTTAGGTTCGTCAAACTCATCAACGTGCAGATCAACGTATCGTCGGCCACGGCCGTGATCATCGGCGCGATCGGCGCCGATGAATACGCCATCGGCACCAGCTACGCGCTGGAGAACGGCGAGTGGAAGATCGCGCCGCCGCCCGAAGCCAGCGGCTGCAACGGCTTTACGCGTCTCGGCTAGCGCCGCCGGCGTCGCTCCGGCCCCGCACAACCGCCCATGTCACCCCGCTGACGACCAGCAGAGCACCCAGCCCCAGCAACGCCCAGAATACGGTGCCGAGACCGCCGTCGTCGTCAGAATCCCCGTCACTGCCCGGGAACCCGCCTGGGGTTTCTCCGCGTCCCGTACCAGTTCCACTGGCCCCAGACACCGATTCACCCGGCGAAGCGCCTTCTGTGCCCTCTCCGGGCGTCTCATCGCCGTTAACAGGCGCGTCAGTCTCCACATCCTCGAACGGGGGCAGCGTCGGCTGTTCGATATCCCCGCCCGGCGCCGTCGGATCGGGTGTGCGCGGCACCGCCTGCGTCGGCACGGCCGTGCCGCCCGGCGGCGCGCCACCTTCAATACACACCAGCCCGTCCAGCAGTGCGGGGTTCGTCTCCTGGGAATCGACGTCGATGTGGAAGCGGATAAACAGCCTCAGGTCCGTGCAATCACCCGGTTCACCGGTCACGTCGAACGTTATGTCGGCCAGCACGGTCTCGTCCACCAGCCCATCGCCCGCCTGGTGCCCGCTCTCTGTCTCTTTGAACACGAGCCCGCCCAGCACCTTCACCAGGTCCGGGGAGTCATCATCCCCCACCGATGAACCCGTAACGCATACCGCAATCGTCGTGCTGTTCGGCAAGGGGTCCAGCGGGTCGCATCCGAAATCGTCGGTCGTCAGCACTTCGGGGTCGAACTGGATGTCGATCCCCCAAACCGTAAGGGAAGTGGCGGGCGGATCGGCAATAAGCTGCACGGTCACCGATCCCCCGGGCGCAACCTCCAGTGCCGCGGGCTCAATGCGCAGCTCATTCGGATCGGCCTTGGCCGGCCCAGCAACGAACAGCGCCACAAGGAGCGCACCCAGAATAATGGCTCCGGCCGGAAGCACCGGCCGGAGCCATGCTATCGCCATATGCCTCTAACTTACCGAGACTTCAGTGTCCGGCTCCGGACAGCCGGCGGCCTGCGTGATCGCAAGGCCGGAGTCGAAACGCAGCGTCTTCAGCGCGTCGATCGGGTCCAGCCCACCAGTGCAGTCCAGGTCACCCCACTCCCGGTTCGTGCCGTCGACCGTGACGTTCTCGCCGGGCGCCGGGCAGTCCGGCGCCTGCGCCACGCTCAAGCCGGAGTCCGCCCGCAGTAGCTTGAGAGCGTCGATCGGGTCGACATCGCCGTTGCAGTCAAAGTCTCCCCACAGCCGGTCAACGCCCGGGTTCTCCACGATGCAGATCTCGCCGTGTGCCAGCGTGGGATTCGTGTCCTCGGCATCTGACGACGGCCCAAGGTGGTCGATGACGTTAATCGTCAGGTCGGTGCAGGTGCCAACGGCGCCCACGGCGTCGAAGCTGATCGTCGCCAGCGTGTTCGTCCCGTCAATGCCACGCTCAGTGCTCGGGAACAGGATTGCGCCTCCAGAGACGGCGGTGTCGTCGTCAGGGCTGCCGCCGTCGTCCCGGCCTTCGCAGAAGCTGACGGCTATCGCCCCGGCTGGGTTGCCGATGGACGTACATGAGTTAAGCCTAACCACGCTGTTGTCGAAACCGACTTCGACAACCCAGGCAGCCAGGCTTTCTTCAGGCGCCACCGAGACAAGCTTTACCGTAGTCGTCGCGCCCACCCCCACCTCGCGCAGGGCGGGGTCGATCGATAGCGAATTGGGGTCGGCGCCGGCCTGGGCCTGTTCGTGGGATGCCAGGAACAGCATCGTAACGGCGGCAACGGCTATGCCAACGGCCAGGGCCGGCCGTAAGGACAGTACAGACGTGCGGGTCATGCTGTGCCTCCTGTCAGGGTGCGTGGTTGCTGTGCGCATAGACCAGGGTGCCCGAAAAGTGGACCGCTGCAGATGCCATTCCCTCTGCCTACCTGCTCGCAGTCCGTTTAGGTTCAACTGGTGCTCAAGTTTAACAACTGGGCCAGCCTTTGCAAACCGAGGCCCATCTCCAATCCGTGAATAAGAAAGGAGGGGCTCCGCTGGCGGAGCCCCTCCTACTAGTCAGTCCTGTTTCTGGTTAGTTCTCGCGGCCGTTGCGGGCCAGGACCCAGGCGCCAGCAGCGGCGATAACCATACCGGCAGCAGCCAGGAGCCAGATCATGCTCGAGGTCGTGCTCGCCGTCCAGCCGTCACCAGTGGCCGGCAGGCCGCCCGGCGTGGCCGTCGGAGCCGGCGTCGTGTCGTCCACGGTCGGCTCTGGCGTCGGCGTCGCCTCAGCGATCGTGATCGCGCCGTTGGTCGGCGTGACAGACAGCGGAGTCGAGTTCGCGTCGGAACCGGCCAGCGTCAGAGCGGCGCCGGTGGCGACCGTAAGGGCGGCAACGCCCTCAGTGTCGCCAGCGGTGAACGTGATCGTGCCCAGCACAACGTCGCCGGAAATACCGTCAAGCGAAGCGCCGTTGACACGCACCGTGTTCGGAGCAACTGCGTCGATGCTGCAGGAAGCGACAACGCCGCTCTCCGTGCTGCCCGTGCAGGAGTCCGCCGAAACCAGCGATGCGTCGTACTCGACGTTGATGCCCCAGGCGCCGAGCTGGCTCACGTTAGCTGTGATGCTAATCGTGACCTGCTCACCGGGTGCAACTGTCGCCGAACCAACGGTCAGGCTGGATACGCTCTGCGCGCGCGTTACACCCACGATGGCCAGAGCGGCCAGCGTGGCGAGGATGGCCGCGGCTAGCGCCGCGGTCCATCCTCTGCTCATCGTGTTCAT
>DATKDX010000033.1:0-32527 GCA_035512435.1 Dehalococcoidia bacterium
CTCAAGATGAGGTCTCCCACTGGGTTAACCAGGTAAGGTCGCGGGAAGACTACCCGCTTGATAGGCGGCATGTGTAAGTCTGGCAACAGATTCAGCTGAGCCGTACTAATGACCGAGGGCTTGACCACCATTCCATTATCCCCACAACATAACGTGTGGATCGCTCAGGAAATTCAAATCTATTCGCAGTACGCATCGCGGGGTGGAGCAGCGGCAGCTCGCCGGGCTCATAACCCGGAGGTCGTGGGTTCGAGTCCCACCCCCGCTACCACGCGATCAAACGGCGGGAGCCCACAGGGCTCCCGCCCACCAACTTCATAAGAAATGGCTCTTGGTGACTAGAGCGAGGTGGAACCACCCGTTCCCATCCCGAACACGGAAGTGAAACGCCTCAGCGCTGACGATACTGCCCGGGCAACTGGGTGTGGAAAATAGGCCGTTGCCAGGAGCTTTTCTTTTTGCCCCAATCGGCAACGCGCAAGCCCATCTGTCATCCCCGAGGGATTCCGCCGGACCGGGTCGCCGACACCCTGCGCTGGCCCAGCGTCCCTCGGTAATATCGGCGCTAGCCCACGGCGCCGCCCTCGACCGTCGAATCCACGAACTAGTTCGTCGGCTTGTCAGTTGTCCGTTACACATGCCGCCCCATCGCCCGCAATCCCTCACTAGTTTCCGGATTGGCCCCGCAGATATGACCCCGTATCTATGCCCCCACGCCGCGAATGGTATAATGACTCTCGCGGAGCCAGGTCGCCGGCTTCGTGCCCCATCTTGGAACATCGGAGGACGATTTTGACGCTGGAAGAAACACAACGGGGAGGCGCTCTCGAAGAGAACCCAATGACCGCCCTCCTCGAACAAGAGACCGCTGCCTACCCGGAGCTACGGCGCGGGGAAATCATCGAAGGCACGGTCGTCGGCACCGACCGAGATGGAGTACTCGTTGACATAGGCGCAAAGTCGGAGGGCGTCGTCCCGCCCGGCGAAATGCACTGCCTCCAGCCGGAGGGCGCCTCCAAGCTGCATAGCGGGGACAAGGTCCTCGTCTTCGTCTTGCAGCCGGAATCTCCCGAAGGCCAGATCATCCTTTCGCTCGACCGCGCACGCGGCGAGCGAGGGTGGCGCGTCCTCCAGGATTACCTGGACCAGAACGAAGCTTTCGAAGGGTATGTCACCGGCAGCAACAAGGGCGGCCTCCTCGTCAACGTCGAAGGCATCAACGCCTTCGTTCCGCTGTCCCAGATCGTCGCCGGCCCGGAGCGTGGCTCACCGGAGAACACGCAGCGGGCCCTGGCCGAGTGGGTCGGCAAGAACATCACGCTCAAAGTCATCGAGCTGAACCGCCGACGCAACCGAGCCATCCTTTCCGAGCGCGCCGCCGTCCAGGAGAGGCGCGCCGCAGAGAAGGAACGCCTGCTACAGGAGCTTAACGAAGGCGACGTCAAGGAAGGCCGCATCACCAGCATCCGCGATTTTGGCATCTTCGTAGATATAGGTGGGGCGGACGGACTCGTGCACCTCTCGGAACTCTCCTGGGAGCGCACCCCGCGTTCCCCTCACGAGATGTTCAAGGTTGGTGACGAGGTTCCCGTATACGTGCTGAAAGTCGATAACGAGACCAAGAAGATCGCACTCAGCGTGCGCCGCGCACAGCCCGAGCGCTGGGAAGAAATCGTCTCCCGCTACCGCGAGGGGCAGGTCGTCCCTGGTCAGGTCACGAAGCTCGCCCCGTTCGGCGCCTTCGTCCGCCTGGAAGGCCCTATCGAAGGACTGATACACATCTCCGAACTCGTCGAGCGCCGCATCACCCACCCCAACGAAGTCGCCCGGGAGGGCGACGTCGTCCCGGTCAAGATTGTGCGTATCGAATACGACCGCCATCGCCTCGGCCTGAGCCTTAAGCAGGCTCGAGTCTCCGCCGAAGAGAGTGGTTGGACGTTCAGCGAAAAGGGTGGCGCGATCGACGCACCGCGCGAGGCGCTGGACGCGCTGGGACTGGCTGCCATGCCGAACCAGGATGGCACCGCCGAAGCGGCCGACGCTGCCGACGAGGCGGAAGCCTCTGCCGGGCCGGAAGCAATCACTGAACCGGAAGCTGCCGCCGAGCCGGAAGCCTCCGCTGAGCCGGAAGCCTCCGCTGAGCCGGAAGCCCCCGCTGAACCGGAAGCTGCCCCTGAACCGGAAGCTGCCGCTGAGCCGGAAGCTGCCTCCCAGCCGGAAGCCCCCGCTGAGCCGGAAGCCTCCGCTGAGCCGGAAGCTGCCGCCGAGCCGGAAGCATCCGCTGAGCCGGAAGCCCCCGCCGAGCCGGAACCATCCGCCGAGCCGGAAGCATCCGCTGAGCCGGAAGCCCCCGCTGAGCCGGAAGCATCCGCTGAGCCGGAAGCATCCGCTGAGCCAGAAGCCTCCGCTGAGCCGGAAGCCTCCGCTGAGCCGGAAGATGCCGCCGAGCCGGAAGCCTCCGCTGAGCCGGAAGCCCCCGCTGAGCCGGAAGCCGACGCTGAGCCGGAAGCCCCCGCTGAGCCGGAAGATGCCGCCGAGCCGGAAGCCCCCGCTGAGCCGGAAGCTGCCGCCGAGCCTGCCGTCGAGGCGGTCGAGGAAGCGGCCGAAGAGCCGGATCCCGTAGCGGGCCGGGCACAGGAATCGGAAGAAGAAACAGTCATCGAAGCGCAGGACGAGTCGGCGCTTGTCGAAGGCGAGATCGCCGCTGCTGAGGGTGCCGCGCCCGACCAAACGGAAGAATCCGCGCCAGAAGCGGATAAAGAGAACTAATTACGTGAATGAAAATTGTCCTAGATGTAACGGATGCCTCTTCGGATGCGTTCACAATATGTACAGAGTGAGTTTGGTAGAAGGCGAGATTTGAGCCATGGCTGACAGGTTCGACAAGTTTACGGAGAGGGCACGCCGGGTCCTGACGCTGGCACAGGAAGAAGCACTTCGCTTCAACCACAACTACATCGGCACAGAGCACTTGCTACTCGGACTCGTCCGTGAGGGCGAAGGCGTCGCGGCGAAGGTCCTGGCTAACCTTGGTGTCGAACTGAACAAAGTACGCTCTGCCGTTGAGTTCATCATCGGCCGTGGCGACCGCGCTGTCATGGGCGAGATCGGTCTTACCCCGCGCGCTAAGAAAGTCATCGAGCTGGCCGTCGACGAGGCCCGCCGCCTCGGTCACCACTACATCGGCACAGAGCACCTGCTCCTCGGCCTCGTCCGCGAGGGTGAGGGCATCGCCGCCGGCGTTCTGGAAAGCCTCGGCGTTAGCCTGGACAAGGTCCGCGCCGAAGTGACCCGCATCCTCGCGCAGAGCATGCCCCAGGGCGCAGCCCAGGGTGGCCGCGCCGCCACCCGCACGCCCACTGTCGACCAGCTGGGCATCGATCTGACCTCCGCCGCCCGGGCCAACAAGCTTGACCCGGTCATTGGCCGCGAGAAGGAGATCGAGCGCGTCGTGCAGATTCTCTCGCGCCGCACAAAGAACAACCCCGTCCTCATCGGCGAGCCCGGCGTTGGCAAGACCGCTATCGTCGAGGCCCTCGCCCAGCGCATCGTCAAGGGCGAAGTGCCGGAGATGCTTCTCAATAAGCGCTTGGTCACCCTCGACATCGGTTCGCTGGTGGCCGGTACCAAGTACCGTGGTGAGTTCGAGGAGCGCCTCAAGAAAGTAATCGAAGAGCTGAAGAGCGCCAACAACTGCATCCTCTTCATCGACGAGATGCACATGCTGGTCGGCGCCGGTGCCGCTGAAGGCGCCGTCGATGCGGCCAACATCCTCAAGCCATCGCTGGCCCGCGGTGAGCTGCAGTGCGTCGGCGCCACGACCCTGGACGACTACCGCAAGCACATCGAGAAGGACTCGGCGCTGGAGCGCCGCCTGCAGCCCATCAACGTCGACGAGCCTTCCATCGAAGACACGATCCTTATCCTCAAGGGCGTCCGCGGCCGCTACGAGGAGCACCACGGCCTCACCATCACCGACGAGGCCCTTGAGGCCGCGGCCGAACTGGCCTCCCGCTACGTGCCGGACCGCTTCCTCCCCGACAAGGCCATCGACCTCGTCGACGAGGCAGCCTCCCGCGTGCGTATCAAGCGCTCCTACGCGCCGCCTCCGCTACAGGAAGCAGCCAAGGGCCTCGATAGCCTGCGCCGCGAGAAGGAAGAGGCGATCACCGCCCAGCAGTACGAATACGCCGCCGAACTCCGTGACCGCGAGATGAAGCTCCAGGACAAGCTGGAAGGCATGGAGACTGGCTGGAAAGAAGAGAAGCAGGAAGACGCGCCCGTCGTCGACGCTGAGGACATCAGCGAAGTCGTCGCCATGTGGACCGGCATCCCGGTCACGCGCATCGCTTCCGAAGAATCGCAGCGCCTCCTCCAGATGGAGGACGTGCTGCACGAAAAGATCGTCGGCCAGGACGAAGCCATCCGCGACATCGCGAAGGCCGTCCGCCGCGCCCGCGCGGGCCTCAAGGACCCGCGCCGGCCCATCGGCGTCTTCATGTTCCTCGGCCCCACCGGTGTCGGTAAGACCTACCTCGCCCGCGTGCTGGCCGAGTTCATGTTCGGCAGCGAAGAGGCCATGATCAAGCTCGACATGTCGGAGTTCATGGAGAAGCACAACGTCTCCCGCCTCATCGGCGCGCCTCCCGGCTACGTCGGGTACGAGGACGCCGGCCAGCTGACGGACACCGTGCGCCGCAAGTCATACTGCCTGATCCTGCTGGACGAGATCGAAAAGGCTCACCCGGAAGTCTTCAACATGCTTCTGCAGATCTTCGATGACGGCCACCTGACCGACGCCAAGGGTCGCCGCGTGGACTTCCGTAACACCATCATCATCATGACTTCCAACGTCGGCTCCGACCTGATCCGTAAGGACAGCTCGCTTGGCTTCGCCACCATCAAGGACGAAGCCAAGACCGCGGCCGACCAGCACTCCAAGATGAAGGAGAAGGTCCTGGCGGCGATGAAGAACGTGTTCCGGCCGGAGTTCATCAACCGGCTCGACTCCACGGTCGTCTTCCACGCCCTCACCAAGACGCACATCCGCGAGATCGTCACTAACGAGATGAAGCAGGTCATCGATCAGCTCAAGGTCAAGGGCATCGCCCTCGAGATGAGCGACGCCGCCCTCGACTGGCTCGGCGAGAAGGGCTACGACCCCGTCTTTGGGGCGCGCCCACTACGCCGCGTCATACAGAATGAGATCGAGGACCGCCTCTCTGAGGCCGTGCTTCAGGAGCGCTTCAGCGAAGGCGACAAGGTCAAGATCGACGTCCAGAACGACGAACTCGTCCTCGACACCGCCTCCGAACCCGCGCTCACCTAGCAAGAACGAGACTTAATTAAACAGCCGCCCGAAGCGGGCGGCTGTTTTGCGTCACCTCGGTATCATCACCACGTTTGCCCTGTTTGAAGCTTGCATGTTGGACGAAGCCCACTTTGTTAGTTCCGCCACCCTTCCCACATCTGAGTGCCATATCCCCCTCGCTACCCGCGCCCTGCCCTGAAACAATGCGAGGTATGACAACCCTCGGCACATCCAAGCGCTCAGCCACCAGGACTCGCTTCGCCTGCAGCGAATGTGGGCACGAGACCGCCAAGTGGGAGGGCCGCTGCCCCGGCTGTAGCGCCTGGAACACCTTCCGTGAGTGGACCGAGCCGGTCGCCGCCGCCAGGCCGTCGGGCTACGCGGCCGCCACTCCTGTCGCCATCGGCGACATGGTTATCGGCGACGAACCGCGCCTCTCCCTCAGTATCTCCGAATTCGACCGCGTGCTCGGCGGCGGCGTCGTTCCGGGCTCGCTCATTCTCATGGGCGGCGACCCCGGCATCGGCAAGTCGACGCTCGTCCTGCAGGCGGCCAGCGCCATCGCGCAGAATGCCACCGCCCTCTACGTCTCCGCCGAAGAGTCGGTCTCGCAGGTCAAGATGCGCGCCGACCGCCTCGGTCTCGGCGAGGGCCGTCTCCTGGTGCTGCCGGAGACAAGCCTCGACTCCGCGCTGCGCCAGGCCGAGGAGATCCAGCCGGCCCTCGTCATCGTCGATTCGATCCAGACCGTATTCTGCGAAAGCGCCGGTAACTCGCCCGGCAGCATAGCGCAGCTTCGCGAGTGCGCTGGTACCCTGATGCGCTGGGCCAAATCCCACGACACACCCGTGATGATCATCGGCCACGTCACCAAGGACGGCGACATCGCCGGGCCGCGCCTGCTGGAACACGTCGTCGACGTCGTCCTTTACCTGGAAGGCGAGCGTTTCAGCAGTTACCGGCTCCTGCGAGCAGTCAAGAACCGGTTCGGCTCCGTCGACGAGGTCGGCGTCTTCGAGATGACCGGCGCCGGCATGCGCGGCGTCGAAAACCCGTCCGAGGCCTTCATCGCGGAGCGCGCCGCTGAGCCCGTCGGCTCCGCCGTCGTGCCCGTGATGGAGGGCAGCCGTCCCGTCCTCGTGGAGTTGCAGGCGCTCACCAGTCCGACTACTACCCCCGCGCCCCGTCGCACCGCCAACGGCCTCGACACCAACCGCCTCGTTCTCGTTACCGCCGTGCTTACGCGCCGCCTCAACCTGCCTTTGGCCGGCCAGGACGTCATCGCCAACGTCGTCGGCGGCCTGCGCGTGCACGAGCCTGCGGCCGATCTCGGCCTGGCACTCGCGATTTGCTCATCGCACAGGGACCGCGCGCTACCCCGCGATCTCATCGCGCTGGGTGAGGTCGGCTTATCGGGCGAACTACGCTCTGTGTCGCATCTTGAGCGACGCCTTCTCGAGGCGGAACGCCTCGGCTTCGAGCGTTGCCTCCTGCCGGAAAGTACTCTCCTCCGCCAGCGGCCGCAGACAGGAATCGCCCTCTTGGCAGCGCCGGATTTGCGGCGTGCGGCTGCTATCGCGCTCGAATAACGTTCTCTAGCTGCAAACCGCGAACAGGTATCGTAAGCCGGCCGTCTGCTAGACTGAAACTACATTTCAGGTGTGATCACGATAGAGATACGATGACACGGACGAAAGTCCCGATGCCCGCCCCGCCGCCCCTGCCCGGCCTGACGCGCTCCGATGTTTTCTTCCTCCTCGGCCTGGCGCTGATCCCTATACTGCTCTACCTGCCCTTTGCAGGCATGCCGTTCGAGCGCGACGAAGGCGTTTACGCGACGATAGCCCAGGGCGTCCTCGACGGCCAGGTCCCCTATCGTGACCTCTTCGACAACAAGCCGCCGCTCGTCTACATCTGGTACGCCTTCAGCTTCACGCTCTTCGGCGAAAGCGTGTTCGCCCCCCGCATCCTGGCGGCGATTTGCCTCTCGCTGACAACCGTCGCGCTCTTCAACCAGGCGCGCATGGTCCTGCCGATGCCGGCGGCTCGCATCGCTGCCGCGCTCTTCGCCATCTCCACCGGCCTGCCGTGGGTGGCCCTCCACGCCAACACCGAGGCCTACATGCTGCTCCCGCTCGTCAGTTCGCTGATGTTCTTCACCATCGGCATGCGGGACGGGCGTTTACGCTGGTTCCTCATCGCCGGCGCGCTGGCCGGCCTCGCCGTGATGACCAAGCAGGTCGCCATGTGGAACCTGCTCGCCCTCGCCATGGTCGCCTTGGTCTGGCATCGCCGCACGGCCGAGACGTCGCTACAGTGGATCGCGCCAACTGGGGCACTCTTTGCCGGTACGCTCGCCAGCCTGGCGCTCGTCGCGCTGCCGTTCACGCTTATGGGGGCCTTAGACGATCTGATTTACGCCAACCTCTCCTACAACTGGCTTTACATAAACTTCCTCTCATACGCCGAGCGCCTCTCCAACTTCGGGTACGGCCTGTTATTCTTCAGCGCCGTCGCCGCCCCCTTTGTCGTCGGCGCACTCGTGGGCCTCGTCATCTTGTGCCGTAAGCGCGCCGCCGTCATGGACTACGTGCTTATCCTTTGGGCCGTCGCATCCGCTATCGGTGTCGCCTCCGGCGGCCGTTTCTTCCCGCACTACTTCCTGCAGCTGATGCCTTCTCTCGCCGTTCTAACCGGGATCGTTATATACGACCGCTTCGTAAACGGCAGCTCACACCTCATCAGCCGCCCCGCCTGGATCATCGCCACTTTCCTCATCGTTGTCTCAGTCGCCACCACTAGCGTTCTCTATCTCGCGCCGCAGCGGGCCCAGGAGCAGGTCGTTTCCAGCGTCTACCACCAGAAGGAATGGGAGGCCAGCAGCGAGGAACTTGGCGCCTATATCAAGGAACGCACCAGCGAAGACGATCTCATCTTCAACTACGGCCGGGAGTCGCAGATCTACTTCTACGCTGACCGGTCGCCCGCGATCGCCTACTTCTACGACTGGGTCCTGGAATTTGACGAGGAGCTGTTCCCTGAAGTCCTCACTGAACTGCACGAAACGAAGCCCGTGTACTTCATCGACTCCGTGCAGGCGCCCCTCTTTGACGATTGGCAGGCCGCCCACCCGCAGGGGCTACGCGACTTCCTCGGCGAGTACTACGATTACCAGGGCCGCATCTACTTTGCCGACGTCTACCGGCTGAAGACCGCGCCGCCGCTCAACACGCTCGACCTCTCGGTGCCCGCCGGGTCGTCAGAATTCAATGCGTTTATGGCGGATAACAATACCTTCGAGTAGCCCCAGCGCTACGAACATCATCACCAGCGAGCTTCCACCCTGGCTGATGAATGGCATCGGGATTCCGGTCACCGGCACCAGCCGGATGTTCACCGCGACGTTGATGAACACCTGGAAGAGGATCATGATCACGATCCCCGTCGCAATCAGCCGGCCGAACTGGTCCTGCGCCAGCGTTGCCGCCCGGATGCCCCGGAAAAGGAGCGCTGTGAACAGCCCGAAGAGTATCAGCGCGCCCAGCAATCCCAGCTCCTCGCCCAGCACGCTGAAGATGTAGTCCGTCGTTGATGTCTGCAGGAAGTCCAGTTGCGTCTGCGTGCCGTCCGTGAATCCCTTGCCGAAGATGCCGCCGGAACCGATTCCGATCTCCGCCTGCCGGATGTTGAAGCCGCCTCCCAGCGGGTCCGACGCCGGGTCGATCCACAGCCGGAAGCGGTCCAGCTGGTAGTCGTTCAGCACCAGCAGCGCGACAAACGGCAACAAGGCCAGCGCGATCCCAAGGAAGATCGCGATGTACCGCGGCGGCGTTCCTGCCATCACCACCATACCGAACCAGAACGCCCCGAAGACCAGCGCTGTTCCCATGTCCGGTTCGATCAGCACCAGCCCCGCCGGCACTGCCGCCATCACGAATGAGATGGCGAACACCTTCGGGTCGTCCATGCGTTGCTGCCGGTCCGCCAGGTAGCGCGCCAGCGTGATGATAACCAGTAGTTTCGCCACCTCCGACGCCTGGATCTGCTGCCCCGCAAAGGAAAACCAGCGCCTCGACCCGTATTCCGAGTCACCGACGAACAGCACCGCGATCAGCATCATCACAGCGACCACGTAGAGCCCGCCCGCCATCTGGCCGTACACGCGGTAGTCCACCCACGCTACGGCGACCATGACGCCCACGCCCAGGAAGGCGAACACCAGATGTCGCGTCATCGGGTGGCCCGGCGTGATGCTTGGATATGCGCTCAGCGAGGCAGTGTAGAGGAGGAGCGCGCCGTACACCACCAGCGCCGCCGCCAGCACCACCAGCACAACGTCGACGTTCCGTATCGCCCGTGGTTCGATCATGACCACGCCTCCCGCAGCCACCGCAACGCGGGCAGCGAGGCAACCTCCGCGGCCTCATCCTGCGGCGGAGGTTCCGTTGGCTCAACGGGCGGATCCGTCGGCGCCTCCGTTGGCTCTGGAACCGGCTCCGGCTCCACGGTCGGTTCCGGCTCCACGACCGGCGGGTCCGTTGGTGCCGCGACGTCCGTCGGCTCCGGCTCGTCTGTCGGTGCGTCAGTTGCCCCCGGCGTTGCATCGGCGTTCGGAGTTGGCTGCGGCTCGTCGGTACCGGGTAGCGGCGTGCTTGGGTCGTATACCGGGCCGCCTCCGTTGAAGTAGTGGTCGAAGATGCGCGCCGCTACTGGCGAGGCGTCGTTCGAACCAGTCCCGTCTTCCGTGAAGACGATGACCGCGATCTGCGGGTCTTCCGCCGGCGCAAAACCGCCGAACCACCCGTGCGTCTGGTATGTGCCGTCCGGGCGGATCGTCCCGTATTCCGCGGTGCCTGTCTTGCCCGCGACTGACACGCCGTTCACAGCCGAGTTACGCGCCACCCCTGATGTCACCGACTGGCGCATCCCGGCCCGCAGCACCTGCAGGTACGCCTCATCCACGGGCACACTTGCCGTCGGCGTCGTCACCGTCTGCAGTGTGTTGCCCAGGCTGTCCTGGTACTCTTTGACGACGTGCGGCGTCACCAGCGTGCCGCCGTTGGCCATCGCCGTTACGGCCCGCAGCATCTGCAGCGGCGTTGCCGCCACATACCCCTGCCCGATGCCGAAGTTGTAGGTGTCACCGACGGTCCACGGCTCGTTCAGCGTCTCGTCCTTCCAGTCAGCGTCCGGCACCAGCCCGTCCGACTCACCCGGTATATCGACTCCGGTCACGGATCCCAGGCCGAAACTTCGCGCGTAGTCCGCCACCTTGTCCTCGCCCAGCCCGCGGAATCCCTCGTCCGACTTGCCGCCGGCCAGGTAGTAGAAATAAACGTTGGATGACATAGCGATTCCGTCGTAGAAGTCTAGCGCCCCCAGCGGCGCCCAGTCCTTGTAGACGTAGACCACGTTCGGATCGAACTCGTTCTCCACGTTGATGTAGCCGCGGCTCACGATCGTCGTGCTCGGCGAGGCGACGCCCTCCTGCAGCGCTGCCGCCCCCACGATCGTCTTGAACGTGCTCCCGGGCGGATATCGGTCGGAGATCGCGTGGTTGACCAGCGGCTTGCCCGGCGCGTCAACCAGCGCGCTCAGATCCTCCGGTGTCAGCGGGCCGGAGAACACGTTGTTGTCGAACGTCGGCAGCGACACCATCGAAAGTAGTTCACCCGTTCGGACGTCAATCACCGCCGCGGCCGAGTTCTCGCCTTCCTCCGTGTATTCGTCCAGTATTTCCGTCACCCTCTGCTGCAAGCTGAGATCGATCGTCAGCACCAGGTTCGTGCCGTCGATCGGCCGCCGCTCAGAGAGCACATTAAGTTCACGGCCAAATGCGTCCACCTCGACCAGCTTCTTCCCCGGCTTTCCGCGCAGAATGTCCTCGTAGCTCAGCTCAACGCCGCTCTTGCCCAGGTAGTCCGTGAACAGGTAGCCATCGTCTCCAAGCGCTTCATACTCCTCCGCCGAGATCGGGCCGATGTAACCCAGGATGTGCGGAAGCAGATCGCCACTCAGGTACGTGCGCGCTGGCTCCACCTGCACACGCAAGCCGGGGACGTGTGGCTCCAGCTCCATCAACTGCAGCGCCACTTCCCGCTCCAGGTCCGTCTTGACGACGACCTGCGTGAACTCGCCCTGGTTCTCGATGCCCTCGGCTACTGCCGCTTCGATCTCTTCCGGCGGCACCTGGACGACGTCCGAGACCATCCGGTAGACCCCGGCCACACCGCTATCCGGCAGGTCGCCCGGGATAATCGTCGCCGAAAAGCGCGCGGCGTTCTGCACCAGCAACTGGCCGTTTCGGTCGTAGATGAGTCCTCTGTTGGCCGGGATCGGGATCTCCCGCAGCGCGTTGATCTCCGCCTGCTCCTTATACTCCTCGCCCTTGATCACCTGCAGGTGAACGAGCTGAATCACCAGGATGCCGAACATCAGGATCACCAGTGCCTTAAGTGCAGCCGACATCGTCGCGATGCGGCCCTGCGCAGTCCGCTCCTTCTTCGGCTCCTTGGCGCGCCAGCGGCGGCGCCCTTCGAAATAACTGCTCATAGGCTTATAGCGTCGAGGGCAGGCGTGCTGAGCTCCGCAGCCACGCCGTCTGCCGCGGCGCGAACCAGCTCATCGGCATGTAGATGATCGGCGTGAATAGCGCATTGATAATGATTGACGGTACGATCACGCGGAAGAGCGTGTGGAACACCGCGATCTCCTGCCCCGTCGCCCACAGCACGGAAGTGCTGATGACGCCGTAGCACGCGCTCGTCGCCATCACCGCCGCGATCGTCGGCAGGAACTGCGATTCCAGCGCCCGCATCCGCACCGCCAGCGCGATCGGCACCGCCGGCGCCAGTCCCAGCACCGAGGTTCCGATCGGATCGCTCGTCGTCAGATCCTGTATCAGCCCGATCAGCGGTACGATGACCAAACCCTCGTCCTCGCCTCGCGTCACTGCCCAGATCACCGCGAAGATCAACACTAGGTCCGGGCTCACCCCCAGCGGCTGCACGTACGGCATCGCCGCCACGTCCAGGATGGCGAGAAGCCAGGCGATCACGCCGGCGACGAAGTACTTCACGGGGCCTGCAACCTCGCTGGCTTGAAGTTAGTGATCACCAGAATCGTGTCCAGCCCATCCAGCTTTGTTGCCGGGTCGACGCGCGCCTTCTTAAACGGCGCCTGCGGCCGCTGCTCCACGTCCGTAATCGATCCGATGAGCAGGTTTGGCGGGTAGTTGCCGCCCAGCCCAGACGTAACCACCAGTGCCCCCGCATCTATCGGCGCTTCCGAAGGCAGCAGGTCGAGGATAATGTCGTTCCGCAGATCGCCCTCCGCCACGCCGCGCACCGGCTGCGGCGCCGGCGTCGTAGACGGCTCTGGCGCGGGCGTCGGCTCCTCCTGCGATTGCTCTCCGCCTTCCTGGTCCTGAGCGTCGTCAGGCGTCAGCACGCCGCCGTTCTGCGTCGTCGGCAGCGTGATGCCGTGTACCTGGGCATTGACCGAGCTGTCCGGATCGTTGATAAGCCGCACCCAGGAGTAATCCGCCAGCGCCAGCGAAACCGTGCCGACCAGGCTTCCATTGCCGGATAGCACCACCATCCCCTCGTCGATTCCGTCCGAAGTCCCCAGGTTGATCGCAATGACCCGCTTCAGAGACGAAGGATCGCGGGCGAAGACGTTGCCCACGGCGAAAATGAAGTCAGGGTTCTGCTCCTTGACGCCCAGCGCGGCCTCCAGCTCGCGGATGCGGTTCTGGGCCGCCTCCTGGTTCGCGATCTGCTGCGCCAGCTGCTCGTTCTCCTCGCGTAGTCCCTCGTTCTCGCGCACCAGGTCACCGCGGTCGGCGATGCCCTCATAGATGTCGCTCAGCGGGCTGGCGGCGTCCCGGATTCCGTTCTCGACCGGCGCGGTGACCGTCAGCGTCAGGTTCCGCAGAGTGTCAAGCGCCCCTGTTTGGGACAGCACGATCGTGAAGAAGCTGACTACCGCCACCGTTGCAAACCACCAGATCAGTCGCATATGTAATCATCAATGCGGCCCGCCGTGGCGGGCCACGGCGGCGCCTAGCGGGGCGCCTTTCTCGTGTTTAGCCTCGCCTGCAACTTCTGCAGGATGGCAGTCTCCTCAAGTACTTCCGCCGCCCCGCGCACAACGCATGTCAGCGGCTCTTCTGCTACGTATACCGGGAATCGCGTGTCCTGTGCCAGGCGCCGGTCCAGGCCGCGCACCAGCGCCCCGCCGCCCGCCAAAATGATCCCCGTGCTCATAATGTCCGCCACCAGCTCCGGCGGCGTAATCTCGATCGTCTGGCGCACCGAATCAACGATGGCGTTGATCGAGCCCGCCAGTGCATCGCGGACTTCCACGCTGCTCACCTCGACCGACTTCGGCAGGCCCGTCGCCAGGTCTCGGCCGCGCAGCTCTATCCCCAGCTCGTGCTCCAGCGGATACGCCGAGCCGGCCTCCATCTTCACTTCCTCTGCCGTGCGCTCGCCGATCAGCATGTTATGCACCTGCCGCGCGTACGAGATGATGTCCTGGTCCATCTCGTCACCAGCCGTTCGTATCGACGTCGCCACGACGATGCCGCCCATCGAGATCACGGCGACCTCCGTCGTCCCGCCCCCGATGTCGACGATCATGCAGCCGCCCGGGTCCATCACCGGCAGCCCGGCGCCGATCGCCGCGGCCATCGGCTCCTCGATCAGGTATGCTCCGCGGGCGCCGGCGTTCAGCGCTGCGTCGTGCACCGCGCGCTTCTCTACTTCCGTCACGCCGGATGGGATGCCGATCGCCACGCGCGGCCGCGGCAGCCCGAAACCGAACGAGTCGTGCACGGAGCGGATGAAATAGTGCAGCATCTTCTCCGTCACGCTGAAGTCGCTGATGACGCCGTCCCGCAACGGGCGCACGGCCACGATATCCGCCGGAGTCCGGCCGACCATGCGCTTGGCCTCTGATCCGATGGCGAGGATCTTCTTATTGATGCGGTCAATTGCAACGACAGAGGGCTCGTCGATGACGATCCCTCTGCCCTTTACCATGACCAGCGTATTGGCTGTCCCGAGGTCAATTGCTACGTCGTGAGAAAACAACCCCAGGAGGGCGTTAAACGGATTTACGGGCAAACGGGCCTCCCAAGCAGCGCTGTCCGGCTGGGCGGCCGGCGGCGGATGCTCCTGCGATTGTACCTAACTGGACGTTGACGCTGCAAAGAAGGTTTGTGGGGCGAACCATCACATCTACAAACGATCCCGCACCCCCACCGGTTCTTGCCTAGCGCAGAGATTTACGCCAGCCCGCCGAAACAGCCTCCGATTCTGTGCAAAACCACCGTTCGCCGGCCCCCTCGTTGATGCGCGTTGGCCCGTAATTCTCCTGCCCTGGCACGTGATATATCCGCTCCCCCGTGTTCTGGCTGATGTTTCCCTTGATCACCGGCTCGCTCGTGCCCGAGTAATCGCACGTCTCCCCGCCCGCCACCGGCTGCCCCCCGGCCAGCACCGTCGGTGTCTCCGCACACTCGGGCCCCCACAGCCCGTGCCCGTTCGCACGGGCCGTCGTCTCCAGTTGGTCCAGCAACTCCTGGTGCCGCAGGTCGGGCGGATAGGAAATCGACTCCGCGTATCCATCGCGCACCAGGGTCGCGTTTACCATCTCGCTGGTGTCCAGCCAGACGTACCGCAGCAGCCGCCCGAACTGGTCCGTCTCCGATACGTCCTTTTCCAGTCCCACCGTCCGCCCGCCGACAAGCTCTTCGTTCCGCGCGCTGGCCTCCTGCCCGAAGCACTCCTCGGCCCGACGCGGGTCTCCAGATTCCGGCGTGTCGATCCCGATATAGCGCACGGCGTACTCTTGGCCGTCTATCAGCACATTGATCGTGTCGCCATCCACCACGCTCACGACCAATGCTGGCGTCGTGTCAGGTGGCAGTGGCGGCGGCGGCGCGGGCGTGGCCGGCGGCGCCGTCTCGTTCAGCCGCACCGTCGGCGACTGCCGCATGCTGCCCGTCCCCTCCTCCTCGCAGGCAGTGAACAGGAGCGACGCACTCGCGAAACATAAGAGCGTCGCTAGTAGGACGTTTCTACGCGACACTCACGACTGTCACTTCGACATCGGTGTCGTCTTCAGGGATCGGCTCACCGGCTGCGGCAAGGCTCTCAATATAGCCTTCAATCGCTTCGCGTGCGTTCTCGAGCGCCACTTCTCGCGACTCACCCCATGTATGGCAACCTGGCAGGGCAGGGACGGACACAAGCCAGTTGCTCTCTTCGTCCCGCGAAATCACTACTTTGTAGCGCATCAAGTCTTCTCGTTGAACTCTTCCGCCGATACTCCCGCATCTCGAAGGATAGACGCCTGTGTACCGATCGGCAATGTCCCCTTTGCATGCACGGGAACCGACAGGCGTACTCTCGGGTGTTCCGTGTGGCGCATGATGTGGTGGCTCCCCTTGATCCGTTCGACCTCCCAACCGAGTGATTCCAGGATTCGGACCAGCTCGCGTCCAGAGACTCGGTTGAGCTTCGGCGTCACGCTATATCCACCCCATGCTTCTTCATCAGCTTCCGGAACCCCTCGTCATCCATTATCTCGACGCCGTAGCTCTCCGCCTTCGCGGCCTTTGACCCCGGGTCCGCCCCCACCACGACCTTCGTCACCTTGCGCGTGACGCTGCTCACCGCCTCCGCCCCCAGGCTGGCCACCAGCCGCTCTGCCTGGCCGCGCGGTATCGATATCGTGCCCGTGAAGACGAACACTTCGCCGGTCAGAGGCCCCTCCACCCGCTTCGGGCGCTGGTGCTCGAAGTTCACGCCCGCCTTGCGCAGCTTCTCGATGATCGCCCGCTTCCCCGGATCGCTGAAGTATGCCTCTACGCTCTCCGCGATTCGCGGCCCGATCCCCTCCACCGCCGAGATGTCCTCCACCGACGCTGCCATCACCCCGTCCAGCGAGCCGAAGTGCTCCGCCAGCATGTTGGCGATCTCCCCGCCCACGTGCCGGATGCCCAGCGCGAAGAGCAGCGTCCCCAGGTTCCGTCGCTTCGAGCCCTCGATATTCGCCAGCACCTTGTCCGCCAGCTTCTCGCCCATGCGCGGCAGCGCGATTAGCTGCTCCTTCGTCAGGAGGTAGATGTCCGCCGGGTCCGCGATCAGCCCCTCCTCCAGCAGGATGCCGACCCACTTCTCGCCCAGGCCCTCCATGTCCATCACATAGACGAAGTGGATGATCCAGCGGTAGTTCTGCGCCGGGCACGAAATGTTCGTGCAATACGCCATCGCCTCGCCTTCCGGTCGCACCGCCTCACTCTTGCAGACCGGGCACTTCTTCGGAATCCGATACTTCCGCTCCTTCCCCGTCCGTCGGCTCACCACCGGCCCTACCACCTGCGGGATCACGTCCCCCGCCCGCTGCACGATGACCGTGTCGCCCTCGCGGATGTCCTTGCGGCGGATGTCGTCCTCGTTGTGCAGCGTCGCCTGCTTGACGATGACGCCGCCCACCTGCACCGGCTCCAGGATCGCGAACGGGTTCAGGCTCCCTGTCCGCCCGACGTTAATCCTGATCTTCAGCAGTTTCGTCGTCGCCTGCACCGGCGGGAACTTGTAGGCGATCGCCCACCTCGGCTCCCGTCCTACGTACCCCAGTTCGTCCCAGATCGAGATGTCGTCTATCTTCACCACCATCCCGTCGATCTCGTAGTCGAGGTCGTGGCGGCGGTTCTCCCACTGATCATAGAAGCGCTGCACGTCCTCCAGCTCGCGGAAGCTCTGCGTGTCCGGGTTCGGCTTGAAACCCAGGTCGTGCAGCCAGCGCAGCGTATCGTGGTGCGTCGGCGGCGTCGCCCCGCCCTCCGCCCAGCCCAGCTGGTAGACGAAGATGTTCAGCCGCCGCGACGCCGTCACCTTCGGGTCCAGCTGCCGCACCGACCCCGCCGCCGAATTCCGCGGGTTCGCGTAAAGCTGCTCCCCCCGCTCCGCCCGCTCGACGTTCAGCTGCTCGAAGCTCGATTTCGGCATGTAGACCTCGCCGCGCACCTCGAAGAGCGGCGGGTAGTCCTTCCCCCGCAGCGTCATCGGGATGCTGCGGATCGTTTTCAGGTTCTCCGTGATGTTCTCGCCGCGGTAGCCGTCCCCCCGCGTCGCCCCCTGCACGAAACGCCCGTTCTCATAGACCAGCGCCACCGCCAGCCCGTCGATCTTCGGTTCGCACACCATCATGAAGTCGTCGCGCCCTGCCAGGTTCGCCGCCCGTTTGTGCCACGCCCCCAGCTGCCCGATGTTGAACGCGTTCGCCAGCGAGAGCATCGGCAGCCGGTGCTCCACCGGCTCGAACGCGCTCGCCGCTCGCCCCCCGACCCTCTGCGTCGGCGATTCCGGAGTAATCAGCTCCGGATAGTGCTCCTCGATCGCGCGTAGGCGGCGCATCAGTTCGTCGTACTCGGCGTCGCTGACCTCCGGCGCGTCCCTGACGAAGTACAGGTAATCGTGGTGGCTGATCTCCGACCGCAGCTCCTCCGCCCGTATCTCGGCCTCGCGCACGTCATCGATGTTGCATGACATATCGCGGATTAGCGTAGTACGCAGCGCAGCAAATGGAAACGCCGCCGTGTCAGTGCACGGCGGCGTTGTGGCCCTGCGTGCTGCACTGGTTGTTAGAGGATCTAGTCGCAGTCTCGGGCTGATTGCTTGGCGTTACCGTGAGCCGAGTGGGGGTTGGCATGCGCGGCTGCGTTTGCTGAGGCAGAATGAGGGCATCCCTGACCGGTTGCCACCTCTTCGGCCTCGATGATTATTTGGCCGTTGGTGAAGTCAGTTTCGAGTTCATTTCCCTCGGTATCCGAGAGGTGGAACGTGGCTTCGACGAGCGCCAGTGCGCTCGTACCTTCAATCAAGCCCGCCTGGAACGTGATTGTTCCGAGGAGTGCATCATCCCCGTTAATTCCCGAAATGGTCGCGCCGTTTATCCGGACAGTGTCCGGACCGAAGGCAACGTTACAGACGCCGTAAGGTGCGGTGCAGTCGGTTGGTGTGACGAGACTGGCGTCATACTGCACGGTAAAGCCAAAGGCTCCTACCTGATCCGCATCGATCGTAATCGGGATCGTGACGGACTCACCGGGCGCAATGGTGGCTGACCCTATCTTAAAATTGCTGGCGCTTGCTGCGTAGGCGAGTGTGGCCGTGATCAAGAATGCGGCTACCACCGCGGACACTACTGCAACGCGAATAATCAACTGTCGTAAAGCGGTGCGCGACGTGGCCGAGAACGGAAACAATGGGTGCCTCCTTTCGAATTGGCAGCTACGCTGGCAGCAACACCCTATTCGATGCGCAATAATTCGTCAACACCCTTGGGCTACGTTTGCCTGGCTGACGTGGTGAGCGGGTGGGGCGCAGTGCGTACGGCCCCTTTGTCAACCCGCCCACCTCCGTAACACGCCGTTAACCGCCGCGCGCTATCATGCCCTCACGATGAGCGTCACCATCCGCGCCGCCACCGAGGCCGATGTCCCCGCCATCCGCGACATCTACAACGAGGCCGTCCTCCACACCACCGCCACCTTCGACCTCGAGGAAAAGTCCCTTGACGAGCGCCTCGAGTGGTTCCGCGACTTCCAGCCCCCTCACTGCCTCATCGTCGCCGAGCGCGCCAGCGAAGTCCTCGGCTACGCCTGCCTGCGCCAGTTCCGCACCAAGCCCGCCTACCGCTTCACCGTCGAGAACTCCGTCTACATCGCCCCTGACCACCAGGGCCGCGGCATAGGGACCATCCTCCTGCGCGAGCTCATCACCCTTGCCCGGCAGGGCGGCTTTCACACGATCATCGCCGGCATCGCCGAAGGCAACCCCGCCAGCGAAGCTCTCCACGAGAAGTTCGGCTTCACCCGCGTCGCCCACGAACGCGAAGTCGGCTACAAGTTCGAGCGCTGGCTGGACGTCTTCTGGTACCAGTTGATGCTGTGAGGCCGTACCTGTGACGCCCATTGCGCGTTCTCCAATCGCGATGCGATTGTCAGGGCTCGCCACCTCCGCAACTTTCGCCTTGTTGCTCATCGCGGCCTGCGGCCCAGACACGAATTCTAATAACACACCGATCCCGTCGCTGAGTCCCGCCGTGGAGGCATCCACGCCTGCGCCAACCCCCACCAGCGCATCCACCAGTCCGCAGGCACGATCTCAGAGCGTCGAACGGTTTAATTTCATTGATCCGGACAATGGATGGGTCATCAGCGACGGTGCCCTGCTTGGCACCCGTGATGGCGGGCTAAGCTGGCACGATCTCTACACTCTTGATGTTGAGATCCGGGGGCTGTCCTTCGGCTCGCCCCATGAGGGTTGGATGATCGGTGGGGAGGGCAATCTCCTGCATTCGAGCGATGGCGGAATGACGTGGGCTGTCGCCGATCGGCCTGGTTCAGAGAGAGTGCTGGGTATCGAATTTCTGGATGCGACGCGAGGCTGGGCCTGGAGTGACTATGAGATGTTCCAGACTAGTGATGGCGGAGTGACGTGGATCGGCGTCAATCAACCTTGTGCCCGGAATCAGGGCTCCACGTCGATGTCGCCCCTTACCGCCAGCGTACTGCTCTTTGCTTGTGGTGGTGTTCCTGGTACTGGACAGCAGCTGAAGTCGATGTATCGGAGCGATGACGCGGGGCAAACCTGGGAACGAGTTGCTGGTGATGGTATCTTGACGAAACTGGATTCCGGGGCACACCTGCCTGGCGGGGGATACCTTCGCTCGATATCATTTCTGGATAGCGACACCGGGTGGCTAAGCACGTCCAGAGGTGGGCTAGCCAAGACTACCGACGGTGGGAGGTCTTGGGAGGGGGTCGACTTGAAGGCGTCGCTTGAATGGGAGTGGGCACCGGAGGGTGTATCAGGCGTCGAATTTTTCACGGAGCTCATCGGTGTCGCGTCTCCTTACCGAGGCCCCGGTATCCTCGCGGTCACGCACGACGGCGGCGAAACCTGGACACAGATATTCCCACCACTCGAATCGTAATCGGCTCAGAGCGCCCCGCTCTCAACTCCTCCACCACGCGCACGCCTTCCCCCTTTCCCATTTCGCATTTCCCGTCGCCCGTCACCTCTTCTGACACCCCGGACAAAAGTGCGTGCTCCGCCCCCCGATCACCACCCGCTGTATCTCCCGCCCGCAGACCAGGCACGGCTCCCCCGTCCGCCGGTACACCCGCACCTTCAGCTGGTGCAGACCCTCCTGCCCCTGCGCGTCCACGTAGTCGCGGAACGACGACCCGCGATCGCCGACCGCCTCCTCCAGCACGTCGACGACCGCCCGGTGCAGGCGCTCCGCCGCTGGCCGCGATATCATGTTCGCCGGCTTGCGCGGGTCGATCCCAGCGTAAAACAGCGACTCGTCCGCATAGATGTTGCCGACGCCGGCCAGCACCGCCTGGTCCAGCAGAACGGCCTTGATCGGCGCCGAACGCCGCCTCAACAGCGAGTGGAACGCCGCGACGTCAAAGGCCTCATCCAGCGGCTCCTGGCCCAGCTTCCCGATCACCAGGTCCGTGTCGTCGATCAACCACATCGCCCCGAACTTACGCACGTCCACGAAACACAGCCACGACCCATCGTCCAGCTGAAACCGCGCCCGTAGATACGGCGACTCATCGCACGGCTTCCGGTGGTGCTGCAGGCTCCCCGTCATCCTCAAGTGCACGATCCACGTCAGCCCGCCGGCCAGATGTATCATCAGGTACTTGCCCCGCCGCCCGATGTCGTCGATCCGCTGCCCCGCCATCCGCTTCACGAACTCGTCCGGCGAAATCAGCTGCACCAACCGCGGCGCATTCGGCGAAACACACGCCTCACGCACCGTCCGCCCACAGATCAGCGGCAACAAATCCCGCCGTATCGTCTCAACCTCCGGCAACTCAGGCACGAGGCAATCCTATCCCACCGTAGGGGCGAAGCACCCCAGCAATCCATCGACAGCCCTGCGCCGCATCCACGTTACCCCACGAACCATCCCCGATCGCCGAAGTGCGTCGCCTCCAAACGCCCCGCCTTCGAACCCACGTCCCCACTGTCTGACCCATGCTCCCATGCCGCCGTGCTCCCATGCCCCCGTTCTCCCATGCCTGCCCCCATGCTCCCAGCCACCCGCCCGCGCTACACTATCCCCATGACGGCTGACGACGTTCGCGAAGCGCCACAGGCCCGCTTCCGTGCCTACCTCAAGGCCATCGGCCAGGGCCCACGCACCGGCCGTGACCTCACCCGCGAGGAAGCCCGCGACGCCGTCGACATCATCCTCGACGGTGAGTGCACGCCCGCCCAGGCAGGCGGCTTCCTCCTCCTCCAGCGCTACAAAGGAGAGTCACTCGACGAGCTCCTCGGCTTCAGCGACGCCTACCGCGCCCGCGCCCATCTCATCCGCCCCGCCGTCCAGGGTCTCCTCGACATCGGCTCCCCCTACGACGGACGCAAGAAGAGCATCGTCGTCAGCCCCGCCTCAGCCATCGTTGCCGCCGCCGCCGGTGTTCCCGTCGTCCTCCACGGCGAGAAGGACCTCGGCCCCAAGCACGGCATCCCCGTCGGCGATGTCCTCGAAGGCCTCGGCATCGACATCGACGCCGAACCTCCCGCTGTCCAGCTCTCGATCGAGCAGCACGGCCTTGGCTTCATGCGCCAGGCCCGCTTCGTCCCTGACGTCTACGCCCTCCGCGGCCTGCGCGAAGAGGTCACCCTGCGCACCGTTTTCGCCACCGTCGAGAAGGTCGCCAACCTCGCCTCCGCCGACTACAGCATCATCGGCCTCGCCCACCTTCCTTATATGGACAAGATGCTCGCTGCCGCCGCCGGCAACGGCTTCAAGCGCGTCCTCGTCCTCCAGGGCATCGAGGGCAACGAAGACGCCCCTACCTCCCGCCCCTGCCGCGCCTTCCTCGCCGAGACGCACGCCGGCGCCCCCTCCGACCCGCAGGAACTCCGCATCGACCCCGCCGACTACGGCCTCATCCCCGCCACGAAAGAAGAGATGGCAGGCGGCGACGCTCGACATAACGCCGACATCGCCGAACGCATCTTCGCCGGCGAACCCGGCGCCTACTGCGACCTCGTCGCCCTCAACGCCGGCCTACGCATCTGGCTCGCCGAACGAGCCCCCGACATTGCCTCCGGCATCAAGGCCGCCTGCGCAGCGATCGACTCCGGCGCCGCGCGGGACAAGCTGGCCGCGCTGCGCGGCGTAGTTGCCCAATAGGCGTACAATCTCCACGAGGGAACTAATGCAAACGCCGACTGCCAGGCTGATCCTCCCACCGCTCATCGCGGCGATAGTCGCGTTCGTCTTACTGGTGCTCGCCTCCTCGGGAGATCGCGCGAGCGGCATCGGCAACGCGCCGCCTGAATGCTTCTCCGGCGAGGATCACGCCGAAGACGGCACATCCGCTCCCACCAACCTCACGCTCAGCTGGAGCCCCTACTGGCAGAACGGCCAGCTCATCAGCGCCATCACCTACCTCGCCTGGGAAGACAACTCCAACGACGAACTCTGCTTCATCGTGGAGTTCTCCTCCATCGGCGGCGGCTACCAGTCTACGCACGTCGCCGACGCCAACGAGCTCACGATTTCGATGTCTTCCTTCGGCTGCGAGACCTATCGCGTTTACGCCCTCACGGCCACCGGCCGCTCCGCATACTCCAACGAAGTCTCGATCAACCAGAACTGCAACCCCGGCCCGCCCACTCACGCCCGACCACGCGGCGACTTGAACTGCGATGGCGCCGTCAACGCGATCGACTCCCTGTTCGTGCTCAGACGCGACGCAGGGCTTGATGTGTCACTGCCTGACGGTTGCTTGCCCCTCAACGTCCGCGTCGTGTTCTGGGCAGGCGGTGACAGCCGCGAGCGAAGCGACCTGAACTGCGACGAAACAACGTCGCCGGTCGACGCTCTCGTAGCGCTTCGCTTCGACGCTGGCCTCGATACGGGTCTGCCGCTCGGCTGTTACCCGCTAGACACCCTTGTCGTACCCGCGTTGGCCTAACCACAGCACTAATTGAATGGGAACACCACCATATTTCCAAACAAATTCCGTATCTAAAACCCTCTCCTCGCGGCCGCGCAGCGCCTTCGTGCGCGGCCAACTCCCCAGCGCCGGGAGCCCGCCGCGCCACGTCTTCCCGCGTCCCGTTCTCGCGAGCGCTGCGCCTTCAGCGTCCGCTATCCGCACTCCTCGCCTGAAACGCCACTTTTTGCCTGCTGTCCACTAACTCACGCCCATTTCCGTTGCCCGCTACACACAGCAGGCGTAGAATCTCACTATGGACGACTTCGGACTCGATATCGATGAAGTCAACCGCGTCATAGACACTGCAGACGTGCTCGTCGTGCGCTTCGCCATCCTCGATAAGCGCCTCCTCGTCGACTACCGCACCAACGAAAACGACGGCCCTCTCATCGCCGTCGTCCAGAAGGCCGAGTCGATCGAGGACCGCTTCAAGGCCCTCAAGAAGCTGCGACCTCGCTTCTCCCTCCCCGAAAAGATCATGTCCTTCCAGTGGCCCCGCCACGTCGAGACCTTCCGCCGCTCTCCCCTCGCCGACAAGATCAAGGAGCGGCTTATCAGCCTCGGCGGCGAAGACATGATCACGAAGGCCGAAACCGCCTTCGACGAACTCGCCGGCCGCGAGAAAGTGGAAGTCGTCACAGCCATCCGCGGAGGTGAGGGCTACCAGACCCTCTGGGAGCGCCGCGGATAGGCACCTCAGCCCGCCCGCACGACATGACGAGCGATTCCGCCGACGCGGCGCGCATCGGCCCGCCCAGAGTCGTGCCCAAGCCCTGGGGCGAAGAGCTCTGGCTCGCTCACAACGGGCAATACGCCGGCAAAGTGCTCATACTCAAGGCCGGCCACCGCCTCAGCCTCCAGTACCACGAGCGCAAGCATGAAGTGCAGTACATTGAGTCCGGCCGCATCAAGTACACCCTTGGCACCCCGGATAACCCCGCCGGGCGCGAAGTAGTCGCCGAAGCCGGTGCCGTCATCGAGCTGCCGCCCGGCACAGTCCACCGCATGGAAGCGCTCGAGGACTCCCGTATCTTCGAAGTCTCCACCCCCGAACTCGACGATGTCGTCCGCCTCGACGACGACTACGGTAGAGCCGGCACCAGCACCCCTTAGAAGGATCTGCCACTTGCACCTCCTTCCCTTGAGGAGACCGAAATCCTCCGAAGGAGGACCCAGGGCGTCTGGAAGCCTGCCCTGAGCGCGGCGACAGCCGCAGTCGAAGGGGCCGGGCTGGCACCAACGCCCCCTAGCCCCCAAACTTAGGCTCGTGACCACGAACATCATAGATCTGCGCAGCGACACGCTGACGCTCCCCTCCCCGGAAATGCGCCGCGCCATGGCCGAAGCCGAACTCGGCGACGACGTCTTCGCCGAAGACCCAACGATCAATCGCCTGCAAGAGATTGCCGCTGAGCGCCTCGGGAAGGAGGCCGCGCTCTTCACCGCCAGCGGCACGCAGAGCAACCTCGTCGCCATGCTCAGCCACTGCCCACGCGGCACCGAAATCATCGTCGGCGAAGAGGCGCACATACTCTTCTTTGAGCAGGGCGGCGCCTGGACAGTCGGGGGGATGGGCCTCCGCCCCGTCCGTAACGACGCCAAAGGGCGCCTCGATCTCGCCGAAGTCCGCGCCAAAATCCGCCCCGACAACGAGCATTTCCCCCGCACCGGCCTCATCGCTGTCGAAAACACCCACAACCGCTGCGGCGGCACCGTCCTCGGTGAAGAAGACTTGGCCGCAGTCCGCGAGGCCGCCGATGCCGCCGGCGTCCCGGTCCACATGGACGGAGCGCGCATCTTCAACGCCGCCGTCAAGCTCGGCGTCCCCGTCGACCGCCTCGCCGGCTACGCGGACAGCGTCTGCTTCAGCCTCTCCAAGGGCCTCGGCTGCCCGGTCGGCTCCGTCCTCGCCGGCTCCCGCGACTTCATCCGTGAGGCCCGCCGCAACCGCAAGCTCCTGGGCGGCGGAATGCGCCAGGCCGGAGTCCTCGCCGCCGCTGGCATCTATGCGCTCGATAACATGGTTGACCGCCTCGCCGACGACCACGAAAACACCCGCCTCGCCGCCGAAGGCCTCCGCGAGATGCCCGGCGTGAAGCTGGACCCCGAGCCCGAAACCAATCTCCTCTACTTCACCGTGGAAGGCTGGGACACCGAGAAGTTCGTGCGCCGCCTCTCCGAGCAGGGCGTCCTCTGTTTCGACGAGGGGCGCCGTCGCATCCGCTGGGTCACCCACTTCGGCATCGAGAGCGCAGACATCGAAGAAGCCCTGGGGCGGACGCAGTCCGTCCTCGCGGCTGGCCCGCAGTCCTGATGCGCCTCGTCATCGCGCTCACGGGCGCGCTTCTCCTCGCTACCCTCGCCGCTTGCGACGAAGGGGATAACATCAAGTCCAACGAGATCGTCGAAGCCATCCCCTGGGCCGCTTCCGAAACCGCCGTCTACCGCGTCCTCGACGACGATGACGATGAGGTCGGCACACTCGAGATGAGCATCGAGCAGGGCGGCGACACCTACGTCCTCCGCCAGTACTTCGAGTTCCCCGAGGATGACTTCGTCAACGACGCGGTTGTCGTCGTTGACGCCGCGACGCTGATGCCGCTGACCACCGATTACAGCATCGAGGGCCCGGAAGGCGACATCACTTGCGAAGCGGTGTACGACGGCGGCATCGTCCGCGTCCACAACGTCCGCACCGACGGCGAACGTGACGACGATCTCGACATCCCCGTCCAACGCTACGACAGCTGGTCCGACCTCTTCATCTGGCGCACGATCGACTTCAGCCAGGGCTACGACGTCGAATACGCTGACGTCGTAGCCTGCCAGTCGCCCGCTCCGCCCGATCTCATCGGCACAAAGCTAGAAGTGACCGGCGGCGAAGTGATCGATGTGCCCGCCGGCACGTTTGATACCTGGAAAGTGGAAATCGACGCCATCCGCGACCAGGATGCATGGTTCACCACCGACGAGGCCCACACCCTCGTCAAGTACGACAACGGCGAAGTACTCTTCGAACTTATCGAGGCGCCGTAGCTACTCCGTGACCTGCGTCGGCGTCGGCTCCAGTATCGGGTCCGCGTCGCCGCCCACGTCCGCCATGCACTCGATGAAGATGACGAACGCCGCCAGCAGCGCCAGGATCACCCAGGCAAACCGGACGTAGCCCAGCCTCAGCAATCGCCCGACCTGCTTCGCCGCCATACCAGAATCATAGGCCCAGCGTCTCCCCGGTTCCACGCCGTCACCCATTGTGACAAGCGTGGCAGCCGGATAGACTGAGAATCCCCCGCCAGATATGTCTGAAGATCTCGACTTACGCGCCGGCGCGTCGCTGATCCTTCGGCAGCTCCGGGCCCAGTGGGTCCGCCTCGGCACGGCGCTTTTCGCCGGCCTCTGCTGGAGCGTCGCGCGCGTTGGCCTACCGCTACTCACAGGCGTAACCATCGACGAGGCCATCAGCCCCGGCGACGAGTCGCTGCTACTGTGGCTCGCCCTCGCCATCGTCGGCCTCGTCGCCCTCGGCGGCCTTTGTGCATCAGTTCGCCGCTACTTCGCGATGAGCACCAGCTATCGCGTCGAGACCGACCTCCGCGCCGAGCTCTACGACCAGGCCAACCGCCTCTCCCTCGACTACCACGACCGCACTTCCACCGGCCAGCTCATGTCCCGCGCCAGCGCCGACCTCCACGAGGTGCAGCAGTTCGCCGTCGTCATTCCCATCAACTCCGCCTTCCTCCTCGTCGCCATCGGCGCCTTCGCCGTCCTCCTCACCATCCACTGGCAGCTCGCGCTTCTCGCCATGCTCGCCTACCCCCTCATCAGCTTCGTCACCGCCCGCTTCTTCCGCAAGCTTGCCCCCGCCACGTCCCGCGTCCAGCAGGACCTCGGAGACCTCGCTCAGGCCGTCGAAGAGAACATCGCCGGCGTCCGCACCGTCCGCGCCCTCGGCCGTGAGGAGGACGAGGTCGCGCGCATCCAAACCATCGCCGACCGCACCTTCGAAGACAGCATGGAGACCGCCCGACTGCGCACCATCTACACCCCGCTCTTCTTCTGGCTCCCCGCCATGAGCCAGCTCGTCATCCTCTCCTATGGCGGCTGGCTCGTCCTCGAAGGCGACGTCTCGCCCGGTGAGTTCGTAGCCTTCTTCCAGTACCTCAACATGCTCGTCTTTCCCGTCCAGTCTCTCGGCGAAATGGTGCCGTCCGGGCAGCGGGCCATCACCTCAGCCGCCCGCGTCTGGAACGTGCTTCGCCAGCGCCCCAGCGTCGAAAAGACGCCGCACGCCCGTCCCATGCCAGACGGCGCCGGCCTCATCAGCTTCGAAAACGTCGCCTTCTCCTACGAGACCGGCCGCCAGGTCCTCTCCGGCTTCAGCGTCGAGATACCGGCCGGCACCTCGGTCGCCCTCGTCGGACCCACCGGCGCTGGCAAGACCACCGTAGCCAAACTCCTCCCCCGCTTCTATGACGTAACGTCCGGCCACGTCCGGCTCGACGGCGTCGACGTACGCGACATAAAGCTTGAAGAGTTGCGCCGCAACGTCGGCTTCGTCTTCCAGGACACCTTCCTCTTCTCCGATACCATCCGCAACAACATCGCCTACGGACGCATGGACGCCACGCAGGACGAAATCGAGGCCGCCGCCCGCCTCGCCCAGGCCAGCGAGTTCATCGACGCCATGCCCGAAGGCTACGACACCATCGTCGGCGAGCAGGGTTTCTCCGTCTCCGGCGGCCAACGACAGCGCATCGCCATCGCCCGGGCCATCCTCACCCGCCCCCGCGTCCTCGTCCTCGACGACGCCACCTCCAGCGTTGATGCCCGCATGGAGGAAGAGATACGCACGGCCCTCCGCCGCGTCATGGAAGGCCGCACCACCGTCATCATTTCGCACCGTCTGAGCACCATCTCCCTCGCCGACCGCGTCATCCTCGTCGACGATGGCCGCGTCGTCGCCACCGGCACCCACGAAGAGCTCCTTCGCACCTGCCCCCGCTACGCCGAGGTCCTCGGCCAGGAAGTGATGGCCGCGTGAGGGTCCAGGGCGTCGCCCAGACACACACACGCGCCGGCGAGCGCACCGTTCGCCCGGACACACGCAGCCTCCGCGGCGCCATGCGCATGCTCCGGCCCCAGTGGCCACTCATGCTGCTCGCCACGCTCTGCATCATCGCCTTCGCCGTCGTTAACCTGGCCCGGCCCCTCGTTGTACGCGTCGCCATCGACGATGGCATCGTCGCCGACGACAGCGGCGTCCTCGTCGTCACCGCCATCGTCTTCTTTGGCCTCACCGCCGGTGTTTACGTCTTCCAGGCAGCCAGCGTCTATCTCACATCGCTCATCGGCCAGATCTTCCTGCGCGACCTCCGCGTCCGGCTCTTCGCGCACCTCCAGCGCCTCTCGATGTCCTTCTTCGACGGCGAAAACTCTGGCCGCCTCATCTCCCGCATGACCAACGACATGGTCGTCATTGGGGACCTCATCAACAACGGCTTCCTCATGGTCGTGCAGTCGCTGCTCCTCCTCTTTGGCACCATCGGAATCCTTCTCTTCCTCAGCGTGGAGCTATCGCTCGTCACCCTTGTCGTCATCCCCCCGCTCATCGGCGCCACGTGGCTCTTCCGCGTCGCTTCCGAGAAGGCCTACGCCGCGGTGCGCGAGCGCATCGCCGACGTCATGGTTCACATGCAGGAGTCGTTCGCCGGAATGCACGTCGTCCAGGCCTTCGCGCGCGAAGGCCACAACACCGGCCGCTTCGCCGACATTAACGAGGGCAACTACGAGGCCAACGTCAACACCGTCAAGCTCTCCGCCCTCTATATCCCTTTCGTCGAGATTTTGGGTGGCATTGGTCTCGCGCTTATCCTCTACTTCGGCGGCACCGGCGTCATCGAAAACGAGATCGAGCTTGGTGTCGTCGCCGCCTTCATCTTCTATCTCGACTTCATCTTCCAGCCCATCCAGCGCCTCTCCCAGGTCTACGACACCATCCAGGCGGCCACCGCCGCACTCAACAAGGTCTTCGCCCTTCTCGACGAAGAGCCCGAAATCGTGGAAGACCCGGACGCCCTTCCCCTTCAAATGCCGGTCCGCGGCGAAGTTACCTTCGAAGGCGTCACTTTCGGCTACACCGACACGAAAGTCCTCGAGGACGTTGCCCTACGGATACCCGCAGGCCAGCGCGTCGCCGTCGTCGGCGCCACCGGCGCCGGTAAGTCCACCTTCGCCAAGCTCCTCATGCGCTTCTATGACCCCACCGAGGGCTGTGTCCTTCTCGACGGCCAGGACCTTCGCCACGTCCGCCGCGAAGACCTGCGCCGCATCCTTATCATGGTTCCGCAGGAAGGCTTCCTCTTCACCGGCACCGTCCGTGACAACATCCTCTTCGGCCGTCCCGACGCCACCGACGCCGAGGTCATCGCCGCCTGCCAGGAGCTCGGCGTCCACGACTTCATAGCCTCCCTCCCTGAAGGCTACGACACTCAGGTCAGTTCCCGCGGATCACGCCTCTCTGGCGGCGAGAAGCAGCTCGTCTCCATCGCCCGCGCCTTCGTCGCCGATCCTGCCGTCCTCATCCTCGACGAGGCCACCTCCGCCCTCGATCCCGAGACCGAAGGCCTCATCGAGATCGCCATTCGGCGCCTGTTCCAGGGCCGCACCAGCGTCGTCATCGCACACCGCCTCAGCACCGCCGAGCACGCCGATCGCGTCCTCGTCTTCGACGGCGGCCGAATCGTCGAAGACGGCCCGCATGCCCGGCTGGCCAGCGCAGGTGGCCCATATTCCGCACTTTACGCACAGTGGTGCGCCGGTCGCCCCTTCATCGACGAAGACAAGGTCTGAAGAAAGTCTGGCAACGTTTAGCCCCTGCGGCTTGTTAGGATGGACAGGAGGGGTAAGGGAGGTTCGCTTTGCGGCGCAATATCACTATGTTCACTGCCGCTGCCTTGGTGCTCGTCGCCGGAGCGGCCGTTACGCTACCAGTTCTCACCCGGGGTGAGGCCAACGCCAGCACATCCACGTCGCTGGCGATCAACGTTGGCTCCCCCGCCGGCTGCGTTTCAGTAGGCGTCGGCGCGGAAGTCGAAGTCTCCGTCGATATCTCCGCGGTTAACAGCCTGACCAGCTGGGAAGCGACCATCGTCCACGACCGTGACATCCTCGAAGTCACAGCGCAGGACGCCGGCGTCTTCCTGCGCAAAGATGGTGGCTCCGTCCTCGACGCCTCCGAGCCTCTACCAGATGCGAACGGCCGTCACTTTCTCAGCGCCGGCCTCATTGGCGCTGGCGTCAGCGGTGGCGGTGCCCTCGGTACACTCACTTTCCAGGCGCTCGAAGCCGGTATCACCTCGATTGAAATCCCCCAGCGCGACCTCAACGGCGACGGTAAGGCCGATGAAGGGGTGCGCCTCACCGGCCAGAACGGTGTAATCATCGGCGACGTCAATAATGATGGCTTCTTCGATGGCCCGGTCGCTTCCGCCGCCATCGCAGTTGGCCAGCCTTGCGGTCCCGTTCCCACCACTTCACCCACCGAACCACCTACACCCGGCCCCAGTCCCACCCCCTCGCCTACGGCCGCGCCCACTGCGGTTCCCACATCCACATCGTCGGCTGCTCCTTCCCCCACGGCCGGACCGGCCACGGGCACCCCCGCACCGACAAGTCCCCTCACCAGCACGCCAACGTCCAGCGCGACGGCTCCCGCCACGCCCACCGCATCCCCCGTTCCGGGCGCCGAGCTGACCTGGGGCGATGCCAACTGCTCCGGCTCAGCTGACCCCGTTGACTCGCTTCTCACACTTCGCCACGACGCCGGCCTCAGCGTCTCCACCGGCGCCTGTCCCCTGCTCGGCCAGCAACTTAACGTCGCGGCCGTTCACACCTGGGGCGATATCGACTGCACCGGCGACGTCGGCGTCGTTGACGCCCTGAAGCTCCTCCGCTTCGACGCCGGCATGGAAGTCGCCGCAACCGCCGGCTGCCCGCAACTGGGTCAAGAGATCGTCATCGCCCCTCAACCCCAGTAGCGCCTGGGCCCCAATGTTTTAGGTCGTACACCCGTCCACTATGGGGCCGTCATAAGCCCTACGCGCGCCTTCCCGTAACTTTAGGGGTGTATTCCCCCGGGAGGACGCTTATAGCACCCCATAATCGCCTCAGCGAACTGACCAGCGCCCGCGCCATCCGCGCCAGCAACGGCGACGGCCGCCGCATGCACTACGAGGTCAACCCCAACGCCCTCCTCGAAACCCCCGACGGCGATCACACCACCATTCGCTCCCTCCTCCACAGCCTCGACCGCTAAGCCGCGCCAGTACTCCCAGTCATTCAACCTGAAGTACCTGATAGAAGGGCGGATTTATTTCGTACTTCTCGCCAGCACCACTCCGTTCAGCTAACTTCGCCGCAACGTTGCGCAGCGTTCGCCGCTCGCTTTCGTCAGCAGCCAGCTTGAACCCTGACGTGGTCTCGATCCCTAAGAAATTGATGTCGCAGAGGAGATCTATGTAGAACTCCAGATCAGCGCCGTGAACTCCAGCATCACGAATCCGGGACACGACATCCTCTGCTTCCAACACACGCGGAGCTCCAGCAAACTCATAAAGAACCGCTTCCAGCTTTCCCTTGTGAGGCGAATCCTCCGACAGCACAGAGGAGAAGACATACTGTGAATACTTCTCTCTTGCGTCGATGAGATCATCTTCGGTCACGGCTTTGTGATCTCGATTAACCCCCATTGCTATGGCTTCCTTCAGGAAGTAAATGATATCCCTGGGTCGATGCATTGTGTGGAGAGCAATCCAGTCCTTCGTTGGGATACCTGTCACCTCAGCCGGAAAGAGCGCCTGCCATATCTTGTCTGCGGAAAACTTCTCAGCTGCGTGCTCGAAGCGCTCGTCGATTACCTTCATGAGAAGCTCTTTGTCGTCCCATGCGATCCGACGGATCGGAAGCTTATCCTGTTCTACCGTGAGAGGCTGGATGTGCGAGAAGATATCGCTTCGTATAAAGATCGTGACTGAACCGCCCCGGGAAAAGTGGAGGCTCCAAGCCGTGAGAGGATGGAGCAATGACAAGACCGGGGAGGTATCCAGTGGAGATACGAGAACGGGCGGTGCGCCTTGTGCTGGAGCATCAGGGCGAGTACCCGTCACAGT
>DATKDX010000034.1:0-6510 GCA_035512435.1 Dehalococcoidia bacterium
GTTGAAAGAGGTTCATAGCTATGCCTCGCAAGAAGAAATCAGCGAACGAAATGACGACGGAAGAACTAGCCAAGCGGGTGTTCCCCAAAGAGGTGATTGAGGAGATTCACAAGGTAGCGAATCCAGAGCCGAAGGAGTCCAAGTCGTCATCACAAGAAGATGATAGCAAGGAGTAGGCACCGTGTCAAGTATATAATCACGGTCAAGTACCAAGTACCAAGTGGCATGGGGCACCCTCGATTCTTGTTGGGAAGACTTGTGACGGGCTTCACAAATGGTGGTTGCCGGATGTAAGGTTGGAAGGGAGTAGGAGGTCAGGCCATGTCGTGGCTACCGGATGTTGTTGAGGACCTGTTGAAGCGGGCGCTGGTCGCGGAGTTGGCGGTGGTGAACCACCGCGGCGAGCCCTCGATGCACCCGCTGATCCCGCTGTGGGACGGGGAGAAGATTTATCTGACGTCCAGCGTGCTCTTCTCGCGGAAGCTGGAGCACATCAAGGCGAACCCGAAGGTGGCGATATCGATCACAGATCCCATTGCGACAGATAGCCTGAAGGCGCGATGCTCGATACAGGGTGACGCGCGCGTGGTTGAGGACGACCCGCACACCACGTGGGAGAAGGTACTGCCGCTGTGGCGGGCGAAGGAACCGGCGATCGACTTCTTCATCAGCAAGCGGTTCGCGTTCCCGCTATTCTTCGAGCGTTCGATAATCGAGATCACGCCGCGAAAGGTGACCTGGTGGGAAGACGGCAACCCGGCCCGCGAGCCAGCGATGGCGGAGGCTGCCTGATGGAACGACGGAAGATGCTACAACGCCTCTCGACTTACGCGCACGTCGTCGTTTCCTGGGTTGACGACGATGGGTATCCAGCTCAGACGCCGGCCGACTTCATGGTGGAGGGTGAGGAGCTGCGGATTCACCAGACCGGTCTGGCGATACCAACGGATAGGACACTGAACATCATTGCGAGCCACATCCGGCCGCAGCCGGGATACGGTTACGATCAGCGCAGGTATATCTCAATCTGGGGCCGCGGCGAGGCCGTTGAGGACGGGATGCGGATAGCCATCGAGCGGCACTGGGGCTGGGACGAGGACATCACGCCGTTCCCGGAGTACGTCGAGCGGTCGAACCCGCAGGCTCACCGCTACCTGGCCGAGCTTTCGGCGCAACGCGGCGTGGGGATCAAGCCGCGGCTGTCGCCGATCTGGACGTTCCTGCTGGCGACGCGCCTTCCGTTCTTGACGGCGACGATCATCCCGATCCTGTTGGGGATAGCGGTGGCTGGACACGCCGGTGAGTTCAACCTGTGGCTGGCGTTCGTGACAGTTCTGGCGGGTGCGTCGATTCACATCGGGCTGAACGTGGCGAACGACGTATTTGACGCGCTGTCCGGCGCAGACGAGGCGAACTACCGTCCGACCCAGTACAGCGGTGGTTCGCGCGTAATCCAGCGGGGGATAGTGCCGCTGGCGCGGATGATCGCGATCTCGACGGCCGGTTACATCGTTGGTGGCGCACTGGGGGTCTACCTCGTCTTGGAGACCGGCTCGGCGGAGTTGCTGGCGATCGGCGTGCTTGGCGTGCTGCTGAGCGTGTTCTACACTGCGCCGCCGCTGCGCCTGGTGCATCGCGGTTTGGGTGAGCTGACGACCGCGATCGGATTTGGCCCGATGATGGTGCTGGGCGCGTACGTTGTGCAGACCGGCGAGCTAGCCTGGGAGCCCTTCGTGGCGTCTATCCCGGTGGCGATCCTGATCGCTCTTGTTCTCTATGTGAACGAGATCCCGGACCGGCCGTCGGACGCTTCTGTCGGTAAGCGGACGCTACCGGTCCGCCTGAGCCGTGAGACAGTCATCGCCGGATTCCTGGTGGCCAGCATCGCCGCTTTCGCGACCGTGGCCGTGGGAGTCATCGCAGGTCTGTTGCCGGCGGGGACTCTGATCTCACTGGCGGCGTTGCCGCTGGCATTCCAGGTTCACGCGGGGATACGGAAGCACTATGAGTCACCGTACGAACTCATGGCGGTGATGGGACGGAACGTGCAGTTGCACATGGCTACGGGGACGCTGTTGTTCGTCGGTTACTTGCTGGCGATCGTGCTCTAGGCGCGGTAGCCTCGCCGCATGAAGGACGAGCGGGTTGGACTCTGCGCGGAGTGCGCGCACGCGCGAGTGGTCGTCAGCGGTCGAGGTAGTACGTTCTTCCTCTGCCGGCTTTCGGAGGTGGACGCTCGCTTCCGCAAATATCCGCGCCTGCCGGTGATCGCCTGCGTGGGGTTTGAGCAGAAGGGCGGTCGCTGAGAGCCGGTAACCTGGCGGAGGTGGGCGAGGTCGTGATCGGAGGTGTGGTGGATCAGGTCGACGAGGGTGAGCGGGCCGAGAGAGGCATGGCGGTAGGGGCGGTCCAGCGATTGGCCACCGGCCAGGCGGACGAGCTCGAGGGTGGAGAGTCGGTTGACCGAGAAGGCAGCAAGGGAGGTGGCGAGTTCGCGGTGGTCGTAGTGGAAGGCGCTCGCCCAGGCTTTTTCATCGAAGGATTCGATTAGGGGGTTGTCATCGGAGAGGATGCGGCGAATGCGGTAGCCGCGGAAGACTTCGGTGTCGGCGAGATGGGCGAGGACTTCGCGGGGTGACCAGTCCATCGACCCGTCTGGGCCGTCGTCGGTATGTTCGGGGGCGGATTCGACGGCGGCGGCGAGGCGTTCCGGCATGGCGAGCATGGCAGAGACGACGTCGCTGAAGCGCTCGACGTCTTTCTGGCAGATCTTGCAGTGGGCGGTGGTGGTATAGAGGTCCACGTGCCGAGTGTAGACTGGCGGCCCGACTGTTGTCTTGACCTTTGAGGCTAGATATAGTGGTCGCGCAGTGGGCCGTTACTTGAACGTCCTTGTCCTGGGGATCGTTACATTCCCCGCAGGTTTAATCCTTGCCGGAACGGATCCGAAGTGGGCACTAGGGCTGGCGATTCCAGTTGGGATACCGCTGGCAGCAGTCGTCGATTGGTGGATGCGGCACGTCGAAGACGTACAGCGACGCAGGGCAAAGCCAACTGTGTACCTTCAGACTCTCTCTGTGTCGTTGTGGTTGGCAATCGTGCTCGGGAATGTCGTCCTTTTCTTGATTCAGCCTGATGACTTATGGGTCATCGTTTTGAGCTTAATTACAGCTACCCTCGTAGGTTTCGCACTTCACACCATCTACTGGTTTGGTCTGCGCGACCGCCCTCCAATCGGGTGATCGACCTGAAGCGGCGGTTAGAAGTCGTCGAAGACGCCGAAGGCGTAAAGGAGGACGGCGCCCGTGTTGTAGACGGCGTGAATGAGGACGCCGGCGATGTATAGGTTACGGGTGGACTTTGGCATAGGGGCGCGGCCGTTGACCCATTCTACGACGGCGCGAGTGAGGCCGAGGCCGACGACGAAGCTGGCGACGGCGTGCATGGTGACGGGGACCGTGTAGCGGAAGGCGACGTAGGTGTCGGTGGGGTCGTCGACGTAGACATTGACGTAGACCCAGCTCTCGACGAGGCCGAAGGTGAGGCCGCCGAGGGCGCTGAGCACCGCGACGAAGATGCGGTTGCGTAGGGCCTGGGGTAGCCAGACCTGGCCGAGGTAGACGCCGATTGGCTTGAAGATCTCCTCGATGACGGGGGCGCCGATGAAGACGAGGAGGAGGTAGCCGCCGGACCCGATCTCGGCGATGATGGCGCCGCCTATGCCTAGAATGCCGCCGGCGATGGCGAGGAGGATGACGGCCAGGTACTGGAGTGGAGTGGCCTGCCTGGGAGGTGGAAGCCTGGGGATGGTATCGAAGTGCAGGATTAGCCTCGCGGGAGGTCCAGGCCGCGGCCAGCGATGATGTTGCGCTGGATTTCGCTGGTGCCGGCGGCGATAGTAAGGCCGGCGGTGGAGAGGTAGTACTCCTGGAGGCGACCGGCGAGCGGCGCGCGGGCTGAGTCTGAGGTGAGGGCGCCAGCGAGGCCAACAATCGCGATGGCGGCATCGGCGAGGCGGACCTGTAGCTCGGAGCCGAAGACTTTGGAAATGGAGGCCTCGGCGTTGGGGACCTGGCCGCGGGCCTGCATGGAGGCGACGCGGTAGGCGAGGAGGCGGCCGATCTGGAACTCGAGGCCGAGTTCGGCGAGCTTGACGCCCACGCCGTCGCCGGTAAGGCGGCCGCGGCAATAGTCGACGAGCTCTTCGTAGATGCGGATGCCGGCGACGACGCGGTTGATGCCGGAGCGCTCGAAGTCGAGTGTGGCGGCGGCGATGTACCAGCCGCGGTTGAGTTCACCGACGAGGCAATCGCGGGGGACGCGGACGTTATCGAAGAAAATTTCGTTGAAGGTGTGGCGGCCGGTGATATCGATGAGGGGGCGGACTTCGATACCAGCGAGAGTCATATCGACGAGGAGATAGGAGATGCCCTTGTGCTTGGGGGCGTCGGGATCGGTGCGGACGAGGAGGACGCACCAGTCGGCCTTGTGGGCGAGGGAGGTCCAGATCTTCTGGCCGGTGACGACGAACTCGTCGCCGTCGATGACGGCGCGGGTCTGGAGGGAGGCGAGGTCGGAGCCGGCGCCGGGCTCACTGAAACCCTGGCACCAGACGGTCTCGGCCCCCGCGATGCCGGGCAGGTGGCGCGCCTGCTGCTCTTCGGTGCCGGCGAGGATGATGGTGGGACCGACGCGGTCGGGGCCGACGCCGACCTGGGTGGGAGCGCGGTGATAGGCCATCTCTTCGCTGTAGATGGCCTGCATCATGTGGCCGGCGGCCATGCCGCCGTGCTCCCTGGGCCAGCCGAGCGTTAGCCAGCCCTTGCGCGAGAGCTTTCGCTGGAAGTCGCGGAGGAAGTCGAAGCGGTCGCCGCTGGCTTCGCCGAAGCCGCTGGCGCCGCCGCCCTCGATCCAGCTGGCAGGGAGTTCGGCGTCGAGGAAGGCGCGGATTTCAGCGCGGAAGGCTTCTTCTTCGGGGGTGAAGCGGAATCGCATAATCGCCCCATATACTACAGGCGATAATGCGCCTGATGCTGCCTGCCGTCGTCTTCGTGCTGCTGTTGGCCGCCTCGTGCGGTGGGAACGGCGGCGATCCGGAGGAGACGGAGCCGCTGGTCAATCCGCCGGTCGGGGAGACGATAGGGCCGACGTCAACGCCGCGGGGAGAAACGCCGCTGCCGGCGACGCCGACGCCGAACCTGCCGCCGGAACTGACGCTGGAGGACATCTTCCCGCCGCGGGACCTTTCGCAATATGTCCTTGATCCGGCGCGGGTGCGGACGTTGATCGCGACCGGGGACGTGATCCCGGCGCGCTATACGGACTTCATTATTCGCCAGCAAGGGGACAACTTCCTCTACACGGTCGAGGCCACGGCGGATATCGTCTCCGATGCCGATCTGACAGTAGTGAACCTGGAGGCGCCGCTGATCAGTTATTGCGAGGTACACACGGAGGGGTTCACGTTCTGCGGGCGGCCGGGATTTACGGCGGCGCTAAATGCGGCGGGAGCCGATGTGGTTACGATGGAGAACAACCACATCGGGAACTACGGTGGCCCAGGGATCGAGGAGACGAGGGGGCACCTGGAGGCGGCCGGGATGCAGTGGGCAGACCGCTCGACGCCGGCGATCGTGGACGTTCGGGGCATGAAGTTCGGGTTTTTGGCCTTCAACGGTGTGATCGAGGTGATCGACCGCGAGGCGATGGTGGCGGCGATCGAGGCGCTGCGGCCGCAAGTGGATGTGCTGGCAGTGGCCTACCACTGGGGCGCGGAATACGTCTCGCTACCGACGACGGCGGCGGGGGTTGCGAACGACCACCCGGTGGAGATCGGGCACCTGGCGGTGGATGCGGGGGCGGACTTCGTGATCGGGAACCACCCGCACTGGGTGCAGGGCGTGGAGCTGTACAAGGGGAAGTTCATCGCTTACGCGCATGGCAACTATATCTTCGACCAAATGTGGAGCTACGAGACGCGGGTGGGGGTCATCGGCAAGTACACTTTCTATGACGATGTGTTGATCGGCGTGGAGTACGTGCCGACGCTGATCGAGAATTACGCGCAGCCGGTGCCGATGACGGGGGAGGAGCGGCAGAGGACGCTGGACGGGATGAGGGATGCGAGTTTCGAGTTGCGGGCTTTATTGGCGCAACCGTAGGGGCGCAGCAACACGATCGGCTGGAATCTGATGTCCAGGTGAGTTCGTTCGCTGTGGTGTGATCACGATCTGTGTTGTTGCCGCGCCCCTACACGGTGCTCTGCGCGGCCACCCGTCTCTGTGTCGTGATGTAAATCGCCGTCGCGATGACGATGGTGACGGCCATGATGGCGGAGAGGCCGAGGAAGGCGGCGTGGGTGTCCCAGATGTCGACGAAGGCGCCGGCGATGACGCCTCCGGTACCGCCGATGCCGAAGCCGGCGAAGAAGGAGAAGCCGTAGCTGCGCCCGACGGCTCCCGGCGGGGAGTAGTCGGCGATGAGGCCGGTCCAGACCGGCTGCATGAGGAA
>DATKDX010000035.1:0-56643 GCA_035512435.1 Dehalococcoidia bacterium
AGGTTGTGTGGTTGCCCCACCGTCTTTGCACGTTTCGGGTCAAGCTTACAATTGGAAGTGCTCCTACTCGACGGCACCGCTTGCGGAGGTACCCGATCGCCTAGCCGCGGCCCTGAACGGAGATCCTCCCACCCTCACGGAGGCCATTCTCTTTGGCCACTGGGCCGAAGATTCGCGTCACAAACTCACTCTGGGTGCCGCCGGCTTTCTTGCTAAAGCGGGCGTGGGTCTGGAGACCACGTCCCAGATCATACGGAATGTATGCGCGGAATCGGGCGACGACGAGACGCCGGACCGCCTCCGCGCCGTTGAGGATACATATGGGAAGTTGGAGCGGGGAGAGGCAGTCAGTGGCTTGGATATCCTAGATGAGCAGCTGCCGGACGATGCCTTGGCCATTCTCAAGAAAGCCTGGCGAAAGACCTCGGTTCACGAAGTGCATGTGCCTATAGTCGGTCAGAGGTTCACCCTTAGCGAAATCATGTCGTCGACACCTGAGCCGATCGAGTGGTTGCTGAGTGAATTCGTACCTAGGCTTCCAATCGTCGCATTCGCAGGAGCGCCCGGAGTCGGAAAGTCGTGGCTCGTCGAGGCGATGGGGCTGGCGATCGCAGGCGGGCAGCCCTTCCTCGGACAGTACCAAACCCGTCAAGCTAAGGTCATACTCTTAGATGCCGAGAACCCCAAGATCATCGTCATGGAGCGCATTCGGCGCCTTGCAGCCGGAATGGGACTGCCGGAGGACATACCGTTCGTAGTCCGAACTAATGTGCACATCGATCTCACTCAAAAACCGGGGCAGGACGGGTTGCGCAGTCTGATTGAAGAAGAGCGACCCGAGGTTGTAGTCCTGGACACACTGAGTTCCTTCCACAGCGCGAATGAGAACGATGGGCAGGAGATGACCGGCGTCATGCGAACGCTGAGACAGTTTGCCGATGAGTTCGAGGCCACATTCCTCTTGCTGCACCATCTCCGGAAGGCGAGCCGCTTCAACACCGGGAACGGAGTTGACGCTTACAAGGGCGCAGTGAACATCGCGGCTCAAACGGATGTTGCCTTCAATATGAAGGAACTGCCGGGAGGTGTGGCTCAGATTGAGGTTGTCAAACAGCGAGTGCCAGCCCTCAAGGAAAAGATAGGTGTGATGATTCTGGACACAGAGAAGGGCGTCGAAGTTGTTCAGGTTGAAGGTCCGATCAACCGTGACGATCTGAGGCGACAGTTTATTGAAGACCTGATGCGGTCTCGGCCCAACGAAGGCATGTCGCGCGCAGAGATACTCAAAGCAGCGCGAGCCAGCAATCTCGGTAACGTTGACCCGTGCCTCAAGAGCATGAAGCAGGACGGGATCCTCGAGACGACCAAAGAAGGTAGGACAGTCATCTATCGTCTGGCACCCGACGGGCTCGGGCACGCCGATTACGCAGACGCAGCCTGACTAACGTATTACTGGAGGAGGAGAACATGCAGGAACCGATACTTCTTACCGTCGAGCAAGCCGCAGAGCGGCTCGCCATCAAGCGGACCCACTTGTACTGGTTGCTTCTGAGCGGCAAGCTGCCATCAGTAAAGATCGGGAAGAGCCGGCGCATTCCAGTGTCGGCGATCGAGGAATTTGTCGACGGGTTGCTCCGGGAGCAAGTAGAGGATCTATCCAATGGCGCGTAGGGGGAGCGGCGAAGGCAGCATCTACAGGCGGGCCGACGGGCGTTGGGTCGGAGCATTGCACGTCGGCTGGCAGCTCGGGGCGTTCCTTTCTCTACAAAGTCACCGTTTCGTGGATGAGGCTGTCAGCGAACTGTTGCACTTCCTCGACGTGCACACGGCGCGATCTGCCAATGGAAACCGAGCGGATGTCACCGTTCATCACCAGCTCGTAAACCTTTGAACGGCCAGACTCAGGCGCTCCGCGACTTCTGGAGGTTCAGCAGAACTTTCGTATCGTCCATCGTTGTTGCTCCTTGACTACCGTTATTGTTTCGTGCCAGAATCTCAGCATGTACGACGGGGACCGCCAAACTACAGGCCCCTTACGCAATAAGTCAGCATTATCGCGCAGCAAGGTCATCCGTCGAGGCGCCGCCGCAAACCCGGCCTTGCAACTAGCCATCGAAGGCTTGGTCAGATCCGGGGCGGCAACCGAGCCGGAAGTCCGGAGGCTGCTCCTCGAAAGTGGCGAATTCAGAGAAGGCGACGTGCCGAGCGAGAACACACTGCGAGACATGGTGAAGGAGACATTGGGTAGGCTTCCCGTTGGATATGAATACTGGGCTGCGCCTTGGAGCTTTGCCGACGAGGGCGAGGCTGCGGACGCTGCACTCATGCTTTCAATGCTTACGGAGATGATCGATGACTCCGCCGGAAGCTATCCGCGAATCAGTCGGGGACTCGCCCGCTGGATGGTTCGCGTGCGCCGAGCCGCTGCGCCCGGACTACCGGCGGGCAACATCTCACACTTCGCAACCCTGTACCTTCGCCGCGAGTGGACAGGCGAGTCTACGGACGATCTAGACGCCTTCCTCGCGTTTGCCCCCTGGCGTAGCGAGCGGGCGACGTGGGTATACCAGCAAGCCTGCAAGCAAAAAAAGGTCCGGCCGCTAATCGGCCTAATGGGACTTCACCCGAGCGCCTGGCCGGGCGCCGAAAAGGAGAAAGCGGAATGAGTAAGCGACGTGGCAACGGTGAAGGGGCGATCTTTAAGAGGGGCGATGGCCGCTGGACGGCGACGCTTACCCTAGAGCAAGGTCGCCGCAAGTCCTACTATGGCAAGACGCGAGCAGAAGTCGCGGACAAGCTCGCCGCGGCCCTCACAGAGCGCCAGAATGGCTCCCTGATTCCTCGCGAACAGGTCACAGTCAGCGCGTACCTTGAACGATGGCTTAGGGATGCAGCGGCACCAGCCGTCAGAGCCACGACGATGATGGGATACGAGCGGATGATCCGCCTCCACATCAACCCCAACATTGGCAAGACGCGTCTCGCGCGGCTCACGCCGGAGGCGCTTTCCAGGCTCTATCGCGAGCTATTAGATCAGGGCATGGCTCCCAAGTACGTCCGCCTCATTCACGCCCTGTTGCATCGCGCCCTAAAGCAAGCGGTCCGTTGGCGGATGGTCAATGTCAACGTGGCCGACGCCGTGGACGCCCCTTCCGCGCCACGCCGGGAGTTTCACGCCCTCAACGCCGCAGAAGCCCGCCGCTTCCTCGAGGTGTCGCTGACTGATTCAAACCACGCTCTTTATGTGCTCGCCCTAACGTGTGGTATGCGACAGGGTGAAATCCTCGGCCTACGGTGGGCCGACGTCGACCTCGATGGTGGGTGGCTGTCAGTCTCTCAGCAGGTGCAACGCATCGGTAAGAAGTGGGTTTTCTCAGAGCCCAAGACAAGCCGCGGCCGCCGCCGCCTAGCGCTCCCTACCATCGCCGTCCATGCACTTCGCGAGCAACGCATCCGCGTCGCCAGCCAGCGCCTAAAGGCTCCAGCGTGGGAAGATCACGATCTCGTATTCCCCAACCTCATCGGGCGGCCAATCGAGAAGCAGAACCTCATGCGCCGATCCTTTAAGCCCCTCCTGGAGCGGGCCGGCCTGCCTAACATCCGCTTTCACGACCTCCGTCACTCCGCCGCCACGATCATGCTTGCGATGGGGGAGCACCCGCGAGTGGTCCAGGAGCGGCTAGGACACAGCACCATCGCCGTCACGATGGACGTTTACAGCCACGTCATGCCGGGTCTGCAAGAGGAGTCCGCCGCGCGGCTAGATAAGGTATTTGCCGCGTCCTGATCTCGACTGCTGTCAAAACTGCTGTCAAACCGACGCGCAAAATGAAACCGGCCCCGATAAAGGGCCGGTTTCGTATCTGAAAAAGTGGTGCCGGGGGGCAGAGTCGAACTGCCGACACCGCGGTTTTCAGCCGCGTGCTCTACCACTGAGCTACCCCGGCGGGACTTCCCATTGTATTGGCCGCCTTCCGGCGTACGCAACAACGAATGTAATTGCTGTGAGCGATACAATTGAGTCGGAGGATCGTCATGCGTGTCGGCACGATAACTGAGACGAAGAACGAGGAGTTCCGCGTCGGCCTTACACCGAAGGGCGTAAAGGCACTCACAGCCGAAGGACACGAGGTTTTTGTTCAGTCTGGTGCGGGCGTCGGGTCCGGCTTCGCTGATCCGGCCTACATTGCCGCCGGTGCCCAGATTGCTGACACGGCCGCCGATGTCGCGGCCATGGTCGACCTGCTGGTGAAAGTGAAGGAAATCTTGGAGCCAGAGTTCACGTTGCTTCGGCCGGGCCTCATCTTGTTCGCATACTTACATTTGGCTCCGCTCCCAGGGCTGGTTGATGCCTTGCTGCGATCCCGGACTAACTCGATAGCGTACGAACTGGTGCGGAAGCCCGATGGCTCCCGGCCGCTGCTGGCGCCGATGAGCCAGGTAGCAGGGCGCATGGCTGGCGAGGTAGCGGCACAGCACTTGAAGAAGCCGGGTCCGGGACGCGGCAAACTTCTCGGCGGCATCGAGGGCATATCGCCGGCGCGGGCCGTCGTCGTAGGTAGCGGAAACGTTGGCACGGCTGCGACAGAGGTGCTACTGGCGCTGGGCGCAGAGGTCCTTGTCACGTCCCAGGATGAAAAACGGCTTGCCCGGCTCAAGGAGCGATACAAGGGTTCAATCACTATGGCTGTGACGACACCGCAACTCTTGGCAAAGTCGCTTAGAGGCGCTGACGTTCTAATCGGGGCAGTTCTTTCGGGGGCTGGAATAGCGCCGAAGCTGGTTACTCGCGGGATGGTGCGTTCGATGGGACCAGGCGGGGTAATCGTCGACGTCTGCATTGACCAGGGTGGCATCTGTGAGACATCTCGCCCAACCACGCATGACAACCCGGTCTATACCGAAGAGAGCGTGCTTCACTACTGCGTGCCGAACATGCCAGGCGCGGTACCGCAGACCTCAACTGAAGCACTAACGAACGCCACGCTGCCTTACGTCCTGGGGATTGCGAATCGAGGGCTCGATCTTCTAGACGATTCCGGGCTGGCAGAAGGTGCGTGTACAATCAATGGCTTCTTGGTCGATGGACCTATTGCGACTGAGCAAGGTCGAGGCTACACGCCGCTCACTGAAGCGCTTGGATAGTCGCCCGAAAAGGCTTGTGCTACGATTCACTAACGATGCCGACGCTTCTCGTCGCCGCAGCGGAATCCCTTTCCGGAAAGACCACTGTGGCGGTTGCGCTTTCGAGGAACCTCAGCTCTTCAGGCAGTTCGCCGTCACTCACCCGCACGGGCGATGACGCCAACGCCGAAGCCGATCGCCGAACGCTCAGCGCCATCTCTGGAACCGGTGAAACCACGATCGTGGAGCTCCCAGCTGGAGCGTGGTCAGACGAGTCATATTCAGGTGCGAAGGTCATAATCGTTGCGACGCCCGGAACCGCCGCCGCGGCTGCGAAGATGGCGACGGAGGCCGCGGATTCTCTCGCCGGAATCATCCTCAACCGTGTGCCCACCAAGGGTGAGACTGGTGCCTATGAGGGCATCGCGCCAGTGGCCGTTCTGCCGGAGGACCGAGTGCTCGGAGCGCCCGATCTGGCGTCAGTGGCCTCAGCGCTGACTGCCGAGACGGAGAATATGGATGGTCACGAGCACATGGTGATGGATGCCCTTGTGATTGCATCGATTGCGGCGGACCCAGGACAGTCGTACTTCGACCGCACGCGCGCCAGCTCTGTCATTGTTCGCAATGACAAGCCCGACCTGCAACTGGCGGCCCTGAACTCTGGCGCCGAATGCTTCATTATCACCGGCGGGAGGGGCCTCTTGTCCTACGTTCGTGACCGCATCGCGGAGGACGAAATTCCTGTCCTGAGCACAGCGCTGGACACGAAAGATACTGTTACGGCCATTGAGAAGCTATACGGAAATACACCATTCGTTGCCAGCGGTGCCAAGCTGCGCAGGTTGGACGAGTTGTTAGGCACCATCTCGGCCGCACAACTCCTCTCGTAGCTGCGATACCGCCGCCTTAGATCTTCGTTCGCTCGCTCGTGGTGTCGGCGTCATCGGCCGCTGCCGCCTCTGACTCGAGCGCGAACGGCGATTGAGAGCGCGACTGCGCGGGTGATGGCACTGGCTCCTGGCGTGCCGGCGGCGGCGGCTCATAGACGCCACGGCGCTCGGTTGCGCAGTAAGGGCACGCTACCCAATTGAAGCTGAGCAGTTGATCGCATTGGACGCAGACGTCCTTAAGTTGGGTCGCGCAGTAAGGGCAAATGCGCCAGGATTGCTCGACGAAGCGGCGGCAGGAAGGACACATACCCTCGTCACCGATCTCCCTGAGCAACGCCTCTTCCTCAAGAGAGCGAGCGTAAGCTTCTTCGAGCGTCTCTCGTGGGCGTAGCATCAGGTAGAGGGCTAGGCCGGGGACGTTGAAGCCGGGGAAAAAGGTGATCCCCACAAATACGGCTAGCACCTGTAACCCCAGGTCTCGGGTACGCTCACGGATGTCTCGATAGATCCAAACTATGATGCTCAGCCAGAGGAGAAGCGCCCAGATACCTGCGATCAACCCGGCGAGAACGGCATATTCTTCCATAGGTTCAGTACTCTGCTCTCCTGTCCCGCTTTTCGGACATTATAGCCACTGGCAGACAATATAACGCGCGAGCGCGTTAATGGCTGCGCAGGGCGCCGCCCGATACACTGATAGAGAGACAACTGAAATGCGCAGAAGACATCGCGATAACCGCATCGAGCCGCCAATCCAGGCCGAGCTTTTGCTCCATGAGCTCGCATTTGATGGCGGATGTGTCTCGCATTTCGAGGGGAAAACGGTTTTTGTTGACTGCGGCATCCCGGGCGAGCGGGTTATTGCCGAACTGAATCGCGAGCGGGCAGGCGTGCTGTTTGGCCGTGTCGTCGACGTGCTGGAGCCGTCCAGCGAGCGGATCAACCCCCCTTGTGATTATTTCGGAGAGTGCGGCGGCTGCCAATTGCAGCACGTCGCGTACCAGGCACAGCTCGACTTTAAGCGCGGCATCGTTGTCCAGCAATTGCGTCGCATTGGCGGCTTCGACAACCCTCCGGTCTCGCCCACCATCGGCTCCGAGAATACGTTTGGTTACAGGAACCACATTCGATTTACGGCGAAGCCACGGGGGGAGGTCGGCTTCGTTCGGCGAGGTACGCATCGATTTCTGCGCATCGATCGCTGCCTCATCGCTGACCCATGGGTCAATGATGCGCTTCCAAAGGTACAGGAGCGGGCCGGCGGTCTTCACCAGATCGCAATCCGCTACGGCGTCAAGACTGGGGAAGTGCTGGTGCACCCCGATCTCTCGTCATTGGGTATCGATATCGAGTCAGGGCAAAAGCACTACCACGAGGAGATTCTGGGACACAGGTTTCGCATTTCGGGAGCATCGTTCTTCCAGACCAACACGCCGCAGGCGGAGCGCCTGATAACCCTGGCCGGTGACCGGCTGGATCTGAGGCCGGACGACACGCTTTGCGATGCCTATGCAGGCGTGGGAACGTTCGCAGTCGTTCTTGCCGATCGCGTTAAGAAAGTCGTGGCGATTGAAGAGTCTTCAGCTGCTGTGGACGACGCGATGGTCAACATCGCGAAGTCGCCGAACGTGCAATATTATCGCGGCAAAGTGGAACAGGTCCTGCCGGAACTCAACGAGGTGATGGACGCGCTGATTCTCGATCCCCCTCGGGCCGGTATCCATCCGGCCGCGATCGACGCCGTTTTGCGGAAAGCTCCCGCCCGCATCGCATATGTCTCCTGTGACCCTGCGACTCTTGCTCGCGATCTCAAGCTGCTGGCGGCTGGACCGACTGGTGGTAGCCGCTATGACCTGACCGATGTAACGCCGGTCGACATGTTCCCTCAGACGTACCATATTGAGTGCGTCGCCAGTATGCGGCTGGCGTAAAGGTGGCGAGGCTGGTGCTGGCCTCAGCTTCGCCACGCCGCCGGCAATTGTTGGCGCGCCTCAAGGTTCCGTTCGACGTTCGCCCGGTCGATATTCTGGAGGAGCCGGGTCGCTCCGTGAACCCACAAATTGTCGCACGACGCCTTGCCCGCGAGAAGGCGGAAGCTGCGCGCTTGACCGACGAACACGCTCCCATCCTCGCGGCTGACACCGTCGTCGCATGCGATGGTCGGCTGCTGGCCAAGCCTGGGGATGCACGGGAAGCGCGCGAGATACTCACATTCCTACGCAACCGGACACACGATGTGGTCACGGCTGTAGCGTTTGTGCCGCGAGACAAGCGCGCTCCACTTGTGCGGCACCCGGTGACAAAGGTGACGATGCGAGATTACTCAGATGCAGAGATTGCTGAGTCCATCAAGCTTGGCACTCCGTTCGACAAGGCGGGCGGTTACGCCATCCAGGACGAGGACTTCTCATCAGTCACCTCATACGACGGCTGCTACTGCAATGTCATCGGCCTGTCACTTTGGTCCACTATCGAACTGATGCGAAAGTCAGGTTGGGAGGTCGACCTGCGAGCGGCCGAATTCCTTCCTCAATGCGCGTCTTGCCCGTTCAGCTAGAGGAACGACGTTTTCCGGCTCTTAACTCAGGTTAGCCTCCGGTAGACTGACCGCGTCAATTCTCCAAGCCACGCTGGTTACAGCACAAGTCACTTCTTGTGACGGTCCCTGGGGAGGGAACCAAACGCACAGGCTGGAGGGAAAGATGAAGGGTCGGACCTCGAACCTGTCTTCCACGCCATCGGCGTCCAGCTCGGCGGCTCGGCTAAACTGATCCGCTAACTACACCGGGGTGCGCAAAGAGACCCGGACCGTCCCCCACAAGGCGGGACGGTCTTCTCTTGTGCGATGATGTGGCCGCAATGGCGACAGAGGTTCTGCCCGTAGCGCCCGAACACGTCGAGAAGCTGGGCGACATCTGCTATCGCGCCTTCCACGGTATTGCTTCATCCCACGGTTTCCCGACTGACTTCACGTCTCCTCAGATGGCGAGCATGATAATCGGCTCGATGGTGCGGAGCGAGCAGAGCTATTGCATTGCTGCCGCCAGCGATGGCGCTCTTGCTGGGTCCAACTTCCTGACGACGAACGACGAAGTTGGCGCCGTCGGCCCCGTCTCGGTGGCCCCGGACTTGCAGGGCCGTGGTATCGGCCGCCTGTTGATGCAGAACCTGCTCGACTACGCGCGTGACGCTGGCATCGAGCGGGTCCGCCTGATGCAGGACTCGTTCAATATGCAGTCGTTGGCGCTGTATGCATCGTTTGGCTTCGATACGAGGGCGCCGTGCGCGCTCATGATACCGGCGCCTCAGCCGTCCGGAGACGTACGCCTGGCGACGAAAGGTGATCTTGACGCGATAGAAGCGCTGTCGCGGGACATCTACCGCGTCAGCCGTCGCAATGAGGCGGAGCAGCACATCGGCGGCCCTATGCCGCCTCATGTGTGCGAGAAGGCCGGCCGCATTATCGCTTACTTCATCCCCGGCATGGTCGGCCACGGCGCCGGCGAGACGGAGGAGGCGCTCGTGGAGACCGTACTCGCCTCCGTCGTTGACATGCTGCCGGAGATGCAGCGCGTGTTCTGTCCCCTCATCGAAGGAGATCTGTACCGGCGGCTCCTGGCAGCCGGTTGCGCCAACCGCAAAGTCATGAACCTGATGTCGCTCGGCCCGTACGAGGCGCCGGCCGGTCCGTGGCTGCCCTCGGTCGGCTTTTAGTCGTTTGTTGGCAACGCCGCTTGCCTGTATCTGGCCATAGAAGCGCGCCGTATCATTGACGTATGACGCCCCAGCACCCGAAAGCGGAAATGACCGCCGGCGAAGCCATACTGGCACACCTCAACCCGCGCCAGCGTGAGGCCGCAGAGGCCACCGAGGGACCCCTTCTGATCCTGGCAGGTCCGGGCTCCGGCAAGACGCGGGTCATCGCCCACCGCATCGCCTACCTGATCGAGGAGCACCACGTGCGGCCCTACCGCATCCTGGCCGTCACCTTCACCAACAAGGCGGCACGGGAGATGCGCGACCGCGTCTATGCGCTGGTCGGCGAGGAGCGCGGACGTGACATAAATATGGGCACATTCCACAGCGTCTGCGCTCGCATTCTGCGCATCGACGGCGAGGTGATCGGTGTCCCCCGCACCTTTACCATCTTCGACGACGCCGACCAGATGGCCGTCGTCAAGCGCGCGCTGGAAGACATGGGCCTCGACTCTAAGCGGGTCGCCCCGCGCGCTGTGCTCTCCGCCATCTCCCATGCGAAGAGCGAACTTCAAGGGCCGCAGCAGTTCGCGGCACTCGTCGGCGACTACTTCCAGGAAGTGACTTCGCGCGTCTACAACCGCTACCAGGACCTCCTGGAGGAGAGCGGCGCGCTGGACTTCGACGACATCCTGCAGAAGGTTGTCGTGCTGTACGAGGAGCGTCCTGACATCCGTGACAAGTACGCCGAGAAGTACGGCTACGTGCACATCGATGAGTTCCAGGACACCAACATCTCGCAGTACGTGCTGGCCAAACACTGGGCCTTTGTCCACCGCAACATCTGCGTCGTCGGCGATCCGGACCAGTCGATCTACTCCTGGCGCTCCGCCGATATCCGCAACATCCTCAACTTCGAGCACGACTTCACCGACGCCAAGGTCGTCATCCTCGACCAGAACTACCGCTCGACACAGACGATCCTCGACTCGGCGCACTCCGTGATCGCGCTCAACAAGCAGCGCAAGGAGAAGAACCTCTGGACGGAGAACCCCGGCGGCGAGCCGATAATCGTCCACGAGGCATACGACCACGAGGACGAGGCGCTATTCGTCGTCCAGGAGATACAGCGCCTGGTCCGCGAGGACAACTGCAACCACCGTGACATCGCCGTCATGTACCGTACCAACGCCCAGTCGCGGCCCATGGAAGAGGCGCTGGTACGGCGCAACATCCCCTACCGGCTCATCGGCGGCACCCGCTTCTATGAGCGCCGCGAAGTCAAGGACCTGATCGCGTACCTCCGCCTCGTGCAGAACCCGTTCGACGCTGTGGCCCTGATGCGGGTCATCAACACTCCTTCCCGCGGCATCGGCGACCGCACGCTGGAGGAGCTGCGCCGCTGGGGCGCCGAGCGCCAGGTCCCTCCGTACGCCGCACTTCAACTCGTCGCTGATGCAGAGCGCGACTCGCCGGAAGGCCCCACGGGCGCCCACCCCTTCCAGAAGCGCACGGCCGGCGCCCTCCTTCGCTTCCTCGGTATGCTCAACGAGCTCATCCAGATGTCAAAGGAAGAGACGCTGTCAGCGCTGCTCGACACAATCATTGACCGCACCGACTACAAGCCCTACATCATGGCCAACGATGACGGCGAGGAGCGCTGGGACAACGTCCAGGAGCTACGCGCCGTCGTTATCCAGTACGACGAGCTGAAGGCAGAACACGCCCTCGCCTCGTTCCTGGAAGACGTGGCGCTAATTACGGACGTCGATGAGATGGACGAATCCGACGCCATCACGCTCATCACTTTACATGCGGCCAAGGGCCTGGAGTTCCCGGTCGTCTTCATCATCGGCCTCGAAGAAGGCATCCTGCCGCACATGCGATCGCTTGAGTCCGGCAACCCGGAGCAGCTCGAGGAAGAGCGGCGCCTCTGCTACGTCGGCATGACACGCGCCAAGCACCGGCTCTACCTCGTCCGGGCCTTCCGCCGCGCCTTCTCCGGCCATAACCCGCCCTCGCGCTTCCTCGCCGATATCCCGCCCGACCTCGTCTCTCAGCACGAGCGCGCCTCCCAACAGCAAATGTTCGCCCCTTCGCGCTACCGCCACGTTATGCGCATCGATCCACAGACACCTGCCATCCCATCCGATACCTTCAATGCCGGCGACAGAGTGCGGCACGAAAAGTTCGGCGAGGGCATCGTCGTTTCCTCGGAACCGTCCGGCGGCGATTTCCAGGTAGTGGTAGCGTTCCAGGGTACTGCCGGCATTAAGAAGCTGCTGCTGAGCTTCGCGCCGCTTGAAAAGCTGGCCTGAATGCACGTCCGCGGGACGATAGCAGCAGACGCCGATGCGGTATTCGGCATGTTGACACGCTTCGTCACCTCTTACACGCCCGACCGCGCTGCGTTCGACGCCCTGTACCCCCGGCTGCTCACCAACGAGCGCGCGTTTCTGCGGGTTGCCGCGCAGCGCAGTTGTTGGCCGGCTACATCATGGCGGTCGTATTCGACACGATGTTCGCCAACGGGCCCGTAGTCCAGATCGAAGAGTTGTTTGCCGAAGAGACTCACAGTGGCCATGGTGTGGGAGAAACGCTCGTCAATGCAGCGATGACTGGGCACGCAGCCTGGGCGCGAGCGAGGTAACAGTACCGACGCGACGCGCCGGCCTCAACTGACCGGGCGGTCACCAGAAGGTGTACAATCGGGGCGATATCCGACTGCGGAGGGAACCATGACAACCGCCACCGACATCCACGGCGTCATTAAGCCCGGCTACGACAAGGTCCGCGAAGCCTTCACGCGCAACTTTGAGGAGAATGGTGAGCTGGGCGCCGCGCTTACCCTCGTCGTCGACGGCGAAACCGTCGTCGATATCTGGGGCGGTCACGCCGATGCCGCGATGACGCGTCCCTGGGAGCAGGACACGATCGTGAACACCTACTCCACGACGAAGGGCATGACCACGGTCTGCGCGCTCCGCCTCGTCGAAGAGGGCAAGCTTGACCTCGATGCTCCGGTGGCGGACTACTGGCCGGAGTTCGCGCAGAACGGCAAGGAGCGTATCCCGGTGCCCTGGCTGCTCAGCCACCGCGCCGGCCTCCCCGGCGTCGACAATCTCATTCCTCTCGAGAGGTCTTTTGAGTGGGAGGCTCTCGTTGAAGCACTGGCTGCACAGAAGCCGATGTGGGAACCCGGCACTGCCCATGGCTACCACGCGCTCACCTTCGGCCACCTGGTCGGCGAAGTGATCCGGCGTGTCACCGGCAAGACCGTCGGCAACTACTGGCGGGAGCAGTTCGCCGAGCCGCTGGGCCTTGACTTCATGATCGGCTTTGGCCCGGAGCACGACGAGCGCACGGCGGAAATGATCCCGGCCTCGTTGCCGAACTTCGACCCAACGAACCGGCTAGCCGCGGCGCTACTCAACCCGCAGTCCATGACGTTCAAAGCCTTCTTCGTCTCGCCGCTGCCCATGTCGAACCCGGCGTACATGAACACCCGCGAGTGGCGCGCCAGCGAGATGCCGGCGGCTAACGGCCATGGCACGGCGCGCGACCTGGCCACTTTTTACGGCGCCCTCGCCACCGACGGTACCTTGGGCGGCCGGCATGTCCTCAAGCCGGAGACTATCGAGCTAGCCACCGAAGAACAGTCGGACGGTGAGTGTGCCGTCCTCTTCTTCCCGCTCCGCTTCGGAGTAGGATTCCATCTCGACTCGAAGGAGTTCCAGATTAGCCCCAGCGGGCGTCTCTTCGGCCACGCCGGGATGGGCGGCTCCTTCGGCTACGCCGACCCCGATGCGAGGTTCGGCGTTGGCTACGTCATGAACCGGATGCAAAACCCGGATCCGACAACCCGTGAAGACCCGCGCTGGCGCAATATCTTCAACGCGATCTACGAGTCGGTCTAGGCCGGCTTGCGCGCGTAGAAAGTAAACCCGCCCTCTTTGCGCACGTTGACCTTAATATCGCTGAACCCCGCACTTACCAGCCGCGGCGCCAGCGACGCCGCCTCGATCGGCACGCAGATGTCCGCGATGTGATAGAGCCGAAAGCGGAAACTGGTCGTGCTGTCGGATCCGGCGTATCGCGCCCCCGGCCGTAGCGGCAGACCTCGGCGAAGAGCTTGTCCTGCAACTCGGCAGTTGGCACGTGATGCAGCATCGTGAAGCAGACGGCGCCGGAGAAGTCGCTGTTCGAGAACGGCATGTCTGTGGCGTCTGCCTGCACAACTGTGACGTTCGTTCCTGCCAGTCGTTCCCTAAGGCGGTCGGCCAGCACAGGATCGATCTCCACTGCGGTTAGCTTCGGGACATTTTGCATCAGCCACTCGGTCGTTTTGCCGGGGCCGGCACCGATCTCAAGCACGTTATCGCCCAGCTCGGCATCCTTGAGGATGGCTGGAAGCATGTACTGTTGGACGAGCTTCGCCCAGCCATCGGAGCGGCAGTACCAGCGATGTATGAGATTCATCCGCGCCAGTATAGCCGTTTGCTTGCGGAGAACGTATCTCTTAGCCTTGGAGACGAGCTGAAAGGAGCCGTCTGCGTGTACTTCCTCCTCCAGGCCGAGTCGCCCGCCGAGTCCGACTGGGACCAAGTCGAAGAATGGCTTACCGACGAAGGTCTGGTGATCCTCGGCATCCTAATCTTCGTTCTGCTGGCCATCTTCGTCATCAACATGGTCGTCCCCCGTCTTGTGCGCGTCGCCACGTCACGTCGCTTGGCGAACAAGCCGGAAGAGGAGATCGAGCAGCGTTCGAATACGCTGACTCATGTATTTACCCGCTCCGGCGCGACACTTCTCATCGTGCTTGGGTTCATCACAGCGCTACCGGAGGTTGGGCTGGAGATCGCGCCGTTGCTGGCAGGCCTGGGTGTGGCTGGAATCGCCATTGGCTTTGGTGCCCAGAGCCTCGTCCGTGACTTCCTTGCTGGCATCTTCATTCTGCTCGATAACCAGTATGGCAAGGGCGACGTCGTAGAGATCGCCGGGAAGACTGGCGTTGTCGAGGACATCGGGATCCGCCGCACGGTCGTTCGCGATCTTGATGGCGTCGTGCACTGGGTCCCCAATGGCGAGATAAAAGTCGCCAGTAACCTCACCCAGGAGTTCTCTCGCGTGAACATGAACATCTCCGTTTCCTATGCCGAGGACCTCGATGAGGTCATGGCGGTAATCAACGAAGTTGGCCGGGAACTCGCGGATGATGCGGACTGGAAAGACGTCATCCTGGATCCGCCACACTGTCTTCGCGTGGATGCGTTCGGCGAATCGGGTATAGAGATAAAGATAATCGGGGACGTGCTGCCCATCCGCCAATGGGAAGTCATGGGTGAACTCAGGCGCCGCCTCAAGCGTCGCTTCGACGAGCTAGGTATAGAGATCCCGTTCCCGCACCGAGTGATGGTGCAGGAGGCAAAAGCCGCCGGCCCGGCGGGACCGAGAGCGGCTGTCGAAGAGGGCCACCAAGACAAGGAACCGACGATACGCGATGCCCTCAATAGATTACCCGGCGAATCGGCCTCGGGGCATAGTGAGAGCGACTGATCACCAACAGACGATCGATGACTTGGAATGAACCCAAGCCCCAAGTGTTGTAACAGTCGTGGAAGATCATCGTCTATACATCTGGACACCGGAATATGTAAACTACAATTGGATAACAACAGAGTAAAACGCACAATCTCCTTAGCTGATACAGTTAACCTTCCGGAACCTATGTGCGTTTACCTCTGCAACAACTAGACAACTAGAGGGGCGACCTCCTTCTGGTCCGCCAACTAGGCGGATCTTCGAGAGGCAGTCTGGGGCGGACTGCCTCTCGTGCTTTGTTCAGAACAAGCTACATAGCGCGACGCCACCGCGCCTTGCCCTGGTCGAGCGCATCTCCCCCGAAAATGTCGTTACAGACGACTACCGGGAACTCATTCAGGTCCATCCGGCGCATGGCTTCCGTCCCCAGATCCTCATAAGCGACGACCTCAACGCTTCTGATGTGATGGGATAGGAACGCGCCGGCGCCGCCAACGGCGAGGAAATAGACGGCGTTATATTCGACGAACGCGCGGGAGACGTCTGGTCCACGTCCGCCTTTGCCGATGGCGCCCTTGAGCCCCGCTTGCAGCAGAGGGACCGTAAACGGATCCATCCGCATCGCGGTGGTTGGGCCTGCCGATCCGATGATCTCGCCGGGCCTGTTGGGCGTCGGTCCCACGTAGTAGATGACCTCTCCGCAAAGATCTATGGGGAGTTGCTCGCCCCTCGCTAGAGAGTCGGTCATCCGCTTGTGGGCGGCGTCGCGACCAGTAAGTACAAACCCGCTTAGGTAAGCATAATCGCCGGCATTGAGCAGGATGATGGTCTCGTCCGTGAGGGGAAGCGAGATGTGGTGCTCGGCCATCTTCGGCCTTAGAGAACGGCTTCTTTGAGGCGAGCGGAGTGACACTGCAGGTTCACCGCTACCGGCAGGGAGGCGATGTGTGTCGGGTGCGTCATGACGTGCACGCCCATGGCAGTCTGTGTTCCTCCGACAGCTTGTGGGCCTACACCTAGTGCGTTCACAGCGTCGAGAAGTTCAGCCTCGAACTCGTCTTCCTCTGTGTCAGGGTTAGGCTCTCCTAGCTTACGGGTGAGCGCCTTCTTGGCCATCAGCATCGCATGTTCGGCGGTGCCGCCTATACCAACACCCGCAATGATAGGCGGACACGGGTTGCCGCCAGACTCGTCCACCGTCTGGAGCAGAAAGTCCTTGATCCCCTGCTTGCCGGCGGAAGGAAGCATGATGGTGAAGCGGCTCATATTCTCGCAACCGCCGCCCTTTGGCATGACCTGAATGCGAAGGGAGTCGCCGGGCACGATTTCTGTGTGCACGATGGGTGGCGTATTGTTCTTGGTGTTGGTGCGGGCGGAGAATGGCCGGTCGACAATGGAGGCGCGCAGGTAGCCTTCCGTATAGCCGGCTCCGACGCCATCTGTGAGCGCCTGCTTGAGGTCGCCACCAGTGATGTGCACGTCCTGCCCGATCTCCAGGAAAAGGACTGTCGTGCCGGTGTCTTGGCACAGCGGGAGCATCTCATCGCGGGCGATATCAGCGTTCACCAGGATCTGGTCCAGCACCTTCACGGCGACCGGGGATTCCTCCCGCTGGCGAGCCGTCTGCAGTGCGCCTACAACGTCTTCCGGTAGCAGGCACGAGGCTTCCTGGCACAGGCGGCGCACAGTTTCCCGGATCTGATCGACGTGAATTTCCCGCATCAAGGCCATGATAGCACCGGTCTGCCGCGCTCTAGGTGCGAAAAGAGAGCGTGAGAGTGATGACGAGTGGCCGCGTCACAGAGCCGCCGAAGTCACTGTCAGCGAGTGCGCACAGCTCCGCGACAAGTGCATCGCGCGCCGCCGCATGCATTATGTTGGTGTTGGAGTAGGACCGGACAAGGTCGGCGTACTGCGTCGTGGTGTAGGTCTGGTCCCAGCGGTAGCGGTGCAGAGCGGCGGGCCCGAACAGCGCGCTCTCGTCGATCTCCGCGAGCTCGGCTGGCACAATCGTTTCCGGCGTCTGTAGCACCGTCCGCTCTTCGTCGGGAAAGTATTTCTGGTAGATGGGCTGGCATGCGTCGAAGTAGCCGCGGTCGGCGCGGGAGCGCACCTGGTTGGTGCTGACGATGGCAAGCGCGCCTCCGGGGCGCAGCGCGTCATGCGCCTTCTGAAGGCGGACCGCCCGATCGACCCAGTGGAAAGACGTGGCGGCGAAGACGATATCGAACGGTTCGGCGGCTGATATGTCCTCGAACTTCGCATTGATGATTGCGAGCCGGTGTTCACCGGCGAGCTTCTGTCGCAGAAACCCCGCCATTTGGGGCCCCGGCTCGGCGGCAGTTACTCGGGCGCCGCGGGCAAGTAGGGAGCGAGTTGCCTGGCCGGTGCCGGGTCCGATTTCGAGAACACCAGGGTTGCCGCTGAAGTGTGAGAAGAGCTCGTCGAAGAGGGCGTCGGGGTAGGAGGGGCGTACGCGGTCGTAGATTTCGGGGACGGCGTCAAAAGCCAAGCCGGGGTCTCCGGCCTGGCTTTGGTGGCGTTCGTGCTTCGCTATTCAGCCGTGAAGGTGCCCTGCATGTCGGGGTGGAATTCGCAGCGGAAGTAGTACTCACCCGCTTCAAACTCACCCTCACCGCTTCCGCTGGAGCCGCCGCGGACTGACACGTTAACGTCGGTCGCCTCGGAGAATGCCTCGTCGGTGTAGACCGTGAACGTGTGGGCTACAGAGTCCTCATTTGTGACGTCGAATGTTATCGAGCCGGCCGGTACTGTGAACTCAGAAGGATCGAAAGCGAAGTCAGCGATCAAGACGGCGACACTCTCCGCGCCGTTGTCCCCCTCCCCTTCATCGGTTGGCTCGGCGTCTTCGGTGGCGGCATCAGCAGGCGCGTCGGTAGCATCGCCGGCGGGCGCCGTTGTCGATACGTCGCCGTTTGCGTCGTCCCCGGTGTCGTCGTCGTCATCGTCGCCACAGGCGAGCGCGAAGACAGTGAGCGCTGCGAGGGCGAGGATCGCGAGGAGTTTAATGCGCATGAGTCCTCCTTGAGGTGTGGTGGATGCCCGTTGGGATTAGTTACGTCTCCCGCGGCGTCTCAGTTCTTCCCGATGAGAGCAACCAGCTCCTTCGTCGCATCGGCCGCAGCGCGGATGGCTGTGATTTCGTCGTCCCAAAGGGGTGGCTCGTACGACTGCTCGAGGCCGGCCGCGCCGACTTTGATGGGCAAGCCGACGAACGCGTCTTCGATGCCGTACTCGCCGTTCGCCAGTACAGCGCAGGGCATCACGCGCTTTTGATCGAGTAGTACGGCCTCGACCATCTGGACGGTCGCGGCCGCTGGCGCATAGTAAGCAGAACCCGTCTTCAATAGTGAGACAATCTCTGCGCCGCCGTTCTTAGCGCGCTGGACGCAGGCATCGATTTGGTCCTTCGTCATCGCCGTTGTCAGCGGCACGCCCCCTATCGTGGAAGTGCTAATAATCGGAACCATCGTGGCTTCCGTGTGCCCGCCGAGAACGATGGCGTGGACGTCCTGCACGGATGATCCGCTCTCCCAGGCAAGGAAGGTGCGGAAGCGGGCGCTGTCCAGCATACCGCCCTGGCCGATGACCTTCTCTCGCGGAAGCCCCGTGGCTTCAATCGTCACATGGCACATGGCGTCCATTGGGTTGGCGAAAACGACGAAAACCGCGTCTGGTGACTCGTTGATGGCGGCGGTCGCGACATCGCGGACGATGTCGGCGTTAATGTTGAGCAGTTCTTCCCGAGTCATGCCGGGCTTGCGCGGCATTCCAGAGGTGATGACAACGACATCAGAACCGCTGGTGTTCGCCCAATCATTTGAGCCTGTAATCGTCGCGTCGAAGCCTGCATGCGCCGCCTCCTCGGCCAAATCAAGCGCCTTGCCCTGGGGCATGCCCTCGATGATGTCCTGCAGGACGATATCGCAGTAGCCGGTCTCGGCCAGCTTCTGAGCCATGGTGGCGCCTGTCATGCCGGCCCCGACAATCGTTACTTTTGAGCGCATTGGTTTCTCCTCTAGATTAGATTGCGGTTCGCGAGCGGAGCGTCTCTTAGGAGACGAGTCGTTTCTGGTAGTCGTTCCAGCGTGCTTCCAGGGCGGGATCGTTCATGGTTTCCAGGATGTAGTCGGCAAACTCTGCGCCCGTGGCGCCGGTATCGCGTCCTGTCATTACCAGGCGCTTTTCGAAGCGACCGCAGATATCGAGCGCCATTTCCAGCTGACGGGCGAGCTGCAAATGGCCGATGTGGCCTAGAAGCATCGATCCGGCGCGAACCATGCTGCTGGGATCGGCGTACTGGGCGCGGCCTTCGTCCACCATACGTGGGGCGCTGCCGTGGATCGCCTCGAACATGGCGTACCGCTTGCCGATGTTGGCACTGCCGGCTGTGCCGACGCCGCCCTGGAGTTCCGCGGCTTCGTCTGTGAGGATGTCGCCGTAGAGGTTGGGCAGAACCATGACGCGGAAGTCGGTGCGGCGCTTCTTATCGATGAGCTTGGCGGTCATGATGTCGACGTACCAGTCATCCCAGGCGATATCCGGGTAATCCACGGCGATGCGGCGGGCGACGTCCAGGAAGCGACCGTCGGTCGTCTTGACGACGTTGGCCTTGGTGATTACAGTTACGCGATCGATGCCGTTCTTCTTAGCATGCTCAAAAGCGAGGCGGATGATGCGGTCGGCGCCAGGCTCCGTGATCAGGCGGAAGTCGATCGTGATGTCGTTCTCGATGGTGATCCCATCGGAACCGAGCGCGTAGAGATCCTCCGTGTTCTCGCGGAAGAAGATCCAGTCGATGCCTTCCTCCGGGACGCCGACGGGCCGGACGTTGGCGAAAAGGTCCAATTCCTTGCGCATCGCCACGTTGGCGGACTCGATGTTGGGCCAGGGGTCGCCAGCGCGGGGGGTTGTCGTCGGGCCCTTCAAGATGACATGACATTTCTTCAGTTCTTCCAGCACATCCGGCGGGATCGCCGTATTCTCAGCGGCACGGTTCTCAATGGTGAGGCCGTCGACGGTACGGAACCCAACTCTGCCTGCCGAAATCTCGTCAACGAGGAGCGTCTCAAGCACACGCTGCGCTTCGCTGGTGATAAAGGGTCCAATTCCGTCGCCGCCGCAGACGCCGATGATGATCGGCGAGACGGCCGAGAAGTCCGTCCATTCGGTGTCCTGCTTCATGGCGGCGACGCGCACCAGCTGGCCTTCCAGGAGCTTCCCGAAGTGTTCCTTGGCCTGTGCGACGCTGAGTGATTCGGGCAAGTGACGTTCCTTCTGCTGGGGCGTGCGGGTGCGGGGCTCGGTGCCCGGGCGGCCCTCATTCTAGCAAAGACCTCGCCTTCGTTCACGCTCGCGATAACGGGCCGTTCGGCACTGGCCCACGATGGTCGCAGAACCGATGCTGAGAGTGGCCAGAAGGGAGGACAGAAATGGTTGCGACCATCTACGAATCGGGTGCACTTAAGGTCATCGCCGTTTGCGACGGCCCTCATGAGTTCGGGCAGTGTCCACTCGTGGCGCTTGGCGAACGTGTACCTTGCGCCGGTTTTGAGGTCGCGCTCTCCGCGGACGAGTGGGACGAACGGCCGGCTGGCCTGGACCGAGAGCGTTTCCAGGTGCCCGCGAGCTTCCGGGTCTGTCCGCTGGCGCGGCTAGGCGCATCCGGCATGGGTGAGCGGTACTTCAGTCCATTCAAACCCGACGGCCTCTGCTAGCCGCGCTTCAGCCCCGGCTAGCTCTCCCTTTCGAGTCGACTGTCCGAAGGCTAAGTTACGTGGGGCGAGTTTACGGTTTGGCCGGCAGGCCGTCGACGTCAGGTCATCGCCCGGCGGTAGCCCACGTGCGTCGCGCCGCCGGCTTCCGTGCCGCGCGCTTCGGCGCGTGCTCGTCGTACCAGGCCACGATCCGCTCGATGCGGTCCTTAGTCTGCGACGGCGTGTGGGTGTTGTAGGTGTGGAAGCCGCCGGGGTAGCGGATGAACTCGACTTCTTTGCGCATGAGCTTCAGCGCCTGGAATATCTCCTCTGACTGCTCGATGGGGCAGCGGAGGTCGCCCTCGTGGTGGACGAGGAGGACGGGCGTGTTGCAGTTCTTGAGGTGGGTGATTGGCGAGCGCTCGATGTACCAGGCCATGTTGTCCTGGGGCAGGCCGCCCAGCTCGATCACGTCGAAGATTGGGATGTCGCCGGTGCCGAAGGCGGAGACCAGGTTGCCGACGGGCGCGCCGACGAGCGCGGCCTTGAAGCGGTCGGTGTGGCCGACTGCCCAGGCGGACATGTAGCCGCCGTAAGAGTAGCCGCCGATGTAGAGGCGGTCGGGGTCGGCGACGCCGCGGCGGACGAGGTCGTCGCAGGCGGCGAGGATGTCCTTGTAGTCTGCGCCGCCCCAGTCCTCGATGACCATCTCGCTGAACTTCTCGCCGTAGCCGCTGGAGCCGCGAGGGTTGGGGAGGAGGACGACGTAGCCGCGCGCCGTGAGTGCGTGAAACTCGGTCATGGCGCGGGGGCCGGGGTGGAAGCTGTGCGGGCCACCGTGAACATTGATGGCGAGCGGATACTTCTTGCCGCGCTTGTAGTCCGGCGGATACATGGCGAAGGACTCGATTTCGGCGCCGTCGGCGGCGGCCTTGCAGGTCACCCGACGGACGTCGCCGAGGGTCACCTGCGATAGGAAATGGTCGTTGGCGCGGGAGAGGTTGGTTTCGCGGCGGCGGTCGCGCAGCGGCGCTGTATAAAGCTCCCACGGGCGGTTGGGCCAGACGGCGGTGAAGACTGCGCGCTTGCCGTCGGGCGTCATGGCGAAGGACTCGATCTGCCGTTCGCCGTCGAGGACCTTGCGGGCGTCGCCCTTGAGTGGCGCCTGGTAGATGGCGATGGTGCCGAGGTCGACGGCGAGGAAGTAGAGCGAACGGGAGTCGCGCGCCCAGTTGAAGGCGCGGCCGGCGCCGAAGGCTGGCCAGCCGAGGGCCGGCCGGTCAGTCGAGATGGACAGGGAGCGCGGGACGCCGCCCCCGCGTGCGGGGACAATCATCACGTGCGTGTTCTTCGCCAGGTCGTCTCCGTTTTCGTGGCCGGCGTAGGCGACATAACGCCCGTCGGGAGAGAACGTCGGGTGGGCGGCGGAGCCCCGCGAGCGGGTCAGCTTGCGGGGGCGGCCACCGGCCGCGCGCACAGTCCAGACGTCGCTGCGCCAGATGCGCTGATGACGGTCGCGGCCGCGGTCGGAGGTGAAGGCGATGGTGCGGCCGTTGGGCGACCAGGCGGGGTGGTCGTCGTTGTAGTCGCCGCTGGTGATCTGCTGCTCTTCGCCGGATTCGACGTCCGCGACGAAGATGTGCATGCGTCGCTCGTCGAAGAAGCCGACGCCGTCGAGGCGCACGCGGAGGTCACGGATGACGCGCGGCGCGGCCTTCTCGGCGCCTTTGCGCTCCTTGGGCTCGGTGTACTCGCCGGTGCGGGCGGTGTAAGCGAGGCGCTTTGAGTCGGGGGACCAGGCGGGACTGCCGATGCCCCACTTCTGCTTCGTGACCCGGCGGGCCTCGCCGCCGTTCATTGGGGCGACGAACACCTGCGACTTCACGCCACGGTCGGAGACGAAGGCAAGGTAGCGGCCGTCGGGCGACCAGCGCGGGGAGTGGTCCTTCGTTCCGTGGGTGAACCGGCGCGGCGGCGTCCTGCCGTCGATGGCGGCGATGTATATGGACATTTGCGTCTCATCCTTCTCACGGTCGGGGCCGGAGACGACGTACGCGACGAGCGTGCCGTCGGGTGAGACGTTGGGATCGGAGACTGTCTTGATCGAGTACAGATCGTCGGCAGTGAACGGGCGTTTCCGAGATGGCATGGGGGTAGGTTACAGGTTTAGGGTTTCAGGTTACAGGGGCGTAGCGCGAGAGAGAGGCGCAGCGCACCCGCCCGACACTCGGTCTCAGTCGGGCCAGCGCCAGACTTCGAGTTGGTGGGTGGCTTTTTCGATGACGACGGGCGGGTAGGTTTCGGCGAACCAGCGCTGGTAGGCGGGGGCGAGCTCTTCGAAGACAGCGTCGTCGACCTGCCAGGACCAGGAGTTCAGGCGCATCGGGATTTCTTCGATGATCACTTCGGCGTCGACCTCTGTGGCGTCGGTGACGATGTCGATGCTTTCGAGCTGAGCGCCGGTCGCGGCGAGGATCTCCCGCTGGTGGTCGAAGGTCATGCGACTGATAGGCGGGTGGCCGCGGCCCGTGAGGGCATCGTTCCACCAGCGCTCGTTGGCGGCGAAGGGTGCGTTGTCCCGCTGGACCTTGTGTAGGAAGACGCCGCCGGGAGCGAGGACGCGGCGGATCTCCTGGATCGTCTTCTCGACTGAGGCGACGAGATGGAAGACGTGGACCATGAGGACGGCGCGGAAAGTGTCATCGCAGAACGGCAGGCGGGTGGCGTCGCCGAGCATGAGGTCGGGCGCGAGGTGGGCGGGGGTGAGCTGAGCGAGGAGTTGAGCCATCATCTCGGTCGAGATGTCGACCCCAACGACGTGCTGGCCCCGCTCGAGTAACGGCCGCGAGATGCGGCCGGTGCCGACGCCGACTTCGAGCAGGCGGTCCGCGCCGGCTTTCTTTGTCTGCGCCAGGAGTTCGTTGGTGATGGCTTCGACGGTGGCGGGGGGCATGGCGCGCGTGCGATCGTAGAAGGAGGCGGCGCGGTCGAAGGAGATAGATTGGCGCATGGTCACTGTGATTGTCGCAGGAAAGGTGAGAGAGGACGACGTAGGCGAGCTTGCCGTTCTCAAGAAGCGACTGGGACGAGTTCACCGCTTTTCAACCGAGACGATACTCGAATCTGTAACCGGCGCATCCGAAGTTCATCTAATGTCTTGAGATGAAATTACCGCGTGTCGCCTTCCGCGGCCAATCCTGCCGCGAAAGCGGACAAACGATGCCGATGATGGCTTTGATGCTCACCGCGCTGCTGGGTTTCGTCGGACTGACCGTCGACGTTGGCTCGGCCCTTCTTGACAAGACATCGGCGCAAGGTGCAAGTGACGCAGCCTCATTGGCGGCCGCCAGCGAGTTGCGGGAAGGAAATTCCGTGGAGGCGGCGACAGCGGCAGCGCATACTTTCGCCGCGACCAATGGTTTCCAACACGGTGAGGATGGCGTGAGCGTAACCGTAAGCATTCCCCCTGAGTCCGGCCCCTATGCGGGGTCATCGCTGTATGCGGAGGTGAGCATTCACGGCCCATCTGAGGTGAGGTTCGCGCGTGTCGTCGGCATCAACCTTCTGAATATCGGAGTTCGCTCTGTGGCCGGCAGTGCGCTGGAGGTAATAGAGAAGGCGCCCCCACGGGCTCTCTTCGCTTTGCAGACAGGATGCAGCGCTACCGACCCCTTCAAGGTGAGCGGTTCTGATAACTTCATCATCGGAGGCATTCACAGCAACAGCACGGTCGATACATCTGGCTCCTATAACCTTCTCTCGGAAGGCGACAACACCGGCGTCTGCTCTTTGAGTAACGGCGGCAGCGGCAACGTGTTCGACCCGTCTTACCAGAACTCGCCCGAGCTCCCGGACCCACTGGGCTACACGTACAGCGATGTGCCATGTACCAGGACTTTTACGTCAGACACCGACCTGACATCAGTTAACTCCGTGTGGGTAAACGATGATCCGAATACGAACCAGCTTCTGCCGGGTGTGTATTGCTCGACGGGGAAACTGACGTTGAGCGCCTCCGACGTGACGGGAACTGTGACACTCGTGGCGCAGCAGGAACTTTCGATCTCAGGGAGCAACTTCAATATCAAGCCTTACTGGAACGACGTGCTGCTGTTCACGACCTCTAGCACCAGTTCAGCCGCGGACCTCTCCGGAAGCGGCGGGACCTGGGAAGGCTACATCTACGTGCCCAACGGCAAGGCGAAACTCAACGGATCGGGGAACTTCTCGGTGAAGGGTGCGGTGATTGGCGGCAACATCGAGCTGTCGGGGTCTGGTGTGACTGTCGACTCCACTGACTTCACGGACAACACGGAAGAGATACTTTCGTCCGTGAAGCTATTCGAGTGAGCAGCGCCCGCCTCCGGCCGGGATGTCTGTCGTGCACCCACTACAACGCTAACTGAAACCTGAAACCTCGCTCACCACCAAATGACGTCGTCGAGGCCTTCTTCTTCGTGTTCGGCGGGGGAGCGGGTCCACATTTCGGTCGTCAGGTACTTCCATCCCGAGTCCGCGAAGAGGAGGACGACATTGCCGCGGGGCAGGCGCTCGATGGCCTTGAGCGCGCCGTGGAGGACGGCGCCGGAGGAGACGCCGCCGAAGATGGCCTCCTGCTGCATGAGCATAGCGGCGCCGCGAAAGGCGTGGCCGCTGCGAACGAGAATCTTGCCGTCGAGGAGGGAGTAATCCAGAAGCGGGGGGACGAATCCGTCGGCGAGCGACTTGAGGCCCTGGACCTGGTAGCCGGGGTGTGGCTCGACGGCGAAGACCTTGGCGGCGGGGTTCGCTTCCTTTAGTAGGGCGCCGACCCCCATGAGGGTGCCGCCGGTCCCGAGGCCGGCGACGAAGAGGTCGACGTGAGGGAGGTCGTCGAGGATCTCTTGCCCGGTGCCGGTGTAGTGGGCGCGGATGTTCACCGGGTCCGCGAACTGGTCGAGCATGAACCAGCCCTCGGCGTCGGCGATCTGGCGGGCGAGTTCGATGGCGCGCGTGACTCCGAGTTCGGACGGCACCCAGGTGATCTCGGCGCCGTAAGCGGCGAGTGTGCGAGGTATCTCCGGGAAAACGTTCTCCGGGATGACGATCCGCACGTGGTAGCCAAGGGCGCGGCCGACCATGGCCAGGGCGATGCCGGTGTTTCCCGTGGAAGCTTCGATGATGCGGCCGCCGGGCTGCAGACGGCCTGTGCGCTCGGCCTCGAAGACCATCTCGCGGACGATGCGGTCTTTGACTGAGCCGGTAGGGTTGCGGCCCTCGAGTTTGGCGAAGAGGCGGATCTCCGGCCGGTCGCAGAGGTGGGGGAGTTCGACGAGGGGCGTGTTGCCGATGGCGTGGAGGATGTCGACGTGGTGCACTCCTCGATAGTAACAAGGAAGCAAGTAGCAAGGGCCGGGATCAAGTCCTCCCGCCTAGCGCAACGCGACGGGCCGGACACGGCCCGCTTTCAGCGCGGCGATGAGATCGTCCAACCCCTCAATTCGATCGTCGAATTCAGTGGCGCAGGCGCCGATGTCGCGGGCGCTGTGGGCGTCGGAGCCGGCGGTCTGTGGGAGGTTGTGGTGCTCGCAGACGGCGGCGGAGAAGGCGTTCTGGCGGTCTGTGCCGCGGCCGTTTATCGTCTCGATGGCGTGGACGAGCGCGTAGCCGGGGTTGGCGGCGGCGCGTTCCAGGGCTTCGCCCCAGTCGCCCTCCTTCTGCAGCTCGAAGGGGAGCTGGCGGCGGTAGGGGTGGGCGGCGATCATCGGGGCGCCGGCGGCTTCACACATGGCGGCCAGTTCCGCCATGCGATGCATGCCGTAGACGAACTTCTCTAGGCCGAATACGACAATGTGCCCGCATTCGGTGTTGACCTCGATGCCTGGGATGACGATGAAGTCGTGGCGCTTTGCCAGTTCGGCGGCTTTGTCGTGGTCCCAGAAGAAATCGTGCTCAGTGAGGCAGACGCCGTCTAGCCCGGCTCGCTTTGCGGCGTCGACCAGCTCATCGGGCGTCACGTCGGAGTCGTGGGAGAGTGGGTGAGTGTGGGTGTGCAGGTCGATTAACGGCATTGAGGGATCTACCGGTTTCGGGGATGATTCCTTGCCTTCCGTTCGTTGCCCCGTTTGTAATCGCCGGTGAGCCTGGCCATGAGCTGTTGTCGCGCGGCGTCGGACGCGCCTGCGGCTTTGCCTAGGAAATTCGTCGCTGCCGGCCCGCGCAGCGTTGTTGCGAGCGTGCCGCCGTGGAAGATCTTTACGTCTCCGCTCGCGACAACTTGATACGTGAACCCCGCAGCCGTGTTGCCTTCATCCTTCATCGAGAGCGCACCTCACAGCGATGACGATGACGTGTCAATCCGCTCCCAGGATCAGCGTCCCTGTCGATGACAGCGCGCCGCCCGTCCCGTTGACGCAGGCCAGCTTCGCACCCGCCACCTGCCGGTCGCCGGCTTCGCCACGAAGCTGGCGGGTGGCCTCAATGAGTAGAAACATGCCGTACATGCCGGGGTGGGTATATGACAGGCCGCCGCCGTTGGTGTTCAATGGAAAGTCGCCCCCGGGGGCCGTGCGCTGACCGGAGACGAAGGCGCCGCCCTCTCCGGGCTTGCAGAAGCCGAGCGCTTCGAGGGTGACGAGCGCGGTGTACGTGAACGAGTCGTAGACCTCAACGACGTCGATGTCGTCGTGGGTGACGCCCGCCATCTGGAAGGCGCGCGGGCCGGAGATGGCAGCGGGAGTCGTCGTCAGGTCCGGCATGTTGGCCAGGGTCCAGTGCGTGTGCGCCTCGCCGGAGCCGAGGACGTAGACAGGCTTCTTCTTGAGGTCTCTGGCTCGCTCGGCGCTGGTGACGACGATCGCGCCGCCGGCGTCGGTGACGAGGCAGCAGTCGAGCAGGTGGAAGGGGTACGAGATCCAGCGCGAGGACAGGACGTCGTCGATCGTCAGCGGGTCGCGCATGAGCGCTTTCGGGTTGAGTTGCGCCCACTTGCGGGTGGCGACGGCGATTTCGGCCAGTTGCTCGTGCGTGGTGCCATACTGATGGATGTGGCGCTGGCAGGCGAGCGCGTAGGTGGTGGCCGGGCCGCCGACGTGGTAGGGCATCTCGAACTGTGCGGCGGGGAACCATGGGTCCATCGGGGCGCGACCCGTGTTGCGGAATCGATTGGAGTAACCGGTCTCGCCGTGGGTGATGAGAGCGACGTCGATGAGGCCGGTGGCGATGGCCGCAGCGGCATGCTCGACGTGAATGACGAATGACGAGCCGCCAACCGACGTGCTATCGGTGTACTTTGGCTGGATGCCGAGGTACTCGGCGACCTGTAGGCTGGCGGCGAAACCTGCGCCACACGTAAACAGCCCATCGACGTCCGACAGCGCGAGCCCGGCGTCCTCGAGGGCGTTGAGCGCGGCTTCGGAGTGGTGCTGCAGCACCCCCTTGTGCGGCACCATGCCGATCTCATCCGACTCGTCGGCGCCGACGATGGCGACCTGGCGCAGCCAGCCGCGGGTTTCGCGCGGATCGCTCACGCTTCCTCCTTGAGGTCGATGGCGTGGGCTTTGGTGGCTTCGATGAGGCGCGCGGGGCTGACGGCGAAGACGGCTGTCGGGGTGCCGGCCGCGGCCCAGACGATTTCGTGGGAGAGCAGATCGCGGTCGCAATAAAGGCGCACGGGGGTGGCGTGACCGAAGGGTGGGACGCCCCCTACTGCGAACCCCGTAGCGGCCCGGACGGCCTCGGCATCGGCGCGCGAGATATCGACGGCGTTAGGGGTGGCGGCCAGGCGGGCGGTATCGACACGGTTGACGCCGGAGGTGAGGCAGATGATCGGATCGGCATCGGCAAGGAAGACGAGCGACTTGACGATCTGGGCGACATCACAGCCGATGGCGCGCGCGGCGTCCTCGGCAGTGCGGGTGCCTTCCGGAAACTCGCGGACCTCGATGTCGAGGCCGAGCTCGCGGGCGGCGTCAGCGAAGCGCTGGGCGGATGCGGGAAACGTCGTCACGAGGAGGCCGGCCGGAACTTGACCAGCGTCACTTCGTCCGTCACGTCGTCGAAGACGGCTTCCACGGGGGTGTCGCAGGCGAGCTTCTTCGGATCGGGATCGACTTCGATGAGGTTGGAGAAGATGCGAACGCCTTCGTCGAGGTCGATAAGCGCGGTGACGTAGGGCGTCTCGTCGTTCCACGCGGGGTGAAAGGCGCGATAGTGAACGGCGAACGTGTAGACGCGGCCCTTGCCCGTGGCGCGGCGCCACTCGACATCCCGGCTACCGCAGAACGGGTGGAAGTCGCGGGGATACCAGTAGAAGGCCTCGCACTTGCGGCAGTAGGGGAGCCACAGTTCGTGCTTCTTTGTGCCCTGCCAGAAGCGCTGGGTCTCGGGGCTGGGCGTGGGTAGGGGTTTGGCGTAGGGTCGGTCGGACATGCGGTATTAACGTTTACGTGAGAATAGGGCCGCGGGTCAAGGGCTGAGCGCACAAACTTATCGCGGCGAACGCTCGACCCTTACAGGATGCCTTGATATACTCCCGACCGTTAGGGAGAAAATTCACAAACGATGCTGCCTGAATGGGGACAAGTCGGCTTTTTGCTCCTGATTGCCATCATCTTTCCGGTTGGCGGCATCGGTTCTTCGTGGCTTATGGGCCGCATCGGGGTGAGGCCTGATTACCCGGACCGGATCAAGGAAGACGTCTATGAGTGCGGCGTCGAGACGGAAGGGCCGGCGTGGGTGCAGTTCAACTTCCGCTATTACTACTTCGCGCTGCTTTTCGTCATCTTCGACGTGGAGGCGGTGTTCCTTTACCCGTACGCCGTCTCGGCGGAGAGGATGGCGATCATCGGCTTTATCGAAGTGATGACGTTCGTTTTGATCCTGATGATTGGGCTTCTATACGCGTGGCGCAAGAATGCGCTGGAGTGGCAGTAGGCGCATGACGACAGTCGTGACGGGTCTGGAGGTCGCCCACGCCATCGAGGGGAAGTTTCCGGGCGCGGTCGTGGAGGCGCTGCCGGAGTTCGCCGCAGTCAAGGCGGAGAAGCTGGTCGAGGTGCTGTCGTGGCTGCGCGACGACGACCACCACTGGTACAAGTTCCTGAGTTCGCTGACGGGTGTCGACCGCATCGACTGGTTCGAGGTGGTCTATCACATCGAGTCGTTCAAGCATAACCGCATCACGACGATCAAAGTGCTTAGTGAGGACCTTGAGAACCCGGCCGTCCCTTCGGTTGTGCCGGTGTGGCTGGGCGCGCAACTGCAGGAGCGCGAAGCGTACGACCTGCTCGGCATCCGTTTCGAGGGGAACCCGGACCTGCGGCGCATCTTCCTTTGGGAGGGTTTCGCCGGGTGGCCGCTGCGCAAGGACTACCTGAACATGCCGGGCGGCGAGATGGCTGGCCTGGAGCGCTTCCCCGGGGAGCCGGGCGTGCCGCTTTCGGGAAGGGGCACGGAGTGACGATTCAGTCCGAACCCTTCACGGTCAATGTGGGGCCGCAGCATCCGAGCACGCACGGAGTCTTCCGCCTGCGCTTGACGCTGGACGGCGAAAAGATCATCGACGCCGATATGGTGATGGGCTACCTGCACCGCTCCATGGAGAAGCTGGCGGAAGAGCGCACCTACACGCAAAACATCCCGTTCACGGACCGGACGGACTACCTGGCGGCGATGACCGGCAACCTGGCTTACGTGCAGGCGGTCGAGAAGCTGATGGGGATCGAGGTGCCAGAGCGCGCGAAGTTCTTGCGCACGATCATGGCGGAGCTTCAGCGCATCGCCAGCCACGCGATGGCGATCGGCATCTTCGCAAACGACTGCGGGGCGTGGCAGACGCCGGTCATGCACATGTTCCGCGACCGCGAGAAGATCCTGGACCTTTTCGAGATGGCTTCAGGGGCGCGGCTGACGCTGAATTACATGCGCATCGGCGGAGTGTCGAAGGACTTGCCGCCGGAATGGATGCCGATGGCGCACAAGCTGCTCAAGGACCTGCCGAAACGGTTCGCGGAGTACGAGGACCTGCTGCTACACAACGAGATCATCATCGCGCGGTCGCGCGGCGTTGGGACGCTGACTCCGGAGCAGGCGATGGCACACTCTGTCAGCGGCCCGATGCTGCGGGCGAGCGGCGTCGCCTGGGACATCCGCAAGGCTGACCCCTATGCCGCCTACGACAGGCTGGACTTCGATATCGCGGTCGGCAAGAACGGCGACGTGTACGACCGCTTCGTCGTGCGGCTGGCTGAACTGCGGCAGAGCCTGCACATGCTGGAGCAGGCTCTGGACCTGATCCCGTCGGGGCCGGTGCACGAGCGCATCGGCACGGCGACGGTGCAGCCGTGGGGGCAGGCGGTGGCGCCATTGGCCTTCCGTCCGCCGGTCGGCGAGGCTTACAGCCGCATCGAGTCGCCGCGCGGAGAGTTGGGCTTCTACATCGTGAGCGATGGCGGGCCGGCGCCGTTCCGCTTCCACATACGATCACCTTCGTTCATTAACCTGACGCCGCTCAAGCTGATGTCGGTCGGGGCCACGGTCGCCGACGCGATCGTCATCCTCGGCAGCGTCGACATCGTCGTCGGCGAGGTGGACCGCTAGTGTCATACCTGCTGAAGGGCGAGTGGTACGACTTCCGCGACCTGAGCAACCCCATTCGCCAACTGCTGGACGAACTGGGTCTCGGCAGCGACATCGAGTACGTCATCTGGAGCCTCGCGGGCGCGGTGGGCATCCTGCTTTGGCTGATCCTCAGCGTCCTGGCGTTCATCTGGATCGAGCGGCGTCTGGTGGCGCTGATGCAGAACCGCAAAGGCCCGAACAGGGTGGGGCCGGCGGGGCTGCTGCAGCCCGTGGCCGACGCCATCAAGCTGCTGCTCAAGGAGGCGATCACTCCGCGCGGGACGGACAGGCTCGTCTTCTGGCTGGGGCCGATCGTCATCTTCATCCCGACGATCGTAGTGTTCGCCGTGATTCCGTTCGGGGAGAACATGGCGCTGGCGAACCTTAACGTGGGCGTGCTGTTCCTAGTTGCGGCGGCGGGGATAATGACGCCCGCCATCTTCATGGCTGGCTGGTCATCCAACAACAAGTACGCGCTGCTGGGCTCCATGCGCACGATCGCAATGATGATCAGCTACGAGATCATTCAGGTGTTGGCGCTGGTTGCGGCCGTCGTCTTTGTCGGCAGCATGAACATGCAGAGCGTCGTCGGCTGGCAGGACGAGTACAACACGTGGTTGCTCTTTATCCAGCCGCTGGGCCTGGCGGCGTACATCATCGCCGGCGCCGTGGAGATCAACCGCTCGCCGATGGACATCAGCGAAGCGGAATCGGAGCTGGCAGCCGGGTATCACACGGAGTACAGCGGCATCAAGTTCGGCTTCTTCTACCAGGCGGAATACCTGGCGGGCTTCGCGATCGCAGCGGCGGCCACGGCGATCTACTTCGGTGGCTGGACCGCGTGGGGCCTCGAGGAGTATGTGCCGGGGTGGATCATTTTTCTCGGCAAGCTGTATCTCATCTTCTTTGTATACATCTGGTTCCGTGGTACGCTGCCGCGGCTGCGCATCGACCAACTGATGGCCTTCGCCTGGAAGTTCATGCTGCCGCTGATGCTGGTGAACGTGCTGGTGGTGGGCGCCGAAGTCCTCGTCTGGAATGAGACGGGGGCATCGCGCAACGTGGCCTTGCCGGCGATCGCAGCGATCAACATCACGCTGGCGGTGGCGCTCGTGATCGGCTGGGCCCGCTTCCTGGGCCACGGCAAGGGCAAGCAATCCGGGCACCGCGCGACGCTGACGCGCGAAGTGGGCAAGATCTACTACGAAGGGGCGGAAGCCTGATGGACGACACGGGAACGGTCGTCGCCTTCTGGCTGCTCGCCGCGATGACAATTGGCGCGGCGGTGGGCGTTGCGGCCGTGCGCAACCTGATCCACGCGGTCGGGCTGCTGATCGTGACGTTCGCGGGGCTGGCCGGGCTTTACGTAACGCTATCAGCGGATTTCCTGGCCGTCGTGCAGGTGCTGATCTACATCGGCGCTATCGCTATCCTGATCATTTTCGCCATCGTCCTCACGCCACGGGGCAGCCGCGACAACGCCGACGGCTTCATGATGTTCCCGGCGCTCGGGCTGGCCGGCCTGGTCGCTGCGGGGATGATCTACGCCGCCTTCGATACGGAATGGGCGATCGCCGACCGTGACGGCTTCGAAGAGACGACCAGCGTCATCGGCGACGCCCTGCTGGACAAATACGTACTGCCCTTCGAGATCGCCTCAGTGCTGCTGCTGATGGCGGTGCTGGGAGCGATCATCCTGGTGCGGCCGGAAGGCCCCGACGAGGGAAGCGACTAGTGGACCAGATCGACCTCGAGCACTACCTGGCGGTCGGCGCAATCCTCTTCGCCATCGGCCTCTACATGTCGCTCGCGAAGCGCAACTTCATCGGAGTCCTCATCGGCATCGAGATGATGTTCAACGCCGCCAACCTGACGTTCCTGGCGTTCTCGCGCTTCGTGGAGTCTTCGGACCCCCTGAGCGGGCACGTCTTCGCGATCTTCGTGATCACGGTTGCCGCCGCGGAAGCAGCCGTGGCGCTGGCGATCGCCGTTCTGGTGTACAGGCTGCGCGACACGGTGAACGTCGACGAGTTGGACTTGCTGAGGGGATAGCGATATGTGGGCCAAGTTCATGGAAACTGAAAACGCATACGCGGCGCAAATCTGGAAAGAACTCCTGAACCAGTGCGCCGTCTCGGTGCGCGTCGTGCCCAGGTCAGGACTGCGCGGGCCAACTTCGGAGTTCGAGCCGCACGACATCTACGTGCCGTGGGGCAAGCTGCACGTGGCAGAAGAGATCCTCAGGAAGAGCTAATGAGGGTCGCAAGTAGCCATGAGCCCAGACCCAGGATGCTGACCGCAGCCATGTCTCATGTCTCGTGTCTCAAGTCTCATCTCCGGAGCCGCCCGTGCTAGACCCGATCAAGGAGGGCGCGGTATGGGCGATCATGTTCCTGCCGCTTGCCTCGTTCAGCATCATCACTCTGGTCTCCTTCCTCGGCCTGACGCGCGACGGCACATGGTCGCCGCGATACAGCGGCTACCTGACGATCGCGGCGATGCTCGGCGCCTTCCTGCTTTCGCTGTGGGCGCTCGATACCGCCGTAGACGCCGACGGGCACCGCGTCGGCTTCGACTCGCACGAGTGGCTGACCGTCGGCTCACTCGAGATCAACATCGGGATCACGCTGGACGGCCTGACGGCCCTGATGCTGGTGGTGGTTACCGGCGTCTCGTTGCTCGTGCAGATCTACTCCCAGGAGTACATGCGCGGCGACGAGGGCTACAACCGCTACTACGCCTTCATGTCGCTGTTCACGACGTCGATGCTGGGCCTGGCGCTCGCTTCGAGCGTTCTACAGATTTTCGTGTTCTGGGAACTCGTGGGCCTTTGTTCTTACCTTTTGATCGGCTTCTGGTTCCAGAAAGACTCAGCACGCAAGGCAGCGACGAAGGCGTTCCTGGTCACGCGCATCGGTGACCTCGGCTTCATGATCGCGTTGCTGATCATCTTCACTGAAGCCGGCACATTCGACATCATCGAGATCCACGAGGCGGCCATTGCGGGGGCGATAGGCTCGACGGCGCTGACCTTCTTCGCGCTGGGGCTATTCGCTGGGGCGGCCGGCAAGTCGGCGCAGTTCCCGTTGCATACGTGGTTGCCCGACGCGATGGAGGGCCCGACCCCGGTCTCGGCGCTGATTCACGCAGCAACCATGGTGGCGGCGGGTGTGTACCTGGTCGCGCGCTTCTTCCCGGTGTTCGCCGAGTCCGAGGACGCTCTCGTGACCGTCGCCGCCATAGGCGCGATAACGACGATCATCGCGGCGCTGCTTGGCATCGTCGCGACGGATATCAAGCGGGTGATGGCCTATTCCACGATCAGCCAGCTGGGTTACATGATGATGGGCCTCGGCGTCGGGGGCCTGGTCGCCGGCATCTTCCACCTCTTCACGCACGCCTTCTTCAAGGCGCTGCTCTTCCTGGGTGCAGGCTCCGTCAACCACGCGACGGGCACGTTCGACATGCGGCTGATGGGCGGGTTGCGCAAATTCATGCCGATCACCTTCGCGACGATGACGATCGGGTCGATGGCGCTGGTCGGACTCTTCCCCCTGGCTGGGTTCTGGTCGAAAGACGAGATCCTGGCCGACGCGTGGGAGGACGACAACTGGTGGGTCTTCGCGGTGGCGATGGTTGGGGTGTTCCTGACGGCGCTCTACGTGGGGCGGATGCTGATCCTAACGTTCCTTGGCGAGTACATGGGCGGTGATCCGACGGGCCTGCACACGGACGATTCGGAAGTCGACGCCATCGATACAGAGCAGCAAATTGGGCATGGTGCCGTCGGCCACGCCGGCCCGCACGAGTCGCCGCCGCTGATGACTTTTCCGCTGATCGTACTGGCGGCGCTGGCAATCGGGGCGGGCTTCCTCAACGCGCCGGGCGTCGAGTGGCTGGACGATGTGATCGAAGGCTGGTTGCCGGAGCACACGGAGGAGCTGGTGACGCACAGCGACTTTACAGTCTGGATTGCGGTCAGCTCCACGCTTATCGGGCTGGCGGGGCTGGGCACGGCCTGGGCGATCTACCAGCTGCGGGTGCTTGAACCGGAGCGCATCCGCTCGGCGCTGGGGCCGATCCCGGCGCTCCTCGAGAACCGCTACTACCTCGACTACCTGTACCAGGACATCTTCATCAAGGAAATCGTGCTGGCGATCGCTGAGTGGATCGTGGCGCAGTGGGACCGCTATGTCATCGACGGCGCGGTCAATGGCGTCGCCGCCGGCACGCGCTGGCTATCGAAACAACTCAGCGTTGCGCAGGCCGGGCAGGCGCAGCTTTACGGCGGCGTCATGTTCCTGGGCACAATCGCGGCGGCGGTCGGGCTGTGGGTGGTGAACCAGTGAGGCATAACGCATGCTGACGTTCGCCATCTTTTTCCCGCTCATCGGCGCGGCGGTCATCGCCACGCTGCCGAAGACCCAGGAAGGCCACGCCAGGTCGATTGCCGCTTTAACCGGAGCGATGGTGCTGGCTGCCGTCGCCTACATGTTCATTGACTACGACCGTGATGCCGGCGGCTACCAGTTCATCGACAGCTCGACCTGGTTTGAGTCGGCGTTCACTGACTTCGACCTCAACTATGCGGTGGGAGTGGACGGCCTCTCGCTGCCGCTGGTGGCGCTGACAGCGTTCCTGAGCCTGGTCGCAGTCCTTATCTCCTGGAAAGTGGAGCTGAGGCCGAAGGAGTACTTCGTCTGGCTGCTGGTGTTGGAGACGAGCTTGCTGGGCGTGTTCAGCTCACTGGACTTCGTGCTCTTCTTCCTCTTCTGGGAAGTCGAGCTGATCCCGATGTACTTCCTGATCTCGATCTGGGGCAGCGGTAACCGCGTCTACTCGGCGTGGAAGTACCTGCTGTACACCTTCTTCGGATCGGCGTTCATGATCGTCGGCATCCTCACGCTCGGCTTCACCGCGGGCACGTTCGATATCCGCGAGCTGGGGGAGATCGGGCCGGTGGAGGACGCGATTATCCCGGCCTGGGCGATCTTCTCGCTGATAATCATCGCTTTCCTGATCAAGCTGCCGATTGTGCCGTTCCATACGTGGCTGCCCGACGCGCATACGGATGCCCCGACAGCTGTGTCGGTGATCCTGGCGGGTGTCCTGCTAAAGATGGGCGGCTACGGCGTCCTGCGCATGGCGTTCAACATCATGCCGGAACAAGCCGCCGACGCTAACATCATCTTCGCGATCATCGCGGCGGTGAGCATTTTGTACGGGGCGTTGATGACGCTCATCCAAACGGACCTCAAACGTCTCATTGCGTATTCGTCTGTGAGCCACATGGGATACGTCTTGCTGGGCGCGTCGTCGATCGGCGTCGTCGGCATGACGGGTGCGGCGACACAGATGGTCACGCACGGCCTGATCACCGGCATGCTATTCACCCTCGTTGGGATGGTGTACGACCGCGCGCACACGCGCGACATCGGCGAACTGCGAGGACTGGCGACACGGATGCCGTTCATCACCGCGATGATGATGGTCGCGGGCCTGGCCTCGCTAGGCCTGCCAGCGCTGGCGGGATTCGTGGCGGAGGTCACGGTGTTCCTCGGCACGTTCGAGCGGCACGAGGTGTGGACGATCATGGGTGTGGTGGGCGTGGCGTTCGCCGCGGGCTACATCCTGTGGACGATACAGCGCGTCTTCTGGGGCGAGCCGGACCCGAAATGGGAGGGGCTGACCGACGCGACGGCCTGGTGGGAACGGGGCCCCCTGCTGGCGATGGCGCTCGCGATCCTGGCGATCGGCGTCTACCCGGCGTGGGTCATGGACCTGCTGCGTGACGGCGTGCTGCCCATCTCGGAGCGGCTGGGCTGATGGACGACATCAAGTTCTTCGGCCCGCAGTTGGCGCTGCTTGTCGCGGCGGGCGTGCTGATCGTGACCGACGTGTTGTTGCCAATGGCAGGTCGCGCGGCGTACGCGAAGCGGCGGCCACTGTTCGCCCTCCTGGCGCTGACGGGCGTCGGGGTCTCGCTGGGGTGGTCGCTGGCGCTGGCGCTGAGCGATGACCGGGGTGAGGCGTTCGACGGGATGATGGCGCTGGACGACTTCACGCTCTTCTTCAATTTCCTCTTCGTGGGCGTGGCAGGCGCGATTGTGCTGGGCTCGATGGACTTTCTGGATAAGAACCGCTTCCAGGCCGAGTACCTGGCGCTGGTGTTGGCCGCGAGCGCAGGGATGAGCCTGATGGCAGCAGGCACGGACCTGATCATGATCTTCGTGGCGCTGGAGTTGCAGGCGATCGCGCTATTCGCGCTCGTCGGCATCCAGAAGGAGGGAAACTCCGGAGAGGCGGCGCTCAAGTTCCTGCTGCTAAGCGCGATCAGCACGGCGATCACGCTTTACGGCATGGCCTACCTCTTCGGCCTCTCCGGCGAGACGAGCCTCCGGGGCATCGCGGCGTTCGTCGCGACCGCCGGCGGTGAGAGCGAGACCGCTCTCATCATGGCGGCCGTGTTCCTGACGGCAGGCCTCGGCTTCAAGATGGCCGTCGTGCCGTTCCAGATGTGGGTGCCCGACGTCTATCAGGGCGCCCCGACGCCGATCACCGCGTTTCTTTCGGTAGCATCGAAGGCGGCGGGGTTTGCGGTCGTGATGCGCATCTTCCTGATCGCCCTCGGCGAGGGGATCATCACTGAGGACTGGGCTTATCTTTTCGCGGCGGTGGCGGCAGTCTCGATGACGGTTGGCAACGTCATGGCGCTGGTGCAGGGCAACATCAAACGGATGCTGGGTTACAGCTCTATCGCGCAGGCGGGCACGTTCCTGATCGGGCTGGCGGCGGTCGCGGCGGAGGACCCGCAATTGCTGCTAGGCACCAGTTCCGTGGTCTTCTTCCTGGGGACTTACGCCTTCACGAACCTGGGCGCCTTCATGGCAATCATCGCAATCTCGCACAAGATCGGCTCGGACGAGATCAAGGACTACGCCGGCGTGGCCAAGCGCTCACCGGTGCTGGCGCTGGCGCTTGCGGCCTGCCTGCTTTCGCTGACCGGAATCCCTCCGACAGCCGGTTTCATTGCCAAGGTCTACGTCTTCAACGCGGCGGTCCAGGCGGACCTCGTCTGGCTGGCCATCGTTGGGGTGCTGAACAGCGTGATCTCCGCGTACTACTACATGCGTGTGGTGCTCAACATGTTCACCCTGGAGCCCGAGTCCGACGAGTCGTTCCTGCCGAGCCCGTACCTGGGCACGGCGCTGGCGGCGGCGGTGGTCGGCCTCTTCGTCATTGGGGTTTACCCCGGCCCGCTGATCGAAGCGTCGGAATCCGCGGCGCGCATCTTCGGCTAGACTAATCCACGTGTCGACACACGATATCCTCGTCGCGATTGACCCTGCCTTTGCGCGCCACGTGCAGGCTGACTGGCTGACGGCGATCGCGCGCATCACGCTGGAACATGAGAGCGTCGGCGACTGCCAGCTTAGCGTGGTTATCACGGACGATGCTGAAATCCAAGCGCTGAACCGCCAGTATGCGGACGAAGACAAGCCGACTGACGTCCTTTCTTTCTCTCAGGAAGAGGGGGAGGCGTTCGCCGCGGGGACGGACGAGACGCGGCGGCTGGGCGACGTCGTCATTTCGCTGGAGACTGCGGAGCGTCAGGCCGCAGAGGCGGGACACGACCTTGACGCGGAGGTGGCGCACCTGCTGGCGCACGGTGTCCTGCACCTGCTGGGCTACGACCACGCGGAGGCGGTTGAACAGCGCGAGATGCGCGAGCGGGAGCGTGCGGTGTTAGCCAAAGCGGGAATCGCAGCCCACTAACGAGGCTAGCTATAGCACCTAATTCTATCTAAACCCACCCTTTTTACAAAACAAAACCCCTCTGACAGCGCCGCCTGTCACGACCTCAGCGGCCCACCTATAATGGGGCCTAGTGACTGAACTTCCGCTGATCGCCCCCACCCCTTCCGAGACCGGCCCCCCCGGCGAAGTGCTGTACCGCAAGTGGCGGCCGCAGTCGTTCGCAGAGGTGCACGGCCACGAGGCGATTACCCGCACACTGCGCAATTCCATCGCGTCCGGGCGGCTGGCGCACGCTTACCTGCTATGCGGCCCGCGCGGCACCGGCAAGACGACGCTGGGGCGCCTGCTGGCCAAGGCCGCCAACTGCGAGGCGCCGGTGGACGGCGAGCCGTGCAACGAATGTCAGTCATGCCTCGCGTTCAACCAGGGGCGGGCGATGGACTTCGTGGAGCAGGACGCGGCGAGCCACAACAGCGTCGATGATATCCGGCAATTGCGGGAGAACGTCGCACTGACGCCGATGGCCGGCAAACGCAAGGTGTACCTGCTGGACGAGGTCCACATGCTGTCCAACGCGGCGGTCAATGCCCTGCTGAAGACGCTGGAAGAGCCGCCGCCGCATGTGATCTTCGTGCTGGCGACCACTGACCCGCAGAAGATGCTGGCGACGATCATCTCGCGCTGCCAGCGGTTCGATCTCAAGCGGATCCAACTGACTTCCATGGTGGAACGGCTGGCGTACATCTGCCAGCAGGAGGGGTTCGAGATCGACCAGGCGTCCCTGGAGGAGATCGCCCGCAGTTCGACGGGGAGCCTGCGGGATGCCGTGAACGCGCTGGAGCAGGTGGTTACCTATTATGGCAAGACGCCGACGCCGGAGCAGGTACGTGACGCGCTCGGGCTAAGCGTCGACGTGCGAAGCGGACAACTGGCGAAGGCGGCCTTGACCGGCGACCTGGGCGAAGGCCTCCGCGTCATCGGCGCCGTGCGGGACGACGGTTCGGACATGCGGCAATTCTCGCGCCAGGTGGTTAAGTACCTGCGTGGATTCCTGCTGGCTAAGGCGGGTGCGACCGAATCGATCGACCTGCCGAGCGAGATGGCCGAGGAAGTGCGCAAGGAATCCGCCAACTACGAGGCGAGTGCTATCACGGCGGCGTTCAAGGCCTTCGGACGGACTGATTTCCGGGAGGAGCAGCAGTCCTCATTGCCGCTGGAGATGGCGCTGCTGGAGCTGATATCGGGTGGGCGTCCGGCGCCGGCTGAAGTGAAGCCGGCCTCAGAGCGCGTGGAAGCGCCACCGGTGCCTCGGGCGGGCACCTCGAGAGCTGCTGCTCCGCCACGCGAACGAGCAGCGGAACCGGCACCCGAGGCTAATCTCGAGCCGGGAGCCACTTCGCCGCGCACGGCTCCAAGGGCGGCAACCGGAGGCGATATCCTGCTGGAGCAGGTACGCACCGCATGCAAGTCGGGATCGGAGAACGACAAGCAGATATCGGCGCTGTTGAACGGATCATGTGAAGTGACTTCGAGCGAAGGGGCGAAAGTGGTGCTGGGGTTCTTCCACACCTTCCACCTGGAGCGCATGGAATCTATGTCTGTGGAAACGCGGCTGGGTGAGCTGTTCTCGGCGGCGCTGGGCAGGCAGGTGACGGTAAGCTATGAGCATGCGCCGCGCGAGCGCCACGAGGCAAGCGAGCCGCCGAAGGGCGGCCACTTGGTCAAGGCGGCGCAGGAACTGGGCGCACGAGCGATTACGCGGTCCGACGATGCTGAAGGAGGCACAGATGGGTAAGCGCGAAATGATGCCACGCGGTGGCGGTGGTGGTGGCGGCGGCGACCTGATGAAGCAAATCCAGCAGATGCAGTCCAAGCTGGCAGAGGCGCAGGCGAAGCTGCAGGACATGGTGTTCGAGGCCAGCTCAGGCGGCGGCGCCGTGCACGTGGTGGTCAACGCGCATCCGCAGCTGAAGTCGATCACGATCAAGCCGGACGTGCTGGACCCGGATGACGTGGACATGGTGCAGGACCTGATCATGGCCGCAATGAACGACGCGCTGGAGCAGGTGCGCAACGGCCAGATGCAGCAGCTGGCAGGCCTGGCCGGCGGACTGAACATCCCCGGCCTGAACCTCGGTTAGTGAACGAGCGAAGCACCTCCACGGCGGCGCCGCTGGCGCGGCTGATCGAGGAGTTTTACCGGCTGCCCGGCATCGGCCCGAAGAGCGCCCAGCGGCTGGCCTACTACATACTGCGAATGCCGGCGCAAGATGCACGGTCGCTTTCAGACGCGATCATGGAAGTGAAGGAGCGCGTGACGCTGTGCTCCATTTGCCAGAACGTAACCGAAGTTGACCCCTGCCGCATCTGTACGGACGCCGGGCGCGACCGGAGCGTGATCTGCGTTGTGGAGGAGCCACTCGATATCCTGGCGCTGGAGCGGATCGGGTCGTATCACGGGCTGTACCACGTGCTCCACGGAGCGATATCGCCGATGGATGGAGTGGGACCGGAGGACCTGAAGGTGTCCGAACTGCTGGCGCGACTCAAGGACGGCGGCGTCACCGAGATCATCCTTGCCACGAACCCGAACCTTGAGGGTGAAGCGACGGCGATGTACCTGAGCCGGCTGATCGCGCCCCTGGGTGTGCGGACGACGCGGCTGGCGCGGGGCCTGCCAGCAGGCGGCGACCTGGAATACGCCGACGACGACACGCTTACGCGGGCTCTGGAGGGCCGGCGGGAGCTGAGCGAGTAAGATGCCACTTTCGCAGCGGCTGTATAAGACGGAGGCGATCATCCTGCGGGCACGCAAGCTGGGCGAGGCGGACCGAGTGCTGACGCTGTTCACTCCGACACGGGGCAAGATCGAGGTGAAGGCGAAGGGGGTGCGCAAGACGACGAGCCGTCTCTCCGGGCACCTGCAGCCGCTAAACCGTTGCATGCTCGCGCTGGCGCAGGGGCACAACTTGGACGTGGTGACGGGCTGCGAGACGCTGGAGAGCTTCCGTGCGTTGCGGGAAAACCTCGACCTGCTGAGCCGGGCGCTTTACGTAGCGGAGATCGCCGACCGGATGACGGCGGAGCACGTGCACAACTACCCGACATACCGGCTGCTGATGGAGACACTAGGGCGCCTGCAGGCAGCGCCTGACACGGACGCCGTGCTGCGCTATTTCGAGATGAAGCTGCTTGACCTGGCGGGCTTCCGGCCGGAGGTCGAGCGATGTGTAACGTGCGGGAAGGCGCTGGAGCCCGTCGATAACTTCTTTGTGGCGGTGGCGGGCGGAGCGGTGTGCCGCGACTGTGTGCCCGGACTGGCAGGGCCGCGGGTCATGACGCTGAACGCGCTGAAGGTCTTGCGCCTTCTGCAGCGAGGCCCGTATAACGAGGTAGCGCGCGTCCGCTTTACGCCGGACTTGGCCGAAGAGGTCGAAAAGCACCTCCGCGGCTACATCATCGGAGTGCTGGAGCGGGATGTGAACTCGGCGGCTTTCATCGAAAGGCTGCGTCGGGACGGCGCGCACATGATGGTCGAGGTATAGAGTGCCACTTTACGAGTACTACTGCGATAAGTGCGACGAGATCTTCGAGTCGGTGCAGCCGATATCGAAGTCAGACGAGGCGGTTGCCTGTCCGGACTGCGGACAGGCAGCGGACCGCATCATGCCGACGACGTTCGCCACCATGTCGAAACGGCAGGGGCTGAAGGAGCGCGTGCCGTTTCACCACCATGACGTGCGGGAAGAGCAGCCGAAGCGGGCGATCGCGCGGGTCAAACCGAAGAGCGCGCCGGCACGTAACTCCAAGACAGGGAAGCGGACGAAGAAGGGATAACAGATGCCACTGTACGAGTACTACTGCAAGCACTGTCACGGCGTTTTCGATGAGATAAGGCAGATGAGGGACGCTGCCGATCCGTCACCCTGCCCGGAGTGTGGGCGAGAAGCGCCGCGGATGATGTCGACGTTCTCTGCTTTCACGATGCGTGACGGCTATCCGCGCAAGATCCCGGACAAGGGCACCTACTGGCACATGGGCAAAGAGGTGAAGAAGCGGGCGAAGCGCATGAAGGGCTACGAGCACCCCGAATTGGCAAAGCCCAAGCCCGCGCCGAAGCTGACGAAGGGCGACAAGGCCGCACGCCAGGAGCGAGCGCTTGCCGAACGGCAGGGACTGCGTTACATCGACAAGTGGGGCGTCGACCGCTACGGCATGCCAACGCGGAAGACGGCCAAGCCCAAGGTCGACCGCAAGCACCTTCCTGCCGGCTAGAGCGGCAGCCCGAAAAGCCGAATCGCGGTCTGCGCTGTGGCCTCGGCTACTTCGGTGTAGGGCATTCCGCGCAACTCCGCGACGTACTCCGCCACATCTTTGACATTGACTGGCTCGTTACGTTCGCCGCGGATGCGCTGTGGCGGAAGGTAGGGCGCATCGGTCTCGACGGTCATCGAGGCGAGAGGGATTGCCCCGGCGACGGCGCGCGTTGTGTGTGACTTCGAGTAGGTTACGGGGCCGGCGATTGAGAGCACGAAGCCGATCTTGATGTAACGCATCGCGAGCGGGAGATCGCCGGCGTAGCAATGCATAACGCCGATGGGTCGTTCTTGCGGGAGGGCGCTGCGCGCATCTTCGGCATACTCGGCGAGCACGTCGAATACCTCCTGGTCTGCGTCGCGTGAGTGGATGACGACGGGGAGCATCGTGGCCTCGGCCACGGCAAGTTGTTTGCGGAAGGCGCGGTACTGGTCGTCTTGAGGAGAGAGGTTGCGGTAGAAGTCCAGGCCGATTTCGCCAATGCCGACAACCTTTGGAGAAGATGCCAGCTTCGCCAGATCCTCTAGGTCGCGCGGCCGCAGTTCTTTGGCGTCGTGGGGGTGGACGCCGATGGTGGCGAAGACGTTCTCATGTGAATCCGCGATTTCGATGGCGCGGCGGCTGCTGGGCATGTCGTAGCCGATGGTGACCATGGCGGTGACGCCGGTATCGAGGGCGCGGGCGATGACCTGCTCCATGTCGCGCTCGTACTTTCGGTCCTGCAGGTGGCAGTGGGAGTCGATGAGCATGGGGTCAGATGCCGAGGCGGGCGTCTTCTTCTTCAATGATCTCTGGATCGAGCTTTTTGAAGAGGGGCTGTGCTTCAATCAAGCGGCGGCCGGGCTCGGGCATCTGCATCTGCCAACCGGAGGACTGGACGGGGCCCTCGTTGCCGAGGTAGCCATGGAGGGTCTGGCAAGTGAACGGCAAGTAGGGATAGAGGGCGGTCTTGATCCCGTTGATCGCGGCCAGCGCCGTGTAGAGGACGGTGGCGCAGCGCTCGCGATCCCCCTTTATCAGCTTCCAGGGTGCGTTTTCTTCGACGTAACGGTTGGCTTCGCGGGAGGCGGACATGCCGGCTTCGAGGCCGGCACGGAAGTTGCAGGCGGCGATCTCGCGGCCAGCGTCGGCTATGGCCTGCTCGGTGAAGGCGATGAGAGTACGGTCTTCCTCGGTGAGGTCGCCGGGCTGAGGGATCTGCTTGTCGAAGTTCTTGTAGGTGAACGTGAGAACGCGGTTGACCAGGTTGCCCCAGGTAGCGACCAGTTGGTCGTTGTTGCGGGCGACGAAGCCGGACCAGGTGAAGTCGGAGTCACTTGCCTCGGGCATGATGGCGGTTAGGTAGTATCGCAAAGGGTCGGGGTCGTATCGCGTGAGGTAGTCGGGAACCCAGACGGCAAGGCGCTTGCTGGTGGATGCCTTGCTGCCTTTGATGGTGAGGAACTGGTTGGCGGGCACGTCGTAGGGCAGGTTGTAGTGATCTCCGGTGGCTTTGCTATAGGCCATGAGCTCCATCGGCCAGAGGAGGGTGTGGAACCAGATGTTGTCCTTGCCCACGAAGTAATAGCTCTTCGCTGCGGGGTCCTGCCACCAGTCCTGCCAGCGGTCCGGCGTGCCAGCGGTCTTGGCCCATTCGACTGCGGCGGAGAGGTAACCGATGACGGCTTCGAACCAGACGTAGATGCGCTTGTTCTCGTAGCCTTCGAGGGGGATCTGGATCCCCCAGGCGATGTCGCGGGTGATGGAGCGGTCGTGGAGGCCCTCGCTGAGAACGCCAAGGGGGAAGTTCTGGACGTTCTTGCGCCAGTGTAGCTTGTCTTCGCGGAGCCAGGCGGCGAGTTCTCCGTTGTAGGCGTTCATGCGCAGGAAAAAGTGCTCGGACTCGCGCATTTCGGGAGGGGAACCGTCGAACTTACACTTTGGGTCGATGAGGTCCATGGGATCCAGGGTGTTGCCGCAGTTGTCGCACTGGTCGCCGCGTGCGCCGGGGTCTCCGCAGATGGGACATGTACCCTCGACATAACGGTCGAGAAGGAAACGGTTCTCGATAGCGCAGAAGGGGAGCTCCATCTTGTCGAGGTAGATGTCTCCGGACTCGTAGAGCTTGAGGAAGATGTCCTGGGTGATGCGGGCGTGGTTTTCTGTGCCGGTGGTGGTGTAGCAGTCGAAGGTGATGCCCATGTTTTGCCACGCCTCGAGGAACTCGGCGTGATACTTGCGGGCAATCTCGTCGGCTGTCTTGCCCTCTTGCTCGGCGCGGACGGTGATGGGAGTGCCGTGGACATCGGAACCGGAGACCATCAGCACATCGTTGCCAGCGGCGCGGTGGTAGCGCGCAAAGATGTCAGCCGGCAGGTATGCGCCGACGAGTTGGCCGATGTGAAGTGAGCCGTTGGCGTAAGGCCAGGCGACCCCGAGGAAGATGCGTTTCGCCATAGTGAACCGATCTTAGCATCGGGCGGAGTGTCAGTCTTTGAGGGCGAGATTGTAAGCGCGCCGGCGGGGAACGCCGAGTTCGCGGGAGACCTGTGCTACGGCGTCGCGGTTGGAGGCGCCCGCCTCGCGGAGGCGCTGGAGCGCGTTCAGGATGCCCTCGTCGGATACGCCTGCCGGTTTATCGCTGCCACCTTCGACGACGATGGTGAACTCGCCTCGGGGCTCGGTGAAGTGGTCGATGGCCTGCGAGACATAGCCGCGAAAGACCTCTTCGTACATCTTGGTTAGTTCGCGGCAGGCGGCGAGGCGGCGGTCACCGAGTGCAGCCTTCAGATCCGTAAGAGACTTGTGCAGCCGGTGGGGCGACTCGAAGAAGACGAGTGTTTCGGGGGCGGAGGCGAATCGGGCGAAGAGGTCCCGGCGCTCCTTGCCGCGCCTGGGCGCGAAGCCGAGGAATGTGAAGCGCCGGAGGGAGAGGCCGGATGCAGTGAGGGCCGCGATGACAGCGGCTGGGCCCGGGACCGGTGAGACCGAGAATCCCGCTGCGACAACTGCGGCAATGAGTTCGGCGCCGGGATCGCTGACGCCGGGCGTGCCGGCCTCCGATACGAGGGCGACATCGCCTGTGTCGAGTGTGCGCAGGATCTCCGGCGTGCGGCGGGCCATGTTGTGTTCGGTGTAGCTGACGATACGAGCCTTGACGCCGTGGTGGGAGAGGAGCCGGCGGGTGGTGCGGGTGTCTTCAGATGCGACCAGGGAGACTTCACGGAGGACGCGGAGGGCGCGCAGTGTGACGTCTTCGAGGTTTCCGATAGGTGTGGCGACGACGTAGAGAGTGCCGCTCATTGGTGGCGTGTGAAACTGCTCACATTGGTGTGCGGATAAGTGGCGGAATTATTGACCGGCTGGAAGCGGCATTGATACACTAGTCAAAAGCTCTCGTCCGCCTGTCGGCGGGCTTTTCATAACCGAGGCGAGGTACCATGAGTCTAATGTTTGGATTGAAGGAATTACGACCCGCCTACGGGTTCGACGAAGTCGCCATCGCTCCAGGGAGCATTACCGTCAACCCGGAACTGACGGATGTCCACTTTAGCATAGGCCAGTTTACTTTCGACTTCCCTATTGTTGCCGCTGCGCTGGACGCTGTTGTGAATCCTTCGTTCGCGCGGGAGATGGGCAAGCGAGGTGGGCTTTCGGTGATGAACCTCGAGGGTCTCCAGTGTCGCCACGAAGACTCAGAAGCGGCAATCGCGGAGGTGGCTAGCGCTTCGCAGGAGGAGTCAGCCGCCGTAATCCAGCGGCTGACCGCCGAGCCGATCCAGGAAGAGTTGATCGGGCGGCGCGTCAGGGAGATCAAGCAAGACGGCGCAATTTGCGCCGTTTCTTGTACCCCGGCCAATACGAAGAAGCTGGCACCCATCGCTGTAGACGCCGGAGCGGATATTTTCGTGGTGCAGTCGACGGTGACGACGAACCGCCACATCTCGAGGAGTGTGCGCGGGCTCATTTTCGAAGAACTGATCGCCAACGTCCGTATACCTGTGGTCGTTGGCAACACGGTCGGCTACGAAGCGACCAAAGAGCTGATGCAGACGGGTATCGCGGGCGTCATGGTGGGCGTGGGCCCGGGCGCTATCTGCACCTCGCGCGAAGTGCTGGGCATCGGTGTTCCGCAGATAACGGCGACGATAGAATGCGCGGCTGCGCGCGATGACAACTACCGTGAGACCGGCCGTTATGTGCCGATCATCACCGACGGCGGTATGCGCAATGGCGGCGACGTCTGCAAGGCGCTGGTGGCCGGCGCAGACGCGGTGATGATCGGCACGGCATTCGCCCGGACGGAAGAGGCTCCGGCGAAGGGTTGGGCATGGGGCATGTCGACGGGCCACGCGGCGCTGCCACGAGGCGTGCGCATTCACCCGGGCACGGACACGACGCTGGACCGGCTGCTGTTCGGGCCGACGTCGCGCACGGACGGGACGGAGAACTTGGTGGGCGCGATCCAGACGTGCATGGGCATGGTGGGCGCGCAGAACCTGGCGGAGATGCGCCAGGCGGAGCTGATGGTGGCGCCTTCGATCAAGACTGAGGGCAAGGTCTACCAACTGGCGCAGTAGGTCTCAGTCGCGACTAAGGCGAGTAACGAACCCTATCTGTCTGTCTGTAAAGACGTCCGGCAGGGTGAGATATTAAGTGGGGTTCACTATTGGGGAGACAAAAGACAGCCCGCGGCCAGCGGCAAAACGATCTGCCACTCAGCGAGACGCGGTCTTATCGCTTACTCTTCACCGCCGAAGATGGCGACGATGTTCGCATCGCTGCCACAGGAGTCGCCGACAGCGCCTTCCGGCGACTCAAAGAACCAGCGGCCGGAACCGTTTGTGCAGAGGGCCATGGGTTGGTCCCCGAGGGCGAAGGTGAGTAGCGACCGCTGCAGGCGCGACGGTCACTTTTGGGACAATACTCCTGGGCTTCGGCGAGAGCTGGGCGGCTAGGTTGGAGTCGGGTGAAACGAAGGGGGTTGGCTCCGGCGTCTCTTCAGGCGGATCCGTGCCCGTGTCCTCGCCAGAAAGAGTTTCGGTGAGTATTGAGTCATCGTCGTCGCCGCAGGCGGCGGCCGCCACCGCGACGAGCAGGGAGGAGCACGAAAAAGTACCTTGACCACGAGGAGAGCTTACGGCAAATAGATCAGAGGGTCGACCGGGGAGCCGCCGACGTGGATCTCGAAGTGGAGGTGGTTGCCGGTACACCAGCCGGTGCAGCCGACGGCGCCAACGTAGTCGCCCTGATTGACGTACTGCCCGAGCGACACGCCGATCGATGACAGGTGGGCGTAAAGTGTCTCTGACCCGTCGGAGTGCCGGATGATGACGTAGTTGCCATAGCCATTGTTGCGGTAGGTAGCGAGAATGACCTGTCCGGAGCCGGAGGCGGCGATGCCGGTGCCATGGGGCGCGCCGATATCGATGCCCTTGTGGAAGCTGCCCCAGCGCGGGCCGTAGAGAGAGTTGAGCGAGCCAGAGACGGGCCAGATGAAGCCGAAGCTAGGTACGATGACTGGCTCCGGCTCGGGGAGGGGGGCGACAACCGCAGCCGGCAGCGGGCCTGTCGGTGCAGGCGGATCGACCTGGACGGGCGCCACAGGCTCGGCTTCGGGTTCGGGAGCCGGGGCGGGCTCCGCGAGCACAGGCTCGGGCGGAGGTGGCGGAACGGCTCCCGGTAGCACGAGGACAAGGCCCTCGACGATGGTGTCGGGAGAGTCGAGGTCATTGAGGTCGTACTCGATGATGGACTGGGGATCGATGTCGTACGTAGCGGCGATGCCGTTGATGGTGTCGCCCAGGCGCACGTCGTAAACGATGCCTTCGATGCCGGGAACCAGCAGTTCGTTGCCGATGATGAGAAGGTCCGGATCTGCAGTCAGGTTCGGATTGTTCCAGAGGAGGTAGTCGACACTGACACCGTAACGCTCGCTGATGGAGTACAGGGTATCGCCGGACTCCACGACATGGGAGGAGAAGGCAGCAGGCTGGCGCGACGGAGTTGCGGCCGGCTGGGGCGTGCCGATGTTAGCAGCGGTGTTTCCGCTGCCGTCGGTTGTGGCGTCGGCGGGGGGTAGCAGGAAATGGAGGGGATCTCGTTCCGCTGTGCCGTTGCCGATGCCAGCAAAAGCCATGCCGACGGCGAAGACGCCGATAGCGAGCAGACTGCCGTGAGTGACGCGGAGCCTGCGGTCTATGAGCCAGGGTGCAGCGATCTGCCGCAGCCAACTCCAGACGACCTGGACTTGGCGAGCTAAGTGCTCGCCCAATTCGGGCATTCCTTGGGGTTACTCCCTCCCAGCTTGGGCCGACCGCGTCCCCTGGGGCGTCCACTACCACGGCCCTAACTGACTGGTTATCGCGGCGGATTATACCCACATTGTGGATATCGGAACAAATCTGCAGTCGCGGCGCTGACCCGGAGGACACGGATGGAACTAATTGAATCCTTTGTCAGGGCCGAAACGACCGGGGAATCCGCCGGATGACACCACATAGCGCCCGAATGCGCGAGAATTTAACAGACCTCTCATCCTCTTCTGAGAAGAGGAGGCGGAAGTCGATCGACTTCCGCCTCCCGGCTCGAAATGACAGACGATATTAGCGGGAGTGTGCGAGCTCCCTGTTGCGGGCTGCGTCCTGTGCGTACATCCGCTGCAGGCCCTCCTCGAAGAAGAAGCGCTCCTCGCCAAAGGCCGGGACGAGGTCGTCCAGCCAGACGGCGCCCTCATCGTATTCGGCGAAGAAGGGGCGCATCGCCCAGTCCGGATCACGGCCCTGGAGCATCCGCAGCATGAAGACTTTGCGCCCGGCCGCCTCGGTGACGCCGAGGACCTGCACCTTTCCGGGATCGGCTGACATGCTGGGTCCGCGGACGGTTCGGCAGATACCGCTGACGGAGGCGTAGGCTTCGCGGAAGATCTCCCAAGCGCGCACCAGCGGGACGCTGAAGTAATCCTGGGCGCCGGTATCGCGGGCGATGAACATGTAGTACGGGATACAGCCGAGGTCCACCTGGCGGCGCCACATCTTGCTCCAGACGTCTGGGTCGTCGTTGATGCGGCGCATGAGTGGGGATTGGGTGCGGATCTGCGCGCCGGCCTCCTTGATGCGCGCTATGGCCTCCTCGACCGCCACGGTCTTGAGTTCTGCCCCATGGTTGAAGTGGGCCATAATGGCGAGGTGTAGGCTGGCGGCCTTGATGTCGCGGAAAAGGTCGAGCAGCGCGTCGGCGTCCTCATCCGTGGTGAAGCGGTAAGGCCAGTAGCCGAGCGCCTTAGTGCCGATGCGGATGGTGTGCAAATTCGGCAGGTCCGCTTCGAGAAGCGGCCGGATGTAGCGCTCCAGGTTCTTGGTGCGCATGACCAGGGGGTCGCCGCCGGTGAAGAGAACGTCGCTCACTTCCGGGTGGCGGCGCAGGTATTCGATAAGCAGTTCCGTCTCCCGCATTGCGAATTTCAGCTTGTCCATGCCGACGAACTGTGGCCAGCGGAAGCAGAAGGTGCAGTAAGCGTGGCAGGTCTGCCCGTTGCTGGGGAAGAAGAGGACAGTCTCCCGGTACTTATGCTGCATGCCGGAAAGGCGAACTCCATCGAGCTCCGGGACGTTGTGCTCCAGCTGGCCGGCGGGGTGCGGGTTCAGCTTCATGCGGATTGAGTGCGCCAGCTTATCAATCTCCGGCTTGGGGACGTCTCTGCGCACGAGATCTGCCATGGCCTCGAAGTGCTCGGGCTCGAGCATGTCGCGTTGTGGGAAGTTAAGCACAAAGATAGGGTCGTTGGGCACGTCTTCCCAGTTGATCAGCTCGTCGACGACGTAGCTGTTTGTCTTGAAGGGGAGGACGCGGGCCACGACCTCGATGGCGAAGATGTCGTCTTCGCTGAGGTGCTGGCGAAGTTGCCGGATATCGCGGAAGTTGCCCAGAGTGTAGGCCTTGTAGCGGAGCCCACGCTCCGAGACTCGCGCCGCTTGCGGCGAAGGGGATACGTCCGTGCGAGTTGTGGGCAGGGCGGCACGGTCGAAGAAAATAAGGGGTGCGCGGTCTGAACCGCCGGCACGATGCCGTGGCATGGAGACCATGTCACAACTCCTTTCTAGCAGAGGCCCAGACATACTTAGGCCCGAGGCGTTCCCCGGGCCGTTCGGTATGCTCCGGTATGCCTCTCCTGGTGCCTACGGGGTTAGCTGTCGGGTTCGGCTAAAGGAGATTGCCTATCCGCTTTCGCGGAATTCACCCCACGGGTCATTGGGTCCCCCGCTTCCCGCGTGTCAGGCAGGAATTCGGCCCTTGTTTACATACGTAACGTACCACAAGGGCAAGAAGTTCCCAACGAGGATTTTTCATAGTAGGCTGCGTTTTCGTATCAATCACCCCATAATCGGTAACTTTCATGCGTCCGCCTCGTTCTTACATAGCAGAAGCAACCGCCGAATCTCCTCTTTTCAGAGGGAACGGGTGACCCGGCCAGGTGAATTTCGTCGTCAGTGACGAATAGGGCAAGCCTTCAGCCCGAACCGAGAGCTAAACCCGCAGGCGTAGAGAAGGCCCAATCCCGATACAGGGATGGGTCTTTTTTGATCCCTCCCAACAGAGAGAGCAGGCGGTGCTAACGTGGTACAGGCGGTACGGAGAGAGGAAAGAGAACGGGAAGCGGGCGCCCGGACCGACCCGCGCGAGGTGTTAGTGGGAGGATCGAACTCCGCGTTTCCGCTGCCCTTGAACGGTTGCATTGAGCGCGCATCCGGCACGCGCATCTGGGACGAGTCCGGCAAGGAATACATCGATTTTCTCCTCGCGTCCGGCCCGCTGATTTTGGGACACAGTCACCCGCGGGTGACAAAAGCCGTCGCTGAACAATTGCAGAGGGGATCTGCGTACTACTCGGTGAACCGCCCGGCGGTGGACCTTGCCGAGATGCTGGTCGAGGTGCCCGGCAGCGTGGACATCGTGCGCTTTGCCTCTACAGGCACGGAGGCGACAATGCACGCGGTCCGCCTGGCGCGCGCATACACGACCCGGGACAAAGTCCTGGTATTCGCTGGCGGGTATCACGGAAGCCACGACGTCTCGATCGTTGGGCATGGCGGTGCGCTTAAGGCGCAGCGCGGCGGCGTGCCGCGCTCCCTTGTCGACGACGTCCTGGTCGCCAGTTTCGATGACGTAGATTCCGTGCGGAACGCTTTCGCACAACACGGGAAGGAGATCGCGGCGGTTCTCATCGAGCCGCAGCAACGCTCGCAAGACCCACGACCGGGATTTCTGGAGGAGCTGCGCGAGCTGACCGTAGAGGCCGGTGCCGTGCTTATCTTCGACGAGGTGCTGACCGGCTTCCGGCTGGCGTACGGGGGTGCGCAGGAGTATTTCGGTGTTGAACCCGACCTGGTGTGCTACGGCAAGATCGTCGGCGGAGGCTTCCCGTTGGCGGCGGTTGGGGGGCGCAGCGAGATCATGGCGCATGCCGACCCGGCGCGCGCATCTTCATCTGATTATGTGCACTTCAGCGGGACGCTTTCAGGCAACCCAATCTCGGCGACGGCTGGTGTGGTGACGCTTAGGGAGCTGCAGGCGCCCGGCGTTTACCCGCGCCTTCACGCGCTCGGGGGACACCTGCGCAGCAGCTTGCGCGAGGCGATGGACTATGCCGGCGTTGCAGGTCGAGTTTACGGCAGCGGTCCGTTGGCTGCGGTGACTCTTAACGATGTGGACGGACCGGACTCTGGTAAGCTGCTGAAGTCCGAAGTTAACCGGGAGATGATTGCGCGCGGCATACTGGTTCAGTTGCAGACCCGCTTCTACGTCTCGCTGGCGCACACGGAACCGGAACTGGACCAGGCGGCAGAGGCCTTCGCCGATTCGCTGATCGCGACACGACGCTCCCTCGCCATCTAGCCGATGCCCGAAGAAGACGCTGGCGACCTGAATTTCGTTGAACGCGCTCGTGGCTACACGCTGCCGCTGCATCGGGTGCTTGCGGAAACAGACCCCGATGTACTGAAGGCCTACGAGGGGATGATGCGCTCCCTTTACTTTGCCGAGCGTGCGCTGGACGGCAAGACAAAGGAGCTGATTTACGTGGCGGTGCTGGTGGCGCTGGGGGCGGCGGAGGAGCACATCGTGGCGCACATGGAGAAAGCGCGCCGCGAGGGAGCCGCGCCGGAGGACGTTTTGCAGGCGATTGAGCTGCTGATCCCGGCGGCGGGAGTGGCACGGGCGTCGGTGGGATTTGAGATCTGGCGCAAGGTGTTCCAAGCGTAGGGATTCGTCCTGAAACTTGCTGATCATTTCCCCAGATATTGCGCTATTGCGAGAGATTTGCGGCCCAGTCAGACCGTTGATGTTGATTTGTGGATGCCCTGTGAGTATCGCATCTCGTGATCGCGAGGCCATCCCAAAGAGGAGCTGGCGTGAGGAGGATGGTGCTCCTTAGCCAACAGCGGCGCGGCTTAGGCGGGGATGCCGAATGGCGGGTTGACGGGCCCGCAATAGGGCGGTATGTTGAGCCTGCTTCCCGGACGGAAGCCCCGCGAAACCAGCGTAAGGGACTCTTGGAGCGGACGGGCGACCCGAAGCCCACCGAGACCTCGAAGCAGGCGGAGCAGGGCGGATGCGAGGGAAGCTTTTCTTTGCCTAAGTCGCCTTGAGTTCAAACACGTACTCCAGGCCGTCCTCTTCGTCGATCTGGCGGCCGACGCGCTTGAAGCCGAGCCTGCGGGCAACGGACAGGTAGGGTGCGTTGGAGGGCGCAATCGAGAGGATGAAGCGTTCGACACCGCGGCCGCGCGCCCAGTCCATCAAGCCGATGACGGCTTCAGTTGCGTGGCCGTGACGGCGATGAGGCAAGAAGATCGTGTAGCCCAATTCGGCGGCGTTGTCCTTCGGCGGGCCGTGGAAGCCGACGTGTCCGATTAACTGGCGGGCTGAGTCCTTGCGAAGGACGACGGCGCGGACGAGCCAGAGGTTCGCAGCAGTGTCGGTCCGCAACTGCTCCAATCGCATGCGGAGGAAACGGGCGTCGTGGGCGTCGCCAGTCTGTGGGCACTGTGAAGCCGGTAGTTTCGCGAATGGCCTCTCGGCGGCCAGCCAGGACATCGGAGATCAGGTCGGCGGTGAGGGTGATGAGGTCGAGGCGATCGGTCTGGATGAGCGTGACGGGCCTCCTTCTGTGCAGGATTGTACAGAGGTGGTTGTCCGGGCGGCACGTCAGCAAACACGGTTAAGCGTACAGCGGTGCTATAGTGTTAGGGTCTCCAGAGCGTTCTTTCTCCCGCGCCCGGGCAGGCAAGCAATCGAGGGAGACCCAGCGCCGAAGGGCGCGAGGAGGACAAGTGGGCAAGCGGCTTTACGTGGGAGGACTTTCCTACGACACCAGCGACGACGGGCTGCGGGATCATTTCGCACAAGTGGGTGAGGTTGAATCAGCTGCGGTGGCCCGGGACCGTTACACGGGCCGTTCCCGTGGTTTCGGCTTTGTGGAGATGGGAGCGGACGGCGACGCGCAGAAGGCTATCGCGGAATTGAACGGTAAGGACCTGGATGGGCGTCGGCTGACGGTAGACGAAGCAAAGCCGCGTCCGGAAGGCAGCGGCGGCGGTCGACGAGACGATTAACGCAGATCACCAGTGAATCACCAGTGAAGAGGAGGCGATAACCTGAGCACTCTGTACATCGGTAACCTGGCACATGAAACGACTGAGGCAGACCTGCAGGCGGCATTCACGCCGTTTGGCAAGGTGGTATCGACGAAGGTGATGAGCGACCGGCGGGGCCGGGCAAAGGGTTTTGGTTACGTCGAGATGGCGGACGACGACTCAGCGCGTGAGGCGATGGACAATTTGCGGGGCAAGGAGCTGAACGGACGGCTGATGGACATCGTGATGGAGGACCGCCGCGGCAAGAAGGGCGGGCCGCCGCGCCGGCGAAGGTAGGGACTTCGCCAAACATGTAATCGGGCAAGCCGGCCAGGATAGGGCTGGCAACTTCGCTCCTACTGATCCGGGCGTCGCGAGGGGACTGACCTACACACTGGGCGCCGCCGCTGGCGATAACTTCCCCATCTAGCGACCAGATGCGCCCGTGGGCGCCCACGAGTCCCCCGTGGGCGATGGGTGAGTCGTAATCGCGGAGAAGCCACTCGCTCGCGGGTGCAGAGCGGTGGAACCACGCGACGACATCGATCATGCGCGACTCGATGTTGTCCCAGAAGGGGACGGGATGCGGCGGATCCGGCACGTAGTCCAGGAATGTCTCGAGGGCGTCCGGGTGGGGCACGTCCGGCATGTGAGCAAATCGTGCTCGACGCCTGGGACTTCAGCGGCGGTGCGGACGATGGCCTGGAGGATGGCGCGGCCATGGTGACGTGTATGGATATTGCAAGCTGCGGCCGCGGTGTACCACGCATGTCCTTAACTCCGCAGCTTCGAAGCGGGCGCCGGCGAGGAAGTGGTAGGCGATGGAAGCTGGGCGCTGTATCTGCGCTTCCAGTCCGGACGTGCGGAGAGCCACGGCTGCGAAGTAGCCGCCGTTTGGCTCCCAGATGCGCCAGTCTTGTGAGATGGCGATGGTGGAGCGGCCGGTCGGTGCCCGAGGGCATGATGTCACGCTTGAGGTTGCCCATGGTTGGGCGGGAATATCGCGGGCCGGGGGTAACAGCGAGTGATTGCTGTCACCCCCGGTGAGTCTTTAGTACCTGCGGAAGCTTGCCGCCGCGAAGGATGCGCCCATGGATAGCGCCACGAGACCGGTCAGCAGGAGTAGCCACGGGTACGAGGCCGTCGCCCCAGTGGCGCCACCGCTAGGCGGGAAGCTAATCGGCGTGGCCGATCCCGGGAGAACAGGGGGCGTCGGAGTCGGTGTTGGCGACGGTGTCGGCGACGGTGTTGGCGACGGCGTTGGGGATGGTGTTGGAGACGGTGTTGGCGACGGTGTCGGCGACGGTGTCGGCGACGGTGTTGGCGACGGCGTTGGGGATGGTGTCGGCGACGGTGTTGGCGACGGCGTTGGGGATGGTGTTGGCG
>DATKDX010000036.1:0-36455 GCA_035512435.1 Dehalococcoidia bacterium
CCGCCACCCCGTTCACCCTGAGCGCCGCAAAGCAGCAGTCGAAGGGCCCCGCCACCCAACCCGAATCCCGTCCAACCCTCCACTACCCTCCGTTCACCCTAACCGCCCTTCCAAGCGTTATCACATTGAAAGAAGATACAGACATGAAGCGCGCTGTCCTGCCAATCACCCTCCTCCTCCTCGCCGCCGCCTGCGGGGACAACGACGACACACCGTCGACCACACCTCCTCCTGCCGCCACCGTTTCACCCACTTCACCAGGCGCGACGCCCGCGCCCACTCCTTCCCCGTCTCCCGAGCCAACCACCCTGGGCATCGAAACGCATCGCGCCGATGACACCGCCCTCGGGAACCTCATGGTCCTCGTCGAAACCGGCTGCTACAACTGCGACGGGCCGCCCAGCGGCATCTTCCGCGCCTACGGCTACCAGCAGCTCGGGGCCAAGTACGAATGGCTCCTCCGCACAACTCAACAAGTGCCAGGAGTGAAGCTCATCACCGACAGCCGCGGAAACACCCTGACAGAAGGTACAATCACCAAGATCGTCGCCTCGCCCGACACCTCAGTCATCGCCGTCAGCGTCTGCGTTCAGGGTTCCTGCGCCCTCGACGGCCTCGACGCCTTCGATCCGGCGTCCATCACCGCTACCTTCCGCTCACTCGACGGCGGTGTCACCTGGAGCGAGGTCGACCGCCGTGGCCCGGTTGCCCACGTCGTCGGTGCCCTCGCAGACGGCCGAGTCGTTCTCTCAAACGCCTTCGATGGGGCCGGAAAGCAGCGGGAGTACATCCTCCTTCCCGAAGGCACACCTCTCGAGCCGCCCGTACCTGACGCCATACCGATCGTCTCCACGGACGCGGTCCCCTGGCTCGGCGCCAGCGGCGTCCTCTATGGCGATGACGGCACCGAGTTTCTTCGCATGCCGTCGTCATACGGCGACGGATACCCCGTCGACATCAAGGGCACCATTGGCGGCAGCGATCCATCTGCCATCGTCCGCTGGATTGGCGATGGTCCGCGCGTTACCACGGTGTCCTACCTCGCCAGAATCAACTTCACCAACCACACCGTCGGCGAAATACTGAACTCCACACATCTCGTCCGCCTCGGCTCCTGGCTACCGGGCCTACGCGCGGCCGTCATCTCATCCGACGACGAAGGCCAGCCCTTCCCGGCCCTGCTCAACATCGACACCGGTGAATACTCCCTCATCCTGAACCCCTTCAACGGCGGTCCCAGCGTCGACGCCGACACCGGCCGCACCTTCGTTCTCGGTGCCGCGGAAGGCCCCTTCGCCCGCGTCACCGGCACCAACTCCTGCCTAAACATCCGCGCCCAACCCTCCCTCGCCGCCACCGTCCTCGAATGCGCAGCCGACGGCGTCCTCCTCACCCACACCAACCAAACAACCAGCACCGACACCGCCACCTGGCTCGCCGTCACCACCCCCGCCGGCACAAGCGGCTGGGCCTCCACCACCTACCTCGAATACTGAACCACCCTCACCTCACCCGTTCGCCCTGAGCGCTGCAAAGCAGCAGTCGAAGGGCTTCGGCACCCCACCCCGAATCCCACCACCGCCCACCACCTCACCCCCGTTCACCCTGAGCGCCGCAAAGCAGCAGTCGAAGGGCCCCGCCACCCATCCGCTTATCCGTTGCGCCGCAGGCAATCCGTTGACAGCCCGTGCCACCTCCCCAACACACTCCCCCCATCACCCCGCTACAATATCCCCGTGATACAAACCCGTCTTGTCACCCGTTACCCGATACCTGGTACTCCCAGTGCTTAACGACGCCCTCTCCGTCTCCGCCCTCTGCCGCTACCTCAAGCGACTCCTCGAAAGCGACATCCGCCTCCAGAACGTCTGGATAGAAGGCGAAATCACCAACCTCAGCCGCTCCGGGGCCGGCCACGTCTACTTCACCCTCAAAGAAGGCAACTACCACCTCCGATGCATCATGTTCCAGCGCCGGGTCCGCGGCATGCCCATCGACAACGGCGCCCAGGTCCTCGCCCACGGCAACGTCGGCCTCTACGAAGCCCGCGGCGACGTCCAGATCGTCGTCGACTTCGTACAGCCCGCTGGCATCGGCGCCCGCCAGGCCGAGTTCGAGCGCCTCAAGGAAAAGCTCGAAGCCGAAGGCCTCTTCGACCCCGCCCGCAAGCGCCCCCTGCCCGACTTTCCCGCCCGCATCGGCGTCGTCACCTCGTCCTCCGGCGCCGCCCTCCACGACATCACCACCGTCCTCGAGCGCCGCTGGCCCCTCACCGAAGTCGTCCTCGCCCCGACCCCCGTCCAGGGCCCCGACGCCGTCATCGGCCTCGCCGAGGCCATCCGCGCCCTCAACACCGAGCCCGATATCGACGTCATCATCGTCGCCCGCGGCGGCGGCTCCATCGACGAACTCTGGGCCTTTAACGAAGAGGTCGTCGCCCGCGCCATCTTCTCCTCCCAGGTCCCCATCGTCTCCGCTGTCGGCCACGAGACCGACTTCACGATCGCTGACTTCGTCGCCGACGTCCGCTGCCCCACCCCTAGCGCCGCAGCCGAGACCGTCGCCCCCAACCGCGCCGACGTTTCTCGCGAGGTCGCCGGCATGCTCGCCTCCCTCCTCCTCGACGTCCGCGCCCGCATCAACGACGGCGCGACGACTGTCGAGCGCGCGGGCCACCGCATGCGCGCAAGCCTGCCCAACATCGCCCGATACCAGGACAACGTAGTCAGCCACCTCCGCCACGCCCAGAGCGCCGTCCAACGCACACTGGAGCGCCGCACGGAGCGCGTAGCGGCCTTCTCCGCCCAGATCCGCTCCCTCGACCCGGGCGCCACCCTCGCCCGCGGCTACGCCGTCGTCCAGCTGCGCGACGGTAAGAAAGCGATCACCAGCATTACCCAGGCCACCGGCAAGGCTAAACTCGATATCCACGTCAAAGACGGCAAGTTCCCCGCGGAGGTCTCGCGCCAGTATGGCTTCTAATCCGAAGGACACGTCGGGAACAAAGAAGACAGACTCCTTCGAGGCCCAGTACAAAAAGCTCGAAGAAACCGTCGCCAGGCTAGAGGCCGGCAATCTCACCCTCGAAGAGTCGCTCGCCCTCTACGAAGAGGGCGCGAAGCTCGCGAAGCGCTGCCAGGAACTCCTTCGCGACGCCGAGCTCCGTGTTTCCCGCCTCCAGGAGCAGTTTGCCAACGGCGCAGGCGTCATCCGCGAAGAACCCGCCGACTACGACCCCACACCCGACGACGAACCCGCCTTCGACCCCGATGACGATTAGTCGCGCGTCCCGGCTGCTCACCAGTCACCAACCACCATTCAGCACTCGCCAATGACGACCGTCCGCGCCGACCTCCACAACCACTCCTACTACTCGCCCGACTCCATCGCTTCCCCCGCCCAGATGCTCCGCAAAGCCCTCAAGCGCCGCATTAACGTCCTCGCCGTCACTGACCACAACACCATCCGCGGCGGCCTCGTCGCGCGCAATCTTGCCGCAAAATCCTTCCCCGATCTCCGCGTTATCGTCGGCGAGGAGGTGCGCACACGCGACGGCGAAGTCCTCGGCCTCTTCCTCTCCGCCGACGTTCCCCGCGATCTCTCCGCCGAAGAGACGATCGCGCTCATCCTCGCCCAAGGCGGCGTCGCCGGCGCCCCCCACCCCTTTGACACCTTCCGCTCCGGCCTCGACCCCGATGTCCTCGCCCGCGTCGCCCCAACTCTCGACTTCATCGAAGGTTTCAACGCCCGCATGACATTCGCCTCCCACAACGACCGCGCCATCGAACTCGCAGCCGAACTTGGCCTCCCCACCAGCGCCGCCAGCGACGCCCATTCCCCCCGAGAGATCGGCCGCGCCTGGGTCGAAATGCCAGACTTCACCACCCCCGCCGAGTTCGTCGCCTCCCTCAAGGCCGGCAAGCTCCGCGGCAAGGTCTCCTCGCCCCTCATCCACCTCATCTCACGCTACGCCACCATCCGTCGTAAGCTCGGCTGGAAGCCACCAGCATGACCCTCAAACTCGCCTGGTTCGCCACCGGCAGCGGCGCCACCTCCCCCGCCCTCCTCTCCGCCGCCCTCGAGGCCATCGCCTCCGGCCGCCTGGACGCCGAAATCGCCGTCGTCTTCTGCAACCGCGAGCCCGGCGAAGAACCCATGTCCGACGCCTACTGCGAGCGCGTCGAAGCCGCCGGCATCCCACTCGTCCGCTTCTCCGACCGCCGCTTTCGCCGTCAGCACGGCGGCAAAATCGCCCGCAAGGGCGAAACCCTGCCCGCCTGGCGCCGCGACTACGACCGCGAGGTCATGCGCCTCCTCGAACCTTATGAGTTCGACCTCGGCATGCTCGCCGGCTACAAGCTCATCTTCTGCGAGGAGGCCGCCTCCCGGTGGGACCTCCTCAACCTCCACCCCGCCGCCCCCGGCGGCCCCGCCGGCGTCTGGCAGGACGTCATCTGGCAACTCATCGAAGCCCAAGCCGACCGCGCCGGCGTCATGACCCACCTCGCCACCCCAGAACTCGACGAAGGCCCCGTCGTCTCCTACTGCACCTATCCCATCCAGGGCGATGCCGATATCGACCCCTTCTGGGCCAGCGTCGAAGCATCCGGTTTGCAGACTGCCCGCGCCGGCAGCGAAGACCTCCCCCTTTTCCAGGAAATCCGCCGCAGAGGCGTCCTCCGCGAACTCCCCCTCGTCATCGAAACCCTGCGCGCCTTCGCCGACGGCCGCGTCCACATCGCCGGCAAGCAGCCGGTCGACTCCGCCGGCAACCCCGTCCCCGGCTACGACCTCACGGAGGAAATCGAAGCCATCCTCGGCCCGGTGCTATAATCGCCCTGCCCAACCAGCACCCGGAGGTAGCATGAGCCACTACAACCCACGTCTCCCCGTTAAGCGCGAGCCCTCCCCGCCGCCCGCCCTCTGGCAGCAGGCCGCTCCCGCCGTCATCCGCGCAACAGCCCTCGTCGCCGCCGGCGTCATCGGCCAGTGGGCGCTGCGCAACGCCGCCCGCAAAGCCATGTCCGTCCCATTTGCAAAAAGCACCCGCAAGCCGCAGAAGGCCGTCGCGGCCCGCGCCACCGATGAGGGCGTCGTCGCCATCAGCGAGACCGTCGTCATGCGGCGCGTCATCGTACGTCGATAGACAAACCAGAAGCCCGGCGGGTCAGGTGCGGCCAGCCGGGCTTCTCATGCAGGGGAGTGCCAGAGGTTCTCCTACGCCATTGGACCTCTAAAGTACTCCAACGGCATCTGACTTCCGTCTAGTTTAAGCAACCGATTTCCTAGACGATGGTTTATTCCCCGCTAAACCCCCACCCTGACGCGGCCCTGCACATCCGCTATAGTCGAAACTGCCCATGAAGGTCCTCGTCGTCGGCTCCGGTGCCCGCGAGCACGCCATCGCCTGGAAGCTCCGCCAGTCCCCCACGCTCGGCGACCTCTTCGTCGCCCCTGGTAACGCCGGCACCGCCGCCATTGCCACCAACCTCGATATCAAGGCCTCCGATATTGACGCCATCGTCGCCGGCGCCCGCGATCACGCCATCGACCTCGTCGTCGTCGGCCCCGAAGACCCACTCGCCCGCGGCCTCGTCGACCGTCTCCAGGAGGCCGGCATCGCAGCCTTCGGCCCCACAAAAGCCGCCGCCCAGATTGAGGCCTCCAAAGCCTTCTCCCGCGATCTCATGGACCGCCACGGCATACCTGCCCCCGTCGCCGCCTCCTTCGACAACCCCCGGGAAGCCCGCAACTACGCCGAGGCCCATCCCGGTCCGATCGTCGTTAAGGCCTCGGGCCTCGCCGCCGGCAAGGGCGCCATCGTCTGCGACAACACCGAGCAGGCCCTGGCCGCCATCGACGCCATCATGGGCAACGCCGCCTTCGGCTCAGCCGGCGACACCATCGTTATCCAGGAACGCCTCTCCGGTCGCGAAGTCTCCGCCCACGCCTTCACCGACGGCACTGCCGTCTCACCAATGCCCTTCGCCTGCGACTACAAGCGCATCTACGACGGCGACGAGGGGCCCAACACCGGCGGCATAGGCGCCTACAGCCCCCCCGGCTGGCTCGACGAGGCCCTCGAGCCCTATATCCATGAACAGATCACCGAGGCCACCATCGCCGCCATGGCCGCCGACGGCACGCCATTCTCCGGCACCCTCTACCCTGGCCTCTTCATCACCCCCGACGGCCTCCGCGTCATCGAGTACAACTGCCGCCTCGGCGACCCCGAAGCCCAGGTCCTCATTCCCCGCCTCCAGTCCGACCTTCTCGACATCTGCCTCGCCGTCGCCAACGGCACCCTCGCCGAATGCGATATCCGCTGGTCCACCGACGCCGCCGTCGGCGTCGTCATCGCCTCCGGCGGATACCCAGGCGACTTCAAGACCGGTTACCCCATCGCTGGCCTCGATTCCCTCGACGACGACGTCATCGTCTTCCACGCCGGCACCCGCCGCGACGATGAAGGCCGCGCCGTCACCAGCGGCGGCCGCGTGCTCACCGTCGTCGCCACCGCCCCCTCACTCACAGAAGCGCGGGCGAAGGTCTATCGCAACGTCCAGCGCATCCACTTCACGAATGCCTACTACCGCCGCGATATCGCCGCGCCCGCGCAAAACGCCAGGGTCGACTGACTCCGATCAGATCCCTTCTTCCTGCTCCTCTTCGCCCGTGTGCTGCTGGTTGTTGTGCTCCTGCAGCGCCTGCTCCGTGGGGAACTCAGCGTCGCACTTGTTGCACGTGTACGTCTGCTCCTGCATGGCATTCACCTCCCTTCTCAGCACGCAATATAGGCCCGCCTCCCTAACGTCAGCGCGAATTATCAAGCCTCACCACGTTGCAGCCACATCGCACCGGAAACTTGACGCCGGCAACGCAATACCGTATCCAGAACCCATGAACTACTCCCAACCCCCTCGCGTAGCCGCAGGCCTTAAAGCCTGCCCCACGCCCCGACAACGGAACGACACTCCCTCAGCCGGATCACCATGCCTAAAGTAGCCATCCTCACCGGCTCCAAATCTGACCTCCCCACCCTCGATCCCTGCATCGAGACTCTCAACGCCTTCGGCATCGAAAACGAAGTCCACGTCATGTCCGCCCACCGCGCCCCCGGCAAAGTCACCGCCTTCGCCTCCTCCGCCGCCGACAACGGCTTCGAGGTCATCATTGCCGCCGCCGGCATGGCCGCTCACCTCCCCGGTGTCGTCGCCGCCCAGACCCCTCTCCCCGTCATCGGCGTCCCCGTCGCCTCCGGCAACTCCGGCGTCTCCGGCCTGGACGCCCTCCTCTCCATCGCCCAGATGCCGCCCGGCGTCCCCGTCGCCTGCATGGCCGTCAACGGTGCCAAAAACGCCGCCCTCTATGCCGCCGCCATCCTCGCCCTCAAGCACCCCGAAATCGCCCGCAAACTCGCCGACTTCCGCGCCGAACAGGCGGGAAAGTAGCCACCATGCCGCAGTTCGTCCACGTTGCCAAGATCCTCCCCGGGCAGACCGAGGCATTCCTCGCCACCATCAAGACCGGCTTCGAAACGGGCGCCCCTGCCCTCAAAGCCGCCGGACTCACCTGCATCACCGCCTTCCACTCGCCTGAAGCCGATTCCGGCGAAGGCGGCCTCCTCGTCACCATCTACGAGGCCGACGACCCACAGGTCATCCGTGACTTCTTCAGCAATCCCGCCATCGTCGCCGCCGAAGAGCGCAACCACGGCACCCTCGTCACTCCCCACAGCCACGACGCCGTGCCCACCAACACCCCGTTCCTGGAACTCGACCTCAGCTAGAAGGAAGGCCCAGTGTCCATTACGTGAAACGGCGATGCCTACAGCTTTGAACGCGCGCCGGGCGTCACCATTCAAATCCTGGCGGACGGCGAACGCATATGCTCCTCGATGTCCACCTCGAAGCCGGCTCCTGCGTGTCGATGCACACCCACCCGCACGAACAGACCGGGTGCCTTATCAACGGTAACCTCAAGTTCGAAATCGGAGACGAAATCTTCGAGCTCAACCCCGGCGACGCCTGGACGATCCCCGCCGACGTCCCCCACGAAGCCACCGCCATCGATGAGTGTTCCATCGTCGAAGTCTTCTCCCCACCGCGCGAAGACTTTCGCCCCGCATGATGCTGTGGCGGTCACGTCCGCTGTGGCCTAGAATAGCCTTGTGACTTCGCCCCTCACATCTCGCCCACTGCAACCATTGGCGGGCAAGCGATGATCGAACGCTACACCCGCCCCGAAATGACCCGCATCTGGTCTGAACAGAACAAGGCCGAAAAGTGGCTCGCCATCGAAATCGCCGTCTGCGAAGCCTGGGCTAACCGCGGCGTCGTCCCCGCCGAAGCCATGCCTGCCATCCGCAAGGCCACCTTCGACCTCGACAGGTGGGCCGAATATGAGCGGGAGATGCACCACCACTTCAACTCCTGGCTACGCACCGTCGCCGACTCCATCGGCGAAGACTCGCGCTGGGTTCACTTCGGTCTCACCTCTTACGACGTCGAAGACACAGCCCTCGCCCTCCGTCTTGTCGAAGCCACCGAACAAATCGAAAAGGGCATCCGCGACCTGATTGACGCCATCGCCGTCCGCGCACGCGAACACAAAGACACTGTCATGATGGGTCGTAGCCACGGTGTCCACGCCGAGCCCATCTCCTTCGGCCAGAAGCTCGCCGGCTGGTATGACGAGATGCGCCGTAACTCGCACCGCCTCGTCGACGCCAAGGAGCAGATCGCCTATGGCAAGATCTCCGGCCCCGTAGGCTCCCACGCCACCGTCCCGCCCGACCTCGAGGACGAAGTCATCGGCGCCCTCGGCCTCATGGTCGAGCCCGTCTCCACCCAGATCGTCCACCGCGACCGGCACGCCTACTACATCGCCACCCTCGCCGTCATCGCCGCCTCGCTCGACAAGTTCGCCACCGAGATCCGCGGCCTCCAGAAGACCGAGACCCTCGAAGTCGAGGAGCCGTTCTCCCCTGGCCAGACCGGCTCCTCATCCATGCCCCACAAGCGCAACCCCGAAAAGTGCGAGCGCATCAGCGGCCTCGCCCGCCTCCTCCGCGGCTACGCCGTCACCGCCCTCGACAACGTCCCCCTCTGGCACGAGCGCGACATCTCGCACTCCTCCGCCGAGCGCGTCATCCTCCCCGACGCCACCATCGTCCTCGACTACATGCTCGACCTCATGACCTACGTCATCCGCGGCATGAACGTCTACCCCGAACGCATGAAGCAGAACATGGACGCCAGCTACGGCCTCGTCTTCAGCCAGCGCGTCATGCTCGCCCTCATCGACAAAGGCATGCTCCGCCAGGAAGCCTACAAAGTCGTCCAGTCCAACGCCATGAAAGCCTGGGAGGCAAAGCAGCCCTACCTCGACTTCCTCCTCGCAGACGAAGCCGTCACCTCCCGCCTCTCCCGCGACGAACTCGCATCCCTCTTCGACCACAACTGGTACCTTCGCCACGTCGACAACACCTTCAGGAGGCTTAACCTCTCGTAGCTGCAGGCCTAAGGCCTGCCCAACACCCCGCCTATGAACCACACCACGCCAAAACGAAACTCACCTCGCCTTAAGGACTTCCCCTACACCGGTCCCTATGTGTACAACCTCACCTTTCGTCACCCGGCGCCGTCGGCCCGTCCTCACCGAGCGCAGCGTAGCAAACGCCTGCCTCTACGCCCTCGACCGCGCAGCCGAAAACAAGCCTACCGAATGGCCTTACAACAGGCCAGCCAAATTATTTGGAGGAGACAGCGTGACACTCGAAACCACCCTCGTAGCTGCAGCCCTTAGGCCTGCCCAACCCCCGTCCATAAGCCACACCACAACCACGGAGAACCACACATGACCACCATCATCACCGAAACCACCCTCGACCTCCCCCTCCTCGCCCGCGGCAAAGTCCGCGACATCTATGACCTCGGCGACAAGCTACTCATCGTCGCCACCGACCGCATCTCCGCCTTCGACGTCGTCCTCCCTACGGGCATCCCCGACAAGGGCCGCGTCCTCACCCAGATGTCCGCCTTCTGGTTCGAGCGCACCGGCGACATCGTCCCTAACCACTTCATCGCCGTCGCCGAAACACCCCACCTCGAAGGCGTCCCCATCGAGCTACCCGCCGACATGATCGGTCGCGCCATGCTCGTACGCAAAGCCGGGCGCATCGACGTCGAGTGCGTCGTCCGCGGCTACATCACCGGCTCCGGTTGGACCGAGTACCAGGCATCCGGCGAGATCTGCGGCATCAAGCTCCCGCCCGAACTCCTCGAAAGTCAGGAGCTCGCCGAGCCCATCTTCACGCCAACCACCAAGGCCGACGAAGGCCACGATATGCCCATCTCCTACCAGGACGTTGTTGCACACGCCGGCGAACGCGCCGCCAACGCCATGAAAGTCCGCTCACTCGCCGTCTACCGCTACGGCCGCGATTACGCACGCGACCTCGGCATCATCATCGCCGATACCAAGTTCGAGTTCGGCTGGCTCGACGACGAGATCATCCTCATCGACGAAGCCCTCACCCCCGACTCCAGCCGCTTCTGGCCCGCCGACGAGTACGAGCCCGGACGCGGACAGCGCAGCTTCGACAAACAGTACGTCCGCGACTACCTCAAGGACATCGGCTGGGACAAGAACCCGCCCGCCCCCGAACTCACCGAAGACGTCGTCCAGAAAACCTCCGAGACGTACATCGAAGCCTTCGAGCGCGTCACCGGCCGGACCCTCATCCGCCCGTGAGCGTCCCCACGCCCGAAGTTGCGGACTTCCTCGCGGGCCCGCATGTCGCCGCCTTCTCCACCGTCCGCCCCGGCGGTAAGCCCCACGTTGTCCCCGTCTGGTACGAGTACGACGGCACGGGGTTCATCATCAGCACCTTCCGCGAGACCCAGAAGCTCCGCAATCTCGAGGCAAAGCCCGCCGCCGCCCTCTCGATTTACACAAGCGAACTTCCGTACAAGCAGGTCACCGTCGAAGGTCCGGCCCGCATCGGCAGCCTCATCGACAACGTCTGGCGCGAACGTGTCGCCGCCCGCTACCTCGGCGAGACCGCCGCCCGTGCCTATGTCTCCGAAACCGCCGACATCGACCATGTCGCCATCCATCTGCGTCCGTTAAAGTGGCACACGGAAGGCTTCGGCCTGGAATAGGAGACCATGATGCCAGAAGTAGTCGGAGACATGACGCCCCTGCAGCAGCCGGACCTGATTCAGCAGGCCGTTGGCTACTGCAAGTACCAGGCCGAGAAAGGAATCGACTCACTGGTCGCCCTCATGGAGCGCACGCGAGAGGACTGGAAGCGATGCCTCGAAGGCGTCAGCGACATCCAGGCCGAGTTCTCACCCGCTCCCGGTGAGTGGACCACCAAAGAGGTCGTCACCCACTTCCTGCTCGCCACAGCCAGCGTCAACGACCAGGTACGCCAGATCACCGCTGGTCACGATCCCGGCCAGCTGGCGTCCGCCGCACCCGACGAGCGCCCGGAGAAGACAATGCCCGTCGCCGAGCTGAGCGCAAAAACAACAGCCATCTTCGATGAGATCGCGGCGCTGACCCGCTCCCTGGAGGGCAACCCCAATCTGGAGAAGGCCTTCCCTCATCCCGCCTTCGGGCAACTCAACATCCTCGAATGGATCGCCTTCCAGCGCATGCACGGCATGGACCACATGGGGCAGATCGACAAGAACAAGGCCGACGCAGGCTATCCCGCGGCATGAGCTATCTCGCCCGCGTCTACGTCACCCTCAAGCCCACCGTCAACGACCCCCAGGGCCTCACTATCCAGGGCGGCCTCAAGTCACTCGGCTTCACCGGCGTCGAGTCCGTCCGCGCCGGCAAATACATGGAAATCCGCCTCGAAGCCGCCGGCAAACAAGAAGCCGAAGCCGCCGCAACCGAAATGTGCAAGAAACTCCTCGCCAACCCCGTCATCGAAGACTTCCGGGTAGAAATCGAAGCCTGACCCAGCCACCTCCACCCCCGCACCCGTAGGCTCTCCCGCCACGAACCCAACCAAGCACTTCACCCAACCCCGACCCTCGTCGTAGCTGCAGTCCTAGGCCTGCCCAACGCCCCGCAAACGAACCACACGCCCTCAAACCAAACCCCCACCCCTCGTAGCTCTCGTAGCTGCAGGCCTTAAGGCCTGCCCAACGACCCGCCAACGACCCACGTCCGCCCAGCCACACCAACCCGCCGTTCCCGCGCCCGTGCCACTTCCCCCTCCGAATCCTCATCCCTCCGCGCTAACATAAACTCATGCCCACCCGCTTCCTCCCTCCCCAAACATGCCCCCGAATCGTTTCACCCACGCCACGTCCATGTTCCCGGTTCGATCAAACGGAAACACCCCCGCCCAGATACAAAAACCGTCCCTCCAGCGCCCTGAACTTTTTCCCAGCGCTGGAACGATCAATCTTCACGTTCAGTCCCCCGGAACGATCAAACACCCAGATACGAAATTCGCATTGATCGAATTGATCGTATCGCCCGGCGCGCCCCCTCGAGCGTAGCCGCCCCGCTAGAATAGCCCTCGCATGCCATCCCCATCACCTTGGACCGCTCCCCAGGTCCTCACCGCCCTCGCCGGCGGCGCGGCCATCATCGCCGCCTTCCCGCCCTGGGTCGAAGCCCGCGTCGACGTCCTCGTCTTCGATGCCACCATCTCCAGGGACGGCATCGACACCCACGGCCGCCTCACCCTCTTCCTTGGCTTCTGCGTCCTCGCGGCCGTCCTCGCCGGCGTCTACGGGGCCATGTCGGCCCGGTTGGCCGGCCTCGCCGCCGCTGTCTTCGGCGCCGCCATCCTCATCGTCGGCCTGCTCGCCGTCCTCGATCTCGAGAACCTCGTCGACGCCGACGGTACCGAGCTAGACAACCTGCCATTCGTCGATGCCAGCGCCCAGATCGGACTCTGGCTAACCATCGCCGCCGGCGCCGTAGCTGCCCTTGGCGGCCTCACCGGCGCTGCCCGCCGCGCCCCCGCCCCCTAGTCCCGGATCCGCCAGCGGATCTCCTTTTCGTAGCTAGGGAAGTAGCGCGCGATATCCGTCAGCTCGAACTGCTCCATGATCGACTCTTTCGGCTCACGCTCCAGCAGAAACTCGAACGACTTGCGTATCAGCTTCTCCGGATCGATATGCGACGCCAGCCTGTCGTAATGCCCGCGCGTCAGCGTCACGAAGTGCGTCGTCTTGCTCTCACCCTCAGACACCGTGACCTTGAACGACATATCGCCCGTGTAGTCCTGGTCCCACTCGATGAGGATCTCTGCCATCAGTTGCGGAGGCGCCGCCGTTCCATCTCCTGCAAGACGAACGGGTTCATCTGCTTCTCAACGTCAATTCGTGTCTCCCGCATGTGTCCCGGCAGCACCACCGTCTCGTCAGGCAGCACCAGCAGCTTGTCGATGATGCTCGACATCTCCTGCTCGAAGTCACCGCCGGGCAGGTCCGTGCGCCCAATCGACTGCGCGAAGAGCGTATCGCCGGAGAAGAGCATCCCTTCCGTGTAGTACGAAAGGCTACCCGGCGTGTGCCCCGGCGTATGGATCACCCGCAGCTGCACGCCCTCCACCTCGACGACATCGCCGTCCTCAGGGCTGAAATCTGGCGCCGGCGGCTCGTTCGCGTCCTGGCCGGTGAACTGCTTCGCCGTGCGCGCAGCGTTCGCCGCTATCGGCGCTTCGCCGCTGTGCATGTAGAACTTCGCGCCGGTCGCCTTCTGCACATCCCCCACCCCGAGAATGTGATCGACGTGGGCGTGGGAGTTAGCAATTGCCTTGATCGTCACCCCCATCTCGGAGGCCATGTGCAGGATGTCATCCGCCTGGTCGCCGGGGTCGATGCAGATGCCCTCGCCGGTACGGCGGTTGCCGATTACCCAGCAGTTCTCCTGGAAAACGCCGACGACAATCCCACGCACCACCAATTCCGTCACCTGGGGCTCTGTCATACCCCAAGTCTATCTGACGGACATTCGGCCGCGCGAGAGGGTTACGACTTGCTTTCGTCGTCGTATGGTTCAGGTGATCTGCCTGCCGCCAGCAGCACCGCCGGCGGTCGGTCCATGATCTCCCGCGCCTCCGCGAAGGCGAACACCGCCCCGCAGGACTCGCATGTGTAAGTTGCCAGCTCTTCCTTGCCCATGTCCGCAGGGCTGTCCCAGTGCGGCGATAGTGCCGTGTGAGGGCACTCAGGCTCCGAGACCACCGACGTGCGCTCCGTCGCGTGCGCCTTTTCCTTGTCCTTACCGAGGATCTTGTCGAAGATACCCATCTTCACACCTCCTGCCGTACTATCGGCCACCCAATAATAGGGCCGTTGGTGCGCCGCTAGACGGCGTGCGGTGCGTGGGCCGGGTTGCGGTTACGTATCAGCTTTCAGAGCCCGCGGCAACAGCGCTATCAGCCGCTACGCTCACCCCGGCAAAGCGCGCTCGCACCACACGGCGGTTTGTGTAATCGCCGCCGAACGGGTTTCCAGGGGCGGAGTAGAAGGTGCCCCCGCAGGTGATGACAGTGATCGTGTCCGTCTCGGTCGGCCCCATCACCGAAAGTGCGCCGGCATCGTGCGGGTCTACCAGGAAGTTGTCCTCAACCACGTATTTCAGCTCGGTCCCGTCCGCGCCTCGCAGCAATATCTCATCGCCTGCGCTCAACTGCTCCAGGTTGTAAAAGACGCCGGCGCCGCTCCACGTGACATGCCCCGCCAGCACCGCGTTGCTGCCTGTGCCCGGCTCCGCCGACCAGTTGTACCACGCTACCTCGTATCCGTTTAGCGGTACCTGCGGTATCAGGTTCGCATCCAGCCCATACGTATTGACTGGCGCGTCCACCCCGATCCTTGGTATCTGTATCCCGAAGTTCTGACCGCGTAGCGGCGGCGCTTCGGCTACTGCAGCGGGCGTTGGCGTCGGCTTGGGCGTCGGCTTCGGCGTCGGCGCTCTCGTCGCCTCCGAAATCACCCTGTCGTATATCGGGTCTGGTTCCACGCTCAGGTGCCGCACCGCGGGCGCGTCCGGGGCCGAGTCCATCGCCGAGAAAGACTCGATCGCGAAGGCGGCAATCAGCGCGACGCCCGTTGCCAGCAACAGCAGGCTGAGGATAAGCAACGGCGCTCGCCGCGCCCAGCGCGCAAGCGGAAGCGGTCTCGGATGAGTCTGGCCCGGTGTCCCCATGGATGTTGATAACTCCGTGTCAACTGATTATAGGAAAGTAATTCCCCGTTGAGGAGGGGTTAAGGCGAGACTTTGGTGTGCATTTAGTGACAAAGCTGCGCGAAGCCACTTTCGTTCCTACCACCCACCGGCCAAAGCACTCGCAACCGAGCGCTCGCTCATTTTACCGAGCGCTTTCTCGGTATTATGAGCGCTCGCTATATATTGCTCACCCATACCCCCAAACCTATTGACGCCCTCCGGCGCTGGGGGTTATTAGTGTTGTCAATCAAGGTTATGGATGTAGCGATGAAGTGTTTCCGGCACGCGCAAGTCGAAACGAATCTGGGAGGGGTTGCATCCATTTCCTTGCCACCTCAACGGCCGAGAGGTGGTGTGGCCATGGCGTCTCGCGAGACTGGGGCAAATGCCGCACCCCGCAGGGCAGCTACCCCGCCTAACGTAGGTTAGCTGCCACTCCAGGACGCAGGGCCGTCGTGATATGGGCTCCACGGCGGACCCGCATAGAAGCCAGGGGCGCCGGTGTCAAAGCCGGCGACCCTGCTGCGTTCGCTAACTTGCCTTCAAACTCACCAGCGGAAACGACGACCGGGCTGCCTGCATCTTCAGCAGCTCGTCCAGCGCTCCCACCGTATCGAACTCCTCGCCCAGCAGCAGATTCCCCGTCCGCAGACCGATCAGCATCGCCAGCATCAGGCTCGCCATCGCGTGCTTGTTCGCGTCCCCGGCGATCAGCCCGTCCCGCATCCCCGACTCGATCATCGCCTCCAGCCAGCGTAAACGCAGCATCCAGATCCCCCTGTTGCGATCTGCCAGCTTCTCGTTCTTGAACGACTCCGCCCAGATCTCCACGTCCAGGCGCGCAATATTCTCGATGTCCGGGTCCGTCAACGTCGCCTGCAGAAAACCCACCGCCTGCCGGAACGCCGTCTCCGTGTTGTCGGCCGCCTCCACCACTTTCCGCATCCGCTCCATCGCCATCTTCGCCGAGTACTCGATGACAACACCGATAAGCTCATCCTTGCTCGTGAAATAGTGATACAGCCCTCCGGGTGTGATGTTCGCCTCGCGGCAAATCTCGTCCGTCGTCGTCTGGTGAAATCCCGAGCGCAAGAAGCACGTGCGCGCAGCCTCGACGATCTCGGTTCGGCGCGCCTCTAGCTCTTCAGGCTTAAGTTTCGGCATTCCCCCTCCGGTTTGGATAGCGAGCGCTCGGTTTTGTCAGAATCTACTCGAATCTCATCCGCCTGTCAAGGTGAGATTTCCACGTAATCGTGATGTCACTGCCGTCCGTACGCGAGCACCTTTGATATAAACTGCGAAGCGCATTCCGGAGGATTTATGACTACAACCACGCGATACCTCTACCGGTTCAAGGACGGCAGCGCCGATATGCGCGACCTGCTCGGCGGAAAAGGCGCCAATCTCTGCGAGATGGCCTCGCTCGGCCTCCCCATCCCGCCGGGCTTCGTCATTAGCACCGACGCCTTCCGCGAGTATCACGCCAACAACCGCCAGATCCCCGAAGAAATGTGGAACGACATCCGCGATCACGTCGCCGAAATCGAGGAGGCCGCCGGTAAGAAGTTCGGCGATCGTGCAAATCCCCTCCTCGTCTCCGTCCGCTCCGGCTCCAAGTTCTCGATGCCCGGAATGATGGACACCATCCTCAACCTCGGCCTCACCGACGAGACCGTCCTCGGCCTCGCCGAAGTCTCACAGGACAAGCGCTTCGCCTACGACTCCTACCGCCGCTTCGTCCAGATGTTCTCCAAGGTCGCTCTCGGCCATGACCCCGAGCCCTTCGAGCACGTGCTGACCGAGGAGCGCCAGAAGGCAGGCGTCGACTCCGACGCCGGCCTTGACGAAGTTGCCATGCAGCGCGTCGCGGACCGCTTTAAGGAGATCGCCTCCCACGGCCCCAAACCCCTACCATCCGACCCCTGGGAGCAGCTGCAAATCGCCATTCGCGCCGTCTTCGACAGTTGGACAAATGAGCGCGCCATCGCCTACCGCAACTATGCCGGCATCCCTCACGATCTCGGCACGGCCGTCAACATCATGGCCATGGTCTTCGGCAACTCCGGCTGGGATAGCGGCACCGGTGTCTGCTTCAGCCGTAATCCCAGCACCGGCGAACGCAAGCTCTTCGGCGAATACCTGCCCAACGCCCAGGGCGAAGACGTCGTCGCCGGCGTGCGCACCCCGAAACCCATCACCGAACTCCAGTCCGAGATGCCGGGCATCTACGACGAACTCAACACCCACGCTGAGAACCTCGAGCAGCACTTTCGTGACATGCAGGACATCGAGTTCACAATCGAAGGCGGCCGACTCTACATCCTCCAGACCCGTAGCGGCAAGCGCACGGCACAGGCAGCCGTCCGCGCAGCCGTCGAAATGGTCGACGAGGGCCTCATCAGCCGCGACGAGGCCGTCCTCCGCGTACCGGCCCCGGAACTCGCGCATCTGCTTTCTCCCCGCTTCTTGGACGATGCCAAGACGAAGGCCATCGAAGAGGGGCGCCTTCTCGGGAGGGGCCTCAACGCCTCGCCGGGCGCCGCTACCGGCCGCGCCGTCTTCGACCCCAGGGCGGTAAACGGCCCCACCGATATCCTCGTCCGGCCGGAGACCAGCGCCGATGATATGCCCGGCATCCTCAAGGCCGCCGCCGTTCTTACCAGCCGCGGCGGCAACACCAGCCACGCCGCCGTCGTCACCCGCGGCCTCGGCAAGCCCGCCGTCGTCGGCTGCTCCGACATCCGCGTCGACGAGCGCAACGGCGAAATGCACGCCAACGGCCAGGTTGTAAAAGACGGCGAATGGATCAGCATCGACGGCTTCACTGGCGAAGTCTTCGCCGGCGCCATCGATACCATCCAGCCCGACCTCAGTTCAAATGAAGAGCTGCGCCGCCTCCTCCAGTGGGCCGATGAGTTCCGCCGCCTGCGCGTCCGCGCCAACGCCGACACGCCCGAGGACGCCGAGCGTGCCCGCTCCTTCGGCGCCGAAGGCATCGGACTCTGCCGCACCGAGCACATGTTCTTCCAGACCGAGCGCCTTCCCCACGTCCGCGCCATGCTAATGAACGCCGAACATGCCGGTGGCGTTCAGACCGCAGAAGCGTCCCAGGGCGTCGACCGCCAGGCCTATCTCGACGCGCTGACGCAACTGGAGGAATACCAGGCCGCCGACTTCAAAGGCATCCTCGAGGCCATGGACGGCCTGCCTGTCGTTATCCGCTTGCTCGACGCCCCGCTACACGAGTTCCTACCGTCGCTCGAGTCGCTGGCGATTGAAGTCGCCGTCGCCCGCGCCACCAGCAAGGACGCCGACATCGCCGATAAGGAGCTCCTCCTGGAGCACGCCCGCTCCCTCCACGAAATCAACCCCATGCTCGGCCACCGCGGCTCCCGCGTCGGCATCACGGACCCCGAGATTTACGCCATGCAGGTACGCGCTATCCTCAGGGCAGCCCAGGCCCTTAAAGCCGAAGGCAAGGACCCGCGCCCCGAAGTCATGGTCCCTATCGTTGTCGAGAAGCAAGAAGTCCAGGCCATCCGCGAACGCCTCACCAAAGTCGCCCAAGAACTCGGCGCTGGGCTCGGCCGGCCCGCGCCCGTCCATTTCGGCACCATGATCGAGGTCCCCCGCGCAGCCCTCCTCGCCGGCGAGATCGCTCCCGGCGTCGACTTCTTCTCCTTCGGTTCCAACGACCTCACGCAGATGACATTCGGGTTCAGCCGTGATGACGCCGAAGAAAAGTTTCTCCGTTTTTATGTCGAGAACGGTATCCTCGCCACCAACCCCTTCGACAACATCGACGAAAGCGGCGTCGGCCGCCTCATCCGCATCGCCTGCGAAGAGGGCCGTGCCGCCAACCCCGACATAGAACTAGGCCTCTGCGGCGAGCACGGCGGCGACCCGAAAAGCGTTCTCTTCTGCCACAGCGTCGGCCTGCACTACGTATCTTGCTCGCCACCGCGCATCGCCGGCGCCCGCCTCGCCGCCGCCCAGGCCGCCATCGGCGCCACCGAACGCGACGTCTAACCACCAGAATCCTAAGAGAAGACGCCGGCCAGATTGACCGGCGTCTTCAATGGATGAAACCTCTCCTCGTCGCAGCCATTGAAGAGCACGGGCCCTCTCTTGTAGTGCCTAACTATAGCACCTGGTTATATCTAAAAACCCCCTTTTTACAAAACAAAACCCCGCCCCAAAACAGCTTGCCGCAACACCTGCTACGGCCCGTCTCTCCCCGTATCATGGATTCATCATGTGCGGTCGCTTCACCCTCACCTACACCGACCACGAACGCCTGGCGGAAGAACTCGGCGTCCCCGCCGACGCCCTCCACGGCTACCGGCCGCGCTACAACATCGCCCCCACTGATGAGCACTGGATCGTGCGCACCCGCTACGAAGACCGCGAGGTCTTGCCCGCTCGCTGGGGTCTTGTCAACTTCTGGATGAAGGACCGCAAGCAGGCCTTCAAGAACATCAACGCCCGCGCCGAAACCGTCCAGAAATCGCCCTCCTTCCGCGAAGCGTTCAAGGAGCACCGCTGCATCATCCCCGCCGACGGCTTCTTCGAGTGGACAGGCCCCAGAGAAGCACGAATGCCCATCTCGTTCCACCGTTCCGACGACAAGCTCATCTACTTCGCTGGCCTCTACGAATCCTGGCGACCCTCTCCCGACGAAAAGGAGCGCACTTTCACCATCATCACCACAAAGCCCAACAGCCTGATGGAGCCGGTTCACAATCGCATGCCCGTCGTCCTCGGCCACGACGCAGCCGAAGAATGGATGTACACGCGCCAGGACCCAAAAGCGCTCCTGGACCTGCTCAAACCTCCACCCGACGACTTCCTCGTCGCCACACCCGTCTCGCCGCGCGTCAACTCCGTAAAGAACGACGATCCGGAATGCCTTCTCCCGCCTTCGGCGACGGAGGCTATCGAGCACGCTAAGCAAGCGTCGCTCTTCGACGGGTAAAGTTACGGCGTGGGCAAGCTCAACACCCTCCAAACAGAACTTGACGGGATCGCTGCTGGCTACGACGGCAAGTGGACCTACGCTGTCACCGATCTCCAGTCCGGCGAACGCATCGGCCATGATGAAGACGACGTCATGCCCACCGCCTCGCTTATCAAAGTTCCGATCCTCGTCGCTCTCTACCGCGCTGCCCATGAAGGCCGCTTCGCCCTCAGCGACCGCATCCAGAACCGCGAAGATCAGAAAGTGCTCGGCTCAGGCGTACTCATCCACCTGGCGCCCGGCGTCGACATGACAGTCCGCGACGCTGCCGTCCTCATGATCATCATCTCCGACAACGTCGCCACCAACATGTGCATCGACCTTGTCGGCATCGACTCCATCAACCAGGCAATGCGTGACCTTGGCCTCCGGGAGACAACACTCTTCCAACGCCTCGGCGACCGCTCCGCAGGCCTCGACGCCCGCAAGATGTCTGTCAGCACGGCGGGCGAGATGAATCGCCTCCTCGAACTCATCGCCCGCCACGAAGTCGTTTCACCCGAATCGTCCGAGGACATCCTTCGCATCATGCGCCGCCAGGACTATCGCCACGAGCTCACGCGCAAACTCCCCTGGAACGAACTCAACCACCTACCGGACCACCACATCAACTGGGTTGCAGAAAAGGGAGGCGCCTTCCTTAATGGCATCCGCGCCTCCGGCGCCGTCTTCAGCGGCAGCCGCGGCTCCTTTGTCATGGCCTCTTTCTGCGAAGGCGGAACGAGCGAGTCAACCGGCCGCGACCATCGCGCGAACGTACTCACTGGTGAAGCCGGCTACGCCGCCTGGCGAGCCCTGGCCGCCCCAGACTAGGCAGGTTTCGGATTAAAGAAAACCCGGTGAGAGCGGGAGCCCAAGCAGCGCACGCCCAGCCGCCTCGAAGCTAGACTGCCCTATCATGACGTGCGCAGTCAGCGTATGAATGTCCCGGAACCGGCGCTGCAGCGTGTGATCCGAATAGATGGCGGATCCGCCAGCCAGATCATAGGCTGCGTCCACCGCCTTCGTGGCGCCAACCACGGCCGTTGATGCCGCGAGCCTGACCATCGCCCGCTGGGCGTCGCTTGGCCGCTCGCCCCGTACCAGCGTCTGCCATACGCCTTCAACCGCCTCGATCAAGAACGCCCGGCCGGATCGCAACGCACCCTCTGCCTCCGCGTACCTCGCCTGTGCAATGCTCCACTCGGCTAGTGCCTTGCGCCGCCCCGTTGGCGTCTTGGCGCCGGCCAGAAGGCGAAAGTCATCCGGCGCTCCCCGACCAATGCCGAGCGCGACACCCGCGACTGCCACCGACAGAAGTCCGAGCACCGAATAGCCGTAGAGAGGTCCTTCGTGGACTGGGCGCGCCGTCCCGAGCTGGTATCCATATCCGTGCGGCACGAACACGTCGGACGCGACTACGTCGTGGCTGCCCGTGGCGCACAGGCCGGACACGTCCCACGTCACGTGTCGATAATCTCCACTTGGTCCCGATTCAAGAAAGCGAAGTACATCGCGAGAGGGCCACCACCGTCCACCTGGCGAACGGCCAGCGCTCGGAGACCGCATGTCCCCCCTCGACGGGTACGCCTTGCCCCGCGGCGCGACCACGCCGGCTGTCATCCCTCCGTGAGCGGCGACGAACACTTCTCGCGCGACCTCCTCTGCCACGAAGGCGCTAGAAAGCCCACTCGTTGAGCCGATCATCGCTATCCAGGCGGCTGAGGCGTCGGCCGACGCGAGTTCCTCTAGCACGGCCAAAACTCCCTTGGCGCCGACTCGCCTCCGTTGAGCTGACGCGGCATAAGCATCCGAAATACACCCGCCTGCCCCAGCGCCTCAAAGACGTTCGAAGGCAGACGGCGGTCCCTTTCAGCGGCGCCCGCGCTTCCTTCTACTAACGGGCGTAGCCTGCGGACAGCATCGAGAATGCCCGCGGGCTGCGGCACAGGCGGCCCTTCATCCACGGCTCGCACGCACAGTTGCGATCGTCAAAGCGACGGTGAGGTCGTACGGCATGATTCTTTATGTTACGCGGATTCCCAAGGCCAGTCGCGGGACAACGAAATCACGCACAACTGTTTGCCGCGCCAAACAACCCCCTGCTAAGATTGATACGCCGCTGCGGAATGGTGTAACGGTAGCACGGCTGACTCTGGATACAAAATTACCCAGCGGCCCACTACAGATACGGGCTCCCTAGCGGCTAACGCCGAATCAGGTGTGGTAAACAAACGGCGATTGTTGATGATGTGGCTGGAGTCCCCCAGAGCGGCTGCGGTAGACTACTCTCGATGGAAGTTCATCACACACCAGAGTCAGTTGCTCGCCTCGACACCGAATACTTCATCGGTGAAGTCCGCATCCAGCCTATCATCGAGCGTGCTGAGGGAAGTATCGGCATCACGCTCGTCCGATTCTCGCCAGGTTCGCGCACTTACCTGCACACCCATCACGTGCCGCAGATTCTTCACTGCGTTTCGGGACGAGGCATTCTCGCCACGAAGGACAACCGGAACATCGTCGGACCCGGTGATATCGTCCACGTGCCTGCTGGCGAGGAACACTGGCATGGAGCACCACAGGACTCGAGCTTCGTGCACCTCTCGATTCGGCCTCCCGGTCCGACAGACTGGACCCAGATCGATCCTCTCGATCTGGGCGACGACTGACTTACGGAACCGCCAGGGTCTAGCCGCTCGTCAGGCGACCCAGACTGTCTTCACGTTCACGAATTCGCGGATGCCATGCCTCCCAAGCTCGCGCCCGTAGCCGCTCCGCTTAATCCCCCCAAACGGAAGACGCGGGTCTGAGGCCACCAGCCCATTGATGAACACGGCACCGGTCTCGATGCGAGAGGCGACCGTCTCCCCCCAGTCCACGTCCCGCGTCCAAATACTGGCTCCTAAGCCGTAGGCGCTGTCATTCGCGATCGCGATTGCATCCTCCGCATCTACAGCTTCGATGACGGCAGCAACGGGACCGAACGTCTCCTCGCACCCGGCGGCCATTGCCGGCGAAACACCCGATAGTACCGTGGGTTCGTAGAAGAATCCAGCTCCTTTGCCGGGCGCGCCACCGGTTACCACGCGAGCGCCGGCGGCTACCGTCCGCTTGACCTGGTCGTCGAGATCGTCACGAAGATCCTGCCTCGCCAGCGGACCGACCTGCGTCGCGGTATCGAGCGGATCGCCAACGCGCAGTGAGCCTACCTTCTCGGCAAATAAATCGGTGAATTCGTCCACAACCTCTCGCACGACTATGAAGCGCTTCGCCGCGATACAGCTTTGTCCGGCGTTCTGATTGCGAGCACGGACGGCAGTCCTTGAAGCGGCACTCACGTCGGCATCGGCGAAAACGATGAAGGGATCAGATCCGCCCAGTTCAAGAACAGCTTTCTTAATCGACTTTCCCGCGGCCGACGCGACGCGGGCACCGGTGGCATCGCTGCCGGTCAGCGTAACCGCGGCGATCCGGTCATCAGCGATAAGTTTCTCTGCAGTCGGGCCTGTGATGAGCATCGACTGGAAGACTCCGGCCGGCGCCCCGGCCGCTTCGAACACTTCGGTGATGGCGAGTGAGCAACCTGGGACGTTGGAGGCGTGCTTGAGGATGGCAGTGTTGCCAGCCATAAGACATGGCGCAGCGAATCGAAAGACCTGCCAGAATGGGAAGTTCCAAGGCATGATCGCGAAGATCGCGCCCAGCGGGTCGTAGCGAACGTAGCTCTTCGTCGCCGCCGAATCGACCGGCTCGGGGGCCAAGAATGTCTCCGCGTTCTCCGCGTAGAATTCGCAATTCCAGGCGCACTTCTCTACTTCAGCTTCCGCCTCACTGATCGGCTTACCCATCTCGGTCGTGATCGTGTAGGCCAGCTTTGTTTTCCGTTCGCGGAGGGTGTCAGCCGTGCGGCGCAGGACCTCTGATCGCTGCGCAAATGAGGTCTCCCTCCAGTCGCGGAAGGTGTCGGCCGCTCTCGCAAGATCTGACTCCAACTCTTCAGCCGTCATCTCTTGGTATGTGGCGACCAGCTCTCCAGATGCGGGATTGACGGACTCGATCGGCATGCCCCTAGCGCTCTCCGGGCGTTGCTCGTAAATCCTCCAGGATCACGTGCGCCGCGTTGTGGCCCGGCAACCCGGATACCTGGCCTCCAGGGAATGTGCCGGAACCGCACATGTAAAGGTTCTGAATCGGCGTTTTGTAGCCTGCCCAACCGGGTATCGGACGCGACGAGAATATGTGTCCAGGCATCATATCGACGTGGGTTGAGTGGCCCCCAGTCATTCCGAACATGTCCTCTAGGTCCACTGGACTGAGGCACTTGTAGTCGATCACTGACTCCTTGAAGCCGGCTGCGTATTCGTCAATGACGTCGATGCACCGCCTAGCATAGGCGTCTCCTTCCGTCACCCAATTCTCCTCTTTGAGATGGTAGGGTGCATGGAAAGTCGTCAGGCAGATGATGTGTTTTCCGGGGGGCGTCATCGCATCACTATCAACAGAGGGAATTGATCCCCAGAGTATTGGCTCGGTCGATGCGTAACCATTTTTCGCCTCGGAACATGCCTTATCCATGTAGGCCATCGAAGGCGATATCCGAAAACTAGCCTGCGCGACAGGATCATCTAGGCTGGCGTCCTTGACAGACCTCCAACGAGGCAGCAAATCAACGGCGACGATTACCTTCGCGCAGGAGCCTTCCGTAGATAGCCTTTCGACCTCTTCCCGGAACTCTCGATCGAGATCTGTTTGGTCGATTAGCCTTAGGAACGTCCGGTGGGGGTCAAGATTTGAGACAACTACGCGCCCCAGTATCTCCTCGCCGGTGGAAAGAACTACACCGGTGGCTTGCCCATTCTTGACTGATATGTGTGAGACTTCGGCGTTTGTGCGAACAGCTGCTCCGGATGCCTCGATTGAGTCGGTCATGGCGGTCATCAACTGTCCGATGCCGCCCCGTGTGCGATAGGTAGGGCGGTAAGTCCGCCACTCGGGTGCTATGGTATAGTCGATAAAATCCAGACTGAGGGACCGGTGGAGTAGCATGTATGAGCTTCCGGGATCCATGGGGCTCGCGAAGTTGTTACAAGTCGAGATGATGGCGAAAAGAGACTTGATCTCTTCCGATTCGAACCAGTCATCCAACAATTCCTGTACGCTGCCAAACATTAGGCGGTTAAAGGCACTTTCTGCTTCAGACGTCTGGATGCGCGCTGTTAGTTCACCCAGGTTAGGTGGCGGCGGTTCTAGAAACGAGATGCCGAGCATCTCAGCAAATCGTTTCACGTACTGCCTTACGCCCCAGTAGGGCTCAATGTCAGCCGCGGCGAACTTCCTAATCTCCTCGTTGACCCTTTCCTTCTGGAGCCATGTGAGGAAGTATCGGCCGTCCGGGAACGGCGTAAACACCGAAGGATTCGGCCGGATGATCTCAAGACCGAATCGGATTAGGTCCATGTCGGCCAGGATCTTAGGGTGAATCCAGGCAGCGTTGTTGGCGCCCGTGTTCGCCCAGAACCCAGGAAAGACCTCTTCAGTGACAGAGGCACCCCCAGCCAGGTGTCGCTTCTCCAGCACGATGACCCGCAGCCCTGCCCTAGCGAGGTAACCTGCCGCGACTAGGCCGTTGTGGCCGCCACCGACAGCGATCACGTCATACTCATCGCTCACGACTGGGAAGTCCAGGTCTGTTCGAACAGCTTGAGCCAATTCCCGCCCATGATCTTGTCCACGTCCTCTGCGGAGTAGCCACGCCGAGAAAGGCCCTCAGCTACACGAGGAAAATCGCTCGGATTGCGAAAGCCCTTTAAGTGATCGTCCGTACTGGGGAGTTCGTAGGGGTCCGGGGGGAGAGTACCGTGCAGGGAAAAGAGCTTATCAAAGAAGTCCCGCGACTGCCGCTGCGTGAAATCACTCCCAATTGCTACGTGCTCGACGCCTACCATGTTCACCAGGTAATCGATAGAGTCCAGCAGGTCGTCAATCGTGGAGTCGAATCCGTGGGGAAGGAAGCGCGGAAAGGCGTTGGCGCCAATCACGCCGCCTTTCCTTACCAGCGCCTCAATCGCCTGTTGTGTTTTGTTGCGCCGGTGGTCCTTGAAATCGCGCGCATTCGCGTGCGTAATAGCAACCGGCAGGTCTGAGCACTCAATCACGTCGAGCGTGGACTGGTCACCAACATGAGACAAGTCGATTAGAATGCCCTGTTTGTTCATCTCACGAACGGCGCGCCTACCGAACTCGCTCAGTCCCTCGTCCTTCTCCTCAAAGCAACCATTAGCCAGGAGGTTACGCTGGTTGTATGTCAGCTGCACAATCCGCACACCAAGCTCGCGGAAGAGCCGCAACCTCTTCAGGTCTTTACCGATGGAAAGGGCGTTCTGCCAGCCGAGGATGATGCCGACAATCGACTGCTCCTTGGCCGCGTAGATGTCATCGACGCTGTGCACAATCGTGAAGCCACTCCGCTTTAGGTCAAGCCGATGCAGCCACTCTGCGATGTTGTCCAGCGTCTCTTCGTAATCCTCCCAGATCGCAATCGTGGCGTTGATGGCCGACAGACCACTCTCTTGAAGAGAGTGAAATACGTCGTCGCTCTCCCAATTACTCGCATTCAGTCCATCTATCCAGATGGATTTCCCGGAGGGGCTTACCGGAGGGGCCATTAGAATACCCTTTCTAGGAAAGTCTATGGGGGTCCAGGCCGCTCCCAGCCTTGACGCTCCGACACTGTTTTATGCATTCTTCGCGAGACAGGCGGGGGCGGCTGTGGACCGCCCCCGCCATTCGAAAGGAGACAAGGCCGGAACGCGGAGTCTCGCCTTCCGGCCTGGGGGTTATCAAGCTGCTGGCGATCACTGATGCCGGATACAACCTCGAATGTCATGTCACAAGTTGAATATGCGTTGAGCGTTCCCGCCAAGGATCAGGTCAACCTCATTCTGACTGAATTCCTTCCCGTACTTCGGAGCATCCTCAGGGAGCGCCCGGATGAAGCTCGCCCAGAATGGGAGACGAGATCGCTCACCGCTGAAACGTGAGCCGCCAATGTGATCACTGCCGAATAGCATTCGGAGGGCGCCGACGCGATCACGCATCTCGGCAAGAAAGTGGATTACCCGCCCAGGGTCGTGCTCAGCGATTTCATCCCAGTTGGATATCTCGAGGTAGGTATTAGGATGTTGTTGAGCCACTGCGATGGCCTCGTCCCCCCAGGACGGAAACCCTGAGTGTGCCATGATGATCGTCAGCTCAGGGAACGCTGCCTGCACGTCTGTCACCCCAACAGGGTTGGAGAAACGAGGACGCAGAGGATAGGTCGGGTACAGCGCCGTGTGGATATAGACCGGGACATTCAGTTCGAGGGATTTCTCGTAAAAGGGCATGACGAAGTCGTCATATGGGTAGAAGCCAGTCGGCGGATATATCTTGAGCCCCCGCAGACCGAACTCCTTGATTGCGCGTTCATACAGTTCCAACGAACCAGGCCGTCGCGGATCGACCCCTGCAATCGCCAGGAATCGCCCGTCGAGACTGCGTTGGAGGTCACCATAGTGTCGCATCATCTGTTCGGGCGAAGCGCCAGAAGTGTCGCCGATGCCCCAACCCCAGTCGAGTGTCAAGCAGATGCCAGTGTCGATACCGGCGCGGTCCAACTCGCCAATAAGTAGGCTCGCGTCGGGATCAATTAAGCCACCTTCGATCCGCCCGCGTACGTCCTCGGGATTACGGTTTGGAAGAGCGGCCTTAGCCCAACGTTCAGCAGTGATGTCGTGCCACTTCGGCGGGAAGTAACCTACGTCGAAGAGATGTACGTGAGAATCAACGATCATGTCATCGCCCGTCCGAGTCGACACCAGACAGCGAGATTAGAACCACTGACCACTCTCTTCCGGCGGGTACATCTCAATAAGTACCCCGGAGGTAGAACTAGGATGAACGAACGCGAGGGTGATGTCCTCTTCCGGCTGCGCAATGCGCTCCCCGCCTCCCTTCGGCTGTGGCATCACCGTCCGCACTCCGCGGCCCTCCAACTCCTTGATCGTGTCGTAAAGACCATCGGTCTCAAGCCTGATCTGGTAAAGGCCTTCACCATGCTTCTCGAGGAAGCGGCGGACCGGACCATCACCCGGACTCTCGATGAGTTCCAACATGGGCGTCTCGCCGTCACCTAATTCGGCAACGCGGATGCCATAACCACGCTCCCCTTGGTGGATCCGATGGAGCTTGAGGCCGAGCCCCTCGGTGTACCTGGGTAGGGATTCGTCCAGACTGTTGACGGCTACTGCCGCACAAAGAAGTCTTCTGAACGCCATTTGGTAGTCCTTTCCTCTCTTGAGCCGCCGTGGCGGCTGAACTTGGCTTACTGGCTAGTGCGACGCCCCCGGGGCAGGCGTTTCTCGGCGAAATTCTCAACTAATTGGACGAGCTGCATAGCAATCAGTCCTGAGAGGCCCACTGCGAATATCAGTGCCCACAGATCTTCCACCCGAAAAGCTCCACCATACCTTTGGATCAGACCGCCGAGACCGATAAAACGCACGAGCTGCTCACCGATGATCACTCCCTTGAAGGCGCGCCCGGTGGCGATGCGGACTCCCGTCAACGCTAGCGGCAAGGCCCCTGGAATAATTACTCGCCACAGGATCCTCGCCTCATTCGCGCCGAACGACCGTGCCATCTCTTCGAAATTGCTCTCAACTGAGCGGACACCCGCGGAGGTGTTCACGACCACTACGAAGAACGTGTACAGGAACACGATGACAATCATCGATGTCTGGCTAAGGCCAAAGAGAAGCAGAATGATTGGTATCAGCGCGATCAGCGGCAACGACAGGAAGATGTTCACGTAAAGGTCGAGCATCCACTCCACCAGCCTGTATCGGCCCATTAGCAGCCCAACCACAAGACCAAGTCCTATCGAGAGCGGCCACGCGATCGCAAGCGATTCTAGGCTTTCCAGTGCGGCAGAACGGAACGCTTCACTCCGCCAGACATCCCACGTGTTTGAAACTATGTCTGTGAACGGCGGCAGAACGTAGGAGACCTCCAAGCGACCGGCGATCTCCCATGCGATTGCGCCGATGGCAAGGCCAATGATCGGAGGCAGGAACGGCGAGACGTCCTGGAAGCGAATCCTGGACCAGCTAGTCGTCGCTTGGGACATCGCCGTCCTTCTCATAAGCTGTCTTCAAAAGGCCCCAGATGTGGGTGGTCAGAGAGGTGAATTCGACATCGTTGCGAGACGAGTAATCACGTGGACGAGGCAGGTGGATATCGAAAAGTTCCGAAATCCTACCCGGACCCCGCTCCATGACCGCGACGCGGTCCGAAAGATAGACCGCTTCTTCCATGCTGTGTGTGATGAAGATGACCGTCTTGCGCTCCTCCTGCCAAATGCGTATCAGGTCGTCCTGCAAGATTTGGCGAGTCTGAGCGTCCACACTGGCGAACGGCTCATCCATTAGAAGGATCTCTGGGTTCACGGCAAGAGCGCGCGCCAATCCCACGCGTTGTTGCATGCCGCCGGAAAGTTCGTGTGGATAATGTCCTTCGAAGCCAGTAAGCCCAACGCGTTCGATCTCCTTCTGTGCAGTCTTACGTGCTTCTTTCTTGGACAGGCCGCGCATCTCCAAGCCGAACGTCACGTTGGACGTGACGTCTACCCAAGGCAGCAGAACAAAATTCTGAAAGACGATCGCTCGCTCAGGGCCAGGGCCGTTTACGCGACGGCCATCGATGAAGATCTCGCCAGCGTCGGCTTTCGCAAGGCCACCAACCATTCGCATGAGAGTGGTCTTGCCGCAGCCACTGGGGCCGATGATGCTCAGGAACTCTCCGTCGAGAACTTTCAAATCAACGTCCTTGAGGGCGTGAAACGCAGACCCGTCGCGCTGCCGGAAAGTCTTTGTGATGCCTTTAAGTTCGATCATGGCCCTCCACCTACTTACGCCAATGCAAAACGCGCGCTTCTATCCGCCGCACAACCTCGAGCAAGACCACTCCGAGTACAGCAATAATCAACACGATCGCGTATAGCTCGTCTGTCTGAAAGCGTCCGCGGTAGCCGCTGATAAGTCGCCCAACGCCCACCGATACCAGGAGCAACTCCACCACTACCATGCCGACGATCGCCCGACCTGTCCCGAGCCTAACGCCGGTCATCACACCCGGCATAGAACCCGGCAGCGTGACCCGCCAGAACGTCTGAAGTCTGTTCGCGCCGAAAGATTTCGACATCTCGATCAGCTCTTGACGGACGAACTGTACCCCTGCGGCAGAATTGAGAACTATGTCGACGATGGCAAACAGGAACACTACCGTCACACGCGAACTCATACCAACTCCGAAGCCGATGACGACGAGCGGGACAATGGCCGATATCGGTAACGCGTTCAGAAACGAGAGGTACGGCGTTAGAAGGCCTCGAAGGAAGGGCGACTGACCAAGGACGAGGCCGATCGGAATCCCCACGAGCAGCGCGAGACCAAGGCCAGTGAAGAATGGCTGCAATGTGTCCCAGAAAGCGCTCCGAACCTCGCTTTGGCCGAGAAGGTCGGGAACCGTGGAAACCACATCCGAGAAAGGCGAGATCGTGAGGTGATTCGGCTGCTGGCGTGCGTACACTTCCCAGACGATGAAGAGAACGCTGAGGCTGCTGAGTTTGACGATAACAGGCAGGTTTTCTTGCAGCCATCCGCCAACTGATTGCAGGGCGCTTGTCGTCCAGGCGGGTCTCGCCGGCATTTCACGCTCTATGGTGCACCGTCCTCATGCTGTGTGGGGCCAGGACGGGGCTCCTTGACCCCACACAGAGTCCACTATCGATCTATGAGCTACTGGGCGTTCTCCTGCCAGGTGAAGTCGAAGTAGTCCTCGACGTTAATTGTCGCGGGGTTCGTTTCGATCGAGCCAAAGTCATAGAAGAACTGCATCGTCTCTAGCGCGGTCTCCTCGTTGAGATCGCTAGAATTGTTGATGTCCGCGTCGACGAATTCGGTCACGATCAACTCTTGAATTTCGGCCTCTTCGTCGGGCAGCATCACCTGGGCGATTTCGAGGGCGTAATCCAAATCCTCCAGACGCGTGTCGGCCTCAATCATGGCATTGACGAAGGCTTGTGCTAGCTCTGGATTCTCATCAGCCCATCCGGTGTCCCAGCCGACGACGACATAGACGAGACCTGGGAATTCCTCGGCGACGGTACCGAGGACGTTAATCTCACCCGGGAACTGCTGTTGAGCACGGATCAGGTCACCCAGGTCTACCGTCGTAGCGTCGATCTGACCCTCAACGAGGGTCTGGAGGCGGACATCACTTCCCGGGATGATCAACTCAGTGGTGCCCTGAATGTCGTACTTTTCGATCAGGGCGTCGGTAACCGCCTTCGTGAATGAGACCTCACTGTGGACAGCCACTGTCCTGTTGGCCAAATCATCGATCGATGTAATGCTGGGATTAGATGCGTAGGCAAAGCTTTGCCGCGCTGTGCTCAGCACCATCTCGATCTCCGCACCCTGAGTGATCGCTGGAACGAAGCCAACAATCGGAAGGTCAACGATGTGGGCATTGCCTTGAATCACCTGTTGCACACCGGTCTCGCCGTCGCCGCTGAAGCCAATGTTCAGCGTGATGCCCTGTTCGGCCAGAATATCCTGGGCAGCATATTCGATCAGGTTGGTGTAGTCCGGCGTATCAACGCCGATCAGAAGGTCGATCTCCGAACCCTCAAGGCTCGGCCCGTCCGTCGGTTCGCCGGCGGAGGTGGTCGTTGCTGCCGCCGTGGGAGAATCGCCGCCGTCATCGTCGTCATCGTCATCACCACAGGCAGCGACCAAGCCCATTAGGGCAACTACAGACAGTAGGACGAGCGCCAGTCTCCACGGGAAGCGGGACTGCTTCAGCCAGTCTAACGTCATTGCGTTGGTCTCCTTTCGTCGCTTGAAGCGATCGGCCAGCCGTTTGGGTGTTCGAATCTTGACATGCTCGCTGGCCACTGTCAAGATAGCGACGTCACTTTCTCTTTTTGCTAGGATTGGCCTTGGATGGCCCAGGAAGGAGCGTCGATGACTGAGCTCAAAAGGGCGGCCGCTATCGTTGGAGCGTTTGAGCATCCAACGCGATACGCACCAGATAAGAGCGAATGGCTCATACATGCAGAGGCAGCGATCGGTGCGATCAAAGACGCGGGCATCAAACCCAGCGACATCGACGCCTACTTCACTTCGGCAACAGCGCCGGAGGGCGGATACCTCGGACCTTGCGCCTCCGTCATGATGGCCGATTATCTGAACATCCACCCCAAATTCATCGACGAAACCGATGTTGGAGGCGCATCTTTTGGCTACTACGTCAACCGAGCGATCCTAGGTATACAGGCGGGTCTCTTCAAATGCGCCCTTATCTCCTATGGGGCCAATACACGTTCTCGTAGGATCAATGTCGGCACAATGGGGCTCAACCCGCTAACTGGTAAGGGAATGTCCCCAATTCCCGACAGCTTTGAAGAAATCTACGGCCTGACGGTCGTCGGCATGCTCGGGATGATCGCGAGGCGCTACATGCATGCTTATGGTCTCACCCCTGAGCAGCTCGCAAGCGTCGCAGTAACTATGCGAGAGCACGCCTCACGAAACCCCGAAGCGATGTATCGCGAGCCAATCACCGTCGAGGACGTCATGACGTCTGGGATTATCGCTGAGCCGCTGCACAAGCTCGATTGCTGCGTGATCTCAGATGGCGGCGCGGCGATCATCGTCGCATCTCCAGAAGTGGCAAGAGACTGCGCGAAAAAACCGGTTTGGATCCTCGGCTTCGGCGAGTCGTTCATGCACCACGGCGCGGGCCGTGCCGACTGGGGCGAAGAATCCCGCCTGATGGTGGAACGCGCAGCTCAACCGGCTTGGGCTATGTCCGGCCTTGGCCCTAAAGACATCGACGCCGCTATGATCTACGACGCCTTCACAATCAACGTGGTCCTGGACCTAGAGGGCATGGGCTTTTGCGGAGTAGGCGAAGGCGGCGCCTTCGCTGAAGAAGGCCGCCTGCGGATGGGAAGTGACCTTCCTACTAACCCGGACGGTGGCGGCCTATCATCGAATCACCCAGGCCGGCGAGGCATCTTCCTCTTTGTGGAGGCGGCCCGTCAGCTCCGTGGTGAAGCCGGCGACAGGCAGGTTCCCGAGTGCCGGACGGTTGCCTGCACAGCGAGCGGCGCAGCCTTCCTCGCCAGGCGAGGATCAGCTGTCCACATTCTTGCGAGGGACTGAGCACATGACTACATGGAAGAAGCCCTTACCAGTCGTTGAAGCCGAGACCGCGCCGTACTGGACTGCAGCACGGGACAAGAAGTTGCTGCTTCAGAAATGCCGCGATTGCGACGAGTACCAATATCACTACCGCGGCTTCTGCTCTAACTGTTGGGTGGGAACAATCGAGGACGTAGAATCGAATGGCGAGGGTACCGTCTGGTCTTTCACCGTGATCCGCCGCAACCGAACCCCGGGCTTCGCGGAGGAGGTGCCTTACGCAGTTGCCATGGTGGAACTCGAGGGCGGCATCAAGTTCATCACTAATGTCATCAACTGCAACCCCGACGACGTTCACATCGGAATGCCCGTCAAACTCACTTGGGTCGCTGCTGCAGACGACATCAACATACCCATGTTTGAGCCCGCATGAGATCTAGGGGCCAAGACGTGAGCGGAATCGGTCCCCTGTCTGGGATCCGAGTGCTGGACGTAGGCACGTATGCCGTAGGTCCCAGCGCGGCCGCCTATCTGGGCTATCTGGGCTGTGATGTGATTCGGATTGAGAACCCGGCGGGCGAGGGCTTCATGGATCTGGATCCGACCATGGATGGCATGGCCGCCTCTTACATCAATGCAAATATGCAAAAGCGCAGCATTCACCTGAATCTACGAGACGACGAGGACCTGCGTAAGGCCCACCTTCTGGCTGACAATGCCGATATCCTAATCGAGAACAGACTGCCGGGAGTGATAGACCGACTCGGACTCAGTTACGAAACAGTCTCGGCGTCGAACCCCGGTGTCATCTTTCTCAGCATGCCGGGCTTCGCGCCAGACGGCCCATTCGCTGGGCGCCCATCGCTGGATATGGAGATGCAAGCGCTCTCCGGATTCGCAAGTATCGAGGGCGCAGAGGGCGGGCCCGGAGAAATGTTCCGCGTGTATGCTCACCTCGACCACACGACCGCCATCGCGCTTGCTCAGGCGGCTGTTTTGGGTTTGCTCAATCGCCGCCGCACTGGTCGCGGCCGTCACATCGTCGTTACCTTCATGGGTTCGTCAGCATTCCTTCAGTCGACCAGGATCGCTGAGTATATGGGAACCGGCAGCCCACCTAGACCTTCAGGAAGCGCAAGCCCTTGGTTTGCTCCATCACAGAGCTTTCCTTGTCTGGATCAGGTCTACATCAATATATCCGCCCAAAACGACGCAGCATTCCATGACCTCTGCGAGGTGCTGGACGCGCCAGGGCTGCTCGAGGACCAGCGATTTGGCAGCGACCGCCTTCGTCTTGCAAACCGAACCGAGCTCGGGATCGCCATCTCCAAAGTCACGACAACTCGCCCTTCCTGGTGGTGGCTCCGAGAGCTGAGAAAGCGACGAGTTCCTTGCGGCGAACTCTATACATTCGAAAGTCTTCGCACAGATCCCCATTTCATCGGTCAAGGACTCGTCAGAGAAATTCCCACAAAGTGGGGGAAGATCGTCCGCGGTGGCCATCCATGGAAGTTCAGCCTGACGCCTTGTCCTGAAATCGAACCGGCGCATGAGCCCGGCAGCGACAGCGAAGAAGTCCTGGCTGAACTGCGCAGCTTGGCGGAGAAACCCTGATGAGTGGCGTGCTCGATGGCACTCGAGTCCTCGACCTGACCGCGACGATCACAGGGGCCCTGACTTCGCTGCAACTGGCTGATGCGGGCGCCGACGTGATCAAGCTGGAACCCATCGCCGGTGACCCTGTCCGACAGTTCGGCACAGCGTCCAATGAAGCCGGTCCCCTGGCACAGGTTATCCTGCGCGGCAAGCGGTCTGTGGCTATCGACCTCACGTCAGTTGCCTCATCCGAAGCCGTCTCCCGGCTATTAGCGGACGCAGACATTGTGTTAGAGGACTACTCGCTTCGCGGTGAGGAAATCCCCGGAACCATCCGACATGACACTGCCCGAACCTATGCCTCGGGCGTCATCGGATGCTCGCTCACCGCATTCGGCGACGAGGGACCATACTCGGACTACTTAGCTACGGAACTCGAACTGCAGGGGATGACTGCGCACATGTGGTTTCTCGGCCAGCAGGGAGAGCCCCCGGTCCGCTGCGGCGCAGACATCGCGGAGTTCGCCGGCGCTCAACATGCGTTTCTCGGCATCGTGTCAGCGCTGTGGCACCGAGAAGAGTCGGGGCTGGGCCAGCGAGTTTCCGTCGCGCTTTGCGAGGCACTCCTGTCGTTAGGCTCACATTGGATGGCGGATTTCTCGGATCCCGATGAATACACCGGCGGCCTTACCCATCCCTTTGAAATTCCTGAGACTGGTTATCGCACAAAAGATAAGCAAGTGATGTTCGGATTCTTCGGCAGGCGTCCGCAGAAGACGGAACCGTGGCAGGAACTGTGCAAGGCGCTTGGCCTGGAGGACCTGCTGAAGGATCCCTGGCTGGCTGAGCACGGGGCCGGGCTCGTTGGCGTCGGTCAGGACGCACAGGAGACGAAACCGCTACTGGAACAGGCGATGGTGAATTGGACGAGCGACGACTTCGTGCAACTCATCACCGACATCGGCGGCCGCGCGGCGCCATTCCTCTCCTACGACGAACTCTACGGGGACCAGTTGCATCCGGAAGTTGCCGCCAGCTGCGCCTTGGTTGAAATCCAGGGTGGCGCATCGGCAATAGTCCCCGCATGGGCACACGACGCGGAGATCGGCCGGCAGGAGCATTCCATGGCGCCGGACATCGGCCAGCATACTGCCGAAGTGCTCCATGCCATCGGCCTTTCGGACTTCGAGATTAAGCAGCTAGAAGCACAAGGAGCGATTCTGCTCCCGGCCTAAGCAGGAGGTTGATTATGGATTCCACAGTAGAGGAACTGGTGCTTGGCGAGCGCAAGGGTGCCGTCGGCATCGTGAGGGTAAACCGGCCAGAGCGTAAGAACGCGATGACAGCCGATATGCTCAGCGAGTTTGTGCGGCTGCTCAAGGACATGGGCGGTGATGAGT
>DATKDX010000037.1:0-18800 GCA_035512435.1 Dehalococcoidia bacterium
CCCCGCCCACCCCGTAGGGGCGAGGCACCCACCCCCCCTCCTTCCCGCTCATCCTGAGCCGGTTGAGCCCACAGAGCGAATCCGCGTCGATGTTAGGCAAACCATAGCGCTAAATACGCGAAAAAAAACGCGAAATTACAAAACGAAATGCCCTCCACAAATACAACCCCGCCAAACCAAATACCCCTGATTCCGCCAAACGAACTTCGCCCCTTTCCCTCGTTGACACAACGCCCCTCACCACGAATCATCGAACCTGCATGCTCAAATACCTCCTTCTCGCCCTCGCCATACCCGCGCTCCTCCTCGCCTGCGGAGACGACGACGACTCCCCTTCCCCCACGCCGTCCGCCTCCGCCGACCCCACCCCGTCCGAGGACGCCGGCCCCCTCGGCCCCGCCGGCCGCGACCTCGCCTCCGCCCCCAGCGCCTTCACTATCGAAACCGCCGACCCCGCCGATCTCGCCGTCCTCTCCACCGGCCTCGCCGTGGCCGACTTCAACGCCGACGACAGGCCGGACCTCGCCGTCGGCATCTCCTACGCGGACGGCCCCGCCAACGATAAAGAAGACACTGGCGAAGTCTATGTCCTCTTCGACACGGTCTCCCTCTCCGGCACCGTCGTCCCCTCCGAGGAGACCGCCGGCTTCACCCTCTACGGCGTCGAGCGGGAGGAGTTCCACGGCTTCCAGCTCGCCGCCGGCGACCTCAACGCCGACGGCGTCGACGACCTGGTGCTGACCGCGCCCGGCATCACCGCCGGCGCCGACCTGCGCACCGACCAGGGCCGCGTCTACGTCTTCTTCGGCGGCCCCGATTTCGGCGGCGTCTACGATCTCTCCGCCGGCGACGAGCCCTGGGACTTCGTGCTCACCGGCGCCGAGGGCTTCAGCCGCGCCGGCCACACCATCGACATCGGCGACATCAACGGCGACCAGACCGACGACCTCATCGTCGGCGCGCCCTTCGCCGGGCGGATACCGGGCTCGCCTCCGGGCGGGCCGCGCACAGGCGCCGGGGCGCTCTACGTCATCTACGGCCGCGCCGATCTCAGCGGCGAGGTGAACATCGCATTCGATGAACCGGATTTCTGGGTGACGAACGAGGAAGAGTTCAGCCAGTTCGCCGTCTCCGTCGCCGCCGGCGACCTCAACGCCGACGGCATCGACGATATCGCGATCGGCGCGCCGCAACTCGATACTGACCTGGGCCAAGAATCAGGTTCGGTCTTCGTCTTCTACGGCTCCACTTCGCTGCCGCCGATCGTCGCCTCGTCGGACGCCGACGTCATCATCCGGCCTGCCGGCGAGAACGATGCGCTGGGCAGCAAGGTTGCGATTCTAGGCAGAGGAGACGGCGCCGCCGCGCTCGTCGCCACGGCCACGCGCGCAGGCGGTCCCGAAGATGGGCGGCCTTCGGCCGGCGAGGTCTATGTTCTTGATGTCTCAACTCCCGGCCTTATTGAGCTTGCGACAACGGCCCCGGCCGCCCTGATTTACGGCACCTCTGCGGGCATGTCGCTGGGCCAGGAGGTTGCCGTCGGGGATGTTGACGGCGACGGCGCCGAAGACATAGCGCTTGGCGCCCCTTCTGCTGCGTCCCGCTGCGGGACGCTAGCCCTTGCGGGGATGACCCTGGTGGTTTTTGGCCCCGATATCAGCGGTACGATCGATCCCAGGGGCGGGGATGGCTTCGTCTGGTACGAGGGAAACGAAGCCGATGGCCAGTCCGGCTCGCCGCTCTTCATCGGCGACGCGGATGGTGACGACCGCGACAACCTTCTGATTGGCGCAGCCCGCAGCGGCCCTTCGGGAGACCGCCCCGGTCAGATACGGTCGATTGAGGTGAGCCGCTAGTCCAGCTCTACGTCGACGATGTAGACCTCGCCGGTATCCGGCCGCGCGTTGCCCGGGCCGTCCGCCAGAAGCGCGCCTGCCAGGACCTCCGACAAACCGTCTCCATCGAAGTCTCCCGTTGCCAGGGAGAAGCCCAGTTCGTCACCGCTCTCCGCGCCATAGACCCGGGCTGTGTCCGGTTGTGACGCCAGGTCGGTCTCTCCGCGAACTTCCTTCCCGGGAATCAGATAGAGTTCGCCGCCATCAGCGCGGGAGTTGGCGCAGCTATCGGCCAGTGCGGCGCCGACGACGATGTCAGCCCTGTCATCCCCATCGAAATCGCCGACGGCGACGCTGAAGCCAAAGCTGTCGTCACGGTCGGCGCCGATGATCCGAGCGTCGGTTTGGTCGGACGCCAGGTCGATAGAGGACGGAAGGTCTTCGTCGCCCAGGATGACGTATACCTCGCCTGAGTTGTTGCGCTCGCCCAGGCCGTCCGCGTCGCGCGCGGCTGCGACGAGGTCGCTTACGCCGTCTCCGTCGATGTCGCCCGTTGCTAGCGCATAGCCGAGGGAGGCGCGCAGGCTGGCGCCGCGTACCGTGAGCAAGGCATCATCCTCCGACAGGTCGACGGCGCCGCCGCCATCCGGGAGCTCAACCGCATAGATGAGGCCGGCGCCAACCAGGTCCGAGTCGCCTCCCGGCGTTCCCTGGGGCGCGCCCGCGATGACCTCATTGCGGCCGTTTCCGTCCAGGTCGGCCACGGCGAGACGGCCGGGAAGGGCATCTTCGCGAGCGGCCCCGTAGATCGTCGCGAACGGCTCTTCCTCCGCCAGATCGATGCGTGCTGGGAGGTCGTCACCGCCTTCGATCGCATAGATCTCGCCGGCGCGTGAGCGAGTGTTGTCAGGGCCGGCCGCGCCAATCGCTCCGATCAAGATATCGTCGACACCGTCACCCGTGACGTCGCCGCCCGCCACCAGGATGCCCGAGAAGTCACCGGTCTCGATGCCGCTAATTGTGACGTCAGCGTCGCCCGCGGACATGTCAAAAGTCCCCGAAAGACCGCGTCGGCCGAAGATGACATACGTTTCGCCCGCATTCGTTCTGCCCGATGGCGAGGCGAACCGCGCTCCCACCAGGATGTCGTCTATGCCATCGTTGTTGATGTCTGCACCGTCCACGGAGAGGCCCAGGTTGTCCTGTTCCGCGGCGCCGTAGACCACGAAACCCTCGTAGTCGCCGGCATCTACCTCCGTTGGTAGTGACTGCGCGCCGAAAATGATGTAGGCCTCACCGGAATTGAGGCGGCTATCGCCCGGGCCATCGGCGAGCGGCGCGCCCATCAGCGCGTCATCGATGCCATCGCCATTGAAGTCGCCGCTGGCCAGAGAGAACCGGTCGCCAAGATAGTCGACTTCGAATCCTCCCGTCACGTGAGTGAGCGGCGCTGTGGTCAGCAAGTCTCCATCGCAGGCCGTTCCATCTGCTGTGACAGATGGGCCACTTAAGGCAGGAGTGCCGGTGGGCGCTTCGTTGCCGTCGCCACAGCCTGCCAGCGGGGCGGCCATGATGATGAGCACCAGGCCGCCACGGAACCGGCCGAACATGCTACCGCGCGCCGAGGTAGACGTTATCCCAGTAGACGTTGGCGGCGCCGTCCAGTTCGTCAGGGACTCTGCCTTCGTAGCGGACTTCGAGCTGCAGCTTGACCGAAGTCACGACTGACGGTAGTGACCCCCAGGCTTCAGTCATGTCATTGCGCAGATCCGCTTCGAAGTGTAGCCACTCGCCGGCTTCAGGTTCTTGCTCGCCCACGAACCGCCACCGCGCGTTGACAATAGTTGTAGGCTCGCTGATGACACCGGCCAGGACATATCGCATCTGGATATTCGGACAGGGATCGCCTCCGGCCGGGCACTGCGGCATGCCGACGCCGCTGCCTTCGACGATGACGACGGCTTCGACGTACTGCAGGTCGGTACCCCGGATCCAATCATCGATACGATAGTCAAAGGAGAGGAACTCCGGCACCTCTTCAAGGCCCAGCTCCTGAAAGGCAAGCGCGGCGCCATTGACCGGCGATTCTGCATCCATCGCGAAGCTCACCAGGAGACTGCCGCTTCCGGTCCGGACGACTTCGCTTGAAGCGGTAGCTGTGTCGTCGCGCGTGCTCCAGCCTTCGCTTCCGTCCTCGAAGTTGCCATTGGTCAGGAGGTTATCGGGGTCGTCGGGCGCTCCTTTGTCATCGCCGCCGCAGGCTGCCATGAGAGTGATTAGAACTGCGGCCGCCATAAGGGATACCAGCAGGGACAGTCGCGTTATCACGGTGCGGTCTCCGCGTCGCCCAGGTAGAGGTCGTCGTAGTAGACGTCGGCCTCCATCGGGCCTTCGCCGGGCAGCTTATCGTCGTAGCGCACCTCGTAGAGCAGGCGGATGCGGGTGACGCTGTGGGGAACAGCGCCCCAGTAAGACTGGAAGTCCTCGTGCAGGTTGCGCTCGAAGTGTACCCACTCACCTTCGACGGGGTCTTCGGTGCCGACGTAGGCGAACTTGGCGTTGGCGATCGCGAAGGGGTCCTGGTCGATGCCGGCCAGGAGGTAGCGGATTTGGTAATTCGGGCAGGGGTTCTGTGAGGGGCAGACCGGCAAGTTGCTGAAGTCGTCGCCCCAGAGGATGACGACGAACTGGAGGTACTGGTTGTAGGTGCCGGACTCCCAGTTCTCCACCAGGTAGTTGCCGGAGATCACCTCAGGCAGGGGCTGCGTAGGGTCCAGGCCGAACTCCTGGACCAAGTAGTAGATCTTCGTCTCCTCGCTCTCCGCGGTGTCGCGCATGTGGAGGAGCGCGGCCTTTTCCCCGGTATGGGCGCGTTCGTCGGAGGATTGCCAGACCGGCTCGCGCAAGGAGTACCAGCAGGGGGTAGCCGCGCCTTCTTCCGTTGTGCAGGGTCCGTCCGACTCCTCGAAGCCCGGATCTGAGAGGAGGTTGCCTACAGGGTTGGGAGTGGGTCCGCCGCTTCCGGAGGCGTCGTCGTCATCACCGGAATTGCTCACGACAATATAGGCAACGGCAGCCAGGGGGATGATGAGGAGTAGAAGCAGGGGAAGAAACCGGCGCATTCTGGTCATTCTCGATGATGGTAAGCGTGTAGTGATACGAAGGTCAACGCGAGCCTGGACTCACGCGGATGCTATAATCTCGCCGTCTCCCCTTATGGTCTGTCGATTTATTCTGCTTTCAGGCATCGCGCTGCTGGTGGCCGGCGCGTGTGGCGACGGCGGTGGCGAGCCCGAGCCGACGTACACCGGTGAACCTGCCGGCCGCATCCTGTTCAGCAGTGACCGCGATGGCAATTTGGATGTCTTTATCGTGGGAGCCGATGGCTCGGATCCGGTGAATCTCACGAACGACCCCGGTTCAGACGACCAGGCGGCAGTGAACGACGCGGGAGACACAATCGCTTTCATATCCAACCGAGATGGATCACCTGACCTCTGGCTGATGGGCATGGACGGCAGCGGCCAGAGGTCGATCCTCAGTGATCCAGGCGTAGCGGCACGGCCCGTCTGGTCCCCTGACGGCTCTCAGATCGCGCACTTCAGCGCCGCTGAGCAGAATAGGGGTACGCTCTGGGTGACTGACGTGGAGACTGGTGCAACCGGACCCCTGCTGGAACTCCAGCAGGAGGAGGAGAGGCGGGTATGCAGCGGCGGCACGCCGACGGATTGGCCTGAGGCATCGCAGGTGATGTATCAGGGGGTGGTGCCTGGCGGCCGGGGAATTGCGGTCTGCCGCGTGAACCCGGCGGACTTCTCAGTTAGCGTGGCTCTCAGCAAGCCTGGGTTTGCGATCTTCGACGCAGCGGTCTCTCCTGATGGCACAAAGGTCGCTTACTCCTCAGACGAATTGGGCAACTTCGACATCTGGGTAGCGAACATTGATGGTACCAATCCCGTCCGCCTCACGATCGATCCGGCATATGATGCATGGCCAATCTGGTCGCTGGACGGGCAATGGCTTGCCTTCGTATCTGAACGGGATCGCGATGCAGAGATATTCTTGATGCGCCCGGACGGTAGCGACGTCCGGCAACTCACCGACAACGATGCCAGCGACCACGCACCCTTCTGGACGGACTAGCCGCCCAGACAACGGACAAGCTCATCTACATTGACCCGCATCATCTCCTCATAGGTGTGCGCGCCGGAATCAGCGCGGTCTGTATACAGTGTGCAAAGCTCCACTCCGGCTGCGTCCGCGACTCGCTGCATTAGCGATGCGTCGTAACCAGCCTCGGTGAAGACGGCCGGAACCCCCGCTTCCCGAACGGCATCGGCGAGATCGGCGATGGCTGCTTCGTCAGGTGTTTCGCCGGGTTCGGTCAGGTGGCCCACTATCCCGAAGCCGAACGCCCGGCCGAAGTGCACCATTGAGTCGTGGAGCGTGACGAGGTTTCGGTTCTGTGCCGGGATTGCCTCAAGGTCTTGCGTCATCTCAACCTGTAGTTCAGCGATCCGCTGTGCATAGGCGTCATAGGCTGCCTGGTAATCCGAGATGTGTTCTGGATCGACGATCTCCAGCGAGTCGCGCGTCGCATCTACATAACCTCGCGCAATCGCTGGATCAAGCCAGAGATACGGATTGTCCCCTGCCTCCTGGGCGTCAATCTCCGGCTGGTCCTGGGGCGGTTGCTCGGCCGTGGGTGATCTCAGGCTCGCGGCATAGTTGATCAACTGAGCACTTCCGCGACCGTGTGTGAAGATATACTCCCTGAGTGGCTCATCGAGGCCGAGTCCTGCGTATAGGACGAGCTTGGCGCCCGAGATGAGTTCTGAATCCGATTCGGGAGGAACGTAAGAGTGCGGGTCGCCTTCCAGCGGCAAAAGCGCCCCGACGTTAACGTTACCGCTCCCCACTGAACAGGCGAACTCAGCAAACATGGGAAGCGTGACTGTCACGTCAATCACTCCGCCGCTGCAGCCGATCTCTGGATCATCGTCGTCGCCTCCCCAACAGCCTGCCGCTATGCCGCTCAGTGCAAGCAACAGCGCTGGGGCCGACAACACAGTTCTCCAGATGCCGGCTCTCCATCGACGAACGGACAGTGGACAGGAGCGTGGCCCCGCAGTCATACTCGGGGACTACTCAGCCTCACCCGTAGACGGGGTCTCCGAAGCGGCGTTCTCCGTTGGAACGGGAGTTGCCAGCATGCCAATATTGGGTAGGCCCACGACCCTGATGTTGACTTCCGTTCCCAGCCCGGGTGACGGCTCCGAAAGTGTGACCGTGCCACGAAGGCCATCTAACTCGTTGCGGTAGGACAGTGTTATCGTCTCGCCGAGTGCGCTGTCATTATCTGACGTGATCGTCCAGGGTTCGGACGCCAGCTCGCCGCGGTAAAAGTCTGCTACCTCGCTGATTCCCGCGGGCGCCAGGAATAGGACCAGTGCCTGGTCCTCGAAGCGAGCGCTTTGCTCAAGAGAGCTTTCCTCGTAAAGCGGGAAATGCTCGGGAAAATCAGCCGGCAGGTTGGACGGCGCAGTTGGCCGGGCCGTCCCGGTAGCTGTATCTGATGGGGAAGAGTTATCCCCATCATCGTCGCCGCACGCCGCAGTCAGTGCCAACGCTATGACTAGGAGAGGGTAGAGGAGTCTTCTGAGGTTCAAGGTCTGTCCAATCGCCGATTGTGGTGTCTTGCGTTCTCGCTAGGGTAGCAAGGGGTTGCCCTCTGCGCAATGAAACTCCCTGAGCCTGCTCTGTATTACATGCCGAAAAACAAGCAAGCTGACTGATCCATGATCAGCCAGCCGCCTGTTGAACCTGCGGGCGGGAGGGGGGCCGCGACCGCAGTCAAGCAGCAGACTAGCGGCCTGCATCCGGCTGTTGGTTAATGGTTGGTTAGCCGGCGGTAAGGGCTCGGTGAGAGGGACGTTCAGGGAGCGATCAGGGCTAGCTTCTGGGAAACTTCGTCGCGGGCAGCGGTCGCGTCAAGGCGGCCCCGGACTATTCCGCTGCCATCGACGAAGAAGACGGCCTGGTCATCGCCCACGCCCCAGTTCGCCGGGTCTTCGCCCTCCACCAGAGCGACGGGTCCCTCATTAGCCGCGGCCTCTTCAGCTACAAGCTGAAGCAACGGGCCGCATACAGCAGACCCGCAGACTTCTGCTTGGCCAAAACTAACGATTGCCGGCCCGGTTATGGCCTGCGGCGCCGGCTGACCGGTGCGCGGCCCCAGGGGAGCCTCGCTAACCTGGAAGGGTGCCTCGATGACGCCCACGTGGTTATTTCCGGCTGAGCCTGTGACGTCGACGACCCAGTCTCCGGGCTGATCGAACGCCACCTCGGTAGCGAAGACCCCCGTCGGCCCCGGTCCGACGGCCACCGCCGAGCCGTCCTCTTGCGTCAGCGAATACTGACGGTCCAACTCGACTTCGGTGGCGCTCACAGAGTTCTTGATCGTCTTGCGGTTGTCCCGCAGGGGATCTATGAAGTAGAAGCGCAGTCGAATACTGGCATTGGTAGCGGGATTACCCCGTGCGTCTTCCAGTAGGAAGACGAAGCGGGCCGCTCCGATCGAGAGCGACTGTGGTGAGGCGATAGTCACCCGGTAACCAGTGCTGCCCGTAGGTGGCGCTGCCTCGTCGTCATCGCCACCACAGGCGGCTACTGTGACTAAGACGGTGGTGGCCAAGGCCATCAGCAGTTTATTCGGCAAGTCGGACCGTGTACGGCGCCGGGACCGCGCCGGCGCGCAACTGCGCTCTCATGATACGCGCCTCCCGCAGACTCAGGCCGGCAACCGCGACCTGCCCGTTGTCGATTGGCTGCGCGACCTTGGGGCCTGCTATCAGCTCATCGATGAAGATACCCATGGGAAGGTTGATCAACGTTGAGGAAACGTATGAAAGCTTCTCTATTCCCTCCTCGTTCAAGGCTACGATAAGGGTCGGGCCCGCCTCCGTCACCAGGGAGACGCTCGCGATATCCAGGTTGTCGATGATGCCGTAGTTCAGCGTCTCCACTTCTTCCCAGGCTATGTTGGCAGGCCTCCCATCGTCCAGCCGGCAGCGGGGTATGAGGCGCGTGCCCTCCTGGCTGTAGATAAGATTTTCGCGCGGCACCATCACTTCCTGGTCCGGCCCTGTGAGGCAAATGATCATGTCACCCTCACGTTGAGGCGCCCGGATGCGGAAGTTGGCCGGCACGAAGTAGAGGTCATGCGCAATGTCCGTTTGGATGTCCTTATACATGACGGTTAGCGTCTGGTCTTCGTTGACTGTCACCTCGGCGCTGCCGTCGAAGAACTCTGCGCGACGCTGCATGATGGCCTGGAACAGCTCCAGCGTCTCTTGCTCAGTCAGGCCCTCGCGGCGCCTGGTCAAGTCGGGCACGATCGTGATTTCTCCGGACGCCTCGATCTCGTCGCGCCCGCCGCCGCAGGCGAGGCCGGCGGCTAAGCCGAAAAGTGTTATCGCCGCCACCAGCAGCCGCTTCACCGCGCCACCTGCGCCATCAGCACGATCACGCGGCCACGGTCCTCGTTAGCCCTGGGGGCCGCCACTGCGATGTCTGCCATGTCATCCCTGTTGAGGTCGCGGACAGCAGTTGCTGGTATGCCATTTACCTGGGTGCAAAGGTTCTCATGCGGCAGACCATAATAGGCTGTTGCCGCTTCAGCAGCCGAGCCGGGAATGGTGCCCTCGGGTTTGCCAGGAAGCACGTACAGGGCGCCGGCCTCTGGATTGCCGTCCCCGTCGGGCGCCTCGGAGGCGCAGAGGACCGCATCGGCCAGTCCGTCACCCGACAGGTCGCCCGCAGCGACAGCCCGCCCGAGACGACCCGCCGCGACGCCATAGATGATGGCGGCATCAGTACGGGCCTCGATTCGCGATTGCGGTTCGGCAGTGCCGAAGACGATTGCAACCTCGCCCGCCAGGTCCGCTGCGTTGTCCGGGCCGTCACCGCTGACTGCGCCCAGCAGAATGTCGTCGAAGCCGTCACCGTTGAGGTCGCCGGCAGCCAGGGAGTGCCCCAGCTGGTCACCTGCGTCAATACCGGAGATGACTGCGCCGCGCACTGTGTCTGCCAGGTCGAGAACGTTAAGCATTTCCGCTGTCAGTACGTACGTGGTCCCGGCGTCTTCGGCTTCATCACTGTCGCCAAACGTCGCCGCTACGATGAGATCGTCTCGGCGGTCGCCGTTGAAGTCTCCGGAGGCGAGGCCCTCACTCAGGCGGTCTCCGGGCTCCGCACCATAGACCACTGCGTCAAGGGACGATGCCGCCAGGTCGACGTCCCGTGGTGGGTCGCCACCGTAAAGGATATGCACCTCTCCTGCGTCCTCTCGCTCGTTGTCCGGGCCGTCGGCCAGGAAGGCGCCTATCGCTAGGTCGGAGGTGCCGTCGTTGTTGAAATCGCCCGTGGTCAGTGTGTAGCCCAAGTAGTCGCCCTCGTCGCCGCCGGTGATTGCCGGTTCGTTGCCGGATAGCTCAGCCGCGCGCACTTGATCGAACACCGGGTTGCCGACCAGGACGTACACCTTGCCGGCCTGCGCCCGCTCTCCGTCCGAGGCTGCGGGGGCGCCTATGATCAGGTCGTCGACGCGGTCGCCGTTGATGTCGGCGGCTGCCAGAGCGCGGCCTGTCTGGTCGCCGGCACTCCCGGTGAAGATCGCATCGGCCTCACCCACAGGCACTTCTCCGGACGGTAGGTTCGCCACAGAGTAAAAAACATACACCTTCCCGGCGTCCGGGCCGTCGGCTCCGTCAGCGAAGGCTGCGCCCAGCGCCAGGTCCATCTCGCCATCGCCGTTGAAGTCGCCGGGCATTACGGTGCTCAACGTGTCTCCCGGCTCCTCGCCGACGAAAGTTGGGCCTTCCGCCAGAGTAAAGGCACCGGGGTCGTAACCATCATCTTGACTCGCAGTCGGAGTCCCGTCACCGTTGTCCTCGCTGTTTCCGCAGGAAGCCGTCATAATTGCTAGCAGCGTAATACAGGGGAGGAGCCACGCATACCTTTGCACTCAGCAAGTTTCCTACACGGTCTGTTTAACGGGCAACGAGCGACCGCCGTTACACTTACGCTTTACCTCATTTTGCTGGCGGCCTGCTCCGGTGATGACGGTGGTCAACCCCCGACCGCGTTTCCAGCGACGCCCTCTCCCACCTCCCCCGCCGAGCACATATCGACGGGGGCCAAGCCCTGGGGCGTCGCGCTTGACCCCGGCCGCGCCTTCGCCTATACCGCCAACGAAGGAGAGAACACAGTTTCCTTTCTTGACCTGAAAGCCGGAGTTGCCGTTCAGACGCTGCCGGCCGGAGATGGTCCGTCCTCGATCGCCATCAACACTCAGACACGACTTATCTATGTCACCAACTTTGTCGCGGCGACGGTCAGCGTGATCGACGCCACCGACGGTGGCACGGTGGCGACGGTGCCCGTGGGAGAAAGACCCTGGGCGTCTGTCGTAGACGAAGTGAGGAACCGTATATATATTGCCAACGCGGGCGGCAACTCGATCTCCGTAATTGAAGGCGGAGACAACGCCACGGTCGATACCTTCTCGGGTATAGGCGAGCCGTGGGGCCTGGAGCTTTCGCCGGACGGTGGCCGCCTTTACGTGAGCAGCGTTGCCGAAAGCGCTGTGTTTGTGGTGGACGCGCTGTCAGGTGAGGTCGAGGATACGATTTCCGTCGGCCAACGCCCCCGCGGCCTGGCGCTCGATGCCGATTCTGGAATGCTCTACACAGTCAACGTTGAAGATAGCACCGTTTCCGTCATTGACCTTGATGCCGGAGAGGTTGTAGACACGATTGATGTCGAGAGGGCACCTTACGCAATCGCACTGGACACTGAGGGCCGCCGCGGATACGTTGCGAACTCGTTCTCCGCCAGTGTTTCAGTCATCGACCTTCAGGCGAACGAGGTCATTGCCACGTTGCCCACAGCTGCCAACCCCTGGGACGTCGCGACGGCGGGAGGCGCGCTGTACGTTGCCTGTTCGGGCAGCTCCCAGCTCCTGGTCTTCAGTGCCGAGCTTCTGGCCGGGCTACCGCAGGCCGCAAGTGACAACGTAGAATCGCAGTGAGATGCGTGCTCTAATCCTCCTGGTGCTCTGCCTTGCCGGATTCGCCGCGGCGGCTTGCGGAGACGACGACGACGCTGAGATTGGCGCCGATGATCTCACCTATGAGACCTTCGCACCGGGCACCGTGGCCTGGGTCAGTGGGTTCGAGGACGGCTGGGTTAAGTATCCCCGGCGCGAGATCTTCGATCAGCCCATCTGCAATGAAGACCGTGTGCTAGGCAACATCCCGCATGGTGACCAGGTGCGTGTAATCCAGAAGAAGACGGGCTGCAACTTCATCACATACGAAGTCGAATTTCTGGAGGGCGATCAGAAGGGTGCGATCGGCTGGATTCGAGAGCGGTGGCTGGTGTTGGACGGCCCGCCGCCCGAAGGCCCGCTTACGGATCCGGAAGCGCCGACGATCAGCCCCAGCCCTGCAGCCGACGAAGAAATCAGCCCGGCTGAAAGCCCTTAAGGCCGCCAGCGCGGAGCCGCATCCTCGAAACTGTTGAATGTCAGGCGCAGAAGACCGCTTCCGTCGAAATTCACCAGGCAGATCTCCAGGCTCTCAGGCGCTTCGCAGACGAAGGCTAGCCGTCTCCCGTCCTGTGACCAATTCGGCCGGTCAGCAGTGCCTGGAGTGCTCGTGACCGGCCGGACGTCGGACCCGTCCGGGTTCATTGTGAAGATGTCCCGGTCGCCAAAGGTCACAGCACTGAACGCGATCCGTGAGCCGTCCGGCGACCACTCAGGTGAGCGAGCAAGAATCTCAGGACGTAGAAGTGCGGTATCTCCCGTTCCGTCGGCGTTGACGATGTGGATCGATGTGCCAATGGCGCCAAGGTCGAGTTCATAGACGATCCTTGTCCCGTCCGGCGACCAGCGCCCGTTCCTTTCAACCTGCGGCCCCGATGTGATTTGCACCTCGTTCTGGCCATCAGGCGACGTGACGTACAGATCGCTCTCGCCCGTGCGGCCTGACTCAAACAGGATTCGCGTGCCATCCGGGGACCAGCGCGGATTACTGTCGAGCGAAGGAGAGTTCGTGAGCCGCGTGACACCGGAGCCGTCGGCGTTCATGACGTAGATTTCGCGGTTGCCGTCGCGCTCGGAAGCGAAGGCAATACGGGTGCCATCGGGCGACCAGGCAGGCGCGATGTCCGCGGCGGGGTTGTCAGTCAGAGGCACCGGGTCACGGCCGGGCTCGGCGAGGTAGATTTCACCGTTCGTCGGCCGGAACCCCTCGAAGACGACACGCGATCCGTCCGGGGACCAGTCGAACGCGCGATCGACTTTGGACCTATCGGTCAGCGGCTGGTTGGCGTTGTTGCTGAGCGAGCGCAGGTAGATGCGCGACTCCACGTTGTTGTCGCCAGTGAAGATGAGCCGGTTGCCCTCGGGATCCCAGTCCGGTGTCGCGAACTGCAAGGAGCTGCGGGTAGTGATACGGCGGACGTTGCTGCCGTCACGGTCCATGACGTAGATGTCGTTGCGGAGGTCGCGGTTGGAGCGGAATGCGATCCGGCCGCTGTCACGCGACCACGCGGGCTCCGAGTCGAAGGCCGGGTCGTCGGTGATGCGCTGGCGCGTCGCTCCGTCCGGCGTCACCGTCCAGATGTCGACGTTGCCAAGTTCCTGCGACGCAAAGGCGATGACAGAGCCATCGGGCGCCCACGCCGGCGCGACCTCCGGGATATCTGGGTCCGCGGCGATGGCCCGCGGCTCCGAGCCGTCGGCGTTCATCACCCAGATGTCCGGACTGCCGGCGCGGTCGCTCTCGAATGCTATCTGGGTGCCGTCGCTGGACCACGTCGGGTAGAGGTCGGTAGCTTGGTCGTCGGTTAGCCGTTGGACATCGGAGCCGTCGGCGTTCATGACATAGATATCGATGGGCCCGTCGCGAGAGGAGACGAAAGCGATCCGGCTACTATCAGGCGACCAGGCGGGGAAGGCGTCCGCGGCGTCATTCTCTGTGAGGCGGACGTTGTCGGTCCCGTCCGAACGCATCATGTACAGCTCCGTGGTTCCGTTGCGCTCGGCGACGTAGATGATGCTCTCGCCGTCTGGTGACCAGCGGGCAGTCATGCTCCGTGCAGGAAAGGGCTGGGAAATGCTTTCATCGGCAAGGCCGTATTCGTTTACCCAGTGCACTGTCTGCGTGGCGTCGAAGGAGACGTATCCGATCTGCGCGCCAAGAGGCGTTGCAGATGGTTCTGGCGTTGGTGTTGGCACGGCATATTCCGCGTCCGCCTTGCAACCGGCCAGGAGAAGGAATGCGCCGAGGGCGGCTATGCCCACGCTGACGGGGGCGTACAGGCGCGAACGCATGACAGGCCCGGATTGTGGCACGGGTGAACAAAGAGAAACCGACACGCTGCTAGATCGTACCTTCTGGGGGTGGCCTTATCAATACGAAGCTGAGCGCTTGCTTAGTTTGCGCAGGGTTTGTTCAGCGTTCCAGGCAAATCGGCGACGCGCTGTAACACCCTGAGGGCATCGGCGTGGTTGACGACGCCATCGCAGTTAAGGTCGCCACGGAGGCTTTGAGTGCCGCCTTCTGATGCAACGAGTGCTCCGATTGGAGGGCAGCCGGGCAACAGCGTCGTGGCGAGTTGTGCGGCGAATCGGAGCAGGAGGATGGAATCGATCCCTGTCACGGTCTTGCTGCAATCGATATCGGCCGGATCGCCACTGGCGGGGTCGGCAGTGCCCGTGGGCGTTGGCGTCTCTGGTGGGGAAGGTGAAGACGTTGGCGTGGGCGTCGGAGTTGGTGAGGCCGCGGGCGACGGCGATGGCGTGGGGCTGGCGGGAGGCGTGTAGCTGGCAGTGGGACATGAGCTGCCGAGATAGAGAATTGGTTCGCGGTGGTCATCGGGGTCGTCGCCGAAGCCACATGGGCTGTTGGATGGCCGGGTCCAACCGAGGGTATGGAAGGCCTCCATGACGCTGAGCGTGTCGTAGGGGCCGCTGAAGCCGGTCAGTGCGTGGAGCAGTGCCATCGCGCCGGCGACGTGGGGTGTGGCCATGCTGGTGCCGCTCATGGTGCCGTAGAGGCCGATCCCATCGCCGGGGTAGGTGGACATAATGCAGACGCCGGGTGCGGCGATCTCGACCATGGACCCATAGTTGCTGAACCAGGCGAATGTATCGTCGGGGTCGCTCTGCGCCGCCTGTGTCCAGCTGCACACCGGATCGGCGAGGCCGCCGGACTTGCCGTCGTAGTCAGCATAAGCGGAGACGGTGACGGCGGTAGCGCAGTTGGCGGGGCCGCTATTGCTGGCGTCGGCAGTGTTGTTCCCGGCGGCAACCGCATACATGATGTTCTGGGCCACGGAGTTCGCGATGGCAGAGCAGAGCGCGCCGGAAGGGAGTCCGCCCAGGCTCATGTTGACGACGTTGATGTCGATGCCCGGGTCGCCGTCGGCCGCGCCGTTGTTAAACTCCGCCTTGCGCTCCGTCACCCAGTCGATGCCGCGGATGACGTCGCTGTCGCAGCCGAAGCCGTCGTCCCGGAGCACGCGCACGGCGTAGAGTGCGGCGCCCGGCGCGACTCCGGCCACGCCGATGCTGTTGTCTACCGCCGCTGCCGTGCCGGCGACGTGCGTGCCGTGGCCGTGTTCGTCGTCGAAGGCGTGGCCGGTGTTGCAGCCGCCGTATGAAGGCGAGCCGCTGCCGTCGTCTGTGCGCTGTTGATAGGCCCCGAAGCCCCCCACGACGTTAAGGTCCTCGTGATCGACGTCGATGCCGGTGTCGATGACGGCTATGCGGGCGTCGACGTTGGGGCCAGGCGGGCCGCCGAGATCGATCGAGGAATTCTCATCAGCGTCGATGCGATCGATGCCTTCGACTAGCGTCTGGAAGGGGTTTTCATGTAGCCCGATGCCCATGAGGCGTACAGGCTCGACGGAGCTGACAGAGGGGTCGGCGGCTATTTCGGCGGCGCGCTCCTCGCTCATTTCGACGTCCAGGCCGTTCAACGCGGAGCGGTAGTAGGCGCGGGGGTGCAGTTGGAGTCGGTGAGTTGCTTCTTTAGGGCTGACACCAGGTTCCAGGACAACGATGTAGTTCCCCGGAACGATTTGGCCTGCAGGCCCTGAGAAATCCGGGGCAGACTGTGTCGGCCGCGCCGGGCCAGACAGGAGCACTAGCAGAAGGAAGGCGGAAGTTAGAGCCGCCGCCGGAACGAAACGCAGTAGCACGAAGCGCCACCCCCATAACCCCAAAGACATCACGCGTCGGTAATTATCGCGGTGAAGTGGGTACGGGGTCAACGAGGTTCCTTTCAGGTGTCGGTGGCTAGGAGCAACTGATCGAGCCAGGCGAGGCCGAGCCCGTTATGCGCAGGACGGCGATGGCATCACGTGCGTCAACGACACCATTGCAGTCGACGTCCCCCTTGAGCCCCGCGCCCTGGTTGAGATTGGCGATATCGCCAGCGTGCCCAACAGGAGGGCAGGAACCCGCCTGGTCGTGGCTGACGCCAGCCAGATAGTGAAGGAGGGCAAGCACATCGGAGGTGGTAACCTCTTCGTCGCAGTCGATATCGGCCAGGGTTGGTGGGGTGTCAGTCGGCTGGGGTGTCGGTGCCGGTGTTGTGGTGGGCGTCGGTGTAGCGGACGAGGTAGGCGAAGGCGTGGGCGCAAGCGTAGGAGTCGGAGAGGGCGAAGACGTGACGGCCGCGGTCGGTGTGTTCGTCGGCGCGGGAGGTGGAGACTGGTCCGGGTTCGGGTTGTACCCGCCGAAGTCGTTAGTCCAGTAGTTGCCGAAGGTGCTGCCGGGAGTGTGGACGAGGGCGATACCCATTACGACATAGTGCTGGCCCAGCATATTGGCGTTGTGTCCGGGCGAGCCCTTCCAGCCATCGAAGACGGCCTGAGCAGTGCCATAGCCGGCGGCGATGTTCTCGCCTTTCCAGGTGTTGTGGCAGTAGCCGAAGTCGCACATGCGGTCCCATGGCGAGCCACCGTTGGAGTCGGTGTGGCTAAAGTAGTTGTTGGCGCCCATGTCGGCGCTCATCCACTCGGCGGCGGCCTGGATGCTGGGATCGATCAGAATAGGTCCGAGCCCATTCTGCGCCCGATACGCATTCAGGATCTGCATGAACTCCGCTTCTTGCGGGTCAAGTTGCGTTGAAGCCGACGTGGTGTCAGTCGCCCCGCCGTCTGCGATGGCGAGGCCGACGAACGCCGCGACAACGGCGAACGCGGTAAGAGCCAGGGTTGTTAGTTTGTCGTACGTCTTCATTCACTAGGGTTGACACCCCGCGAATGACGCAGGTTACGGGCCGGGCCTTCGCCGAACGTTTAGAGTTTGTGAAGGGGTAGTTTGGTCATATGGCCATTCACCCCGTTAACACTCTTAGTTCACCTTCGTACACCGGATCGGGGCCGACCTCCGCAGCGGTTTCGGCGACGGCCTGCTCCACAGGTTTGCCCTCGATGAGGAGCCGCTGCAACAACAGCTCGGTGGCCATGTCTGTGTGCGGGCCGGATATCGGCTGGCTCCAGCTGACGAAAGCCGAGGCGCCGCGGTCCAGGAACGCTTCGGCGGTCCGCTGAGAGCGGAGACCGTCACAGCCCATCATGACGACCAGCGCGTCGTCGAAATCCCCCTCCATGGCGTCCTCGACGAAAGCAGGGCCGATGCCGAAGAGTGGGTCCGAGTCCTCGGTGTAGCGAGCGGCGCCGAGGCGGTTCAACTGCTCGCTGGAATACTTCGTCTCGTCGTAAGGCTCGCCGGTGAAGAGGCTGACATATTCTGTGCCGGTCTTCTCGCCTGTCTCCGCATCGACTTCTGTGGTGATACCGGCATGGACCCTGAGCAGAATGATGTCGTAGCCGCGATCCGGGAGGCGCCGGTAAAGATCGACGGTCACTTTCTCGCCGGGCACATAGTCAACGAAGTAACCGGCCTCGGTAAGCGTCGCCCTGGCTTCCGAGATGAAATCTGGATTGGGAACCGTAAGCGACAACTGATCGACGATGATGGCGGTCTTTCCTGTGGGAGGACTTCCGCTATCGTTGTCGGCTCCGGATGTGAGGACGACAGTCAAGGCCACTGCGACGACCATAACGACGACGACGAAGCCGCCGGCGATCACGGTTAAAAGCGAGCGGCCCGTAGCTGTTTTCCGGGCCCGGACCGCTTCTTCTTGCTTACGCTTGTCTTTTCGGCGAGCCATGAGTGTACCCGATCAGGATAACATCGGGCCTACCGGCACGAGTCTGCTTAGCGTCGTCGCACCTTCACGTATGCCACCGTCGAGGAGATGCCGATCGTCATGATCAGCATCGCGCCGAGGAGAGCGAACAGCGGCATGCCTTTGGAATCTATGGAGGCGGACGGGGCGCCCTTGCCGATCACCGGTAGTTCGACGATGCCACCAACCGGCAGAGGGCCGCTTGGAGTCGGCGTCGCCGGCGGAGCGGTCGGACCCGGTGTATCAGTGTCTCCCAGGACCGTTGGCGTTGGTGTAGGCGTGGGCGTGGGCGTAGGCGTGGGCGTAGGCGTGGGCGTAGGCGTGGGCGTGGGCGTAGGCGTGGGCGTAGGCGTGGGCGTGGGCGTGGGCGTAGGCGTGGGCGTGGGTGACGGGGATGGCGACGGTGTAGGTGTGGGCGACGGTGTAGGCGTGGGCGATGGCGAGGGGGATGGCGTCGGCGTGATCAGCGTGTTGACGATCGTGCAGGCCCCAACGCTCAGCGCCGCCGAGCAGGTGCCCGTCGAACTGTAGCCCGCCGGAATCGGCGACTCCATCGCGGTGCAGTTCGGGTCGCCGCTGTATCCGGTGACAGTGAAGACGCCCGGCGTGGTCTCGCTGACCGAAGCACTCGCCGGCGAGGCCGTGCCGCTCGTGCAGGACACCGAGACGGTGACACTCGCGGCGCTATTGTCCG
>DATKDX010000038.1:0-13509 GCA_035512435.1 Dehalococcoidia bacterium
GTTGAGAGCGAGGTTGAGGAGCCGCGCCTTCTCAGGCGGCAGGTCGACGTAGACCACCGGCACCGTCTTCATCCCCAGGCGCCGCGCAGCCAGCAGTCTTTGGTGGCCGCCGATCACGGTGTTGTCCTCGCGCCTGGCAATAACGGGGTCGACCATGCCGAACTCCTGGACGCTCCTCGTAAGCGCTTCCAGCTCGGCGTCGTCAATGCGCCGTGGGTTTGCGGGGTCGGGTTTCAGGTCGTCGATTGGGACGTGCTCCAGCTTCACTTCGGTCTTATTGGCCACGGCGCAGCCACCTTTCGAACTCGTTGTCCTCTTTCACCTTCGGCGTTTCGATATGCAGACGCGCCCGGCTCCCTGGGCTCAGGCCAAACTCGGCGCCGATCGCCTTGGCGGCGTTCCAGTAGGTCTTGGCCAGCTCCACTTCAGGCCTCAGACGCAGGCTCCCTTTCGGCGTCAGGTAAGTCGTCCCCTTCTCGCTGATGATCTCCTGGCAGGCCGACCACGCAGCGAAGGACTGGCAGTACAATGCGAACGACGAAACGTCCAGGACCGTCAGCAATCCAAGGCGCTGGAGCTCAGGCGCGATGCGCTCCCATTCATTGCGAGCCTTGGCGCTCAGCCAGGCCGGGCAGGAGACGTCACCCTCGGCAGGCTCCGGCGGTTCCGTAATGGGCCGCTTGCCGGGATTGCCGGCGACGGCCTTGACGTGAGCGGGCTTTGGCACGGGGCCTCGGCTACCCATCAAGTGGACCTCCGGATTACGTGCGGGTTTCGGTCGGGAAACTCGCGGAGGTACACGGATTTCGGCGCTGCGGTTCCCTGATCGGGAGGCTGTAGAGATTTGACCGGGCCTACCCCTGGGGCGAGTTCGTGTGGAATGTCGGCTCGGAAACTCGCGGTTGCGAGCGTAAGAATAGAGCCAGCACTCCCGCGAGGCGAAAGGCCTGAATTTCTGAGACCGGCGCCTAGCACTCGTCGTCTCCCTCGTCGAGGTCGGCCCAGAGGCTGGCCAGCGACCGTTCTCCTTCGGCTGACTCAATGCCCAGCCGCATCCGGTCGAGCGGCGACAGACCGAACTTCTCTTCGAGCTTCGCCAGGCGCTCTTCGAGCGTGTCGGCGAGCTTGGTCAGCGGGTTGGGGATCAGTCTGCCTCGCGGCGTGATGACCATGCGATACCGCTGGACCGAAGCCATCGCTCGCAGCCACTCGTCGTAGTAGCAGATCCAGTGCTTTGCGGCGAAGAGGTCGCTCCCATGGTCGATGAAGCGAGCAGAGGGTGATGTCCAGAACCGCTGCCAGAGGTCGATGGACGCCTTGAGGAAGTCTCCCTCGGGCATCGGCGGCGGCTCCTCGATCGTTGTGACCGTGACGATGCGTGCAGTGCGCTGTGGCCGCCGGTCGGCCAGCATGCTCGGTGGCTTCTGACGCCTGGCTACCATCGGTTCACCACGAAATCGTGCTGGCCATGATGCCGAGGGCGAAATGTAGATTGCGCCGGTGCTGTCGAGCGAAAATTGCCAGAGTTCTTGACCGGCCTGGGTCGTTCATATCGCTCGATTCCTTCGAGGCTGCAGCCCAGGCTCTCGCTCGCGACGCCAAGTGCAATACGGGCAGAACGAGAACTCTGTGGTCTCGCGTTTGATCTCCTCGTGGAAGAGGCTTCGGAGAAGGGCTGCTACACTTTGGACTCCCTCGAGCTCCTGTGGGTTCACTTCCTTGATCTGCTCAATGTCATCTAAGAGTCGTTCGATGACAGCGACGACAGGCCAGTGATCCCGAACGAAGGCATCGGCACCCATCATGAACAGCTCCCGCAGGCGATTAACAACCTTGCGGAGCCTGCCACTAGAATCTGATTGTTCTGCGACGGTGTGGTGGGTGGTGTCTAGAGAGGCATCTGAACGGATCGGTTGAACGAGTGGTACGTCCGCTACCGAGTCTGTTTGGTCTTCGCTCTTGTTCGCATGACGGGTGGCTTCCAGCCAGGCGGTTCGCACTGATCCGCCTACCAGCCTAATCTGCTCCGGAGACAGGCTCTGAACGAACGAGCGGAACGAGGAGTCCTCACTGTGCTGTCCCGTCTTGACAGCGTTCTTGTTGCCCTTTGGTGCGCCGGCACCGCGTCGTCGCGGGCTCATATAACCACCACTCTTGAGGCCCGTCGGTAGTAGTTCCGTTCTTCACGGGTGCCCGTGCGGCTATCATGGCGACCCGACGCACGAATGCTCCTGTTCGCCCTCGTCGGTGACCCGCTATCGCCACCGGATTTCCGGGTCGTTGATGGATCGTCTGGATATCTTCGTGGACGTGCCGCGCGTGGATTATGAGAAGCTGACGGATGGTGCCTCCACGGAAGGGTCGGCCGAAATTCGCGAGCGTGTCGAGTCGTGCCGCGAGCAGCAGCGCCTACGATTCTCGGAGTCACGACTTTCGTCCAACGGCGAGATGGGGCCTGTTGAAGTGCGGGAGTTCTGTCAGGCCTTTCTCGACGACCAGGCCAAGGGGCTCCTCAAGATGGCCGTAAATCAGCTCGCTCTATCGGCGCGCTCGTTCCACCGGGTACTCAAGGTTTCACGGACGGTGGCCGACTTGGCGGGCTCGGACGTGATTACCGGCGCCCATCTCGCGGAAGCGCTGCAGTATCGCAACCGCGGAGGCAACTAGCCCGCTGCGGGCGCCTCAACCTTAAGTCGGATGTCGACGTTCCCGCGCAGAGCGTTGGATACCGGGCAAGCCTGCTCCGCCTGCCGGGCGATCTCCTCGAACTGACCAGACTCGAGACCGTCGATCTTGCCGCGCACAGTGAGGTCCATAGCCGCAATCTTAAGCCCCGTGTCCGTCTTGTCGAGCGAGCAAACGGCCGAGACCTCTAGCGTGCCGGGTGGGGTACCGTTTTTGGTTAGTGCGCCCGATAATGCCATCGAATAGCAAACGGCGTGAGCAGCTGCGATCAACTCCTCCGGGGTCGTGTGGCCTTGCTGGTCTTCAGTGCGGTGGCCGAGCGTTACGGTCTGTTCGGGAAAGGCGCCGCTTTCGACTGTGACGCGTCCGGCGCCTTCGCGGACATTGCCCTCCCAGGTGGCGCGTGCTCTGGATTCCATGACTATTGGCATGTGAGTCCTCCTTCCGCAGCTTAAGATACTGGGACTGGAGGAGTCATCGGCGCCAGACGCGTTGCATTCGGCTGTAAGTTGGGCATTAGTAGAATGATGGCGTGAGTCAGCCACTCCAAGACATCGCCCCAATCCGGCCGCTACTCGAGTATCGCCCGCTCGTCATCCTGAGCGACATAGACGGCACACTGGCGCCGATTGTCGACAATCCCGATGAAGCGAGCGTTTCGACGCGTGCGCGCGTAACGCTTGAGGCGCTGCTGGACCGCGGGGTGGGCGTCGGGCTGATCACCGGCCGCGCGATGGTGCGCGCGCAGGAGATGGCCGGCGTCACGCGGGCGATGTACGCCGCCAACCACGGCCTCAATATTCACGCAGGTCACGGAATCGAGGCGCCGGAGGCGCTTCGTGGCTGGGTTGAGAAGGCGCAGCTGCTGCTACCCTCACTGGCGGACCTCGAGAAGGCCGGCGTATCAGTAGAAGATAAGGGCCCGATCATCGCGCTGCACTACCGGCGCGCTACGAACGAAGACGAGGCTCGAGGCGCTATCCTGGCCGCGGCGACGGCCGCCGCCGCCAACGGGTTTCGCGTACAGGAAGGCCGCAAGGTTGTCGAGATCAGGCCGCCGATCGATATAAGCAAGCGGACAGCCGCAGTGGAACTGGCGCGGCGGATGAAGGCCCGGGCGGTGCTCTGCATGGGCGACGACCTCACGGACGTTGACCTCTTCGATGGCGTGCGATCCTTGCGAGCGGAGGGGGTGGACTCGGTGATCGTTGCGGTATTGAGCCCCGAGATACAGGAAAAAGTGTTGGCGGCGGCCGATTATTCGGTCGAAGGGGTAGAGGGCGTAGAGGCACTGCTGGAAGGCGTGCTCAGTGCGCTGTCTGAGATAGCGCAATCAAATCAGTGAACTGGTGCTCCAGCCACTTAATGATGTCCTCGTCTTCGACGATTTGACGCAGCGCCGACGCACGGCGGCGTCGTTCGTCTTCCGGCATGGTCAGGGCCTGATGGAGGGCCCGCACCGTACCTTCGAGATCCGTCGGCGCGACCGCGAGCACGTAGTCAGACAGCTGTTCGAAGGAGCCCGCCTGTTCGGAGAGGACGAGAACGCCAGTGCCCTTATTGACCAACGGTCCTTCTTTGGAAACGAGGTTCATGCCATCGACGATCGGATTAACGAGAAGAACGTCGTACTGCGTCATGGCTGCGATCGCCTGAGGGTAGTTCTCTTCGTAGTAGACGCGCACTGGCTGCCACTCGACGTCGCCGTAATGCTCGTTTATGGAGTCAACGAGTTCGAAGATCTCGTCGGTGTAAGTCTGGTAGAGTCCAAGGTCGCTGCGTGAAGGCACGAGTAGCGAGACGAGGTTTACGTGGCCCCGTAGGTCCGGATATCGCTCGAGCATTAATTCGTAGGCGCGGAGGCCGCGGATGATGTTCTTACTTGGCTCCGAGCGGTCGACGCGGACGATGGTCTGTTCGCCAAAGGCAGGACGTAACGCGTCGACGTACCGCTGGACTTCGGGTGACTGGGCAAATTCGATCAGGCCTGCGGAATCGACCGAGATGGGATAGTGGCACACACGGGTGCGGCGTCCTTTGTACTCAACAGTGCTTGCTTCGTAATCAACCCGGGCGTTCAGGATAGAGACACAGCAGTGCAAGAAATTGAGGACGTCCGCGTTGGTCTGCAGGCCGACGATATCGCAGGCGACCATGCTTTCGTGAATGGCGCGGCGCATGAACTCCGGCAGCATACCCCAGTAGCGCGGTCCCGGCCACGGTATGTGAGTGAAGTGCGTAATCGTGGCTTCCGGCGCCCGCTCGCGGACCATTTTAGGGGCTAGATACAGGTGGTAGTCCTGGATGAGCACGATGGGCGGCTCGCCCTGGTGTTCGGCCTCGTCGCAGATGGCGTCAGCGACGGCCTGGTTCATTGGGACGTATCCGTTGTCCCAGGCATCGTAGACGACGCGGCCGATGTTCGGCGTGCGGGGAGTGTTCCACATGAAGTGCTGGACGAACCAGAGAAGGGGATTACAAAGGACGTAGTAGTGCCGCTGATAGACGGGCTGCGGAACGGAAACGAAGCGCACGTAGATTTCGTAGTCGGGGACTTTGACGGTGGCGTTGTCGGCTTCGACTGCTGCGCGCCGGTCGCCATCGGTCATCGCGGCCGCTACCCACGTGAGAGGCACGAAGCGCGCCGTGGCAAGGAGGGCGGTGACCATGCCGCCGGCGCCTCGTTTGGCGGTGAGCGTGCCATCGGGCTCGATGTCGTGCTCCAGTGGGCCGCGATTGCTGGCTATGATGAGACGTCGGCTGGAGAGTAATTGGGCAGACAGCGACTCAAGGCTGTTGAGTCGGGCTTCAGTAGCTGGTGTGTCAATCATGAGGAGGGTGCGTGCCTAAAGCTTCGCGTGACCGGGGAATGCCTGTCAAATCCCGATTAGCTTGCTGGGCTATTACAGACGCGCCTACAATCGAGTAAGCGGCCCCCGTAGCTCAGAGGATAGAGCGCTGGCCTCCGAAGCCAGGTGCACAGGTTCGAGTCCTGTCGGGGGCGCCATTTTTTGTCAGACTCGCTGAACGCCCGCTAGACACCGAGCTTGAATGCTCTGCGCCCGGCATTCTCCCCAACCCCGCGAACAGATCAGTGGCGATGCCAAGTTCGCGTGGTGGGGATTTGAGGCGTCTGCTGGGCCGGGGTATAAAGGGGCAAGTTCGCGAACCGCTACTGCGGTGCGGGAAAGGTGGCCGACTGCCGGATGGCGCTCTGCTGGTCGCTGTCGGAAGGCGGCCAGCCAGTTGGACGCCCAGTTCGCCTCGGCAAACGTTGCGGACTGGAAGCGGGCAGTGGCAGACGAGGACGTGCGGCACACAGCTGTCGGGGTGACGAGCGTACGGGCGATCCACTGGAGAAACCGACCGACGTTCCAACAGGTAGTGCAAATCAATGGAACGCCGCCGCAAGACTCATCAACAACAACGCCAACGCCGACGTCGCTGTTGCCTCTGCCTACCCTGCCGCCACTCTTATCGCGGTATTAGCCAGGGAGTGGCAGGCCCTATGCTGAGGCGACGGGCGCCTCGGCGATGGCCGCCGTTGCCTTGCGCACAGCTGGGGCGACTACCGTGCAGCAGCTCGATAGCACGCATGACCTTGTCGTGGGCAACGGTACCTACGCTGAATTGGACAAGGAAGCGGTCGTACTTGAGCTGGTCATGCTCCGCGAGCATCTTGTCGATGACTTGCTGCGGATCGCCCACGAGTAGTGCTCCGCGTGGGGAGCGGAGCACATCGTACGACTCGCGGGTCATCGGCTGCCCACGCTCACGGCCGATTTGCGTCATCACCTGCTCGTGGGGAGGCCAGAACGTGTTGGCGGCGTCGTCTGAGTCATCCGCGATGAAAGCGTGCTGCTTAATGGCAACAGGCAATGTCGCCGGGTCATGGCCGGCCTGCCGGGCCGATTGGCGGTAGAGGTCAACGAGCGGGGCAAAGCGCTCGGGCACGCCGCCGATAATTGCGATGACGAGCTGCAGGCCGAGGTGGGCGGCGCGGACGACGGAATTCGGGTTGCCGCCGACGCCTAACCAGACTGGCATGGGATCCTGTACCGGGCGGGGATAGACGCCGAGGTCGTTGATGGGAGCACGGAACTCCCCTGACCAGGTGATCCGCTCGCCGGCCCTGATTTTCAGCAGGAGCTTGAGCTTGTCCTCGAAGAGTGCGTCGTAGTCGTAAGGTCGTAGCCGAAAAGTGGGAAGGACTCGGTGAACGACCCGCGGCCGGCCCAGATCTCCGCGCGTCTGTTAGAGAGCAGATCGACGGTAGCGAAGTCCTGGAAAACGCGAACCGGATCATCTGAGCTGAGCACGGTGACGACCCCGCTCTCCGCATGGCCCATCTCATCGAAGAGATCAAGCAAGCAGATGAGCTAGGCCTCGCAGAGACTGCGAAGTCCGGCCGGTGGTGCTCACCGACGGCGAACATGCTCTTGCCCGTCTCCGGGTCGCGGGTGGTATCGCCGAAGGAAGTGACTCCGATTCCAAAGGTGGCTCCTGTATATGGCTACTTACTAATCGTTAGTTTAGTAGCGCAGAGTGATGGCGTCAAGGTTTTGTACGCGGAATTAGACAGAGTGTGTATCGTCTTCGCGCAGGCGGCCGTCTTCCAGCCAAACGACGCGGTCGGCGAACTGGCGAATGCGGTTGTCATGCGATACGACGACGACAGCCTTGTGGAGCTCCATGGCCTTCTGGCGCATCAGCTCCATGACCTCGTGGCCGCGCTTGGCGTCGAGGTTTGCGGTCGGCTCGTCGGCGAGAAGGAGCTCGGGGTCCTTGGCCAGCGCGCGGGCGATGGCGACGCGCTGCTTTTCGCCGTCACTCATCTTTTTGGGGAGTGAGTGCAGGCGGTGGCCCAGGCCGAACATCTCAAGCAGCTCGCGTGAACGTTCGGCGGCCATCTTCTTGTCGTCTCGATGATGGTTCTCAGCGATGATCTTGACGTTCTCGTAGGCAGTGAGTGCCTCGAGCAGGTTGAAGCTCTGGTAAACGAAGCCCACTTTCTCGCGCCTAATGTCGGCGAACTGAGACTCGTTCATGTCCGAGACGTCAATGCCGCAGATGTGGACACGGCCGGTGCTAGGCCGAAGCAGCGCGCCGGCGATCGTCAGCAGAGTTGTCTTGCCGGAGCCAGAGGGGCCCATGACGGCGACGATTTCGCCGCCTGGGACGTGGAAGGTAACCTTGTCGAGGGCGGTGACCTTGTACTCGCCCGACTGGTATATCTTGCTAACGCCGTCCATCCGCAGGATCAACGTGCGATCCTGCTTCCGGTCGGGAGCGTCAGCCCTTAAAGACGGAGACTGGGTCAATGCTAGTGAGCCTTCTAACGGGGATGTAGGCAGCCAGGAGCGCCATCAGAATGGTCGCGCCTGCGATACCCAGAACGTCCTGCCATCTTACGAAAACGACAAACTGCGGAACAATGCTCTGTGCGACCGGCGCTACGAAGACAGTGAGTCCGGCGCCGATGATGAAGCCGAGGAAACCGGTGACCATGCTCTGCTCGAAGACGACGCGGTAGAGGTATGGGTTTGTGAAGCCCTCCGCCTTGAGAATGCCGTATTCGCGCGATTTTTCAATCGTTGCTGTGTAGATCGTAAGGCCGGCGACGGCCAGGCCGACGATGAAGGCGACGATGAGGACCACGATGAGTATCGGCAGAATCTGGCCAAGGATGCGTTGTCGTGTTTCCTCGGCAAATTCTTCTCCTGTGATGAACTCGACGCCCGGTATGGCAACTTCGCCTCTCAAAGCGACATTCTGTCGTTCATCCGGGTCGTCCAGAGTTATGAGGAAGAATGACCGCGTGGACGGCGGGTCGAGCGCGAGGAAGTCGACGGCGGTTTCAATCGTGACGAACGCAACCTGCGTGTAGACGAAGTCGCCGCCCTTCGAGTATCCGACGACTGTTAGCGATTTCGTGCCGCGGATAAGGCGGTCGCCGATGTCGACGTCGTAGCGACGGTGCATCTGCTCGTCGATGATGATTTCGCCGGGACCTGGCGGACTCTTGCCGTCCGTGACTTCTAAGGGACCGCCCAGGCCGATCTCAGGATCGTAGCCTACGAAGTGGACGTCGAAGGTGTCGTCCGGCGAATCGCCGGCGCGGGACATCTCCATTGGCCGCACGATCTGCGGGGCAACGGTATCCACGTTTGGAAGGAGCTGGAGCTGCACGCCAAGCGCGTTCGGGAGAATCGAGGCGGCGGCAGTGAAGTCGGTGGTGCCGTCACTGGCCACCCAGAGGTCGGCGGGCACCTCCTCCACAAAGCTGCCGACTTGCTCGCTCCAGCCACGGTAGAGCGAGAGGAGAATGCCGATGAGGAAAACGGAGAGTGCCACGCCCCCAATGGATATGGCGAGGCGCGTCCTCTCAGAGAACAAGTTCTTTCGCGCGACGAGTAGCATGTGGATATACTTCGTGAACGACGCCCGGGAGCGGGGCGAGTAGTAGTTTAGTCATGATACGCGATAGCCTGCAAGAGAACGACCAGTCAGTCACCGATTAGAAATGCGCCGACTCTTTTCATCGCTGTGCCTAGCGCTTGCCATCGCGCCGCTGTTACTTAGCGCCTGCGACGGCGGGTCTGACGGGATCGATCCGGTGCAGGGACGGCTGCTCTTCCTGCGCAGGAGCAGCGGTGCTTACGATATCCGCGTGCCCTCGCCGGACACTTCTCCGCCATTCACGGTCAGCAACTTCTTTGAGTGGGACGCTGCGCCGCAGTGGTCGCCCGACGGGACGAAGATTGCGTTCTATGCCGATCGGCTCTTCAACATTGAGAACCGCGACGACGACGTCGATGTCTACGTGATGAATGCAGACGGGTCGAATCTCGTTCAACTGACCGAGAACGACGTGCCAGACGCGTTCCCGGTCTGGTCGCAGGACAGCACTCAGATCGCGTTCTATTCGGAGCGAGACGGGGACGGCGACATCTACGTCATGAATGTGGACGGGTCCGATGTCCGGCGCCTGACTAGCGAAACGGGAGTCGACGTGCCTTACCAGTGGTCGGCGGATGGATCGCGGATCCTCTTCGGTTCGAACCGAAGCGGCGATTTTGACGTGATGGTGATGGATGCCGACGGCGCGAATGTCGAGAAGTTGGCCGGTGGCAAGGGCAACGCATTCTCGGCGTCGTGGTCGGCGGACGAAAGCAAGATCGTCTACACATCGGATGCGCCGGGGAACCTGGATATCTTCCTGATGGCGGCCGACGGCTCCAACAAGATCAACATGACGCAGAGCCCACTGGCGGACGAGGACCCGATATGGGCGCCCGACAACCGGCGCATAGCCTTCGTATCGCAGCGGGATGGCAACCGCGAGGTGTACGTCATGGACACAGTATTGTCGTATCTGACGCGCGTCACGTCGACGCCGCGGGATGATGTGCAGCCGTCGTGGTCGCCACTGGGGGTGCAACTTGCTTTCATTTCGCTACGCGATTTCAACAACGAGTTGTATCTTTCCAACGTAGAAGGGGGCGCCTTCACACGCGTCACGGAGGACCCCGGCTGGGAATCGATGCCAGCGTTCTCGCCTGACGGCACGAGAGTCGCGTTCGCATCCACGCGCGATAGACGCCGGGATATTTACTCGGTGGACGCTAACGCAGGCGGCTTCGTGCGACTGACCAATGACGAGGAGACAGTGAGCCGGGTGCTCGCTGCCGGGAGGTAACGACGCATGACCACGCGAGCGGATGAAATCCGAGTCGGACGGTACTACGGGGAGCGCGAGATCGTGATCACGCCGGAACTGGTGCAGCATTACGCGGACGCGGTGCAGGACTTCAATCCGTGGTACTTCGGCGACTCGCCTTTTGGGGGGGCCGTGGCGCCGGCTCTGATCCTGCATTCCGAGGTCTACACGACGATCGACTGGTACTTGAGCATCTTCGGTAATCTGCACGCACGGCAGGAGTGGGAACTTTTCGCACCGATCATGGTTGGCGAGACGGTCACCGCTCGCCGTCAGATCATCGATCGTTACCGGAAGCGCGACCGGGACTACGTCGTCAATGAGACAACGGTGTACGGCTCGGGCGGCCGAATGCTGAACCGCGGCCGCACTCACCAGAGCTTCCTAGCGACGACGGATATGACGGGGACGGTTGTGGACAAAGACCGGGAGAAGCGGTCGGACCGGCGCTTCGAAGCGTCAGAGGATGCTGTGCTGGAAGAGCTGGCTATCGGGGAGAAAGGGATCACAATCGAGATGTGCCAGAAGTTCTCGGGGCCGCACAAGAACTACCACAACGACAAGGAAGAGGCGCGACGGCTCGGGTTTCCCGACATCGTGGTGCAAGGGATGATGTCGCTGTGCTTCGTCTCGCAGATGATGACGGAGCGCTATGGATCGGGTTGGATTTACGGCGGCCGGATGAACGTGAACCTGGTAAACGTGCTCTGGCAGGGCGAGGTGGTTACAGCACAGGGCGCAGTCATTGGGCAGACGCCTGAAGGGCCGCGGACGCGCGACCAGGTGCGCGCGTGGTGTGAGAAGGCGGACGGCACGAAGATCGTCGTGGGGACGGCCAGCGCGCTTTCAGACTAGTCGGGGCGCGGCATGCGGTCGACGATCATGTCGAGCGCTTCGCCGCGGCAGACCCAGCGGTTCATCTCGTCACGGAGAAGACACGAAACCTTGTCGAGTGCTTCGGCGCGGCTGGCGTCGGCCTGAGTCGCGCGGGCCTCATCGACTTCGTGGAGGGCGCTTTCGCAGGCGGCGGCCATTCTCCAGGCGAAGAACCATCTACCGCTGAGGTCGGCCCAAGAGCCGGTGTCGATCATCGTCGGTGCATTGGTGCGCTGCATGAGTGCCATTTGTCTGCCCCCAGAATGCGTTTCGATTTCTCAATATGAGATGGCTGTGGGGGCCGAACCGTTACAGCGGCGGATGCGTACCTATTTGTGATGTACAGAACAGGCTGCCTGTTATACTGGCAGAGCCCAGATGCACGGCCGGTAGACGGCCATGGGCGCAATACACGAGAGGTGATTAGAAACAGTGCCCCCTAAGCAACGCAAACGACGGCGCCGAGGCGGACCAGCAGAGCTGGCCGGAGCGCCGCGGCAGAAGTACCCGTTTCCCCTAAACATATTTTTCAATGCAAAGCTCTTCTACGCTTTCTTCATCGTCGTCATGATTGCGTCGATGGCGGCGGTGGGTTTTGGAGCGAGCCAGGGGACGAGCAGTGTTCCGCCGCCAGTGGACGACCCTGACGGCACGCCCGAGCCGACGCCCGAACAGCAATTGTGGCCCGATGGCGCGCCGCCCGTGATCGACACTTCGGTGGAGCGCGAGGCGGTACTGCACACCAACCAGGGAGAGATCGTCATCGACCTGGCAGCCGACGCGCCGAAGGCGGTAAATAGCTTTGCGTTCCTGGCAGCCAAACAGTTCTACAATGGAACGGCGTTCTTCTTCAGCGATGAGTACTTCGCGCAGGCTGGCGATCCGACTTGCTCTCTCGACACTGACCGGCTTTGCTCGGGCCTCGGGGGGCCTGGCTACACGCTGGAGTTAGAAGACAGCGGTCTTTCGCATACACAGTGGACGGTGGCGGCGCCGACGATTGGAGAGGGGCAAGGCCAGGTACACGGCAGCCAGTTCCGCATCTTGTTCCAGGACGACGCGCGTCTTGACGGCAAGGACACTGTTTTTGGAACGGTAGTCGAAGGACAGTCGATTCTGGAGGGGCTCGGCAGCTACACGGTCTGTTCAATCAGTACGTCGGACGAGTGCAGCGAGGATTTGAGCGACGCGCTGGTCATTGAACGAGTGGAGATCCGCTAGTACGGGTTGCAGTGCCGCCAAGCGGTGCTATCCTGTAAGCGAGGAGTAACAAGTAATGGGCCCACTAGGCGCACCGGAACTGCTGATCATCCTGGCGATCGTGGTCGTGCTGTTTGGCGCGACGCGGATCGGCGACATTGGCAAGGGCATCGGCCGCGGCATCAAGGAGTTCCGTCGTGAACTGAAAGATGTCGACGAGGACAAGCCGGGAGACGACACGAAAGTGGTGTCGTCTTCAAGCGAGACGAGCAGCGAAGAAAAGACGACCTCGCACACGCACTAGCGTTCACCGGAGTATCGAAACGCCGGCGATTCTGTCGCCGGCGTTTTTGTTTACCTAGCGCTTGTCGGCGGCGTCGGCGCCGCGTTCGATGAAGAACATGAGGAAGAGGAAGACGAGGGTTACGGCGACGCAGATGAGGGCGGGCAGCCAGATGGCGCCGATGAGGAAGAAGATGGCGAGGGCGGCGGAAAATCCCATGCCGGAGACGACGACGATGCGCGCGAAGACGATGCCGAGAGGCACCTGGCGCGCGAGCATGACCTGGCTTTCTTCTTCGAGGTCATCGAAGGGCGATTCGTCGAGTTCTTCACGGCGTTCGGAGGCGTCCACGTAAGGCATCGTAGCCCGGGGCGCGAGGGTGGCGCAAAGCCGTGCGGGCGCTAACCCGCTCTTTACGCTGGCGTGGCGAGATTTTGGCGAGGGGGGGCGGTAGAGAATGAGGGTGCAGTAAGGAGGAGCACGATGCGTGCACTAGTAGTAGCGGTGGTTCTGGCCCTCGCCCTGGGCCTCACTGTCAAGGACATGGCCACGGACTCGGCGGCTTCCCCGGGAGACGCCTGGGAGTCCCGGGCAATGACGTTCGATGAGTCGATGGGCGTATCGGAGACGGGCACGGCCATGCGAGAGTGACTCTTCGAGTCGTTGGGCGAGTCAGATCCGAGAAAGTACTGACAATCGCTTAATACGAAACGGGTTTCCCCCCGTTGTCCCCTTATTGCGAGGG
>DATKDX010000039.1:0-26701 GCA_035512435.1 Dehalococcoidia bacterium
GGCTCTTCGGCGCACTCGGTTACGTCCCACCCGCGGAGCACGAAGCGACCTGCTACCCTACCCCCAGGCCCGTCCGGGGACCCATCCCCGCCGGGGTTGGGACTCAATGATTCGAGTCTCCATCAAACCCGGGGCGGTTCAGACAGACACTGGCACATCCATTCTCCAGCGGGAGGAACTCGCGAAGTCCTCAACTATGTTGCTCGCCACTTGCAGAAGACCCGATAGTACTTCAGACAGATGTTCAACCTCATGACCTGGCCCCCATGGTTCATCCAACCGGTCGACTAGAATTGCCACTTTTTTCTTTGTCGATAGGACATTTCCGAGGATTTCCCGGAGCTGAGCGATTAACCCGTCATGAAGAAGTTCACTGATCCGCGTTCTTTGTTGGTCCGCCCCTCCAGCGCGACTGATGCCAACCAGGGAACCCACTGCTCGATTAACCCTCTGTGAGAACGGTAGACCCAGCACCTCGGAATTCCTATCCAGATACCTGAGTAGCTTATCTTCGTCTTCCGTCCGTTGAATGTGCACAGGTCGGCCCAGAATTCCTCTCTGTACAGACGACGCCAATTCACCGTAGATCAAGAACTTCCAAAGACTCGCGATCAGGAATCCAGTCTCTGCTTTGTGGAGGTCTTCCTTCAGAACACGAATCAGTCCATCTACTTCGTAGCCAACCGGTTTGATGGTGCAAACATGATTGTCCTTTGCGCGTCCGAATGTTGCTTCGAGGGCGACCATGTTAGCCGACTTGCCGGTGCCTCGCCGGCCAACAAAGATGCTTAGCTGGGCTTGAAGTGCCTCATAGTATGCTGTCGTTTCAATGAAGTATTCGTCGAGCACCTGATCTTCATGTTCAGCAACTGGTTCTCCAATGGATAAATTGCGAAGTTCCAACGTATCAGCTTCGCGCCGTTGGTCTTCGGGACGCCTCGCCCTTCTTGCCGCAATCGGCAGCTCCTCAGTCCACTTCTCGACGTCATCCTTACACTGTTCCGCCGTTTCGTGGACGGTCAGGTACTGCTCGAAGTCCACGGGCGGCGTAAACGGCGCATCGGCCAAGAGCTTCAGGTGACGTTGGAAACCCAATGCAAGCCCAGCCACGAATGAGGCTCTCAGGTTATGATCTGACGCGTTTCGCTGGCCGTCTCCCAGTAGGTGCACAAGACTTGCGTCTGCAGTCAGAATCTTTTCGGCGTACCACTCCATTGATGGCGACGGGTTCTCTCGTGGATCATCCACGATGAGATAGTCCGCGAACACGGAGTTCTCAAGGTATTCGGCGGTTGCAATGACTGACTCAGTGTCAATTCCCGGTCGAGAGTAAACCAACGCAGGCGACTCTGGGCGCGGCGGGCGCTTCCTATCGAAGTCCCCCAGTAGGGTCTGATCTAGGTTCTTCCAGGGCGCGTCATTGATGAATGCATTCGCTATGTTGTCATGGTTCTCGTACTCCACATAGCCCGCGCCCAGTAGGCCTCCGTAAAGCCTCTTAAATTCCCGCGGGGCATCCTCGATAGTCGAATTTAGAGTGATCCAGATCCGCTTGAATCTAGCAACCGCATATCCGAGTTCGAACGCCACGTTTGCATTACGAAAAGTGAGGTCGCAGGCGAACACGTCCGCACGATCTATAGATAGCAATATATCTTTGGTGAGTTTCTTGCCTCCTGGCGAGAGGCTCGGCCAAGGCCTGAAGCGGATTCTTGCGTCCTTGATCGGACGAGAGGATGCGAGATCGTCTAGCGCCTTCTCAATTGACTCACCAATCGAGTTGGGTGACGAAGGGTAGGTGTAGAAAACGGTCGTTCGAGCCATGGGCCGTTGATGTGACTCTCTTTGTTATCTGACTTTGTGCCCTACTCAAGGGCGCTATATCGACGAAACCACTTGATCCCTATAGGGTGGGGCAACTCTGCACGAGTTTAGCGAACCTACCCCATGGTCAGCAATCAGAATCGACCGTCCGAGGTTAATCCGTGTGCGCGCTGTCCTGCAGACGGCGCACGTTGTGGCCTTTAAGCCGCGTAGGCCTAGAGTTCCAGGTAAGCCGCCGGTCACGGTTGGCGGCGTCGGTCATTCTGGTCGCACCGCGCGGGCGTCAGGTGCGCGCGGATCGGACTTGGCGAAAGCGGGGCGTTCAGTCTAGCTCCCTTCGACGCCCTCGACGCTGTTCGACTGCGAACCGTTGTCATTACCACCGGCTGCCAGGTAGCAACCGTTGTACCGTATCGAGGCCCTTTGACAGGGGCACGTCGCCGCCGTCGATATCCTTGACGAGATACTTCGCCGCATACGCCGCGCAGTCGTCCACTGACCTGGGGAATTCGAGGCGGTCGTACCCGTATCGCACGCACCACGGTCGCCCGATCCGCTCTCTCCTCCACAACCTCGACCGCTAAGCCGCGCACCAGGCTAACCATAGCACCTAACTCTATCTAAAACACCCGTTTTTGCAAAACAAAATCCCCCTCCCCGCCGCCCTACACCCGCCACCTCGCCGCTGCCATTGACCTGGATCCAGCGGACGGTTCGTCGCCCGCCGTCTACCGAACCTTCACGTCGCCATACAGCTCGCGCTGATATGCCGCCTCAGCGCCCACTGTTCCAGTTGTTGAGGAATGGTTAAGACGAGGCGTCCGAAGGCAAGAACATTGCTCGCTACGTTGAGCGTCATGCTCGTTTGCGCTTTGGCCGCTGGGCTCGTAGCCGCCTCGCTCGCGACTGGGCCCGGCGCTTCGCCGGAGCGCGGAGCTGGCCTGTACCCCGGCCTGGCGGTCCCGGAAGCCACGCAGACCCCGGCACACGTTCCGACCCGCATGCCAGCTGCTTCCACGACGTCGCCGGCGCCGCCCGCTTCGCTGACACCATCGCCGCTACCGGCGACACCCACTCCCACACCCGTTGTCCTTGCCGCGACCGCTAAACCGGCGCCCTCCACCCCGCCTGCAACCGTCACGCCCGCCGTCATGCGGTCGGCTTGTCCGGCGTACCCTATCCTTCTCGATCCGGCGCCAGACCTTGTCAGTGCGACCCGCGGCGCGACAGAGATGTGGGACACCTATCTGGGGTGCCCTGCCTTCAAAATTGTCGCGGGCGGCCTGCAGGTCCAGTACGAGCCGGCTTGGCCGGGTGATTGCCTTGACGCGGACATCGCAGCGTGCACCATGAACGGCGTCTTCTTGTCCCCGATGGAGCCCCTTTACCATCCCCAGAGCGTCATCGCGCACGAATTGGGCCACGTTTTGAACTTCGAGCACGGCGAGGGTCCGGCCGTCATGGACCCGGCGCGATGGAGCGGGCCGGGCACCGTGTGGTGCGACCTGGACATCCGCTGCGGCCCATAGCGCTCTTAGAAAGGTCAGGAAAATCTGTTCACTTTCCTGTAACGCACGTTAACCGAGGGCGTCCTAACCATGACAACCCAAAGATTGGAGTGATGGTTATGCAACTTGTAAGTAGACTCGCACAGAACCTTGTCTGGATTGGTGTGGTGGCCTTTATTCTTGCCGCAAGCGCCGCCTCGGCTCAGAGTTATCCTCCGCCAGTCGACACGGTAACTGCCGGGGCAGACGACACGACTCCGGATCTCGGCGCCACCGTGGAGCTCACGGCCTCTGCGGTTGATGACAATGGAGGGCCGCTAGCCGATGTAGATGTCACCTTCACCATTACATCCAACCCCGGTGGCGCGTCCTTTGTCGCCAACCAGGCGGAGACGGCCACCGCGCTTACCGACAAGGACGGGATCGCCCGCGTCAAACTTTTCACCGGTAACGAGCCGGGTACGATCGTCGTACGAGTCGATGCGAACGGCGTGGTCTCACAGATCACACTGACGACCGGCAGCCCACAGGCACTTCCGAAGACGGGTAGTGAGCCCGGCGGCGCCACGAGTCTTCCGCTCAGCCCAGCGATGGCTGCCGTGGCCGCGATACTCCTTCTGGTGGCTGGCACTGTCGCCGTGCGCAGGCTCCATATAAGCGGAAGCTGAGCGCAGGAAAAAAGAGAAGATTGGGGAGGTCATGGCCTTGATCTGGCTTGCAATCGCGAGGGCGGCGATAGTCATCGTTGCCCTCGCGCTCATTTTGCTGCCGGGCGAGGTTTGGTCGGACGCCGAGACCGACTACGAACAGACAGCATTCGACACTGACCTGGTCTATACCGGGCAGATGAGCCGTTCGACATTCGATCCATACCTGGTGTACCAGCACGGTACGTGGGAGTCTTGCCCCTGCCGCCCCGGAAGCGCCGTTACCATCGCCGGCAGCGGTCTGTCCGGATCCCGCGCCGAGAGCGAGGGAGGCGCCTTCCTTCTGAACGATACGCAGGTCTTTGTAAACGGTGGACCAGCGATCCTTCATCTCGTCACTCCTACACAGATTGACCTCGCGCTTCCGGCCGTCGTAGCGGGACCCGTCGCGACCATTGAGGTTCTGAGAGACGGCGAGACGATCGGGAGCGATACTGTGGCCATCGGCAACGGCCCATTGGCCACCGGCACGTCCGTCACTGAGGGCGAGCTGCGCCTAAACGCGAACCTCGGCGCCGAGCCTGAGATCCATCTGATCACCACGCCGCTGTCCTTCCAAGCCGGTATGACGGCGACTATCGAAGAGCAGGCATCTGGCGCGGCTCCGCTCTGGCTCAAATTGTGGAACCCTCGGAACACCACCAGCTTGGAGATTGTCTTCGATCAGGACGGCCAGGTGTATGCCACCTTCATGGAGGGCCCCGGACGCATTGCTCGCCAGGTTCCGATGCTGGCCTACGAGACCGGCACCGCATACGACATAGCATTCGACTGGGAACGGGGAGAACGGGGAGCCGTCTCTATCTCCGGCCAGGGCGAGACCTACACCTTCGAAACCACGTCCGCGGAAGCGCCTGCCCTCTTCGATGCCTACCGCCCGACCTTGACGGTCGGGGCTTCGGCACACGAGGGCAGTTCGGCGGCAACGCTGACGAACTATCACCTCGAGTTGCCGACGATGCGATTCACGACACTTCGGGTCCACGAGCCGCTAGTGGCGCCGCTTGTCGGTCTGCTCGCCGTGCTCGGTGCGCTTCTGCTGCTCGCATCTGTGACACCGGCGAGGGCGGCACGCGGCGCCAGCGCGGCGATCACCGGTTGGGCGCGGTCTCTGCGCCGCCAGCTTCGCGAGCATCCAGCAGGATCTGTCGCAGTCGCCTCCGTCCTCATCTTTTACGTCGCGCTTAACGGCGTCCTGTTCACACTCGGCAGCCACCCATTCGATATGGGGAGCCAGACCGCGTGGTCCTATATCGCGGCGGAGTATGGAGTAACGGACCTGTACTACGTCTCGCAGACAACAACACTTGCCGATGTCTGGAACGGCGTTCCGTACCACGAAGCCGTCTTCCCGTACAACGCTGGCATGTCCTACTACTTTTGGTTCATCGGGGAGGCGCACCTGTTCCTGTTTGGTCACGCCTCTCCGGACAGCGCCTCGATGCAGGTGACAATCAAGGCGTTCAACCTCGCCTTCCTCCTCGCGGACACCGCCCTGATCTACGCAATCGTGCGGCACCTGAAGCCCGAGTCGACGAGACTCCCGTGGGTTGTGTCAGCGATTGTGCTGTTCAACCCGGCGGTCATATTCGACACCGCAGTCTGGGGCGAAACGGAGTCGGTGGTCTTGTTCCCGCTACTGGCGTCGCTGTTAGCTGCGCTGAAGGACCGGCCCGGGATCGCCTGGCCGTTTCTCGCGCTGGCTTTCCTATCGAAGCAGACCGTACTTCTGCCCGTCATCGCGATCGCCGTAGTGTATCTCTTCCGGTTCGACTTTCGGCGCAACATGGAGGGGTTTGCCGGCGCGATGGTGGGCGTGCTCGCCGTAATATTGCCGTTCACACTCAACGGCTACCCGCCTTCCATAGCGATCGACCCAACCCTGGCGGCGATTTGGGTGCACGGCGGGGCGGGCGCAGAGAGGGCTTACCAGGTGGTCTCGTATGACTCGTTCAACATCTGGACCCTGGTCACCTTCGTTGCGGACGGGGCTAGCGGACTCGGACGTTTCCAGGCGTCGGACTACACGGCGCGCCTCGGCTCGCTATCGTACCGTGAGCTGGGACTCATCGCACTGGCGGCCTCTCTGGCCGCGCTCCTCCTGGTGACCCTCGCACGGCGTCGCTCCTCGCAGGGCACGGAACACGCAGTCTTCGCCGTGATCTCCCTCGTGTTTGCGCTCGAGCTCTTCCTGCCGACGCAGACGCTTTCGCGCTACTACGTCTTCGCCATCGTCTTTGCGGCGCTTGGCCTGGCCGGGCCGTCGCGCTGGCTTAGCGGCACCGCCGTCGTCGCCTTCACGATCACCTCGTTCGTGGGGCAGTACGGAAGCCTGGCGCTCGTCCTCCAGGACTTCCCCCAGCACGCGGAGCACCTGGCGCCACAGAACAATATTTTCAGCCGTGGGATGGCGGACTTGTTCACGTTAAACGGGTTCATTACCGTCGCGGTGCTGCTCAACTCATTCGCCGTGCTCGCACTGGCCGCTGCCTTTTGGCGCGGCGCCGTTAACGTGACTTCGGCCTCAATCGAGTTGATACCGGCGGATACGCGCCAACCCATTCGCGCACCCGTCGCGGCGCTGTTCACGCCGGGTGAGATGTAACGGAGGAGATGCGCAGGCATCAGCTAAGTAAACGCAATGGTAATTCTGGCACTCGTATTCATTCTCCTGGTCGCCATCGCAGCGGCATGCAACGTTGTATCCGGCCTCGTGGGCCTTGGCATCGTCCCGGCGTTTCCCGGATCGGAATGGTTCTTCATCGTCAAGAACTACATCGGGAACCTCGTCCTCTGGACGATCCTTGCGATTGTGATCATGGCCGCAGTGCGTATAGGCAAAGAGCGGCGGAAAAGTGGCGCAGGTACGTCATTGGCAGCCCGCGGGCGGCCACGCTCACCGCTACTCAATCCACGGATTGCGGTCGCGCTGACGGCGTACAACGACGAGCTGTCCGTTGGCGACGCCGTGCGGGACTTCAAGTCGCAGCCGCTTGTTGAAGCCGTGTTCGTGGTGGATAACAACTGCCACGACGCGACCGCGGCGGTAGCCCGCGAAGCGGGAGCCACGGTGGTCACGGAACGGAGGCAGGGATACGGATGGGCCTGCCAGCGCGGCCTGCGCGCCGCCATGGAGACGGGCGCTGAAGTCATCGTTCTCTCGGAGGGCGACGGCACTTTCGGCGGCCGCAGCATTGCCCAGATGATCCCATTCCTGGACGACGCGGACATGGTCCTGGGCAACCGGGTCACGCCTGGGTTGGTGGACCGCAGCTCGCAGATGGACTCGTTCTTCATCTGGGGCAATCAGCTCGGCGCCAAGCTCCTGCAACTGCGCTTCTGGGAGTCTCGGTTCCTGGGGCGCGTGCAACTGAGCGACCTTGGCTGCACGTACCGGGCCATCCGTCGCGAGGCCCTGGTAGAGATCATCGACGAGCTTTCTGTAGGGGGGATGCACTTCTCCCCGCACATGATCATGATGTCGCTAAGGCAGGGGCATGACGTGCTTGAGGTGCCGATCCGTTTCTCGCCGCGCGTTGGCCTGTCCAAGGGCGCGAGCAGCCTGGTCGCCGCCGTCCGCATCGGCGCAGCCATGCTCTGGCACATCATGACATTCCCCGTACAGCCCCTTTCGCGCGCCGACAGTGGTCCACGCGTTCTGCCGCCCGAAGTCGACCCCGTACGCGATTAGCCTAAATCTCGTTGCTTATTCCGAAACATCGATACACCGAAATGTTCGGTGAATTTTCTGTAACGCACTTCCTTAGTAGGCGTCTCTCATACAGACGACCCAGACTGATCGAGCGGACTCACTATTTCGTAGGAGCAAATGATGATGACGATTGACACCTCGACCTCCGTTTCGGCGGGCAGCCATCGCGAGCCGGCAGCCACCGATGCACCCCCCTGCGTTGTTTGTGGCGCCCCATCGACGCCTCACATGTCGCTGTCTGCGGGTCATGAGCTGCGCCGGTGCACGCGAGACGGTTTAGTCTTTGCCTCGCCGATGGAGCTACCATCCGGGCCAACTGAGCTGTTCGCCCAGGCATACACAGGCAAAATTGCCGCCGCGCAGATGGAGATGTTCCACCACCGGATGATCTGGCGCGCCGACCTTCTGCGGAACCCGGCTGCGGCAATTGTAGCCCTCGCACCTGTACAACGGAAGGCACTGGCTTACTTCAGAAAGAACGTTGCGGCCGGGTCCCCTGTACTGGACATCGGCTGCGGCTCCGGTCTGTTCCTTCAGGCGCTGCAAGGTGCCGGGTACGACCAATACGGCCTCGAAGTCGCCGGACCGGTCGTTGACTTTCTCCACGGCGCAGGGTTCGACGTCTTTCACGGCACCGTCAACGACGTCCCGGACGGGCGCTTCGATCCAGTCATTTGCACATCGTTTTTCGTTCTACACCACGTCACAGACCCGTTAGACTTCCTCACGACGATCAGGCGCAAGTTTCCGCGCGCCTCGTTGCTCCTTACGGAGCACTACTTCGGACGTAACCCGTACGAACTTGGCTCGCTTAACCTGCCGCCTCGAAGGCTCACTTGCTGGAACCCGGATTCGCTGGCGCTGGCTCTGGAGAAAGCCGGCTTCCGGCCCAGGAGCATCAAGATCATGGAAGCCGAACCGTACCACCCGGCGATCGACTCACGCCTGATGGGTCTCTACTGCAGGACCAGGAAGGTCGTTCCAGCGGCGATGCGTCCTAGCGTGATAGCTTCCTACATTGGCGCGAAGCGGTTGCTTTTCGGCGCCGCCCGCCGGGTCCTCGGCTACCGCACGTTCCTCGCGCAGGAGCACATTCTCGCGATTGCAGATCCCCGCTAGGTCGATCCGCAGGGAATGATGGGGAAGAGATGAGACTACTCAGATGGACGGTGAAGCTGGGCGTACCGCTGGTTGCGGTGGTTTTGCTTACGTTCATGCTCATTCCAGCGGAAGTGTGGGACGAGCCAGAAAACGATTTCGTATACACCGGCTTCGATCCTGAACTGATCTACGTCAAGGAGACAGGGTCTGCTTCAGCAGCCGGGCTGGTGGAGACGAGCAGCGACGAGATCTCAATCACAGCCCTGGAATCGTCTCGGCCAACTGTTCATCTGTTCACGACGCCGTTCGACAAGGTGGAAGCCTCGACGGATATACGCGTCGTTGAGAACGGCGTTGGCAGCCGGCCGCTCCGTCTCGGAATTTGGAGCCCGCGTGATGGTGCCGGCTTCTTCCTGGACTTCGAAGGAGCGCCGCAGAACGGGATCGTCGCCCGCGCTATCGAAGATGGCATCGCCGGGTCGTCCTTGCTCGATGGCGAAATAGTAATAGAGAACCAGCTTGGCACTTACAGTTTGGACCAGGTCCTTAACATTGGTTTCAGCCTGGACAAGGACACCGGTATCGCCTCCTTCCACCTGACGGGCGAGGAGCAGCCTCCCAGCGGACACCCCATGCTGCGGCTGGAGGGTGGCCCCTCTAACCCTGCCTACCGCGATATTGCGAGCGACCGCGTACGGGTTCAACCCGGCACAAAGTACACCTTCGGCGGTTTTCTCAACCCCATCAGCGGCCGCGACGCCTACAAGATCGGCCTCCAGTGGCTGGACGCTGACGGTGAGAGCCTGTCCTTTGAGAACGACTGGCAGGGTATCCGCCATCTTGGCGACGGCGGCTGGACGGAGCGCCAGTTCTTCGGCGAAGCGCCCGAGGACGCCGCTTTCGCGCGGATGTACCTGGGCAGCGGGAACACGACCCGTATCCTCTTCTCGGATCTCTTCCTGCGCCCCGAGGCGGCTGGCGAAAGCGTGAACCTGCTCACCAATGGCGACCTTCTGGACGGTGACAACGGATGGCAGTTTGTCGGCGGGACGGAGATCGGCGACTCATTCGTCGAGCCCCACGTTATCGACCTCGAATCGTCCGTCACCGCGGAGGAACTGCCCGGCCTCTTCGACTCGCTGCGGCTAACGTACACGGCGGTGGCCGAAACGACCGGGGGGATCTCCTCGGTAACGCTCAGCAACTACGAACTCACCATACCGCACCAGCGCTTCTACGGCATTAAGGTGGACGACCCACTTCTTAAGGTCCCGTTTTCGATCGCGCTGGCAGCCGCCTTTGTCCTGCTCGCCGCGCAAGCAGTGCTCTACGTGCGCGAACGTCGCGTCCGGCGCCCGGCTCACTCGGCTGTACCCCGGAGATCAGCAGTCTTCACTGTGACGAGGGGCATGCTCTGGTGCGCCGCAGCGATCGCCGTGTTCCTCGTCGGGAACGCGTTCCTCTTCGGATTGGGGAGCCACCCCTTCGACATGACCGCCGAGAAGTTCTGGGTGTACATCGCGGTGACGCACAGTCCTGCTGAACTGTACTACCTGCCGAACTTCGTGAGCCTGGCAGACGTCTGGAACGGCGGCCCATGGCATGAGGCGGTCTTCCCATACGGCGTCGTGCTCGCGTACATCTTCACGGGTATCGGCGCTACACACGCGGTCTTTCTGGGTGGTCCGGGCGGGCTGGAAGCCCAGAGCTTCAGCGTTGAGTTCACGATCAAGGCTACGATCGTCCTCTTCGGCCTCGCGGATGGCGTTCTCATCTATAACATCACGAAGGGGGCAACGAAGTCGCAGCGCTGGGCGCTGATCGCGGCGGGAGCCTTCCTCTTCAACCCTGCTGTCTGGTTCAGCATGTCGGTCTGGGGGCAGACGCATGTCGTTAGCATTTTCTTCGTGCTGTTGGGCATCTGGTTCATGTTCCGGGAAAATGCCACAGGCAGCTGGCTAAGCCTGGCGGCCTGCGCCCTTACCCGCCCGCAGATGTTGGTGCCAGTGTTCCTGCTGGCCGTGGTGCTCCTCAAGCTCTTCCCCCTGAACCAGAACTTGCGCGCAGGGTCCTGGACAGTCCTCGTCTTTTCGTTAGTGCTCGCACCGTTCTCACTCGCGATCAGCCCATCGCTACCTATCGATATCATCTGGAACCAGTTCTACTTCCAGGAGGCAGGCGGCAACGAGGCAGCACAGACGATCGTCTCGCTGGGTGCGTTCTCCATCTGGCCGCTGGTTACTGCGGTAGCGGAGGGCGCGACGGGCCAGGAACGCTTCCATCACCTCGCCGCGGATCCGCTGATCGACCCTCTGACTTATCAGCGCGTTTCCAGCCTCCTCGCTGGGTCGATCGTGCTGATCACGGCCGGCGTCATCCTCTTCCGTGGGCGGAAGGAAGGGCCTGCCGGTTACCTCTTGCCAGTGGCCATTGGGACCGTTGGCTTCTTCATCTCGAAGACTGGCCTGGCGGCCACGCATATGCTAATCGTTCTGCCGTTCCTGATCCTCTGCATAGGCCGTGTTCGTACTCCGTCCTTCTGGGCAATAATTGCCGTCTGGTCCCTCACGACTTTGGTACCGATGTGGGGAGGCCTCGGCGGAGCCCTGACAGACGTGGAGCGCCTGGCGCCTGCCTTGCACGCCGACAACAACCCGCTAACCTGGCTCTTCATGGAGCTATACGCCCTGGACATCTTCATCACGGTGGGCGTAATTGGGAATATCGCTGTGTTTGTTTGGCTGTGGCTCGAATTATTCTGGGTGGACAGACCCCGACCGATACCCAGGGAACAGGTCAGATTTGAAAGGGTTACCGCCTTTGACTAACCCCCTGCGCATCCTCTTTCTCGTCTCGCGCGCTGGGAGCGATCCCCGCGCCGCCGGCGGGGACGTCCAGGGCAGCCTCTACGCCAGACTGCTCGCGCAGTCGGGCCACGAGGTTACCTATCTGACGAGCTCGTTCCCAGGATCGGCGGACCGGTCAGTGGAAGACAGCGTAGAGGTCATTAGGCTCGGCCGGCCAGAATCTCTCGCGGCGCGCATGTGGCAGTACTACCGGCGCTGGGGCCATTTGTACGACCTGGTCTATGCGGAGGCATTCGGCGGCGCTCGGGTCCCATTCTGCGCGCCGCTATATGTGAAGCAGCCGCTGCTCGCCGCCTGGTACCAGGTGAACACGCCTGTGTTCCGCCATCAGTATGGGCGTCTGGCTGGCGCCGGACTCAGCGGTCTTGAGCGGCAGATCGCGAGAATGCATCGGCGGGCGACGCTCGTGACACCGTCTCAAGCGCGGCGCGCGGACCTTGTCTCCTTCGGTTTCCGGCCGGAGCACGTTGAGGTCGTGCCGCCGTTCGCTCTGGGCGCCGCCGGCGAGGCGAATCCCGTGGCGCACCGCAGTCCCGTTATCGTATGGCTCGGCAAACTGCGCCGCTACAAGTGCATACACCACGTCGTCGATGCGATGCCCGGAGTTCTCGCCGAGCGCCCCGACGCCCGGCTTGTTGTCGCCGGCCGCCGGGACGACACGGCATACGAGAGGGAACTTCGAGAGCAAGTGAAGCGCCTTGGCCTTACCAGGGCCGTCTCCTTCTCGCTCGACCTCACGGAGGGCGCAAAACTGGCGCTCTTACGGTCCGCACGGGTTATCACGTTGCCATCGCCCGTCGAGGGGTTCGGGATCGTACTCCTGGAGGCGGCCGCACAGGGGACTCCGGCGGTGGTCAGCGAAGGGGTACCCGAGGAAGTGATCCGCGAAGGATACAACGGCCTGCGCGTACCCTTCGGTGATGCGCGGGCGCTCGGTGGCGCGCTGTCGCGAACGCTCACGTCCGACAGTCTGCATGAGGCTCTAGCCGAAGGCGCACTGGAAAACGCGAGCCGGTACACCGCGGATGCACTGATCGCGCGTTTGAACGAGGTCGTACAGCGGGCCCTAGCCGGCCGCGCACCGGAGCTTGCGGCGGCTGTGAGTTGAGCTCGAAGCTTCTGTCTTCGGCGTGGCGCGGCGAGGCTGTGTACTTCGTCATCTTCAACGTCACAAACGTCCTGAACTACGTCTACCTCGTCTTCGTCGGGTTCTTCCTTGGCTCCGACTCGTACGGGCTCTTCGGCGCTCTGTTCGGCACCGTATACCTCGCGTCCGCGCTTGGGAACATGGTGAAGATGGCGGTGGCTCGCCACATCGCCACCGCGCAGGCTCAGAACGGCGGCGTAATCATCCAGCAGGTCGTGACGTCCGGTCTCGCCTGGTCTGCGGCACTGGCCGCCGTAGTCGGACTCATCCTGGTGGCAACGGTTCCGCTGATCGCGGAGGCGTTCCATAGCCCAACAACTCCCGTCGTCTGGAGCTGCCTCGCCATCGCCTTCTCGATCTGGGTGCCCGCGGCATACGGGGTTCTCCAGGGTATGGAGCGTTTTCCGTCGCTGGGCGGGGCGCTGTTTGTCGCAGCCGTTGTGCGGATAGTGGCTGGTGGCGCGCTTGTTGCAGCCGGCGCTGGTGTCAGCGGCGCCATGGCGGGCGTAATCTTCGGGTACGCCGCGTCCGCCGTATTCGCCCTCAGCATCTGCTACTCGCATGTGCGAGATACAAACGGTCAGCCCTGGATCTCGGTGCCAGCACCGCGCCTCGGCGCCCTCGCAACAGTACTCATCGCGAGTATCGTGGTCGCCGCGCCAACCAGCTTGGATGTCGCGGTGGTGCGGCACGTCTTCTCGGGGGAAGAGGCAGGAGTCTTCACAGGGATTGCGGTCCTCGGCCGCGCGATTGTCTTTGCGACAATAGCCATTTCCATCACCGTACTCCCTAAAGTCGCGGCCCGTACGGCATCTGGCTCCGATACTGGGCGGCTGTTGTTCGATAGTCTTGCGATCACAGGTGTCCTCGCCGTGGCCGCATCCGCGGCCATCGTGTTCGCCGTGGATGTCCTCGGCTGGCAGATCGTGGGAACCGACGTCTCCAGCGCAACTGCCGCGCTGCACTGGTATCTGGCGGCGATGGTCCTCTTTAGTCTCACCGCGACCGTCATCTATTACCAGGTGGGCAAGGGCGACGGAGCTTTCATCGTGTTTGTCGGTGCCCCGGCAGTCATCCTACAGGGCACTCTCGTCGCGCTGATTCCTGACTCACTAACCGGCGTCGGACAGTTGATGTTCGCGCTAAACGCTGCCGTTCTGGTCGGCGGGGTTGTCTTCGCCACCGCACGGCTGCTGTCCACTACGCCTTCCGTGAGACGCCGGGTTGCGGTCACGATTCCGTCTTATCCTCCGCGTTGATTGACGAACAACCGCAAACAAGCAGAACCGCAATTCTGCGGGCGCCTGGAGCGGGAGACGGGGATCGAACCAGCGACCCTCTGCTTGGAAGGCTTAGGTGCCACTTGCGTTGTCACTAAGAGACGCTCCTATGTTCAAGGGGGTCAGGCCACTAGCTTGGGAGATTCAACAATTGGCCGTTCCTCGCACTCGAGCCAGAGACGCCAGATCATGCGGATGATATAGCGCTTCAGTGCGCGAATCGCCTCTCGCTTAGTCTTGCCCTCAGAGACTCTTCGCTCGAGATAGGTCTTGGCCTCGGGCGAATGATGGGCCTGTGTTAAAGCGATTCTGTAGACGATCGCGTTCAGGCTGCGGTTGCCTCCTCGATTCAGTCGGTGTCTCACAAGTCCGGCTGAGGATGCTTCGAGCGGCGCCACGCCGGCGTAAGCCGCCAGCTGAGCATCGTTAGCGAAGCGTGGAACTGGCCCAAGGATGCCAGCCAGGGCGCCTGCTGTCAGCAGATTGACCCACACAGGCGGGTGAGTGGCATGAAGCGTTCCTTGGCCATTTCCCTGATGCGACGAGCGTTGTCTTCCGCCTGCTCCAGCGCCAGAGCGAGGCGTTTGGCCAATCTCCGAACTGAAACCGCTCGCTCAAATTGCACCTGGCTGTTCGAGCGCGTCTTATAACGGACGAGAGCCGCGAGGCCAGCTCGCGACTTTAGGGACGGCAGGCGTAGCTCGTACTCAGGTTCTACCTGGAGCAGCAATGAATGGATCTGGTTTCGTAAGCGCGTGGCTTCCGCGATGGCCGAGTCGCGCTCCGAGGTAAGGAGGTCCAATACAGCCGTCTGGCCTTCTAAACGGACCAGGGGGAGACCTGTTTCCTGTCGGACCACGAGTGCAACTGCTCTTTTGCGTCCAGCGGATCGTTCTTGCCGGGCTTCCTTGCCTTTCGACGACCAGCCGCAGTCCACCGCGCGTTGACCTCATATACGATCTCGGATTGTCCAACTATATGCTGTGCCAGTCCTCGCCCGTATCCCCATGCACCCTCGATCCCCCATCTCCGATCGGGACCAAAGGATGCCGCCCAGCCTGCAAGAGCGCACCATCCTGACGGACTGTTCGCGCCGCGCCATCGGCCAACCTCAACGCCGGCGTCGTCAAGAGCCACCGCGACGTGAACTCGCTTGTGAGCATCCACTCCGATCGTGATCACCTGCACCTCCTTGAATAGAAGAGTCACGCTCAAGGGCTGACTAGCCTCTCTCGGGTCGGTCGACTGGCTCCTATCAGGTCAAGCCCCCGGAAACCAAGCGAGCAGGCGACAGGTCACTTACAGGGCACGGGGCCATGCGTTAGTAGGGTCAGCCCCACTCGCTCAGTTCAGCGTAGACGGTACAGAGAAGCGTTAGTGTCTTGTCACGTTATCTTACCCCGTACCTAGGTCCGGCCGCCGCCGCTACGACGCAATTAGCGTCGTGAAGTAGGTCCCAGGTGGCTGCGTCCTCAGGGGCCCAGTCGTGCCAGGTCAGTTCGTTCCAGAGGTCGGCGGGCGGTGTGGAATGGGGGCGCTTGCGTTCTTCGCGGATGGCGCGCGGCCAGTCGAACCGGTCCTGGATACCGTCCTCGTGCAGAAATCCTGACCGAGATGGGCTACAGAATGTGACTGTTTAAGCGTTGCAGCTTTGCTCTGCACGTCGCACAATCACGTCACAACAACTTCGGAGGAACGGAAATGCAAATTGTGGTGAGGCTGTTCGGCGTCCTGGTTCTGGCTTGTCTTCTCGCTGGCGTGCAGGAGCGCGCGGGCGAAGCGCCGCCCGCGGAGGCGGCGTTCCCGGGAGATAATGGGAAGATTGCCTTCATCTCGGTTCGGGACGCGGGTCAGGGAATATACGTGTCGGACCCCGACAGCCCCGGAGTGTCGAAGATGCCTACAGGTTCGTTGTTGCCGGATGAGGTGGAGTGGAGCGCTGACGGGCAAAGGGTGGCCTTTACTACGAATAATAACCAGATCTTCGTCATGGACGCCGACGGAAACAACTTGGTCCCGATAACGAACGCCCCGGAGTTCGCCGATCATCCGACGTGGTCCCCGGATGGCACGAAGATAGCCTTTCAGGGCGGTGATGCCATCTGGGTGGCGAACGCAAATGGAACCGGGGGGCGAGTTAAGATAGCCGGGGGAGAGGCAGGAGAAGACAAGTACGCCAACACGCCCGAATGGTCTCCTGACGGCAGCAAGGTCGCTTATCTTGGAAACTTTCGGGGGATCCAAGCCGAACTGTTCACCGTCTCACCGAATGGCGGAACTCCGACCCAGCTAACCAACAGCGACCCACATTACGGGGACTTGTCCTGGTCGCCCGACGGTACGAGGATCGCAACCAGCGATTTTAGGGACATCATCGTGCTGACGGCCGCCGGCGCCTTCGTCCGGAAACTCACCAACGACGGTTGCAGCACAGAGCCAGCGTGGTCGCCCGACGGCAGTAAGATTGCTTTCAAGCACACATGCGGCGGCCAGGCCGACATCTTCGTGATGAACGCCGACGGCTCCGGCACTCCGCAAAATGTGACCAATGATGCGTTCTTTGATTTCAGCCCCGACTGGCGGCCGTTGCCGTCCATCGTTCACGGCGTTGAATTCACGCAGGCGATCCAGCAGTTGCAATCGCTGTCAGCACTCCAAAGCGATTTGCAGAGCGATGGCAAGCCACCGGTGCCCATGATCGAAGGCAAGTCCGCTGCCATGCGCATCTATTTCGCGGAGGTGGACCAGGCGACCGACTACAGCGTGGAGGTGAGCGGGGCGTTCAGCGACAACGAGATCGTTAACCTGACTCCCGGCTGTACGCCTACGCAGAGGCGCGCTCAGACCGGCGGCTGCTCCTCCGTCGACTTCTTCTTCACCCCGCCAACCGGCAACTGGTCCGTGCGACTTGTGGTGAAAGACATCCTGAACCAGGTCGTGCTGGACGAGGAGTTCGACCTGACCAGCCTCTACATGGGTGAGTTCAACGTTCAATATCTGCCGATTTGCGTCACGCTTCCGGGTGACTTCCTGCCTACCTGCCCGACTAGCTTCGTTGAGAACGATGCTGCCGGGCTGATGCGCAAGCTGCTGCCCATTGCCGATGCTGATTTTCATTACACTCGCTTGCCGGTGCCTGCGATCCTGCTTGCCGCGCCGGTACCTAATTACACAGGGGCAACCAACCTGCTGGCGGATCTGCAGCTACGCTACGACCTGATGGCGCTCGGAAACCTGGCGCCCGACCAGATCGCGGGCTGGATGCCAGCCGGCGGCAATACAGGAAGTCCGGTCCTGGCAGGAATCTCCCACCCGCTGTGGTTCTCAGGCCAGGGGCACGTCTCCTGGCAGATGGATACGAGTGCGAGTGATTCGCTGGACGTGCAGCACACGCTATTCCACGAGATTGCGCACAACCTTGGCCGACGCCACACAAGCAAAGTCAAAGCCGGTAGTGACAGCTGCGGCGCCGTTGATAGCGGCACCGACTGGCCTTATGCCAACTCGACGATCCAGGAAGTGGGGTTCGACGTCGCGGCGGGAACGGCCGTCCCGGCATCGAAGTTCGACATCCTGAGCTACTGCTCACCCCCGGGCACGAATGTGTGGATCTCGCCGCACACGTACACGAAGCTAGTTGACGGAGTCTTCGTCCCCATGGGCTCTGGCGTCAGTCCCGCTGGCGCACCGGTCCAGCAACTAGTGCTCAAAGGCAACGCTCAAGCCGACGGCAGCGCGGCTACGATTGACTCGGCGTATGTGATCACAACCAGCACACAGGCAACCCCGCCGAACCCGATCGGCAACTACTGCCTGCGGACGAGCGGCGGCGCGTCGCTGGATTACTGCTTCCAGCTCAACTTCACGGAGCACCAGAGCGGGGCGGCCGTGGAGTCGGAGTCGTTCTCGCTGCGAATGCCATTGCCGGAGGGGACGACGCACGTCTCGCTGGCCAAGGGCTTCCTCGAACTCGACGCCCTCGACCTTAGTCCCTCCCCTCCGTCTCTCGACGTCACGCAGCCGGACGAGCTGAGCGGCGAGGGCACGATCTCCTGGTCGGCCAGCGATGCCGACAGCGATCCGTTGAAATTCGCCGTCATGTACACGCCGGACGACGGCCAGACCTGGTACCCGATTGCGGTTGACCTCACCGAGCCGGCGTTCACGTTCGATTCGAGTGTGCTCGATGGTGATGAGATCCTGATTCGCGTGTTGGCCAGCGATGGCCTCCACACGACTGTGGACACGACGGGGCCGGTAACGGTGATCCAGGGCACCGAGCGTACATGGGGCGACAACAACTGCTCCGGCGCCGTCGATCCGGTGGACTCCCTGCTCACGCTCCGCTTCGACTCCGGTCAGAACGCAGCTACCGGCGCCTGCCCGGCCTTCGGTCAGCAGGTCGAGGTGCCTGGTGGTGCCAATTTCCCCTGGGGCGACATCGATTGCTCCGGCGACGTGGCGCCCGTGGACGCGCTCAAGCTGCTGAGGTTCGACGCGGGGCTGAGCGCGGCGCAAGGGCCGGGGTGTCCGCCGCTGGGTGCGGGTGTGGTGATTGCCGCGTTGCCAGGCGGGGCGGTCGCTGACGTTATGAGCGGTCGCCGAAATAGTCACTAGGTCGTTGAAGCCCACGAGGACTGCGTTTCTATGAGTAGCCCTAAATTCCGTTAGTGTCATAATCTTCCGTGACGACTGCTCGATGCTGCTATAATTCGCATCGCGCGAAAGTGGAGCATTCGAGCGCTGTGCGTCAAGCAAGAGACAGTTAGGTGCTGTTTCTAGATACAAAAGCGAGCGGGAGTAGCTCAGTGGTAGAGCATCTGCTTCCCAAGCAGAGGGTCGCGGGTTCGATCCCCGTCTCCCGCTCCAAACCCCCCTCCCAGGGGGGCTGAAAAGCCGGGATTCAGATACGAATCCGGTCTTTTTCGCGGGACGGGCACGGAAGCCGACGAGCGGCTTCCGACACCTAAAACGACCATCAGCCTGATGTCACTCGAAGTTGGACCCCTGAGCAGGCAGATGCTCAGGTTGACCGGCCGTCAGTGTCGGTGCCTGCGAAGGAGGTCCTAGCATGAGCCCCACAAGGCGATGGCGAGACGTACAGATGAGTGACATCACCCTCGACCAGCTGGTCAATCATTTCCAGCTAGCGAACCGGGCCGAAGGAAAGAGCCCGAAGACGCTGAGCTGGTACCAGCAGAACCTCGACCTCTTCCTGCGGTTCCTCGAGGAAGAAGGTTCCTCTATCAGGCTGCGCGACGTCGGCCTCGAGGAGGTGAGAGCGTTCGTGATCAGCCTGCAGGACCAGGACGTTCGCTTCGCCAACAACCCGTTCACTCCAGCGAGAAGACACAAGCTCTCGAGCCACTCGATAAACTCCGCCGTCAGGGCGATCCGGGCCTTCTTCAACTGGCTCTACCACGAGGGATACACGTCTTCACACAAGCTCAAGGAAATGCGAGTTCCCAAAGTTCAGAAGAAGATGGTCGACGTCCTGACAGCGGACGAGATCGCCTCGATCTTCGGCTGCCTCAACGCCAAGACCGCGACAGGATCCCGCGACTACGCGATCATCATGTGCCTGCTTGACTGCGGGTTGCGGGCGTCTGAGCTCGTCAATCTCAAGTTCGATAACGCCGACCTCGTCAACGGAAGCCTCAGGGTCGTAGGAAAGGGCAACAAGGAGAGGCTCGTCCCTCTGGGTACGCGGGCGGCGAAGGCCCTCATGCAATACCGGGAAGTCTTCAGGCCCGATCCCGCCGACCCCCTGGTCGACACTTTCTTCCTGAGCCTTGGTGGACGCTACCTGAGCTTCGAAGCGCTTAAGTCGATGCTGCAGAGGCTCGGGCGTCGTGCCGGCGTGCGCCGCCTGCACGCCCACCTCCTGCGTCACACGTTCGCGACGATGTACCTCGTTAACGGTGGCGACGTCTTCTCGCTGCAGCGGATCCTGGGGCACACGACCCTGGCGATGGTGAATAACTACGTCCACCTGGCCGGCGCGCAGGTTGCGCTGCGCCATCGCGCCTTCTCGCCCATGGACAATATCGATGTCTCGCCCCGGCGCGAGAAGCGTCCCGCGTCGAAACCGCTGAACCCGCCGAAGCTGCGGGTGGTTTCTTAGGAACCAGTCCGGTTCACACCGCTTTTCTAACCGTCTCTCAGATCTCTGCCCGAAGCGACCCTCTGGCCAAGGGTCTGGCTAAGCCTCGGGCTTTCGGTGGCCAATACCCAGGCCCAAAGAGCCGTATGGGCGGCGGCAGCACCGGCGCCGTGCACTGTGGGGCTTCGAGGGCTCGGGCACGGACGAGCTGCGACCTGCATTCGAGCGAAACGGCCAGCGCGTATGTACCCTCGTGTTTCTTCATCGGAAACGTCATCCAAGGATCCCCGGAACTCGTTGACTCGTGTGTCGACTCCCGAATCGGACACCGCCGTCACGATAATCAGAGGGACGATCACGAGGAAGAGTACTCCGGTTATGCGTTCGACCGTTTCCTTGGTGAGCATGCGCCTGTCCTTTCCGCCTCGCGTAGCGAGGCTCCAATCGCGCCCGTCTATTTGCACCCTGCTTGCCCTCTGCCGATTAGGAGTTGTGACTCAGGCGACCGATGAACCGCTGCAGATTAGGAAGATATCTGCCGCTTGTCAAGGCGTGATTACTGGTTCGACGTGCCGGCGAATCGGTCTTGCGAGGGGGGGTACACGTGCATCCCAAAATACGGGAGCGTTCAATTTTCGTTCCGCAGGGGGTTGACAACAGGCAGATATCTTCCTAATATTCTGCACATGAGGCGCAAGAAGGGTACCCTGCTCCCTCTGGAAGTATCGATTCTGCAATGCGGGATCGACTTCGCTACACGCGGCGCTCCGCGCTTTCACGGCTTCCTGATCGCGAAAGAGATGAAGGACCGCGACGGCGCGAAGCTGCTGACGGCGCACGGCACGCTCTACAAGGCGCTGGACCGCCTGCAGAAGTCCGGCTTCCTGGAGAGCGACTGGGAGGACCCGCTGCTGGCGGCCCAACAGGGCCGGCCGCGGCGCCGGCTCTACCACGTGACCGCCGCCGGAGAAGCCGCCCTCGTCGAAGCGATCAAGGCGCCGCAACAAGCGGCGCCTGCGACGCCGATACAAGAACGGCGTCCAGGGATCGCTTCGGTATGAGCGGCTCTAATGCACGCGTAGCCGAAAAGAACAATAGTGGAAGGATTAAGCTATGAGGAAGACTCTTATCGTTGCCGTAGTCGCCGGGTTGGCTCTGTTTGGCTCCCTGACCGCCGTGTCAGCGAACCACGATCACAACCTTACGTTCGACGGCGCAACGCTGGTCGAGGACTTCGCGAACGGACAGACCGAAAAGTGTGCGTCCGATCCAGGCGGCCACAAGCTGCACGAGAAAATGCACATCGGTCAGCCCGGAACGTTCGCCTTCGCCCAGCCTAACAATCCACTAGGGATCATCAAGACAGAGAACGCCACCTGCTAAGGATGCCATGAGGCTTCTACTCGATCTGGCGGTCGCACTCGCCCAGAGATGGACAGCGCTGTACACGCACGGCCTGCCCTCGGACCCGCGGGTCGAACGCCGCGAGGAGGTCGACTGCGACCTCTGGGAGCACCAGCGTCTGGCCGACTTACGGCGGGAGCCCGTGGCCGGAACCGCGGCAGCGATATTGCTGCGGTTCCTCCTTGGCATCCCCGCGGACATCCTCTGGCGATTGGAGACGGGCGCGTCTGCCCGCTCCGGAAAGGGTACTCAAATGAACGACTCATGGATCATGCGCGGCGCTCTGGTCGCTGCGGTCATGGTGGGCCTCTCGCCGATCGGGTTTGGCGTATCGGTTCTGTACGGCAACAGCGACGGGCTTTCAGCGTTCGAGCGGGTCGCCTTCTCCTTGCTCTGGATCGCGGCCGGGCTTGCCATGGGCGCCGGGCTGCTGCTGAGCAGGTCGAGGCCAAGCCTCGGCCTCGGACTTCTGGCGGTAGGAGTTATCGGGATATCGGTCATGTGGTACTGGGCAGCGGTGATTACTCTGCCGATCGGCCTTGTGCTACTAACGATCGCCTACTTCCGCGCGGGACGGCCGGGCTGGCCCACCAGCGCCAGGGCCGCATAGGGACGGCCGAATGCTCGCCATCGCCATCGCTCTAACCCGCTTGTGGACAGCGTTCTACACGCGCGGGCTGCCCCCGGACCTCCGCAGCCGAAGGCGTGAGGAGATCGACTGCGACCTCTGGGAGCACCGGCGCTTGGCTCAGTTTCAGGGCAGCACCAGCACAGCAGCCGAAATACTGCAGCGTCTGATCTTCGGGCTCCCCGCTGATCTCGTCTGGCGATTGGAGGCGGGCCCGGTCGCCCGCTCCGGAAGGGGTACTCAGATGAACGACACGCTTATGATGCGCGGAGTGCTGGCCACAGCGTTAGCTGTTGCCGCATTCCCGCTGGTCATCGGCATCCTGGTGTTGATCGGTCTGAACGGAGAAATGAGCGATAGCGAACGCGCGATCTTCGGCCCGATACAGATTCTAATCGGTTCCGTCATCATCTTCGGCATTCTCGTTAGTGCCAGTAAGCGGTCGCTGGGATTGGGCCTCATCATCGTTGGCGTGGCCGCTATTTCGGTGATGTGGTACTGGGCAGCATTCATTACTGTGCCCATTGGCCTCGGCCTCGCTGCCATCGCCTACTGGCGCGCGCGCCGCAGCGGCTGGCCACGCGCGCCGCGGCCGGCATAAAGCCGAGCCGGCGCTGCCTAGCACATGCCGAAAGAACCGCGGATCCAAGTACACGAGGTCAAAGACGACCCGACATGGACGCTCTCCGACGCCGTCTCTGACGATTTGCGGCGTCATGTTAGAGCCTAACGCCAACCGAGTTCCAGCCGGGCCAGGGGAAGACACTGTATCGCCAGATTCTGCCGGGCATATTCCAGTTGCCGGCCGACTGGCTGATCGCCTGGGGCCGCAAGTCCTCGCTTTGGCCGCTCACCTTTGGCCTGGCCTGCTGCGCTATCGAGATGATCTCCGCGCACATGGGCCGATACGACCTCGACCGCTTCGGCATCTTTCCCTGGCCATCGCCCCGTCAGGCCGACGTCTTGGTTGTATCCGGCACCGTGACCAAGAAGATGGCCCCCGCCGTCAAGCTCCTATACGAGCAGATGCCATCCCCTAAGTGGGTGATCTCCATGGGGGCCTGCGCGACCAACGGGGGCCCCTACACCCGCTACGACCGCGTGCTGCAGGGAGTGGACAAGATCATCCCAGTAGATGTCTACATCCCCGGCTGTCCGCCGCGGCCGGAGGCGCTGATTGACGGATTCCTGGCGCTGCAGAAGAAGATCATGGAGGAGCGCGGGAAGATAGGGCGTTAGACATGGGACAAGAGACCGCCGACAGGGCGCTAGGATATCGTTCAAACATCACGCCAGAGCAGGCGCAGCTCATTCGGCATCTTGGCATCATCGGGATCGCCGGCGTGTCGCTGGGTCTGATCGTCGGCGGCGTCGGCGGGCGCATCGTAATGCGAATAGCCGCGATCGCGGCGCCCGACCGGGTAGAGGGCAGCCTGACGGAAAACGGCAACGCCATCGGCGCCGTCACCGTCGGTGGGACAATCGAGCTGCTGATCTTCGTCGGCATTCTCCTTGGTGCCGTGGGAGCGGTCATTTATGCAGCGAGCGAACGCTGGTTGAGGTGGGCTGGGTCATTCAGCCCGATTGCGTTCGCCCTCCTTATCCTGATGGTTGGGTCACCCGAGGCTCTAGACCACGACAACCGGGACTTCTTGCTCGTTGGGAACTACGAGTTGATGGTGGGGCTGTTCGTCGGCTTGTTCCTTCTCTACAGCGTCCCTCTTCCATTCCTCATCAAGGTGCTGGAGGAGCGACTTCCGAGAGTCGACCCGACGAGGCCTCTCGATTCCATAGTTGGATACCTGAGCTTGGCGTCGCTCGGTTCGCTCTTCGCCATACTGATTACCGTGCTACTCATCAGCGAGGCGGATGTCGCGGCAGCGCTGGTCCTTGTCGGCATGGGCCTCGCTACGATTCTCTTCTGGGTGACCGACTACACAGATTTCGATTTGGCGCCATTGCCGGGCCTCGGGCGCATTCTGGGCTACGGCTCGCTCGTCGGCGCTGTGGCATTGGGCTCTGTTCAGACGTGGCGGAACATCGAGAGCATCCTGGCTGGCGACTTCTTCTGATGGCACTATGGCACACTCACCTCTCTGGATTGCAGTGCAACAATACGCCGCGAATTAGTGCGGATTAGGTTATAATTCGAGTCAATTGGAATCTTGACGACCCTCTGCTTCGTCTCGCAGAAGGGCGTGCGTCAGATACAAAAAGGGGCTGTTGGAGGCTAATTTCGGGTCAAGGCTTCCCAAGCAGAGGGTCGCGGGTTCGATCCCCGTCTCCCGCTCCAGATCCCTTGGTCCAGGTTCGAATCCTGGCTCGGCAGCCAGGCACCGAATACACAGTAGACACACGCGCTCCCGGGTAGCTCAATGGTAGAGCGGGCGGCTGTTAACCGCTAGGTTACAGGTTCGAGTCCTGCCCGGGGAGCCAAACTACACCCGCGCTGGGGGGAAACCCAAACTTTTCTAACATCTAGCGTGTCTTCGCCATCGCTGATCGGGGCAAGCGCCGCGCCAGCTGGCAGGCCATCCTTCAACTGGAACGCTCCTCAAGTATAATTGAGGGCCAAGCGGGGACACCGTAGCGCAAGGCTCTTTCAGATGGATTTGTTCGGGGCTGAACAAAAGGAGGAGGGCGACTTGGCGACTTATGTACTTGTTCACGGCGCATGGCAGGGCGCGTCTACCTGGGCCTTTGTCGAGGAGGGACTACGTGCGAGGGGTCACACGGTTCACACTCCAACCATGTCAGGCGCGGGCATTCGGCAATACGAACTCAGGCCCGAAATCACTCTCGAGACTCATGTCAAGGATGTGCTGGGCGTACTTGAGTTCGAGGATCTGCAAAACGTTATCCTGGTCGGGCACAGCTATGGGGGGATGATCATCACCTCCGTGGCCGAACACGCGGCGGAGCGGCTGGCGACGCTGGTATACATAGACGCCTTCGTACCCAAGGACGGCCAGTCGGCCTTCGAGTTTTTCCCGCCGTGGCTAGCAGACGCCCTCACTCAACAAGCCGATGAACTTGGTGATGGGTGGAGACTACCGGGCTTCGAAGGACGACTTGATCTCTGGGCGCTGAAGAAGGGGCCACACCGGGACTTCGTGCGGACGAAACTGACCGACTTCGCGATCTCCTGCTTCAAGAGCCCCGCAAGGCTTCCGACTCATGCCGCCGCTAGACTCAAACGTGCCTTCATCGCGTGCAAAGCCGAAGGCTACAGGCTCGGAGAAGTGTTCGAGCCGTTTGCCGCCCAGGCGCGTCGCGAGGGCTGGCCGTACATAGCCCTCTCGACGGGCCACGATTGCCATGTCGAAGCGGCCGACGAGTGCGTTTCCTTCCTGTCGGGATTGGCAGGCGACTGACCGGACTAACTTCCGGCGCGCCCAATGTCGCGGAAGAACGTTGTGGCTCTAGCTACCAGCCTCGTTGGCCGGAAGTCCTGATCTTTCGTATCGCCCCGTTCCACAGCGCGGACACGGGTGCGGGCCGTCGCGTAGAGGACCAGCCCCTCCTCCTGACGAATGACTTCGTGCGAACGGCGCGCGGTCTCACACATCGTGTCCGCGATGCTGCGTTGCGTCATCTCTAACAGACGCCCTGACTCCACGGGTACTCCTTCGGTTGCCTATCATTGTAACCCGTACTGTATTCATCAACGGGACCGACCGGACGCCGAGACCTGGGGCGGCAGGCTCGCTGAAGCCGGATGCCGACCGCGTGCTCCTTGAGGGCAGCGATGATCTGCTCCTCCGTGAAGCGACTTCGTCGCATTCTCGTCCTCCTTTCGTTCCTTAGAACGCGGAGGAGTCCCATTCACGCCGGTACAGTTTTCGGGGGGCAGGTCAGGTCATTGCCAAACCTGTCAATATCGAAGGAAATCATGCGCGACAGTTTAGGTGGTTTGAGCGCCGCGAAAGTTCCGGCCACTGAATCGCCTTGGGGTCAGTTCGATTTTCAGAAAAGACTCGGGCGTCCTAGGCATGATTTCCGCCAGCCTGTATGGGGTTCGAGTAAGCGTAGCGCTAACCGAAATGCACGTCACCAGCGATGTGAGTTACCCGCGAACACTCCGAACGCCGATCGATCGTGACGCAATCTCCTTTGAATACTTTGAATTGGGTTATAATTCCACCTGATTGAAAATTTGACGACCGTCTGCTTCGTCTTGCAGGTTCGCGTTCGTCAGATACGAAAATGGAGAAGAGAGGCGGTTTTGGCGTCTCTTACTTCCAAGCAGAGGCTCGCGGGGCACCTGCTTCCACGACTCAGCGAACCGTGCGCTAACGGAACCCTCCTGACCACGCTCTTCAGGAGAACACCGACGCGGCGATTACCCGTCCGTTGATGCTAGACTTTTACCTATGAGTGACGAACAGAACTGCGCATACGCCCAGCGGTATGCGAGCCT
>DATKDX010000040.1:0-3815 GCA_035512435.1 Dehalococcoidia bacterium
CCTCGCGATCTGCCGCTCAAGACCGCTGAGTCCGGCGCCAGCAAGGCGCCCGTACTGATGGCGGAACACAGGCGTGTTCACCTGGTACCAGGCGGCGAGCAGCGGCTGTTTCACATATAGCGGCGCGCAGAAGGGGACCCGAGCGCCGCCGAAGGCCTCAGCATAGACTAGGTCGTACGAATGGCCCCAGCGCCGGTAGTACTGCCACATGCGCGAAGCCAGAAATTCCGGACGGCCGAGCCGAATGATATCGACGCCGTCTTCCATTTCCCGGTGAGGCGAACCCGGATACGAACTCGTCAGGTAGGTGACCTCGTGGCCCGACTGCGCGAGCAGTCTGGCGTAAAGGCTGCCCTGGACGTCGCCCCCGGCGGCCCGAGGATCGCTCCCAGCGCGCGAGACGAGAAAGAGGATGCGCAGGGGGTTAGTCAAAGGCGGTGACCCCCTCAAACCTGACCTGTTCCCTGGGTATTGGTTTGGGCCTGGCGACCCAGAATAATTCGATCCACAGCCAAACAAACACCGCGATATTGCCCATTACGCCCACTGTGATGAAGATGTCCAGCGCGTACATCTCCATGAAGAGCCAAGTTAGCGGGTTGTTGTCTGCGTGAAGGGCAGGCGCCAGGCGCTCCACGTCTGTCAGGGCTTCGCCGAGGCCGCCCCACATCGGTACCAAAGTCGTAACGGACCAGACGGTAATCATTGCCCAGAAGGACGGAGTACGGACACGGCCTATGCAGAGGATCAGGAACGGCAGAACGATGAGCATATGCGTGGCCGCCAGGCCAGTCTTCGTGATGAAGAAGCCAACAATCCCAATGGCCACTGGCAAGAGGTAATCGGCAGGCCCTTCCTTCCGCCCACGGAAGAGGATGACGCCGGCCGCGATCAGCACGATCGAGCCCGCGAGGAGGCTAGAAATGCGCTGATAGGTCAGAGGGTCGATAAGCGGGGCCGCGGCGAGGTGATGGAAGCGCTCCGGGCCTGTCGCGCCCTCCGCTACCGCGGTAACCAGCGGCCAGATGGAGAACGCTCCCAGCGAGACGATCGTCTGTGCGGCCTCGTTGCCGCCAGCCTCCTGGAAGTAGAACTGGTTCCAGAGGATATCGATGGGCAGCGAGGGGCTGATCGCTAGTGAGAACGGTGCGAGCACCAACGAAAAGACGAGGACAGTCCAAGACCCTGCGCGCAAGTTCTGGTTCAGGGGGAAGAGCTTGAAGAGCACCACGACCAGTAAGAACACCGGCACGATCATCTGGGGCCGGGTGAGGGCGCAGGCCGCCAGGCTTAGCCAGCTGCCTGTGGGGTTTTCCCGGAACATGAACCAGATGCCCAACAGCGCGAAGAAAATGCTGATGACATGTGTCTGCCCCCAGACGGACATGCTGAACCATACGGCGGGGTTGAACAGGAAGGCGCCCGCCGCGATCAGCGCCCAGCGCTGCGACTTCGTCGCCGCCTTCGTGATGTGATAGATGAGAATGCCGAGCGCGAGGCCGAAGAGGACGATCGTGGCCTTGATCGTGAACTCAACGCTGAAACTCTGCGCTTCCAGCCCGCCGGGACCACCCAGAAAGACCGCGTGTGTAGCGCCGATACCCGTGAAGATGTACGCGAGCACGACGCCGTATGGGAAGACCGCCTCATGCCAGGGGCCGCCGTTCCAGACGTCAGCCAGGCTCACGAAGTTCGGCAGGTAGTACAGTTCGGCAGGACTGTGTTTCACCGCGATGTAAGCCCAGAATTTCTCCGCGGTCATGTCGAAGGGGTGGCTCCCCAATCCGAAGAGGAGCGCGTTCCCGACGAGGAACACGCAGATCGCCGCGGCGCACCAGATCATACCCCTCGTCACAGTGAAGACTGCTGATCTCCGGGGTACAGTCGAGTAAGCCGGGGGCCGGGCGCGACGTTCGCGCACGTAGAGCACTGCTTGCGCGACGAGCAGCACAGAGGCGGCTGCCAGAGCGATCGACAACGGGATCTTGAGACGTGGGTCGTCCACCTTTACGCCGTAGAAGCGCTGGTGCGGTACGGTCAACTCGTAGTTGCTCAGCGTTACCAGGGAGACTTCCCCGGTCGTTTCGGCCACCGCAGTGTACGTCAGCCGCAGTGAGTCGAAGAGGCCGGGTAGCTCCTCCGCGGTAACAGACGATTCCAGGTCGAATACGTGGGGCTCGACGAATGAGTCGCCGATCTCTGTCCCGCCGACGAACTGCCATCCTTTGTCACCGTCCAGAAGGTCGCCGTTGACGAGCGTGTTCACGCCTTCATCAGCCGCCGATGGCCGCAGGAAGAGATCAGAGAAGAGGATGCGGGTCGCGTTACCGCTACCCAGGTACATCCGTGCGAAAGCCGCGTCCGCGGGCGCTTCGGCGAAGAACTGGCGCTCCGTCCAGCCGCCGTCACCAAGATGGCGGATGCCCTGCCAGTCGTTCTCGAACGACAGGCTCACCCCGTCTTTGTCCAGCCACTGCAGGCCGATCTTGTAGGCGTCGCGGCCGCTGATGGGGTTGAGAAAACCGCCGAAGGTGTACTCGGTGCCGGGTTGAACCCGGACACCGTCGCTCGCAATATCGTGGTAGTCAGGGTTAGCCGGGCCACCCTCCAGCCGCAACATGGGGTGTCCGCTGGGTGGCTGCTCCTCGCCCGTCAGGTGGAAGGAGGCGATACCGGCGTCCTTGTCCAGGCTGAAACCAATGCTAAGGACCTGGTCCAGGCTGTAAGAGCCAAGCCGGTTCTCTATTACTATTTCGCCATCAAGCAAGGACGACCCGGCGACGCCACCTTCGATAGCACGGGCGACGATCCCCTTCTGCGGCGCTCCCTCGAAGTCCAGGAAGAAGCCGGCACCATCGCGCGGGCTCCAGATTCCGAGGCGGAGGGGCCGGCTGCCAGCGCCGTTCTCAACGACGCGTATGTTCATCGAGGCTTGCACATTGTCGAACGGCGTCGTGAACAGATGAACAGTTGGGCGAGACGATTCCAGGGCGGTGATCGAGATCTCGTCGCTGCTCGTCTCCACCAGCCCGGCTGCTGAGGCAGACCCTGTCTCCTTGACGTAGATCAGCTCAGGATCGAACCCGGTGTATACAAAATCGTTTTCTGGCTCATCCCACACTTCCGCCGGAATGAGCATGAACGCAAGCAACACCACCGCAACCAGCGGTACGCCCAGCCTCACCGTCCATCTGACGAGTCTCATCGCTTCTCCATCATCCTGCGGAGCGAACTAGCGAGGATCTGCAATCGCCAGAATATGCTCCTGCGCGAAGAATGTGCGGTAGCCGATGACGCGCCGGGCGGCACCGAAAAGCAGCCGCTTCGCGCCGATGTAGGAAGCTATGACGTTGGGGCGCATCGCCACTGGAATGACCTTCCTGGTCTTGCAGTAAAGACTCATGAGGCGTGAATCGATCGCCGGATGGTATGGTTCGGCTTCCATGATCTCGATGCTCCTGGGCCGGAAGCCTGCCTTTTCCAGCGCCACAGCCAGCGATTCGCGGTTCCAGCACGTCAGCCTTCGGGGCGGCAGGTTAAGCGAGCCAAGTTCGTACGGGTTACGTCCAAAGTAGTGCTCTGTAAGGAGCAGCGAGGCGCGCGGGAACTTGCGCCTGATCGTCGTGAGGAAGTCCACCGGATCGGTGACGTGGTGAAGCACGAAGAAGGATGAGCAGATGACCGGATCGAAGCGCCCGTCCGGGACGTCATTGACGGTGCCGTGGAAAACATCGAACCCTGCCCCGTGGAGAAAGTCAACGACCGGGCCGGCGACCTCGAGACCGTGCTGGTCATACCCGGCGCCTTGCAGCGCC
>DATKDX010000041.1:0-55829 GCA_035512435.1 Dehalococcoidia bacterium
GGCTCTTCGGCGCACTCGGTTACGTCCCACCCGCGGAGCACGAAGCGACCTGCTACCCTACCCCCAGGCCCGTCCGGGGACCCATCCCCGCCGGGGTTGGGACTCAATGATTCGAGTCTCCATCAAACCCGGGGCGGTTCAAATATGTTCTTCGCAGAGAGTTCCTCATGGATCACCAAAGCCTCAGCAATCGCGTTCCTGAAACGTTTTGAGTCCGAAATAGCTGCCGCGAGCTCAAGGCTCCTGCCGATGGCCTCTTGGCACTCTAAGAGCCACTCCTTCTGGTAGTATTTCGAAGCGAGTTCAAGGTATGAATCAATGGCACACCTCGCCATTCTATGGTCGCGCTCTCTCTCCCAGACCAAATCAGCGTAGCGTGCTCGCGCACGCACGCTAGGCGTCTGATGGGCGCGCTTCCGGTAAAGCTCACAGACGTCACGATCAAGTGACGTCCAATCCGGATTCTCCCAACCGTCTCCTGAGAATATAGGTCGGAAATACCGCCCCTCGGCATCACGCCTCGTCATGAAAAGAAAGGCCTGGCCGGCCTTGAGCACCTCGTCAGCTTCAGTAGGTCGTCGGCCACGCCGAAGGCTCCGGTTCGCATCAACGTACAGCCCCCAAATTCTGTGGCCGTACTTGTCCTCGGACTCCTCAACCTTGGCTTCCAGAGCACCTAGTATCTCGTCAAGAGTTCGCTTTGCCATACCAGAAATAGTAGCAATCGGCTGGAAGCATTCGCTAATTCATATGGCACTGATGTCAAGTCCCGAACTATATCTTCATGCCCATCGCACCTCCCGGCGCCGCACACCCACGCACGACCCCGCCCTCACCTCCTCCCGCGCCGCTCCTCCCTCATCCGCCGCAACTCCGCCAGGGCCGCATACAACTCGCGGCTCAAGTGCGACTCGTGCCGCGCGATTCGCTCCGAAGATCGCTGGCTCGGCACATGTAAACTCTCCACCATCCGGTCGATCTCCAGCTTCTCCCGCTCAGAAAGCTCATCCGTAGCATCGTCGTCCGCGAAACTCGCCCTGACCGCCCTCTCCGCCCAGTAGCCCCAGACCCGCGCCGCCAGGCTCGTCCGGATAGCTCCCGCCTCAGCCACCGCCGGCCGCCTCAGCCTCCACATCAGCGATGCCGCGCGCTCCGCTAGTTCCCGCCCCACTATCCCGCCCGGGTTCACCTCACTCACGACCAGCGACCGGAACTCCTGCCACTCCTCCTCGTCCTCAATCTCCAGCACAACCGGCGACGGCGACTGCAGGCCGTCTCTCACAGCATTACGGCTCGCAATCGCCTTCCCCTCGGACGTCTTCGGACCGCCTCCCTCACCTCGTACCATTCCCGCCTCCCCCTCCACTGTGCCAGCCGACCCGGCTCATCTCCAACCCCCAAACTATGCAATTCGCGAATGCAACTTCTATCGTACCCCCCGATCCGACAAACGAACTTCGAGCTGGCCCCACCAGATGCCTCCCAACCGCACATAGCAAAACGGGCGCCCGTTGGGCGCCCGTTTCGCGGCCTCCTTCTGGCCCGTGTTTACTTGATGTGAATGCCGCTGATCGCCCGCGCGATCACCAGCCGCTGGATTTCGGACGTGCCTTCGAAGATCGTGTAGATCTTGGCGTCGCGGTGCCAGCGCTCGACCGGCGTGTCGCGGACGTAGCCCATGCCGCCGAGGATCTGGATCGCTTCGTCGGTGACCTTGACGGCCGTCTCGCCGGCGAAGACCTTGGACATTGAGCCTTCGCCTGCCGTGAACGGCTGGCCGCTCTTGCCCATCCAGGCCGCGCGCCAGGTCAGCAGGCGGGCGGCGTCGATGTTCGTCTTCATGTCGGCCAGCTTGAAGGCGATCGCCTGGTTCTCGATGATCGCCCGGCCGAACTGCTTGCGCTCCTTGGCATACTCCAGCGCGTACTCGAAGGCCGCGCGGGCAATACCCACCGCCTGCGAGGCCACTGCCGGCCGCGTCGCCTCGAACGTCGCCATCGCCGCCTGGCTCTTGCTGCTCTGGCCCTCGCGGGCACGGGCGATGCGGGCGTCCAGCTTCTCCTTGCCGCCCAGCAGGCAGCTTCCCGGCACTACGCAGTCGTCGAGGACGACCTCGGCCGTGTGGCTGGCGCGGATGCCGTGCTTCTTGAACTTCTGGCCCTGGCTCAGGCCCTTCGTGTTCGGCCCGATGACAAAGGCCGCGTGCCCCCGCGAGCCCAGTTCCGGCTCGACGGAGGCGACGATGACGTGCACGGCGGCGATACCACCGTTGGTGATCCAGGTCTTGGTGCCGTTCAGCGTCCACTCGTCCTTCGCTTCGTTGTAGACGGCGCGCGTCTTCAGGGAGCTGACGTCGGAGCCTGCGTCCGGCTCGCTGACGCCGAAAGCGCCGAGCTGAATCTTTTCCGGAGTGCCGAAGCACTGCGGCACCCACTCGACGACCTGCTCCATCGTGCCGTTGGCGACGATGCCCGCCACGGCGAGACCGGAGCCGAGGAGCGAGAGGCCGATGCCCGCGTCGCCCCAGAAGAGCTCTTCGTTGACCACCGGCATCATGAGACCGGTCGGGTCGCCGAAGCTCTGCTGCATGAACTCCCAGGAGTAGATGCCGACTTTCGCGGCCTCCTCGATGACGGGCCAGGGGGTCTCCTCGCGCTCGTCCCATTCGTGAGCAACGGGCCGGATCACGTTCTTGGCGAAATCGTGGACCCACTTCTGCATCTGGCGCTGCTCATCATTGAGCTCCATGTTGAAGTTCTGCGAAGGCGCAGCAGGCGTTGTGTTCGTCTGGGACTCGGTCTGTACCATTAAATCCTCCGGCAAGTGGGCGGCAAGAATCGCGGGCTCGCCCCTGTGAAAAGGGTAATTAACCCGCGTTAGGATGACAAGTCCCGAAAAATTGCCTTAATGAGGAGTATGGAACTGCGTTTCTAGCGTTTAGAGAGCGAAGCTACGGGCGAGTCGGCCCGGGGTCAGTCTGCCGTAGCCGCTACTCCGGTGTTACGTACGCCGCGCTGATGCCGCCGTCGATCACAAACTGCGCTCCGTTCATGAACGACGATTCGTCGGAGGCCAGCCAGAGGGCGGCCTGCGCGATCTCGGTCGCCTGACCAAAGCGTCCGATTGGGATGTGCACAAGGCGGCGCTGCAGCTTCTCGTCCGTGTCCAGGAATTTCATCAGGAGCTCCGTCTTCAGCGGGCCGGGGCAGAGCGCGTTGATGCGGATGTTCTCCTTCGCGTGCACGATCGCCAATTCGCGCGTCATCGCCAGCACGGCGCCTTTCGACGCTGTGTAAGCCACCTGCGCTGCTGCCGAGCCCATGATCGCGACCAGCGAGGCGGTGTTAATGACGGAGCCGCCGCCTGCGCGTCGCAGGGCCGGGATGCCGTACTTGCAGCCCATGAACACGCCCTTAGCGTTGATGTCCATCGTCAGGTCCCAGACGTGTTCGCTGGTGTTGATCGCGTCGTCGTCGTCGGCGTGCATGATACCGGCGTTGTTGAAGAGGACGTTCAGCTTGCCGAACTCGCGCTCCGCCGCCGCTACCATCGCCTCGCAATCCTCTGGGAGCGCCACGTCCGCCCGCACTGAGATTGCCCGCCCGCCGGAGTCCGATACCAGCTTCGCGGTCTCCTCCGCCGACGCCTGGTTGAGGTCAACGCAGACGAGCGCCGCGCCCTCCTTCGCGAAGAGCGTCGCGCTCTCCCGCCCGATGCCACTCCCAGCGCCGGTTATCAGCGCCACTTTGTCATCCAACCTACTCATGCCTCTTGTCCCCTGTCTCTTGTCTCATCTCATATCCTCTCGAAGTACCGCCACCGCTCCCAGTCCGTCACCGCATTCTCGTACGCCGTCGCCTCCACGTCGAAGAAGTGCGCGTAGTGCTCCTGCACCTCCTCGCCAAACTTCTCGGCTACGAAGTCGCTCATCGCGAAGTACGAGGCCGCGTCGCGCAGCGTCGTCGGCACCCGCGGCAACTCCTGCGCCTGGTAGACGTCGCCCTCGAAGGCGCCCGGCGGCTCGATTTGGTTCTCGATGCCGTCCAGCCCGGCCGCGATCGTCGCCGCGTAGGCCAGGTAGGGGTTGCAGTCGGCGCCCGGCAGCCGGCACTCGATGCGCAGCGACTGCCCCTCGCCCACCACCCGGAACCCCGCCGTTCGGTTGTCGTAGCTCCAGGCGATACCCACCGGCGCCCACGACCCAGGCTGGTAGCGCTTGTAGGAATTGACGGTCGGGGCGTAGAACGGCATCAGGTCGTTGACGTGCTTCATCCAGCCGCCCAGGAACCAGCGGAAGGTGTCGGTCGCCTGCACCGGCCCGAACGCCACGTCGCCGTCGAAGGCGCTCTCATCGCCGTCCCAGAGGCTGACGTGCAGGTGGCAGCTCGACCCCGCCTCCTCCGCGAACGGCTTGGCCATGAACGTCACGCTCATGCCCACGGTCTCCGCGATCTCCTTCATCGCCAGCTTCATCACGGCGTGGCGGTCGGCCATCGTCAGCAGGTCTGTGTAGCGGATGTTCATCTCGTGCTGGCCGCGCCCCCATTCCCCCTTCGAATTCTCGACGGGGACGCCGGAGGCTGCCAGGTGCCGCCGCACCGGTGCGTTGTAGCGTTCTTCCCGCGTCCCCTGCAGCAGGTGGTAGTCCTCGATGTACCACCCCGCTGGCGTCAGGTCCGCGTAGCGGGACTCGGCCGCATCCCTATAGGTGTCCTCGAAGATGTAGTACTCAAGCTCCGATGCGCCCTTCGCCGTGAACCCCGCCTCCGCCAGCCGCTCCAGCTGCCGGCGCAGGATCGAGCGCGGCGCCACCGCCACCGGCCCGTGCTCCTTCTCGTCTTCCACGCCGCAGAGTACTAGCGCCGTCCCTTCCAGCCACGACGCGAGGCGCAAGGTGTCCATGTCAGGCACCAGGTGGAAGTCGCCGTAGCCCTGCTCCCAGCTGGCGTAAGCGTAGCCGGGCACCGGGTCCATCTCCATATCGACCGTCAGCAGGTAGTCGCAGGCGTGCGTCCCTGCCGCCGCGATTTCCTCTATGAAGAACGAGGCGTCGAAGCGCTTTCCGTTCAGTCGCCCGTAGTGGTCGGCAAAGGCGACCACCACCGTGTCGATCACGCCGCTTTCGGCCTGAGATCGCAGTTCGTCCAGTGTCAGCATTCCGCGTGTGGCCAGGTGACGGCCTCCTTGTCCGGGATGCTCCCGATTATCCACAGAAATGCAAGGGCCGGAAAGTCACCGCGGCGGTCTCGTGAAACATAATCGGCAGTAACGCTCAGGAGGTGACACATGACAACGCAGACCGCAGACCGCAACGAAACCTTCCCCTACTTCGGATTCGCCGTGCTCGTTTTGGGCTATGTCGCGACGTGGATCGCCGTCTTCCTCGTGTCGGAAGACAGTCTCAAGGCGGGCGGCCAGGCCTTCGTCGATGACCTCGACACCGGCACCAACGAGGCGATCTTCCGTGTCTCCGCCGGCCTCGGCATGATCGCCGCCGCCAGTCTCGTCGTCTTCGCCATCGGCCTCCGCCGCGCCCTGGACCGGCGACTAACGGATTCCTCCATCCCACTCATCATCGAGCTGTCGATGATCGTCACCGCCGCCGCCCTCTTCCTCGGCTTCATCGGCCGCGCAATGGTCTTCGACACCGGCTTCGACTACTACGGACAGGCCGCCCTCCCAGCGATGTACGCCATCGCCATCGACGTGCCTCTCGCTGCATGGGGCGCCCTGGGGCTTGCCGCGGCGGGGGCGGCCGTCGCCTCGCTCTCCCACGGCGTCTTCCCACACTGGTTCGGATACCTGAGCGTCCTCGCGGTCGTGCTGGACGTACTCCTGGCGCTCACCGGCAACCCCTACCCGATGAACTTCGTCGGCGGCGTATGGTTGCTGGCGGCCGCGGTCGTTTCGATGCGCCTCTAGCCGTTGACGGCGCCCCATGCCGGCGATAGCGCGCGTCTCGATATGCGCCGCGTCATCCGCCCGCAGCACGCTCCTCCTTCTGCTGGCGGCCACGTGTCTGACGCTCGCCAGCGGGACGCAATCGAAGGCCGCCTTCGTGGTCGTCGAAGCTTAGCGCGACCGGCGACAGGGCCGAATGGCCCTTAGAGAAACGACCAGTTGCCACTGACGCCCCCGACTCTCGCTGCCTAAGCTGAAGGTGGAGGTAATCAGGATGAGAGCACTAATCGCGGTCGCCAGCAGGCATGGATCAACCTGGGAGATCGGCTCCGCTCTCGCTTCGGAGTTCCAGGGCACGGGCGTCAGCAGCGATCTTCTGGAAGCAAAGGATGTCCAGTCGCTCGAAGAATACGACCTCGTCGTCATCGGCAGCGCCGTCTACATGGGCCACTGGATGGTTGACGCACTCGACTTGGTCGACCGTTTTCACGACGATCTCGTCATGATGCCGGTCTGGCTCTTCAGCAGCGGCCCCATCGGCGCCGATGATCCAAAGCCACACGGCGATCCGCACGATATCCCCGGCCTGGTCGCGCAACTCAACGCCGAAGGCCACCGCGTCTTCGCCGGCAAGCTCGACAAGAAGGTCCTCGGCGTCGGTGAGCGCCTGGCCACGGGCATCGTCCGCGCACCGGAAGGCGACTTCAGGGACTGGGACGCGATCCGTGTCTGGGCCGACGAGATCGCGGCAGCGATGACTGTAGCGGTCCGCTAACAGGCGCCAGCAGAGGATAGAAAAAAATGGTCGGGGCGCGCGGATTCGAACCGCGGACCTCCTGACCCCCAGTCAGGTGCGCTAACCGGACTGCGCCACGCCCCGCCGTTTGTATCTGAGAAGAGCACCTGATATGATCAGGGAGCTTTGTGGGCCGCTCTTAGAGCACCTGATTCTTGGCCCCGGCTCGGAGGCTCTTTGTGACAGAACATGCACCCAGCGTAAGCGGGGGCGGGGAGATCGTCAAGCTGCTCCCGTCCTTCGGTCGCTACCTGAGATCCCAGGGCCGTAGCCCCCGCACGATCGAGGGCTACGCCGAGGCCGTCCGCCTCCTCGACCGCTTCCTCGGCGACAAAATGTCGGCAGTTAGCATCAAGTGCCGACACATTGAAGACTTCCAGGCCTACCTCTATGAGGAGGGCCGGGCGCCGTCGACGGTGGCCAACCGTCACCGCTCGCTCAAGCAGTTCTTCAAGTGGCTGGCCCGCGAGGAGGAGATCCCTGCCTCGCCGATGGAGGGGATGCCGATCCCCAAGCAGCCGGTCCAGCCGGTCCCTGTCTTCACTCACGCCGAGCTCCAGGCTCTGGTCGCCGCGGCCGCGGCCGATAAGTCCTTCGAGGGCAAGCGAGACCTGGCCATGATCAGGATCCTGATCGACACCGGCTGCCGCAAGTCAGAGCTCACCAACCTCCGCTATAACGAAAAGGACCCCACGCTCAGCGACGTACACACTGAGTATGGGGTTCTTATTGCTATCGGCAAGGGTGGCCGGGCTCGAGACCTGCCCCTCGGCGACAAGGCTATGGTCGAGCTAGAGCGATACCTTCGGGTGCGTGCAAGGCATCGGTTCGCTGGCCTGCCCTGGCTCTGGCTCGGGCGCAAGGGTCGCCTCACCGGAAGCGGTGTGACGATGGCGATACGGAGACGCGGCCGCGAGGCCGAGGTAGACGGCGTACACCTCCACCGTTTCCGGCATACCTTCGCTCATCGCTGGCTCTCCGCCGGGGGCGCAGAAGGCGACCTCATGAGGCTTGTCGGTTGGCAGACCCGCGAGATGCTCCAAGTTTACGCCGCCTCCGTCGCTGACGACCGGGCCAAAGAAGCCCACCGTCGGCTGAGTCTGGGCGATCTCGTATAAGACCCCCCTCTCGTACTTGACTCGCTGGAAGACCTCCTCCACCACCCCCTCTTTGAGGCGCTTGATGGTCTGACTCTGACGCACGATGGTCTTGTTCTGCCGCTCGACGATACCGTCGAGTGCCTCAATGGTGTCCTCGTACTCACTAATATCCTTGTCGAGGGACACCGCTTCGGCGAGCTGGGCACCGGTGAGGCCTCGCTTCGGAGTCTCATAGGCGACCGCTTGAGCGGCGAGGATCATCCAGGCGATAGTGGCCAGACCCGCCGTAGTGCCGGCGAACCAGAGGTCCAGCTCGTACATGGCGAACGAGATGCCGAAGAGGCAGCTGGCCCTCAGCATCGCCGACACCAGGGAGATCGACGACACCTGCGCCGCCACTGTGAGTAGATGGTAGGGACCAGGGCCAGGATCAGAGCGGCCTGAGCTATTGAAATTAAAAGCTGACCCCCTGGGGTGCGCCAGCATGCGTTTCAGATACTGAGGTACAGGGCGCCAATCCACCTGCCCTCGACTAAACGATACGCGACGCCAAGAGCGTTCAAGAGGAGATACAGCCCAACTGGAATCAGGATCAGCTTGTTAAGGCGCTCGGTCATTCGGATGCCACGATTAATCATGGGGGTAGTCTAGCGTATAATCCGGCTGCGCTGAGGCGTAGCGGGAGTACATTGACGATGGCTATGTGCTGGCGACGCCTCGGCGCGTCTAGCGGCACAAAAGGGGCTTGTAACCGCGCTCGAAATGTGTTCGTCTAAGAAACCGACTAGGGCAAAAGTGGACGGATAAATGTTGGGCGAGATCGCAAGCCTCCTTTTAGGTCAGCGCCGCGTGATTCTTACCGGGACGCGTACCACGCGAGTAACCTGTGCCCATCGCGTGACTGTGACACGCACAGGGACTCGCACTGTGACGGCTTGTACCATTTCTGGCATCCTTTCTAGTCCACTTCTGCCCTAGTCGTTCTCCTTCTGACAACAGAAATCCGCAGTCATAGGCGTCTTGACTGCGGATTCAGCGGGTGGTAAATTCAGGTTGCTAGACCACGAATCGAGTCTGCCGCTCGCAGTAAGCCGCCCAAATGGGGCGGTTTTTCTGTTGTTGCGTCTAAGCTACCCGCGCCCGTAATCAAAGTCAACCAAAATCCGAACGCCTATTCTATGAAGAACATGGGATAATCCGCGCGTGCTGAGGCGGCAAGGTGGGCCGTTACGCGAAAGCGGGGCGGAAACTCGTTCGCCTCAGCGTTTATCTCACTGCTAGGAGGGTGTAATGGCTGACCCGCGAACCAGCTACCTTGACGCGCGCACGGCCTACGAGGACGCGCTAGCTGAATTCTCCTCGGTTATTGATCCCGCTAACCGTATCTCGTCAGCGCTGGCGGGAACGTGGGACGTTGAATTTGGAGAGATGCCAGAACCTAAGTACCAGCCGCTGAGAGAGGTCTATTCCGCGCCGAAGCAACGGAAGGTAATCGATCTGACGAAGTGGCCCAACGCCGCACAAATAGAGGCGGGGGTGTGAGCGATTGCAGACAGAAGTATTCCGCCATGAAAGCAAAGTGGGATTTAGTCCCGGACCAAGATCGGCGTGGCCTAGAACCCCCTTCCCCCACGCTAGCCCACAAGTATTCAAGCGCCAGGCACAGTTCAACGCCGGTTCCGGTAATCATGTACATCCTCGCGCTCCCCGCTCGAGCCACCACAGAAACCCCCGCAGAGCGCCCTCCCGGGGTGTCTTACTGATACCGGACCCATTTTTGATCAGCTACGTACGATCCGAGATCATCGAATTCCGCATCCAAGAGGCGAGTCAGAGCGTCTTCGAGAAAGGTGTCCGTAGTTGGTAGTTATGATTCCTATTCGCTGAACACCACTCCGAATCACTCGCCGAAGGAGACTCGTATAGTTGATGGGCAGATTTGTGTAGCCCTTAGAGGAGGCGCCCCCTGACGAGCTACTCAGGGAGCCGAAGGAGCCGCGCACTCAGGAGTTCCTTCGCGCAGTCATCGAGCGTGCCTGACACTATGAACCGTCAGCGACTCGGTTGTTGGCAGTCTTCTTTCGCGGCGGGGGCCGGTGCGGAGTCGGCTCCCTGTCTTCCTGATCACCGTTTGTCCGGCGTTCCGGTCAAGTTCAAATCAGTGTCAGCGTTCGATCGGATGACTTCCTGTAGAGCTCGACTCCCAGGTGAGCTTCTCTGGAAGACGGCTACTGTTGCTGCGGTCGGATCAACAGTAGCGGCAGGTGTGATTTCCGCAACACCTCGTCCGCGACGCTCCCGAAGATCAGGCGGCCGAGCCTGCTTCGGCCAGAGGTGGACATGCAGATCACCGACACGTTGGCGTCTTTGGCGTTCTCGATAATGGTCTGCGCTGGTTCGCCTTCTATTGCGAGAGTCCGAGCTGCCACACCTTCCGCTTCGAACCGTTGTGCCACCGACGAAAGGTACTGCGCCGCATCCCTCGTCTCGGACTCAAGCTGCGCGTGCGCTGCCTCGACGCCGACCGGAGTCGTGTTTCCCGCGGCGGCCCGCCCGGGGACCATGCTTGCCAATAGCTTCGACACAGGCGTGACTACCCGCATGAGAATCACCTCAGAATCGAACTTCTTGGCCAGCGCCATCGTGTGAGGCTCGACTGCTTCGGCTATCTCGGAGCCGTCGAGTGGTAAGAGTACCCGGTCATACATCTGGCGCATGTCCTCTGCGGATCCGCACGGCTTCTCTCGCACCTACGGGATCGAGTCCTGGCAACGCTCAGTCACATCGACCTAGCCTGGACACTATTTCAAGCGTAGAGATGAGCCGTCACCGTTGCTCGACTACGGGGAGCTCTCCTCCTCGACTGTCTCGACCATCTCACCGGCGCCGCGCTCCCCTGCTTGCTCCTCGGACTCAACGTCTGCGGCCGCTCCTCCCCCATCTTCCGGAGTCCATTCGCCTCGCTTGGCCAGTCGTGTCACGGTATCCTTCGCGCGCTCTGCCATTGGCTCCGCACGCGAGCGGACGTGTCTCCTCATTTCCTCGCCACGCTCCGGCGCGAGTAGCAGCGCCAGGGCCGTCCCGATAAGGCCCCCCAACAGGAGGCCCAGGGCAAACGATCTTCCCTTGCTGATGCCGATCATTTCATCTCTCCTTTCGTCTGATGCAATCGTATCCGTGGCCAGCAGCTACGGCAGCGCAGGCCCAGCCGTCTTATCCGCGCGGGAAGCCTGCGGGACCTGAGGCCGGGGCTCGATCTGAGCCCCACATACTGGGCAAGCGTAGCCGCCGGTTCGTTCGCTCTTGAGAACGAGATCACCCAGACACTTTGGGCAGGCCTTCAGGCTGATGGCTAAGCTCGGCTTCTTTTCGGCCCGCTTGGGTAGACTATGGCGCATTAGCACCTTTCCTTTCGTTTGGGGACAACGCGGCAAGAAGTCGGGGTCCGGCCCTTCTCGCCTCAGGCCAGATACACCCCGAGAATTGGCACCCGCCGCTCTCCCGAGCCATCGGGAGATTCGGCCTCCAAAGTGCTGGGCACGGACTAACTGATAACGGGGTTGGCCTGTCAATCGTGCTTCCGCACTTGCGCTGATGACGTTGATGTCAAGACTGTTGGTGACGAAGGTCGTCAGACACAGGATTGTCGCTACTGCCCTTCCTCACCGCGCAGGCTCAGCCGCGCCCCATCCGGGGACTCGATCGCCTCGAGAGTCGCCCCATCAAGGCTGGTCGCCACCTGCTGATCGAGCAGGAGAACCGCCCGGTCCTCGTGCTCGACGGTCTGATCGCCTTCGCGCTCGCCGTCGATAGTGAGGCCGTACCGACCCTCTGGGCTGAGGGCCAGGCGAAGTGCTTGACCCTCAAGGGCGTCGCTGGCCTCCAGCGTAGTAGCGAGCACACCCTTTGCCTCGGCCGTCACGTTGATCATGCGTCCTCCTCCCGTGGTGTGGCCAGCCGGCCACAACCGCCGGCGCTTCGTCTGTTGTCACGGTATCAACGCCGTCAAGAAGCCGGATGGGGGGCATTCGGGCCGAGGCGGGCCTGTTCGGGTTCCTCGGCTCGTATCCGGGCCTAAGGCCTATGTCACTCCGTCCCTTTACGGCTGAGAGGTGGATATGACAGCAAGAAGCTTGAGAGGAAGAGCTAGAGCAGGCTTGAGCTGCAGCCTGAAGCGAGACGTGAGATACGGGTCGCCAAATCGCGTGGCTGGATTGTCAATGGGTCAAGTGGCCAGACATCCCACCCGCACTCAGACCTGAGTCCAGGACTCGATACTTCGCGCGCGGGCGTCGTGAAGCGAGTCCGGGAGTCTAGGAATCCGCCCCAAAGAGGTGGCTTTTTATCTGTGGAGGGCCCGGTGGGATTCGAACCCACGACTCCCGGATTAAAAGTCCGGAGCTCTAACCGCTGAGCTACAGGCCCCTACCATCGCGCCAAGCAGCGCCCGGTACCCCAATTCTACGGCCTACGCACCACGCCAACAAACGCCGCCACCACCAACTAGCCACGCCACGACTGCGCCTCCTCAACCCACCGCGGCACCCGCGCATCCTCAACCTCATCGTGATGAGGCAGATACGGCTTAACGTCCAGCACCGGCGTATCGTCGATCGCATCGAGCCCCCGCACCCGCAGCTTGCTCCCAGCAACTTCCAGAAGCCGCACCGGAGTAATCAGCACAGGGTTCGGACGAGTCTGACTGCGCGTCGCCAGCACCCCCATCAGGGGAAAGCGATTGTCCCCGCGCGGATGCATCTGCGCCTTCGACCCCCTCACGTCATCCGGCACCAGGTGAGGCCAGAAAACCACGATAACGTGCGAGTAGTCGCCAAGGTTGAGCAGCATCGGTGCGCAATCCTCACGGAGAACGATCGTCGACTCCACATTCGTCCAGCCGTCCGGCATCGGCTCCTTCACCTTATTCCGCACGTAGCCGATCGGCGTCATCGTAACATCTCGCAGCTCCGGAAACGGCTCCGGCTCCCGCCGCAACGTGCGACGCAGGCGATCGAACATATAAGGAGTATAGCCCCGTCCGTGTGGTAGAATTTCGCCACGCCCAAGGCCAGGGATTACAGAAATAACGGAGGTTGCCCCAATGGAGCTCGGACGCTTGCTCACGGCTATGGTCACGCCCTTCGATAACGAAGGAAAGGTAGACTACGCCCAGGCGAAGCGCCTCGCCCAGGCGCTCCTCGACTCCGGCAGCGACGGCCTCGTCATCGCGGGCACCACCGGCGAGTCCCCAACCCTCTCGCACGACGAGAAAATCGCCCTCTTCCGCGAAGTGAAGAGCGCCGTAGGCCATCGCGGCTCCGTCGTCGCCGGCACCGGCACCTACAACACGCAAGAAAGTATCGACCTCACGCGCGAGGCACAAGCGGCCGGCGTCGACGCCGTCCTGCTGACTACTCCGTACTACAGCAAGCCACCGCAGGAGGGCCTCTTCCGGCACTTCGAAGCGATCGCCGCCAGCACCTCACTGCCGTGCGTCATCTACAACATCCCGCACCGCACAGCCGTGAACCTGACCGTCGAAACGCAGATGCGCCTCGCCGCCGTCCCCAACATCGCCGGCGTCAAGGAATCCTCCGGCGACCTCGGCCAGATCGCCGAAATCTGCCGTCAGGCGCCCCCGACTTACCGCGTCTGGAGCGGCGACGACCCGCTAACCCTGCCGATCATGGCGGTCGGCGGCTACGGCGCCGTCTCCGTTGTCGCGCACCTCGTCGGTACGCAGATCAAGCAGATGATCGACGCCTACGTCGACGGCAACGCCTTGCTCGCTAACGACATCAACGCGCGTCTGATGCCGCTGATCAACACGATCATGGTCTCGGCGCCCAACCCCATCGGCATCAAGTACGCGCTGCGCCAGGTCGGCTTCCCGGCCGGCGGCTATCGCTTGCCGCTCGTCGAGCCGGACGCGCAGGCCGCCGATAAGATCACGGCCGCGGTGAACGCCCACCAGATCGATCTCGCCGTCGCCGTCTAGCGCGCGACGCGAAAGGAGCCCCGCAACATGGAGTACAGGACGCTTGGCCGTTCCGGCCTGCAAGTGTCGGTCGTTGGCCTCGGCTGCAACAACTTCGGCATGCGCATCGACAAAGAGAAGACGAAGGACGTCGTCGATGCCGCGATCGCCAACGGCATCAACTTCTTCGACACCGCCGACATCTACGGGGGAACGCAGTCTGAAGCCTTCCTGGGCGAGGCTCTTGACGAGCGGCGCCAGAACATCGTCCTCGCCACCAAGTTCTCCGGGCCAACCGGCGAAGGCCCGGGCAGCCGCGGCGGCTCCCGCGCTTACATCATGAAGGCCGTCGAAGCTAGCCTCCGCCGCCTCAATACAGACTATATCGACCTCTACCAGTACCACTTCCCCGATCCCAGCACCCCGATCGATGAGACGCTCCGCGCTCTCGACGATCTAATCTGCGCCGGGAAGGTCCGCTACATAGGCAACTCCAACATGACGGGCTGGCAGGTCGTCGAGGCCGACTGGATCGCTAGGGAAAGCCACCTCTCGCCGTTCGTGACCGCCCAGAATGAGTGGAGCCTGCTCAATCGTGACATCGAGAAAGAGCTCGTGCCCGCCTGCAAGAAGTACGGCATCGGCATCCTGCCCTACTTCCCGCTGGCCAGTGGCATGCTCACGGGCAAGTACAAGCGCGGTGAAGCACCGCCGGAGGACTCCCGCATCGCCGCCTGGGGCCGCCGCGGCGAGCGCGTGCTCTCGGACCGCAACTTCGATATCGTCGAAGGCATCGAGAAGTTCGCCGCCGCCCGCGATAAGACCCCGCTCGATGTCGCCATCGGCTGGCTCCTGGCCCAGGACGCTGTCTCCAGCGTCATAGCCGGCGCCACCAAACCTGAGCAGATCCAAGCGAACGCCGCCGCCGGCGACTTCCGCATCTCGCCCGAAGAACTCGCCGAACTAGATACGATCCTCACCGGAGAGGCATCCGAATGAAGCGCTTCCCCATCCGTGTCGACCCCATATGGCGTCCCTTCGTCCTCGCTGGCGGCGCCACCCGCAGCAACGCCTACGTTGACGTCACCCCGGAGGCCGTCACCTTCCACTTCGGCTACCTCTTCAACCACACCGAGGACCGCGACGACATCACCGAAGTCAAAATGCGCAGCTGGCCCCTCTGGATGGGCGTCGGCTGGCGGACGAACTTCCGCGGCCTCGTCGGCATCGTCGGCTCCTACAACGGCGTCGTCGAGGTTGCCTTCGAAGGCAACACGCCAGCCTGGGGGTTCATCAAGATGAACCGCATCGCCGTCTCCCTCGAAGACCCCGACGGCTTCATCGCCGCGCTCAACGCCCCGCGCGAGGCGGCCGCCGACGCGCCGGCAAAGGCCAAGAAGCCTGCCCGTCCGCAAGGCGGGCCCGCGCCCAGCGGCAACGGCCGCAAGACCCGCACCCGCCGCGCTCCGACCCGCCGCAAGACCAGCGACAGCTAACGCCCGCGTTCCCCAGAACCTCCTCGGCAGGTATCATCGGGGGTGGCTCGCTTATCTTTCCTCAGAAGGAGACCACCCTTGCAGATCAACGTCGAGAGCGGAGACATCACCAAGAGCACCGCCAAGGCTATCATTGTCAACCTCTTCCAGGGCGTGACCAGCCCCGCCGGTGCCACCGGCGCCATCGATAAGGCGCTCAACGGCGGCATCAGCGCCCTCATCGCCGATGGCGAGATCAAGGGCAAGAAGCGTGAGGCCACCCTCGTCCATACGCTGGGCAAGCTAACGTCGTCCCGCGTCATCGTCGCCGGCCTCGGCAAGCAGGACTCCTTCGACATCAACGTCATCCGCGACACCGTCGCCACCAGCCTGCGACGCGCGCGGGCTGCCAGCGCTTCCGAGGTAGCGACCATCCTCCACGGGGCCGGCATTGCCGGCCTCGATCCGGAAGACTGCGCCCAGGCCATCGCCGAAGGCGCGATCATGGGTGCCTACCGCTTCAAGAAGTACAAGGACGAGTCCGGCGACAACGCCGGCACCGACATCCAAACGCTGACCATCCTTGAGTCCGACGCCTCGAAGGTCGATGCTATTAAGCGCGGCGTGGAGCGAGGACAGATCCTCGCGCAGGCCGCCTGCCACACGCGCGACCTCGCCAACGAGCCCGGCAACGAACTCTTCCCCGCCCGCCTCGCCGAACGCGCCCGCGACCTAATGCAGGACGCCGGCATCGAGGTCGAAGTCTTCCACGAAGGCCAGCTCAAGGAGATGGGGATGGGCGCCCTCATGGGCGTTGGCGTAGGCTCCACGCAGCCGCCGCGCATGATCGTCATGAAGTATCGTGGCGACTCCGCATCCGACAAGACGCTCGGCCTCCTCGGAAAAGGTATCACCTTCGACAGCGGCGGCATCTCCATCAAGCCCGCTGCCGGCATGGAGTCCATGAAGGGCGACATGTCGGGCGCGGCCGCCACCATCGCGACCATGTGGGCGATCGGGAAGCTCAAGCCCAGCATCAATGTCACCGGCATAGTGCCCACGGCGGAGAACATGCCAGGCGGCGGCGCCCAGCGACCGGGCGACGTCGTCCGCGCCATGAACGGCAAGACCATCGAGGTCATCAACACCGATGCCGAAGGCCGACTCATCCTCGCCGACGCCATCTGCTACGCCCGCAAGGAGAAGCTCTCCCCCATCATCGACATCGCCACCCTGACCGGCGCCATGATGATCGCCCTCGGCCCCAGTGCCACCGGCTTCTTCGCCACCCACGACGACATCGCCGACGCCATCAGCGAGGCCGGCGAAAAGTCCGGCGAACTCATGTGGCGCTTCCCCCTCATAGACGACTACTCTGAGATGCTCAAGAGCACCATCGCCGACATCAAGAACACCGGGCAGCGCGGTGGCGGCGCCATCAGCGCCGCCAAGTTCCTTCACTTCTTCGTCGAAGACACCCCCTGGGCCCACATCGACATGGCCGGCACCGACGAGTCCGATAAGGAAAAAGGTGTCTGGGTTAAGGGCATGACCGGCATCCCTACGCGAACCCTCATCAACCTCGTGCTCGGCTGGGCCAACGGCAACTAGCGTCCTCGCGTCCGCGCCCCGGCTAGACCGATCCGTTCGCCCTGAGCTTATCGAAGTGCCTCGTGGGGCGGCGTGACGATCTCAGCGAGGCTACTCCGCGTTCGCGAACCAGCGAAACGATACGGCCCCCTTGCGACGAAGCCTTGACTCACCATCCGGGCGGCTCAGGGCGAACGGGGGGCAGGGTTATTTGCGCCGAAAGATCGTCCGGAAAATCATCCACACCCCGAACACCGTAAGCCCCGTGGTAATCACCCGCGACCAGTCAATCACCGGCACCACACGCGTCTGGTCGTCCTCGATCTCCAGCACGCCCACGGGAAGTACGCGCACCATGCCCCCGCCACCACCGCCGCCACCCACGCTCATCTCCGACGAGCCGTTCCCGCCGTGGTGGTCAGGCGCGGTCCCTCCGCCCGCCCCACCACCAAAGGTATAAGCCACCGCGGCTATGGGGATGATGGTCTTGTCGCCGATCTTGCGCTCTTCGCCGTAGACCAGCTCGACGCGGGCCGTCGCGCGAATGCGCTCCAAGATGCCGCCGATGACGCCTTCACCGGTGAAATCAGTGTCCTGCATGATGACCTCCTTCTCTCGGTCAGGCCGGCAGGTCTTGGGGCGGCCGGCCGAATCTATTTTCGCTTGGCGACTACGAGCAGCCAGTTCCGCGGCGATTCCGTGATCCCCAGCTCCTCAAAAGCCTGGCGGGCGCCCTCCGTCAGCGCGTGCGCGCCTGCTTCCAGCGGCACTCCCGGCAGCACGCCTTCGATCCACAAACTGTACTCGCTGATAGCCTCGAAGCCGCTCAGCGGCATCTGCACCTGCACCACTTCCTTGTCGCGGATCGTAAAACCGTTCGCGTCCAGCAGCGCCAGGTACTCATCTTCGGTCAGCCGGTGGCGCGCCTCAGCCCGGGTCTTATCCGGCATGATGCCGTATTCCTTCTTCAGCACGCGCAGCGCCTTCATCATCCATTTGCGGTAGAACTGCTCTGCCTCGGGCGGCTCCGCGCCGTCATAGAAAGACGTGTTGAACGAGAACGTACCGTCTTCTCGCAATGTGCTCTGGATCTCCCTCAGCACATGCTCCTTCTCCGGCACCAGATGGATGGCGTTACAGAAGAAGACGGCATCGACTGGCTTCGGGTTCACTAGCTGGCTCAACATCTCGGCACCGCCCTGGATAAACCGAATCACCGCCCCCCGGATCTCCTCAAGGTTCCGCCGCGCCACGTCCAGCGCCGTCTCCGAAGGATCGAGCGCTATAACCTCGGCGTTATGATTGGCCACTTCCTGGGCGATCAGCTTCGTGACCGCTCCCGTACCGGCCCCGATATCGACGACGCGCCCACCCTTCGCCAGGTGAGTCAGCGCTACAAGCCGCTTGTTCACCTCTTGGTAAAACGGGTGCTGCGCGAACTTGTCCAGAGTAAAGGCGGATTCGCTGGTGGCATCGGTTGGTACTGTCATGTGCTTACGCCTCTGTCAGATTGAGAATCTTGTCAAGTATATGCCACCCCACTTCGTACTTCGTCATCAAGGGCCATTCTTCCTGTTTCCCTTGCGCATCGATGACTACAACGCGGTTCGTATCGACGCTGAAGCCGGCATCCGTCGCCGTAATATCGTTAGCGACGATGAGATCCAGCCCCTTGGCCGCGAGCTTGGCACTGGCGTTCTCAAGAAGGTCCTGGCTCTCCGCCGCGAAACCTACCTTGATCAGTCCCGGCCGGCGGCCGACTTCGGCCAGAATATCCGGCGTTCGCGTCAGCGGAAGCGTCAGCGTTTCTCGGCCTTCCCGCTTGATCTTGTCACCAACGGGCTCGGCGGGTTGATAATCCGCGACGGCCGCCGCCATAACCAGCACCTGCGCATCTGCTGTCTCCTCCAATATGGCGTCACGCATCTGCGCCGCGCTCTTCACACGCGTCACTGCAACACCATAGGGATCGGGAAGACTGGTCGGCCCACTTACCAGCACAACATCGGCGCCGCGGTCGCGAGCGGCTTCGGCCGTTGCGAAACCCATCTTGCCCGACGATTCGTTACCCACAAAGCGCACCGGATCGATCGCCTCATGCGTGCCGCCGGCGGAGATCACAATCTTTTTACCTGTTAAATCACCACCGTTACCAAGCGCAGTTCTCACAGCACCCAAAATTACAAGCACTTCCGCCAGGCGACCCAGTCCCATTTGCCCCGAAGCGAGCCGCCCCTCCTCCGGCCCAACGAATGCGACCCCCCGCGAGCGCAGCGTCTCGACATGTCCCTGCGTGGCGGCGTTCTCCCACATATGCGGGTCCATCGCCGGCGCCACCAAAATCGCGGCCCTGGTCGCCAATGCCGTCAGGCTCACCAGGTCTTCCGCCAATCCGAGGGCCAGGCGCGCAAGCATCGTAGCCGTGGCCGGCGCGATCAACATCAAGTCGGCGCGCCGCGCCAGCGCGACGTGCAGCTCCGCGATCTCCGATGACTCATCCCACATATCGTGGTAAGCGCGTCTTCCGGTAACACTCTGAAAAGTGATAGGCGCGACGAAGCGGGTTGCCTCCGTCGTCATCGCCACATCTACCATCGCCCCAGACTGCGTCAGCTTGCTGGCCAGGTCCGCGGCCTTGTATGCGGCGATAGAACCCGTGACGCCCAGGACGATCGACTTATCGGTGAGGTTGTACATTGCTCAGGAGCGGTTCAGCTCATAAATCAAGCGCAGGCCGGCCAGCGTTAGATCTTTGTCCACGGTGTCTATAACGTCCGTTTCACGGGAAATGATGTCCGCCCAGCCGCCCGTGCCGATGACTTTCGCCTCTCCGCCCAGCTCCTCCTTTATCCGGGCCACAATGCCCTCAACCAGCCCTACATACCCAAAAAGGATACCAGACTGAATGGCGCCCACCGTATTGCGTCCGATTGCCGTTTTCGGTCGGTCAAGCTCCACGCGGTAGAGCTTCGCGGCGCGCCGGAAGAGGGCCTCGGAAGCAATGCCCAGTCCCGGCGCGATCGCCCCGCCTGCGTAGTCGCCTTCGGCTGTGATCGCATCAAAGACCGTGGCCGTGCCCAGGTCCACGACTATCAGGGGCGGAGGACCGTAGGTGTGTATCGCCGCTACCGCATCGGCAACGCGGTCAGCGCCCACTTCACGCGGGGCGTCATACAGAATGCGAAGGCCCGTACGGACTCCCGCGGTAACGTGCAGGGGCGTCACCTTGAAGTACCGCCGGACCAGTTGGTCGAACACGGGCTCCAGGTCCGGCACGACGCAGGCTATCACTGCCTCCGTAATGCTCTCCGCCTCGATCTTCTCGTGCTTCAGAAGCGTCAGCATTATGACGCCGTATTCATCCGGCAGTCGCTCTACGTCTGTGGCGAAGCGCCACGTCGCCGCCAATCGCTCACCATCGTAAATGCCAAGAGTGATATTCGTATTGCCGACGTCCATGGTGAGCAGCATGTGTGATTCTCCGGAAGTGAAGTGCCGCCATTATAGTGCGGCCAAAAAAAGCGGGCCACCAAGCACGGCTCTTTCCGAGTTCGAAAAGGGGTTTATCGCGCCGCCAAAGTCGCCGCGAAGATTAACATAATACCGTTGACTACCTCGCTTCTGCCCTGCTAAATTCCCGTGCATCCGCTCCGCCACATCACTTCACACGGAGGCGCTCTACATGGCAGACCCGACTGCAAAACAGGTCTGGGATACTGCCCTCGGCCAGCTCCAGATCCACGTCACGCGTCCTAATTACGACACGTGGCTAAGGGAAACCCGGGGCCTGCGCTACGAGGACGGTACTTTCACCATTGGAGTCCCGACGGAGTTTGTGAAGGAGTGGCTGGGAACTCGCATGAGGGGGATAGTTTCCCAGACCGTTGGCGGCATCCTGGGCAAGCCGACCGATATCTCCTTCGAGATCATCGGCAGTAACGGTCGGGGAAACGGCGTCGTGCAGTCAAACGGCAATGGACACACCAACGGCAGGTCTGCGGCTGCCGGGGCTGTCGAAATGCCGCTTGCGGATGCTTCGCCGGTGCATTCCCTGATCTCGAGCCCGCTGCTCAAGCAGCGGCTCAACCCCCGCTACACCTTCCGGACTTTCGTAGTCGCGGACTCCAATAGAATCGCGGCCGCGGCGGCCCTTGCGGCAGCCGAACGGCCGGGGGAGGACTACAACCCTCTCTTCATATACAGCAGCCCGGGCCTCGGAAAGACCCACCTCTTGCAGGCGGTCGCTCTGCGGGCCGGGCAGCTCAGCATCAACGCCCTCTATGTCACATCCGAGCAGTTCGTCAATGACTTCGTCACCTCGATCGCCCAGGGCCGGGGAGACGAGTTCCGGCGGCGCTACCGCTCCGTCCAGCTCCTGCTGGTCGATGACATACAATTCTTGGCATCGAAGGGCCGGTCACAGGAGGAGTTCTTCTACACCTTCAATGACCTGCACTCCAACGGCTGCCAAATCGTCCTCGCCGGGGACAATCCACCCGGTTCCATTGCCGGGCTGGAAAACAGGCTGTCGTCCCGCTTCCAGTGGGGCTTGGTCGCCGACATCCAGCCTCCCGACGAGGAGACCCGCCTCGCCATCCTGCAGGCCAAGGCGCGCGAAACGCGCATCGAGCTGACGCCGGATGTAGAGGCCTACCTCGTGGACCGCGTCCGCGACAACATCCGGGCTCTGGAGGGCTGCCTCAACCGCGTAGTCGCCTACGCCAGGTTGACACGCAGCGCCATCAACCTGGAAGTCGCGCAAAAGGCACTCGCCGCACTCACACCGGCCGTCGCCGCGCCGGCAGATCCGCAGGCGATCCTCGAATCGGTCTCACAGTACTATGGCGTGCCCATTCAGGCGATTACCGGCAAAAGCCGGGCTAAGCAAATCGCCGAGGCCCGCCACATCGCGATGTACCTGCTGCGAGAGGACGCCGAGCTGGCGCTCAAGCAGGTGGGGCTTCTCCTCGGCCACCGCGATCACTCCACAGTGATCCATGGCGTCCAGAAGATTGCCCACGCACAAATCGCTGACCCACGACTGAGCGCGCAGCTCAACGAGATACGGGGCAGCGTTTCCCACCACTGATTTCCCACAACTGAATCAGATTCCCACAGAGGCCGGGGTACGGAGACAAGTTCCGCCCCCGGCCTCTTGCTGTAATGCCAATGTTACGGTAAGTGCCCATGGTGTTACTCCACTGAAATCCCCAGGGTGCGCGGACGCAGCCCACAGCCTTTCCCCAGCACCAGCGAATACGAATCCAACACATCCACACCACTACTACTACGACTGCTAAGGAGTATTTATCAGTACCCTACTTATAATGGCTGTGTGATAGACCGTATTCAGTTGACGTTGAAAGGTGGAGATGGCGGAAACGGCATCGTTAGCTTTCGCCGGGAGAAATTCGTGCCGCGAGGGGGGCCTAATGGCGGTGACGGCGGTGACGGCGGTGACGTGATTATCGTCGCTGACCGTTCCGTTCGGACACTTAAGGAATTGGGCCGCAGGCGTATCTACAGGGCGGATCGCGGCGCTCATGGCCAGGGCTCTGACAAGGCTGGCCGCGGCGGGCCCGATCTCGTCCTCAAAGTACCGGTAGGAACGCAGGTGACGCGCATCAACGCCGACGGCAGTGAGGAATTAGTTGCTGACCTCACAGAAGAAGGAGCCTCGATTGTGGCGGCGCGTGGAGGCATGGGGGGCTGGGGGAACGCCCGCTTTGCGACGTCCGTGCACCGAGCGCCTCGTATCGCGCAGAGCGGCCAGCAGGGCGAGGACGTGGCCGTGCGTCTGGACCTCAAGCTGCTTGCCGACGTCGGCCTGGCTGGCCTGCCGAACGCCGGCAAGTCTACTCTGCTGACTGCGATGTCCGCTGCGCGGCCGCGGATCGGCGCCTACCCCTTCACTACCCTTGAGCCCAATCTCGGCGTTGTGGACGTCGGCTGGCAGCGGTTCGTGGTGGCTGACATTCCAGGCCTGATAGAAGGCGCCCACGAAGGCCACGGACTCGGTCTGGACTTCCTCCGCCACGTCGAACGCACGCGGCTGCTGGTGCACCTCCTGGATGGCGGGCGAGACGACCCGTTGGCTGACATGCAGACCATCAATCAAGAGCTCAGGCGGTATGCAGAAGAGTTGGCACAACGTCCCCATATAATAGTCATCAATAAGATCGACATTGAACCGGTCGCCACCCGTCGGGATGAGATCACCGCGAAGTTCGAGGATCACGATTTGCAGCCGCTGTTCATCTCGGCCGCCAGCGGTGAAGGCGTCGAGGAACTGGTCATATTGCTTGCCCATCGCTTGCAGGAGATCGACGCGGCAGAAAGGCCCGCTGATGGGCCTGTCCCGGTAGTGCGGCCAGCGGCAGGCAGGCCCGGCAGCATCGTAGTACACCGGGAGAATGGTGTTTTCCGTATCGAAGGTGACCGTGCCATAGCCTTCGCCGAGATGATGCCGACAGAACTCCAGGAAGGTCGCGATGAACTCTGGCGGCGCTTCGAGAAGTGGGGGGTCACCGGCGCCCTAAAGAGGGCCGGTGCCAAACGTGGTGACCTCGTCCGGCTTGGTAGAGTGGAGCTGGAGATCGGGGAGTGATCCGCCTTGGCGTTCTGGGCGGAAGCTTCGACCCGATCCACCTGGGACATCTGGCGCTGGCGGAGTCGGCACGGCAACAGGTCCACCTCGACCGCGTGATCTTCGTGCCGGCAGGCCGCCAGTGGCGCAAGACCGGCCGTGAGATGACCTTGCCTGAAGAACGGTTAGCGATGGTCCAGCTCGCAATCGCCGATTCGCCACACTTCGAAGTCTCGGCGATAGAGTTGGAACGCGACGGCCCATCTTACACCGACGTGACACTGGAAGCCCTCCATCAATCGGATCCAGAGGCCGAGCTCTTCTTCATCCTCGGGCAAGACGCACTGGCAGATCTACCGCATTGGCACGACCCTCAGCGGGTAGTTGACCTGGCGACACTGGTGGTGGCTGGCCGACCGGACAGCCTCGGCTCAGGGGCCTCTCACGCGGCGCTCGGCGACCTGCTGGCGCGCATCATCTGGCTGGACATGCCCCCCATCGACGTAAGCTCATCCTCCATCCGCCAGAGAGTCGGCGAAGGCGCGTCGATTAATGGCCTTGTACATGATCGTGTGGCTGACTACGTACGGACACATAAGTTGTATGGAGCCTAAAGGTCTCAGAAACACGCGTCCCTAGTCTGTAAGAGTCGCCGCCCTTACAAGCCCGGCAACTACGCGCTGCTGTGTTTCATTCCGGATGCCGATGGCACTCCGCACGCGGCGCTCGGGATGCACTCCGAGTTTCACAATCGAGTAGCGCCTGACCGCACGATTGATGGCCTGGTCGGGGCGCCTCTTCTCATGTTAGAGGACGAAGGTGATGCGCACGCGGGCGCCTTGGGCCAGCGCCCAGTCCGCCATCTCGGCCAGTTCCTTCAGGCGCTCCGGCAGCTCCGGCAGCGCCGACGTAAGGTCCCGTACCTCCTCCTCGTCCTCTACGGCCGATGCCACTTGTCTTGCGGCGTCCGCAAGTGGCTGAGGCTCCTGCCAGAGGCGCTCCAGCATCTCCTCCTCGGCGGCGTTCTCGATGGCGGCGTCGCCAAAGTTGAGCAGCGGTCCCATGGAAATTCGCAGCTTGCGCTTGATGATGCTGGCCGCTTTCGCCAGCGGATGGTCGGCACCGTATCGCTCCGAGTGCGCCATCGAGATGAAGTACACGATGTCGCCGGAGTCGCCGAGGAACTCAATAGGTGGGTCGCCCGCTGTCGTCTCGACGATGAGGACGGTGGGGGAATGGTCAGCCATTGCGCTTCCAGGCGAGCCCGACCCAGGCGGGCCGCATGACGAACGAAACATCCAGGCGAGGGTCCGCCGCCAGATTCGCCGCGTACGCCTTCACGTTCTGCGCCCAGTCCGGGCCTGCGAATTGCGCCCAGTCCATCGTCAGGTCACCCGTGATCGCCTGCTCAAGCAAGAAGCAGTTTGCAAGGATGAGCAGGCCGCCGGGCTTGATGAGATCCACCATCCGGTCGTAGTACGCGGGTTGTTCACCAAACCAGCCGTCATCGTGGACGACGTCGAACGGTCCTGTCAGTGAGGCGAGCACGTCGATTCCCTCGCCGCAGATTGCGCCAAGGTTGTTGTCAAGGCCATAGTTTCGCGCGTACGCCTCGATGAGGTCACAGTGAGCACGGGAGCGGTCGATTGTCTCTACGCGGCCGCCCGACGCGACAGCGTCCGCGAGCCAGAGCGCGCTGTAGCCGAGCCCGCCGCCGATTTCCAGGACGCGGCCGGCGCCGGTCGCACGCACGAGAGTCCGCAAAAGCCGCATCTTTTGCGGCGAAGCTGGGTACACGCCGCATTCCTCGCCGTGCTCCTCCCTGTGTGGCTCACAGGCTGAATACACTTCAGCGAAGGGATCGTCTCCGTAAAGGTCAGACAGATAGGCGTCCAGATCGGCCATGGATCAAGAATAGCGGACGCGGTAACAGATGACTTACGCGCGCCCGTGCGAAGCGTACGCCGGGCCGCTAGACGTCCAGTCGGGCCTTATCGTAGTGGGACTGGATGAAGCGCTTACGCGGGGCCACCTCTTCACCCATCAGTTCGTTGAAGATGCGGTCGGCAGCCATCGCATCGTCAACCGCTACCTGCAGCACGGTTCGCACCTCCGGGTCCATTGTGGTTTCCCACAACTGCTCGGGATTCATCTCGCCCAGACCCTTGTAGCGCTGCACGTTGGCGTTCTTGCCGTCTTTCAGTTTGGCCAGGTGGCTGTCCTTGTCTCGCTCCGTGAAAAACCACTTAACGTCTTTGCCGCGCTTCACGCTAAACAGTGGCGGTTGCGCGATGTAAAGGTGACCGGCCTCGATAAGCTCTGGCATGTACCGAAAGAAGAAGGTCAACAGCAGTGTGCGGATGTGAGCGCCATCGACGTCGGCGTCGGTCATGATGATGATGCGGTGATAGCGAAGCTTCTCTAGGTTGAAGTCCTCGCCAAAACCACTTCCCAGCGCTGTGATAATCGCCTTGATTTCCTCATGGGCCAGCATCTTGTCCGGTCGGGCCTTCTCGACATTCAGGATCTTGCCTCGCAGGGGCAGGATCGCCTGGTTGCGGCGGTCGCGCCCTTCCTTGGCCGTGCCGCCGGCCGATGCGCCCTCCACCAGATAAAGCTCACGGTGCTCCGGGTTGCGTTCCGAGCAGTCCGCCAGCTTCCCGGGCAGGACGCTGTCATCCAGGAAACCCTTCTTGATGACCAGGTCGCGCGCCTTTCGGGCCGCCTCACGCGCGCGGGCAGCAGTCAGGCACTTCTCAATGATCCGCCGGCCGAATGACGGGTTCTCCTCCAGCCACGCTGAGAGAGCGTCTCCCAGCGCCGACTCAACAATGCCCTTCATCTCGGCGTTGCCCAGGCGTGTCTTGGTCTGACCCTCGAACTGCGGCTCACCCAGCTTGACACTGATCACGGCGACAAGGCCCTCGCGGGTGTCCTCGCCTGATAGGTTAGCGTCGTTGTCTTTCAGGATTTTCGCCTTGCGTGCGTAGTCATTGAGGGCGCGTGTCAGCGCCGATCGGAAGCCCGTTAGGTGGGTTCCGCCGTCGATCGTATGGATGCAGTTAGCAAAGGCGAATGTCGATTCGTTGAAACCATCGTTGTACTGGATCGCGATTTCGACGACATTGCCGTCGACTTCCTTCTCCATGTAGAAAGGGTCGTGGTAGGTGTGGCGGTCTTTGTTCAGCCGCGCCACAAAGGACCGGATGCCACCCTCAAAGTAATAGGTAACGCTTCGGTCGACTCGCTCGTCCGTGAACGTAATCCAGATGCCCTTTGTCAGGAACGCCATCTCGCGGAAGCGTTCCTTCAGCGTCCCAAAATTGAAGCTCGTTTCTTCGAAGATATCGTGGTCTGGAAGAAACCAGGTCGTCGTGCCTGTGTGCTTCGTCCCGTTCGGCGAAGTCTTCATCGCGCCCTTCGCCTTGCCGCGCTCGTATTCCTGCCGGTACACCTTGCCGCTGCGGTTGACTTCAACCCACATCTTGGACGAGAGGGCGTTCACAACTGCGGCGCCCACGCCGTGCAGCCCACCGGACACCTTGTACGCCTGGCTATCAAACTTACCGCCCGCGTGCAGGATCGTCATCACCGTCTCCAGCGCCGACTTACCAGTTCGCGGGTGCTTGTCGACTGGGATTCCGCGGCCATTGTCCGATACGGTGACGCCGCCGTCGGCCCCGATCTTGATGCTGATACGGTCGCAAAAGCCCGCCATCGCTTCATCGATGGAATTGTCGACGATCTCGTAAACGAGATGGTGGAGGCCTCGCTCATCGGTCGAGCCGATATACATGCTGGGTCGGCGGCGGACAGCCTCGAGGCCCTCGAGGACCTGGATATCGGCCGCGGTGTACTGCTGTTTTGTATCTGTCATTGGGGAGAGGTTAGTCCTTCCGGGGGGTTGCTAATCGCATAGGTGGTAGCACAATTATTCTATCACAATTGCATCTATTTTCTCTTATTCCCTAATCGCGAGACGGCGCATTGGGCGGCCTCTTGGGCAGCGCCAGTCACTCCTGTGGCAACAGGGACCTAATTCGACCCTATACTCCTCTTTGCGGTGGCGAGCGTGTTTCGCTAGGGCGATGCGGTAACATTCTCCATTTGACTCGCCTGTTAGCGTAATTTGTGAGTGTAGTACGTAGTACGGAGGTAAGTAAGATGCTTGCAGTGAGTGACCGAGCGCTTGACCTGATCGCCAGCGCAATCGACGCCGAAGACGTCACGGACGACCAGGCGCTGAGGCTGGCCCGCACGCCCGAAGGGGAATTCGGACTCGTGCTCGTGGACGGCCCCGATTCCGACGATCAAGTCGTCAAGCGCGACGACAAGCCCGTTCTCTACGTAGCCAACGAAGTCGCCATCTCACTCGACGGAGCCATGCTCGATGTAGCGGAGGACACCACCCCGCCCCGCCTGACCTTGAGGGTGCCAGATCCCGGTTCGTCGAACCACTCCTGATTTGACAGTTGCTCGCAGTCCTATAATGCTCCCAGTGATGCCGCCTCCTGCCGGCGGCGAAAAGAAGCGTTATGGGCGCCAAGCTCGGCGAACAATTCGTGCAGCCACTGGCCAACAAGGACCGCGACCGGCTGCGCCAGCTCTTCACCGCTGACCTCGACTTCCGCGGGATGACGCCCAACCAGTTCTGGGAGGCCGAAACGGCCGACGCTGCTATTGGCGATGTGTTGTTCGGAAAATGGTACGAACCTCACGAAGTAATCCGCAAGGTCCTCTCGGTTGAGCATGACGGATTTCTCGCACGAAAGCACGTAGGCTACCGGCTGCTCGTCGAGAAGCTCGAAGGCATGTTCTTGGTGACCAGCAAGCCTACTACGAGGAACAGGACGGACGGATCAGCTGGTTTGCGGGTGATGTGCTGTGGCCTTCAGCCGGCGCCCTGAGCCATCGCTGCAAGCTGGCCTCTCGTCCAGGCGTAGCGCCGCGAACTGACTGGGCCGCCGGGCGACTCGAAGATGAGTGAGCCTTCCGCATCACAGGCGCCCAGGCGCTCATAGAAGCGGCGTGCGCGTGCGTTTGACTCCAGCACAAGCAGATGCATGCCGCAGTCCGGATAGTGGCGGATTGACCAGGCGGCCACATCCGCCATGAGTCGCTTGCCGATACCCTGCGCAAATAGCTCCGTGCGCACGTGGATGTTGTCGAGGAAGGTGCCCCACTGCGGGTCCTCCGCTCCGTACGCACAAGCGAAGGCCACTGCCTCGCCATCGTCGTTCTCGGCGATGACGACGTACTGGTTGGGCGGGAGCTCGGTCAGTCGCTCAGTCCAGATGCGGCGGCGGTCCTCGACCACTGGTCCCTTTAGGTACTCGTCGCTGAAGGCGCCGCGATTGTTCTCCCGCCAGTTGGTGGTGTGTAAGTCCGCGACGAACTGGACGTCGTCGCTGGTGGCCTCGCGGAGTCGCATCGCCCGCCTTAGACCAAGCTGCGCGCGATCAGCTCTTCTGCGATCTGGATGGCGTTGAGTGCGGCCCCTTTGCGCAGGTTGTCGCTCACCAGCCAGAAGGCGATGCCGTTGTCCACTGACGCATCGGCCCGGATGCGGCCAACATATGTGTCGTCGCGGCCGGCCACCTCCCACGGCGTGGGGTACAAGTTCATCGAAGGCTCATCCTGCACGTAGACTCCCGGCGCGTCATGTAGGATGTCCTGGAACTCCTCTGGCGTGATGTTCTTCGTGAACTCAGCGTGGACTGATTCGCAGTGACCCACATACGTTGGAATGCGCACACAGGTCGCCGAGATCGGAAGCTCTGGTGCGTGCATGATCTTCCGCGTCTCGTTCATGATCTTCCATTCTTCCTTGGAGTAGCCGCTGCCAAGAAAGACGTCCACCTGCGGAAGCGCATTGAATGCGATCTGGTGCGGGTACACGTGCGGGCGCGTCTCGTTGCCGTCCAGTACCTGCCGTGACTGTTGGTTCAACTCGTCCACAGCCGCCGTCCCCGTGCCCGATACGGACTGATAAGTATCGACAATCAGGCGCTTGAGCGGATTTCGCTGGTGCACAGGCCACAGCACCTGGCACAAGGGTGTCGTCGGGCAGTTCGGGATCGCGATGATGCCCTTGTGTGCGTTCAGGTCGTCGGCGTTCACCTCCGGCACCACCAGCGGCACGTGTTCTTCCATCCGCCAGGCCGAGCTATCGTCGATGCAGATCGCTCCCGCCTTCACAGCGGCCGGAATCAGCGTCTTCGAAACCTCAGTCGTCGCGGAGAAGAAGGCGATGTCCACAGCGGTGAAGGACTTCGGCGTCGTCTCCTCAACCACGATCTCCCACTCGCCGTACTGGACCTTCTTGCCGGCCGATCGGTGGGAAGCGAGCAGCCGCAGCCCTTTGATGGGGAAGCGGCGCTGCATCGCAATTTTCAGGAACTCCTTGCCCACAAGGCCTGTGGCTCCGACGACCGCGACATTAAGTGGCGCTGGCATAGTGACGCTATGGTAGCGAATCGCACGCGGTGGCGGCAAACGTGGGCTAACGCAGCGACGCATTAACGTTGGACGCGCCTGGGTGCTGGCATCGGGCGCAGGAAGCCATTTCATTCGATGAGAAGTGCGCGCGCGGCCGCGTCGGCGCGTGTATTATTAGCTGCCGGCGATTCCGATGGCCTCAGCTACAACCGCCAGATTAAGACGGAGATCCCCGTCGAACTCAGTGAGCAGATATGGGTCGGCGAGATTCCCGTAACGCTCAAGCAGAAGTTCCGCCTCCTCGTGCAGACGGCGTTCACGGCAAAGAACGGCAACCTGTCAGCCAGCGGACTGTGGAAGCTGGACGGTTCGCTTGGCTTTAACGGACAGACGCTGCTGACGCCGGAAATGACGGAAGAGGTGAGTATTCTGGAGTCGCTGCGCGGTGTCTCGGTTGGCGTGAACGGGATCGTCGTGGCGGCTGAGTTCCGCTTCGGCGCGACGATCGGCCTTCCCGTTGCGGGCGCCGGGCCGTGGGGTTCGCTGACCATGTCACTGGGCCTCACGAATGGATCATCGCTCGGCATCGTGCAGTGCAAGCAGGGACGCTTGTGGGCACGGTGAAGGGTGGTGTTGGCGTGAGCGTTTCGACGTGGGTGAACACGGTGCTCAAGCAGCTGCTGGGCGCCAGCATTCCTGACGAAACTGTCCTTGGGACAAAGGATTTCGTGAACGCCAGCGCGTACTTCCCGGACGTAGTTGCCTGCCAACTTTAGCGTCTACCGGTGGCGAGGGTGGCCGCGGCGACGCGACTCTGGACGGCGTAACAGGATCCGCGCGTCCACCGTCACGCATCCTTCACCGGGCGGCAAAACCTTGATCGGATTAAGGTCCATCTCCGCGATCTCCGGGCAGTCCTCCACCAGCGCAGCCACGCGCAGCAACACGTCCTCCAGGGCCGCCACATCACCTGCCGGTGCGCCGTGCCATCCCTCTAGCAGCGGATAGCCTTTGATCGAGCGCACCATCTCGCGCGCATCAACGTCCGTCAGCGGGTGGATGCGGAAAGCAACGTCCTTGAGCAGCTCGACCAGGATCCCGCCCAGCCCGAACATCACTAGCGGCCCAAACAAAGAACCGTGGGTAACATCGACTATCGCCTCAATTCCCGGTGGCGCCATCTCCTGCACGAGAATGCCGTCCATCTCGCCTTCACGTCCCAACTTCCCCACACGTGACCGGATCGACTCGAAGGCCTGCCGCACACCGTCTGCCGAGTTCACGTTCAGGATCACGCCCCCGATGTCCGATTTGTGTATGATCGTCTTTGACGCCAGCTTTACCGCGACCGGGCGGCCGGTCACTTCGAACGCCGCGGTCGCTTCCTCGGCCGTGGCCGCAAAGGCGAGCCAGGTAGCCCGTATGTCATAGGCGCGGAGGATCTCGGTGCACTGTTCCGGAGAAAGCCACACACCTTCACTGCCGCCACCCCCTTGCGCAGCGTCTACGATCTTGCGGGCGTTTTCCCGATCCACGTCTAGATCGGGCACAGTCCCTCGTGGCTGACCGCGCCACGCCCCGTATTCTGTCACCCGGGCGAGCGCCTGCGCGGCCGACTCCGGGAAAATGTACGAAGGAAGCGAAAACTCGCCGGTCACCAGCTCGGGGGGTGCGCCCTTCGCGCTCATGAAGCACGCGAGCATCGTCTTCCGCCCCGCAAAGTCTGCGGCCACTTCGCGAATCGCCGAAGCCACATCCACTGACTGCGTCACCAGCGGCGGGATGAAGATGATGATTACGGCATCGTAGGCATCGTCCTCAAGTAGCACGCGTAGCGCGCGCCCGTAGTCCTCGGCTGTCGCAGACGCAATCATGTCGACCGGGTTCGATAGGCCGGCTTCGGCAGGCAAAAATTCGGCAAGACGGGCGCGAGTGGCATCCGTCGGTTCTGGCACTTGCAGCCCGTAAGACTCGCAGGCGTCTGCCGCTAGGATCCCCGGGCCGCCGGCGTTCGTCAAAATTGCTACCCGGTTGCCCGCAGGTACCGGTTGGTGTGCTAGCAGGCTGGCGGTATCGAACATCTCCTCAAGCGTGTCCACCCGGATTACCCCGGCCTGCCGAAAGAGAGCATCCACCGCCACATCCGCCGTGGCCAACGCGCCTGTGTGCGGACTCGCCGCGCGCGAACCCGCCCGCGTGCGACCGCTCTTCACCGCGACAATCGGCTTCTTCGGCGCGATGCGCTGCGCTAGCCGCGAGAACTTTCGCGGGTTACCGAACGACTCCAGGTACAAGAGGATCACGTCCGTGTCTGGGTCCTGCTCCCAGTACTGGATTAGGTCATTCCCAGAAACGTCGGCCTTGTTCCCGATGCTGGCGAACGTCGAGAGGCCGATGTTCAGATCACGTGAGTAGTCGAGCAGTGCGAGCCCTAGCGCTCCGCTCTGCGACAGCAGTGCGACGTTCCCGAATGGCGGAAATACGGGCGAGAACGTAGCGTTCAACGACACATGAGGATTGGCGTTTACAACGCCCATGCAGTTCGGCCCGATCAGGCGCATGCCGTAGCTGCGAACGCGCGCGACGAGCTCGCGTTGAAGCTCGCCGCCTGCCTCGGTTGCCTCTTTGAAGCCCGCCGTTATAACTACGAGGCCGCGTACGCCCTTCTCGGCGCATTTCCGTACCACCTCCAGCACGGCCGGCGCCGGCACAACGATGACCGCCAGTTCGAGGTCTTCCGGAATATCGAGCACCGAAGTGTAGGCCTTGCGTCCCTCCACCATGTCTGCGCTGCGGTTGACGGGATAAAGGCGCCCGGTATATCCGCTCTCGATGATGTTGTGCAAGATCTCGGCCCCGAAGGTCCCGCGGTCGCGCGATGCCCCGATGACCGCACACTGGAGGGCTGAAAGAATGCGCGAATCGAGTTCGCCGCCGCTACCGCCTCCCGCTTCTCCGCTCGGTCCTCCGCCTCGTGCGTGTCGATGATCGGAAAGCTGACGTGGAACGTTCCGTATTTGAGACCGCTGGCGAGTGGGTACCCGCTGTCCCGGAAGACGTCCATCATCGAGCGGTTCTCGCCCATTACATCTGCCTCGAAGACTGAGATCCCGTGGTCCCGAGCAGCCAATGCTAGCTGGTCCAGCAACTGGCTGGCGATACCGCGTCCCTGGTGCGAATCCTCTACCGCAAAGGCCACTTCGGCATGGTCTCGTCGGTCTGGCGAGCGGTCATAACGTCCCAGCGCGATCACTCGCTGGTCTGGCGGCTCACCCAGAGTTGCTACGATCGCGAAACGGTCCTCGTCGGCGCCGGAAATAAACAGGTTCACCTCCTCCTCGGGCAACTCCCTGACCGAACGATGAAAGCGCATGAAAAGGCTGCGCTCCGAGAGTCTCCGATACATCGTCACGACGGCGTCTCGGTCTTCCGGCCTGACCGGCCGCAGGTGTACCGTCGAGCCGTCGCGCAGAAGTACGTCCGTTTCGTATTCCGGGTGGCGTTGCGCAGTCGTTGTCACGCCTCTATTGTCCACGGGCGCGCAAGACTCGCGACACATGGCGGCTTAAATCGCTGTTAAGAAGCTGGCCTGGCCCTAAAACCAGCGCCAGAGCCAGACCCGCTCAAACCCCAGCTTAGCCCAGTGCCACATCCGCCCGGGCGTGCGCAGCGCCACTTCCGGATCGGGTTCGGCGTAGAAGCGCCCAGTCACGTAAGCGCCGCGTCCACCGCCGGTCTCTAGGAAGCAGGCCCCTTGCCCGCCGTAAGCCCATATTGGCTCCTTGCCCGCGATTTCGGAAGCCAGGTTGCGGGCCACTACCTCGGCTTCTCCGTGCGCAAACACTCCGGCCTTCGGTAGATAGTGGCCGTTCGCCAGCGGGATCATGGTGACATCACCGATCGCGTAAACGTCGGGCACCGCCGTCTGCATCGTCTCGCGGTCCACTGGTATCCAGCCACCGCCGTTTACCAGCGGCGTTTCAACGACGACGCCCGGTAGCTTGTGCACGGGCGTCGCTATCAAGAGATCGAACCCCTCCGGCTCGCCCTCAGCGAAATTGACGAGCCGCTTCTCCTGATTCACGGACTTCGCCGTGCGGCCTCCGCTAAACCCAATGCTGCGTTCCTTCAGCAGATCGAGAATTCGTTCGCCTACTTCCTCACCTGCCGCCAGCAAAGGCTGCCCCTCTGGGGTGATCACGGTGATCTCTACTTCGCCACGCACCTTGCGCTTGCGAAAGTGATGCTCCAGCATCATCGCACCTTCGTAGGGCGCCGGAGGGCAGCGATACGGCAGCGAAGGCACGACAACCGCTACCCGCCCGCCACGAAACTCCTTCAGCGCGTCGCGCAGGCCTTCTGCTCCGTCGGCGTGGTAAAAACTCCAGGCGCGGTGCAGGCCGGGTACGTCTTCCGCCATGTAGTCGACCCCGAGGCTGACCACAAGGTAGTCGTACACGACCTGTCCAGTCGAAAGCAGGACCCGCTTGTTGTCAAAGTCGAAGCCCGTGACCTCCGCCGCCTTGAACTCGATGCCCTTCTTCTCGAGCTTCCGGAGGTCGCGCGAGATCTGCGGCACGGTGCGCTCACCTAGCATCACCCACGTCAGCGACGGCGCGAACGTGTACACGGGCGACCGATCGATCAAAACGACGCGGTGTCCCTTATCGAGCATCCGCCGCAGCCTGTTCGCGGCAACCAGCCCGCCGGTGCCCGCCCCCAGAACAACTACTGTCTTGCCGGCCATGCGTTAACCGGCGGTCCCGTCGCTGTCGAGCCCGATCAACCGGTCGAGCCCGACTACCAGCTCCTTCAACTTCATCACCTCGCGGACGGCCAGGATAACGCCCGGCATAAATGAGGCGCGGTCCATAGTGTTGTGACGGATGTGCAGCGTCTCCCCCGGCGCGCCAAAGATGACCTCCTGGTGCGCGACCATGCCCGGCAGCCGCACGCTGTGCACGGTCACGCCATCGACGGTGTTGCCGCGGGTGCCGGCGACCGTCTCGATTTTGGTCTCCGGTACCGAAAGCGCGCCACCGTGGCCTTCCGCAATGGCCTTTGCCGTGGCGATGGACGTGCCGGAAGGGGCGTCGACCTTGGCGTCGTGGTGCTGTTCGAGGATTTCGGCAGTGTCGTAGAAGCGAGCCGCCAGGCGCGCCATCTGCTGCATGAGAATCGCGCCAATCGCGAAGTTCGAGGCGATGACTGCTCCCAGCTCACGCTTCTGACACTCCTCACGCAGGTGTTGCACAAAGGCGTCGCTGAGGCCGCTGGTGCCGGTTACCAGCCGCACGTTGGCTGCCAGGGCTGCTTCGGCAAGCTTGGGCGTCCACTCAGCGTTTGTGAAGTCGACAATGACGTCCGGGTGTGTCCGGATGATGATCGCAGCTGGATCGCGGCTGAACGGGATCAGCGCCTCGCTGCCTGATATCGAGATGTACTCTTCGCCCGACAAGGCGTCCACAACGCCGACCGGCTCCATGTCTGCTTCCGCAGATAAAGCTTGGAGCACCTCGCGGCCCATCTTGCCGCTGCCGCTGACAAGGACTTTGATCATGTGCGTAGCTTAGCGTGTTTGACCTAATGAGGGGACAAGGAGGTAGTGGTTCACTGAACCACTACCGACAAGGACAGTCTAAGCCGGACTGGCTTCGATGATGCAGAACTGGTCAGGTCCGGTCGAAATCACCCTGGGCAGGCTGAAACCTCCGAGGTGCAGAAGATTGGCAAATTCAGTTTCTGTCCGTTCTCGGCCTCCCGCCATCACCAGCATGTTGAGGTCGGAGAACTTGGCAGCCGGACCCTCGTTCGGCGGGGCTAAGACGCGTTCAACCAGCAGAAGCTTACCGTCTGCATCCATCGCTTCACGGCATCGTTTGAGTATGGCTATAGACTCTGCGTCTTTCCAGTCATGGATGATCGCCTTGAGAATATAGGCTGCCCCGCCTTGAGGGATGGACTCAAAGAAGCTTCCGCATGCTATCTCGCAACGATCGATGACTCCGGCACTGGAGAGAAGTTCATCAGATACGACGTGCGGTTGGTCGAAAAGGATCCCTCTCACTCCCAGGTTGGTGGACAGGATCGCGGCCAGGAGCCCGCCTCGGCCGCCTCCGACGTCAATGATCGTGGAGCACGCCGAGAAGTCGTAGGCAGCGACCACCTGCCTTGAGGTGAGCAGGGAGAGAGACGTCATCGCCTGATCAAAGATGGCTCCGGCTTCCAGATGTTTCTCGCGGTACGACCAGACATCCTCGCCATGCAATTCCCGAAACACGTTCTTCCCGGTGCGGACTCCTGTGAGAAGGTTGCCCCAGGTCTGCCAGAAATACTCCTGGCCAATGTTCCTGGCCCAGCCGGCGGCTGACTGTGAGGCGTCTGATCGAAGATGCTGGCCCATCGGGGCGAGGCCAAACATCTTGTCGTCTGTCTCACTGAAGATACCGATCGCGGCGAGCGCCCCCAGCAGCCGGTACAAGCCACCTCCATCGGTTCCGGTCTGCGCGGCCAGGTCGTCGACGTGCTTTGCGACGTCCTTAAGGAGGTCAGGTATACCAAGCACGGCAGCAACGTGAATGGCCTGGGAAACCTGGTATCCGTTGACCAGGCGCATGAGGTTTGGAAGTGCTTTGTCAGCTTGCGTCATACCGACCTCCAGACATCAAGAGGCCGGGGATTCCCCCGGCCTCAAACGGTTCGGATTTACCAGCGCTTCATCGGCGCGGGAGGCGGAGGAGGAGGGGGTGACCCCGGCTCGCGCCGGAAACCCGCGCCGCCGTTGCCGCCCTCGCCGCGGTTCTGCTGACCGCCGCCGAAGCCGCCACCACCGCTGCGTCGCTGGCCACCGCCACCGCCGCCGCCGAAGCCGCCGCCACCGCCGCCCCCGCCGCCGCGAGGTCGGCCGTTACCACCGCGGTCGCCACCTCCGAAGCCGCCGCCACCACGTCGGTCGCGATCGCGGCCACCGCCGCCCCCGCGTCCGCCGCGGTCACCGCCGCGTCCGCCGAAGCCGCCGCCACCACCGCCACGCGGCGAGGCAGCCTGCGCGGCCTTGGATGCTTCGATCGCTTCTTCCAGTGTCATGTTCTCGGTCATCGCCCGGCGCGAGAGGTTTATCCGGCCCATGGCGTCGATCTCGATCACCATGACCTCCACCTCGTCGCCGACATCAACGATATCGTCCACGCGGCGCGGGGGCTCTTCCTGCAGGTCCTCCAGGCGGATGAGACCTTCCTTGCCCGGGGCGAACTCGACGAAGGCACCGAAGCCCGCGGTCCGCGTCACCGTACCGGTGTAGGTCTCGCCCAGCTCGACTTCCTTGGTCAGGCCCTCGATGATGCTGATCGCCTTCTGGGCGGCTTCCTCGCTGGGAGAACCGATGAACACCGTGCCATCGTCCTCGATGTCAACAGAGCACTTTGTCTCTTCGATGATGGAGCGGATGACGCGGCCGCCGGGGCCGATGACCGCGCCGATCTTGTCCTGCGGCACGGTGATACGGAACATGCGAGGGGCGAAGGGCGAAAGCTCCTCGCGGGCGCCGGGGAGAGTCTCCTTCATCTTGTCCAGGATGAAGAGCCGGGCGTCCTTGGCCCTCTGAAGGGCGGTCGTCAGGATTTCTTCCGTGATGCCCTTGATCTTGATGTCCATCTGCATCGCGGTCACGCCTTCGGCAGTGCCCGCCACCTTGAAGTCCATGTCGCCGTAGTGGTCTTCCATGCCGGCGATGTCGGTCAGGACCTGGAAGCGGTCGTCATCGCCCTTGATCAGTCCCATGGCGATGCCCGCGACAGGGGACTTGATCGGGACACCAGCGTCCATCAGGGCAAGCGTGCTTCCGCAGGTGCTCGCCATCGACGAGCTGCCGTTGCTGGAAAGCACCTCCGAAACAAGCCGGATCGTGTACGGGAACACGTCTTCGTCCGGAATCACCGGCAGAAGTGCCCGCTCGGCGAGTGCACCGTGGCCGATGTCGCGACGGCTGGGGCCGCGCATGAAGCGCGCTTCGCCGACGGAGTAAGGCGGGAAGTTGTAGTGGTGCAGGTAGCGCTTGGAGTCTTCCGGCTCAATGCCGTCGATCCGCTGCTGCTCACCCATGGAGCCCAGTGTCAGCACTGTAAGCGCCTGTGTCTCGCCTCGTGTAAAGAGGCCGGAGCCGTGCGCCCGCGGAATCAGGCCGACCTCCGTCGTCACCGCGCGGATGTCTTCCGGCTTGCGGCCGTCCGGTCGCTTGCCTTCGTCGAGGATGCTTCCGCGGATGATGCCCTTGGTGTGGCTGTCGACGGCGGCCTTGATGTCCGCCTCCTCGAAGCGCTCGGAGAGAGCCTCGACGGCCTCCTTGCGGATCTCCTCCATGAGGCCGGCACGCTCGTCCTTCGCCGCCGCAAAGATATTCCAGTCGCGCGTAGCGGCGTATTCAGACACGGCCGTCTTTACCTCGTCGCTTAGCTCGGCAACCTCGAAGGCGCGCTTCGGCTTGCCGATCTTGGCGACAATCTCTTCCTGGAAGGCGATGAGGTCGGCGTTGACTTCCTGGGCTAGCTTCATCGCGGCCAGGAGCGTCTCCTCGGAGACTTCGCTGGCGCCGGCCTCCACCATTACGATGGCGTCGCGGCTGCCGGCTACGACGATGTCGACGACGCTCTCGTCGCGCTGCTGGTATGTCGGATCGACGATGAACTCTCCGTCGATCTGCCCGATGCGCGTCGCCGCGATCGGCCCGCTGAAGGGGATGTCCGAGATGCTCAGCGCTGCGGACGCCCCGATGATCGCCATGAAATCAGCGTCGTTCTCCTGGTCTGCGGAGAGCGTCGTGATGACGATCTGCACGTCGTTGCGCATGCCCTTGGGGAAGAGCGGGCGCAACGGCCTGTCGGTCAAGCGCGCTGTGAGCGTGCCTTCGCTGCTGGGCCGTCCCTCCCTTTTGAAGAAACCGCCGGGGATCTTGCCCGCGGCGTACATTCGCTCTTCGAAATCAATCGTGAGCGGAAAGAAATCCTGGCCTTCGCGCGGGTTGTCGTTCATCACCGCCGTCACCAGGAGCATCGTGTCGCCGTAGCGTATCGTTACGGCGCCGTTGGCGAGTCCGGCCAGTTTGCCAGACTCAATGCGCAAGGGCTTGCCGCCCAGTTCGCGCTCGAAAACTTCTACCATCTGTGTGGTACCTCCGGTTGATTGAGGGGGACTTCGCGGGTGGTCTTAGCCTTCGCAATTCTCTCTGGCGAAGGAGGCGCGGCTCGGCGCGCGTGGTGACCAGCGTCCGCTGGAGTCAGCCCGTCTATATTTACCGGGAAAGAGAAAGGCCTGCGCTTACTTGCGCAGACCCAATTTGGCGATCAGTGCCTTGTAGCTCGCGGTATCTTTGCGGTTTAGGTATCGCAGAAGACGCCTCCGCTGACCTACGAGCATGAGCAGCCCACGCTGAGAATGAAAGTCCTTCCGATTCGCCCGCAGGTGATCGGTGAGTTGCTTGATCCGCTCCGTCAGGAGCGCGACTTGGACTTCACTAGAACCCGAGTCCGTTGCATGGGACTGGTGTTCGGCGACGATCTCCGTCGTCTTTTCTTTCGTGAGCATCTACAGGGGTGTCGCTTCCTTCTTCTTTCCTTCGTGGCGATTGTAGCACACTGGCATCGTTAAGCGGAACGTAGCATGATGGCTCCACCGATGCTTGGAACAGCTTTGGTTACCGATAGTTCCGCTTGTCTTCCGCAAGAGCTCCTGGACGCCCACAGCATCCTCACCGTACCCCTGATCCTCCAGGTGGGCGATCGATCCTTTCCCGATGGCTCGCTTCCGGCAGCCGAGCTCTTTCGCATGGCCGAAGAGACAGGGAGCCCGCCGCGGACCGCGTCCCCCTCGCCGGCAGACTTCCTGGCGGCATTTCGAGTCGCCACGGAAGCTGGCGCCTCCAATATTCTCTGCCTCACTCTCTCCGCCGCATACAGCGGCACTTACGACTCAGCCATCGCGGCTAAAGAACTTGCTTCGGGGTCACTGCCCGGGATCGACATTGAAGTCGTGGACACCGGTGGCCTCGCCATGACGCACGGCTTCGCCGTTCTCGCCGCCGCGCGCGCGCTCGATGTCGGCGCCACGATCGGTGACGCCGTCACCCGGTCGCAGAAGGTGGCCGCCAGTGCCCGGCTCGCCGGTCTGCTCGGCACTACCCGCTACCTCGCAAAAGGGGGGCGCGTTCCCTGGATCGTGCACTGGGCGACCCAGATCTTGCGCATCCGTCCCCTGCTCGCCTTTGAGGACGGCCGTGCTCACTCCATCGGCCGGGTAAGGACTGAGGCGAAAGGCCTTGAGCGTTTGCTCGAGTACTCCGCCAGATATCGCAATCAAGGAATGCGCGTGGCAGTTGCGCACACCGAAGCACCCGCAGCCGCCGACGCTCTGGCCGAAATGGCCTGCCACCGGCTGGCCCCCGTCGAAATCCTCCGCACCGATTTCACTTCCGTCATGGCCGTGCACACCGGCCCCGGCTTCGTGGGCCTGGCTTTTTACTCCGATGCCGGCGACTGATCCGCAGCGCCGCGCGCGCATGGATGTAATCCGCAACCGCGACGCCGACCGTCTCCAAGCTGCGCTCGGCCGCCTTCCGCGGCGACGCCAAAAGCCCGCGTTAATCATCCTCATTGGCTTCCCCGGCAGCGGCAAGTCTCACTTAGCGCGCAGTCTGAAGGCGCGCTATCCCGCCGCGATCCTCGACAGCGACGCCCTGCGCCAGGTGCTTTTCGCAACGCCGGAGCATACCACTAAGGAGCACGGCCGCCTCTTTCCAGCCATCCACGTGCTGATGCGACGCCTGTTGGAGCAGGGCATCAGCGTCATCGTCGACGCTACGAACCTGAAGGAGGCGAACAGGCGGCCTTACTACGCCATCGCCCAGGATGCTGGTCTGCCGGTCGTCCTCGTTCGCGTCGTCGCTCCCGTCAGCGAAATCCGGCGCCGCCTCGCCCGGCGGAAGACAGGCCGCAACGCGGATGATCACTCGACCGCGACAATGTCCGTCTTCGAATCTATGAAGGGCGACTACGAGCGTCCTCGGCGGCGCTATTTCACCGTTAACACCGCCCGCAATACCGATGAAGTTCTGGACAAGATAGTCGCTCGCCTGCAAAGCTAGGGACATGATCAGGCTATCAATCGCTTCGCTCGCCATCATCGTTATCATCGGCAGCATCGCATTCCTCCTCCTTGGCGGAGATGATGACGACAACGGCAGCGACGTCGATATCGCTGACTACTCGTACCCCGTTGAGCAGCCGGAAGAGCTGACGGATCGCTCACACTTCGATCTCGGTCTTACCTACGACGACTACACCAGCGATCCCCCCACATCCGGTCCCCATGCCCTGCGGCCGGCGGAGACCGGCGTATCCGACCTCGCCGTCCCCAAAGAGCAGGCTGTCCACAACATGGAGCATTCCCACGTCGTTGTCTGGTACAACTGCAACGCCCCTCCCGTCCTCACCAACGACGATTGCATAACCCTGCGCAATAACTTGGCGGAGGTCGTCCAGGAGCAGATCGGCGAAGGGCGCGAGGTTCTCATGTCACCATATCCCGCCATGGAATCGCGGATCGCTCTAACCTCCTGGGGCTATCTCGACGCGTTCGACGAGTTCGATGAGGTCCGTGTTCGTACCTTCATCGAGACCTTTGAGTGCAACTACGACCCGGAAGGCTTCTGCTAGTGGCGCGTCCTCTGCTGGTAGTGCGCGCAAGTGTCGATCCGGCAGTGATGAAGGAGTTCGTGCGCTGGTACAGGAGCGAGCACCTCCCGCACGTTTTGGAGATTCCGGGGATAGTGCGGGCGTATCGGTCGCAATGCACCAGGCGTGGTGTCAACTGGGCCACGCTCTACATACTCGAAGACGATGCCTCAGTACAAACGGCTATGAGCAGCCCACAAGCGGACCGTGCTCGGCGCGACTGGGAGGCCTGGCTCCAGCACGTCACCGGCCTCAGCGTTGAGGTCTACGCCTCGCTCGGTCCGTTATCCCCTTTCCATAACTGGAACTAACCAGCCGCCGCCGCATCCTCATCCGGAAGCAAGAAGCGGCGGGCGCTCGGCCATGGCAGCCTCCGCACACGCTCTTCCAGGCGCGGGTACATCCAGCGTTGGATCGCCCATGCTACTCCGAGTCCAGCGACCGCCACGATGCCCCCCGCAACCGCGTCAAGCAGATAGTGGTTTGCCGTAAGCGTGATCGAGAACACCTGTAGAGTCGGGAGCGCCACGCCGATCGGCGCCGCAATCCAGACGAAGGGCGTCTTCCGGAACGCGTTGATCACCGCGATTCCCAGCAGCAGGTCCCACCCGAAGTGCAGGCTCGGCATCGCCGCGTAAGGATTGACAAACGCACGCGTCGACTGCGTATCGTAGGCATAGCCCAGGTACGCCTCCATCGTGTCGAAGAAGCCAAGCACATATCCGGGAGCTGCCGCATCGAACTGGGCCGCAAGCTCCGGCAACTCCCGCGGTGGCGCAACCGGATATAGCCAGTAGATGACCAGCGCGATCGCGCCCGAGGCCAGGAACGAGTCCCGCACGAACGTGTACTGGCCTCGCCGGTAGTAGTACAGCCAGATGCCGAAGGCGATGATCAGCGGAAAGTGAAGATAGAAGTAGATGATGTTCATGGACTGGGCCCAGAACTCACGATCGGCGATCCACCGGTTCATCTCGTCTTCCCAAAAGAAGCCCAGACTTCGTTGCACGTCGATGATGTCGCGGGCATGCCAGTAAGCCGCCTCCGGACGGTCAACGACCGCTCCACGCACCCAGAAGTACAGAACGAATGCAAACGCGATTATCGCCGCTTCCAGCAGGTCGCGTCGTGACAACCCCGGCAGCAGCGAGCGCCAACGGAATCCCGCCTCAGTGTCCTGGTCCCGCACGCGGTTATCTTACGCCGAAGCGGTGCGCGATGGGGAAGCGAGCCACTGCCGCACGCGCCACCCCTCGTTCCGTAAAAGGATGGCCACGCCGAGACCGACCATCGCGACCACGTATCCGGCGATGGCGTCCAGTATCCAGTGGTTGCCCGTAACCACCACCGTTGCCGTCATTATCAGCGGCATGGCATAACACCAAACACGGATGGCGCGGTTCGTGGTCACAGAAGCGATGGCCATGCTGATAAGCAGGTTCCAGGCGATGTGCAGGCTCGGCATCGCCGCGTACTCGTTGACGAAATTGCCGGAGCTTTCGTAGTTCACATCCGACCAGAAGCGCAGCGTGTCGACGGCACCGTAGTCGCCCGGTAGCAGACGAGGGGGCGCCAGCGGCATGACATTGAAGAAGAAGAGACTGATCGCGCCTGCCGCGAAGAATGCGTTCCGGAAAAGCATGTATTGTCCGCGGTGAAAGTAGAAAAGCCAGATCGCTGCTAGCCCGATCAGCCAGAAGTGTCCGTACGTGTAGATCGTGTTGAACACCCCGATCAGGAAATCACTCCACAGGATCAGCTTCTGAATGTCGGCCTCGTGCGCCAACCAGAGGGTGCGCTGGAGGTGGACGAGGTCTACGGCGTTGTAGGTGGCCTCGACCTGGCGATCATGGGACCCCATGCGCACGACGGAATAGAGCATGAACGCACAAATTATGATCAGCAGCTCACACAGGCCGTTACGCCAGATGGCGGATGCGGCACGGGTGATGGCTGGTGCGGCGCGGGTTTGAATGTAACTGGTCACGATACAAATCCGGGTTGACGGCAACGAAGTAAAAGTACCATACAGTGGCTCTAGAGTCGTTCCCCGCGACCGGCAGTTGACGGTGCTAACCGCATTTTACTTTCCCTGCGGTCGCATCCTTTCCTATAATGCTTGCATGAATCGGATCTCTCTTCCGGCTTCGGACGCCTGGGTTGCAGGCCGTGGCCACTTCCGCTGCTGCGCCTGTATGGAGGCCCCGGTCCGCAATGTGCGGATCGCGGGGCCTGACCGGCACGTTCGATCAGACCAGCGGAAGGGAGAGACGGCTCATGGGCCTCTTACGTCAGATTAAAGGCGACATACACGCGGCGCGCCAGCGCGATCCAGCAGCCACCAGCGACCTCGAGGTTATCCTTACTTATCCTGGGTTCCACGCGCGGCAAGTGCATCGCCTTGCGCACGCCCTGCACAAGAGTGGCGCCGACGTTTCGGCCCGGCTCGTCTCGCATTTCGCCCGTTTCTTCACCGGCATCGAGATCCACCCCGGCGCGACGATCGGCAAGAAATTCTTCATCGATCACGGCATGGGCGTCGTCATCGGTGAAACAGCCATCATCGGCGACAACGTGCACCTCTTCCAGGGCGTCACTCTTGGCGGCACCAGCACCCATCGCACCAAGCGCCACCCGACCCTCAAGGACAACGTCGTCGTCGGCGCCGGCGCCAAGGTCATCGGCGACGTTACCGTCGGCGAAAACGCCAAGATCGGGGCAGGCTCCGTCGTCGTCACCAATGTCCCACCCAACGCCACTGTCGTTGGTGTGCCCGGCCATGTCGTCGCCTTCGCTGATCCCGGCGACGACACCGTCCTCCGTCTGCCCGATCCCGAGTGGGACATCATCGAGAAGCTCGAAGCCCGCATCGAGGAGCTGGAAGCGCGGCTCGCGGAGATCGAGTCAACGACGCCTCGCGGCCGGGGCGGCAGGCGCCGGAGCGCCACGGAAGAGTCGGCCCCAAAATGACGCTGCGTATGTACAATACCCTCTCCCGCCGCGTCGACGAGGTCTCCCCAAAAGACGGCGAAGAACTGAAGGTCTACGTCTGCGGCGTCACTCCATACGACCACTCGCATGTCGGCCACGCGATGAGCTACATCATCTTCGACGTCCTCCGTCGCTACCTCGAGTATCGCGGCGTGAAGGTCAAGCACGTCCAGAACTACACCGATATCGACGACCGCATCATCAACCGCGCTAACGAGCGCGGTGTCTCCTATGACCAGGTCGCCGCCGAGTACATCGCCGAGTACGAGCAGGAGATGCGCCAGCTCAACATCACTCCGGCGCACATCTATCCCCGCGCCACGCAAGAGATCCCGCAAATCATCGAGATGGTCGAGGGCCTCATCGCCAACAACCACGCCTACGTCACCGAGGCCGGCGACGTTTACTTCGATGTCCGCAGCGACCCCGGCTACGGCAAGCTCTCCGGCCGCGATATCGACGCCATCCGCAAGGAATTTGCCAGAGTCGAATCGTCCGAAGAAAAGCGCGACCCGGCCGACTTCGCCCTATGGAAGGCCGCCAAGCCGGGCGAGCCCTCGTGGGAGTCCCCCTGGGGACCCGGCCGCCCTGGCTGGCACATCGAGTGCTCAGCGATGTCCTATCGCTACCTCGGCGCCCAGCTCGATCTCCACGGTGGTGGCCAGGACCTCATCTTCCCCCACCACGAAAACGAGATCGCCCAGGCCGAGAACTTCACCGGCGTCAAGCCCTTCGTGCGGCATTGGGTCCACAACGGCTGGATGACCATGGACGAAGAGAAGATGAGCAAGTCGCTCGGCAACATCATCACCATCCGCGAAGCCATCGACACATACGGCGCGGACGGCCTCCGCGTCTTCGTCCTCACCGCCCATTATCGCGCCCCCCTCAAATACTCCGAGGAAGGCCTCGAGTCCGGCAAGAGAGCCGCCGAACGCCTCCGCCTCGCCGCCAACGTCGAGAGCGCCGGCCCACCCGCCGACATCTTCGGCGATCACTACCGCGAGCGCTTCGTCACGGCTATGGACGACGACCTGAACACCCCCGCTGGACTCGCCGTCCTCTTCGATCTTGCCCGCGAAATCAACCGCGCCCGCGACGACGGCCGCGACGTCAACGAGGCCCAGGCCACGCTCCGTGAGCTCGCCGGCGTGCTCGGCCTCTCTCTGCGTGAAGCCGAACTCGCCCAGGGCGCCGACACCCTCATCGACCTCCTCGTCGAACTCCGCAACGACCTCCGCGCCGCCAAACAGTTCGAGCTCGGCGACAAAGTCCGCGACCGCCTCGCCGATATGGGCATCACCCTCGAAGACGTCTCCGACGGCACCCGCTGGCGCCGCTCCTAGCCATAACCCCGGGGGTCAGGTCTTAGCCTGATCGGCGTTCCGCAGGATCCGCAGCGTCTCGGCGTCTTCCGGGATCCAGTCGTGCCAGGCGTAGGCCTGCCAGACGTCGGCGACGTGGACGACCGAGGTGAAGTGCAAGGTCACCCCTGCGTGGGAACGCCAGCGGACGGAATATCGCATCCTCGTAGTGTGATCGACGGGCTCAGCGGGCTCCCAAAGCTTGAGCATGCGCGCGATGTATGCCGGGTCACCCTTTAGCAGTTGCTTCCGGTGCTCCAGGGAGGCGGCCGTTCGAGATTGATCTGACGCCGCAAGCCCGTTTTCGCAAGACCGAGCGCCCAACTCATCGCTTCGTCCCAGTTATCGATGTGGTCAGCCCACCACGGTTGTGTGGACATCGCGATGAAGTTCCACTTTTCCGGCGTCGGCAGCCGCTGCGACGGCGGCATCCCGATGAGGGTTCGGAAGGTCCTGTTGGCGGCTATGATGTCGGACGCCTCGTTGGTGACGAAGGCCGGCCACGCCTCGTGCTCAACCTGCTCCTCGAACCATTCCAGTGGTCGCGGGCCATACGCATCGTGGAAGATCGCCCGCCAATTTGTTGCGTACCCCGCTCCCGCCAGTATTGGGCTGGCCTCGGCCGCCGTGAGACCCAGCGCGTCGATGATCGCCTGCAGCGCCTCGCGGCTGGGGTGGCGGGCACCGGTCTCGTATGCCTTGATGGCCGATAGCGAAAGGCCAGAGCGATGCGCTACCTCCGGGCGCGCCAGATGCCTGCGCTTGCGTTCGTCACGGATGGCGCGCGGCCAGTCGAACCGGTCCTGGATATCGTCCCTTCCCATCCCCGCATCTCTCATGCAGAAATACTAACCGAGATGGGCTACAGAATGTGACTGTTTAAGCGTTGCCAGCTTTGCTTTGTGCGCCGCAGAATGGCGTCACAACAACTTTCGGAGGAACGAAAATGCGAGTCGTGGCGAGACTGTTCGGCGTACTGGTTCTGGCTTGTCTTCTCGCCGGCGTGGAGGAGCGCGCTGGCGAAGCGCCGGCGGAGGCGGCGTTTCCGGGGGAAAACGGTAAGATCGCCTTCTACACCAATCGCAACATAGAGCGTCACGACCTGTACCTCATGGACGCTAATGGTGCCAACCAGACGCTTGTCGACACGCCTCCCATTTACACTGACACCACCCCGCCGGCCTGGTCGCCAGACGGTCAGCACCTCGCTTTCACGGTCGCAACTGGAGGGATGACACAAGTATTCGTTGGCGACGCCAGTGGTCCGACGCTAGTGAACGTCCGGAACGTCAGTGGCACGCAAGTGGCGGCAGTACACCTCGGCTGGTTGCCGGGCTTAGCGCAGCAGAATCTAGTTTTCACCCGCGGTGGGCAGATCCTCATGGCCAACGTCGACAATCCTGCTGCCACCACGCAGCTAGCCTTTGACAGACCGATCGCGTCTCCAGCCTGGTCCCCGGACGGCTCGACGATCGCGCATACACGTCTGGCTGGTGCCGACGGAGTTCCGGGCATCCACCTCATGGACGCCGACGGCAGCAACATCAGGCAACTCACGACGGAATCCTCCGACTCGTTTCCCGACTGGTCACCGGACGGCTCCAAGATAGTTTTCACCCGAGCTACGGCTCCGGACGAGTTGAGCGTCATGCTTGTGAATGCCGATGGTAGCGGAGCCCCCATGCCGCTGATATCGCAGCCGGTCCTGCCATATCCGGCATGGTCGCCTGACGGCACTCTCATCGCATTCACTGATTGGATAGGCGGGGCCACCATCATTAGTGCGATGAATCCTGACGGGACCGGGGCACATAGCCTGACCAATACCACAGACTTCTACGATTTTCATCCGGCCTGGCAGCCGCTGGTTCCGCCGGTGGTCAGTAGCGTGGAGTTCACGCAGGGCATCCAGGTGCTGCAGCCGCTGTCCGCGCTTCAGTCGGACCTGCAGGGCGACGGGCAGCCGCCGGTGCCGATCGTTGCGGGGAAACCGACGGCGATGAGGATATACTTCTCCGAGGTTGAGCAAACGACGGTCTATGAGGTCGAGGTAACTGGCGATGTCAACGGCAGCCGATTCATCTCTCTGACCCCGGGCTGTACGGCTGGGCAGCGACGAACGGGCGAGAATAATTGCCGGTCCATGGACTTCACGTTCACGCCGCCCGCCGGCGATTGGTCCGCCACGCTTAAGGTGAGGTTGCAGCAAGACAGCCAAGTGCTGGAGGAGCACGAGTTCAACCTGACGAGTGTGCAGACTCACCCGTTGATCCTGAAGCCGGTAACGGTCTGCGATCACCTGCTCAACGCGCAGACCGGTGTCTGGAACTGCGGGTCGCTGTTCGACTTCGTGGACCTGCTGCCGTACCTGCGCGCGACGTTCCCGGGCGAGGTGATCGTGGCGGGCGCGAGCTCGACGATATACGTGGACACCGACGAGGTTGCGGACCCTGCGGAGTGGTGGCAACTCGTTGGCGACAACGTGCGGGCGCTGTGGACGGCGGATGGGGCGTTCGACAACCTCCATCACTACGGCGTCGTGCGCCCGCAGGCGGATGCGGGCACAATCGGCGGCCTAGCTTACACGCTGGCGAACGCAGCGGCGGGGAAGACGAGCCCTTCGCGACGACATGGACGGGGGCCTGCCGGACGACACGGCGCACGAGCTGGTGGCGCATCTGATCGCTGACAACCTGGCCCTGGGGCACGCGCCGTCCGCGGGTGGCTGTTACGGGACGCCCGCCGAGGTTGACCCCAACTGGCCTAACGGCGGCTCGCCGGAGACCGGCGAAGTCGGTTACGACGTGGCGGAGGAGGAACCGATTCCGGATGACTATGCGGACTGGACGAGCTTCTGCGCTCCGCGCTGGATTTCTCCATACACGGCGAACAACGTTATCGACGCCTTCCGGACTGGCGGGGTGGCAGCGGCGCAGACAGCGGGTCTGACGCCTGGCGACTTCTGGCTCGTCTCCGGCCTGCTCGACGAGGATGCCGGGACGGCGGAGTTCGACCCGCTATTCGAGCTGGAGACCGAGGGCAGCGTCGAGGCCGGGACCGGGCTCTACCGGGTCGAGGTTCGCGACTCCGTCGGCGGCGTGCTATTCACGCGGTTCTTTGCAGTCGACGACTCGCAGTTCGAAGACGAAGGGCCGCAGGCGTCGCAGGACGCGGACGTCGTGCGATTCGCTGAGTTGATCCCGGTGCAGGCGAATGCGGCGAAGATCGTCGTGATCAGCGGGAGCAACGAGGTCGGCGAGCTCGAGCTCGGTGGGGTGACCCCAGTGGTTCAACTGACTTCGGGCATATCTCTCAGTGTGGCCGGAGCCCCGCCGTTGCCGAAGTTCTCGTGGAACGTCGCGGATTCGGACAGCGCTTCGCATAACTTCTGGTTGGAGCTTTCGCACGACGGGGGCCAGACGTGGGATACCATCGCGCCGCGGTTCAGTGGCGACACGTTTGCTGTAGATCCGGCCTTCGTTGGCGGCGGTGAGGGGTTGCTACTGCGCGTTCGTGCGTCCGATGGAGTGAATACCGGCGTCGCCGTAACCGAGCCATTCAACCTGCAGAAGCAAGCGCCGCAGGGGGCGATCAGTGCCCCGGCGAGCGGTGCGACATTCGCGACGGGCGATCTGGTCTGGCTCCAGGCGGCAATTGTTGATCCGGAGGACGGCGTCCTCGCCGGCGGTTCCGTCACCTGGTCGTCGTCGCGCGACGGATCGCTGGGGACGGGCGCGAGTCTGCAGCTATACGACCTGTCGGTGGGGACGCACACGATTTCCTTTTTAGCCAAAGACAGCGACAACAACGAGCTGGCGGACAGCATCACGATCACTGTTTCCAATACGACCCTGAGCGAAGGCGACGTCGAGCGCACCTGGGGGGACAACAACTGCTCCGGCGCTGTCGACCCGGTGGACTCGCTGCTGACGCTGCGGTTCGATTCGGGGCAGAGTGCGAGCACGGGTGAGTGCCCGGCGTTCGGCGAGCAGGTAGAGGTGCCGGGCGGTGCTAATTTCCCCTGGGGAGACATCGACTGCTCCGGGGACGTGGCGCTTGTCGACGCGCTGAAGCTGCTGCGATTCGATGCTGGGTTAAGCGCGGCGCAGGGGCCTGGGTGCCCGATCCTGGGTGAGGAGGTCATGGTCGCGGTGAAAGACTAGGAACGTGACACTCCCGCGTTGACGGGCGGGGCGCTTAAGCTACAATTAACGAAACGCACAAGCGCTTTAGCAATATGGCCACCATCCTCCATACCGCAGACGTCCACCTCGACCGCGCATATGCCGGCGCCGGTATGGGCACTGCAATTGCCGCCGCTAGGAGAGAAGAGCTCCGCGCGGCCTTCCGGCGCCTCATTGACCTCGCGTTGGAGCTACGCGTCGATGCCGTCACCATCGGTGGTGACCTCTACGAACACGAGCGCGTCACCCCCGATACCGCCAACTTCATCCGCGCCCAGCTCGAACGCCTCGTCGATATCCCCGCACTCGTGGCGCCTGGCAACCACGATCCCTTCGTCCCGGGATCTGTCTATCAGCGCATCACCTGGCCCCCCAACGTCACCATCTTCAAGGGGCCCGCGTTCCTTCCGTTCGAGTTGGCTGCCGGCGTCACCGTTTGGGGTGCTGCCCACACCACGCCGGACATGCGCCAGAACCTGCTGACGGGGTTAAGACTTCCCGAATCCGGGTGCCATATCCTCCTCTTCCACGGGTCGGACATGCACTCAGTACCCGAGGGTAAGCCCGCACACGCGCCCTTCATGCCCGATGACGTCGGCGCCACTGGCGCGGACTTCGCGCTTCTCGGGCACTACCACGCCTCACGCCTCTTCCCGCCCGATCGGCCCGCGTTCGTCTACCCCGGCACTCCGGAGCCCCTCGACTTCGCTGAGGAAGGCGAGCACTTCGTGGCGCGCCTCGACATCGACGAGTCCGGCGCACATTGCCGGTTGCTTCCGTTTGGAGTCGTGCGCTATCAGACGCACTCCATCGATGTCACCGGGCTCGATTCCAGTGACGAAATCCGCGCAGCAATCAGCGCCCGCGCGGACAGTTCACTCATCGCCCGTACGATTCTCGTCGGCCACTTGCACCCCGAGGTGGATTTCTCGCTAGAGACCCTCTACAACGCTTGCGCCGAGAGTTTCGCGTACCTCGACCTCGTCGACCAGACCCAGCCCGCCTATCTCATCGACGAACTCGCCGAGGAGTCCACCACCAAAGGCGTTTTCGTCCGCCTCATGCGCGACCGCATCCACGTCCTCGAGGGCGCCGAGCGCGAGATCGTGGAGCAGGCCCTGCTCTACGGACTCGAGGCCTTCGACCGTCGCGAGATACGCGTTCGATGAAGATCACCCGCATAGACTTGCCGGGCTTCGGTTGCCTCAAAGATTTCGCTGTCGAGCTTTCCCCCGGCCTCAACGTCATCTGCGGCGAAAACGAAGCGGGCAAATCTACATTGCAGGCGGCGACCGCAGCGCTCCTCTACGGCTTCTTCGACAACGAGCGAGCGCTCAAGCACGAAACTGAACGCTACGAGCGCTTCCGCCCATGGTTCGGTGGCACCTACCGAGGGTCGCTTGAATATGAGCTCGCCAGCGGGGACCGCTACGAGGTCCGCCGTGACTTCGCCAACGACGTCGACACCCAGTTGATCGACGTCACCACCGGACTCGACGTCGCTCGCCAGTTCGGCCGTGGCCGGCACGGCAACGTGCCCTTCGCGCGGCGGCATCTCGGGATGCCCCGTGCCGTCTTCCAGAGTTGCGCCTTCATCTCGCAGGGTGAGATCTTCGAAGTCACTCACGGCGCGTCACCCAACCAGATCGGCGACGCCGTCGCCGCCCTCGCCGATTCAGCCAGGCGCGACGTCTCAGCCGCCCGCGCCGTCGAGCGGCTCGACACTGCCCTCGCCCGCATCGGCTCTGACCGCGCGCGAACGGTTGAGCTGCCAAAAGCGCGCGCTCGACTAGCGCGCATCCGCGAAGAGATCTCCTTCGCCGAAGCCGCGCGCGACCGCGCATCTGAAAACGCCCGCCGCCTCCAGGAGCTACGGGACGATATCGCCCGGCTGCGCTCGCGATTTGCTGAAACGCAGGCCAAGGCGCTAAAAGTCCAGACAGCCGCCGTCCGTGAGCGCCTCGCTGCCGTGCTGGCGGCCGAACGAGAGGCCGCCGAAGCATCTTCCAAAGCTGAGCGGCTTGTGGAGTACACCTCCTTCCCCGCTTCGCTGCGGGACGAAGTACTCGCTCTTCGTGGGCGCTTCGCCGAACTACGTGCCTCCGTCCAGCAGATGCGTGACGAACAGTCGGACGCCACAGACGCCGTTTCATCGGAAGACCGCCTGGAGTACGAAACAGCCCGCTCGGGCGTCGGTGCTCTGACCGAGGAGCAAGTACGTACTATCCAGACCGCCGCCTTCGAGATGCCGCGCCGCGGACCAGCCGCCCTGATTGCCGCCGCGCTACGGGCTGTCGCGCGCGCGCTTTCCCGAATGGCCCGGCGGTTGTTAAGGTGTCCGCCTTCCGAAAAGCAAGAAACAGCTGTCATTAGCCTAAGCACTGAAGAGGCCCAGGCCCTGCTTGAGCGTCATCGCCGCTACCTCACACTCAAGCCGCGCGTCGAGGCGGCCGATCGCCTGGCCACTGAACTCAGCGGCAAAGAAGCCGCCCTCGAATCGATCGAGCGGCAGTTGCGCAGCCTCGTTGCCTCTCCTGAAGCTGACGCAATGTCCATTGAGGCAGGCCTCTCCCAATTCGAAGACCGCTGGCGGAAACACCTCGCCTATCGCGAAGCCACCGTTGCCGCCGAGGAAGCCCGCAGACGCCTCGAGGCGGCACTCGCCGGTCGCACACGCGAAGAGATGGAGGAGCGCCTCGTCGGCTGCGAGCGAATGCTGACGGACACTCTGGCTAAGCATCCGGAACTCGCGGATCTCCAAAGCAACCTGCAGTTCGATCAGCTCGTCCAGCAACGGGATGCCTTGCGTGATGAGCTCGAGCAGGCGCAGATCCAGGAGAGCGCCCTCGACCAGGAAGTGCGCTCGATGCTCGAAGGACAACGCCCTACTGCCGAACTTGAGGAAGAGCTTGCCCGCTGGAAGCGCGAGGTCGACCGTCTCGAAACGGCTCGCAGCGCCCTCACCCTGGCGCGCGAACAGATCGCCGAAGCCATGGTCCGCGTATACCGCGATTTCGCGCCCGCGGTTAACACCTTCCTCAGCGAGGGCGTTGAACAGGTGACGGGAGGCCGCTACACGCGGGCCCACGTCGACCCTGCGTCGCTCCGCGTCTCCCTGCTGCTTCCCGAAACAGGCCAGGTCATCACTGATCCGCCCGTGTCCCACGGCACACGTGCCATGGTCTACGTCCTGATGCGCGTCGGCCTCGCCCAGCACATGAGCGCCATCGGCGAGCCCGTGCCGCTCATCCTCGACGACCCCTTCGTCGACGTCGATGCGACTAGATTGCCGCGAATGTTGGACTTCCTGCTCACGCTGAGCGATCGCATGCAGGTGCTTCTATTCACCAAGGAAGAAGCGATCGCCCGATGGTTCGAACAGAACGCCCCTGGCACCCATCACCGCCTGCATCGCCTAACTGAAACTAAACTGATACGCGTAATTTTGTAACGCACTCCGCACAGGCGCGTCCACTCTCTTAGACAGGCCAAACCACATCCTGTATGAGAGATTGCTATGAACCCAACCGCAACCACAACCGAAACTGTATCGACGAAAACGGCTAGCGTGCTCGCAGATCCGGCCGTCTGGTCATCTCAGCTGGGCGACGCACTTGAGTCGCTCGGGCTGCGCGTTGAACCGTGCAGCGAGCTGACTGACCTCTTCGAGTCTGCTCGCGACGGCTTCCCCGGGCTCGTCGTCATCGCGCAGGATGAGCCGGACATCTTCGTCCGCGCCGCCCGCGCCACGCGTGAGCTGCATGACGCTCCTATCATGGTCGTCATGCCCCGCGAGTCCGACCTCATCAGCGCCCTCGATGGTGGCGCCGATGACGCCGTCGTTTCCCGCGTTGACCCGGCCGTCTTCGCCGCTCGCGCGCGTGCGCTCCTCCGCCGCGCTCAGCCCGGCGTCAAGAACTCAAGCCAACTGCTAATCCGCGATCTCATCATCGACTTCGAAACCTACACCGTCATGGTCCGCGGCGAGCAGACCCAGCTAACGCCGACCGAGTTCCGCCTCCTCGCCGTACTCGCTCAGCAGGCAGGGCGCGTCATCGACCCACGTGCGCTTCTCTCCGCCGTCCACCAGCACGACTACAGCGAGCGCGATGCGCAGAACCTCGTGAAGGTCCACATCGCCAACCTTCGGCGCAAGATAAAGGACTCCCGCAGCGATAACCCGTATATCCTTTGTGTGCGCGGTTTCGGATACATGCTGGAACGCCGTGGCCGCATTCGTGAGAGCGATCCCCTGGCCGACCTCTACGAAGCCGAAGAGTAAATCGCTTAACCGCGCCTGAACCGCTTGTCCACCCTCGGTCTACTGTGACGCCTGCAGCCCCCTGCTACGTTGGATGCAGACCAACACACGGAGGCGATTATGGCGCGCAACACCCAGACCAACATCCGGCAAGAACGCTTCTCAAGGCACTTTCCTCGACTCTTCGCCTATCTTTACGCCGTAACCGGCGACCAGGAGCTGGCGTGTGAGGCCACTTTCGGTTCCTTCTCCACCGTGCTCAATGCCGAATTCCTCGAGGAGCCTCACTTCACGCTGGCCCTCTTCCAGGCCGCGCGAAAGCTGACCCCCAAGCGGTGGTCGGCCGCTGATGGCCTCGACTCCAACGAGCGCGAAGTCCTCTCGCTCCTCTTCGATGCCCAACTCTCCCGCGCGGAAGTGGCCCAATTGCTCACCATAGATGAACAGTCCCTGCTCAGAACCGTGCTCGGCGGCCTCAGGAAGCTACGCGCTGCTTCTGCCGTCGCGGCCCCGGGACGCCTTCAGACCCTCTCCGCCTAGTACTTCGAAACGTTCAGGTCCTGGATCTTGCCTTCCACCAGGTAGACCACGCGCTCGCAGATGTTCGTCACCCGGTCAGCGATGCGCTCAAGGTTGTGCGCCACCCAGATCAGGTACGTCGCCCGCTGGATCGTCCCGCGCTCGTCGATCATGAACGTCAGCAGTTCCCGATAGATCTGCTCGTACAGGTCATCGACCTCGTCGTCCCGCGCGATCACACGCCGTGCCAGCTCCGTGTCCCGCTGCTTGTATGCTTCCAGCGCGCTTTCCATCATCTCTATCGCGATGTCCGCCATTCTCGGCAAATCAATGTTCGGCTTCAGCGGCGGCTCATCGGCCAGCATCAGTGCGATGCGAGCGATCCCCTCCGCGTGGTCGCCCATTCGCTCCAGGTCCACCGTAATGTGCAGCACGGAGATAATCGTGCGCAGGTCGCTCGCAAGCGGCGCCTGAAGCGAGATCAACTCAATACACTTCTCTTCCGTCTCGTACCGCTTATTGTTGATCTGGACGTCGTTCTCAATGATGCGGCGCGCCTGCGCCACGTCGCGCAGCTTCAACGCCTCGATCCCCTGCAGGATCGCGTTCTCCACCATTCCCGCCATCACCAGCGTGTCTTCCTGGATCTCCGTTAGTTGTTTCTCGAACAGCGCCCGCGTCACGGCTTAGCCGAACCTTCCCGTAATGTAGTCTTCCGTTCGCTTGTCTCGCGGGTTCGTGAAGATCTCGCTGGTCGGTCCGTACTCCACCAACGTCCCGTTAACGCCGTGCTCCTCCGCGAGCATAAAAGCCGTGTAGTCGGACACTCGCGCTGCCTGCTGCATGTTGTGCGTCACGATGACGATCGTATAGTCCTTCACCAGCTCTCGGATCAGGTCCTCGATCTTCAGCGTCGCGATCGGG
>DATKDX010000042.1:0-128461 GCA_035512435.1 Dehalococcoidia bacterium
GTCCCACCCGCGGAGCACGAAGCGACCTGCTACCCTACCCCCAGGCCCGTCCGGGGACCCATCCCCGCCGGGGTTGGGACTCAATGATTCGAGTCTCCATCAAACCCGGGGCGGTTCAAATTGCATGAAATACACAACTCCTGGTGTCAAGGAGAAGGGAGGCAAACTTGCTGATAAGCCTTGTCCTTCCTGTGGCCTGACGCTGTCTGCCAAGACTGTTACGACCCACAATCTAGTGTCCGTAGATGGCTCGTCGAGTTCCCAATCCGTGCCATTCATCGACGGCGACGACATTACGAGGCGGTACATCCGTGTTGATCCATCAAAGCGGATATTGCTTGATGTCCAAGACTGGCCGTACAAGCCGTCGTCCTTCTACGACGCGCCAAAAATCCTCATACGGCAGGCAGGAGTCGGCATCGCCGCCACCCTGGACGACTCGGGCGCTAGATGCCCACAGTCCGTATATATGTATCGCCTCGGTCACGAGGCCATTGAGCGTGGATACACCTTGGAGTTCCTTCTAGGCGTCCTCCTCTCCCGGACCATGGCATACTACGTCTTTAAGAAATTTGCGGAAGTCGATCCGGCTCGCGCTCACGCAAAGGTCACTCACGCCCGGCTCTCTGGGTTGCCGATACCGAGGCTTGATTCGGACAACCGCGATCATGCCAAGATTCAGTCTCAGGTGGCCAAGATCGCTCTTGACCTACTCTATGGCCGATTAACCATCGGTGGAAACGAGGATCACCGCATCGACATCCTGCTTCGGGGTCTATGGGGCCTGACCCCGGACGACGGGGCTTTAATCAATAACGAACTTCTAGCGTTGCCTCGGTCGCAGGCACTCAAGGATCTCTTTCCCGAAGGCTCCGCGAATATTGCCGGTCGGCGTCCTGGGACGCTGCCAATCGAAGCGTAATCACTCCCCCAGCCTCGGGTGCTCCCTGTACCCCCCCATGCTTGCATGCCTGGGCGCAGCCCCCGTGCCACTTCCCCCTTAGAGATCCCCACCCCACTCCCCTAAAATACCGGGAGCCATGACCACCCCACCCAACCCACCCGACGCCCCCAAACCCAAAAACACCCGGGGCGGCCGCCGCAAAGGTGCCGGCGCCCCTAAAGGCAACCTCAACGCCCTCAAGCATGGGCGACGCTCCCGCCAGGTCACAAAGCTCGCCGCCGCCCTCGCCACCGTCCCCGAGACCCACGACGCCCTCATCGCCCTCGCCCGCCACCACGACGCCGGCCGCGCCGACGCCAAACAGATCGCCCACCTCTACCTCCAGCGCATTCTTGAGCATGCCGAAGCCGTGGCGCGCGGCGAGAAGCGCCGCTCCGACTTCACCGACCTTATCGCCGACCTGATTGGAGACCTCGAACGTTGATTGCCCGTACACCCAATCAAACCAAAACCGCCACACTGCGCCTCCCCCACACACAAACCCAGCCCGAGTACGAAAAAACACCACCCAACAATCAAGCGCCAGCTACAAAACGCCCCGCTCAATCAAAATCCAGCTACGAAATCCGCCTTGATTGACCGTCCTCACCCCATGTTTGCATGTTTGGCCGCAGCCCCAGTTTGTCCAGTTTGCCCCGGTTTGCCAGTTGTCAGTTTGCCCAGTTTGTCCGGTTTGTCAGTTCGTCCGGTCCTCCGCGCCTTCCTCCGCCTCCACCTGCCGGAACGTCACGTCGTACCGGGTCCGCTTCCCCGGCCGGATAAACCACCGCATCAACCAGTCGCTCACCTGCGGCATGAAGGCGTCCGCCATCACCGCCGCCACATCCTCAGGCGACACATACACATCCCGCAGGTTGAAGCGCACCGCCTGCACGATCCGCCGCGCCACCGTCGACGCCGGCACAAACCGCGCGATCGGCGGAATCGAGGGCGCCTCCACCTCCTGCAGCATGTTCTCCATGAACGACGTCTCCGTCAGCCCCGGGTACACCGTGCTGATCCCCACGCCTGTCCCCGCCAGCTCAGCCCGCATTGCGTCCGAGACCGCCGCCAGCGCGTGCTTCGTCGCCGCGTACATCCCCATGTGCGGAGGGGCGATGTGACCCGCGATCGACGACACGTTGACGATGTGCCCCCGCTGCTGGCTCACCATGTACGAGGACGCCCGGCGCATGCAGCGCACCGCCCCCCAGAAGTTGACCTCAAACAGGTAGCGTGCGTTCTCCAGGTTCGAGTCCGCGATCGGCGCGAACAGCCCGACGCCGGCGTTGTTGACCAGTATGTCCAGCGTGCCGAACTCCTCCACCGTCCGCCGCACCATCGCCTCCACCGACATGCCGTCCGTCACGTCGACCGGAGTGACCATCGCCGCCCCGATCTCGCCCGCAATGTCCTCCAGCTTGCCCGCGTTCCGCGACGCCAGCACCACGTTCGCCCCCCTCGAGGCAAACTCCCGCGCGGTCTCCTTACCGATTCCGGACGAGGCGCCGGTGACGATTACTGTGCGGCCGCTGATCCTGAACATTGCCTAGACGGAGCGTTGGGCTAGCCAGTCGGCCACCTTCGGCCAGAGGCGGAACATCGCGTTCTTCCCGGCGACGAGGCTCACGTGCCCGCCCTTCACCACGATGTCTTCCTTGTCCTCGCTGCCGACGATGTCGGTCAGCGGTTTCGTCGCCGCGTAGGGCGCGATGTGGTCGTGCTCGGCCATCGCGTGCAGCACCGGTATCTTGATGGCGCTCGTGTCTACGCGGCGCCCGTCAAGCGTGTAGGTGCCCTTCATCAGCTTGTTCTCCCACATCAAGTCCTTCGTAAACTGCCGGTACGTCTCCCCCGGGAAGGGGATCTGTTCATTCGTCCACTTGTACATGATCCGGAACCCATAAACGAACTGCTCGTTCCAAAGGTTGTCGATCAGTCGCAGGTAGCCGCCCCAGCGGTCCATCGGCCGCAGCAGCTCGAACGACCGCAGCATCATCTCCGGCGGGATGTTCCCAAGCGAGTCCACCAGCCGGTCGACATCGAAGTAGCGCGGGTTCTGCCACTTGCGGAACAGCCCCATCCCCTCCATGTCGACAGGTGTAGCGGCACAGGCCAGATTCTTCAGCGGCGCGTCGGGATACGTCCCCGCATACATCAGCCCGAAAAGACCGCCCATGCAGTACCCCAGGATGCTGTATTCTTCCTCGCCCGTCGCCTTCTGCACGTGCTCGAAACAGTCCGGCATCAGATCAGTCACGTAATCCTCGAAACGCAGCCGCTTGTCCTCCGGCCGCGGGACGCCCCAGTCGATCATGAAGACGTCGAAGCCCTGCGCCAGCATGTACTGAATGAAGCTCTGCCCGAACGTTAGGTCCAAAATCCACGGCTTGCTCACCAGCGACATCACGAAGACCACCGGCACCCGGTAGACCTCGTCGCTCATCGGGCGGTAGTGGTACAGCTTCAGCGTCCCGCGCTGGTAGATGACCTCCTTCGGCGTCACACCGACGGGAGGTTCGTTCCGCGCAAGCAGTATCTCGACACCTTTGCGGATGCGGTCGCGCGTGCGTTCGGCCTCTTCCTGCGCAGTCTCGATAATCGTTTCTACGGTCGGGCGTGCCGTGGTGGTCAAGTCCCTGGTCCCCTCTGGGCTGTCGCCCTACTCGGTTGCTTTGGTCTGCGCGCGCGGCTTTCTAGTGCGGCGCGGGCGCATCTGCGTCACCGTGCCGCCGACCTCAACACCGGCGTTGGCGGCGATCGTGCGAATCACGTTCTCCATGGAAGCCAGCCGCTCCTCGATGTTGCTAAGGCGCTCGCCCAGCTCGGTGATATCGCTGTGCGTCGGCAGGTTGAACGTCGTCAGGTAGCGCTCCATGCTCTGGTTCAGAGCGCGCTGTATCACGGAATAAGCGTCGACGTAGTTCGCGGACACGCGCGCGAAGCTCTCCTGGCCAAGCACCTCGCCAAAGAAGCTGTTCAACTGGCGCTCCGTCTCGTTGAGCCACGTGCGCCACATGTCCATCATGTCAGCGGATGCGTTCTGGGATGAGGTTCCGTTCTGTGCGGCCATCGATTACTCCTCTTCCTTCTCAGCTTCACGATTGTCCAGCGTTTCCCACGCGGATTGCAATACCTTCTGATACTTCCCAAAGATTTCGTACCACGCGTCCAGGAACATCTCGCCGGCGTTGGTTACCGCATAGCGGCGCCGCGCCGGCCCCGATTCCGATGTGTCCCAGAAAGACGATACCAGCCCGGCCTTCTCCAGTTGGCGAAGTGTTCTGTAAACCGTCGTCGAATCGAAGTCCGGCAACCCCGCCTTCGCCAGCTCCTGCACCAGCGCATACCCGTACTGGTTCGACTTCCTGAGGAACGCAAGCAGGCTGGAGCTAAGCAGGTCGCCGGAGAGCCGTGGCTCTGCGGTGCTCTTCGCCCGGCGCGCAGATCCGGAGCGCGTTCCGTTGGCACGGGCCTCGGTCTGGGTAGAGGTTTCTTTCGTCATTTTGCAAATATGTCCTATCCAGGGGTTGACATCAACTTGTTGCTATGTGTATTTTGCACATAGATGCATTACCTGTCAAGGAGGACAACCCAAAATGCCTAGCAAAGATTCCGTGGACCAGTTCTTCGACTCCGTCAACGTCGCCTACGACGCGCTACTTGACGCCGTCAAATCCGCCAACGACCGTGGGTACCGAGTGTCCCGCAAGCTCATCGACGAAGTCGAACAGGCCCAGCGAGACACCATCGACCTCGGCCGGCGCTTCGCCATCGCCCCTGCCGACTTCGCCGGCAACACGTCCAGCGTCGTCCGCTCACTGACCGAAGCGCAGAGCCGCACCCTCGACCTCGCTCGCCAGATCCTCGACGAGGTCGCTGACAGCGGACGCGAAGCCCGCGACACCGCGCGCAAGGTCATCGAGGCCAACCGCGAGGCCGGCCAGGCCGCCGTTGAGGCGACCCGCAAGACGGTGAAGCGCGCCGGCCCGACCGTCGAGTCCGCTCTCAACGGCGTACGCAACCGCGCCACCCGCAAGGCCCGCAAGGTCGCGGACGAGGTCGAGAGCAAGACCACCGAAACCGCCTAACAACCCCAATTCCCTACCCAGGACGAGAGACGGGCCGCTTCGCGCGGCCCGTCTCTTTTGCGATTTCTTCGAGTGATCGCTATGCCGCGTCCGTGACGCGGTAGCTTTCCGGTTCCGCCAGGAAGTTCGCGATGTGCTTATACACCTGCGGGTTGAACGCCAGGCCCACGTGTGTGCCCGGCACCTCGATGTCAGTGCCGTCTTCGAACTCGTTCACACAGTAGCGCCAGTCGACGACGCCGTCCGTCTTCGTGAAGATCGCAATCTGCGGGACCTCCTCCGGAAACATATTCCGCAGCGAGGTCAAGAATTCGCAGGTGCAGTATCCGCTGTAGCAGTGCGGCTTCTTCTCCTCCGCCGCGCCCTGGCGCTGCAGGATGCGGCCACGTACGAGGTGCGCCGTCTGCAGCACAAACGGGTGCACTCGCACACCACGGAACGGGGATGCCATCGTCGCTACCGAAGCCACGTCTTCGGGCCAGCGAGCGGCGGCGCTGCGCGAGATCACGCCGCCAAGCGAGTGGCCGATCAGATGCACCGGGCGGCCTGTCTCGTTCCTGGCGTAGAGGATGGTCTCGTGCAGGCGGCGGGTTAGGACATCGGGGCAATCGGCGTTGCGGCCGATGCCCGAGAGAAAGGGAGTGTAGCCAATGCGGCGGAGCCAGGAGTTCATGTCGCCCAGGTATTGGTCCGATCCCATGAACCCAGGTACGACTACGACGCCGGCGCCGTTTCCCTTCGGGATGCCCCGCCCGCGAAAGACAGGCGACATGCGCAGTGAGATCCAGTCGATGCCCAGCAGAGCTTCGCGCCAGAGGGGCAAAGAAGTGTTGGCCTGGAACTCCTCTTCGAGTCCCTCGGCCCAGGACTTCCTCGTCGTCGGTTCCCCCCCTCTGAGTTTCGTCATCCTGCTCCTGTTATAGATAACAACTCATTGGCTCATCTCGTACATCTATCGTAACCCAAACCTAACAGTCTTTACGTCCGCTTAACCATTTAATCTCGGCAGCCGAAAGTATATACTGAGTGGCAAGTCGCGGGGGCAATAGGGGCTAGGGGGATTTGCGGAAAGCCCACCAACCCCAAAAGGAGTCCAATGACCCAGCGAGGCCGTAGCGAGCGCTTGAGCGCGCAGGACGCTTCCTTTCTCTATTTTGAGACGAAAGAAGCGCCGCTTCACATTGGCTCAATCGCCCTCCTCGACGGTCAGGTCCAGTTCGACGATTTTGTGGAGAACATCCGCTCCAAGCTCCATCTCATCCCGAGGTACCAACAACTCGTGGTTCCTGCGCCCTTCAACATCGGACACCCAACGTGGGAATGGGACCCGGATTTCGACCTCTCCCGCCACATCTTCGAGGTCGAAAAGCGCGGCGCGGGCACTGACGAAGACCTGCACCAACAGGCCGCCGATCTCTTCGCCCCGATGCTCGCCCGCGACAAGCCCCTCTGGGAGATCTACATCATCCGCAACCTCAAGGGCGACCGTTCAGCTCTCGTTTCCAGGGTCCACCACTGCCTCGTTGATGGCGTCTCCGGCATCGAGCTGCTGATGATTATGCTCGACGTCTCGCAGACACCAATCCCTCCAGCGCCCGCGCCCGAAATTGAGAAGCTTCCGCCGGACCCGCTGGTCACTCGTTTCTTCGACGCAATCCTCGACAACGTCGCGGCAGACATCGACCGCTTCGCCTCCCGCGCCCAGCTCCGCGTCAACGTCGCCGGTGGCGACACCCAGATCCGGTCCATCGGCCGCGCACTGGAGACTGCCGTCCCTTACTTCCAAGTGCCAGTCGCCCGCGCGCCCTTCAACAAGCCATTCAGCGGTGGCCGCAAGGTCGCTTTCAGCGAGTTCTCGTTCGCCGAGATCCGCCAGATTCGACAACAGGTCGGCGGCACCGTCAACGACGTCGTGCTCACCGTCCTCGGCGGCGCCCTCGGCCGCTACCTGGAGATGCACGGCCAGTCCACCGAGGGCCGCAGTGCCCGCGTCCTCACGCCCGTCAACGTCCGCAAGGACGACGAGAAAGGCGCCCTCGGCAACCGCGTCTCAATGCTGCTGATCGAAGTGCCTGTCGGCATCGCCGATCCGCTGGATCGTCTGCGCACCATCAGTGCCCGAACCGACGCCCTCAAGCGCCAACACGTCGCCGACGGCATCGAGTCACTCTCGACCGTCCTCGGCGGGACACCGCCTATCCTGCAGGCCGCCATGGGCCGTCTGCCCACACCGCGGAACACCGTCGCCAACATGGTCTGCACTAACGTGCCTGGCCCCATGATTCCTCTTTACTGCGTCGGCAGGCGCCTCCTCGGCCATTACCCGATGATCCCGCTGGGCTGGGAGATGGGCATCAGCCTCGGCGTCACCAGCTACGATCAGAAGCTCTACTTCGGATACATGGCCGACGCCGATGCCGGCAAGGACGTCCACTTCCTGAAGGACTTCACCGACCAGGCCTACGTCGAACTCCGCTCCGCCGCCGAAGTCGCCAAGTCCGATCTGCCCCAGGTCGGCATACCGGTCAAACCCGCCACTACCCGCCGCAGCGCCGCCGCAGCCCCGCAAGCCCTCGCCGCCGACGCTGGCTAGAGCCGGTGCCGCAGATGGGCTTTGTGGTCTTCATGGCAACAGTCATCGCCGCAGCGTTGGCGACCGTATACGGGTTACCAAGGCTCATGCGCCGGCGGCAAGGCCCAACCACACCGATGTCACGAATTGGCGTCGCTGCTGGCGAGGACGAGGCCCGGTCCTGGCAGCAGGCGTTGCGGTCAGCCGGCATCTCGAGCCGCATTATTGGTGGAACACCAGGCGCCTACAGAAGCCTGGGCTACGAGCACGAACTCTGGGTGCGACAGAAGGATGCCGAACGTGCTCGCACGATCCTTGGCTTTGCCTAACGCACCTGCCGCGCCAGCGACACCATCGTCGACGCCACCTCTTGCTGCACGTCCTGCGCAAAGGGCCGCGTCCGCTGCACCCACCAAAGGCTCAACGTCATCAGTGTGTAGTCGTTCGCGAAGGGATTAGCGCCGGCCTGCGCCCTCATCTGTAGACCGCCGTCTAGATCAATAGCTGTCGGGGCCATTCTCGGCCTCCCATCTGGCTTAGCGCCAATTTTCCTCGGTCCACAACCAAATTACGCTCACAAGCATCACAAAAGCGGCAGCCAGCAGCCCCGCATCGTTGCAGCGGCGTATCACCACCTCACGTGGGATAATCGCCTTCAGCATGACGACCATCGATTACAGCAGCTGGGCCGACCGTTATGACACTACCCGCGGGGCCAGCCCCAGCGTGCTCAACGTCCTCCTCCGCGTCTTCGGAGATCCGGCCAGCCGCAGCCTCCTGGATATCGGCTGCGGTACCGGCAACTTTGCCGTGCCGCTGGCCCAGGCCGGCTTCACAGTGACCCTCGGCGATTTCACGGCGGACATGGTACGCCGCGCACTTGCCAAGCTGCCGCAGGCGCCGACTGTCATAGCGGACGGGCAACGTCTACCCTTCCGCGGTGCCTCGTTCGACTGCGCGGTGTCAGTTAACGTCTTCGGCCATCTGCCGGATTGGCGCGCCGCGCTCGTCGAGGCCCGCCGCGTGGTGCGAAGCGGGCCGTTCGTTCTAAAGACATCGACTCAGGAGACGCAGAAGGCCAATTGGCTGCGCGAGTACTTGCCCGAGATAGACGCCTTCGCGCCGCCATCGCATTACCAGGCCGAGGAGACAATCGCAGACGCGCTAAGGGTCGCCGGATTCTCATCGGTCGAAATCGACCGCGTCATCTATAACGACGTGGTGGACGGCTCGGTTCAGGCGCTCAAATGGTTCCCAGAAGCGCTGCTCGCGCACGAAGGTAACACCGCCGTCTTCATGCGCCTGCCAGCTAGGGAGCGCCGCGCGGGTCTCGCGCGTATTCGCGCCGACCATGAATCAGGGTGCCTGCGGGACCTGCTTGCCCGCTATGAAGAAGCGCACCATCGCTATGGAGACGGAAGTGTGTTCATATGCCACCCGTGATTCGCACTGCCACGCGCGACGACCTCCCCCGCATCGTCGATCTCCTGGCGCAGCTGGCGCCCGACGTACCGGACCGCGAAGACCCGTCCCGTATCGAAATCTACGCAGCCGCACTGGCCCGAACAGAAGCTCAAGGCCAGCGCCTCCTCGTCAGCGATGATGCACGCAGCATTCTCGGCACGCTCGCGCTCGTCATCGTGGAGAACCTATCCCACCGGGGCTCTCCCTATGCAATCATCGAGAATGTCGTTGTCGACGAAGCCGCGCGCGGACGGGGCCACGGCGAAGCTCTCATCCGCGCCGCCATCGAGCAGGCCCGCGAGGCTGGTTGTTACAAAATCTCGCTTACCAGCAACAAGAGACGCACAAACGCCCACCGCTTCTATGAGCGCCTCGGCTTCCAGCGCACTCACGAAGCCTTCCGCATCACGCTCTAGGATTACGATAGAAGCCTGATAGAGGCCATCAGCTGCCGATTTGCGTAACCTTTGCGCCCGCCAACGTATCACTAGATAGATGAACCGCGTTCGAAGCTTCGCTCTCACAGCAGCCAGCGTCGCCCTCCTCTTCATCGCCCTGGGCGTCCTCGCCAATCTGCGCAGCGAACTCGGCGGCGACTACGAATCACAGCTATTCTACGGACGCTTATACGGTGATCTCCTCGATGACTACCGCGGGATCGCCGTCGTCGCGCACAACTCGGGCAACCGGCGTACGAGCATCAACACCGCGCAGACCGCCGGCATACCCATCATCGAAATAGATGTCCGCACCGTGAACAACAGGCTCTACGCCGCCCACTCCGCTCCGGCGCCCATCGTCGGCCATTACTTCACGCAGTCAGTTCCGCTCAGTGTCGCCTGGGCACAGGCAGACGATGCGCCGGCGATCAAGCTGGACCTCAAGGACTCCTCCGACACCTTCCTCAACGAACTGTTCTCCTTCCTCGAGTCTCGGCTCAGCGAAGAACACGGCCTCATCATCAGCTCCCGCAGCGAATACGCCCTCGCCCGCGCCCGCGAGGTGCTGCCCCAGGCCACTCTCCTGCTCAGTGTCGCCTCATGGGGTCGCGTCGATCTTGTCCAGACCGATCCCGCCATATCCGACACCATCGACGGCATCACCGTGAGCACAACCCTGCTGGAGGAGGAAGAGGACGTAAGGCTGCTCAAGGAAAACGGCCTTCTCGTCTACGTCTGGGTCGTCAATCATCTCGGCGACCTCAACAGGCTCGTCCAGTGGGGAGTCGATGGTGTGACTACCGACAACCTTGCCATTATCGAACTCCTGGCGCCGGACCTTGTAGAAGACATTGAGCAGGCAGAGCAAGACCTCGAAGATGACGAGGCAGATGCCTCCCGCGAAGGCGCGGTGCGACCAGCGTGAGATAATCGCACCGCAATGCCGCGCAAGACAAACTCCCGGTCAGGCGCAAAAAATCCCCTCAGCATGTTCGCGGAGGCTGCCCGCTCTCGCGCCGGCCGCCACGCCCCACTTGCCGCCCGCATGCGCCCGCAAACATTCGATGAGTTCGTCGGCCATGAGCATGTTGTCGGAGAGGGCAAGGCCCTCCGCCGCGCTATCGAAGAAGACCGCGTGCCGTCACTAGTCCTCTGGGGCCCGCCGGGCTCCGGCAAGACCACTCTCGCCCGCATCGTGGCCTCGATGACAACGTCCCACTTCGAGCCCGTTTCCGCCGTCTCCTCCGGCGTCGCCGACCTACGCCGCGTCGTGGCCGAAGCCGCGGACCGTCTTGGCGAGTCAGGCCAGCGAACCATCCTCTTCATCGACGAGATCCACCGTTTCAACAAATCACAGCAGGATACCGTCCTCCCCTATGTCGAGGACGGCACCGTTACCCTGATCGGCGCCACCACCGAGAACCCCTCATTCGAAGTCATCTCGCCGCTCCTCTCTCGGTCCCGCGTCTTCCGGCTTGAGGGCTTAACTCCGGATCAGATCTCGAATCTCCTGCGCCGCGCCATCTCCGATGAGGAACGAGGCATCGCCGACATGAACGTCGAAATAGACGACGACACCCTGAACGCCCTCGCCCAAATCGCCGGCGGGGATGCGCGCATCGCACTCAATGCGCTCGAACTCGCCGCACAGACCGCAAAGCCCGCCGAAAAGGGCAAGCGACACGTCAAGCTGGAGCACATCGAGGAAGCGCTCCAGCACCGCGCCGCCATGTACGACCGCGCCGGCGACTGGCACTACGACATCATCTCCGCCTTCATCAAATCTCTGCGCGGATCCGATCCCGACGCCGCCCTCTACTGGCTCGCGCGTATGCTGGAAGGCGGCGAAGACCCGCTTTTCGTCGCCCGCCGCCTCGTCATCCTCGCCGCGGAAGACATTGGCTTGGCCGATCCAGCAGCTTTGCAGGTAGCCGTCGCCGCACAGCAGGCAGTCCACTTCATCGGCATGCCCGAGGGCTTTTTCCCCCTCGCCGAGGCCACGATCTATCTCGCCTCCTCACCCAAGTCCAACTCCGTCGGCGAGGCCTACATGCGGGCGGCCCAGGATGCGCAGGCCACCGCCAGCGAGCCTGTTCCGCTTCACTTGCGCAACGCCGTCACGCCGCTCATGAAGGGCATGGGCTATGGCGCCGACTATAAGTACGACCACGCCTTCCAGGACCACTACAGCGGCCAGGAGCACCTGCCTGAAAAGCTTTCCGGCCGTCGCTACTACGCGCCTACAACTCAGGGCCGCGAAGCGAAAATTAAGGAGTGGCTGGACAAACTGCGCCAGCGCCCGATGGGCTAGCTGCTCGCTGCAGCACGTTCGCGGCGATGCGCCGTAGCCGGCAGCTCCGACAGCAGAGTGCGCAGGCTGACGTCCCGGATAGTCGGGTGACGGAACGGGGCGTCCAAGTTCACGCGATAGCGGTGACGCCGCCCTTCCTTCTCGATCACCAGCATACCGGCTCGCCGCAGGTCGCCCACGATGCCCCAGATGGTGCGCGTCGTCAGGCTCAGCCCATCGGCGATCTCCTGGATCGTTGATCCAGAATTTGAGGCAATGTAGAACAGAACCGTTCCGTGGCTAGACCACAGGTACCAGCCGTTCTCTCGTACCTTCTTCACTTTCCTCCCTACCAGGCCCCGAAGAAAAAGCGCGCCGAGGTCGCTCAGTCGCTCTTGGGGGTGCGGTGATGAGAATCCCGTACGCGCACTCCATATGCTAGGGCCGCCCCGCAGCGTGTCGGTTAAGCCACGGTTACACCAGCGTTAACTCTCGGTGATTCACGCTTCTCAAGATTCTAGTGACGCCGGACTATGGCAGGTCCAACTCCCTCGCGTTACCTTCGAGGGGTGAAATCGCACACTGCTACTCACACCGAACGCGAGTCCGCATCATGAGTTTCCGGCGCACCGCACGCTCCCTTCAGCAGCGCCCGCCGCGCATCTCTGGTAGCCGCCTGCCCCGCGTGATCGAGCCCATGCTCCCCGAGTCCACGTCCGAGCCGTTCGATTCCCCCGCTCACATCTTCGAGGTTATTTGGGACGGCCTCCGTGCCGTGGCCTTCGTGGAAAGCGGTCGCGTACGCGTGCAGGACCGCTATGGACGCGACGTCACCCACCGCTTCCCCGAGTTACAGGCGATCACCCAGCGCGTCCACGGTTCCGGCCTCGCCTTAGACGGCGAGATTATCACCCTCGACGCTAACCACCGGCCCGACTTCAGCCGCCTCGCACCTCGCCTCCCTGCCGACGACCCAGAAGTCATCGCCAACCTCGCCGACCACGCGCCTGTAACATTCCAGGCCTTCGACCTCCTCTACCGCGAGGGCCAGCCCGTTACCGGCTGGACCCTTCGCCGTCGCAAGGAAATGCTGCGCAATCTCGTCCGCCCATCCCCAATTCTCGCCGTCCCGGACTGGGTGACTCGGGATGGCGCTGCGTTCTTCCAGGCCGCTCGCGAGCATCAGCTGGAAGGCATCGTCGCCAAGGAGCTGAACAGCCGCTATCTGGTCGGCCAGCGCTCGCCGTCATGGCTCTCCGTAAAGGTCTACCAGCGGGACGAATTCGTCATAGCCGGCTACACCTTTGGCGGCCGCTGGGAACCAAGGATGCGAGGCCGCCCAGTCCGCGAGCCTGTCCACTCCCTGCTCCTCGGTGCCTACGATACGAACGAAAACCTGACCTTCGTCGGCGAACTCACCGGCGGCTTCTCGCCGGAGGACGCAGCGGACCTCGCCGACATTCTCGACTCAGTCGCCGCAACGGAGTCGCCCTTTGACGAGCGGCCGGCCATCGGTCGTCTGGTCTTCTGGTGCCGGCCCGAAGTCTGCGCAACCGTGCGCTTTGGCGGTTGGGCGCCGGATCAGACGCTCCGCTTTCCGGTCTTCGAGGTCGCCCGTCCCGACGTTCCGGCCGTCAGTTGCCGCCTTCCGGAGGACTCATGAGTAGCTCATTCACTTGGTGGTTCATCAACCTCGGCATCACTTTGATCTGGCTCGCCGTCGGCATCAAATCCGAAAACTGGTTCCTCGCTGCGGGCTCCCTCGTCTACTTCGCCATCGCCATGTTGGTAGACCTACCCGGCACCAGCGCCGAGGAGGGAACTTGGGACGAAGACGGCGAGGACGAAAGTATCCTGTCCTAACCCTCTTCCGGCACCGCCGCTAACAGCGACCTCAAGTCGTGCTTCTCGTTCAGGATCCCCCCCCATAGGTCACCTGCCTCCGCCACGCGCTCAGGCACGTTCAAGATCGTGAAGTCCTTCGGATACACATCATTTAGCTCGTCCCAGCGCACCGGCATCGATACGCCCGCCCACGGTAAGGGCCGCGGCGAATACACCGAGGCCAGCGTCTTCCCCTTTGCGTTCTGGCCGTGATCGAAAAATATCTTACCCTTCCGCTTCTGCGTGGCCCACTCCATCGTTATGTCGCGCGGGTGCGCCCTCAGCAGGAACTTACCAATCGTCTCCGCCGCCGTCCGCACCGTGTCATAGTCCAGCTCTCGCAAGATCGGCACGTAAACGTGGAGACCCGTCTTTCCCGTCGTCTTCACGAAAGACGATAGCGACATCGCGTCCAACAACTCCTTCAGCCACATCGCTACCTCCACTGTCTTCTTGAACGCCTTCATGTTCAGATCTGGCTCGTCTCCCTTCCTCTCCTCGCCGGAATAGATGTATGGATCGAGGTCGAAAACAATGAAGTCCGGGTAGTTCAGCCGCGACTCCTCGAAGTTCTCATCAGAACCGGCGTACGTCTCAGGCAGCTGCGCTCCATCCGGATCCGGATTCACCCGCGAGTACCACGTGTGCAGCTCGATGTCGGCCAGCTGCCCAAGCCAGAGGAGCGTCGGCAGGTTGTTGCACATCAGGTAGGTGCCGTCCTCCTCGTTCTGGCCGGACCACAAATCGACCGTCGCCACGAACTCCGGCGGCTCCCCCTGGTCGTAGTGCTTCTGGTAGAAGTGACCCTTCGTGATCCCGTTTGGGTAGCGCGTCAGCGTCAGCGGCCGATCCTTCATGTCCGGCAGCAGGTAAGGGGAGATCCGCGCGAAATACGTCAAGAGGTCTCGCTTCGTCAGCCCGCGTTGGCCCTCGTACGGCGGCCACAATTCCTTGTCCAAATTGGTCACCTTCAGCTTGTGCCCCGATACGCGGAGCGTAAGCTCTTGCTTCTTCTGGCCCAGCTGCTCCAGCACCTCTGCTACGTCATCGCCGCCTGCCGGCGACACCGCCCCCGCCGCCTCCCTGGGCGGCGCGGTCACCATCTCGCGGTGCACGTCTTCCGGCGCCTTGTCCGTCCGCATCCCCACCAGGCTCGGCGCGCGCAGATGGCCATCGTTCGTCCACTCGGTGAACTTCACCGTCGCCACTAGTTCCGGCTTCACCCACGTGATCGCCACGTCCTTCGGCCTTGCGAAACGGGTCGAGCCCGGGGTCATCACATCGAACGGCGACTCACCGATCGTCAGTGAGTCCAAACGCTTCCGTAGCGTCGCCAGCAGCTTGTCATTGAAGCCGCTTCCCACGTTACCGGCGTATGCCAGCTTGCCCTCGTCATCGTACTGCCCCACCAACAACGACCCAAACGTCTTGTTGCGCCCCCCCAGACCGCTCGTAAACCCCCCGACGATGAAGTCATCCTCCGTCGTCGCCTTCACCTTCAACCAGTTCTTGCTCCGCCTTCCCGACTCATACGGACAGTCCCGCTTCTTGGCCAGCACCCCCTCGAATCCATGGGCCACCGCACCCTTGTATGCCGCCACACCGTCCTCATCGAAGTGCTCAAGCAGCGCAACGCACCCGTCCGGCAGAACCAACTGCTTTAGCAGCGTCGTCCGGTCGCACAGGCGTCCACCGCGGATGTCATAGCCGCCCGCCCACAGTATGTCGAAGACGTAGTAGTATACCGTGACCTCGGCCGCCATCCGCGCGATGTCCTTCTCCCGCTGAATCCCGAGCCGCTGTTGTATCACCTGGAACGAAGGCACGCCTTTCTCGTTGAGCGCGATGATCTCGCCGTCAAGCACCATTCGTTCCGTCTGTCCCTTCAGCGACTCCACTACCTCCGGGTACTGCTTCGTCTGGTCAATTCCCCTACGCGATATCAGCCGGATATTATCGCCGTCGATGAAGGCCAGCGCCCGCACGCCGTCCAACTTCGGCTCGAAATACCAGTCGGGCGCCGCGAAGGGCTTGTTAGTCAGCGTAGCCTGCATCGGCTCGATCGAGCGTGGGAATGCCGCCTGAACAGCGCCCGGCACATGCTCCGGCTTGCAGATCAGCGTGTTCTTCCTCGCGTCCGGCAACCGTCCCGCCATCAAGTCCGCGATCGAGAGTCCCGAAATCACCGACCTGTCCTCTGTCGTCACGTCCCGGTCCGGATCGACGAAGCGGTCCTTGTGCTTGATCATCAGCCAGTCCTGTTTCGTCTTCACGAACGTCCATGAACCCTTCAGCTTAACGCCCTGCAGAAACACCGAGATCTTCCCTTTCGCGATCCCCTCGCGCATCTGGCGCTGTGCCTCCTCCCGATCGTCAAAGTGGAGGCCCTCCTCGTCAGGCGAAAAAGTCCCCGCGTCCCACACGATGACCGGTCCCGCCCCGTATTCACCCTTCGGGATAACCCCCTCGTAGCTCGCGTAGCTCATCGGGTGGTCTTCCGTCATCACGGCTAGCCGCTTGTCTGCAGGGTCGTACGACGGTCCTTTCGGCACCGGGAACGATTTCAGCACACCATCGACCTCGAAGCGCACGTCATAGTGCAGCCGCGTCGCGTCGTGCTTCTGCACGATGAAGATCAGCCGCCCTTCGCCGGTATCCGGCACTTCCGGCGGCGGCTCGGAGGTCAGCGTGAAGTCGCGCTTCTTCTTGTAGTCCTCAAGCACGTCCTTATTATCGCGCCGCGGCATCGCTCGCCTTGTCCTCCGATCCCAGAACCGATGCCTTCACCCACTCACCCTCCTCGCAACGCGGGCACTTCGGGAATTCGTTCCCGATTTCCAGCGGATACGTCTCGCCGCAGTACGTGCAGACCCACGTGCCGGCGTCCGGCACTGCGACGCCTTCGCTGAACCGCTCGGGAAACTCTGGATCAGCCCGCGGTTGCAGCGGCAACCCACTACGCACGTCGTCCGGCAGGTACGCGAACCAGCTCACTTGACCCGACGGTTCCAGGTACGCGCGTCTCACCTGACCCAGCTGCTCCACTCCAGATTGCCTCAGCACCATGAACAGCTCATCGTGAGCCACTCTCTCGCGGTCGAGGTCCTTAAGCTCCAATCTCCCGTCTACCACCACGCACGTAGGCGTGCTCTCGACGAAGACCTCCACCTTACTGCTATTCGAAACCGCATAATCCAGCCCCCGGTTGAACACAACGACCACCGTGATCACGATCATCGAATGGACCAGCGGCACGTCCGCGTAGAACATGGGGTCGCCCACCGCCGATCCCAGCGCGATGATGATCACGAACTCGAACGGCGAAAGCTGGCCCTGTCCACGTTTGCCCAGGAACCGCACCAAAAGCAGTGCGAACAGATAGATGATGCCCGTGCGCACCGCGACCTCCGCCAGGAACAGCATGTCGAAGTCGCCCAGGAACATCCGCTCCAAGTCGAACGGGCTTACGTCAGACGATCCCTCTTCCAAGTGTCATCTCCTCCTTTGTCCCCGAAATGACAGGGCTCCCCGGATGGGGAGCCTTCAGAACGTTGCGCCTACAGTCTCCGTTTGCCTACCCCGCCGCTGCCGCCTTCTTCCTGCGTGCTGGCCGCTCCTCTTCTTCGTCCTCATCTGCTTCGGACTTCTTGCCCTTCTTCGCCGCCTCCACGCTTGCTTTCAAAGCCGACATCAAGTCGGTGACCTTGGCAGGCTTGGCGACTTCCACGTCGCCCACCTCCACACCCTCCAGCTTGGCATCGATCACTTGCATTAGCGCCTGTCTGTACTGATCCTGGTACTGCGCTGGATCGAAGTCCTCCTGCAGCAGGTCGATCAGCGTGTGCGCCATCTTCATCTCGGCGTCACTGAACTCCTGCTCTGGTATTTCACTCGGCACCTCTCTTATCTCGTCCGGGTAATACAGTGTCTCGATCACCAGCGTCCCGTCCATCGCTCGGATCGCGCACAGCTGCTCCTTGTTACGGATTGCGATCTTGGCGATGCCGGTCAGTTGCTTGTCCTTGAGCGCCTGCATTAGCAGGCCGTATGGCTTCATGCCCTTTTCGTCGGGCTCCAGGTAGTACGTCTTCTGGTAGTAGATGGGGTCAATCTGCTCGGCCTCGACGAACCCTGTCAACTCAACCGTCTGCTTGCTCGGCAACGGCAGCTTCTCGAAGTCCTCGTCTTCCATCACGACGTACTCCTCCTTGGCGTACTCGTAGCCGCGGACCACTTCGTCCCACTCCACCGCCCGCTCGTGCTCCGGGCACCAGCGCAGCTGCTTCAGCCGCGCGCCGCAGTCCTTGTGCAGAAGCCGGAAGCTGATGTCCTTGTCTTCAGTCGCTGTGTAGAGCTTGACCGGGATGCTGACCATCCCGAAGCTGATGACGCCGTTCCAGATCGATCGTGGCATATCTCTCTCCAGTGCCGGCCCGAATGACCGAGCATTAGCAATGTTACCGCAGGATTAGATGCGCGAAAACGCGACCTGTTATCGAAACTGTGCTTGCACGCACATTTGCGGCGGAATCGCAATGCTATCGTTCGAGGCGGATGAGCAAGGGAGCTCGCATCAAGAACTCGAGCCATGAGCGCCTGCCATGGCGCCTCCGCGAGATCGCGCCCGACTTCGAGCTTATCGACGCCTGGCGCTTGCCGGCCACTGGAACGTACGAAGACTTCGCCGACTTGCCGCGCGTCTTCGCCGGCCTCGGTGTCGCCAGAGGCCGAGGTTGGTCGCCAACCAGCATCCTCTTCAAGGTGCGCTGGTGGCTCGGCCAGCGCCTGGGCTGGGACGAGCGCACCAGCGACCTCCCTATCCCCCGCTCGACGGAAACGTCACTACGTGAGCGTCTGCCTGCCGATCTACCCCCGGCCACCCTCGATCCCGATGGCGACTCCCCCTTCGATCCTGTCTACCAGACGGAGGTCGAGTGGGCCGGCGAAATCTCAAACAGCACCGTTCACGCAGTTCTGCATCTCGGCTGGGTCCAGCGAAAGGATGGCCTCTGGCGCGGCCAGATGGGCGTCTACGTCAAACATCGCGGTTGGTTGGGCAAGCTATACATGCCGCTAATCGCTCCCTTCCGGCACTACATCGTCTACCCAGCGCTCATGCGCTCGGTTGGCGGCGCCTGGAAAGCCAGGCACGATTCGGTATCATTGGCCCCGGAAAGGAGCGCCACATGAACCGAGATCAGGCCTGGGACATCCTCTGCGAATACACGAAGGGCGAGCCGCTGCGCAAGCACGGACTCGCGGTGGAGGCCGCTATGCGCGCATACGCCCGCAGGTACGGCGAGGACGAAGAGACCTGGGGCATCGTCGGCCTCCTGCACGACTTCGACTTCGAGGTGCACTCGACCTCCGAGGAACACCCCGCCAGGGGCGCGCCGATCCTCCGTGAGAAGGGCGTGCCGGAGGAGATCGTGCACGCCGTGCTCTGCCACGCTCCCTACCTGGAGCAGCTTGGTGTCCAGCGGGAAAACATGATGGACCGCGCGATCTTCGCGGTCGACGAACTGACAGGTTTCGTGACGGCGGTGGCGCTCGTGCGGCCTAACAAGAGCATCCACGAAGTCGAAGTGAAGTCCGTCAAGAAGAAGATGAAGGACAAGGGCTTCGCACGGACGGTAAACCGCGATGACATTACGGGCGGGGCGGAGGTGCTGGGCGTGGACCTGGACGAGCACATCGCGTTTGTGATCGAGGCGCTAAAGCCGGTTGCGGGGGAACTCGGAATAGCGGGGACGGACAATGCCTGAGCACGAGCTTCCCAGGGGGTTTTAGATATGGAAGTTTGTTTGGAAAAAAAGGGTACTTCCGGTGTTTAGCGCTATAGATAGGTATGCGCCCGTACGAGCCCGGCCTCCATCGGGCTCTGCCGCTGCGAAATCCGAGGGCTAGGCGAAGCCCTTCCGGTACATTGTAACCACCACCGCGCCGCCGAGGCCGATATTGTGCTGGAGCGCGATCTTTGCGTCCTTGACCTGGCGCTTGTCCGCCTGGCCGCGTAGCTGCCAGGTGAGCTCGGAGCACTGGGCCAGGCCCGTGGCGCCAAGCGGGTGGCCCTTCGAGATCAGGCCGCCTGACGGGTTGACGACGACCTTGCCGCCGTACGTGAAGGCGTCTTCCTCGACCAGCTTGTGGGCCGTCCCTTCTTCAGCGAGGCCGAGCGCCTCGTAAGTGATCATCTCGTTGGCGGAGAAGCAGTCGTGCAGCTCGATGACGTCGATGTCATCCGGACCGAGCCCCGTCTCCTCGTAGACGCGGTTGGCAGCGAGCTTCGTCATGTCGCTGCCGATGAGCTTGATGCTGCTTTTGCTGTCGAACGTTTCGCCGGTGTCGGTGACCATCGTCTGGGCGAGGATCTCGATCGCCTGGTCCTGGAGGTTATGCTTCTTGACGAACTCCTCGCTGGCCAGGACCGCCGCCCCGGAACCGTCCGACGTCGGGCAGCACTGCAGCTTGGTCAGCGGGTCGTGGACCATCGGCGCGGCGAGAATGTCCTCGAGCGAGTACTCTTCCTGGAACTGAGAGTAAGGGTTGTTGACGGAGTGCTTGTGGTTCTTGTATCCGATCTTGGCGTAGTGGAGCGGCGTCGATCCGTACTTCTCCATGTGCTCGCGGCCGGCGTTGCCGAACAACTGCGCCGCCGGCGGGTGCGGCTCGAAGCCGCGCATCTGCACCATGGCGTTCATGTGGTGGTCCATCGGGTTGATGCGGTCGGTGAAGGTGGCGCCGAGCGAGCCCTTCTGCATCTTCTCGAAGCCGAGCGCCAGGACGCAGTCGGCGAGGCCGCCCTCGACAAGCTGCTTGCCCATGAAGAGAGCCGTAGAGCCTGTCGAGCAGTTGTTGTTGACGTTGTAGACGGGGATGCCGGTCAGCCCCAGCTGGTAGACGGCGCGCTGCCCGGAAGTCGACTCGCCGTACACGTAGCCCACGACGGCCTGCTCCACCTCGGAATACGGGATCCCCGCGTCCTCGAGCGCCTTCGTGCCGGCTTCCTTCGCCATGTCCGGGTAGTCCCAGGCCTTCGAGCCCGGCTTCTCGAACTTGGTCATGCCAACGCCGACGACGTATACCTTGCGACTCATGTTGTTACCTCCCTGCGCCCCATTTGTCGGGACGCGCGAGCCTGACTATAACGTGAACGTAAGCGTAGCGCTAGGTGTGTAAGGTAGGTTTGAGGTTTCATGTTTCAGTTGGGCGCTGGCGGATCGGGAGCTCCCAAACCATCCCGTGCCGTAGAGTGCACACGACTGGGATACATGCATTGCCGCAATTACACGTGCGGCTCGGTGTTCTAACCGTTAGAAGACAGGCGTGGTGACGTTCCAATCTGTTGTAGGACTCAACCCCCTTGAGTGCTGGGGTTTCCACATAGCACCCGCCTTGCACTAACAGCACTGCGTCTTCGGTTTGTGTTATGCTCTTCCGCGAGGTGACTCATTATGGATGCTGAAACCGTACGAAAGCAGCTGCAAGAGGTACAGGCCGAACTTCAGCGCGTAGAGGCTACGCGCGAGGTGCTGGTTAACCTCGTTCGTGGATATGAGGGCTGGCTGAGGCTCAACGAGAAAGGTGCTGTCGGAGTTCAGGCATCGCTTCTTTCTCCGGAGGCTGAGCGTGCCACCAAGAAGCGTAGCAACCGGACGCAGGGCACAATGAGCGTTCGTGGTGCAATCATCCAGGTACTTAAGGGGGCTCATGGCGAGCCGTTGCACGCTTCCGAGATCTGGAAACGTGCCTTTAACCTTGGTGCTCGAACGGAAGTGGCAGAGCCGAAGGATTTGGTGGACCTGAACCTTATCAGTCTACGAAAGCGCTATCCGGAAATTCAGCGCGTGGAGCCGCGTACGTACGTCTGGCGGAATGGAAGAAATGGTGGCTCCGATTGACAGGCCGATGTATGCCCTTATGGGCAACCGGACTTCGCCTCACAAAGGGTGGAGTAAGTGCGACGGCGAGGGTTGCGGTCCGAGAAGATAGCTCCCCTCGCCGTCGAAGGAGGACATCGGATGATGCCTCGCACAGTATGGGTGTTGGTGGACTGGATTAGACCAGAACGCCGCCACCTGTACTACCAAATAGCTGACGCCCCACCCACGCGGGGCGTTTCGCTTAATACTGTAGCAGATGGGTCGAAAGCGCGGGTCTGAGCGACATAGTCGTGGAGATCGACGTTCCGTTTGATGAAGCTACGAGTTCTCCAGCTGGATACGAGGAGACGCCGGCACTTGCGGGATCTCGGCAAGCTACGGCCAATACGCCTGCCAGACCGCCAGCACCATCGAGGCGTAGTCGGCGGTGTCGGGGTAGTAGACGCCCTGTTCGGTGGGCGAGAGGCCCTGGTAGTACGACGCGGCGGTCGCGTAGTAGTCCCAGCCTGTCGCTTCGAGGAGGATGTGGAGGAAACGGGCGCCCAGCTTCACGTTGTCCCAGATGCTGTCGTATTCGTTGAGGTCGTACCCGAAATAATCGTTTTCCAGCCAGACAGCCGTGCCCGGCATTACCTGCATGACGCCGATGGCGCCAGCGTGGCTGATGGCCCACTGCCGCCAGCCGCTCTCGACGGTGGCGATCGCCTTGACGAGGCCCGCCGGGATGCCCTCCTCGTAAGCGATCTCGTCAATCGCCCACTCGACGGTCTCGTCATAGGGGCGGTCCGGGAAGACGAGCTTCGGGACGGCCGGCGCGGCGGCCTGTGACGGGCCCGGGATCGTCAGCACCTGCCCAATGTAGATGTAGTCCGCGTCCGAAAGGCCGTTCGTCGAGGCCAGCTCGCTAGTCGTCACGTCATGCGCGTAGGCTATGCCACTGAGCGTGTCGCCGGACTGCACAGTGTACGATCCGCCGGGGGCGCCGCCACCCCCATCGCTGCCCGGAACGTCCAGCTCTTGCCCGGGGAAGATAAGGTCCGGGTTGGCGATGCCGTTGAAGTTCGCCAGTTCCGAGACGCCTGTGTGATACATCAGCGCGATGAATCCTAGCGTCTCCCCGGGCGAGACTGTGTGCTTTACCGCTGCCGATACAGCCGACACGATGAGGAACGGCATGGAGATTCCGATGATGGCGGGGATGATTATGCGTCGCAATAACATAGCTATAGAGCGCCTATTGGCGCACCTATTGAGACGCCTGACCTCCTCCTCCGTTACACCCTGGCGTTATGTCGAGCAGGCCCGGCCGGGCCGCAATCGCATTGATTCTTCCGCCTTCCACACGGGGCATACGCCGGCCGATACCCCCGCGCCTACCGGATAAGCCGTCTCCAACGCCGGCATAGCGGGCGCGTCGAAGTCTAGTACCGCGTAGCAAACACGACGTACTCCCCCGTCGCCTCTCCCCACGCCACCTCCACCGCATCCACCCGCGACATTCCCGGCCCCCGGTAGAGCGCATCGATCAGACGCTCCAGCTTCTCCCGCGCGCCTTCCGCCACTACCTCCACCGACCTGTGATCGTTCATGTTGCGCACGAATCCGGCCAGACCGAGTGCCCGCGCCCGCGCCTCAACGAAATCCCGGAATCCCACCCCCTGCACCCGCCCCCGCACCACGGCGCGGATAGCTGCGTCGCTCTCAGGCATCCCTACCTGAGCACGGAATCAAGCGCCGCCGCGACGACTTCGTCGGGCACGTCGTCCCGCAGCACCGGATTCCCGATGCCGTTCAGCAGTACCCAGCGCACCTTGCGCGCTTGCACCTTCTTGTCCAGGGCCACCGCATCCAGCAGACGCCCGCGGTCCAGTCCGTCGGCTTCGGTGGGCAGCCCGTACCGCATGAGCAGCACCCGTTGGCGTTCCAGGGTCTCCGGCTCCAGCAAGCCCATTGCCACGCTCATCTGCCCCACCGCCATCATCCCGATCCCGTCCGCCTCCCCGTGCCGGAACCGCCCGTAACCCGTCGTCGACTCGATCGCATGCGCCAGAGTGTGCCCGTAGTTCAGGATCGATCGCCGGCCCGTCGTCTCAAACTCGTCCGCCGATACTACCTCGCCCTTGAAGCAAACGCTGCGACGCACGGCCTCCACGGTCGTGTCCTCGTCCAACTTCAGAAGCAGTTCCGCATTTTCTTCGAAGAAGCGAACCGACTCTTCGCCCTCCAGCAGTGCCATCTTGATCGCCTCCGCCAGCCCGGACCGTATCTCCCGGGGCGGCAGCGTGCGCATCACCGCCGGGTCGCAGAGCACGAACCTCGGCTGATAAAACACCCCGATCATGTTCTTCGCCCGCGGGTGGTTCACCGCCACTTTGCCGCCGATCGCCGCGTCCACCTGGCCCAGCATGCTCGTCGGTACGTTGACCACCGGGATACCTCGCGCGAACGTCGCCGCCGCGTAACCGGCCAGGTCCGTCACGACGCCGCCCCCCACCCCTATCACCGTATGGCCTCGCTCAGCTTTGTGCTCCAGCAGCCAGTCGTAGATGTCGGACGCCGCATCCAGCGTCTTGCTCTCCTCGCCCGGCGCAATCGTGTAAGAGGCGAAGTCGATCTCCTCCTTGCGCAAGGAGGCTTCCACCTCGTCGCCCAGGTGATGCCATACGGTCTCATCGCTGATGACGTACGCAAATCGCGCGACCCCCAGGTCACGCAGCTTGTCGCCGAGTTCCGCAAGTTGCCCCCAGCCCACGAACACCGGGTACTCCCGCAGCGACGTCTCCACCATGCACGCCGCCCCTTGCGGTATCGCGTGCAGCGTCTTCGCGCCGCTCAGCGACTGCCCGGTCGCGATCGCCTCCACCCGCCCCTCGACCGCCAGGATCGACTCGGCAAGCTCCTTGTACACATGCTCTATATCGTCCGCCACCTGCCCCACGCTCAGACCGTCCGTGTGCACGGCCCAATCGCACTGCGCGTAGAGGTGCGCCCGCGCCGCCTTCAGCTCACGTATGCGCGATATGGGGTCCTCCGTTGCCAGGAGTGGACGGTCCAGCGGCTCCGCGTCCGCCCGAACGTTGATGCGGCTGAGAATCGTCTCCGGCCGTGCGTCCAGGCAGACAATGAAGCCCGCCTCGGCCAGCGCCCGCCGGTTCTCAGCGCGCAGAATTGCCCCTCCCCCGGTCGAAATCACGACCTTCTCTTGCTCGCACGCCGCCAGCACGGCATCAGTCTCCAGCTGCCGGAACAACTCCTCCCCCGCATCACGGAAGATCTCCAGGATCCGCTTCCCCGCTCGCTCCTCGACCATCAGATCGGTGTCCAGCAGCGTCCACCCCAGTCCGCCCGCCAGCATCGGCCCCACGGCAGACTTACCGGTGCCGGAAAACCCGATCAAGATGATGCGAGATGGCACGTCCATCCTGTCATCTTACCGTTGAGAGAAGGTACGCGCGCCGTAGGGTTAAAGCGTCCCCGCCGCGCCGCGCGGCCCGATCGTCGCCTCGTACGCCGCGTACGCCCGACGCGTCTCCTCCAGCGAGTCTCCGCCGAATTTCTCTAGCATCGCCTTCGCCAGCACCATCGCTATCATCGCCTCACCCACTACCCCGGCCGCCGGCACGGTACACACGTCGGAGCGCTCATAGTGCGCCTTGATCTCCTCGCCGGTCTCCAAATCGACCGATGGCAATGGCTTAGACAGCGTGGATATCGGCTTCAGCGCGCCCCGCACCACCAGTGCCTCGCCGTTTGTCATGCCGCCTTCCAGGCCTCCAGCGCGGTTCGTCTCGCGCGTCCACTTGCGTCCGTCCCACTTGTCCGGCGGCAGGATAACGTCGTGCGCTTCCGATCCCGGCCCTGCTGCGACCGTGAACCCACCGCCGATCTCGACCCCCTTCGTGGCGTGGATGCTCATCACCGCCTGCGCCACCTGCCCGTCCAGCTTGCGGTCCCACTGCACGTGAGACCCCAGCCCGATCGGCACGCCCGTCGCCCACATCTCAAACTCACCGCCCAGCGTGTCTCCGGCCTCACGCGCCGCGTCGATTGCCGCCACCATCCGCTCACCGGCAGCCGCGTCCGCGCATCTCACCGGCGACTCCTCCACCGCCTTCCAGTTCGGATCCCCTTCTACTTCCGCAACCACGTCACCGATCGAGTGCGTATGCGAGTGAATCGCGATGCCAAACTCTTCCAAGAAGCGCCGACACACTGCCCCCACCGCCACCCGTGCCGCCGTTTCGCGCGCCGAAGCCCGCTCCAGGATATTGCGCACGTCATCAAAGCCGTATTTCATCGTGCCCGCCAGGTCGGCATGACCCGGCCGCAGCCGCGTCACCCGCTTGGCCTCGCCCTCGTATGGGCCCACCTGCATCACTTCCTGCCAGTCCTCCCAGACGCGGTTGGCGATCACCATCGCGATGGGACTACCCAGCGTCCGACCGTGCCTCACCCCGCCGATCAACTGCGCGTGGTCTTGCTCCAGTTGCTGACGCTTGGAGCGGCCGTAGCCGCCCTGGCGCCTGTGCAAGTCCTCGGCGATGTAGTCTTCCGTAATCGGCAGGCCTGCCGGAATCCCTTCCAGGATCGCCACCAGCGCTTGCCCGTGCGACTCGCCAGCAGTCAGCCAGCGCAGGTCCGTCATGAACGCGCCTCCGCCGCCCCGCTTGCGGTCGCTTCCGCTTCGGCTTCCGGCTCTCGCTCCGGCACCGGCGCCACCTCAATGGCCAGCGGTCGGCCCGTGTCGCTCAGGCGGAAGCGTCCACCCAGTTCATCGACGATCTGCTCCGCCGTCCACTCCTCCCAGTCCACCTCTCGCGCAACCTCGCGCGTCGTTTCCGTCGAGAGGATGCACTCCCGTCCAGTCACGCCGGCGTCGTCTCGGAACGACGTGTAGACGTCGATCTGGAGCCGGTCAGGCTGGTAGTGCGGCAACTCATAAAACAGCATCTCGGCCGCCTTCGCCGTTATCCCAATGCCCTCCTGTAGCGGGTTCCGCATCTCGATCCAGCGCCCGTCCGCCATCTTGTACTCGCTCTCTGCCGTCGCCGTCACGCGGATGTAGTCCGCCGCCACGTCGATCAATTGCAAGCTCTGAATCCCGCGCCAGATCTCAATCGGCACTGGCTTTGGTCGCTTCTGCGACCTCCAGCCGTCCAGGCAATCCCGCACGATGTCGCCGATGACCTTCGTATCACCTTTTGCGGCCGCTTCACGCCAGGCCAGCGCCGCCCTCGTCCCCTGCACCACGATGTACGTGATGATGATGAAGATGACGAACAATCCCAGCAGAGCCCACTGCAGCATCAGCGCGCCTCCCCCGCCAGGGCTGCTTCCAACGCGCCGCGCATCACGTCAATCGGCGCCTTCTCCCCGGTCCATATCTCAAACGACGCTGCGCCCTGGTAGATCAGCATCGGCAGTCCACCCATAGTCTGCGCACCTGCCGCCCGCGCATCACGAAGCAACCGCGTGTCCGCCGGGCGATAGACGAGGTCATAGATTAGCATTTGCGGGCGAATCAGGTCGGATGGCACAGGAGATCGCTCCTCATCTGGCGTCCCGGCAACGCCGAGCGAGGTACAGTTTACCAAAAGCCCCGCCTCAGACGATGCCTCCTCCCACGCCTGCCGCGTGTCCGCCATCGCCCGCAGTTCCGTGTTCCCGCAATGCTCTCTCACGTCGGTGACCAGCCTCTGGGCGCGTTCCAGTGTCCGGTTCAGCACCGTCACCGCAGCCGCGCCATGTTCCGTCAGCGCGACAACGATCGCTCTCGCCGCGCCGCCGGCGCCCGCGACAGCCGCATGACAACCGCCCGCTTCGTACCGCGCGTCCCGAAGCCCCCCAAGGAAGCCGGCGACATCCGTGTTGTAACCGTGCAACACCCCTTCCACGTTGTGGATTGTGTTTAGTGCGCTGACCTTCGCCACCAGCGGGTCCAGTATGTCCATCAGCGGCACGCACCTTTCCTTGTAAGGGATCGTCACGTTGGCCCCAAGCACGCTCGGCGCCCGCAGGCCGGTCACCCGCGTCTCGAGGCCGTCCGCCGGCGTCTCCCAGTGCTCATACTTCACGGCCAGATCCAGGTGGTCGAATGCCGCCTGCTGAAACACCTTCGAAAGCGACTTCTTTCCCGGCGCTGAGATCACGCCCGCGTACTGCACGTCAGATCCAGTCGTGCTCGGCGACTGTTTTCTCGCTGACCACTTCGCCCGTGTGCTTCGTGTCCTCCCGCTCAATCAGCAGTAGCGAGACCTCGTTCTCGGCCGTCGGGCAGTGCTCCACGCCCCGCGGAACGACGTATAGGTCGCCCGGACGCAGCAGCACTTCGCCGTGCCGCAGCTGGATCGTCAGATCGCCTTCGAGGACCAGGAACAGCTTGTCCTGGTCGTCGTGCGTGTGCCAGACGAATTCGCCTTGCACCTTCGCCAGCTTCACCAGGTAGCCGTCCAACCGTGCCACGGTACGCGGGTGCCAGTGCTCTGCAATTTGCTGCAGCTTCTCCGCAAGAGCGATAACTTCGCTCATCCGCCGCCCTGAATCTCAGCAACGTTTTGCTGGTGCTCGTCGAACGTCTCCGCGAACGCATGAGACCCATCGTCGCGCGCCACGAAGTACAGGAATTCCGTGTCGGAAGGGTTCAGCACCGCGTTGATCGATGCCAGGCTCGGGCTGCAGATCGGACCCGGTGGCAACCCTCCGTACACGTAAGTGTTGTACGGCGAATCGTGTGCCAGGTCATCTGTCGTCAGTCTCTGCTTCCAATATCCGAACTGCGCCACGTTCGCCGGGTCCTGCGCCAGTGCGTACTGCACCGTCGGGTCGGCCTCCATCGGTTGGTCCTCCTGGAACAGCCGCGAAAGGAACACCTGGGCCATGATTGGCCGCTCTTCCGGCACCACGGCCTCCCGCTCAATCACCGAAGCGATGGTCAGTACCTCGTGCAGCGACAGCCCGACTTCCGCCGCCTGCGCCGTCACCTCGTCCACCGGCACGTTCTCTGCGAAGCCGGAAAGCATCTCGATCACCACATCGCGACCCGTGTCGGTTCCCCTCAGCGAGTACGTCGCCGGGTATAGGTACCCCTCCAGCGACTCGCCTTCCTGGATAACGTGCACGAAGGTGAAGTCGTAAAGGTGGTCCTGCGTCGCCGCGATGAAGTCCTCCCGCGGGATGCCCAGCTCGGCCACTGCGTCCGCGATCTCTCCCAGCTGCCAGCCCTCGATTACCGTCACCGCTCGCTGCGAGACAATGCCTTCCTTCATCCTGAAAATAACCTCGAGCGCCGTCGAGCCGCGCGCCAGTTCGTAAGTCCCTGCCTGCAGCAACCGGTCGTAGCCCATCAGCTGCACCAGGACTCTGAACTGCGTGCCCGATTCGATCGCGCCCGAAGTCTCCAGCTTGTCCGCTATGTCCGAGGGTGAGTCGCCGTCCTCCACCGTTACCTCCACCGCGTCACCGGCTGGCGTTCGCGGCGCGTACGCCTCCGGCCCATCTACCGTGCCCGGGCTGCCAATGATCAGCCACGCCCCGAGAGCCACGATCAGCGCTCCAACCACAGCTGCAAGCATCGCAGCCAGCCGCGGACTAATCATGTGGCCGCCGGCTGTCCATGTATGCCTGCAGCATAATGCTCGCCGCTATCGCATCGCGGCTCGCAGCCCCGCTCTTGCTCTTGAGTGAGCCACCACCCGGCAGCCGCGCCGCTTCTGTCGTCGTCAGCCGCTCGTCGTATGTCATCACCGGTATCGTCAGCCGCTTCGCCAGCTCTTCCACCACCTCGCGCACCCGCTGCGCCTGTGGCCCTTCCGCGCCCGAAAGCGATAACGGCATCCCGACGACAATCGCTTCCGCGTACTGCTCCGCCGCAATCACCTCGATCTCGCTCACCGGGTCACCCTTGCTCTCGACCGTATCCACCGGCACCGCCAACCGCAGCCGGTCGTCGCCGGCCGCAACGCCGATCCGCTTCTCGCCGAAATCGATGCCAACGATCCGCATCCGAGTACGTCAACTTTCCAGCATCTCGCGCACCGCCCCTTCCACAATCCCCAGCGCCTGGTCTGTCTTCGACGCGTCCTTGCCGCCGCCCTGCGCCATGTCCGGCCGCCCGCCACCACTGCCGCCGGTCACCGTCGCCACTTGCTTCAGCAGGTTTCCGGCGTGAACCCCCTTCTCGTTTAAATCCTTGGTCACCAGCGCGATGAACATCGGCCGGTCATCTATCACCGATCCCAGTACCGCCACCCCAGACTTCAGCGACTTTCGCAGCGAGTCCGCCATATACCGCAGCGAATCGACGCTCGGCGCGTCCACCCGCTTGGCGATTACCGCCACGCCGCCCACGTCCTTCGCCGCGTCCATCAGGTTCCCGTCCCCCGAGCCGCTCGCCAGCGAGCGCTCCAGCTTCTCGATGCGCTTCCGCATCGCGTCCTGCTCTTCGATCAACGACTCCAGCCTCTGCATGATGTTCTGCTTCGGCGTGCCCAGCCTGCGCGCGATCTCCGCAAGCTCGACCTCCTGCCGCCGCACGTGCTCCTGCGCCGCCACCCCCGTCAGCGCCTCGATCCTCCGCATTCCGGATCCGATCGAAGACTCCCCCGTTACCAGGATCAGCCCGATTTCGCCAGTCCGCTCGCAATGTGTGCCCCCGCACAGCTCAGCGCTGAACCGAGGCACAACTGTGTTCACCTCTACCACGCGCACCCGCTCGCCGTACTTGTCGCCGAAGAACGCCAGCACGCCTTCCTGCATCGCCTCATCGAACGAAGTCTCGCGGCTGTCCACCGGGATGTCCTGGCGCACCTTCTCGTTGACCAGCATCTCTACCTCGCGCAACTGCTCGGGCGTCACCGCCTCCGTGTGCGTGAAGTCGAAGCGCAGGTACTCCGGCCCCACCAGCGACCCCGCCTGCCGCACGTGGCTGCCGAGAACCTTGCGCAGCCCGGCATGCAGCAGGTGCGTGGCCGTATGATTGCGCTTCGTGTTCGCGCGGTGCCCCGGGTCCACCGTCGCCCGCACCTCGTCACCAACCGCCACGCGCCCTTCCACCACCCGCCCGCGGTGCACGATCAGTTTCTCCGCCACCCGCTGCGTGTCTTCAACGATAATCACCGTTCGTCCTGAGCCTGTCGAAGGGCCGTTCAGCCCAACGATCTCGCCGCGGTCGCCCACCTGTCCGCCGCCCTCCGGGTAGAAGGGCGTCTCACCCAGGAAGACCTCCACCTCCGCACCGCTCTCCGCGCTCTCGATCGCCTTCTTGTCGCCGGCCAGCGCCACGATGCGCGTCGCCGAGTCCAGTTCGTCGTATCCCGTGAATGGCGTCGCCTCGTTCACCAGCGACGCGTAAAGCGCATCCGCCGCCACCGCGTCCGCGCCGTGCACAGACGCCCGCGCCCGCTCCCGCTGCTTCGCCATCTCTTCAGCGAATCCGGCCTCGTCCAGCGTGAAGCCGTGCTCGCCCGCGATCTCCCTCGTCAGCTCAATCGGGAAACCGTACGTGTCGTGCAATTCGAAGGCGTCATGCCCGGCGACAATCTTGCCGCCCGACGCCGACTCAATCGTTGCCTCCAGCCGTTCCAGCCCGCGATGAAGCGTCTCATCAAAGCGCCGTTCCTCCGGCCCAATGATGTCCTGCACGAACTTCCGCTGCCGCTCCAGCTCCGGATAAGACGCCTTCATCTCCTCGATCACCACGTCCGCCAGCTCCCCCAGGAACGGCCCGTCGATAGCAAGCGCCCGCCGACCGAAGTAGACGGCCCGCCGCAGCATCCGCCGGCACACGTATCCGCGCTCCTCGTTGCTCGGCACAACCGGGGTCCGCTCGTCCCCGGTGAGGAACGTCACAGCCCGCGTGTGCTCCGCCACGATGCGCATCGCCCGCGTGACCTCGTCGCTCTCTCCGTACCGCTTGCCGGAAAGCTCCTCGATCTTCGCGATGACCGGCCGGAACAGTTGTGTGTCGTAGACGCTCGGCAGCTTGCTCTTGTCCCACTCCGCGCTCTCGAACAGCAGCACATTGTTCACGCGCTCGAAGCCGGAGCCCGTGTCGATGTTCTTCTTCGGCAGCGGCTCGCGCTTCTCCCCGTCGCAGTAGTAGGTCATGAAAACGAGGTTCCAGATCTCGATGAACCGCGGACAGTCGTGCGAAGGATGGCAGTCCGCCCCGCAGCCGAACTCCACCCCGAAATCGTAGTGAATCTCGCTGTCCGGCCCGCACGGCCCAACGTCGCCGCTAAACCAGTAATTGTCCTCTTCGCCGTAACGCATGATGCGCCGGCCCGTCCCAGGCTCCGGTTCCGTCGGGTAGCCGAGTCCCCGCCAGAGTTCATACGCCTCGTCGTCGTCCTCGTACACCGCCGGCCAGAGGCGCTCCTGGGGGATGCCCAGCGTCTCGGTCAGGAACTCGTGCGCCCACGGGATAATCTCGGCCTTGAAGTAGTCGCCGACGGAGAAGTTGCCTAGCATCTCGAAAAACGTCAGGTGCTGCTCGTCCCCCACCGACTCGATGTCCGTCGTCCGGAAGCACTTCTGCACGCTCGCCATCCGGCTCGCCGGCGGTTCCGCCTGGCCCATGAAGTGAGGCTTGAACGGCACCATGCCCGCGCTCGTGAAAAGCAGCGTCGGGTCGCGCGGCGGTACCAGCGGCGCGCTCTGGATCACGCGGTGCCCGCGCTCCTCAAAGAAGCGCAGAAACGTCTGCCTCAACTCATGCGCGTCCATCGAAGGCGATTATATCTGCAGCCATACGTACGAGACAGGCGCTGCCTGATTAGCGTCAGATAGATATCGGACAGTAATGAAGGGACAGGCGACAACAACTGCTCCGGCGCCGCGACCCCGTGGACGCCCTCCTCGCCCTCCGCCACGACGCCGCACTACCCACCAACACCCGGCGACTGCCCGGACATGGGCGACGAAGTAGACGTCATCGCCGCCTCGATCCACCTCTGGGGCGACATCGACTGCGACGACGCCGTTGATCCCATCGATACGCTGAAAACACTCCGGTACGACGCCGGCCTGACCTCGGCCCAGGCTCAGGACTGCCCCCTCCTCGGCTCAGACGTCCAGATCGTGAACTAGTGCCTTACATTTGACAGGCTTCCAAAGGCTTGGCTACCATCTAGACACACATATTGATGGACACAACTGACCCGTCCGATACCGAACCCCCAAGTACCTGCCTCCCCTCTACTTGTAACCAACGCCGTACGACCGTGCGTCTGAATCTCTGCATGCCCGCTTTAGCAACGAACTAGCGTATGCCGGCGTTCGCCCGCATGAGCAGGGCCACCCACGATGTCAACTAACTCCACCCGTACCGAAGAAGAACCCCTCAAACGTTTCCAGCAGCAGCTGGAAGCGAGACTACACCAGGCCGCCCGCCTGGCTGCCAACGGCGTCACGATCGTCGATCCTGCCACGACCTACATCGACGCCCACGTCGAAGTCGGTAGCGGTAGCGTCATCAAGCCCAATACCACCATCACCGGCAAGTCGCACATCGGCGCCAACTGCCAGGTCGGCCCCAACACCGTCATCGAAGACTCCACTCTCATGGACGACGTCCAGGTCGGGCCCTTCTGCCACATCCGCGGTGGCGCTCACATCGAATCCGGCGTCCACCTCGGCAACTACGTCGAGGTCAAGGCTTCCCGCATCGGCGCCGGATCTAAGGCTCACCACTTCTCTTATATCGGCGACGCCGACGTCGGCCGCGACGTCAACATCGGCGCCGGTACCGTTACCTGCAACTACGACGGCGAGTCCAAGCACCGCACCGTCATCGAAGACGGCGCCTTCATCGGCAGCGATACCATGCTCGTCGCTCCGGTCCGCGTCGGCAAAGGAGCTGGCACCGCGGCCGGCTCCGTAGTTACCACGGACGTCGAACCGGGCGATCGCGTCGCCGGCATCCCCGCCAAACCCATGAAGAAAGGCCCCAATGGATAGCGCCACCATCCTCAGCATTGCCCTACTAGTCGCAGGTGTCATCACCCTCATCCTCCTCGGCGCCGCCGAAGCCGGCGTCATCGCCGGCGTCCGCGAACGCGCCCTGCGCGAGCCGTCAGAGTCCCCCATCGAGTCGCTGCGACGCTTCTACCAGGAGCGGCAGCTCACAATCTCCTCGCTCGCCCTCGCCCGCAATCTGGTCTCCGTTGCTATTACCGCCGTCGCCGTCTTCCTTGTCCTGGAGCACGCCTCCGACAACTGGGGCTGGGTCATCGCCACCATCGTCGTCACCTCCCTCGCCTTCATGCTCCTGCAGGCTTTTCCGCGCATGCTAGTTGCCCACGATCCCGCCGGCTGGAACAGGCGTCTGACCCCCTTCGTTATGATCACCCGCTTCATCTTCCGGATCCCGGTCCTCATCCTCGACGCGCCTATGGGCGCCGTCATGGGCACCTGGCAGCGCCATCAGCCCGGCGCCGGCGGCGGAGCAGAGGAGCTCACTCTCCTCTCGGAGATGGACGACGCCAGCGCCGCCCTGCAGGACGAAGAGCGCGAGATGATCCGCGGCGTCATGGAGCTCGAGTTCACAGTCGTCCGCGAGGTCATGGTCCCTCGAACTGACATCGTCGCCCTCGACGCCGACGAAGAGTTCGACACGCTTGCCCGCCTCATTGCCGATAAGGGCCTCTCCCGAATTCCCGTTTACGAAGGCGACATCGACCACGTCCTCGGCATCGCCCACGCCAAGGAGCTGCTCCGGCACCTCACCAACGGCAAAGACCGCCCCGCCATCCGCGATATCCTCCGCCCCGCCTACGTTGTCCCTGAAAGCAAAAAGGTGCACGAGCTACTCCGGGAGATGAAGGACAAGCAGATATCAATCGCCCTCGTCGTCGACGAATACGGGGGCACCGCCGGCATCGTTACCGTCGAAGACCTCGTCGAAGAGATTGTCGGCGAGATCCGCGACGAATACGACGCCCCGGAAGAAGAGATGGTCGTCCTCAATGAAGACGAAGCCATCGTCGATGGCCGTCTCGCCATCGATGACATCAATGAGCGCTTCAACACTCAGCTGCAGAAGGAAGACTTCGACTCTGTCGGTGGCTTCATCGTGAACGAGCTGGGCCGGATGCCGACGATTGGCGACAGCGTGAAGGTGGACGGAATCCAGATGAAGGTGATGAGCGTGAACGGCCGCCGGATTAAGAAGGTGCGGGTTACCCGGACCTCACCGGACTCCAGCGAAGACGACTCGCCCACCAACGGTCGCTAGGGAGACCGAGAGGTAGCTAACTATAGCACCTAGTTATACCTAAAAACCCCCGTTTTTACAAAACAAAATCACTCCTCCGCCTCCTGTTCAAACTCTTCACCGCGCCTCGAAGCCCACCGCCTCACCTCCACCGCGCCGATGGCCGCCAACCCCACCACCGGCACCGCTATCGCCAGCCAGATCCACGGTCTGGACGCACTCCCGGAATCGCCGTCCACTAGGCTCTCGTCTCCCGACCCATCGCCAGCCACATTCGACACATCGAACGGCGTAGCCAGTACGCCCAGCACCGGCGCCCGCTTACTCCCCTCCTCCGACACTTCGCTACCACCGCTCGTCACCGAGCCACTACCGCGGGACGAGCCAGCCGCATCGGCGACCGATGAAGCGCTTCCACCAGGCGCCGGCGCCGTCACCTCAAACCTTAGAGCGTCGAAGTATCCGATAGCCTCGCCGCTGCCGGCTGGCCGCAGCATCAGCCGCAGCCGCGCCGATCGCGCCTCGACCGGAGCGTGGATCGCGCCCGTGGTCAGGTAGTGATATCCACTCACCGGTCCGACTACCGACGTCGTGGAATCTTCCGATGCCAGGGCGCTCCCACTTGCGTTGTTGCTTGCATACCACGCCACCCTCAGAAACAGCTCAGTACCGCCGCCCGGCGCCGACGCGAACCCTGAAAACTCATACCATGCCCCGCCCGATACCGAAACCGCCTGGTGCACCCACTTCGTCGACGTCGATTCCGACCGCATCAGCAGCGCGAGAGCACCTTCAGCCGTCGACGAGTCGTCGGCCGCGAACTCGCCGCCCTGCTTTCGCCAGCCGTATGGCGAGCCGTCCTCGCGCACATCCTCGAAACCCCCGTTTGTCAGCGCCTGGAAGTGTCCGGGCTCATCATCTTCTTCGTCCGGCGGCGCGAACGTAGGTGCCGCGCTCGGCGCAAGCGAGGACTTAGGGGTGGGCGACTTTGCCGGCGGTGGAGCCGTTTCGCCCGGCGCCGCCGTCGCAGTGGGCGTCGGAACCAGAGGCGGCGCAGTCTGGACGAATTCGATGTCATCGAAGTAAGCCGTTGCCTCCGCCCCGCCTTCGGGCCGCAACATCAGCCTCACCCTGGCGGACTGCGCACCGCCCGGGGCCAGCACCGCGCCCGTCGACAATTCCCGCCAAATCGGCTGCGCCGGCTCCAGCAGTTGCAGGGAATCCACCGTCGAAATCGCTTCGCCACTGCCATCACTGGTCGCGTACCAGGAGACGCGGAGGAAGACTGCGTCCGTGTCTGAGTCGGCGTGCCAGGCATGCCCGCTCGCCGCGTAATGGGAACCGGCAGTCACACCCACTGCCTGGAATGCCCACTTCGTCGATGTCGTCAGCGACCGCAGCTCGAGCGAATGGGAGCCAGACAGCACTGGGTTATCTGCCCGGCGTATGGAGCCCCCAATCTTCCGCCATCCATAAGGCGCGCCCTCACTGCCCGCCTGCCGTTCGTAAGGCCAGAGAAGACAATCGGATCAGCCGGCGTGCTCGGTGGAATCGGAGAGGGAGTTGGCTTCGGCGTTGGAGTTGGCGTCGGCTTGGGTGTCGGATTTGGCGTCGGTTGGGCTGTTGGTTTCGCTGTCGGCTTAGTGGTTGCCTTCGGCGTTGGTGTCTTCGTAGCCGGAGGCGGAGTCGGCGCGGCGGTCGGTGGATTCGTCGCCGGTGGCTCCGTAGGCTGCGGCGTCGGAGCGGGAGGCGGAGCTCCCTCAAGAGAGATGTCGTCGACATCGAACGAATAGTTTGCCTTGTCCGCCAGCACATGAACAGAAACACGAGCCGCGGCGGCGTAAGGCGGAGACACCAGGAACTGTGTTCCTACGAATTGGTACGATTCGGCCGAGTGAACGACGTAGGCGCTATCCTGCGTCGGACCAAGCCCCGGCTCGAGCGATTCGAGCCAGCGGATGCGCAGGAAGACGCGCTCAAAGTCGGAGTCAGGCACGCGGACCCAGGCTCCCAACCAATAGACTTCATCGGGCGCGATCGGAATGATCTGGAAGATTTCCGCATCGAACGCCGAGCCTGTGTTGATGCGTGCCGCGGAATCCCCAGAATGTGCTGTGGGTACAATTTCCACGCCCGTGTCCGGGTTGCCGGGCGTCCAGCCCACCATACCCGATTCGAATCCGCCGTTGATAACAAGCTCGTCCGCGAGAGCGTGGGACGAACCGCCGGCAAGAATCGCCGCCACAGTTGAGAGGACGAGGGTCGAGAACAGAATGCGGGGCAAGGTAAGCGTCCCCTTTCTTGGGGCGATAGTCTAGCGTGCCAACGGCGATTCGTGAAGGGGTCCTGCAGGTTTGCGGGCGATAAAGATTTCGATGCCGGCGTCGGGAGCGAAGGTGCTGTGCTGAAAGGGCAGGGCCTCGCTCTCGAAGCCGGCGTCGGCGAGCCAGGCGAGCCATTCGTTGCGGGAGAAGATGCCAGTGAGGTGGCGGTCGATGACAACGCGGGCGTCCGCACCTTCGGAGAGGATGAAGGCGTAGTCAGTCTCGACGACGGTGTCGCCGGGGTCGAAGTCGCGGGTCCAGGAGAGGTAGCGGGCGGCACGGCCGCCGTGGCCGTCGTGGCCGCCGTGGTCTGTGGAGGGGGCGAAGTTTTCGCGGGTGTGGTCTGGGGCGAAGAGGGCGGCGCCGCCGGGCTTGAGGTGGGCGAAGGCGGTCTGGAACGCTGCGCGGAGGTCGTCCTCGGAGAGCATGTAGTCGACGGCGTCGTGGACGAAGACGGCGTCGAAGAGGCGATCGATGCGGAAAAAACGCATGTCGCCCTGGTGGTGCCCGGCGTCGGGGTTGAGGGCGCGGCTGATGTCGAGCATGTGGGGTGAGACGTCGACGAGGGTCATCTGCCAGCCGGTCTTGAGGTGGGAGGCGTTGTTGCCGCCGCCGCAGCCGAGCTCGAGGACGTCGAGGACGGGGATGGAGGCGGCGTCCTCCAGCGCCTGGCGGAAGAAGGCAGCTTCTTCGGCGTAGTCTTCAGGCGCCGAGATCAAGGGCCACCAGACGGCGAGGTCGTCGTAGAGGGCGGGCATGACGGGGACAAGAATACCGCAAGCCTGCGAAATGTTAACAGAACAAAATTGGTCAAAGTGGGCCGTTCCCTGCTACAGTATTGCGCGTTGAGTTGTTAGCCCCACGCCCGGGAATCCCCGTGCGTAGACAACAAACGAGATGGAGGAGGTCGATATGAAGCTGGGCAACCGACGCGAGTACACGAAACTCAGCACCGATTGGAACAAGCGGGGTGAGGGGGAAGCGCCAGAAGGCGCCGACTTCGCGGACGACTATCAGGAGCCGGAGATCGCCCCTGTGCCGTCTTACACGCGCAGCCTGGACGCATCACCGATTGCGGCGAGCGCCATGTCGGACGATTACTCCAGTGTGATCGGCGCGGAGTCGGCCTGGAATGGCAACTTCAGCACGGACGGCAACATCCGCATAGACGGCAACGTTCTGGGCGAAGTGAAGGCGACCGGCACCGTGTTCATCAATAACGGCGCCGACGTGAAGGCGACTGTCTACGGAAAGTACGTCATCATCGCCGGATCGTTCGACGGGAACCTTTACTGCAGCGAACGCCTGGAGTTGCAGCCGGAGAGCCGGATCAAGGGCATCATCCACACAAAGGCCCTGGCGGTGGGCGAAGGCGCTTTCATCGACGGCGAGATCCACATGGGCGACGTCGCTGACCTAGACGGCTCCGAAGTCGTAGCTTCCGCGAGCCGGTCTTCGCGCAATGGTGGGGCGCGCAAGGAAAACGAAGCGGAGCCGCTTTAGTCCCCTGGGCGTCCCTCTCAAATCGATAGCGCCATCTGGGTGTTCGGCGGCGTCTTGCGCGGCGGGCGCTCCCTGGCTATACCTGCGCGATCCCTAACAAGGTTGACCAAGGCGATGACCTCGCGCGAGTAGCCCTTGGCGCGTAGGGATCGCGGTAGTACCGCTGTACTTGCCTGCCAGGTGGGGGTAGGCGGCGCGCAGCGCCGGCATGAACCACTCTCTTGTGCCTGGCTTCCATGACTCTGCGAATAGCAGATGGGCCCGCGGCTTCATATAATCGGGGGGATGTCCGAGGGCGCAGCGACCAGGACGACCGGCAGCCCGGCGGGAAGCGACCGCCTCCCGCTCCGCATCGCTGTTGACGGGTCAGCGGCATCCGGTAAGAGCAGCATTGGCCGCCGCCTGGCTCAGCGCCTTGGGTACGTCTTCCTGGACACCGGCGTCATGTACCGCGCCGTCACCTGGGCAGCCCTTGACCGCGCGATCGACCTTGACGATCCGCGTGCCCTGACAGAACTCGCCGAGAGTCTCGAGATCGATGTCTCTGTCGAAGACGCCGACGGCCAGACGCGCATCGCCATCGACGGCCTCGACGTTAGCGAACGGTTGCGTTCGCAGGATGTTGAAGACAACGTGTCGATCGTGTCGAGGGTGGCGGGTGTTCGGGAGTCTCTGGTCGCTCTGCAACGAGGGATCGCCGCCAGGCAACCGATCGTGATGGCGGGCCGGGATATCGGCACCGTCGTTCTGCCTAAAGCCGATCTCAAGATCTACCTGGACGCCTCGCTGGAGGAGCGGGCCCGGCGCCGACATGCCGACTTCGTTGAGGCCGGGCACGAGGCGTCGGAAAACGCCGTGCTGGAAGACATCCGCAGGCGCGACCGCATCGATTCCGAACGCGAAGTATCGCCGCTCCGCCCCGCAGGCGATGCGGTGGTGGTCAACACGGACGGCCTGTCTTTGGAGCAAGTTATGTCGAGAGTGATTGGGCTGGTGGAAGCGCCGTGACCAGGCTGATCTCGCGCCTCGTCTACTATTTCCACCTGTCCTGGGTGCGCGTGCTCCTGGCGATCATCACCACCCGCGACGTCAAGGGTATGAAGAACGTGCCAAAGAAGGGGCCCTTGATCCTTGCTAGCAACCACATGTCGAACGGGGACCCACCCGTCATCACCGGCTCGTTCCCCCGGCCGATCGCCTGGCTGACGAAGGCGGAATGGTTCAAGACGCCGTTCGTCGGCTGGCAGTTCCGCCTCGCCGGCATGATACCGGTACGCCGCTTCGAGGCCGACCTGGGCGCTCTGAGACAGGCGCAACGGTTGCTCGAGGACGGCGGCGTTCTCGGAATGTTCCCGGAAGGCACGCGCGGTGGTGACAGAGGCCTGCAAAGGGGTGAGCCCGGCTCGGCCCTGGTCGCCCTTCGCAGCGGAGCGCCTATTCTTCCGGCCGCAATCTGGGGCACCGAGCACGTCAAGCTACCAGGTCACCTCTTTCGGCGAACGCACACACATCTGCGCTTCGGGAAGCCCTTTAAGCTCGAGCGCTCGGGCAGCAAGATCACGCGGCAGGACGTCGAACTCGGGACCGAGCGAATCATGCGCGAGATTGCGGCGCTGCTGCCGGAGCAATGGCGCGGTCTCTATAGAGATGAAACGCCGGCGGAGCCGTTGAAAGCCGGCTGACCCGCAACCCTGCGTACAATCACAGCGTTCTAATAGCCAGCGACCCAGCTAAAGGCCAGGAGTGACACATGTGTGGGATCATCGGATACGTAGGTGATCAAGACGCGGCCCCAATTCTGATCGATGGGCTGCGTAGCCTGGAGTACCGCGGCTATGACAGCGTTGGGATTGCCGTCCTCCAGCGAGACGGCACGATCGAAGTGCGCAAGCGCGAAGGTAAGCTGGCGGGATTGGCCTCGATGCTGGAAGATGGCTGGCCGCACGGGACCATGGGCATCGGGCACACGCGCTGGGCAACACACGGCCGTCCCACGGACGTAAACGCTCACCCGCACACGGATTGCAGCGGCGATCTTGTCGTCATCCACAACGGCATCGTCGAGAACCACCTGGATTTGAAGGCAAGACTCCTTGCGGCGGGTCACAAGTTCGCATCGCAGACTGACACTGAGGTCATCCCTCACCTGCTGGAGGAGCACCTCAAAAGCGGCGCTGACCTGCATAACGCGCTCGATCACACAATCAGCGAACTGGCGGGCGCGCACGCAATTCTGGCGATGACGTTGCGGGAGCCCGGTTCGGTTGCAGCCGCGCGCGTCGGTAATGCCGGCGGTGTCGTCATCGGTTACGGCAAGGGAGAGACGTTCATCGCAAGCGATCTGCCCGCGCTGCTGCCGCACACGCAGACACTCGTGTTCCTCGAGGACGGAGACACGGCGCTAGTTCGCGCCGGCGATGTCACTTATCGAAATCGAGGCATCCACACCGAACGCAAGGCCACGACCGTACCCCACGATCCGGTCTCTGCTGCCAAGGGCAGCCACAAGCACTTCATGCAGAAGGAGATCGCGGAGCAGGCGGAATGCATCCTCGACACCCTGCGGGGACGCGCGCTTTTCGGCGAGGGCCGCATCCAGTTCGAAGACATGGACCGCGTCCGCGATCTGCTTCCGCAGGTGAACCGCGTGATGCTCGTCGGGATGGGCACGAGCCTCCACGCGGCGATGATCGCCCGCCATTACTTCGAGCGTATTGCCGGCATTTCCGCGGAGTACGAAAACGCCTCCGAAATGCGTTACCGCGAGTCGCCGATCGGCCCAGAAACGCTGATCGTCTCGGTTAGCCAGTCGGGCGAGACCGTGGACACCCTGGCGGCGATGGAAGAGGCGAAGCGGCGCGGCTGCCCGCAGGTCACCATCTGCAATGTGCCGGGGAGCCAGGCAAGCCGCGTGGCCGACGGCGTGGTGTACACCCGCTGCGGGCCGGAAATCGGCGTCGCAAGCACAAAGACCTACCTGGCCGGCATCACAGCGCTATACATGCTCGCATGCTGGTTCGCGCAAGAGCGTGGCACTATAGACCGAGAGCGTATAGCGGGCTACCTTGAGCCGCTGGCGAAGCTCCCGAAGCAAGCCGGCGAGGTGTTGACGCGCGACGCCGAATTTGAGCGGCTGGCGAGCGAATACTTCCGCTGCGAGAACTTCCTCTTCCTGGGCCGGGGTATCGAGTACCCCGTGGCCATGGAGGGCGCTCTCAAGCTCAAAGAGGTGAGCTACATCCACGCAGAGGGTTATCCTGCCGGCGAGATGAAGCACGGCCCAATCGCGCTCATAGACAAGCAAATGCCCGTATTCGCCATCTGCCTGAAAGACAGCATGCGCGACAAGATGATGAGCAACGTGGAGCAGGTGAAGGCCCGCGAAGGGGTCGTCATCGTCGTAGCAACAGAAGGCGATTCAGAAATAGCAAGCATGGCGGACGAAGTTGTGTACCTGCCGGAAACATCGGAGTTGCTGGCCCCGGTGCTGGCATCCATTCCGATGCAGTCGTTCGCCTACCACGTCGCCGTGCGCCGCGGCTGCGATGTTGATCAGCCACGCAACCTGGCGAAGACGGTGACTGTCGAATAGGAGAGGGACGCGATCCCTGTCCACAAAGGTGACGTTTAGGTACCCGAATTAGGGCCGCCAGCACAGTAAAATCAGCGCGAAGTGGTGTTCCCCGTTGCCTGACGAGACTCTTTCCCGAGTAACCGGCCGCCTGCGCGAGCGCGAAACCGCGCTCTCGCCGTTTGCCGCGCGCAGCTTCGATAGCCGCGGCCGGGAGGTCGAGGAAGAACCCTCGCCCGTGCGGACGGAGTTCCAGCGCGACCGCGACCGCATCATTCACTGCAAGGCCTTCCGGCGGCTGAAGCACAAGACCCAGGTATTCATCGCACCTGTCGGCGACCACTTCGTCACGCGCCTGACACACACGCTGGAAGTCGCACAGATCGCACGGACTATTGCGCGGGGACTGAACCTGAACGAAGACCTCGCTGAGGCTGTAGCACTAGCGCATGACATTGGACATCCACCCTTTGGACATGCGGGTGAGAATGCGCTGGCTGAAGTGACTCCCGACGGCTGGCGCCACGCGGAGCAGAGCCTCCGCGTAGTGCACGACCTCGAGCGGCTGAACCTCACGTGGGAAGTACGGGACGGCATCGTCAAGAGCTCCAAGGTCCGAGAGGACATATTCGCCGAGGCCTGGGGCGTACCCGACACACTGGAGGGGCAAATCGTCAAGATCTCAGACGCGGTGGCCTATATCAACCACGACATCGCCGATGCAGTCCGCGCCGGCCTGATCACGGAGGCTGAACTGCCGCGCGAAGTGCGCGACGTACTTGGCGAAAGACACTCACAGCGCATCAACACGCTCGTCTGCGACATCATCGCGGCTTCCTGGGCAGCCACGGTAGAACCCGAAGGCGTGACGCGCGATGAGGTCTCGATCCAGATGAGCGAGGAGGTCGCGGCCGCCGCCAACGTCTTGCGCGAGTTCATGTTCCAGCGCGTCTACCTGCTGGAGGACCGCCAGGAGGAGACAGAGCAGGCGAAGCAGATAGTCAGGCTCCTTTACCGGCATTATCTTGAGCGCCCTGACGAGATCGAAAGTGCCTTCGTCATACCAGACGACCCGCCGTGGCAGCGAGCCGCAGACTACGTCGCCGGGATGACAGACGGGTTCGCCATGGCGACGGCTGAGCGCCTGGGCCGTCCGCCCGTGAGCGGGCGCCTGACGAAAACACGGGAGGTCGCCAGGTGACAGAGGCCACAGGCCTAAGGGGAAACTTTTCGCGGCTCCGCTTGTTGTTATTAGTGGGTAGCACAGCTTCGGCCTGGGAACCCGCCTCATTCGTATCGGCTGTAGTTCCATGCGCCCGAGAGAAGGATGCTTGCCTGTGAATGACGCCGAAGAGGTGAAGTCCCGGCTCGACATTGTCGAAGTCGTCGGGCAATACCTGTCCCTGCAGAAAGCGGGCCGCACGTTCAAGGCGCCGTGCCCGTTCCACGCGGAGAAGACGCCTTCCTTCATCGTGTCGCCCGATCGCCAGAGCTGGCACTGCTTTGGGGCGTGCGGCACGGGTGGCGACGTCATCTCGTTCGTTATGAGACGTGAGGGTATCGAGTTCCCAGAGGCGTTGAAGATGCTGGCCGAGCGCGCCGGAGTTCGGCTTAAGGAACGACGGCCCGCGTCACCTGAGCAGGAGAAAGCCCGCGAACGACTGTATGCCGCGAACGAGGCTGCGGCTGCCTGGTTCACAAAGCTGCTCAACGACGGAGCTGGCCGCTCCGCGAAGGCATATGTTGAAAAGCGAGGCATTGACGAGGCAACTGCGCAAGCCTTCGCGCTTGGCTACGCGCCTGACGAGTGGCAGGCGGCAGAGGAGTACCTCACTGGACTGGGCTTTAGCCAGCGGGAGTTGCTCTCCGCCGGCCTGCTGGTCTCTGGCGAGCGAGGCTCCCACGACCGGTTCCGCGGACGCCTCATGTTCCCGGTCTGGGACACCAGGGGACGCATCGTGGGCTTCGGGGCGCGCGCTATGAGCGATGCGGCCACGCCCAAGTACCTGAACACGGCGCAGACACCGCTCTTCGACAAGGGCGGCATTCTGTATGCATACGACAGGGCCAAGGACGCGATTCAGCAAGAGGGATGCGCAGTAGTAGTTGAAGGATACATGGACGTGATCGCCGCGCATCAATACGGCTTTCGCAACGTCGTAGCGCAGATGGGCACGGCGCTCACGGAACGCCAGGTGCGCCTGCTCAAACGCGTGAGTGCTGAGATCGTCCTCGGCCTCGACGCCGACCAGGCCGGCACCCAGGCGATGATCCGTGGCCACGATGTCGTAATGGAAGCCCAGGGAGCGGGCGAACCGGCGGTGCCAGTTGTTAACTGGCGCGGGCTGGTCACGTACCAGGAGTCGGCGTCCGTTGAGCTGAAAGTGGCAGTGCTGCCGGAAGGCAAGGACCCCGACGACTTCATCCGCGAGGATGCGGACGCCTGGCGCACGCTCATCGATAGCGCGAAGCCCGTACTGGACTACCGTCTGGACGCAGCAGCACAGGCGCACGACCTGGCGAACCCGCGCGGGCGCTCCGACCTAGCGCGCGAATTCCTGCCGTTGCTGAGCGCGGTCGCTGACCCGGTGGTACGGGCGCATTATCTGCAACGCCTTTCGCGGCTGGCTCAGGTGAGCGAGGAGGAGCTGGCTCGGATGCTAGGGCGCCCACAACGCCGATTACGTGGGGGATTGGATGGGAATCAGCCGGCGCAGAGGAGTTCGATTAGAGCGAATTCAACGGAGGAGTTCGTGCTTGCATTGCTTTTGCAGCACCCTGCGCTCCGCGAGCATGGACTCGCGGCGCCAGAAGACGTATTCTGGGACGCCCAGGCAGCGCAACTGTTCAAGCTATGGAAGGACCTTGAAACGGAAATTCGCGTAAAAGAGGAGGCTCCCCCAGAACTAGAGGAGTACCTCGCGCGTCTATATAATAGGAGGTTACCTGTATCGGACGTCCGTGAGGCGGCCGAAGCGCTGGAAGACTGCATCCGCAAACTGAATGACAGGCGCTTACGCGCCGAAAAAGAAGCAACAGCAACTCAGATAGCGGACTTGCAGGACGAAGTAGGAGTTTCGGCAATTCTTGGATCCGTCCAACAGGAGATCCTCGTCCGCGACACAGAAATCGGGCGCGAATTGCATAAGAATAGGAGAGAGGACTCGCAGGAGCGAGTCGAGACGAGAGTGAATGGTAACTAACTACGAAGACAGAGAGCTACTCGAGCACCGCAAGCGTCGCAGCCAGCTGGCCGACGACCTCATGGACGACGCTGTCGATGAGGACGCCGAGCCGGAAGAGGCAGATGACGATGAGGAAGTGGTGCCTCCGGTCGTAGCGGGCGCCGCTGTTGGCGACGACGATGAGCCGGCATCCGGCCCGCGCGTAGCCACGGCCACGCGCAGCACGCTGGACATGGAGGAGTGGGGTGGCGCCCGCGACAAGGCCGAACAGGCAGACCAGGACATCGCGGAGCTTGAACTGGAAGAGGGCATCGATGACCCGGTGCGCATGTACTTGCGCGAGATCGGCAAAGTCAGCCTGCTCACAGCCGACGACGAAAAGCGGCTGGCGCGCGCCATGGAAGACTCGCAATATGTCACGCGCTTAGAAGAAGCGCACCTGAAGGAAACGGGCCGCAACCCGCGCGCCGTGGACGTACTCGCCCGCATGGTGGGTGAACTACGGTCGCTGCGTAAGCCACTGGATTTGATCAAGAAAGACTTGGGCCTGACGAAGCTCACCATCCCCGAGCTAGTGGAAGACGAGAAGTTCCGCAAGCTGGTGGACGCCGAGTTGGACCTCGACCTGGTCAAGAGGCTGCGCAAGGAGCTGAAGCTCGACGAAGAAGAGGCAGAGCACCTGCCAGTGAAGGTATCGATTGCCACGCACGTCCCCAAGCCCGAGTGGCTGAATTGGGCCTACGAGGAGATGGGTAGCCTGAAGCGCTTCGGCGAGCCGCCGGAAGGCCTTGCTGACAAGCTCACCTCGCACGAAGGTGCGATCAAAGCGCACCTGGCCCGCATCAAGGACGAAGGCTACCGCGCGGAGAAGCGCCTGACCGAGGCGAATCTGCGTCTCGTGGTCAGCGTTGCCAAGAAGTACATCGGCCGCGGCATGTCGCTTCTGGACCTGATCCAGGAAGGAAACATCGGCCTGATCCGCGCCGTCGAGAAGTTCGACTACCGCAAGGGATACAAGTTCAGCACTTACGCCACGTGGTGGATCCGTCAGGCGATCACGCGGGCAATCGCTGACCAGGCGCGCACGATCCGTATCCCCGTGCACATGGTCGAGACGATCAATAAGCTCGTCCGCATCAGCCGCCGGCTGGTACAGGAGTACGGTCGCGAGCCCACCAGCGAGGAGATCGGCCGCGGCATGGAAATCGTGCCGGAGAAGGTGCGCGAGATTATCAAGGTCTCGCAGGAGCCCGTCTCGCTGGAGACGCCGATCGGTGAGGAGGAAGACTCCCACCTGGGCGACTTCATCGAAGACCAGGGCACGATGGCGCCTGCGGAAGCCGCCTCCCACCAACTGCTGAAGGAGCAGGTGCAGGAAGTCGTTGGAACGCTGACACCGCGCGAGCAGAAGGTGCTAATTCTGCGCTTCGGCCTCGAAGACGGCCGCAGCCGTACGCTCGAGGAAGTCGGGCGCGAGTTCAACGTGACACGCGAACGCATCCGCCAGATAGAGGCCAAGGCGCTGCGCAAGCTACGACACCCCAGCCGCAGCAAGAAGCTGAAGGACTACCTGGAATAAGTAGGCAGTAATCAGCCACATGTAGAGGCCGCGATGACCCGCGGCCTCTACTTCTTGACGCGACCGAGTCCGGGTTGCAGATAAGCTACGCGCCGAGGCCGGCCATCCACGTAATGCCGGTGGAGGCTTCGAGCGGAACAAAAGCAAATTGACGTCCGTCACGCATGAATCTACGATGAGTTAGTCCAATGCCACTGTACGAATACGTCTGCGACCGCTGCGAGACACGCTTTGAAGCACTACGGCCGGCAAGCCGTATGAACGACCCCGCTGAGTGTCCGGGCGGTCATGCGAAATCACATCGCGTACTCTCCAACTTCGCCGCGGTGACGAAGGACCCTTACGGGTCCCCAGAACCGGTGGCCGGCGGGGGCTGCGGAGGCGGCTGCGATAACTGCTCCTGTAGCACAAACTAGCGATAAGCATTCGGCCGTTCAAGACCAAACTTCTCGCATAACAGACGGACGTCGGACCTGTCCTTCTCACCCGGGTCGTAGCCTAAGTGACAGAGGACTTGCACTGCGGGCGTAAGGCAGGGGTACTCGCGGGCCCTCATCATGCAGCGGACACTAGCGGACGTAGTGGCGCGGGTTAGGCGGCGCCAGGCGCGGCGGAGTCTCTGTCCGGGCGTGGCCGATGCGGCCGGGCAGCGTCAGATCAGGCCGGACGGGAAGATCCGGCTGGGACTGTAAGCGGCTGATGTAGAGGTATACGCCCGCGATCAGGGCAAGCAGGGCCGCTTCGAGAACTATCATCCCGCCAACCCCGATTGTCGCACGTTCCCAGAAGGCCTCCGGATACATCTGGATGAGGTGGTCGGTGTCCGGATCGAGTTCCCAGAAGTCATTGGCGAATGCGATGACGTGGAATTGCGACCACGCCGCGTCGAAGCCGGTCGCAACCAGAACGCCGCCCATAACGATGATGGCAAGCGTCAGAACCGACCCGTACAGGACGGCTGCGGCCAGCGCGCGGGGCGGCCAGAGAACGAGCATGATTACGGCCAGCGCAAGCACCGCCGCAACAGCCGCTACCTGCACAACGAACATAGCCCTGACGAGATCACGAACTTCGGCCATGTGGGCAGTTTCGCGTGCGTTGAACAATGCACCGCGCGTACCGTCTTTGTATGAGACCTCGATTGATAGCGGACCGAGGTAGTCAGCAGTTAGGTAGCGATAAATCTCGCCATTGGCGTAGAGAAGTTCGCTTTCGGGGATCCCGGACGCTTCATGCGCGTCGTAATGCTTTACGGAGTAGTCGTAGACTAATTGCTCGGAGATGGCGGCCCGGACCGTCGTTGTTACGAGCGCGATAGGGATCGCGACGATGATCGCGCCAATGATGAAGATCCGTACGATCCCGAGGCCGTCTTCGCGAGTGCTTGCGAACATAGGCTCGCATCCATCGTAGGAAGATTGGAGAACCTTTGTCAACAATTTATGGCACGGGTTATGATGATTCCGTGATGCCCACCGAGAAGCAGATGCGCACGTTCGCCGGTCTCTGGCAGGTCGTGAAGACGCTGCGCGCGCCGGGCGGCTGTCCGTGGGACCGCGTGCAGACACACCAGAGCCTGCGTCACTTCTTGCTTGAAGAGTCGAGCGAGGCAATGGAAGCCCTCGATGAGGTAAACTCCGCCAAGCTGAGCGAAGAGCTGGGCGATGTCCTTTTTCAAGTGCTGATACACAGCGCGATCGCCGAGGAACAAGGCGAATTCCGGCTCGGCGATGTTATAGAGGGAATCGCAACAAAGCTCGTCCGCCGCCATCCGCACGTTTTTGGCGATACGGACGTAACCACAGCGGATGGCGTGATCGAACAGTGGGAGGACCTCAAGCGCCAGGAGCGTGACGGCGGCTCAGCATTGACCGGCATTCCGGCAGCACTGCCGGCCCTCTCCCAGGCACAAACGATACAGCGCCGTGCCGGCAAAGCCGGTTTCGAGTGGGAGTCGGCTGAGCAGGCATGGGAAGCGCTTCGGGAAGAACTGGATGAACTGAGGGCAGCTGAAAGACCGGCGGAGCGCTCTGCTGAGGCCGGCGACGCGCTGTTCGCGCTGGCCAACCTGGTGCGCTATCTTGACGTCGATGCGGAGGAGGCGCTACGCGGAACCTGCCGCGGTTTTGGTCGCTTATTCCGTGAAGTGGAGACGATGGCCGACGAGAGATCACTGGACTTGAAGGAGACTGACATCGATACGAAGATCGCGATGTGGGAAGAAGCCAAGAAGCGACGCCAGGCGGAACGAGTCTGAAGGAGGACGCCCATGACGCAGGCCCAGGAAAGCGTAGTTACGCGGGAGCGATTCGATGCGGGGATGGACTGGAAGACCTACCTTGCACAAATCCAGCGCAACATCCCAAAGTTTGAGTTTAACTACAACGAGACAACAGTGCCGGCGGAAGCGGCCGCGCGCCTGAAGTCTCTGGCAGAGAAGGACAACGGCCCAAAGCGAGTGCTTGTACTGGGCGAGGACTGGTGCCCGGACGTCTTCCGTGGCCTACCCGTGTTCGTGCGGATGGCCGAAGCCGGGGGGTGGGATTTGCGCATCTTCCCACGGGACGACAACCTCGACATCATGAACGAGTTCCTGAACCAGGGAGAGCACCAGTCGATCCCTACGGCCGTGTTCTACACCGGCGACCACGAGTACATCGCACACTGGATCGAACGCCCGCAGAAAGCTGAGGACGAGATGGGCGAGTATCGATCACTCTTCGAAGGGCTGGACCGCGAAAAGGACCACCAGGAGATGCGCCGGCGAAACGACGAGTTCCAGACGGGACCGACCTGGGCATCCTGGAGAGACGCCACGATCGATGAGGTGACGGCTCTCCTCGAAGCGAAGTGCGGTTAGCGGCGAGAAGCCGCAACCACCGAGCCGCCCCCGATCGCGAGAAGACCGCCCGTTACCAGGGCTATGAGCCAAACCGATACCGCGCTTCCTTCGGAGGGCGGGCCGCCCGTTGCGGGCACGCTGCCCGGTGACTGAGTCGTCGACGCCGGGGCGACGGTGTTGCCTGCCGGAACTGCCGTGCCGGGAGCCGGTGTAGGCGCAGGGGTCGGCTCCTGGACATTCAGTATGCCCGTCATATCGGGATGGATAGCACAGTAGTAGGAGACGCTGCCAGGCGTGTTGAACGTCTGTGTGAACGACTGGTCGGTTTCCAGTATGCCGGAGTCGAACCCGTTGCCGCAGTTGACGTGGCCCGTATCGCACTCCGCGACTGTGTGGACGCCCTCGACAATCGTCCAGTTAACGGTATCGCCAGCCGTGAGGTTGGTCACGCAGGGCTGAGTCTGAAAATCGGAGGTGCAGAACCAGTTGTTCCCCGTCTCAATCACTATTGTCTCGGCATGTGCCGAACCGTTGGGTGACAACGTCAACAACGTTGTGATAGCGAGGACTAGAGCGATTGGCGAAAACAGCAGTATGCGCAAGACATGCCTCCTTACTATGGCCAAAGATACGGTATTTCGGACGTAACGGCTTCGCTTCTTCGGGCGATATATGCTTCTGAAAGCCCGTGGCTCCGGCCGTAGGACGGTCGTCCGATCCTATTCCGACGAGTTAGTTTTCACGTCGCGAGCGGAAGAGCGTTGAGCCCGCAACGCAGCCGATTTCGCCTGAAGAAACTCTCACAAAAATTGCGCTGTAAACCTATTGACGCCGAGATTGTCGACGTACAATATGAACTCCTGCGGGCAGGCCGTCATAGGCGCTGTGGACTCACCCCCTCGGGCCAAGAGAGGCGATCACCTGCCCGCTCTTTCCTTGCCCCAAATTCCTAGGCTTCGGCCACGTCCAATGTTCGGTAGAAGCACGTCCGCTCGCCGGTGTGACACGCTGGCCCGGTGGGCGCTACGCGCACCACGACAGCATCAGCGTCACAGTCGTAGAGGACATTGCGAACGTCAAGGAAGTTACCGGACGTCTCACCTTTCAGCATCAACTTGTCGTGCTGGCGGCTAAACCGCCAGACACGCCTGTCCTCCAGCGTTTTGCGGACAGCCTCATCGTTCATGTAGAAGAGCGTGAGGACTTCACCCGAATCGTCGTCCTGGATGATCGCGGGAATGAGACCCGCCTTGTCATATTTAAGTGCCATGGGAGTTCCTTTCGAATGACCGACTGCCGCCGTTACGGCCGCACCGGAAGGCCGTGCTCCGAAAGATAGTCCTTCACCTCGCGGATGCGGTAGGTACCAAAGTGGAAAATGCTGGCGGCGAGCACGGCGTCGCAACGACCTTCGTCGATCACCGCCCTCATATGCTCGGGGTTTCCGGCGCCGCCCGAGGCGATCACCGGCACATTGACTGCGTCCGCGATCGCCCGCGTCAACTCGATGTCATAACCATCTGTCGTGCCGTCCGCGTCCATGCCGGTGACGAGGAGTTCTCCGGCGCCAGTCTCCGCGCAACGTTGCGCCCACTCGATGGCGTCCAGCTCCACCGGCTTGCCGCCACCCTCGCCGCCGTACGTGTGGACCTGGTAGTGGCCAGACCCGACTCGCTTGGCGTCAATGGCGACGACAATGCACTGCGAGCCAAACTTGGCGGCGGCTTCGGCGATGAACTCCGGGTTCTCAACGCCGGCCGTGTTGATCGAGACCTTGTCGGCGCCTGACTCGAGCATTGCGCGGACGTCGTCCACAGTGCGGATGCCTCCGCCGACCGTGAACGGGATGAATATCTGGTCAGCGATGCGCCTCACCATGTCGATTGCGGTGTCGCGGCGGTCGGGTGCAGCCTTTATGTCCAGGAAGACCAACTCGTCCGCGCCCTCGTCGTTATATACCTTCGCCAGTTCAACGGGATCTCCGGCATCGCGGAGGTCCTTGAACTGGATGCCCTTAACGACGCGGCCGTCAGCCACGTCAAAGCACGGGATGACGCGCTTGGTAAGACCGCCGACGCCGATGGCTGACATGGCGTTATCGTAAGCGAGAACGCGCGTGACGTCGATTGACGGTAGGCAGGTGGTAGCTTGTCCGCGTGGCCGCCAGGCGAAGTATTGCGGTCGCTAAGACGATCCTGAGTAACCTGCCGTCGACTAGGCGATATCGACCACGGCGAAGAGGACGACCATCAGGCTCATGGCCACAAGCATCCCGACCACCAGGCGCCGGAATAATTCCGCGTGAATATGCCCCCGTAGCCAGGCCCCTACAAGGACGCCAAGTGCGAGAAGCGGCGCCGCCACGCCGCCAGCGGTGAGCACATCCCTGTCGATCCGGCCCACGATCACGAAGAGCGTCAGCGTGAAGATGCTGATCGGCAAGAAATACGCCTGCAGGGTCGCGCGGAAGCGGTGCATATCCGGTTCTCTCCCCAACATGTAGAGCACGACTGGCGGCCCGCCGATGCTGGTCGCCGAAGCGGAGGCGCCGCTCGCCGCCCCGGCAGCCAGCCTGCCGAGGATCGTGTCGGGGCCGGTTTCGGTCTTCGGTCGCACGTAGAGGACCATGGTTGCGAAGAGGACCACAACCCCGAGCGTGATCTGCAGGACTTCGCCACTCACCACCTGCAAAAAGAGCAGCCCCGGCCCGACGCCTACCAGGTAGCCCGCGTAGAGTCCAGGGAGGCTGCCATGTGTGATGTGCCCCCGCACCTGCAACAGCACCAGCGCGTTGACCACCACGCTGAGCAGGACCGCCACGGCGACTGCTGGCTTCGGCTCCCAGGCCAGCGCGAAAAGGGGCGCGAAGATGAGCGCAAATGCGAAGCCGGTTACCGCCTGGCAGACGGCCGCCACGAATGCGATGAGCCCGGCGAGTAGTGCGGTCTCTGTGTCCACTCCCTAGAAGACGGTGTCTCCGCGCAGCATCTGCCGCGCGATAGTCCGGCGCTGAATCTCGCCGGTACCGTCGGGGATGCGTAACGTGCGGGCAATGCGGAATCCCTCGTTCAGTGGGAGTTCATTGGTCAGACCCATGCCGCCGTGGACCTGGATCGCCCGGTCATAACACTCCTGGGTCTTCTCGACAGCGTAGGCCTTGCAGATAGAGATTTCCTTGACTGGCAGCTTGCCCGTCTTGGTGGCGTTTTCGATCAGCGCGGCCGTCTGCAGGACCATGTACTTCATCGTGTAGATATCGATGGCCATGTCGGCGAGCATGAACTGGATCGCCTGATATTCCGAGATTGGCTGTCCGAAGCTGATGCGGTTCTGAGCATATTCCAGCGACCGGTCGAGCGCGTAGCCGCACATACCGACGCAGTTCGCCGAGATCGACGTGCGTCCCTCAGAGATGCCAAACATGGCGATTGAGAAGCCCTGATTCTCAGCGCCAATCAGCCTGTCGGCGGGCACCCGCACGTCTTCGAACGTCATGGCGCCACAGTCCCCGCCGGTGTGGCCCATCACGGGCAGCACTCCGTCGAAGCTGTACCCCGGCGCGCTGGTCTCGACGAAGAAGGCGCTAATCCCACCTTTACGGTCTTTCACCATCTCCTCGTCGGTCACGGCGAAGACGACGGCGTAATCCGCGTATGGCGAGTTCGTGATCCACTGCTTGCTGCCGTTGATGACCCAGTCGTCGCCATCACGCTTGGCGCGGGTTTTGAGGGCCCAGACATCGGAGCCCGCGTTTGCTTCGCTGAGAGCGAAGCAGACGGTTTTCTCGCCGCTGGACACCGATGGCATGAAGTCACTGCGTACCGTTTCCGTAATGGGAACGAGCATGTGTGACGGCCCGTCGACAAACGACGCGATCGTCGGTTGGCTGAGGAAGCCCTTCGCCCAGGTGATGAGGGGTCTGCCTGGCCCGTACTTGCGGTACATCGCCTCTTCAACGAAAGCCATGATGCGGACGCCAAGCCCGCCACCGCCGACGCTTTCCGGCGCAAACATGCCGTAGAAGCCCGCCGCCGCCGACTTCATTCGCACTTGCTTGCGCGCCTCCAGCACCTCGGGGACGGCGGCGCCCTTTTCGTTAAAGAACTTACGCTCGTCGATAAGGACGTCGCCCATTTCCTGCTCCATCGGCAGGACTTCAGAATCGATGAACTGGGTGAGACCGGTGACAGCGCCCTTTACGACATCACGGATGTCGTCGGGGATGCCGACTTCAGATGTACCTGTGACCATGGGCGGACCTCCTTCGTGAAAGCGCTCACAGTATACCGAGCAGGCGGCGCAGGTTCTATTGCGCGGATCATCAATGCCCTCGCGCTAGCAGCCAGCGCGAGTCGACGTCGGCGCCGTAGGAGGACCAGACTTCGAATTCTGTGACAATGACGTGATCACCGGATTGAAGCACGTCTCGGAGATGATCGCGGACCTCGCCCGTGGAAAGCGCGGTGTACATCACCGTCACGTCGTCGCCCAGGGGAAGGAGGTCTGCCTCTGGCTCCGCCGTCGCGAGGATTTCACGCACGAGCGTGCAGAGGTTTCGACGCTCCGACCAGGCGACCACCAGCTTGAGCGTCGGATCGGTCATGCGCGCAAGTGGCGGTTGAACCACTCGATGGTGCGGCGCCACGCATCGTTCGAGGCCTCATCACGATAGCTCGGCCTCTGGTCGTTCATGAACGCGTGTCCAGCACCGGGATAGGACACGAATTCGTGCTCGACCCCAAGACGGGTCATCTCACCGTCTATCTTTGCGACGTCGTTTGGGTTCGGGTTGGGGTCTTCTTCGCCGAACAGGCCGAGCACGGGGCAGGAGATGTCACCTGTGAGGTCGAACGGGGCCGGGCCGTCGCCCCAGGCAACCATGCAGTTGCCGCCCCAGCAGTCGACGGCCGCCTTGAAGGCATCGCCCCGTGCGGCCATCAGGTAAGTTACCCGGCCTCCCATGCAGTACCCCGTGATGCCGAGGCGTCCGTCGTCGATCTCCGGAAGAGACTTCGCGTGGTCGACTGCTGCGTTAACGTCAAGCTCCACCGTGTCGTCGCGCAGCCGGCCCATGCGCGTCATCGGATCGTCCTTGGAAGATGGAGCCTCGCGGTGGTACAGGTCCGGTGAGACGGCGACGAAGCCCTCCCCGGCGAAGCGGTCGCACATTCCCTGAACGAAGTCATCGACGCCACCGGCGTGTTGGATGACGATTACTCCGGGCGCGTTCGACGCGTCATCCGGGCCACTGACGTAAACTTGCATCTCGCTCCCATCGACTCTCACGGTGTCCCAGCGTGCGGACATAGTTCCTCCTTTGTCTCAAACGATTGACCCTGCCGCGTTGAGGCGGGACAATTCTCTATCATCGGGCGCGCATCATTGTACAGCCGCCGGCCGCGGGCGGGCTGGAGGGTGCGGGCGGAGTACAAAATGCTGGTTCGTCTCGTCGTCGCTTTACTCGCTTCTCTCACGCTCCTTGCCGCTGCCTGCGGTGGAGGCGATGACGACGATTCGCCCACGCCTATCGAGACAGAAACGCCCGCGCCTTCTCCCACGCAAAGGTCCGTCAGCGACATCGCCCGCTCGGTTGTCGAAATACAGGCTCTCTTCGACGGCGACCCGATCTGGCACGGGAGCGGCACATTCATCACCGATGACGGATTGATCCTGACGAACGCACACGTCATCGATGCCCGCTACGACGAATACGACCAGCTTGGCGTGGCGATTACAAACGGCACGGATGAGCCGCCTTCGCTGGAATACATCGCAGAGATCATGGCGGTGGACTACGCGCTGGACCTCGCAGTAATCCAGGTGACTGCGACAATCGATGGTGGCAGCGTCACCGAATCGTTTCCCGCTATCGAACTCGCGGACTCTGACGAGGTCGAGATCGGCGATGAGATACGCATTCTCGGCTACCCCGGGATCGGTGGGGAGACGATCACGTTCACGAATGGTGTGATCTCCGGATTCACTTCGGAACGGAGCGTTGGCAACCGCGCCTGGATCAAGACTGACGCCACGATCGCCGGAGGCAACAGCGGTGGCCTGGCAATCAACGCGCGCGGTGAGGCTATCGGGGTGCCCACGGTGGTCGGATCGGGCGCCGGAGTCGAAGGTGGTTTCGTGGACTGCCGAGTTCTCGCGGACACCAACAACGACGGCTTCCTGGACGACCTAGATACCTGCGTGCCCGTTGGTGGCTTTATTAACGGCGTGCGGCCGGTGAATCTGGCGCAGGAAATGATCGCCGCGGTTCTAGACGGCGATGCGTACGTATCGCCTTACTACGAAGAGGACTTCGTCGACATCGTTCCCGGCGACTTCGACACGTCCGCCGTTTTGCTCTACGACCTCATCTTTTCCGACGACTACACGGAAGACGACCAGCCGGACGGAATTCTGACCTACATCCCAACAACTCCGCTCCGCGTCTGTGGCTTCTGGCAATTCGAGGGCATGGAAGACGGCATGACCTGGGACGCTCTCTGGTACATCGACGGAGAGATTGATGAGCAGGGAAGCTTCATCGCCGACACCTGGGTGGGCGGCGAAACGGGGAGCTGGTGGGTCTGCATCGTAGATGAAGACGTTGGCCTGGCCGACGGGCTCTACGAACTCATCATCCAGATCGAGGGTGAGCCCTTCGCCTCCGAAGCGATATTCGTCGGTGGAGGACGCTCGGAGATCGAACTGGACATCGATAGTCAATCCTCGTCCGAAATTTGCGCCGTCTGGATTAGCCCCGTCGGCGCGCAGAACTGGGGTTTCGAAGACCTCGGTCCAGACGTCACAATCCCGCCCGGCGACTCCTGGCCGCTCATTTTCGTCTCGGGCCAGTACGACCTGCTGGTCGAGGACTGCTTCGGCGATGTGATGGCGGAGGAGTACGACCTGGACATCCAGGTGGACAGCACTTATACGGTGACGGACTAGCTAGCCCATTCGCGCTTTGGCGAAGTAGCTGAGCGCCTGCCGCACCTTCTCCTCGATGCCAGCGTCATCGGAAAACTCAGACCGGGCCACTGCATCGACCGCCTCCGCCTGGGAGTAGCCGAGCGCCATCAGCGCGGCGACCACTTCCTCAGACTCTATCCCTGGCGTCGTGGCAGGCGCGGCGGATGTCATCTTGTCCTTCAATTCGACGACAACTCGCGCGGCCAGCTTCTGGCCTACACCTGGAGCGCGAGCGAGGGCGGTCGCGTTGCCAGAAGCGATGGCGAATGACAACTCGTCGGCGTTCATGATGCCGAGTAACGCGAGTGCGGCCTTGGGCCCGACACCGGAGACGGAGGTTAACGTCTGGAAGAGTCGACCTTCGTGGGCTTCGAGGAAGCCATACAGCGTCATTGAGTCCTCGCGGACGACGAGGTTCGTGTGCAGGGTAACGGCTTCGCCGATGCCTGCGCGGGCGACGACGCTGGAAGGCGCATATACCAGATATCCCACGCCGCTGACGTCGATGACGAGGCTGTCAGGCGCCCGGTCGACCACTTTACCGGTGAGGCGGGCGATCATCGGCGCTGCCCTTGAGCGTGGGAGCCGCGAGCCCGGGCAGCGGCGCTCGCGGCTCTCAGTGCATTGCCGCCGCGCTTGAGCGCATGGCAGACGGCAACTGCAAGGGCGTCGGCGGCGTCGGCAGGTGTCGGCGGCTCGGAAAGGTGCAGGAGCGCCTGAATCATGAGGGCGACCTGGTCCTTGGACCCTCTCCCGTAACTCGTAACGAACTGCTTCACTTCGGACGGCTTGTAGAAGGCGACCGGCAAGGCGGAGCGCGCAGCTGCCAGCGATGCAGCCGCTCTCGCCTCGCCGACGGCGACAGAGGAGCGGGCGTAGCCGGTGATGAAGTCCTCGATCGCGACTTCGCGCGGCCTGTGTTCGTCGATTACGTTGATCAGGCCCTCGTGGAGGCGCAGCAGACGCTCAGGCAACGGCGCGTCAGACGGCGGGCGGATGGCGCCAAAGTCGATCGCCTTGTGCGAGGAGCCGTCGGCGATGATGACGCCGTAGCCGGTGACGTTAAGACCGGGGTCGATGCCGAGGATAGTTACCGGGCCCGAAGGGGACACGGGGGACCGCGCTCAGGCGGCGGCGTACTCCATCAGCGCGGCTTCCGGGAAGTCGGCGTTGGAGTAGACCTTCTGCACGTCATCGAGGTCTTCGATGGTGTCGAGGAGGCGCAGCGCTTGCCGCGCGGCGTCCTGGTCGACGGGGACGGTGTTCTTGGGGATCATCGAGAGTTCGGCGCTGGCTATCTTGAACCCACCATCCGCCAGCTTGGTGCGCACCTGCGCGAGTTCCGTGGGAGCGGTGTGGACTTCGATGATGCTGCCATCGACTTGCACGTCGTCGGCGCCGGCGTCGATGGCGGCCAGCGCAAGCTCGTCGGGGTCGGCGCCGTCAGCCTCGATGGTGATCAGACCCTTGCTTTCGAACTGCCAGGCGACGGAGCCGGATTCGCCGAGATTTCCGCCGCCTCGGCTCAGCGCGGTGCGCAGAGCGGAGACAGAGCGGTTGCGGTTGTCGGTGACAACTTCGACGAGGATAGCGACCCCACCCGGGCCGTAGCCCTCGAAAACGATCTCTTCGAGGTTGGCGCCTTCGCCGCCGCCGGCGCCCTTCTCGATGGCGCGCTTGATTGTGTCGTTGGGCATGTTCTGTTCTTTCGCCTTCTCGATGGCGAGGCGAAGGCGCGGGTTCATCGTCGGGTCGCCGCCGCCCTCGCGCGCGGCAACGGAAATCTCGCGAGAACAACGAGTGAATATCTGGCCACGCTTGGCATCCGCGGCGCCTTTGGAGCGCTTGATCGTGGACCAGTGAGAATGTCCGCCCATACGTTCGAATTTTACCCCGGCGTGCTAGGCGCGGGTCAAGGCGGGTGTCAGGACGAAGAGTTGGATCTGGCGGTCCGTGTATGTCTGGTACTTCGCGAAGCCCGGGTAGAAGCGCGTGACGGCGTCCCAGAGGCGCTCGCGTTCCTCCCCTCCAGCGATGTGGGCGGTGTACCAGCCGCTCCTGGCCTTGCGCGCCCAGAGGCGGACGCGCGGGTTCGCCTTGAGGTTGTGGTACCAGGCCGGGTGCCGCTGGCTCCCCCCGTAGGACGCCACGATGACGACGTTCTGGCCGTCGCGCATGTAGCCGACCGGGGTGCGGCGCTTCTTGCCCGATTTCGCTCCCTTATGCTCGATCACGCAGACCTGCTGGCCCGGCGCGGTGGAGAGCCAGCCCCCCGTGGCGGGAATGAGGAAGCGGTCGACGGGAGACGCCAGCTTCATGTAGACTTGGACGCCGCGTTTGCCGCTGATCGCGTTGAGGACCGGCCGCAGGAAGAAGGGCGGGTCGACGCGGTCCGGGTTGTTCTCCGCCATCGTCCCGGTATTATTGCACGTATCCGACTATGAGCGACGAAAGTATTACCCTTCAATTCGGCGACGATAACCGCCAGTTCCTGTATCGCACGGCGGGCGTGGCGCTGAACGGCGACCTCGTGCTCTTGCAGCGCATCGGCGAGGCCAACTTCTGGTGCCTGCCGGGCGGCCGGATGGAGATGGGCGAGTCGGCGGCCGACGGCGTGCGCCGCGAAATTCGCGAGGAGTCCGGCTTCGACTGCGACGTCGGGCGGCTGCTCTGGATCGTAGAAAACTTCTACAACGATGCGAACGGCGCGAGGATCCACGAAATCGGGCTGTACTTCTTGGTGCGCTTCGATCCGGTGAGCGCGATGAACGCCTACAAGAGCGAGTGGAAGGGGCAGGAGGAGGACGGCACCGAGCTGACATTCCGTTGGTGGCCGGTGGACGACCTGGGGCGGGTGAACCTGCAGCCGGAGTACTTCAAGCGCGCGCTGCGGAAGGTACCGGACGCGCCGGAGTACGTGGTCAACGTCACGTAGGCGTTGGCGGCTCTGGCTGGGGTTTTAGATACGGAATTTGTTTGGAAACAACAGGGGGGCTCAGTTCATCAGGTGCTGTATTTAGGCACACAACCGCACGTAATCCCCCTGTCTGGTGCGACTACGACGGTCGGTCCTGCACGGTTACAACCTCATAACAGCTACACAGGATTGCATAGAATCGCTTGGTATACCAGAACTGGCATTCTATAATGGAAGCGCACTATCCGCAGTTGGGTTCGGTAAGCACCAGACCCAAGGACCGGGCGACGGAATCGTCCGGCGTCGGAATTCGTGCAGAATAGGAGGAGTGATGAGCGCTCAACAGAAAGACAAGGGTGGCGTGATCGCCACAGTGAAGGACTCTGTCGTCAGCGTACTCCGGGGTACCGGCGATGTCGCCGGCGCCGCCGTGGATGCCGTTAGCAACACCGTTGCCAAGGCGCTAAAGGGAACGAACCTTGTGGGCCAGGAGGCTATTGGCCTGGTGCGTGACACCGTCAAAGGCGCAGTGCAGGCGGCCGTCGACGTCGGAAGCGATGTCGGGAGCGCTACTAAGGGCGCGATGATCGGCGTCATCCGCGGGTCGAAAGACGTCAGCGTAGAAGCCATTCTCGCGATCCGCGAGGCCGCGGGCGCGGCCGTCAAAGGCACCGCCGACGTCGGCGGTGACGTAGGCGCCGCGGCCAAAGGCGCTGTCGAAGGCGCCATCGTCGGCGCGCGTGACATCGCTATCACGGCCGAAGACGCAGCCGCTGCCGCGGCCAAGGGGGCCATCGACGCGGCCGGCGAAGTCGGAGGCTCTGCTGGCGGCGAAGTCCGCGACGCCCTCAAAGGCACCATCGGCGGCGTTAAAGTTGTTGTGAAGGAGCCCTTCCGAGGCGACGACAAGGGAGCCGAAGTCACCGCCGAAAGAAACGGCAGCTAATTCAGGTTTCGCAAGGCGAAGCCCCACAGCCCTCGGCGGTGGGCCGGGGGCTGTCCTCTTTTCCGAAGACTTCCGCACCGAAACCCAGGGACTAATCCGGCCCATTTGCCGCGTTTTCCGAAGCTTTTTCGGCGTCGAGTGCGGAGTGGGTGGGGCGATCTCCAAGGGAGAAGTAGCACGGGCGGCGTCGTGACTCCCCTCGCCCTTTCGGTGCCTCGCCTCTACCCGAGGCGGGGCGTAATAACGGTGCTCGCCTTCGCTGCGCCGAGGCCCCCTTCGACTGCGGCTGTCGCTGCGCTCAGGGCAGGCTTCGCTACACCTTCGGCTTTGGTCAGGGGACGGAACGCTTACGCTGGCGAGTCGCCGAGCCATTCGGCCGCGCGCTCTTCCCAGAGGGCGCGAACGTAGGGGAGCATCGGCAGATCGTCCCATTCTCCGGGGCCAACCCAGCGGACGGCGGTGACCTCGGAGGGCTGGAGGGTGAAGTCCTGGGAGAGCAGGCGGACGCGGTAGAGGAAGAGCAGGAAACCGAGTTCCTCCGTCGTGCGATCGACCTGCCAGACGAGGTGCGGGTGGAGCACGCCGGTCACTTCGCCTTCGACGCCGAGTTCTTCGCGGAGCTCCCGCAGGACGGCCTCTTCGGGGCGCTCGCCGCGCTCGACCCAGCCGCCGGTGCGCCCGCCCAGAAGCCGTGCTGATCGCGGACGAGCAGCCGCCTGCCGTCCTCCACAATGACGGCGGAGCAGGCGATCATGAGCGTGTGCTTGTGGAAGTTGTCGGGATGGCGGTCCGCGAGGGCGGGTTCGAGGTCAGCCATGGCGGGATTCGGTGCGTGGTACCGGCGAGGCAGCGGGCCAGGCGGAGCGCTGGAGGTTGCGGCACGTGCCTCGCACCTACGGCGAAGGGCATGTGGTTAGTCCAGCCACTCGGCGGCACGAGCCTCAAGGGTCTCGCGCACGTAGGGCATCATAGGCAGGTCAGCCCCACTCATCTGGCGCAGTCCAGCGTGCCTCCACGACCTCTGAGGGCTGCAGGGAGAAATCGTGAGAAAGAAGGCGGACGCGATAGAGAAAGAGGAGGAAGCCGCGTTCATCGTCGGCGTTGAACGCCTGCCATTCCAGATACGGATGAAAAACTTGAACGACCTCAGCCTCAACGCCGAGTTCCTCGAGCACCTCCCGCAGTACGGCGTCTTCGGGCCGTTCCCCCTTCTCAACCCAGCCACCAACTCCTGCCCAAAAGCCGAAGTGGTTCCGGACGAGAAGCAATCTTCCCTCTTCGTCAAAGATGATCGCTGCGCAGGCGATCATCATCGGGTGCGTGGAGAAGTTGCTGGGATGATGTGCGGTAAGCGCACCGTCCAAGTCCGCCACTAGAGGACGTCTTTCGTGCTCGGGATTTCGCCGGCGGCGGATTCGTCGAAGGAGACGGCGGTGCGGAGGGCGCGGGCGAGGGCTTTGAAGACGGCCTCGGCGCGGTGGTGGTCGTTTTCGCCGGAGAGGAGGCGGGTGTGCAGGGTCATGCGGGCCTCGCGGGCGAAGGACTCCAGCAGGTGCCAGAGGTTCTCGGTCGGCAGCTCGCCGACTTGGTCGCGGTCGAACTTCATGTCGATAACGGCGTGGGCGCGACCGCTGAGGTCGAGCGCCACGAGGGCTAAGGTCTCGTCGAGGGGGACGATGGCGTGGCCGAAGCGGGTGATGCCGCGGCGTTCGCCGAGCGCTTGGTTGAAGGCCTGACCGAGGACAATGCCGACGTCCTCCGCGAGGTGGTGGGTGTCGCGCTCGATGTCTCCGACCGCCTTGACGGTGAGGTCGAAGCGGCCGTGGCGGGCGAGTTGCTCCAGCATGTGATCCAGGAAGCCGATGCCGGTGGAGACGACATACTGGCCGCTCCCGTCGAGCGTGAGGGAGAGCGTGATCTCAGTCTCTTTGGTCTTGCGGGTGATCTCGGCGCTTCTAGCCAACTGTGGCTCCTATCTCCGATAACGCTGCGATGACACGATCGGTATCGCGCGGCAGGCCGACGCTGATGCGGATGCAGTTGCGGAGGCCGGACGTGTTGTAATAGCGGACCAGGATGCCACGCTTGCGCAGCTCGTAGCGCACGTGCTTAGCGTCTTGGCCTCGGACTTCGCAGAGGATGAAGTTGGTGACGGAGGGATAGGGCCGAATCCACCCGAGAGCATCGAGACGCTCCCGCATGCGCTCACGCTCCTCGCTGATGAGACGGACGTTGGCCATCAGCGTTTCGCGGTCGGCGAGGGAGGCGAGGATGGCCTGCTCCGAGGCGACCCCGAGGTTGTACGGCACCTTGGCGCGCCAGAGGATCTCTACGAGGGAGTGGGGAACGACGGCGTAGCCGGCGCGCAGGCCGGCAAGGCCCGCCCACTTGCTGAAGGTGCGGACGACGATGAGGTTGTCGTGCTCGGCAATCATGTCGACGGCGCTTTCGCCGGCGAACTCCGCGTAAGCCTCATCGACGACAAGGACAGCGTCGTGGTCGAGCAGGCGCTTGATCTCGTCCCGGGAGACGCGGTTTCCCGTTGGGTTGTTCGGTGAGGCTAGGTAGGCGAGCTTGGCACCGTCGTCGAGGGCCTTCTCCATGGCTGGGAGGTCCAGCGAGAAGTCCTCGTCGCGGGGCACGGTGATGAGGCGCGCATCGTGCACGTGGGCCAGGAACTCGTAAACGCCGAAGGTCGGCGGGGCGTCGAGGATGCCGTCGCCGGGGTCGATGAAGAGGTCGGCGGCCATGCCGAGGATCTCATCTGAGCCGCTGCCGAAGACGACCTGCTCAGCGTCGCAGCCGACGTAATCGGCGACAGCCCGGCGGACGGTGCGCTGGGCGGGATCGGGGTAGAGGTGATACCAGCCGTATCCGCCGAGGGCCTCGGCGACTTTCGGAGAGGGGCCGTAGGGGTTCTCGTTGGCGTCCAGCTTGGAGATATCGCCCGGCTCGATGCCAAGCTCATCGGCGACGAAGTCTATGGGGTCGACGGGTACATAGCCGGGGAGCTCGTTAAGGTGCGGGCGCACGAGGTCGCGCGCCGAGCGGCGTTCGTCGTCGCTCATGCGTCTTCCCCGGACGGGCCAGGCATACGGCTCTCGATCGAGCGGGCGTGGCCGGTCAGGCCCTCGGCGCGAGCGATAGCTGCGCCGGCGGGACCGATGTCGCTGGCGGCTTCGCGGTTGATGTTCACGATGCTGGTGATCTTAAGGAAGTCGTTGACGCCAAGCGGCGAGGCGAAGCGCGCGCTGCCGCCAGTCGGCATGACATGGCTGGGGCCGGCCGTGTAATCCCCGATGGACTCGACAGAGAAATCGCCCGCAAAGATACAACCGCCGTTGCGAATGCGGTCGATGTAGCGATCTGCATCGCGAACGTGGAGACAGACGTGCTCGGCGGCGAATTCGCTGGCGAGCTCGATCGCCTCATCAAGGGAAGCGACGACGACGGCGCCGCCGCGGGCGTCCATGGCGATTCGGGCGGACTCGGCGCGGGCGAGAGAGCCGATCTCGCTCTCGACGATTTCGGCCACGTTGTCGGCCAGTTCGGCCGAATCGGTGATGAGGACGGCGGTGGCGAGTTCGTCGTGCTCGGCGCCAGCGAGCATGTCGGCGGCGACGAGGCGGGGGTCGGCGCTAGTGTCGGCGACGACCAGGGTCTCGGACGGCCCGAAGATGCCGTCGATACCGACTTCGCCGAAGAGCTTCTTCTTGGCGATGGTGACGAAGATGTTGCCGGGGCCGCAGATCTTATCGACGGCCGGGATCGAATCGGTGCCATAAGCCATGGCGGCAATGCCTTGAGCGCCGCCCGCTCGGAAGACACGGCTGGCGCCGGCGATATCGGCGGCGACAAGCTTGAGCGGGGCGACGGAGCCGTCGGCGCGGGCGGGCGTGGCCACGATCAGTTCCTCGACGCCGGCGACGCGGGCAGGGACAGCGGTCATGAGAACAGTGGAGGGGTAAATGACGACGTTGCCCGGCACGTAGAGGCCGACGCGCCGGATGGGGCGTACGGACTGGCCGAGGCCGTCCTGCATGAACGACTTAGTGGCGTGAGCGAGCTGCCGCTCGTGGAAGGCGCGGATGCGGTCCGCGGCGAAGCGCAGCGCCTCAACGAGAGGTCCTTCGACTTCGTCGTAGGCTTGCTTGATTTCGTCGGCCGAGACTTCCAGGGGAACATCCGGTGCGCGGACGCCGTCCAGGTCTTCGTTGTAGCGACGGACAGCGGCGTCACCGTCGGTGCGGACGTCGCGCAGGATGCGATCGACGACCTCCTCGGCGCCAAGCTCGGCGCCGAAGACGCGGCGGTTGGTCTCGAGGACCGCGGGCGGTAGTTCGGGCTCTTCGAGGGCGATGCGTTTCAGCAGCGTCTCGCGGGCCTCGCTTGCGCCTTCGACTATGCGCACTGCATGTACTCCCGCACGGCGCCGACGGACGCATCGAGCGATTCGTTCATCCACTCCTCGATGCGCTCGCGGCTGAGAAAGCGGAGGGTCTCGTCGACAAGCTCCGGGAGGTCGCGCGTCAGTTCGTCAAAGTCTTCGGTCACCTCGGCGCCGCTGTCGCCGAGGTGGCGGACGATGCGACTCTTGAAGCGGTCCCAGTCGGGCCGCGTCTGGGCGAAGTCAGAGATTACACGGTGCCACTCGCCCAGTGTCTCGCGATCGATGAATCCGAGGTCGATTTCGAGGTCGCAGCAAGCGACTTCGCGGACGACATCGGCCATCAATTCGGCATTGTCGCGGGTGTCGGCGTCGAGGGAGAACTGTAGCGCACGGTCGAGAACGTTGGCGCGGAGCCCGCCGCCGAGGTCGGAGTTACGGCCGAAGTAGGGACGGTAGATGTGGTCGATCCAGGTGGCGTCGAGCACGAGGTGGCTGACGTAGCCGGCGACGAAGGCGCAGGCGGCCGGCGTCACTTGCTTCGGATCGGAGAGTGACGGGTGCGTGCGGAAGAACTCGCCGACGGCGTCCTGGGCATCGAAGTTGTCGAGGTCGAAGAAGTGAGTGCGCTCGCGCTCCCAGCGGGTGATGACGCGGATATCGGGGGCGGTGGCGCCGAGGTAGAGGTTGCCGCGCTCTTCGTTGAGCACGTCGAGGCGCAGGCGCTCAGCGATGCGCCTGGCGAGGGACGTGTGCAGAGAAAGTGGCGGCATTTTTCGGGGTTCCCCTATCGCGAAAAATTGTATCAGAGGGTCAGGCGGCCCCGGCGGCCTTCTGCAGGGCGCCGCGGACATGATCAAAGACCTTCTGCTGGCCGGGACTGAAGTCCGGGTTGCGGTGGGCGATAACGGCCGATGTCGAGCGGTAGAGCAGGTCGATGACCTTGAGGTTGTTCTCGGCGATGGTGCGGCCAGTCTCGGTGCCTTCGATCAGGATCTCAGCGTCTTCGGGGACGAAGCCTTCAGAGGCGCCGGCGATGGGGATGACGCGGTATCGCCAGAAGTGGCGGCTACGGGCGTAGTGGTCGGCGGTGGCGGGGAACTCGGCGGCGACCGTGAGCGCTTCGCGGTCCTGCTTGCGCCAGTAGTCGAGGGCGCCGGCGAGGTTATCGGCAGGGAGGTTGCCGTCGACGACGGCGCTCATGTTGTACTGGGCCCGCTGGAGGTCGATGATCTCGCAGGCGGGGGACGAGGGGAACTGGTAGAGGTGCTCGTTGAGCAGGTCGCGCCCGGTGATGGCGATATCGAAGTCGCCGTTGGCGACGAGTTGCGGCATATCTTGCGGGCGCACGACCTTCACGTCGAGCCCATCGATGCCGGATTCGGGGCGGCGGACGTGAGTCTTCTCTTCGTAGCCCTGGAAGGAGAGTCCGGCGTCCTGGAGCGCCTCGTAGACGTGGCGCTGCTGGTGGCCGTCCGGAATCGCCATGCGCACCGTCTCCCGCTTCTGCCGGGCGCGGCCGTTGGGTCGCATTGGTATTGGCGGCGGGAGGCGGAGGGCGCCGTTAACGGCGCCGCGGCCGGCCGCGAGCACGGGCTCGAGGACCGACTGGAGGTCTTTGGCGGCGAGGGAGTTGGCGTTGGCGATGACCCAGGCGGAGTTGCCGAGGATAGAGATGAGCTCAGTGAGGCCGTGCTCGGCGAGGAAGGAATCATCTCCGACGTTGATGATCACCACGTCGGCGTCTTCGGGGGGGTAGGCGTGAGCGGCGCCCCAGACGGCCTGCACGCGGTAGTGGCCGAAGCGCGCAGCGCGGGCGAATTGCTCAGCGATGTTCGGGTATTCGCTGGCGAGGCGGACGCGGGCGAGCGCGCCGATGTCTGCGAGGGACGGCACGTGGCCGGCGCAGGAGGCGGCGACGACGCGGCTGGCGCCGATGCCGAGATCGCCGAGAGCGACGAGGGGCTGCAGTGGGAAACGGCACTGGATTTCCTGCACCCAGGCGACGCTGGTGATTCCGATGTCGTAGTTGCCGAGCGCGACCTGGATGGGGATGTCTTTCTCACGGAAGACGCGGACTTTGACGTCGTCGCGGCCGCGGGTTGGCAGGCGGTACTGGCGCGAGCCCTCACCGTAGCCTTCGACGTGAAGGCCGGCGGCGGACAGCGCGTCGGCGACGGGGGTGCGCAGGTCGCCTGCGGGAAGCGCGATCTTGATCACGCTAGGCTCCGGAGACCGCGGCGACGGCTTCGTCGATGGTTGCGGCCTTGCGGGGACTGCCGCCGTTGACGGAGACGCTGAAGCCATCGCCGGAGACGGTGATGTGACGCCCACGGGCGGCGCCGCCCACTTCGACGGCGAGGTTCTGGCGGCGGAGGGCGACGGCGAGGGCGAATGCGCTTGCGGGGTCGCCACCGGCTTCGCAGCGGATGCTTATGCCCGCGTCATCGCCGGCGGTGTCTCCGATGAGGGCAAGAAGCGGCTCGAATTCCAGGGCGAACCCGGATGCGGGTGTGGCCTTGCCGCCGATCTGCGAGATCAGAGCATCGTAGCGGCCGCCGCCACCGACCTTGGTTTCGCCCGCGAAGAGGTGGAAGGCCGGGCCGGTGTAGTACTCGAAGTCACGAACGAGGAGAGGCGCCACGGTCGGCGCCACGCCGATGCCGTCCAGCATCTCGCAGACGGAGGCCAGTTCGCCGAGTGGCGAGCTAATGGCCGGAATGCTGCCGGCTAGGAGGCCGCGAAGGTTGCTGATGTACGCGGCGCCCTCGCCCTCCAGGCCAAGTGTGTCCTTGAGTGCCGGCGCTCCCGGCAGCCGCGGCTGCAGTTCGTCAACGGCGGAGGTGTCTCCGGCCAGAACGCGGTCATAGAGAGAGGCCTGATCGGCTTGAGAGACGCCGGCCTGTTCCAGGATCGCGCGCAGGATACCGGGGTCGGAAACCTTGACGGATGCCTCGATGCCGAGGCGGGAGAGCGTCTCCAGCGCCATGGCGATCAGTTCCACGTCACCCTGTGGCGGCTCCGCGCCGATCAGCTCGACGCCGCACTGCCAGTCTTCGCGGGTGTCGTCGTTAGGCTGGAAGCGGAAGACGTTTTGCACGTAGAAGAGCCGCGCCGGCGCTTCGCCGGTCAGGTTCTCGGCGAAGAGGCGGGCGGCCGGGATGGTGGAGTCCGGGCGGAGAACGACGCGCTCGCCGCTCCAGCCGTCCCAATCGAGGAAAGAATAGACGCCATCAAGCATCTGTGGCGAGAGGGTGCCGGCGGCCGTGAAGAGATAGAGGTGCTCAATCGTAGGCGTGCGAATTTCGCGGTAGCCCCAACCAAGGGACACGTCGCGGAAGGCGTTTTCGATTCGGCGGAAGCGCTCCATCTCGGACGGCAGCATGTCGCGCATGCCGCGAGAACGCATAGATTCAGTCACAGCTCACTCCAGCGGGGGAATTGCCGTCATTCTAGCACCGCAGGCCCGTAGGATGAACTGGCGACGTACTTATTGGCGGTATAATGAGGCGGATTGAAGACATATGACTGACAACAGGCTGATGCGCATGAGACTGGCGCGTTTGTTCCTGTTCGCGGCGTTTACTGTCACTGCCGCACTCCTTTTCGCCTGCTCCGCTGGCCCCGATACGCAGCCAGGCGCAGTCCACGTGCTGACCACCGACGGCCAGGTGAACCCTGTGATGGAGCGTTACCTGGACCGCGGCATCGATGCCGCCGAGGACGCTGACGCAGCCGCCGTGGTCATCCGCCTCGATACGCCAGGCGGCCTGCTCAGTTCAACTGACGACATCACTAAGCGCATTCTTGAGGCCGACGTGCCGGTAGTGATCTATGTCTGGCCTTCGGGAGGACAGGCAGCTTCGGCCGGGACTTTCATCACCTACGCCTCCCACGTCGCAGCGATGGCGCCGAGCACAGTCATCGGCGCGGCGACGCCGATCAGCGGCACCGGCGAAGACCTCAACGAGGACCTGCGCAACAAGGTGGTAGGCAACGCCGTGGCCAAGATCCGCGGCTACGCCGACCTGCGCGGACGCAACGCCGACTGGGCGGAGGAGGCGGTACGCGATGGCGTCTCGGCACAGTCGTCTGAGGCCGTCGAGATGAACATCGTGGAGTACGTGGCCGATAACCTCGACGACTTGCTCTCGCAGATCGATGGACATGAAGTGGCGCTGGAAGGCGGACGGGAGCTTGTCCTGAATACGGCAGACGCCGAAGTCGCCTTCAACGACCGGACACTTGTCGAGCGCTTTTTGGAGGTCGTCGCCGATCCGAACATAGCGTTCCTGCTGCTGTCGCTGGGCTCGATAGCCCTCTTCATCGAAATCCTGAACCCGGGTTCGATCTTCCCTGGCGTATTCGGCGTAATCGCACTGCTCGTCGCTTTCCTGGCGCTCAGCGTGATTCCTTTCAACTGGGCCGGCGTGGCGCTGATCATGTTTGCGTTCGTGCTCTTTGGACTGGAGATGTTTGTCACCAGTGGAGGTGTGCTTGGCGTTGGCGGGGCGATTTCGCTCATCCTGGGCGGGCTGGTGCTGACTCACGGCAACGAGCCAGGGCTGCAGGTCTCCGAGGAACTGGTGATCATCACGGCTGCTATCCTTGGCGCGGCGGTGATCTTCGTCTTCGTCAACATGCTGCGTATCCGCGGCATGCCGGCACAAGTAGGGCTGGAGACCGTTGTCGGGAGGGTTGTGACGGCCCGCTCGGCGCTGGCACCTAGAGGGTTTGTCTTTATGGACGGCGAGATGTGGCGGGCGGAGGCGGAAGACGGCGACATCCAGGCTGGGGACCGGGTTATCATCACGCAGATCAAGGGCCTGAAACTGAAAGTCCGCAAGCCAACAGACGAGCCGGAAGGAGACTCACAATGACCGTCAACTCACCGCTGGCCAACCCGGAGCCACCCAAGATAGAGGGGCCTAACTGGCTTGCCAGGATGCTGACGGTTTTTGGCTACATCCTGGCGATCCCCCTCTTCCCCTTCGCGATCCGCGTCGTGCAGGAGTACGAGCGTGGTGTCATCTTCCGCCTGGGCCGGTTGGTGGGCGCGCGCGGCCCCGGCCTCTTCTTCATCCTGCCGTTCGTGGAGCGCATGGTGAAGGTGGACCTGCGCATCGTGACGATGGACGTCCCGCGCCAGGATGTCATCACCAGGGACAACGTCACGGTTAAGGTGGACGCGGTCGTGTACTTCCGCGTCACCGATCCGGACGAGTCCGTGGTACGCGTGACGGACTACATCCGCGCGACGTCCCTGGTGGCACAGACGACGCTGCGCAGCGTGCTAGGCCAGTCTGACCTGGATGAACTTCTGAGCAATCGCGACGAGCTAAATCAGAAGTTGCAGCAGATCATCGACGAGGCAACGGAACCCTGGGGCGTGAAGGTGACGATCGTGGAAGTGCGGGACGTGGGCCTGCCAAGCGAGATGATCCGGGCGATGGCGCGCCAGGCGGAGGCCGAGCGCGAGCGGCGCGCCAAAGTGATTCACGCCGAGGGTGAGTTCGAGGCGTCGCAGAGGCTGGCACAGGCGGGAGCGGTCATCGCCGCCGAGCCGGGGACGCTGCAGTTGCGGTACCTGCAGACCCTCACGGAGATCTCCGCGGAGAACAACAGCACGATCATCTTCCCGATCCCGATCGACGTGATCCAGGGCCTGCTTACGGGCATGAGCGGAAACTCGCCGAGGAGCGGAAACGGGAAGCGGGAAGTGCCACCGGCTGAAGCATAGCTGTCAACGGATTGCCTGCGGAGCAACGGATTCGAGAACCTCAGGGCGAGCGGAGCCGGGGCTTTCGGCTAGGCGCGGAGAGTGACTTCGCCGGCTTCGAAGGTCATGTGTGTGCCGTCGGGGAGGCGGAGGATGAGGGCGCCGTCGTCCATAACGTCTTCGGCATGGCCTTCATAGGCTTCATCGCGGAAGGTGAGGCGCACGTCCTGGCCCAGGGTAACAATGCGTTCGCGCCACGCGGCGAAGACATCGCCCCGTTCGTACAACTCCTCGAACTCGTTCAGTAGCGCGGCGAGAGCTGCCTCGCGGGGGATGTCGCGGCCGGTTTCGCGGGCGAGGCTGGTGGCAACCTGGGCGATGTCCGGATGGGCGATCGGGTCATTGACATTGAGACCGATGCCAACGAGTGCGTACTTCGGCTCGGCGCCGGAGAACTCGTTCTCGATGAGGACACCGGCCAGCTTGCGCGCGCCAACCTGCACATCGTTCGGCCATTTGATGCCGGTTTGCACGGGTGTAACTTCTTCGGCGGCGAGGCAAATGGCGAGTGGGGCGGTCATCGCCAGTTGGCGGAGGCGTTTAGCGTCCGGACGGAGGACGACTGTGAGGTACAGGTTCAGGCCAGCGGGCGAAACCCAGCGGCGGCCAAAACGCCCGCGACCCTTCGTCTGCTCTTCTGCCATGACGACCGTGCCGTGGGACGCGCCGGTCTCGGCTTCCACGCGGGCGTCGTCCATGGTGGATTTCGTCTCCGACAGGTAGACGAGGTTGCGGCCGATGAAGTCGGTGCGCAGCATGCGGTCGACGGCGTGGATGTCGATGAGGTTCACGGGAACAGCATAGGCGGGCAAAAAGACGGGGGGCCAGCCCTTGCGGGCCGGCCCCCCGTGCGTGGGCAGGAAGTCCCTGTCCGCGCTTCTAGTCCACCATCACCTCATAGAGGTGGCGGTGTGAACGGACAGGGCTACTGCCACTACTGTCATCCATTCACATCACCTCCTTTCCTGCGACGCATGGTAACAGGTTCGGATACAAAGGTGAGCGAAGAACGGCGACGAATTTCCGAACTACGAAAAATTAGCGGTGACCGGCGGCGATAGAGCGCAGGACATCGCGGGCGACGGTGGGGTCGTGGCACTCGTAGACACCGCCGGCGAGGTGGACTGTCCTCTCGTGGCCCTTGCCAGCGAGGAGGACATTGTCTTCGTCGACTGCCATCGAGAGCGCCTGGGAGATGGCTTCGCGGCGGTCGGGGACGACGGCAAAGTCGTGGCCCTCTTTCTTGCCGGCGGCGCGAAGACCGGCGGCGATGGCGTCGATGATGGTCGTGCGGTCCTCGGAGTAAGGGTTGTCGTCGGTGACGATGGTGTAGTCGGCGAGCTCGGCGGCGACGGCGGCCATGCCGGGACGGCGGTCCTTGTCACGCTCACCGATGCAGCCGAAGACGGCGATGATGCGACCGGATGAGGTCTGGCGAAGGTGAGTGAGGACGCGGCGGAGGGAGTCGGGGGCGTGCGCGAAGTCGACGACGACACGGAAAGGCTGGCCTTCGTCCACGAGTTCCATCCGACCGGGGGCGCCGGGCCATGACTCGATGGCGCTAGTTACCTGGGATGCGAACAAGCCAGCGGACGTGCCGACGGCAAGCGCGGCGAGCGCGTTGTAGACGTTGAACTTAGCGGGGTGGGGCATGCGGAAGTCGACGCGGTCGTCGCCGGCGGCGGCGGAAATCTGCGTTCCGCGCGAGTCCGCGTGGAGGAGCGTGGGATGGAAGTCGGCCGGGGTGTTGATGGCGTAAGTGAGGATGCGAGAAGATGTGCGAGCGCGGAAATATTCAGAGGCTGGATCGTCGGCGTTGATGACGGCCGTCTTGGTGATGCCTTTGTCGGCCGCGCGATCCAGCATTTCGAAGAGGCCGCCCTTTGCGGCGCGATAGTCTTCGTCGGTGCCATGGAAGTCGATGTGGTCCCGGCCGAGGTTGGTCACTACGGCGATGTCATACTCGCACTCATCGACGCGGTGGAGGGCGAGGCCGTGAGAGGTGGCTTCGACTACGGCCCACTCGCAGCCGCCGGCGTCCACCATCTGGGCGAGCATCGACTGGACGGCAGGGGATTCCGGGGTGGTGAAGCGGCCAGTGTCAGGGAGTGGCTGGTCGCCGATGGTGCACTCGGCGGTGGAGATGAGGCCGGCTTTGTGGCCGGTGCTGTTGAGGACGTGGGCGATGAGGTGGCTGAGGCTGGTCTTGCCATCGGTGCCGGTGACGCCGATGACTTTGAGCTTGCGGGCGGGGTAGCCGTGGAAGGCGGCGGCGAGCTTGGCCATGCCGCTGCGCGTGTCCGGCATGACGACGACATCTGCGCCTCCGGCTTCGACGAGGGGCCGCCAGAGGGCTTCGTGGTCGGCCTGGGCGACGATGGCCTGCGCGCCGTTCTCGAAGGCGCGGGCGATGTAGGAGTGGCCGTCGACGGTGAAGCCAGGCACGGCGATGAAGAGTGTACCGCCGGTGACGAGGCGAGAGTCTTGTTCGATCGAGGTGATCTCGATATCGCCGAGGCCGATGAGGTCGGCGCCGGTGAGGCGGGCGAGTTCGTTAAGGCGCATGGGACATAGGATAGCGGATGGGCTGGTGCGGGTTGTCTCTTAGTCCAGCAGGCCTGTAGGCCGAGTTCTGTATCCGCCTTGCGGCGGACGGTGACCATCAATCTAGGGCCACGGTTACCCATGGCCTCGTGCGGCCAACCCGAGGGTCTGGGCCGGGCTCCCTTAGCGCCCTCCTATTTGGCCTTGCTCCGCGCGGGGTTTAGCCAGCCACCGGTTCACACCGATGCTGGTGGGCTCTTACCCCACCATTTCACCCTTATCCGCCAGAGGAGGACGGTTTGTTTCTGTGCCACTTTCCGTCGGATCGCTCCGCCTGGGTGTTACCCAGCGCGCTGCCCGGATGGAGCTCGGACCTTCCTCTCCGATTTCTCGGAGCGGTCACCCGGCCTGCTGGACTACGTCTATTTTACCAGCTTTGGCGTTCACCGGGTCTATACCGCAGGCTGTCCACCTGGCCGGTAACCGTGGGTTGCGGCGGGTATCACCGGTTGTGAGATGACACACCCTCCCAACCACGTAGCCTGTCCGCTCTGCACCGGCACAGGCGTCTGCCAGGAGTGCCGGGGACGCGGCCTCGTCGCCTGCCTCTTCTGCGACGACGCCGGATGTGAGGACTGCGACCGGACAGGCGCCGTTGTTTGCGTACCCTGCGACAGCAGCGGCGGCTGCTGGCGCTGCGAGGGGCGCGGCTTCATCACGCCGCCCGTCGCCCGTAAGCACTAGGCCGGCGGGGCGTCCAGTGCCTGGTTACCCAGCTCATCGGCGCGCTTGTTTTGCGCTCGCGGCACCGCCGACACGCTGAACGATGTGAAGCGTCCCTTGAGCACGAGCAAGCGTTCGAAGTAGGGCCGTAACCGCTCGTTCCGGACACGGTAGAGGCCCAGCAATTGGCGCGCGACCAACTCCGAATCCATCCTCAGATCCACTTCGCCGCCGCCCAGTTCCAACGCAGCTTCCAGCCCGGCGATAGCGGCCTGATACTCAGCCTCGTTGTTGGTAGCCAGGCCGAGGCGGCGCGATACTGTCGCCGCTTCCTTGCCTGATTCGTCGTAGACTACAGCGCCGATGGCGGCTTGGCCGGGGTTACCACGGGAGGCCCCGTCGGCGTAGACAAGCCACTTGCCCGAGGGCACGGCGCTAGGACTTGAACTTGAGGTCGACGCCCTCGTCGGTGACCGTGATGCTGTCGATGACTTCGCGGAGAAGGTCCTGCTTGTCGGCGAAGTCCAGCGTCTCCCATTCAGTGCGCAGCCGGGCGACCACCTGCTCACGGTGGCGGCGCACTTCGCCTTCGGACTCGTGCTGCTCGGCGAGGCGCTGGGCCTCCATGAGCTTGTCCTCCAGCTGGAGCTGTTCGGCAGCGACGGTCTGGGCCATCGCCTGGGCGCGATCAGCGGAGGTGTTGCCATTGGCGGCCGCGTCAAGGTAGCGCTCGATGCGCTTGTCGAGGCGGCGCACCTTGTCGCGCAGACGGGTCATCTGCGCCTGGACATCGGGCTTGCTTCCGGCGCCGTTCGTCGAGTCGGCGAGCGACGCAGTGTGCAGCGCCTCGGCCACTTCGGCCTCAAGCGTCTCGGCGCGCCGCGTGTGGTAATCGCAGAGCGAGCGGTTAGTGCGCGACTCGCACTGGTAGTAGCGGTACTGGGCTGTCTTCTCGGTGCCGTCACCCCGCTTCCACTTCTGCTTGCGGGTGACTCCGATCATCTTGTTACCGCAGTAACCGCAGAAGGTGAGGCCGGATAGGAGAAACGGCGAGACGGTGCGCTTGGCGGTGCTGGGGCGGCGCTGGTCCAGGCGCTCCTGCACCTTGCCGAAGTCCTCCTGGGAGATGAGCGGCGCGTGGCTGGCCGGCACGCGCACGCCAAAGCGCGAGTAAGTGCCGACGTAGGCACGGTTACGCAGAATGTCGCGGACGGTCACCATGCTCCAGAGGCCGCCGCGGCGGGTACGCAGGTCTTCCTCGTTGAGACGGCGAGCGATGCGGCGTATGCCGAGGCCGTCCTTGAGGTAGAGGCGGAAGATGAAGCGGACGACCGAGCCCTCTTCCGGGACGACGACGAGGCGGCGCTTGGGTCCCACTTTGTACCCGTACGGCGGCCGGCCGAGCGCTTCACCCTTAACGGCTTTCTTACGCATGGCGGCCTTGACGCGGTCGCCCAGGCCGCCGTTGGCGCGCAGCTTGCCCCAGGCATCGATGAATTCGGAAGCGAGGTCGCCGCCGCTTTGGATGCTGATTATCGGCAGGTTGAGGCTGGACAGCTGGAAGTAGCGCCGGGCGGCATCGGTGGGGCCGTCGCCGAGCGTGCCGAGGTCCGGCACGACGACCATCAGGAAGCCCTGCGCTCCCTGTTGCCGCGCAAAGTCGAGGAGTTGACGAAAGCCGGGGTTTTCGGCGTTGCGGTCACTGTCGAGGAAGGTGGCAGCGGCTTCGTAACCATTTTCGTTGCAGAAGGCGATGAAGGCTTCGCTCTGTTCGGCCAACGTGCGCCGCTTCGATTCGCGGAAGTAGCCAATGGCGCGCATCAGAAGGCCAGGATCCGCTCGCAGCTGACGCACTGAACGATTGCGCCGGACTGGCGGGCTCTTTGAATAACGTTCGTTGGAAGGGTGATTCGGCAGCCCTGGCACATTCCCCGCTCGACGCCGGCGACAGCCACGCCGCGCAAGCGCTCACGCAGCAGGTTGTACAGGCTCAGCACCGCGCGATCGACAGCGGCGGCCTCCGTCTCGCGAAGGGATTGCAAGCGGACCGCTTCCGGCATAAGCCGTTCTTTCTCAGCCGCCATGTGGCCCTGGGCGTCGCGCCATTCGGCTTCCAGCCGCTCGAGCCGAATGGCGATCTCCGCGCGGTACGCCTCGAACTGGTCAGTCATCTCCATGTGCTCCAGCAGCGCGTCTTCCTTTGTCTGGAGATGTGCCTTCAGCGACTTCAGGTCAGCGTCGAGGTCCTGCAATTCCTTCGGGTTGGTGACGCCCCCGCCGTAAAGCTTGCCCTCGACGGCGGCAGCGTGAGTGCGCACTTCCTCGGCTTCGAAGTCCAGGTCTTTTTGGGTGGAAGCGAGCTGTTTCAGGCGCTCATCCGCCACCTGAAGCCAGTGGCGAGCGGTAATGATCTCCTCCGTTTCGCCGCTCAACTCCTCGATTTCAGCGAGGCGGGCGAGGGCTTTATCCAGAGCAAGGTCAGTCTCCTGGAGAGCAAACAGTTCAGCGGCGGCGGTCATTAAATTCGAGGTCATGCGGGCGAGTGGCGGGGACTTCTGGACAACCCCGCTGGCGGATTATAGACTCGGTATGTAAGCGATTGCAACCGGCGATCCCCCTTTGGCCCACAGCTTTCTCGACACTTTATCCAGACTTAATCGTCATGCAATTTCATGTCCTCCGCGAACTGCGTCAGTCCATCGGCAGCGTCAACGAATACGACCTCGCCGAAGACCGCGTTGTCGTCGATGACGACGTGCTTCGAGACCTAACCGGTACCGCGAGATTTTTGCGGACTGACCGCGGCCTGCTGGTAACTGTCCATGCCGACACAAAGCTGGAGACGGAGTGCTCCCGCTGCGCGGCGGAAGTCCAGGCGCCGATGGACATCGAGTTCGAGGAAGAGTACGTGCCGACCGTGGACCCAGAGACCGGCACGAGGGTCTACGTCAGCGAGGAGGACGAGGCCTTTCGAATCGATCCACAGTTCTGGCTGGATTTGCGGGAGGGACTGCGCCAATATATCCTGTTGAATGAGCCTGCGAAGCCGCTTTGCCGCGAGGATTGCGCAGGTCTCTGCCCGAACTGCGGCGCAGACCTGAACCAGAGTCCGTGCCAATGCCAGCCCACAGGCGACGAACGCTGGAGCGTGCTTACGGGACTGAAGAACGAAATCGACGAAGGGGAATAGACATGGGCGCACATCCTAAGAAGAAGACATCGCTGGCCCGCAAGCGCCGGCGCCGCTCGCACCTTTCGGCCTCGGTGCCGCACCTGGTCGTGTGCCCGCAGTGTCGCAGCCCCAAGCCGACGCACCAGGCCTGCCACGTCTGCGGCACCTATAACGGCAGGCAGGTGCTGAACGTCAACCGCGAGCCGACCCTCCCCGGTCAGTAGGCCGGCCTGAACGCCCGCCGGTGCGTGCTATACTCGGCTGACCATGAGACGCAGCCTTCTTTACGCCCTGCCCCCTCTCAGTCTGATGCTGGCTGCCGCGGCGGCGATCACTTACTTCATCTGGTGGGACGCCACGCACTGCACCTTCTGCCGCACGCGGCTTGACGAGTTCGGCCGCTGCCCCAACCCAAACTGCAACTTCGGCAGGCTAACCCGCGAGCAAGAGAGCGCGGCCTGACGCCCCGCATATGAGTCCGGAGCCGATATCCCGCAGCATAGCGAACCGGCTTCTGCAACTTCCCGTTGACCCACAGCTGGCACTCATCTTCCCCGGCCAAGGCAGCCAGCGCGTCGGCATGGGCCGGGAGTTCGACCTGGTCTCCGACAAAGCCCGCAACATCTTCGCCGTAGCTGACGACGTCCTCAAATTCCCCCTTTCAAAGATCTGCTTCGAGGGCCCGGAGGAGGTACTGACAGAAACACAGAACACTCAGCCGGCTATCCTCACAACGTCCGTCGTGGCGCTGGAGATGGGGTTGGACGCCGGTGTCATCTCCAACCGGCCGTCCTACGTGGCCGGACACAGCCTCGGCGAGTATACGGCGCTAGTTGCCTCCGGCTCGCTGGAATTCGAGGCGGCGGTGCGGCTGGTCCGCGAACGAGGGCGGCTCATGGAAGAGGCGGGCCGCAAGGGACCCGGGACGCTCGCCGCCGTCGTTGGCATGGACGAAGCCGCAGTGGAGGCAATCTGCGACGAGTCCGGCGCCGAAGTGGCCAACTACAACGCGCCGACGCAGACAGTCATCGGCGGCAAGCCAGAGGCTGTGGAACGGGCGTGTGCGCTGGCCAGAGAGCGAGGTGGCCGCGGTCTGCCGGTCAAGGTATCGGGCGCCTTTCACACATCGCTGATGCAGCCGGCGGCCGATGCGTTAGCTCGCTATGTCGCCGAGGCCGGCGTGGGTGACTCGGTGATCCCGTTGGTCGCGAACGTGAGCGGCCAGACCATCACCGTCGCGGAGGACGTGCGGCTGGACCTGGAGCAACAGGTGCGCAGCCCTGTGCGCTGGCACCAATCAGTTGACGCCATGGCAGCGCGCGGTGTGAGGACGATGGTCGAGGTGGGGCCGGGAAAGACCCTCACGTCGCAGCTCAAGCGGAGCCACCCCGACCTGGAGGTCCGCGCCATCGAAGAGATGCTGGACACGGCCAATGTTTGACCTCACGGGGAGAGTGGCCGTCGTCACGGGCGGCTCAAGGGGGATTGGCCGCTCGATCTGCCGCGACCTCGCATCGCGGGGTGCGGCTGTGGCCATCAACTACCACCAGAGCAGCCAGCAGGCTGATGAGCTAGCGCAGGAGATTACGGCCGCGGGCGGCAAGGCGATCACCGTACAGGCGGACGTGCGCAAGCCTGAGGACTGCGAGCGCCTCATCGCGGAGGCGGTGGCGGCGTGGGACAAGCTCGACATCCTCGTCAACAATGCAGGATACAACCGCGATACACTGATCCTGCGTATGTCGCTGGAGGACTGGGATGAGGTGATGGAGTTGAACCTGCGCGCCGTCTTTCTCTGCACCAAGGCCGCGCTGCGTCCGTTGATGAAGAACCGCTGGGGACGCGTGATTAATATCGGCAGCGTGAGCGGGCTTGCGGGCAACGCCGGCCAGGCGAACTATGCGGCCGCGAAGTCCGGCCTCGTAGGTTTCACGCGGGCGGTAGCGCGCGAAATGGGCTCCCGCAACATCACCGCGAACCTGATCATGCCGGGACTCGTTATCACCGAGCTGACCAAGGACATCCGCCGGGAGATCGTGGAGGGCGTGAAGCAGCGGCTGCTAATCGACCGCATGGGTAAGCCGGAAGACGTCTCATCCTGCGTGGTTTACCTGGCGTCGGACGAAGCGGGGTACATTACAGGCCAGGTGCTGGCGGTGGACGGCGGACTGGGCCTCTGATGGCGGCCGGAAAGCGGCGCCGCGCCCGCATTATCGCGCTGCAGGCGCTCTTTGAGTTGGACACCGTGCGCCACGACGCCGACGAGGCGGTTTCCCGCATCGCTGAGGAGGTGGCGGGAGCCCACGACGCCGAGCCATATGCCCATGAGCTGGTGAAGGGCGTGCTGGAGAATCACGAACGAATCGACGAGATTATCAGCGAGACGGCGCCGGCCTACCCGCTGGACCAGATCGCCACGACGGACCGCAACATCCTTCGCCTTGCGGTCTACGAAATCGTCATCGATAATAAGGTGCCGATGCGTGCCGCAATAAACGAAGCTGTCGAGCTGGCCAAGGATTACGGCGGCGAGAATTCCCCCAAGTTTGTTAACGGCGTACTCGGCTCAGTTAGCGCCCTTGTGACGCGCTGAGCGAGTTCCTAAGGAGGTAATACCGCGTGGCAACCGTTTTCGAGAGGGTTCAGAAGATCATCGCCGAGCAGTTGGGCGTCGAGGAAAGTGAGATCACACCTCAGACGTCGTTCGTCGACGATCTCAACGCTGACTCCCTCGACCTGGTCGAACTGATCATGTCGTTGGAGGAAGAGTTCAGCAAAGAAGGCAAGTCGGTCGAGGTCTCTGACGAAGAGGCCGAGAAGATCGTCACCGTGCAGGACGCGGTCAATTTCATCAACGAGCAGGGCATCACCGACGACTAGAAGCCTCCCCGCGATAAGAGACCGGCAATCGTCCCCCGTCCACAGGCGGGGGATTGTCGTATCCTAATCGTAAGACAAGCATGAACATTCACGGCGTAGGCATCCTGGAGATCATCCTCGCAGTCATCGTGACGGCGATCGTCGCCGGGCCTGACCGCATCGTGGATGCCGCCACGCGAGCCGTTCGCGTCTTCATTGATGAGGTGCACCGGTGAACCTGTTCGGCATCGGCCCGCTGGAGGTGCTGCTTATCGCCATCGTTGCCGTCATCGTCCTCGGGCCAGAACGCTTTCCGGAGGTAGCGGTACAACTGGCACGCGCGATCAAGTGGCTGCGCGGCTACGCGACGGAAAACACGAAGGACCTGCGCGAGGAGTTCGCGGAGCTTACGCGGGAGTACGAAGGCCTGCGCGAAGAGTTGCAAGTAGTGCGAGCGCAGGTGCGATCGCCACTGACCCGGGCAACCAGCGAGCTCGCCAGGATCGCTGAGCGGACAAAGAAGGATGTCGAGGCCGTGAGCCCCAGCCGTCTCCTGCCGTCCGCAGATGCGCCCGTCGTCGAGCCCGGAGGCGACATCCCGGACGACTACCAGCCCGCCGATTCCGCAGAGCGTTCAAACAACGGGGCCTAGCGCCACCAGTCGCGGACTCCAGCAATGGCGCGTTCGACGCAGACACCCCCACCTCCGCCTCCCGCGCCGCCGGATGACAACCCGCGTCCCGAGGCCCAGGAGCCCGGCGAGAAGTACCTGACGCTGTGGGAGCACCTGTCCGAGCTGCGGTATCGCGTCACGATGTCGGCGATTGGGGTGGTTCTGGGTCTGGCCGTCTCCGCGTTCTTCGCCGCCGACTTCATCGACTGGCTCAAGGAGCCGGCCGAGGAAAAGCACCCGGGCCTACAATTGCAGTTCATCGAGCCCTTCGAGAACTTCGTGACTTACTTCCGCGTCTCGCTGCTGGGCGGGCTCGTGGTGGGCATGCCGATGATTATTTTTCAGGCTCTGCGCTTCCTTTCGCCGGGCCTGAAGCCGGGCGAGCGCATCTGGCTCTACGGCACGGTGGTCGGTGCAACGGGGCTCTTTCTGGGCGGGGTAGCGTTTGCGTATTACATCGCGCTGCCGCCGGCGCTCGACTTCTTGCTCAACTTCAACAATGACCTGGCAGAGCCCAACATTCGCATCGGCAGTTATGTCGACTTTGTAACGCGGCTGCTTTTCTGGACCGGCGTCTCATTCCAGACGCCGCTGATCGTCATGTACCTGGCGCGCTTCCGCATCGTACGCGCCGGCCAACTCATTCGCTGGTGGCGGCTGGCGATAGTCGCAGCGTTCGTGGTATCGGCCATCGTGACGCCGACGATTGATCCGGTGACGCAGTCGCTGGTGGCGGGGCCGATCATCGTGCTGTACTTCGTGGGGGTTGCGCTAGCTGTCCTTGTGCAGCCACGCACGCCAACCGCATAGACCCCGGAATTCTTGATAACCCGCTAACGCATTTGACCCTCTACGCCGCGCCGCGCTATCATCATCCAAAATGAGTGCGGAGCTAGAGGCCCTATACGAGCAGATCCGCGGCTGTGAGGCCTGTGGCCTCTGTAAGGAACGCATGCAGGCGGTGCCGGGCGAAGGCCCGCCGAACGCCCGGATTATGTTCGTGGGGGAGGGGCCCGGCTTCCACGAAGACCAGCAGGGCCGGCCGTTCGTAGGCCAGGCCGGCAAGTTTCTGGAGGCCATGCTCGCCTCGATCGGCATGACCCGCCAGGATGTCTACATCGCCAACGTGGTCAAGTGCCGGCCGCCCGGCAACCGCGATCCCCTGCCTACCGAGGTCGACTCCTGCCGGCCTTATCTGCTGAGTCAGATCGATCTGATCGATCCGGATCTGATCGTGACACTCGGCCGCTTTTCGCTCTCATGGTTCTTTCCGAAAGACGCCATCAGTAAGGTGCGCGGGCGCCTTCGCCAATTCAACGGACGACATTTCTATCACATCTATCACCCGGCGGCGGCGCTTCACAACGGCAGCCTCCGCTCAGTCATCGAGGAGGACTTTTCGCGGATCCCGGCGGCACTTGATAGAATACGGGAGCATGAGCCCGTCCTGGCCGCTGTGACAACTTCTGCGGAACAGGGGCGTCTTTTCTAGTTATCATTCCCTTATGGCCCAATCACTCCGCGTAATCCCGCTCGGCGGCCTCGGCGAGATCGGCAAGAACATGATGGTCCTCGAGACCAACGAGGACATGGTCTTGATCGATTGTGGAGTCATGTTCCCGGAGGAGGAGATGCTGGGCGTCGACCTCGTCATTCCGGACGTGAGCTATGTGCAGGAGCGCATCAAGAAGCTGCGCGCCATCCTGATAACCCACGGACACGAGGACCACGTCGGGGCCTTGCCCTACATCCTGCCGGCGCTACGTATGCCAAACGGCAAAATGCCCCCAGTGTACACGCCGGCGCTGGCCGCCGGCCTCATCCGCGTCAAGCTAGAGGAGCACAAGCTCCTGAAAAAGGCGCACATCCAAGTCGTTGAGCCCGGCGAGACCGTACGCTTCGGCAACATGAGCGCCGAGTGGGTGCACACCACTCACAGCATCCCCGATTCAACCTCCATCGCCGTTCGCACCCCAGTCGGTACCGTGTTCCACACGGGCGACTTCAAGTTCGACCACACGCCCGTGATGGGAGGCCCGCCGGATCTCTCGCGCATCGCGCAGATTGGTTCCGAGGGCGTCCTTCTGCTTCTTTCTGACTCAACCTACGCCGACACGCCGGGTTACACGCGCTCCGAGATGTCGATTTCGCCAACCCTGGACAGCATCATGGCCAGCGCCGAAGGGCGCGTCATTGTCGCCACCTTCGCCTCGCTGGTATCCCGCGTGCAGCAGATCATCGATGCCTCCGAGAAGTGCGGGCGACAGGTGTTCGTCACCGGCCGCAGCATGATGAATAACGTACGGATGGCGCTGGAAAATGATTACCTCGTAGCTCAAGGCGATCCTCTTCTGCCGCTGGACAGGATGCGAAAGCTAAAGCCGGAGAAGATCACCATCATCACGACCGGCGCCCAGGGCGAGCCATCATCCGCGCTGGTGCGCATGGCCAACCGTGACCACCGCCATATCAACATCGAAGAAGGCGACACCGTTGTCTTCTCGTCGTCGGCCATCCCCGGCAACGAGCAACTGATCAATCACACGATCGACAACCTGTACAGGCTCGGCGCCCACGTCCTCTTCAGCCGCATCGCCAATGTCCACGTCAGCGGTCACGGCGCGCAGGAAGAGCTGAAGCTGATGATGGGCTTGGTCAAGCCTCAGTACTTCGTGCCGGTCCACGGTGAGTTTCGCCACCTTGTGATGCATGCCGCGATCGCGCACTCAATGGGAATCCCGCCAGAGAACGTCTTCACGATGGAAGATGGTGACGTGCTGGAGATCGGCCGCGGGGGCGCCCGACCCGCCGGCAAAGTGTCTTCCGACTTCATTTATGTCGATGGCCTCGCTGTCGGAGTCGACCAGGTGGTGCTGCGCGACCGCAAGCACCTTTCCGGAGACGGCGTATTCGTGGCAATTGTCTCCATAGATAGGCATACAGGTAAACCAATCGGGCGTCCGGACGTTGTAAGTAGAGGATTTATCGAAGCTGACATGTCAGATGCTGTTATGGAAAAGGCGCGCGACGTCATCATAGATGCGCTCGCGGGCCAGGAACACGCTGCCACTCGCGCGGACATTAACGCGCGGGTCCATGACTCGTTGTCTCGCTTCCTCTTTAGCGAGACGCGGCGGCGCCCCATGATCCTGCCAGTCACCGTGGAGATTTAGCCTTCGATGGCTGTCAAGACTAAATCCCGCTCGACGCGCCGCACTACCACAAGCTATCGCCCGCGTCAGCCGGCCGCGCGTAAACCTCGAAAGCCGCGGCGTTCCGGCTCGCCGACAGCCTCGCAAACCAGGCTGCTGGCGCTCATGGGCGGCGCCGTTCTCGGGCTGATCCTCGTGTTTGCTTTCCTGGGCCCATTGGTTAACCTTGCCGAGGCGATTTTGCGGGTGTTCGGGTTCGGCATTGTCATCATCATCACCGCCGCCGTCGTTGATGGGCTGGTGCTTTCGCGGCGGCCGCAGATAACCGGCACGTTTGTGCGCATCTTCGTCGGCGCGCACGCGCTGGCGCTCACGCTCTTCGGAATACTCGGCGCCTTAACCCCAGGATGGTCAATTGGCGACGCACACTTCGCCGAGGTATCTCTAGGCGGCCGCTTTGGCCACGTCTTTACGAGTAGCCCCTTCGGCATCGTCGCCTTGGTTGCCAATACCGGCGCCGGCCTGTCGCTGCTTTCGCCCACCCGGGCCAGGCAGGTGCTCAACGGCATCGGGGCCGGGCTCAAATGGCTGAACTCGCTGAGGCTGCCGCAACGGGCGTGGGACGGCTTCCGCTCGTTCTTCGCGGGACTGGTCCCGCGTGAAGCCGACGAATACGAAGAGCGGATGATTGAGCAGCCCTACGTCCCTGAACTCGACGAAGAGTGGCAGGAAAGCGACGCGGTTGCGGTCGAGGATGAGGCAGACGAACTGATCGAGGAAGAGCCCAAGAACTCCGGCCACAAGAAGAAGGCCGACGAAATGCTCATCACGGCCGACCTTGAGGACGAAGAGAAAGGATACCAGCACGAACTTCCGATGGGCCGGCCGACCGGGCGCGGCTGGGAGCTGCCGCCTCTCGACAACCTGGCAGAGGCGGCGCCACAGGACCTCCGCCCAGTCGACAACGAAGAACGCGCCCGGCTCATTATTGAGACGCTGGCGTCGTTCGGCGTGGACGCCCGGGTCGTCTCCATCAACCAGGGTCCGACCGTGACCCAGTTCGGCGTAGAGCCGGGCTGGGACGTTAAGACGAAGACTGTCGCTATCCGAGACGAAACCGGTAAGTCGGCGATGGATAAGGACGGCCGCCCTGTCACCCGCACAGAAGTGACGTCCAAGACGCGCGTGCGTGTGAACAAAGTGACGAACCTGGCGAACGACCTCGCCCTGGCGCTGGCGGCGCCGACAATCCGCATTGAGGCGCCGGTGCCGGGTAAGCCGATCATCGGCATCGAGGTGCCGAACCACACTTCGGAAATCGTCCCGATTCGCTCCGTCATCGAGAGCACCGCATTCGCCAAGGCCAACGCCAAGACGGGGCTGGCGATCGCGCTGGGCAAGGGCGTCTCCGGCGAGCCGGTGGCCGCCGACCTTGCGAACATGCCGCACCTGCTCATCGCCGGCTCCACAGGCAGCGGAAAGTCGGTCTGCATCAACGGCATCATCGCCTGCTTCCTGTTGCACAACACCCCGGAGCAGCTGCGCCTTGTGCTTGTCGACCCCAAGCGCGTCGAACTCACGACGTACGAGTCGGTGCCGCACCTGGCGTTCTCCAAGGTCATCACGGACGTCGAAGAGGTCCCTGGCGTGCTGCAGGCGGTCATCCACGAGATGGACAGCCGCTACCGCCGCTTCGCCGAAGTCGGCGTGCGCAACCTTGAGGCGTATAACAAGAGCCCCAAGGCCTCGCACAGGCTGCCGAACTGGGTCGTCATCATCGATGAGCTTGCCGACCTGATGATGGCCGCGCCTTACGAGGTAGAGCGCCAGATCTGCCGCCTGGCGCAGCTGGCACGCGCCACCGGCATCCACCTGATCATCGCGACCCAGCGACCATCAGTGGACGTCGTTACGGGGTTGATCAAGGCCAACTTCCCCACCCGCATCGCCTTCTCGGTGTCCTCGCAGGTCGACTCGCGGACGATCATTGACACCGCGGGGGCCGATAAGCTTCTGGGGCGCGGCGACATGCTCTTCATGCCGACTGACGCCGCCAAGCCCTCGCGGATCCAGGGCTCGTTCGTCTCTGACCAGGAAATCGAGAAGATCGTCGGGTGGTGGGACAACGACCGCTTCCGCCACCTGGTTCCCGACAAGCTAGACCACCTGCTGGAGAGCGAGGATGAAGACGGCGAGGGCGCAAAGGCCGAAGCCGACGATCCTCTCTTCGATGCCGCGCGGGAGTTGGCGATCCAGCACTCCCGCATCTCGACTTCGCTGCTTCAGCGGCGCCTGCATATCGGCTACCCGCGCGCCGCCCGCCTCATCGACATTCTGGAGGAGCAGGGGGTTATCAGCGAGGCAGCAGCCGGCCAGTCGCGCGAAGTCCTGATCAGCGTGGACGACAGGTACGTCGATGACAGCAAGAACGGGCCGGTAACAGTGAGGCGAACGACCGTCCAAAAGGACGAAGAGGACGAAGACGAGGAAGAGGTTCTCGACGAGGACTACGACACGCCGCCCTTCGACGAGGACTACGGCCGCGAATCGGACGAAGACGGCGAAGAGGACGACGACGAAGACCCGTACGCCTGACGGTCGCCTCGCGCCAATCATGTAGTCTATTTGTCGCATAGATTACTTGACTAATTCCGACGGAGTGCTATCTTGGAATCGATCCTGAACGACTGGAGGTGAGGTGAATGACAAGAATCCATTCCATCCTCGAGAGACGGCAGATCGACAAGGCAAGGTCCTCCGCGGAATAACCCGGGAAGTAACCGGCCGCAGGGGAATCTCTACCCCGCTGAGCGGCTATTAGAAACGGCCAAAGAGCCCATCGGCGCGTAAAACGCCGCACAATGCCGAAAGCGGTACTAAAAAAGAAATCGGCCCCTCGACGTGATGTCGAGGGGCTCTTCTTATTCCAGGTCCTTACGCAGGAACAGCTCGCGTGATTCCTGGCCCAAATCGCTCAGCGCGCCGATCAGGCGGAAGCCCAGCGCCCGGTGAAAGAGCAGGGAGCGCTCGTTCTGCTCCTCCGTGGAACTGAGCCAGAACGTCGCGCCGCGCTCCCGCAGCGCAGTCTCTACCTGCGCGTAGAGCGTCTGTCCGATCCCTCGCCGCTGGTGCGACGGCTTCACCCGCGCCAGCATGCAGTACGGGATGCGGTCCCAGAACCACTCCCAGCGCACGTAGCCGACGACCTCGTCGCCGTCCTGCGCCACGACGACGCGGCCCGCCTCAATGGAGGCACGAAGGATGTCTGTGCCCGATAGCGCCGTCCACTTTCTGGATGGCGGGGATGTCTGCGGGTGACGCCGAGCGGACGTTGGGCACTCTAGCGCCGCGGCCGCGAGCGGCCGTAGCCGCGACGCGGAGAGGCGCCACCGGCGTTGCGCATCGCGGAGATGATGCTCAGGCCCTCTTCGTCGCCGACTAACTCGCGGCGCATTTCGACGACGCGGTCGCGTAGGAGGGCGGCTTTCTCGAACTCCAGGTTCTTGGCGGCGTCTTTCATCTGCTTCTCGAGGTCCTTGATCAGCCGCGCCAGCTCGTCCTTGGGAATGTCGCCGACGCGGTACTCTTCCTTGGACTCGGCAACCTGGCGGACGCGGTCGTTGATGTCGCGGATCGCTTTCTGGATGCCGGCCGGCTCGATGTTGTGCTCGTCGTTGTAGCGCTCCTGGATGCGGCGCCTGCGCTCCGTCTCGCTTATGGCGTGCGTCATCGAGTCCGTCATCACGTCTGCGTACATGATCACCTGGCCGTTCACATTGCGGGCGGCGCGGCCCATCGTCTGGATGAGCGACCACGATGAGCGCAAGTAGCCCTCCTTGTCCGCGTCCAGGATGGCGACCAGCCCAACCTCTGGCAGGTCCAGGCCCTCGCGCAAAAGGTTGATGCCGACCAGGACGTCGTAAACGCCCAGGCGCAGGTCGCGCAGGATCTCGACGCGCTCCAGCGTCTGCACCTCAGAGTGGAGGTAGTGCGTCTTGACACCCATCTCCATCAGGTAGTCGGCAAGGTCCTCGGCCATCTTCTTCGTGAGCGTCGTTACCAGGACACGCTCGTTGCGCTCGGCACGGATGCGGATCTCATGCAGTAGGTCGTCGATCTGGCCCTTGGTCGGCCGCACTTCGATCGTGGGGTCGAGCAGGCCTGTCGGGCGGATAATCTGCTCGACGGTCTGCTCGCTCATCTCGGCTTCCCAGGGCCCGGGGGTGGCGGAGACGTAGACGGTCTGGTTGAGGTGGGCCTGGAACTCGTGGAAGCTGAGTGGTCTGTTGTCGATCGCCGATGGCAGGCGGAAACCGAAATCGACCAGCGTCTGCTTGCGGCGGATATCGCCGTGGTACATGCCGCGGATCTGCGGGATCGTCTGGTGTGACTCGTCGATGAAGAGCAAGAAGTCGTCCGGAAAGTAATCCATCAGCGTCCAGGGCGTACTACCGGCGTCGCGGCGCGCCAGGTGGCGGCTGTAGTTCTCGATGCCGGAGGTGTATCCCTGCTCGCGCAGGCACTCAATGTCGTACTTGGTGCGCTCGACAAGGCGCTGCGCCTCGATCAGCTTGCCGTGGTCGCTGAACCACTGGTGACGCTCGGCCAACTCGTTCTCGATATCCTCGATGGCGGCATCCATCTTGTCTTGCGAGGTCACGAAGTGCTTGGCGGGGTAGACGTCGACAGCGTTCATCTCCGCCAGGACTTCGCCGGTGAGAGGGTCAAGCTGCAGGATGCGCTCCACGTCGTCGCCGAAGAAGTCGACGCGCACCGCCAGCTCCTCGTAGGAAGGCAGGATGGTAAGCGAGTCCCCGCGAAGCCGGAAGCGGCCGCGCGTCAAGTTCTGGTCGTTGCGCTCGTACTGCATATCGACGAGGCGGCGGAGGGCGCGGGCACGGTTTGTGATCTCACCGACGCGGAACTTGAGCACGAAATTGTAGTACTCGCTCGGTTCACCGAGACCGTAGATGCAGGAGACAGATGCCACGATAATCACGTCACGATGTTCGAAGAGCGCGCGGGTGGCCGCGTGCCGAAGCTTGTCGATCTCTTCGTTGATATCGGCGTCCTTGGCGATATATGTGTCGCTGCGGGGGATGTAGGCCTCCGGTTGGTAGTAATCGTAGTAGGAAACGAAGTACTCGACCGCGTTGTCGGGGAAGAATTCGCGGAACTCGGAGTAGAGCTGCGCCGCCAGCGTCTTATTCGGCGACATGACGAGCGTCGGCCGGCTGTACTGGGCGATCATGTTGGCCATCGTGAAGGTCTTACCGGATCCGGTCACGCCCAGCAGCGTCTGGTGCTTGTTGCCAGACTTGAGTCCATCCACCAGCTTGCCGACGGCTTCCGGCTGATCGCCGGTCATCTGGAAGTCAGCGGCTAGCTCGAAAGGCCGTTCGGCCGGGACTGCAGTGATGTCACCGTGGATTGCCATTAGCTGTTACCCCATTCCTGAAGCGCTCCATCTTCGAACTCGTCGGTGACCTCCTCCTCAGGTTCCTGGAGTATCAGATCCAACTTTCGCCGCCACGGTGCCTCGTCTTCGCGTGCACGTTCCAACCTCGTCCTTAGAGCCACCAGAGCAGCCGTGATGCGCTGCTCTTCTCGATTATGGGTGGAAGCGGCACCTTCCAATGTTTCGATGGCGTGCCTTCCGAGCTCAATGTGTCGACCGGGCGCAGGCGTAAGGACTACTAACACAGGGACAGGTCCGAAATACAGTGGATCGCCAGCCAGATCTGGAAGTCCAATCCAAGCAATTGTTGCACCATATGAATCGCTTCCTTGCACAGCCCGGCTTAGGTGGATTTTCCCGTGAGCCTCAAGACCGAAATCCTGCATTAGGTCGACAGGTGCACTAGTGAGTTCAGCAGCAAAGTCAACTAGGGCTGGCACATCCCGTTCTTCCCCTGATGCAGTAACTACTAGAGCCGTGCAGGCATACTGCTCCGTCAGGTTTCTTAGGTGAGATGATCTCTTTGGAGAACGCAGTTTCCGGAGACCACTTGCAACAACTTGGCGTGCTCGCTCCCGACTCACTCCGATAGCTCCACCAACCGCTGAAAACGACTTCGGATTGCCGTCTTTGAGTCCGAATCGCCGCTCAATAGCCGTCTTCTCATTGCTTGGAAGATCCGTCATCGCCAACTGAACCAGCGCATCAGTATTGGATCTGACCACAGGCGCGAGCCCAGGAAGCAGCCGAGTCATCTCACCGAAAACAGCTCTAAGGAGCGCCACCGATGGAATGGGACTACCGTCGGTGTTGGTGGCTGCATCGTAACCCGGAATCTCTTCTAGTAGCATCACTCATAGAATTGTAGCAGCGCTCCTGACGGCGGCCTGTCAGGAGGTAGCGCGTCGCGATGCTATTCTGCGCTTGTTATGGCCGGCAAAGCTGCAAAGAAGACGCATGCAGTCCGTCTGCTGGAAACGAAGGGGATTGCGCACCGGGTAACCGTCTACGACGACTCCGGGGAGTTCCACTCCGGCGAAGAGGCGGCGGCGCTGGTCGGGGCAACGGCGGAAACGGTGTACAAGACGTTGGTAGTGCTGCGCGACCCGCCCTCTGGCAAGCCGATGCTGGTGATGGTGCCGGTCGCGGAGCAGGCTGACTTGAAGGCGCTGGCGGCCTCGTTGGGCGAGAAGCGGTTGCGGATGGCGACGCAGCGGGAAGCCGAGAGGCTGACCGGCTTGCAGGTGGGCGGCATTTCGGCGATGGCGCTGCAGAAACCGGGGTTCGACATCCTGATCGACGAACGCGCTATCCTGCTGGAGAAGGTGCACATTAGCGCGGGCGCCCGCGGCATAGACGTCGAGCTGGCGGTCGAGGACCTGGTGGCGCTAACGGACGCCCGTTACGTGAAGGCCATTTAGTAGAGGAGCAACGATGTTCGTAGCAATGAATCGCTTCAAGGTAAACCCCGGCAAGGAAGGTGACTTCGAAACACAGTGGCGTGAGCGTGAGACGTACCTGGAGGACGTCCCGGGCTTCCAGCAGTTCATGCTGCTGAGGAGCGACTCCGCCGGCGACTACATTAGCCACACAATCTGGCAGGATCGCCAGTCGTTCATGGACTGGACACAAAGCGAGAACTTCGCGAAGGGGCACCGCCAGGGCTCGCTGATGGGCGTGCTGCAGGGGCCGCCGGAGATCGCTCTCTACGAGGCGGTGCTGGTGGAAGCCCCTACGACTGGTTGAACTGAGGCTCCCGCTTCTCGATGAAGGCGCGCACGGCTTCCTTGTGAGCCGGACCCTTCTGGGCGCGGGCGAACGTCCGGTTCTCCTCGGCAACGACGGCGTCGACGTCCTGCGCGACCATGTGCTGGTGGATCATCCGCTTGCCCTCCATCACGCAGTCCAGCGGGTTGGCCGCAATCATGCTGGCGACGGCCATTGCCTCGTCCATCAGCTTGTCGGGAGCAACGACGTCGTTGACAAGGCCCATTTGCACGGCCTCCTCGGCATCGATGATACGGGCCGTGAGAATGAGGTCGAGGGCGTTAGGCAGGCCGACGATCTGCGCGAGGTAGGTCGTGCTGGCCACCTCCGGCGTGATGCCGATGCGGATGAAGCGCATCGAAAAGCGCGCGGCCTCTGAGGCGATGCGGATGTCCATAGGCAGAGTCATCGTGAGCCCGACGCCGATCGACGGCCCGTTGATAGCGGCGATCAGAGGCTTGGAGCGGCGCAGGAACGCCGCGAGGTGCTCGCGTTCGCGTTCCGGCGGGTCCAGCGGGCTCTTCTCGCTGCTGGCGGACTCCCGGTTTTCGATGCTCTGGTTGAAGCCCTGGATGTCGGCGCCGGCGCAAAAGCCGCGGCCGGCACCTGTCACAATGATGGCGCCGATGCCCGGATCCTGGTTGCAGGCCTCGATCGCGTCTTTAACTTCGCCACCCATGGCATAGGTCCACGCGTTGAGGCGGTCGGGCCGGTTGAGGGTGATGATGCCGACGCGATCGCGCTGCTCAAAGAGGATGTATTTGTACTCGGTCTGGGTCACCATGGCGCGCCTCCTTTACCTTGCGCGCCGATGATATGCCCGCGTCCTGGCGATGACAAGCACGAACCCGGCGTCCTTTACGTGTTTGCAAGCGATTGAAGCTCACCGTCAGCCGCCACTGATCACTCCGGAAGCTAGTTTGAGTAGACCACCCCGGTGAGGAGGGAAGAGTGACAACAACGACATCTGACAACCCGCACGCATCCGAAGAGGCGACTGCGAACAGTTGCTACGCAAAGCTTGAAGGGGACGATCTGCTTCTCGCCGAATCAGGCGAGCCAGCACCCGCAATGGCGACACGCGTACACGACGCCCTGCGCGCGCTCATCCTCGACCCGGAGTATCCGTGCGTTGGCTCCCGTTCGGCGCTGAACCAGGGCAGCTACCGCTTCGCAATGTACGACGAGCTGGCATCGCCGGAAGCGACAGCAGGCCTGGCCCGCGACCTGTACACCTTCATCCAGGAGCAGCCGTCGATTGAGGGCGAGTTCACGACGTTCATTGCCTGCTTTGACAGGCCGAAATCCATCACGCCGGAAGACTTTGAGGCGCTGCTCTGGACGCAGCTGAAGGCGCTGAGCGAGCTGGACCCGGCGGAGTGGGCAGGAGGAATACAGCAGTGACCCGGCGAACGCCAGGTTCGCGTTTAGCTTCGGAGGGAAGGCTTTCTTCGCCGCCGGTCTCTCACCGCAGGGCGAAAGATGGGCGCGGAGCTTCCCCTGGCCGCTGCTGGCCTTCAACGGGTACGCCCAGTTCGAGCAGCTTCGCGAAAACGGCCGCTTCGAGCAGATCCGCGACACCATTCGCCAGCGTGACGCGAAAGTCGAAGGCGATGAGAACGAGAACGTCGAAGACTTCGGCGAGCACACCGAGGCCCGCCAGTACGCCGGCCGCAGTGTAGGCAAGGACTGGCGCTGCCCCGTGTCATTCAAGAACTAGAACAGGCACCCGCGCAACGAAGAAGAGCCGCTGGGATAACCCAGCGGCTCTTCTGAGGCTAGCCGGCGCTCTACTTGTTGAGTTCCTGCTTAACCTGGCCCTTGGCCTGCTCCGCCTTGCCGCGGGCCTGCTCCGACTTTTCGTCGGTGGCGTCGCCCATGGCCTCGCGGGCCTTGCCCTTCAGTTCCTCTGCCTTGCCCTCGGCCTGGTTCTTGGCCTTGTCAAACGTACCCATTTGGGGCTCCTTTCATAGTCAGGAACTACCTGAGTCCTGCTTTAACGAGCGTACATGTGGGCACATTACGATCACGTGAATTCTGCACTTCCGGTCCCTTACGGAACCATGCCAGCCTGAGCCGGCCCGCCAGAGCGACCGTAGTATAGTTATAGGTGTGCATTGGCTAGCAGGAAGGGTACATGGTAACCAAGGACTCTGTTAACGAGGAACGAATCTACTACAATTACGACGGGCGGATTCCGCCGGTCACGCTGGAGGACGACCCTGCTCCACTACCCGTGACCGATACTGAGCCAAAGCTGCTCACGGACACGACCCTGCGCGATGGGGCCCAGGACTCCCGCTTTCCGATATTCCCCAACGAGGCGCGGCTAAAGTACGTAGACCTGCTCCACCGGCTGGACAACGGCACCGGCCGCATCCACGCCATCGAGACTTTCATCTACCACGAGCGCGACCTCTGGGTGCTGAACAAGCTGCTCGAGCGCGGCTACGAGTTCCCGAAGATTACCACCTGGATCCGTGCCAATCCTAAGGACGTGAAGGAGCTATACGCTGCCACTGAAGGCCGCGTGACCGAGACAGGCATGCTCGCATCGGCGTCCGATCATCACATCTTCGACAAGTTGGGCTACTCCTCCAAGGAAGAGGCCATCCAGAAGTATCTCAAGCCCATCGTCACGGCGATGGAGTACGAGATCACGCCGCGCGTACACCTGGAGGACACGACCCGCGCCGACATCTTCGGCTGGGTCATCCCCTTCATCCAGACAGTGCTTAAGCATACCGACGGCCGTGCCAAGTTTCGCATCTGCGACACCATCGGCTGGGGCCACCCCGATGCGTACGCCGCCCTGCCGATGGGGGTGCCGAAACTAGTCTCCACGCTGTACCGCGAGACCGGCGCGGAACTGGAGTTCCACGGTCATAACGACTTTGGGACAGCGACCGCGAACTCGATAGCGGCCTGGCGCTACGGCTGCCGCAAAGTAAACGTGGCGTTCGGCGGGCTGGGGGAGCGCACGGGCAACACCGCGCTCGAACAGATGCTGGCGTCGTACATCCGCCTCTACGGCGACCCCGGCTTCGATCTCACAGTCCTGCAAGAGATGCGCGACCTGGTTCAGACCAACATGACGCAATTGCCAGCCAACGCGCCGGTGATCGGAGATGTGTTTACGACACAGGCCGGTATCCACCAGGCTGGCGTCGCCCGGCAGGAGGACGCCCCGGGTGGGCTCATCTACCTCGCCTACGAGCCGTCGCTGGTCGGCCAGAGCACCGCAAGCCGCAACCTGGTCGGCGCAATGAGCGGATCTGAGGGCATCGTCGCGCTGCTCAACGACGAGGCGCAGAAGCGCGGGCTCGACGAGCAATTCACGACGATGAGCCGGGTAGTTAAGCTCGTGTACGACGAGGTGCAGGAAGCGTACAACGGGCGCTATGATGAGGCCACTGACAAGTGGATCGACTTCAAGACAACTTTCTTCACACCGGAGGAGATCTGGGAGATCGCCGCCCGCCACCTGGGCCACAACGGAGAGTAACTCCAGACGGCATGCCGCCGACGCTGATAACCGTATGAAACGACGCTACGCAGAGATCGCCGGATGGGGGATGTACGTGCCCTCACGCGAGGTGCCCAACGATACCTTCGTCACCATGGGCCTCGACACTAGCGACGAGTGGATCGCATCGCGCACCGGCATCGAGCGACGCCGCTTCGTCGGTCCTGATGAAGCCACCTCAGACATGGCGGTCAAGGCTGCGCGCCAGGCCATGGCTGTTTCCGGCCTCAACGCCGGCGACGTCGATATGGTGATCGTAGCCACGACAACCCCAGACCACGTAATGCCGGCGACGGCATCCATCGTGCAGGATAAGCTCGGTATGCTCGGCGCCGGCGCCATGGACCTGAACGCGGCCTGCGCCGGCTTCACGTACGCGCTTTCGACGGCGGCAGCCCTGGTGGAGTCGGGGCGTGCGAAGAACATCCTTGTGATCGGCGCGGACGAACTATCGATCTACCTGGACTTCCGTGACCGCAGCACATGCGTCCTCTTTGGCGATGGCGCCGGGGCGGTCGTCCTGCGCCACGCGAAAGAGCCGGGCATCATGGGCTCAACGCAGGGATCGGACGGGTCCGGCGCCGGCTTGCTAACGATCCCCGGCGGCGGCTCGCGAATCCGAACAAACGGCAAGGCCGCGAATTCCCACAACGGAGCGGGCAACGGTAGCGGTAACGGTAGCGGTAACGGTCACCAGCGGCACCGCCACGACGGCAATTACCTGAAGATGAACGGCCCGCAGATTTTCCGCTGGGCCACGCAGATTATGCCGCGCGCCGCCGAAGAGGTCATGGCAGCGTCCGGCCTCAAGCCGGAACACATCTCGCTGTTCATCCCCCACCAGGCGAACAACCGCATCATGGAGGCGACGGCCAAGCGGCTGGGCCTGCCGCCAGAGAAGGTCTTCTCCAACGTGAGAAGCTACGGCAACACGAGCGCTGCCTCGATCCCGATTGCCCTGTGCGAGGCGCTGCAGCAGGACCGCATTCACGTCGGCGACTACATCGTGCTGAGCAGCTTCGGCGCCGGTCTCACATGGTCGGCGCTGGCGCTACGCTGGTCGGTGCCGATTCCAAAGGATGTGCGCCCCTGGCAGCCGATCGCGCGCCAGGTGCAGTCTCGGATGGCGGCGGTACGCTCAGTTCTGCGGCGGGGCGACCGGGCCGTACGGACTCAGATCGATAAAACCCGCGGCAAGATCGACTAGCGCCGCACGACCGCGAACTCCTCTCGGTCTCCCCACTTTCGCAAGAACCGGTAGAAGTTGCGCTTGCTCAGGCGTTCGCGCTCGTCGGGAGGAGTCGTTGTCCACTCGACGTGTTCGTGCTTAGTCACTGGCAACGTCGTACTGATGACGGCGCGGTAGCCGCGGCTACGGACGGCATAGCTGAAATCCAGGTCGAGATGGCGATAGAAACGGTACTTCTCATCCAGAAGTCCAGCTTCGCGGAGGACTTCACGGCGGAAGGCCATCAGATAACCTTCGACGGCATCGACAGGCCCGGACCCCGTCGCCTCCGTGAATTCACGCATGTCCTCGGTCACGACTCCCCATCGGCCGACGACTCCGATCGTTTCGTCTTCCAGAAGCGACCTGATGGCGGAATAGATATCGCCGGTGATCTCGACGCTCGTGTCGATCATGACAACATAGCGGCCGCGCGCCTGCTTAAGGGCGACGTTGCGTCCAGCAGCGCTGCCCAGAAAGTGGTCAGTACGGAAGAATCGCAGCTCCTGAACGGCCTCCGCAAGCGCGCCCACGACGGGGACGCACTCCTCCGGGAAGCCGTTATCCACGACGATAACTTCTCCGGCATCGCCAAGCCAGCGGCGCGCGGCTGAGACGCAACGCTGAAGCTCTTCGCAGCCGCGGCGAGCGACGACAGCGACGGTAAAGTCCAGATCCGGCCGCTCATCGAGGAGCGAGCGGACATCGTCGCTGGAGGCAATGTTGCCTTCATCGGCCTTCCACGCAGCCAGGCGCATGACAACGGTGCCGTCGCGGCTGTCCCGCATCTCGTAGCCGGTGCCTAGTACCTGTTGTCGGAGAGCATCAGCGTCCGTATAGCGACGCGTATCGCGAAGCCCCTGTCGTTCGCGAACGCGAGCGTGCACCTCGGCAGGAACAGGCTCGCCTGGCCTTGGGGCCGCGAGATCGAGACCGAGCAGCCGATCGAAATCCATGAGTAGTTCCCGCCTCAGCTGGCCGGGCAGGTCCGAACGTGCCGCCTTCCAAGCGATGGCGAGCGCTGCCGGGATGTTCACGCCATCCCGGGCGCTGTCCCAGAAAGCGGCTCGCAATTCCTTGCATTCGGCCTCAGCGTTCTTCGTGACTGTGCCGTCCGGGGCGTGAAGCGCCGCGCGTAGGCGGTCGAGTCCTCGCTGGGCGGCGCGCAGCGACGCCTGCGTGAAGTTAAGCCGTGTGCGGAAGTGAGCAGTGGCACAGAGGTAACGGAAGGCCAGCGGATCGAAGCCGCGCCGCTCAAGGTCGGCCACCAGGTAGACGTTCCCCGTCGACTTCGCCATCTTCAGGCCATCGACGAGCAAGTGTTGCCCGTGCACCCAGGTACGGACGTGCGGGTGCCCGAAGAACGATTCGCTCTGAGCTATTTCGTCCTCGTGATGCGGAAAAATGTTGTCGACTCCACCCGTATGGACATCGATCTCGTCGCCCAGCGCTTCGCTGACAATGGCCGAGCACTCGATGTGCCAGCCGGGGAAGCCCTTGCCCCACGGGCTGTCCCAGGTCAAAGCGCGGCCCGGCTCCGCCGCCTTCCAGAGCGCGAAGTCCCGCGGGTCGCGCTTAAGCGGATCAGATGCGGCACGGTCTCCCTCCTGCAAGTCGTCCGGCGCCTGCCCGGAAAGCTTGCCGTAGGCCGGAAAGCTGCCAATGTCGAAGTAGACGTTGCCGCCGACTTCGTACGAGTGACCACGTTCGACCAGCGCCTCGATCAATCTCAACATAGCCGGGACATGGTCGGTCGCCCTTGGGAACTCACTAGCGGGCAGGATGTTGAGCTTCGCTTCGTCCTCGCGAAAGGCCTCCGTATAGAAGGCCGCGATCTCCGCCGAAGACTTGCCCTCGGCGCGAGCTGCCGCGATTACCTTGTCCTCTTCGTGCTCCAGCAGGCCCTCGCGCATGTGGCCCACATCGGTGATGTTCTTGACGTGATGCACAGAGTAGCCGCTGGCCTCCAGTACTCGCCTGAGCCAGTCGGCCATGAGGTACGAGCGCAGGTTGCCGATGTGCGCATAGCGGTACACGGTCGGGCCGCAGGAGTACATGGATATTCGTCCCGGAGAGATCGGGCCGATGTCCTCTTTACGGCGGGTCAGCGTGTTATAGATGCGCATTGGCACAACTCAGAGCGCGCACGGCGCCCGCTCACGTGATCTCTCAGCCGTGTTCCCCCTCCCAACCTGTCTCGACGCGGCCGTCCTCCCAGACTATGATCGGCACGGCCAAAGCCAGGTCGAGCGCTTCCTCCCACCACGTCGCGTTCTCGTCCACTCGGCGCTCTTCGATATCGAGGCCGCGCTCGCGCAGCGCCGTGACAGCCTTGTCGCTGACCTCGCAGTTCCGGAGCGTGTAGACGATGACAGACATGGCGCGCTTTCCCGCCTTCGATTCTAGCAGGCAGGGAGCACGTTCCTTACACCTTAATGTACTTCCACTTCCCCTGCCGGAAACGGAAGTACATCAGCACTGCCCGCACGCTGATATCCATAATTGCCGCCAGCCAGGCTCCCGGCACGCCCAGGCCCAACGTAATCGCCAGCAGATAGGCGGGAACAAGGCGCACGATCCAGGTGCAACCGGCCATGATGTAGAGCACCGATCGCGTATCCCCGGCGCCACGCAGCGCGCCGCCAAGCGACAGGCTGACAGCCAGCCCCGGCATCGCGAAGGCGAAGATGAACAACAGATCGCCGCCGATATGCGACACCTCGTCCGCATCCTCCCCGCCGACGAACAGACTCGTGATCTGCTCACCCAGAAGCATCATGATTAGTGCCAGGCTAAGCATGAAGGCGATCGAGTAGCGAGTCGTCAGGTTAGCCGCACGTTCAGCCAGGTCGGGTCGGCCGGCCCCCAGACTCTGGCCGACAAGGGCCGACGTCGCCACGCTCAGAGCGAATCCAACGTTGAAAGTGAGGCTCTGGATGGCAAGCGTCACGCCGTGGGCCGCCAGTGCCGTCGTGCCCAGACTAACGATGATCGCCGTGTAGATCATGAATGCGATGTTGAACTGAACTTGCTCCACTCCCGCCGGCACCCCTACGTTGAGCAGCCGCCCCGCCAGCGTCGGGTTGAACTCCCTGACCTCGCGCGGCGACCAGCGCAGCTCGCGGACACCCGATATGAGGACGCCGAAGACGAGCGCGCAGCCCGTAATCGCCGAGACGCTAAAGCCCAGGCCGGAGCCTGTCACGCCCAGTTCCGGTGCCGGGCCGGTACCGTTGATCAGCGAGTAGGCCACGATCACGTTGACCACGTTGATCACGAGACCGACGATCATCGGGGTACGGGTGTCGCCGGCGCCCTGCTGGGCGGCGTTTCCGGCAAACATCAGCGCCGTAAAGGGCATGCCGATCGCAACGGCACGCAGAAACTCCGCGCCGGCCTCACGGGCGGCTGTTTCCGTACCCATTAGCCGTAACCAATGATCGCCGAGGAACCACATGCCGAATGCCATCAGCAGTCCCCAGGCAAGCGCCAAGACAAACGCGCTCTGCAGTACGTGTGAGGCTTCATCCCTGCGTCCCGCCCCTACGCTTCGGGCCACGATTGCCGTCGCGCCCACGCTGACAGCGATGATGCCGGCCTGCGAAAACCAGAAGAGCTGCCCGGCCAGGCGCACTCCCGCCAGGGCGTCTTCGCCCAGGTGCCCGACAAGCGCGGTATCCACAAGCTGGACCATCGAAAAGCTGACCTGTTGAACGACAACAGGCCATGCCAGGCGCATGACCGACTGCAGCATTTTCGCTTCGTCGATTACACCCGGTGAGGAGATAGCTGGCGCGTCCGCTTCAGATGACATGGGCGTCGAGATATACCGGGGCGGGGGTACCACCTCAGAGTATGAGAATCCGACGCTATCAGGAACCCACAGCCGTCGCTGTGAGGTGCCGCACTGCAACACTCGTGTAATAGCCCGGTCGCTGCGCGTTTACGTATCTGTGTCTTCCGCTGCCGTATGGTCATCCCAGCAGTAACGGACCATACAACTAAGGAGGAGCACATGTGCCTATCGTGTGGATGTAAGCAGCCGAACGAGGCCCACGGCGACGACCGGAACATCACAATCCAGGACATCCAGGCCGCAGCCGAGGCCAACGGCAGTTCGACCGGAAACGTCGTCAAGAATATCCAGGAAGGGTTTCAGACGGCGGAGAACGCCGGCGCCTCCATGGGCCACTCAGCAAGTGAGCAGAGATGACTACTGAACGAAGGAACCCCCAGGATCCGATGATCGAGGAGCAGGAGGCTGGCCAGACCCAGCGTCTTCCGGGCCAGCAGCAGAACACGCCGCAGCAAGGCGGCCAGCGCCAGGGTAACCAAGAAAACGAGAACACCGAGCGCGCCCGAGACGAACACGACGAACACGACGAGCGCGGTGAAGCCGTCGCAGAAGCCGACATGGAGAGCGACTTCGAGGCGGAGGACGAACTCGACCTTGCCGAAGGGCTCGAAGACGACGACAACGCTGATGACGAGGCGTCGGAGGCAATCGGCGCCAGCACCCAGCGAATCGAGGACCGCCAGACGGGCTACCGAAGCGGCCAATCGTCCGGTCCAAACTAGACGACAGACCAGCAGGTGCCAAAAGCGGGAGCCATATGGCTCCCGCTTTCGGTGCAACCAGACGCAACTCCGGGCGCGGTCCGGCGTCTTACCTTCAGGGAACAACCCCCGGAGGATTACATTGCGTCTTGTTAAATCCCACGATGAAATAGCAGCCATCCAATCGCTTTATAGCCGCGCACACTTCCTTGGAGTCCGCCAGCTCACCGTGGCCTTCGAAACGACGCCGGCGGCGCTCAACAAACTGCTGCCGCCGCCACTACAGCCAACGCCGGAAGCGATGGGCGTCGCCTGGATCGGCGAAATCGGTAGCTCCAACTGCATGGGCGGCTTCAACGGCGCCGGCGTCTATTTGCGCGCTCGCTACGGCGACGTCATCGGGCATTACTGCATCGCCATGCCCCGCTCCACTCCCGAGGCCACACTGGCCGGACGCGAAATCTTCGGCGAGCCGGCAAAGCTTGCGAAGGTGGTCTTCGAAGAGCAAGACGAACACATCTGGGGATCCGCCGAGCGCCACGAGGTTCGCTATCTCAGCATTCGCGGCCGCTGCGACCAGCCCGCGCCCGTCTTCCGCAGCGACTTCACGAGTTTCTTCTTCAAGTTCCTGCCCCGCACGGACGGCGCCGGCTTCGACTGTCCGCCGCGCCTCGTAGAGGCAAACACGACCATGAACGTTACGGCTTCCCGGCGCGGCCGGGGTGAACTTGTCTTCCGCGAATCGGCGCACGATCCGCTGTCGGACATCCCCGTGGTCCAGGTGCTGGAAGCCGTCTATACCGAAGGTCAGATGTACGTCAGCGGGCGCGCCATCGCCGAGATCGATCCGGATGGCTTCCTTCCTCACGCCTACATAGGCGCCGATGCACTGGATCTGCTGGCTGAGAACTCCATCCTGCACGGCCAGGCAGCACGCAAACACGCCGAAGGCCGCGGACAGTTCCGCAAAGTCTCCGACTAAACGCACCCGGCAGCGTGCTATCCTGACTCCACTATGAGCCAGGACGAACGAAGCCATCGCTGGTTCGCCGCATTCTGGAAGCGCATGGTCAAAGCGGAACCGCGCTTCGTCCGCAAGCTGCGTGACCGGACGCTTGCTGGACTTTCCGGACGCGTCCTGGAGATCGGGGCAGGCAACGGCGCCAACTTCCACCGCTACCCTGAAACTGTTACCGAAATCGTCGCGACCGAACCCGATCCTTATATGCTTCGCGACGCGGAAGAGCACACGCGAAGTCTCGACCGGCCGATTGTCCTAAAGCAGGCGCCTGCCGAATCGTTGCCGTTCGAAGATGGCGAGTTCGACGCCGTTGTCAGCACGCTCGTCCTCTGCACTGTCGGCGATCCAGCGAAGGCGCTATCCGAAGTGCGGCGCGTTCTCAAGCCCGACGGAGAACTCCGCTTCTTTGAGCATGTTCGCTACGCTGGCGGCCTCGGCGCCTTCGTGCAGGACGCCATTAAGCCGGTGTGGAACTGGGTGGGCGCCGGCTGCCGCCCCAACCAGGACACGGAATCGATGATCCGGTCAGCAGGCTTCGACTTCCGCGAGCTCCACCACGTCAACGCCTCTCCGCCGATACCGCCGATGTGCTTCACACGGCCGTGCATCCAGGGCGCGGCCGTTCGCCCGTAGTGGCCGATTTCGTTACACTCCCCCAGGCCCGCATCCCCGTTGTCGCGCGACCTGACGTACTTGTCGTTGGCGGAGGATCAGCCGGCATCGCAGCCGCTACCGCCGCCGCCCGTGCCGGCGCCGACACTATCCTGCTGGAGCGTTTCAGCTATACGGGCGGCCTCGCCACAGGTGGGATGATCATTCTGCTCCTGACCCTGGACGACGGTGCAGGCAACCAGGTAGTTGCCGGTCTCTGCCAGGAGATAGTCGAACGCATGGAGCGCCGCGACGGCGCCTGGTATCCGCCACCGGATCAGTGGAACGACGCTGACCCGCAACTGGTGGAGCATTGCCGGCGCTGGGGCCTCGTCTGGGGCAGCGGGCCGCACTGCGTGCGCTACTCCGTCGCCTTCGATCCCTACGCCTTCATCTTCTCCGCCGACGAAATACTCAATGAAGCGGGCGTGCGCGTCCTCTACCAGACACTGGCATGCGAGCCCATCGTCGAGGACAACCAAATCGAGGCGCTCGTCATTCAAAACAAGTCGGGCCGCCAGGCGATCGCGCCCCGCGTCGTGATCGACGCGACGGGTGACGGCGACGTCTTCGCCGCCGCCGGCGAGCCTTTCGAGCTGGAACGCGTGCACCCGTGGCTCTGGTTCAAGATGGGCGGGATTGAAAACATCGAGGGAGCACTTGCGTCCGGGCGCGGTCTCCTCTTCCGCTCGACGACAAATGGAGAAGTGCTGGTCCCCTGGGGTGGCGAAGGCCGCGTGCGCGAGAAGATCGATGCGACTAATCCGGATGAAGTTACGGAAGCGCTCGCAGAGTGCCGCCGTATGGTCGATGAGGAAGCGTCACGTCTGCGCGCATCGGTACCTGGATTCGAGGAAGCGCGTATCTCGCTCATGGCCGACCAGCTGGGCATCACAGAATCGCGCCGCCTTCAGGGCGCTTACGTCATGACCCGCGAGGACCTCGACCGTTCGTTCGAAGACACCATTGCCCGTACCGGCCACTGGACCAAGTACGACTGCGTTTACAACATCCCTTATAGGGCGCTACTACCTATCGGGGTGACTAACCTGCTGGCGGCAGGGCGCTGTATCTCTGTGGATCATCGTGTGCATCACGCGACTAAGGAAATCCCCGCCTGCATGGCGACTGGACAGGCAGCCGGGATAGCGGCGGCAATGGCGGCGGAATTGCGCGATGCGCATAATGTTGACGTAATTGCGCTGCAGCGCCACTTACGTGACGCGGGCGCGATCCTTCAGTAACGCTTACTCGGAAAGCTTGGCGTCGGCTTCGCGCAGGCGCCGGACCAGGACAGGGATCATGCCTACAGCGATTTCAGGGTGGTTTTTCAGCTCTGCCGTGAAGTCCCAGCGGGTCATTGCCAGGCACTCGCTGTCCTCTACGGCGCGGACCGTCGCAGAGCGCGGGAAGCCTTCAAACAGCGCCATCTCCCCGAAAAAGTCACCGGGACCATAGGTCGCGAGCGTCTTCCCGCCCTTCACGGCCTCCAGCTTGCCGCTGGAGACGACGAAAAAGCCAGCCGCCTGGTCGTTCTCCTCGATGACGGCCTCGCCGGCGGCAACTTTGCGCGGCACCATGAGCTTTGCGAGGCGGTTGAGGTCCTTGTTGCTCAGCTCAGAGAAGATCGGGACACCTTTGAGCATATCTTCGCGGCCCATATGGACTTCCTTCCCTCTTATTCGATGTGTGGCCCCTTTGTAGCAACTACCCGGCGGCGCGTCAACCGCGTTACGTCGCCTAAGCGCGGTGAATCCTTCACAGATTCCGCCTCGGCAGCATAACAGTAGCCTCGCCTGGTGTCGCGAGGCCTTCACGCTCGTTCTCAGCCCACACCTCCAGAAACACCAGCGAATCGTCTACCTCGTCGCCTTTCCCTGCCACTCGCCCGCGCGCGGTCGTTGTGTCGCCTGGCCGGTGTTGGCGCCGCATTTCGAACGCCAGGCGCTTCAGAAAGCCGCCATCTCCCATCCAGTCCGTGATCAGACGCACCAGCGCCGCCTGCAGAAAACCCGTGTTCATAAACACGTCTTCGTGGCCGCCCTTACGAGCGAACCCCGCGTCGAAGTGCACCGGGTACCAGTCCTGAGACCCACTCGCCTGCAGAAAGAGCCGCTTCGTGTTTATGTCGAGTTCGATCGGCGGAAGCTCATCGCCGACTGCCACATCCTCCCAGTGGATCTGGTCGCGATTCATTCGGCCGCTGCCGCCACTTCCTCCGGCGTTCGGTGCGTCAGCAGCGTGTTGCGGATCACGCACACCTTTTCATCGCGCTGGTTCGTGATCTCCGCCTCCGCCACGATCCATACAGCCTTCGGGTCGATGCTGATGCCCTTCTGGAAAACATCCGTAACCCGCCTGACGACTGAAAGGTGGTCGCCGACATGGATGCGCGCGAACCACTCGACCTCCTGCCTCATGTTGACGATGCGCTTACCGGGCGTTGGCACTACCGGAAAGAGGGGCTCGAAGACGGCCGGCCACGGCCCCAGGCTGGCGAAGTACATCGCCAGCCAGCCCGAGGGCGGACAGACGACTGCCCCGTTCTCCGTCCCCGCCGCGGCGTACTGCGGATCGAGGTGCAGCGGGTTGCGGTCCTCCACCATGTGGCAGTGCCGCCGGATCGCGTCATGCTCGACGGGATACCGCCCCTTCGCCTTCGCCGTCTCGAAGCCGATGTACTTACGGCGCACTTCCTCGATGTCATAGGCCATGGCGGCGGTGAGTATAGCAGGTGATCCGCAGGAGGCTTATCCTTGAGCCAGCATGAGGATCACAGTTGAGCTGCAGGGTTACCTCGACCAGTACGCCCCCACCGAAGCCGCCACCTTCCCCTACGAGATGCCGGACGGCGCCACGGTCGCAGACGTGATGAAGCGTCTGCACCTGCCAGAAGACCTTTCAGCCGCGGCCATCGTCGGCGGCGAAGCCTCAGACCCCACGCAACCGCTCAACGACGGCGATCGATTGACGCTGGTACCCCCGCTTGGCGGCGGAGCGTGACACACCTCACTTGACTGTCGCTCGCTACTCCTTCACTATGCAGATGCAACCAGTCGCATTTGCATCGCGAGGAGCACACCCGTGGCCTGCGAAAACGAAACTGCAACCGTACTACGCGAAGCCAGACAGAAGGTCACGCCGCAGCGGGTGCACATTCTCTGTGCCATCCGCCACGCCGGCGTCCACGTAACCGCCTCCCAGATCATCGAGGACCTGGCCCGCGACCATCCGTTCATCGACGCTTCCACGGTCTACCGCACCCTCGCCTCTGCTTCCGACCTCGGCCTCGTTTACGAGACCGACATGGGCACGGGCGACAGCGAATTTGAGTGGGTCGGCAAGCACCGTCATCACCACCTGATCTGTCGCACCTGCGGCGAGGTCACATCCCTTGATAACAGTTACCTGGACGGCCTTGCCACGCTCCTCTACGAGGAGGCCGGCTTCCAGGCCGACCTTGGCCACTTCGCCATCTTTGGCGTCTGCAATGACTGTCAAAAGACGACCCAGCAGCAGTAGAGGGAATCCAAGAATATGATCCGCCCCCGCCTCATCATCCTGTTGACGCTAGGCCTTCTGGCGCCGCTGACCCTGGCTTTCGCCGCTTGTGGAGACGATGACGACGACACGCCCGACAACGGTGGCGACGACGCCCGTCTCCGCGTCGTCGCCACCGTCGCGCCGATCACCTCCGTCGCCGAAAATATCGGCGGCACCAAGATCAGCCTCGAGGGGCTGGTGCCGGAAGGCACGAACTCGCACACTTTCGAGCCACCGCCATCGCTCGTCGGGCTTATCGAGGACGCCGACCTGATCATCATCAACGGACTTCAGCTCGAAGAGCCCACCCTGGAGCTGGCCGAGGCCAACAAGCAAGATGACGCCGTGATCCTGCTGGTCGGCGATGGCGCGATCAGCGAGGACGAGTACAAGTACGACTTCAGCTTCCCGGAGTCCGATGGCAAGCCCAATCCGCACCTGTGGCCCAACACCGAACTTACCAGGTCCTACGCCCAGCAGATCCGCGACGCCCTCGTTGATCTGGACCCGGACAACACGGGCTACTACTACGAGAATTACGAAGCCTTCTCCGTTCGCCTCGACGATCTGCACGAGGCGATGCTGACCGCAACGGCCACGGTGCCGGAAGAGAACCGCAAGCTTCTCACCTACCACGACTCCTGGGCCTACTGGGCGCCTATCTACGGCTTCGAGGTCATCGGCGCGATTCAGCCATCTGACTTCGCCGAGCCCTCAGCCAACGAAGTCGCTGACTTGATCGACCAGGTTGAGGAGTCCGGCGTCCCGGCCGTCTTCGGCTCCGAGGTCTTCCCCAGCGACGTACTGGAAACGATCGCCAGCGAATCCGGCGCCGAGTACGTGGACGATCTGCGTGACGACGACCTGCCCGGCGAGCCGGGGGACGAACTGCACTCATATCTTGGGCTGATGGTAGAAAACATGCGTATCATGATTTCTGCACTTGGCGGCGACGCATCTGTCATGGACGCCGTGCAGACCGGCCCCGTCTACACGGACGGCGAAGGCGACGCGGTCTACCCTCAGTAAGCGATGCTTCATCCACAGCCGCACGATACAACCCAGACCGACACCATAGTCGAGCTGCGCGATGTGACGTGTGGTTATTCCGGCCAGATCGCACTGCGAAACGTCAGCCTGCGCATCCCCCGTGGCGACTTCGTCGGCCTGGTGGGACCAAGCGGCGCCGGGAAGACTACCCTTCTGCGCACGATTCTCGGCGCCGTCGACATCTACGACGGCGAAGCTCTCGTCGACGGCCGCAAGGCAGGCCAGGCGAGCGTCGGCTACGTGCCGCAGCTGGAAGCCATCGACTGGAACTTCCCGATAACCGTGGAGCAGGTCGTCATGCTCGGCCGGGCGGGCCAGGGCTGGCTGCCCTGGCAGTCGCGCGCAGCCCGCGACGAGGCCTACGAAGTCATGCGCCGCCTCGGCATCGACCACCTCGGTAAGCGCCAGATCCGAGCGCTATCGGGCGGCCAGCAGCAGCGCACCTTCCTCGGCCGCGCGCTATTCAGCAGCCCGACGATGCTCCTCCTCGATGAGCCGACCGCCGGAGTCGATATCAAGACCCGCGACGAGGTCCTGCACCTGCTCGACGAGCTGAACCACGACGGCGTCACTATTATCATGACAACGCACGAGGTCAACGCCGTCGCCGCCCACCTGCCCTGGGTCGTCTGCATCAACGGCACGATCATCGCGGAAGGCCCCCCGGGAGAGGTCTACACGCCGGAAATCCTTGCGCGCACCTACAACGCAAAAATGACCGTGATCAGCCACGACCGCATGACCCTCGTGGCCGAAACACCTCACCACATCGGTGCTCACGCCGCCTCACGACACCGCACGGGGCCGCGCCATGTTTGAGCCCCTCGAGTACGAGTTCTTTGTCCGCGGCCTCATCGCCGCCACCGTAGTCGGCGCTCTCTGCGGGCTGATCGGCGTCTACGTCGTCCTGCGCAAGATGAGCTACATCGGCCATGGGCTTTCGCACGCCATTTTCGGGGGCGCCGTAGTGGCCTACGTTATGTCGCTAAACTTCTACATTGGTGCCAGCATCTGGGGCTTCTTCTCAGCCGTGCTCATCAACCTGACCACGCGCCAGCGCCGCTTCATCGCCGCCGACGCGGCCATCGGCATTATCACGACGGCCAGCTTCGCGCTGGGCGTCGCCCTCATTAGCCGATACCGCACGTTCACGCGCAGCTTCGACGCCGCCCTCTTCGGCAATATCCTTGGCGTCGACAACAACGACCTCTACGCCATCATCGGTGTTACCGTGCTCACCTTCATCGCTATCGGCTTCATGTACCGGCGCCTGCTCTTCACGACATTCGATCCCGAGGTCGCACCGTTCTTCGGGGTCAGCACGACGTGGATCGACACGATGTTTTCGCTCGTGCTCGCCGGCGCAATCGTCGTCTCACTGCAGGTTCTCGGCGCGACGCTCATTGCCGCCGCGCTCGTCATCCCGCCGATCACCGCCCGCCTGCTCACCGACAACTTCTCGCGCATGATGTTCCTGTCAGTCTTTATTGGCGCAGCGTGTGGCTTCACCGGCATCTATGTCAGCTACTTCGTAGACGTTTCGTCCGGCGCCTCGATTGTTCTCGTCTCAACCGCCGCCTTCATGGCCGCAATGCTCGCCTCCGTCGTCCGCGACCACCTGGCAACGATGCGCGGGAATGAGGCTCTGGCTACCGCCCCTCTGGAACCCGGCGTCACCAAGGAAGTGATCTACGACTAGACTTCGACGCTGATGTCGTCGCCGTCCACCTGTACGCGGTATACGGGCAGCGGATCCTCCGGCGGCGAGGCGACAACTTCCCCCGTGCGGGCGTTGAATTGGCCGCCGTGAAATGGGCACTCCACGATGCTGCCAGGCAAGAGCATGCCTTCGCCCATCGGACCCTGTCGGTGCGTGCAGGAGTTGCTGAAGCAGACGAACTCGCCGTCCAGATTAGCGATAACGACTTCTTCGCCGTTGGCCTCTACGATGATCATCTCGCCCGGCGGCACCTCGCCCGCGCTGGCGACTCGCACTAACTCTGGCATGGTTCCCTCCTGGCTGTCTCGGCGTTCTGCGCCAATCATAGCGAACGGCGCGCGGAAGGTCAGTCTGGAAGATCGATGACCGTGTAGAGGTCCGACAGCGACGCTATCTCTGCTTCCTCCGCAACCTCGAACGTGATCCAGCCACGGGCCTTCTCGCCCGGATCCAAATTTACAGCGGGGATCACGGGTCTCGCCCCGTCTTCCACGGCTTCATAGGCAAAGCCATTCGTGTCAGTTATCTTGAACAGTTCTCCGACCAAATAGTACGGTACCTCGGAGCCGGTTTCGCTCTCGATCGTAAGCTCGATGGCGACGAATCGGTGCCCGTCCGCTGGCTCGATGCCATCCTCCGGAGGCACCCATGGGTCAACCACTTGCCCGACCGACTCGGTTACGTCCCAGTAGTCTTCAACAAGGTCCTCGTAATCATCATGGTCGTCGTAGTAATCGTAGTAGCCGTCGCCCTCGCTGCCTGATATGCCCAGCTTATCGCCCGCGGTGCCCACGCCGCCGATCACGACGAGCAGGATGACAGCGCCGGCCATAATCGCGCGGACCTTGCCCATCGAGTAGAGTGGCTTACCGCCGTCCGGCGCGCAGTTGTTGCAGCGCACACCGACGTCCGTGTGGACCATGCATTTCGGGCATACTGCCGCCTCGCAGCGACCGCAGCTTACGCTTGTCTCTTCTTCGTGCTTGGCGTAACGCATAGCAGGGACACCTCCGGCGATTCTTTCCGTCCAGATTAGATAGACACCCACAACATCGTGAGTGTTGCAGCATCCCAGCGCGTTGTCGCACCTGCGCCGACGGTGTTACGATGTCTGGTGCAGGCGCTGCCTGCACCACGACACCTTTAAAGCGGTCCTGCGAGGCCGCCAAGGGAGATCAACTTGACGTACCCATACGTCCCGGCGAACTGCATATACCGGCGCACGCGCGGGCCCTCTCCCATTGGCGAGAGGGTTTTTTGTTGATCGCGCGCACTGTCCTCACCGCGGAAGAAATCCGCCGGGCGATCAGCCGCATCGCCCACGAAATCGTGGAGCGTAATCACGGCGTCGATTCTGTCGTCCTCATCGGGATGCGCACCCGTGGCGTCCCTCTGGCGACTCGCCTCGCCAGCGAGATCGCCACCTTCGAAGGCAGCGCAGTCTCCGTCGGTGCCCTCGACATCGGCCTCTACCGCGACGACATCTCCTCCCGCTCGCCGCGCCTCCAGCCGACCGACCTCCCCAGCGACATCGAAGGCAAAACCGTCGTCCTCGTCGACGACGTGCTCTTCACCGGCCGCAGCATCCGCGCCGCCCTCGACGCGCTCGCCGACTTCGGCCGCCCCGCCGCTATCCAGCTGGCCGTCCTCGTCGACCGTGGCCACCGCCAGCTGCCGATCCGCGCCGACTACGTAGGCAAAAACATCCCCACCGCGCTTAACGAAGACGTCGACGTACTGCTCTCCGAGACCGATGACGTCGACGAAGTCCGCATCGCGCGGGAGGAAGGCGAACAATGATTCGTGCCACCAGCCAGGAGACTACGCCCATCCCGCCCGCCGTCGAAGGCGAGAGCGGCTGGACCCGCAAGCACCTCCTCGATGTCGACGACCTGGCGAACGAGGAAATCGGCCTCCTCATGGAGACGACCGACGCCATGAAAGAGATCCTGGGGCGCGAGGTGCCACGAGTGCCGGCGCTGCGCGGCCGCACCGTCGTCACACTCTTTTACGAGGCCAGCACTCGCACTAGGGCCTCTTTCGAGCTTGCTGGCAAGGCTCTCGGCGCGGACGTCATCAACGTCTCAGCCGGCGGCTCCAGCGTCGAGAAGGGCGAATCGCTGATCGACACCGTGCGCACGCTGCAAGCCGTCGGCGCCGACGCGCTGGTCATGCGCCACGGATCTTCTGGCGCGCCGTATCTTGTCGCGCGTCACATCCGCTCATCCGTCATCAACGCCGGCGACGGTTGGCACGCGCACCCCACGCAGGCGCTGCTTGACCTCTACACGATGCGCAGCCACCTGGGCGACGTTCGCGGCCGCAAGGTCGTCATCGTCGGCGATGTCGCGCACAGTCGCGTGGCGCGCTCCAACGTCTGGCTGCTGGCCAACGCCGGCGCGGAGGTCACAGTCTGCGCGCCACCAACGCTTCTACCCCACGGCATGCGGCCCGGCGATCCGCCAAGCGAGGAGCCGCACGCCATGCCGCGCGTAAACGTCGAGACGAGCCTGGACGCCGCCGTGCAGGGCGCGGACGTTATCATGGCGCTGCGACTGCAGAAGGAACGCATGTCCGCTGGCCTCCTCCCCTCTATCCGCGAGTACGCCACGCTCTACCAGCTGAACGAAAGGCGTGTCGCGGCCGCCAACACCGGCGCGCTGGTGATGCACCCCGGCCCTATCAACGAAGGTATCGAGATATCATCCGCCGTCGCCAGCAGCCTTCAGTCCGTTATCGAGGAGCAGGTCACGAACGGCGTAGCCGTGCGAATGGCGGTGCTGTACTTGATGTGCAGGGGGCGCGCATGAGCGACATCACCATCCACGGCGGCAGGGTAATCGACCCCGCCAACGGCTTCGATGCAATCGCCGACGTCGTCATCCGCGACGGAGTCATCGCGGAAGTCGCGAACGCCGGCGGCAAGACCTCCGGCGAGGTGATCGACGCCGACGAGCTCGTTGTCTGCCCCGGCTTCGTCGACATTCACACCCACCTACGCGAGCCCGGCTTCGAGCACAAGGAGACGATCGAGACCGGCACCCAGGCCGCGGCGCGCGGCGGCTTCACCACCGTCTGCGCTATGCCCAACACCGAGCCGCTGGCCGATTCCGCGGGGGCCGTCGAGTACATCATGCGCACAGCGGCCGCTCACGGCGCGGTGCGTGTCCTGCCGATCGGCTGCGTGAGCAAGGGCCGCGCTGGCCACGAACTCGCTGAGCTGGCCGAGCTGGCCGAGGCAGGCGCCATCGCCTTCAGCGATGACGGCTCGCCAGTCGCCGACGCCTCCCTCATGCGCCGCGCACTCGAATACGCGTCTATGCTCGGCGTCCCCGTCATCGACCACCCCGAAGACCCCTCCCTGGCGAGCAGCGGTGTAATGCACGAGGGCTGGGTCTCGACCCGCCTCGGCCTGCGCGGCCTCCCTGCTGCCGCCGAAGAGGTCGCCGTCGCCCGCGACATCGCCCTCGCCGAAGAGACGCGCTCGCACGTGCATCTCGCTCACATCAGCACGGCGGGGTCCGTAGACCTGGTTCGCGCCGCCAAGGCGAGGGGCCTCCGCGTGACCGCTGAGGTAACGCCCCACCACCTCGCTCTCACCCACGAAGCCGTCCTCACCGGCCCCAGCGAAGGCGGCCCCCTCGCTTACGACACAAACGCCAAGGTCAACCCGCCGCTCCGCACTGCCGAAGACGCCGCGACCTGCGTCGCCGGCCTGCTTGACGGCACGATCGATTGCATAGCCACCGACCACGCGCCACACGCCATTCAGGATAAGCTCTGCGAATTCGATATGGCTGCCGTGGGCATCTCCGGCCTCGAGACAGCGCTTGCCCTCTCTCTGACGGCGATCCCGCTCGAAGCCGTGATTGCGGCGCTCACCGCCGCCCCCGTCGCAGCGCTAGGCCTCGACCGGCGCATCACCGGCCTCGGCACGCTCTCGCCCGGCGCTCCCGGCGACCTCACCCTCATCGACCCGAACGCCGAGTGGACAGTCGAGCCGGAACTCTTCGCCAGCAAGGGCAAGAACACCCCGCTGGCTGGCCGCACGCTCAACGGGCGCGTGATAACGACAGTCTACGCCGGAAAGACGGTGTGGCAGGAATGACGAAGCCCGCTCTCCTTGTCCTCGAAGACGGCTCGGTTTTCCGCGGCCACGCCTTCGGCGCGGACGCCCGCTCACACGGAGAGGTCGTCTTCGCCACAGCCATGACCGGTTACCAGGAGATGCTCACAGACCCCTCGTTCGCTGGCCAGATCCTCGTGCTCACCTACCCCCTCGCCGGCAACTACGGCATTAACGAGGCGGACGTCGAGTCGAAGCGCATCCAGGTCGCCGGCCTCGTCGTCCACGAGGACTGCGAGACACCGTCCCACTGGCACGCCAACCGCACACTCAGCGAGTACCTTGCATCGGAAGGCGTCCCCGGCATCGCCGGCGTGGACACGCGCGCGCTGACCCGCAAGCTTCGCCGCGGCGGCGTACTCATGGGCGCCGTCACGAGGGATGAGACCGCCGAGGAAGCGCTCGCACGCCTCAAGGCCCTCCCCCGCTATGGCGAAGTCGACCTCGTCCGCGAGGTCGCAACTGAGACGCCTTACGAGTGGCCCCCCGAGCCGCCACTTCTCACGCCCAATCCACTCACCGTTGGTGGCACTGTCGCCACGCCGACCGCGCTTCCACCAAACGACGGCGGCGGCAAGAAGCACCACGTCATCGTCGTCGATAGCGGCGTCAAATACAACATCATGCGCCTGCTCTCCGAGCGCGGCTGCCGCGTGACCACGCTGCCGCCCGACGCCAGTGCCCAGACCATCCTCTCGCTCTCGCCGGACGGCATCCTCTTCTCGCCCGGGCCTGGCGATCCCAGATTCCTGGACTACCAGGTCGCGACAGTGAAAACGCTGATCGGCAAGGCCCCAATACTGGGTATCTGCCTCGGTCACCAGGTGCTGGGCCGCGCGTTTGGCGCCGATACGTTCAAGCTGAAGTTCGGACACCGCGGCGCCAACCACCCCGTTCAGGACGTCGACACCGGCCGCGTCCACATCACGGCTCAGAACCACGGGTACGCGGTCGATCCGGACGGCCTCTCCAGTGACATCGAGGTCTCGCAAGTCCACCTCAATGACGGCACTTGCGAGGGTCTTCGCCACCGCTCGGAACCCGTCATCTCGATCCAATACCACTCCGAGGCCTCGCCAGGTCCATTGGATAATGTCTACGTGTTTGACCGCTTCCTGCAGATGATCCAGGAGAAGAGCCATGCCTGACCCAACCTACCGCCCCGCCACCCCCGCCGACGCCGAAGTCATCGCCGCCATCGGCCGCACCGTCTGGGACGAACTGGCCGAGGAGTCCGGCCTACCCGGCCGCCTCACCGCCGAGGGCGTCCGCTCCCGCATGGAGGAGCTGGGCGAGCGCGGCGGCACCTTCGTCTGTGACGAGGGCGGCCGCATCTGCGGTTTCGCCTTCGTGCAGCCGGATCTGAACCACCCGCGCCAGGCCTCACTCGGTGTCTGGCTGATGCCCGAGGCGCGCGGCAAGGGCCACGGCCGCGAACTCGCCGTCATCGCCACCGGGTGGGCCCGCTCCGCCGGCTACCGCAGCCTGCGCGGCATCATCCCCGAAGGCAACGAGCCTGCGCTCAGCTTCTTCGGCGACTTCGCTTCAATGGCGCAGATCGTCGGCCAGGGCATGGAGTACGAGCTGCCGCTGTGAGATCTCATCTTGTCTAATCTCGAAACTACCCTGACGTTACTCAAGGAGAAACTGCAGGAATTCGATTCCGATCCGCCCATTCAGTACTTCCATGACTCGACATTTCGTGCCTGGGCCTTTTCGGTAGATGCCATCATTATTCGCGGCACCGGCAGTGCTCGAATAATGTCCAAATGGCGCCAGGCGATCAAAGGACTGCCGTACCCCAACTCCATCGCAATCTTGGGATACCAAGAAAACACGTTCAAAGCCATGTTTGAGTCACGTATCCCGGAAGTACGATCTACGCTCGCCGCCATTATCGAAGAGATAGAGCAATTCGGACTTCCTGAAGGGGATGACACGATCGTCGTCACTCCGAAGCAGCGCTCTAACGTCTTCATAGCTCACGGAGGAGAGACAGAGGCCCTCAACAAGCTAGCCGATTTCCTGAGCGATGACCTTGGCGTCAAGCCACTGATTGTCGAGCGACTTCCCAGTGAGGGTCGATCAGTAAATGAGAATGTCGAGTTCTATTTGGCCCTAGCAAATGCCGCGATTGTCCTTGCTACTTGTGACGACCTTGTGGATGGCAAGTATCAACCTCGCGCGAACGTTCACATTGAGCTGGGGAGGTTCCAGGAACGATTTGGAGACAAAGTGATCTATCTTCTTGAGGAAGGTGCTGCTTACCCGAGTAACGTAAGCGAGAAGGTCTGGGAAAGGTTTACGCAAGACAACATGGAGAAGGCATTCCGTAAGGTTGTTCGCGAACTACGCTCATTCGGCCTGCTGGGAGTGGCGGTGGACAGTCTGTGACCTCTAAACCCTCCAAAGTCCTCATCGTCGGCTCCGGCCCCATCGTCATCGGCCAGGCGGCGGAATTCGACTACTCCGGCTCGCAGGCCTGCCGCTCCCTCCGCGAGGAGGGCGTGCACACGGTGCTCGTCAACTCGAACCCGGCGACGATTATGACGGATGAGGGCATCGCCGACACGATCTACATCGAACCGCTCACGGTCCCCGTCATCGAGCGCATCATCGAGCGCGAGCGGCCCGACGGCCTGCTCCCGACGCTGGGCGGGCAGACGGGGCTGAACCTCGCGGTCGCCCTCGCCGACGCCGGCGTCCTCGATAAGTACAACGTGCGATCACTCGGCACGCCGATCGACACCATCCGCACGGCCGAGGACCGCGCCCTCTTCCGCGACCTGCTGGCCAGCATCGGCGAGCCGACGCCGGAAAGCGAGATCGTCACCACGGTTGAGGCGGCGCGCGCCCTGGCGAAGCAGATCGGGCTGCCGCTTGTCATTCGTCCCGCCTACACGCTCGGCGGCACTGGCGGCGGCATCGCCTACACGCATGATGAGCTGGAGCACATCACCCGCGGCGGGCTCGCCGCCTCTCCCATCCACCAGGTCCTCGTCGAGCGCTACCTGCAGGGCTGGAAAGAGATGGAGTACGAGGTGATGCGGGATAGCGCCGACAACTGCATCACCATCTGCAACATGGAGAACATCGACCCGATGGGCGTGCACACGGGCGACTCCATCGTTGTCGCGCCCAGCCAGACCCTGAGCGACAAGGAATACCAGATGCTGCGCACGGCGTCGCTCAAGATCATCCGCGCGCTGGGGATCGAGGGCGGTTGCAACATCCAGTTCGCTCTGGCGCCGCGCCGCGAAATCGCCGACTGGGACTTCCGCGACGATGGCAACCCGCCCTACTACGTCATCGAGGTCAACCCGCGCGTTTCGCGCTCCTCCGCCCTCGCCTCCAAGGCGACCGGCTACCCAATCGCCCGCGTCTCGGCGAAGATCGCCGTCGGCAAGACTCTTGACCAGATCGGCAACCAGATCACCGGCAAAACGACCGCCGCCTTCGAGCCAGCCCTTGACTACTGCGTGGTCAAGATACCGCGCTTCCCCTTCGACAAGTTCCCACTCGGCGAGCGCCGCACCGGCACCCAGATGAAGGCCACCGGCGAAGTCATGGCCATCGATCGCACGTTCGAGGCGGCGCTTGGCAAGGCCGTCCGCTCGCTCGAGTTCGGCGGACGGTCATTGCTCTGGGAAGACCCCGCCTGGCGCGACATCGACCCCCGCGACTACGTAGGCATCCCCACCGACGAGCGCCTCTGGGCCGTCTTCGCGTCCCTCCGCCGCAGCGCCACCGTGGACGAGCTGCGCGACCTCTCCGGCATCGATCCCTGGTTCCTGTCAAAGATCGCCGGCATGGTCGAAGTCGAACACCGCCTACTCAACGAGACGCTCACCCCTGACCTCATGCGCGAGGCCAAGCGCAAGGGCTTTTCCGACGCCGTAATCGGTACCCTGGCCGACCGCCTGCCCGAGCAGGTGCGCCAGTTGCGCCAGGAGTGGGGCGTCCAGCCCGTCTACAAGATGGTCGACACCTGCGCTGCTGAATTCGAGGCCGAGACGCCGTACTTCTACTCCACCTACGACGAAGAGAACGAAGCCCCCGCCCTACCCGGGGAAAAGGCGCTGGTCATCGGCAGCGGGCCGATCCGCATCGGGCAAGGGATCGAGTTCGACTACTCGGCGGTGCACGCGGCGTGGGCGTTGCGCGAGGCCGGCATCGGCGCCATCATGGCCAACTCCAACCCGGAGACGGTCTCAACCGATTTCGACACCAGCGACCGCCTCTATTTCGAGCCGCTGGATGAGGAAGGCGTCCGCGATCTCCTCGAAAACGAATCCCACAACGGCACCGGCCCCGCCCAGACTCCCCGCTCCATCGTTCAATTCGGCGGCCAGACCGCCATCAACCTAGCGACTCCTCTCTCCCGAGCCAACCACCCCATCCTCGGCTCCAGCGCCGAAGCCATCGACCTCGCGGAAGACCGCCGCCGCTTCGAAGACCTGCTGAGCGGCCTCGGCATTCCCCAACCACCCGGTGCCGGCGTCTCCAATATCGAAGAAGCGATGCGGACGGCGGAGCTTATCGGCTACCCTGTCCTCGTCCGCCCCAGCTACGTGCTCGGCGGCCGCGCCATGGAGATCGTACAGAACGCGACGGATCTCGTGCGTTATGTCGCCGAGGCCGCCGAGATCTCGCCCGGTAAGCCTGTCCTCATCGATAAGTACCTGGAAGGCATCGAGGCAGAGGTCGACGCCATCTGCGACAGCGCCGGCGATGCGCTAATCCCCGGCATCATGCAGCATATCGAGCGTGCCGGTGTCCACTCCGGCGACTCGATGGCCGTCTACCCGGCCGTTGGCCTCACCGACGCAGAGAAGGCGCTCATCACCGACTACACCCAGCAACTGGCATCCGCTCTCCAGGTGCGTGGCCTGATGAACATCCAGTACGTGATCATGCGCGACGGCCCCGAATCGCGGGTCTACGTCCTCGAAGTAAACCCGCGCGCCAGCCGAACCGTCCCCTTCATCTCGAAGGTCACCGGCGTGCCGATGGTGCAGATCGCCGTGCAGGTGATGCTCGGCAAGACCTTGCGCGAGCTGGGCTACGAACCGGGCGTCTGGCCGGAGCAGAACCTCGTCGCTGTGAAGGCGCCCGTCTTCTCGATGTCCAAGCTCATCGGTGTCGACACCCACCTCGGCCCCGAGATGAAGTCCACCGGCGAAGTCATGGGTGTCGACAAGACGTTCGAGGCGGCACTCGCCAAGGCACTCATCGCCGCCGACATGTCCCTTGCCGACCGCAAAGCCGTTCTCCTCTCGCTCGCCGACCGCACCAAGACAGAGGCGATTCCGCTCATCCGCTCCCTGCACGGGGCCGGTTACAAGATTTACGCCACCGAAGGCACCGCTTCCATGATGACCAAAGCCCTCGGCATCCAGGTCGCCGAGGTCACCAAACGCCTCGACGAGGGCTACCCCAACGTCGTCGACGTCATCCGCGAGGGCACTGTCGACGCCGTAATCAACACCCCCGAAGGCCGCGTCACCGAGACGCTGCGCGACGGCTTTCACATCCGGCGCGCTGCCGCCGAAAAGCGCATCCCCTGCCTCACCTCCATCGACACCGCTAAGGCAGCTATCGACGCCCTCGCCCGCGGCACCCAGGAGTTCACCATTCAGCCACTCCGCGACTATTTGGGCGATCCGGCATCGTGACTAGCTTTGAAGAGAACCTTGTTGTAGAGGTGATTGGCCTAATCGTGGGTCTGTTCGTCACTTACCTCATCATCGATCAAATCATCAAGAAACGACGGGAGGATCTTTGGGAACCTGCCAAGAAGCGATTGCTCGCAACAGTAAAACGGAATTGTGAGGGAGCGATCGTCGGCTGGGCTTCACATACGATTCCTCCATTGATCGAACCTGGCACTCTAACAAAGACTTTGTCAAATGCGGTAATCGAGCAAGCCACTGCTGCCCTAGAACGGGAACTCGATGAGTTTCAGGAGGCTGGGACCAACTCAATTTTCTCCCTCAGGCCAACGAGCTATTGGAAGAATCAGGTTCGCGCCCTGTCCCAACTTCGTGAAAGCATATCTTTAGCCATCGATAGGGCACTCATTGCCTCGGGTAGCGACGCTGAGCTTGTCCAGCGCCTCATCGACCTTGAGGCAAGCTACATCCCAATCTCAGGACTGCAGACACAACTCCAAAGGCTCGACGATCTCGCCAAGAACGACGCCGGTTTACCTCAGGATGTGGAGAAACATGCCGAAGATCAACTGCGTATCGGTGCCGCAGTTGTCTCCCAATTTCTTCATAATGCCGTACAGCTCAGACGGTCGCTTCACGATGTCCCAGGACTAATCGTGGAAGCCAAATGAAACTCGAAACCGCCACCGTTGTCTCCCAGGAAGAGCTGTACGAAGACACCTTCCTCATGTGGCTCGACTGCCCGCCCGTCGCCCGCGCCGCCTCCGCTGGCCGCTTCCTCATGATTCACTGCTCAGAGCAACTCGATCCGCTGCTGCCGCGGCCCATGTCGTTTCACCGGTTCCGTGAGTCCGGCGGGGTTCGCCAGTTCGCGATCCTGTACGACGTCCGCGGACGCGGCACCACCTGGCTCTCCCATCGCAAAGCTGGCGACACGCTGACGCTCTTCGGCCCCCTCGGCCGCGGCTACGAAGTCGATCCCGGAGCGCAGAACATGCTCCTCGTTGCCGGCGGGCTAGGCGTCGCCGCCGTAGTCACGCTGGCGGATGACGCCGTCACCGCAGGCAAGAACGTTACGCTGCTGCAGGGCGCGCGAACCGCCGCCAAGATCTTCCCCGCCGACAGCCTGCCGCACGAGGTGGAGATCGTCTCGGCCACCGATGACGGCTCAGAGGGCCACCACGGCCGCGTGACGGACTTGCTCGCGCAGCACCTGCCCTGGGCGGACCAGATCTTTGCCTGCGGCCCGAACCCGATGTTCGAGTCGATGGCACGCGTCATGAAGGACATGCGCACTCGCAAGCCCGTACAGGCGCTGCTGGAGGAGCACATGGGCTGCGGCACAGGCGTCTGCTACGGCTGCGCAGTCTTCACCCGCAAGGGAGTGCGTCTCGTTTGCCGCGACGGCCCGCGGATGGAGTTACGCGAAGTCTTCGGATAGGCTGATAGCGTGAGCGACGAACCAGAAGCTACGCAGCCGCCGCATGAAACCCGCGGCAGCGGGCTCAGCATGCCGATGATCATCGTCATCGGCGCCATCCTTATTGCGGTCCTGGTCGCGGTCCCCGCCGCCATCCTGCTCGCCGGAGGATCTTCCGATAGCGACGGGCGCGACGCCACGCCGACGGTGATCGACCAGCAGCGGGTCACGATCAACATCCGCGACTTCAAGTTCGATCCCTCGAACGTCATCGTCACGGTTGGATCGACAGTAACCTGGGTCAACCACGACAACGCTCCTCACGACGCCACCGACGATGACGACGCCTGGAAGACGGAGCGCCTGGACCAGGAGGGGCGGGGCGCCGTCACCTTCGACGAACCCGGAGAGTACGACTACCACTGCTCTATCCACCCGTACATGAAGGCCACGCTCAGCGTCGCCGAATGACAGGAGGCTCCATGCCCGGACACACAGTGCGCCTCGGCGACGTTGAAGTCATTTCCTTTACGGATGTCACGATGCGGTTCCCGTGGCAGGTCATGTTCCCGAACGTCCCCTCCGCCGAACTGGAGCAGTATCGCGACCTGTACCCTGAATGCTGGAGTGAAGTCGGCTTCGTCACGGACGCCGGCGCCTACGCCATCCGCTCCAGTGGCAAGACCATCGTCGTCGACACGGGCCTCGGGCCGGGTCCGCACGCCTGGTTGCGCAACGCTTCCGGTAATCTCGTTGGGGACATGAAGGCCAAAGGTGTCGATCCGGCTGACGTGGATATTGTCGTCCACACACACCTCCACGGCGACCACGTCGGCTGGAATGTCACCGACGGCGTCCCGACCTTCCCCAGGGCCCGCTATATGACCCCGCAGAAGGACTGGGATTACTTCAACCAGGTGCTTCACGCAAGCCCACAGATCACCTCCCAGGTCTCTCCCATTCACGAAGCCGGCAAGCTAGACTTCTACGACGGCGAGAGCACGATCACGCCAGAGGTGACCACGATCCCCAGCCCCGGCCACACTCCCGGCCACAGCAGCATTCTCGTCAACTCCGGCGCAGAGAAGCTTCTCGTCATGGGCGACGTCGCCCACCATCCCGCCCAGGTCGACCGCCCCGACTGGTCACCATCGTTCGATGTCGACCCGGCCACCTCGGCCACCACCCGCAAGCAAATGGTCGAACGACTAATCGCAGACAACGCCATCGCTGCCTTTTGCCACTTCCCCGGCGACGGCTTCGGCCGCATCAGGGAGTCGAACGGAAAGCGCATCTTTCAGGCGCTTTAAAACTGCGGGGGTGCCGCAAGGCACCTGCATACACAGCGGCAGCAGCCCCGAAATCTGCTAGTCGCTACTTGTACCGGTTACTCCGCAGTAGCCGGCGCCAGCAGCGCCCTTACCCCACGCTCCCCCGTCCTCACCCGCACCGCATCCCGCACATCCGAGATGAAAATCTTGCCATCGCCCACCTCCCCCGTGGCCGCACTCGAGCAGATTGCCGCCACTACCTCGTCAACGTCCTCGTCCGAAACCACAATCACGAACCAGAGCTTGGGCAGGAACTCGACCCAGAACTCTTTGCCGTTCCAGGACTCCTTCGTGCCGCGCTGAGTGCCGTGGCCCTTCACCTCGGTCACGGTCATTCCGCCGTAGCCCAGGCGTTCGAGCGCCGCCTTCACGTCCAGGATCTTCTCCGGTCGGATGATCGCCTCGATCTTCTGCATCTGCCGCCTCCAACTACGGCGGCCAGCCCCACCGGCTGGCCGCCGCCTCTAGGGCTACTTGCTACACTTCACTGTCACTGGCACTTGTTACCCGGTTGGAACCTTGCTGCCGACAGCCCGCGAACCTCGCTCCTTAGTGCGCACACGGATCACGTCCTCCACTGCCGAGACAAAGATCTTGCCATCGCCCACTTCCCCCGTTGCTGCATTGTCACAGATCGCGTCAATCACCTGCTCCAGGTGCTCATCCTCCACCACAATCAACATCCAGACCTTGGGCAGAAACTCGACACGGTACTGACGACCGCGCCACTGCTCCACGAGCCCCTTCTGGACACCGTGGCCCTTGACCTCGGCCACAGTCATGCCGGGGTAGCCCATCTCTTCTAAGGCGGCCTTGACGGCAGTCAGCCGTTCCGGCCGGATTATCGCTTCGATTCGCTTCATTGCGCTTCTCCTGTTCTCCGCCGGGTGGGGCGCACGCCCCACCCGGCGATCGGTCGTCTTAAATTACCAGCCTCAGGAAGCCCCGGCCGGACCACTCTCCGGCAGTGCCCTCGGTGGAGCCGACGCTGGTGTCGGCATCGGCGTCATGATGCCGCCAAACGCCCCGCCGGAACCCGTCGCCGGGCTGAAGTCGGGGTATGCCGGCATTCCGTGCTCGCCGACGTCCAGGCCCTCGATCTCTTCCGCTTCCGGCACCCGCAGCCCGATTGTGTAGCGGATCGCAAGGAACACCGTCCCCGCCGTCACCGCCGTCCACGCCACGATGGCCGCGACGCCGATGGCCTGCGCTGCCAACTGCTCAACGCCGCCGCCAAGCAGCAGACCATAGTTGGACTCGAATCCGTACGCGTTCGCCATCAGTTCCTGGTTGGAGAACAGCCCCAGCGAAAGCACGCCCCAGATTCCGGCGAACCCGTGTACGGACACAGCGCCAACCGGGTCGTCAATGCGAAGGCTTTCCAGCACCCGAATGCCACCCATCACCACCAGGCCGCCGACGCAGCCGATCACGATCGCAGCCCACGGCTCCACGGTCGCACAGGGCGCGGTGATCGCCACCAGGCCGCCCAGCGCGCCGTTCACCACGAATCCCATGTCGTAGTTGCCCGTCAGAGCCTTTGATGCCAGTGCCGTCGTCACCGCGCCTGCACCGGCCGCCAGAGTTGTCATCACGGCCACCCGAGCAGCGATCTCAGCAAAGCCACCGCTCAGTCCCAGCGTCGATCCCGGGTTGAAGCCGTACCAGCCGAACCAAAGGATGAACATACCGAGCACCGCGATGCTCATGTTGTGGCCGGGGATCGCGTTGATAGATCCGTCCTTGCCAAACTTGCCCAGCCGCGGCCCAACGATGACCGCACCCATCAGACCCGCGATTCCACCCACTGCGTGCACAACGCCCGAGCCGGCAAAGTCCATGTAGCCGTTTCCGGGAAGTCCCGGGTCCGCATTGAAGGTACTCATCCAGCCGTTCGCGTCCCACGCCCAGTGCACTACCACCGGGTAAATGAACGCCGTGATGAACACCGTGTACACCAGGTACGCTGTGAACTTCGTCCGCTCAGCCATCGCGCCGGAAACGATCGTCGCGGCAGTGGCCGCGAACGCGAACTGGAAGATCCAGCTTGCGTAGTCGTCGAAGCCTCTCAGGAAGAACTGTCCGTCGCCTATAAGTCCGGGAGCGCTTTCGCCGGATACCCCGTACGCGATTCCCCAGCCCACTGCCCAGAAAGCTATCGCGCCAATCGACGCGTCCAGGATGTTCTTCATCAGGATGTTCGTGGTGTTTTTAGCCCGCACGAAGCCGGCCTCCACCATTGCGAACCCCGCCTGCATGAAGAACACCAGGAACGCCGCGATCATCAGCCACGCCGTGTCGATCGCGCCGGCAAGCTCCTCTACCGGGTCTGCTTCCTCCCGCGCCCCCACGGTGGAAAACAGCGCAAGGGCCAGCAACGCCCCGCCCACCACCGCCAGTGGCCGCCTCATCCAAAATATTCGTTCAACCATTGTCGTCCTCCCTCTTAGGAAAGTTGATCTAAATCTCGCCAGCCGTCTGCTGAAGCCGTGCGGTGCCCGGTCCCAGGGTCGGCCGCTCCCCGTTCGGCTCAGAGACGGACGCCATCACGTAGCCCCGCTTGGTCACCGTCTCGATCCGCCAGAGGTCGCTCCCCCGCAGCTTCTTCCGAAGACGTGACACGTGAACGGTCAGCTTCCTGTCTTCGCCCGTCGAGCGCTCGTTCCACACGGCGAGGACAAGCCTGGAGCGGGGTACCACTTTGCCGGCGCTTTTCGCCAGCGCGTACAGCAGCTCGAACTCGACAAACGTCAGTTCGATCCGCTTTTCCCCGACCCAGACCTCGAAGCGGTCCTGGTCAATGGTCACGTTCCCCAGAACAATGCGTGACGACATCCTGGGTTCGACACTAAGCCCCACTCTTTGCGGCGGCGTTTCAGGGAGGTTGCTTGCGGATTAAGCGAATGTTACGCACGACCGGCCGGTGCGAGGTCCCAGACACCAAAAAGCCCGACGTCACCAGTGTGACGTCGGGCATCGCCAGTCTTTTACTGGTTACGTGCTACTGCTACTGCGCGGCCACCGGCACCGCGAAGTAATGTTGCACGCTCGTCTTAGCGGCCACCTTCTGCGCGATCTGGCCGAACGCCACCGCCACCGGCGACTCAGGATCACTCTCCACGATCGGGATACCATCGTCCGAGGCCTGGCGCACCGCGCTGTGCAGCGGGATGCCGCCCAGGAAGTCGACTCCCAGCTCGTCCGCCATTGCCTCGGCGCCGCCAGTGCCGAAGATGTATTCCTTCTCGCCACAGTGCGGACAGACGAAGTAGCTCATGTTCTCCACCAGCCCGAAGACAGGCACATTTAGCTTCTCGAACATGCTCACTGCCTTCGTCGCGTCCTCCACCGACACTGCGTTCGGCGTCGTCACCACCACCGCCCCTGCGATCGGCGCTTCTGCCGCCGCGCTCATTGAGGCGTCGCTCGTCCCCGGCGGCAGGTCGATCACCAGGTAATCCAGCTCGCCTTCCTCGGCCCACGGCAGGTCATGCAACAACTGCTTCACCCCACTACCGATCATCGGCCCGCGCCAGACCACCGGCAGCCCGCGCTTCAGCACAAACCCAAGCGAGGCCGCCCGGATCCCGTAGCGGTCCATGATGGCCAGGCCCGTGTCTGCCTGGAACCCCACCGGGATACCCAGCATCGTCGGCACGTTAGGGCCCGTCAAATCCGCATCCAGCAGCCCCACCTTCGCTCCGAAGTGCTTCAGCGCCAGCGCAAGGTTGACCGCCACCGTCGACTTGCCGACGCCACCCTTGTTAGACGCCACCGCGATAATGTTCCTCACGCCTTCGACAGTCTTCGGCCCGCTGCCGGGCCCCGTCGAGCGCACCGTCGCATCCATAGTGACGTCGACAGCGGAGACACCGGGCAGTGCCATCAGAAGGGAACGCGCCTGCTCCTGCATCTCCTCCCGCACCGGGCAGGCCGGTGTCGTCAGCACGATACGCACACTTACGTCGCCGCCGTTGATCACAATCGTCTCCTCCGGCACAAATCCCAGCGAGACGATGTCCTTGTGCAGGTCGGGGTCTTGTATCTGACTCAGCGCGGCCAGCACGTCTTCCTTGGTCAAGCCCTCAGTCATGCAGTTCCTTTCGCGGTTGTCTCTTGTTCTCGCACTACGAAGCGGCAGGCTTCCGCGCCCTGGCGGATCAGCTCCGCGCCTTCGACTTCCCTGCCCAGCAACTGCCCAAGCAGTGAAACGTGCCAGTCGCACAGCTGCGGGTGGCTATCGACGACGCGTCGGTAAACACAGTTGTGGTCCGTAATCTCGAAGGAGCCCGGGCTCGCCTTCCACTCGGCGAACCCACCCTCTTCCGTCAATATATCGGTGACAATTGCCACCCGGTCTCCCAGCGTCTTATCGCGTACCTTGGGCTCATGCTCACGGTACAGGCGCTCTGCGATCTTCATCAGCAGCATCGCCTTTTTCTCCGAAGGCGATTTGCCGGCGATGTCGTCCGCGTCCAGCGAGGCGACTTCCTCAAGCGCCAGGTCCGCCAGGTGCTGATAGCGCTTCGGGAAGCTCTCCTCCCCGCCCTCTGTCAGCGAATACTCCAGGTGCGGCCGGCCCTTAGCCCCGCGGACTTCCTGCGACATTATAAGGCCGTCTCGCTCCAGCATAGCCAGGTGCTGGCGAATTGTCATACGGGCGAGACCAAATTCACGCGAAATGGCATCTACGGTAGATGCCCCAGCACGCATGATGTGCGCGAGGATCTGTTCCTTGGTGGACTGCATAAGAGAAACCTTTTGATAGGCGCGACCGTTATTAGTATAACAACCGGTCCAGAGGGACACCAAATTAAGAAAGCAAAAAGCTTCAAAATCCAGGAGACATACCCCCACGGGGTACATCCAGGCTGTCAACTGTAACGTATCACCGTCAGACGACATCTCATTGGCAAGACATCGGGACTAGAACCCGGAGGAAGTAGATGACAAAGACCAGCCTAATCGAAAAGAAGAGGCCCCGCGCCAAGGCTGAAGAGACGCCGCAGGCCGAAGCCGTCGCCACCAGCGACGAGCCGACCTGCCAGCACCACTGGGTGATCGCCGCCCCCCAGGGCGCGATGAGCCAGGGCCGCTGCAAGCGCTGCGGCGAAGAGCGCGAGTTCCGCAACAGCACGACGGACTACGTCTGGGATGACGACTCCAAGGCGAAGGGCTACACCCCCTGGCGCGGCACCCGCACGGCTCCCAAGATGATCGAGTCCAGCGACGGCATGGCCGCCGCCGGCGCTTCCCGCGAAGCCGCTGCTTAATCACGATCGCACACGAACGAAGGCCCTCGGGATACCGGGGGCCTTCTGCTATATCATGAAACGAGAATGAACCTCAGCATCGACCTCGTATCCGGCGGCAAGCGCTCCCTTTCCCTCCAGAACCCGGTGATGACCGCCTCCGGCACCTTCAGCAACGGCCTCGAATACCAGAAGATCTTCGATGTCCAGCGCCTCGGCGCCATCGTCAGCAAGTCGATCACCCTCAAGCCGCGCAAGGGCAACGTCCAGCCACGCATCGCCGAGACCGCAACCGGCATGATCAACTCCATCGGCCTCCAGAACATCGGCATCGACGCCATCCTCAAGGACGTCGCCCCCGTCTGGGATACCTGGGACGTTCCCGTCATCGCCAACATAGCCGGCGAGGCCGTCGATGACTATGTCGAGCTGGCCTCCCGCCTCGACGCGGCACCCGGCGTCTCCGCCATCGAGATGAACATCAGCTGCCCCAACGTCGAAAGCGGCATGGAGTTCGGCGTCGATCCCCGCGCGGCGAACGAAGTGACCCATGCCGTCCGCCGCGCCACCGGCCTCCCGCTCATCGTCAAGCTGACCCCGAGCGTCACCGACATCGCCGGCATGGCCCGCGCTGTCGTCGACGGCGGCGCCGATGCGCTCACCGTAATAAATACCTATCCCGCCATGAGCATCGATGTCCGCACGCGGCGTCCGGCCCTTGGCTGGGGCAGCGGCGGCCTCTCCGGCCCAGCGCTCAAGCCCATCGCTGTGCGCCTCGTCTACCTCGTCTCACAGGCTGTGGACGTCCCCCTCATCGGCTGCGGCGGCATCACCACCGGCGAAGACGCCGTCGAGTTCCTCATGGCCGGCGCCTCCGCCGTCCAGGTCGGCACCGCCACCTTCCGCAACCCCCGCGCCCCCCTCGACGTCCTCGAAGGCATCGAGTCCTTCATGCGCCATGGGGGCGTGGACGATGTGCGGGAATTGATAGGAGTGGCAGCACCGCGACCGGAACCAGCGGTTTGACACACGACCTCCTAGCCGTCCACACCTCAGACCTGCACATCGACGGCCGCTTCTCTGACGAGTTCCATCCGCTCTGCCGCGTTCTCGAGACCTCCCGCGGCCTGAAGGCCGACCTCCTCATCCTCGCTGGAGACATCTTCGACCACAACCGGGTGCCCCTCCCCCAGCTAGATCGCGTGTCGCGAATGCTCAACGACACCGGCATGCCGGTCGTCATCCTCCCCGGCAACCACGACCCCATCACCCCCGACTCCGTATACCGCCGCGGCGGCCTCGCCGACGTACCCAACGTACACGTCCTCGGCGTCACTAGCGAGGACACCTTCCTGTGGCCGGAACGCGACCTCGAAGTCTGGGGCCGCGCCCACCGCGACTACGGCAACATGTCCCCTCTCTCCGGCCTGCCGGAGCGCAAAGCCGGACGCCGCATCGCCGTCGCCCACGGTCACTGGCTCCAGTCGAAGCAGGACGAGCACCGCGGCTGGCTGATCACCGACGACGACATCGCGGCGAGCGACGCCGCCTACGTTGCCCTCGGCCACTGGCCCCAGGCCGGCCCAGCCGGCGACGGCCGCCTCCCCGCCTACTACAGCGGCTCGCCGGACCTAGCGGCCACCGTCAACGCCCTACGCCTAACCGCAGACGGCATTGCCATCGTCGAGCGCGTGGGCCTCGCTGACCACCGCGAATAGCTCGACCCCGTCTCTGTTATTGGTTACTTGCTGCTTGTTACCTAGACGCACGTTCTCAAGGTCACCACGCTTGCCGCCGCCATCCCCGCACCGTTAACCTGAAACCAGCGTCGGGGTGTAGCTCAGCTAGGCTAGAGCGCCTGGTTTGGGGCCAGGAGGTCCCCGGTTCGAATCCGGGCACCCCGACCACTCTATTTCCTGAGCGGCCGTCACCCCGCTTCGAAGGTCATAACGCACCTCCGCGAAGGGACCTCTCGCGGGAACACCAGTCGCCGCACACAGCCATCCGCGAGGTCGTGCCATACCCCCGTCTGCACACAAACGCCACCACAACCGAACCCACTTTGCCCTCCTACCGTTCCCGCGCCATCTAGGCTAACTACAGCACCTAAGTTGTGGAACACCCCCGTTTTTTCCAAACAAATTCCGTATCTAAAACCCCCTCCACCAGACGCCAAAACGCGAAGAGCCCCGCGCCCACTCCACCGTGCCTCCCTGCGCCTGGTCGAACTCAGGCGCCAC
>DATKDX010000043.1:0-37483 GCA_035512435.1 Dehalococcoidia bacterium
CACCGAGCCGAAGGAGGCCATGAAGCCGTCGCCCATCGACTTGACCTCGGTGCCGCCATAGGCGGCGAGGACCTCGCGGGTGATGCGTTCGTGCTCGCGGAGGACGGCGCGGCCGCGCTCGTCGCCCAGGCGGGACATCATTTCCGTGTGGCCGACGAGGTCGGTGAAGAGGACCGTGCGCAGATCACGCTGGTCACCATTACCCCCCATACCGTGCGGAATCGCGCGCGTCTCCGGGCTTTCGTCCAGGAACGAATCGATCGCCTTAGCCACGCGGCCCGTCATGTCGCCGAGGCTTGTCGCGCTTCGGTTCCCGTCCAGGGGAAGGAGCCGCGAATCCTTGATGAGAGCCGCCAATTCCTGGGCGTGGGAGAACGGGTACATCGAGTCCTCGCGGGAGTGAATCACGAGAGTGGGCGCGCTAATTTTGCGGACGTCGTCGGCGAAATCCAGGTCCAGGCTGTTCTCCAAATAAGCCGCTACAATGTCACCTGAGGTCGACTCGAGATAGATGCGCGCAAGCTGGGAGGCCTCATCGTGCCCATGCCTTAGTTGACCGCCGGCGATCATGCGGGCGGCCATGTCCCAATTGCCGCGCGCCATGTGGATGATTGCCTCATACCAGCTGCGGCTGGCGATGCGGATGAGGGTGCCGAAGACGACGAGGCAGGAAACTTGGTCAGGGCGCGTTGCGGCATAGCGGAGGGCTAGACCGCCCAGCGGCCCATTGGCGAACATTGACACGCGCCCCGCTCCGATCGCGTCTATTACCGCTTCGGCATCGCGGATAATGTCTTCGGCGGTTGCGCCGGAGACCTCGCGCTGCGAGAGGCCGACGCCGCGCGTATCGAATTGGACCGTCTGGCGCCCGGCCCCGATGAGCCCGATCAGCCTTTCATACGTCGGCAGTTCATGGGCCAAGGAGAAGCCCACCCAGACACTAGGCCAGACGACAAGCGGGGGCCCTTCGCCTGCCACCTGGTAAGCAAATTCGGACGCCGTCGCTGGTCGTGCAGTAACGCACCCCCTGTTCCTTCATGGCGCAACGATACAACAGACGTACGAACCGGAATAGCGGCACCAGCCTCGTGATTTTCTTCACTTGAACGGGCCAGTCCCCCACCATACAATCGCGGGTGGGTAAGCTTATGTTCGGATTGGGAATGGCAAAAGGCCTGGCGGTAACCCTGCGTTACCTGTTCAAGCGTCCCGTCACGACCGAATATCCCGACGAAATCCGCCCCGTCCCCGTCAACGCGCGCACGAACCTGCTCTGGTTCGAGGAACGCTGTACTGGCTGCTCGACGTGCGCCCAGGCGTGCCCCGACGGCTGCATCCTGGTGCAAACGTCGCCGCGCGAGGACGGCGCGCTCAACATCGACCGCTACGAGATCGACTTCCGGCTCTGCATGTATTGCGCGCTCTGCGTCGAGGCCTGCCCGTACGAGGCTATCCAGGCAGGCGGACCGCTGGACGACGCTGCTTACGTCTGGGATCACCTCTACCGCGACAAGCATGCGCTGACGGACATGGCGCAGAAGCACTTGAAGACGCACGACTACACGTATCCAAACGGTAAGAAGGCGCCGCGCGACTTCGAGATACCGCTGCACACAGGGAAACCGGTAGAGCGGGATCGCGTACGGTGAACGTGAGCATGAGAGCATTGGGGCATGAGAGCATCACAGATGACTCTCCGCTTTATTCGGCACTAGCCGGCGGACAGGCATAGCGCCTTGGCAAAGATCACGCTCAACGACAGCGAAATCGAAGCGCCGGACGGCGCGCCGCTGGTTGAGGTCATCAAGAACCAGGGCACCTTCATCTCGAACCTGTGCTATGTCGATGGCCTGCCGCCGTACGCCGGTTGCCGTACCTGCATCGTGGAGATCGAGGGGGCGCGCGGCTACCAGCTATCGTGCACGTCGAAGGTGACGGATGGCATGGTGGTGCGGACGCAGACGCCGGAGCTGCACTCGACGCGGCAAGCCGTACTCTCGCTGATCATGTCCTACCACTCGGACCGCTGTCTCACGTGCCACCGCATCGTCAAGTGCAAGCCGGGCGACACCTGCCTGCGCGACGACACGGTGACCCACCGCTGCCTCACCTGCTCCAAGAACTACCGCTGCGAGTTGCAGACGACGTGTGAGCAGTTGAAGATGGCGGGCTACGAGCCCTGGGACGGCGACGAGCGCACGTATTACACGCACCCGCAGCCCCAACCTGACCAGGCGAATCCCTTCCTAGAGTTCGACCCGCAGATGTGCATCATCTGCACGCGCTGCGTCCGCGCCTGCGACGAGATCCGACACACCGGCGCAATCACCCTGGCAGGGCGCGGCTTCTCGACGCGCATTGCCTTCGGAGAGGGCGGCGCAGTGCACGACTCCAACTGCGACTTCTGTGGCGCCTGCATCGACGTCTGCCCGACGGCGACGCTGATGGAGCACCCAAACAAGTGGGGCGCGACGCAGACCGAGCACTGGACTGACACGACGTGCACCCAGTGTTCGGTCGGCTGCTCGATCTCGATCGGGCAGAAGAACGGCAAAGCGGTGATCATGCGGCCGGACCAGACCGCAAATCCCGTGAGCGCGACGCAGGTCTGCGTGCGGGGTCGCTTTCACTACGACGCAATAAAGCGAAACGCCCGGCTGGGCACGCCCCTGATCAAGCGCAACGGCGGGCAGGATACTTCTGACTGGAACGAGGCAATGGAGTTCACGGCGGCGCGGCTGGCCCAGGTGCGCGAGGCACACGGGCCGGACGCCATAGGCTTCCTGGGCTCGCCGCTGGCGACGAATGAAGAGAACTACCTGCTGGGCAAGATAGCTCGCGCTATCGTTGGTACGAACAACATCGACACCAGCACGGGAGGCATCATGCGCGCCGCCGCGAATCCGCTGCGCGAGGCGTTCGGAAGCGAGGTGCTGCCCGCCGACGGGACGCGCATTTCGCGTTCGAAGACGATCCTGGTGGTGGCGGATGACCTGGATTCCAGCCACAACGTGTTCGCGCTGCGGGTGAAGGACGCGAACGTGCGGGGCAAGGCGAAGGTCGTCGTGGTGGCCTCGATATGGGGCGAGCTGAACGACTTCGCGGCAGTTTGGGTGCAGCCGAAGCCAGGCGACGAAGCCGCCATCATGGCAGCGATCGCGGCGGCCGTCGAAGGCGGCGATGGTTCAGCCGGGCGGTCGCTGCTGGAACCGACCGGGCAGGCCGCATTCGACGAGGCGGTCAAGGTGCTGGCCGCGGCGAAGGAAGAGGATAACCAGCCATTTACGGCGCTTGTTGGGCTACCCCACTTTGGAGCCAGCGACGCCGGCGCGATTGTCGGCGCAACGGCGAACATGACGATGGCGCTGGCAGGCGAGGACGCGAAGAACGCACTGTTCGTGATGCCGCCGGAGGCGAACGGTTGGGGTGTGCGCGAGATGGGCGTCACGCCCGACTACTTCCCCGGCGGCAGCACGGCCGGCGACGCGGCGCGCGACGAGATGCAGCGTCTCTGGGGGGCACAGGTGGCTACAAGCGCCGGTATGACGTTCGACGAGATGGCGGCGAGCGGCAGGGTGAAGGCGCTGGTGGTGATGAATGACAACCCGCTGATGCTTGCACCGGACCGCGCGCGCGTGGAGAGGATGTTGGGGGGGCTGGAGTTCCTGGCCGTCGTTGATTCCCTGCAGACGGACACGGCGAACCGCGCCCACGCGGTGCTGGCAGAGGCCGGCTACTGGGCCAAGGAAGGCACGACCACGAACGCTGACCGCCGCATTCTGCGCATGGCGCAGGCGCACGAGCTGCGCGGCGATGCGCAGCAAGGCTGGCGCATTCTCTCGGAGCTGGGGAGGCGGCTGGCGGAGCGCTTCGACAGTGGCGAGATGCGCATCATTTACCCGAATGTGGGCGACATCACGAACGAGATAGCGCAGGTGGTGCCGACGCATGCGGGCGCGACGTGGGTGGAGCTGGACAGTGGGATGCAGGCGCACATCAACGGCGCAGGGCCAACGACCGCGAACAGGGTGGCGGTGCAGGCGGCGGCGATGGCGCGCAACGGCCGCTTTACGCTGGCGAGCAGCCGCAGCTACTACACGAGCTATGAGGGCGCGGCGATACACTCTCCGGACGCGGACAAGCTGCACCGAGAGGACAACGTGATCCTGCACCCGGACGACGCGGCGGCGCTTGGCGTGAAGGCGGGAGATGCGGTGACGCTGAGCAACGAGCGGGGCTCGCTGAGGGTGCCGGTGGAGGTGCGGGCGATCGTGCACCGGAAGGCGCTGTTCCTGCCGCTGTACTACGACGGGGGCGCGGTGACGGCCCTCTTCGCCGCCGACGCGCGGGTGACTGAAGTCGACGTCGCGAAGGCGTAGTTAGGCCGCTCGCGAAAGGCGGAAAGCCCATCAGAATCCGTCGGGGCGACGGCGGGCTCGTCGTTGCTGAGGCTGAGGACGAGGAAGACGGCCAGCGCTAGAACGACCGCAGCGGCGATAACCGCGACGAGTCTGATCATGATGGGCAAACTGTAGCGCTGCGCGGGCGAAGGCGTCAAAGGGGGTGAGCGCCCGTGGGCATTTTGTTTTGTAAAAACGGGTGTTTTTAGATATGATTAGGTGCTATAGATAGGGGTCGTCCTTAAGGCGCGTGCTGAATCGTCACTTCGGCGCCTATGGGCGGGCAGCCTTCCTCCTGGGCGTAGGCGAGCGCGGCGTCATAGCGGAGGATCTTGAGGGCGTCGATGGGGCTGATGGCTTCGTCGCAGTCGGCGTCGCCCCAGGTCTGGGGGTCGCCGTCGCCTTCGCCAAGGCCGGCGACGTTGATGGAGAGCACTTCGATGGTGGTACCCATGGGCGGGCAGTCGCCGGTGTTGACGCCGAGGCCCGCGTCCTCGCGCAGGGTGAGCAGGGCGTCGACGGGGTCGGCTTTGTTGGAGCAGTTGTTGTCGGCCCAGACGAGGTCGCGGGTGACGGGTGTTGGGCCGGCGGGGGTTGGGGTTGGTGAAGGGGTTGGAGACGGAGATGCGGTCGGTGATGGTGACGGCGTGGGAGTGGGGGTGGCGATCCCGAGTGGTTGCCAGTCGGGGGCCCACTCGAAGGAGTCATCGCCAGATCCGGGGACTTCCTGGAGGTTCGTGCCGTCGCTGTCCACCGTAAAAATCGTCTGATTTTCGGCCGGTCCGCCCTGGGTTCCGAGAATTGCGCCGCTTCCGCCGGGATCGGCCTGAGTGAAGACTATCTCTGTGCCATCGGGCGAGTATGAAGGCGAGCGGAGGATGCGGTCTCCCCCTGGCAGTAGCAGCTGCGGTGGGTTCAGGGCGCCGAAATCCCAGGTGTAGATGTCATGGCCTGTGCTGGTGAACACCAGCGTGCTGCCGTCTGGAGACCAGTCGGGTTGCCCCTCTATGAAGTTGGTGTCGGTCACCTGGGTCCTGAGTCCGCCGGGCTGCTGAACGACAATCTCCCAGTGGCTGTCCCCGAAACCCGCTGCTTCTGCGGACTGAATCTCAAGGTATGCTATCTCGTCGCCGCCGGGGCGATACACGGGCGACCACAGCACATGCGCGGGGTCACTGATCACTTCCACGGGATTGCCGCCGTCCGGGTTCATTTCCCAGATGTCGCCATCGCGCGAAAAGAGTATGCGAGTGCCGTCTTCGTTCCAGGATGGCCCCGAACCGTCCGCGATGTACTGCTGGTTGCTGCCGTTAGCGTTCATTGTCCAGACCGCGGGCGGGCCGATAGGTCCTCCTCCGATTCCGACGGCAATCACGGCGGAAAAGCGCTGGAAGACAATCCTGGTGCCGTCGGGCGACCAGGAGGGAGAGTTGTGATCCCCATCGGTGGTGAGTTGCTGGCGATCCGTTCCGTCCGGGTTCATCGTCCAGATACCGCCGCTTATTTGGTCGGCATAGGCGATGCGTCCGTTGTCGCCGGGCCAAGCAGCTTCGGAGTCATCGCGGGGAAGGGTGACGACAGTGGCAGATGCAATCGCAAGAAGCGTCGCGATCAACACGAAGCGCATGGCGGAACCAACCTTTAACTACCACCCGGGATGCTAAGCGGCAGTATATGCGCACCGGAGGGGTGCCGCAACGCGATGCGCAATCCGGTAGTGGGTCCAGTTTGAATCGGACGGGCAATCATGAACGGTTTCCTCGCCTACGTTGGCTGTAAAGGGTTTGCGACATCCGAGGCAGAAGAAGATTCGATACTGTGCGTCGTCCGTCCACGTCCGCCGGAAAGTGCCGAGTCGCTCAACCGCTCCTGTAGGGCGAACCTCGCCGTCTTTGTCCACCACTACTCTCATGGTGCGGCGAGTATAGCAGTGCGTGCCGCAGCCTAATCAAACTGACCCACTACCCGCAGTCCGAGTTTGTTTACGCTGAGTAGCGGCGGGTTGTGCGCGGCGCGCAGTCAGGCTGAGCCCGCCCCCCCCCCGGCCAAGGGCTCTGCGTTTACGGTGCGTGCTGGACGGTCACCCCCGCGCCTATGGGCGGGCAGCCTTCCTTCTGGGCGTAGGCGAGCGCGGCGTCATAGCGGAGGATCTTGAGGGCGTCCACGGGGTCGATGGACGTGTTGCAGTCGGCGTCGCCCCAGGTCTGGGGGTCGCCGTCGCCTTCGCCGAGGCCAGCGACGTTGATGGAGAGCACTTCGATGGCGGTGCCCATGGGCGGGCAGTCTCCGGTGTTGACGCTGAGGCCCGCGTCCTCGCGCAGTGTGAGCAGGGCGTCGACGGGGTCGGCTTTGTCGGAGCAGTTGTTATCGGCCCAGACGAGGTCGCGGGTGACGGGGGTGGGGCCGGCGGGTGTTGGGGTTGGGCTGGGTGTTGGGGTTGGGCTGGGAGTTGCCGTGGGGCTAGGGGTCTCGGAAGGGGTGGGTGAGGGCGTCTCGATGGCGAGCGGCTGCCAGTCCGGAGCCACTTCGCCACCGGCGCTGTCCTGCAGCGGTTGCGGGTCAGAGCCGTCGGCGTTCATTACCTGAACAGTACTGCTGAATCCGGATATTCCGGTGTCCAACTTGGTGAAAAACCCTGTCGCGTAGACGATTTTCTCCCCATCGGGTGAGTACGCTGGTTCGGCCGAATCGGTCTCTGGCCGGATGACGTTGTACGCGGGCGCGGTGTCCAGGTCCGCAGTGGCGATACCGAGACCGTGCACTGCGAAGACCAGCCGCTCTTCCGTGGGGTGCCAGTCGGCTGGCCCCTCATTGAAGGCCGGGGTGTCCGTGATCTGCGTGAAGGCGAGTGTATCGAGATTCCAGACCCAGATATCGAACGTCGGACCGCCCTGTACGCCCGCAGACGTGGAAAAGATCAGTCCGTCATCCATAAAGTTGAACGCAAGATGGTTGCTGTCCGGGCTGTAGGCCGGAGAGGTGTAAATTTCGTCTGGGTCGGCCAGCACCTGCGCCTCATTGTCACCATCGGTGTCGATACGCCAGATTTCTCTGTAGTCACGCGTGAAGACCAGGCTCTCGCCCGATGGATGCCAGGCAGGCTCATCACCGATAGTCAGGAACTGCGGATCACTGCCGTCGGCATTCATAGTCCAGACCTCGAGCAGGTTCGGCGATACACCCTCCATCCCAGGGTTTATGCGGCGGAATGCAATCTTCGTGCCGTCCGGGGACCAGCTAGGGTTATCATCGTTACCGGTCGTTAGCTGCACTCTGTTGGAGCCGTCCGGGTCCATAATCCAGATACCGCCGCTCGTGATGTCGGCATAGGCGATGCGCCCATTGGCGCCGGGCCAGGCTGCTTGGCTGCGATGTCCTGCGCTGCCGGCAAAGACTCCGGCCGCGACGGCGATGACGAGGGCGGTTAAGACGAACCTCACGGGGCACCTCCGGGCTGACGAACACGCTTCGGGGCGAGTATACATCAGGCGCTTATGAGGCGCTGCGCTAGATCTCGATCAGCACCCTGACTTCGGCGCCGATGGGCGGGCCGTTGGTGAAGGCGGTGCGGGAGCCGTCCGGGGAGTAGGTTGGTGTGTCGAGTCGCAACTGGTTCGCCGATTTGCAGAGATCCAACCTGGGCGCCCAATCGTATGGCGAACCAGACAAGATTGACGCGAAAGGAGGATGTTCCGATGTGCCTGACGTGCGGCTGTATGCTGCCACACGATGACCACGGGAGCCCTGACTACCTGACCATCGAAGACCTCGAGAAGAGCGCGAAGGCCGACAACTTGAGCCTCAACGAGGCCGTGTCCAACCTGGTGGCAACGGTGGAAGCTGCGAAAAAGGAATCCGAGCACGAACATCATTAGGGCGTCGCCGTGACGATGGCCCCGTCATGGTATGCGCCGGCCGAGAGGAGGTGCTGGCAGGCGAGGAAAAGGTTACCTTCCCGCAACGGTGCGCAATGTTCCCCCTGCGGGGCGGCGCGCCCCAGCGACTTGAGGGACAAAAAGGAGGTTGAACTATGGCAGACCTGAGCCTGTACGATCGACTCGGCGGCATGTACGCGATAGCCGCGGTGATAGACCACTTCAGCGACCAGCTTCTGAAGAATCAGAAGGTGGTTAATGCGAACCCCGAGCTGAAGGAATGGCACACAAAGACATACCCTGGACGGCTGCCAGGTCTCAAGTTCGGAAGGACGCTGTGGGCCTGCGCGGTGGCAGGGGGACCATTTCAATACACAGCACAGCCGCTGCGCGACGCCCATTTCCCACTCCACATCCCGCCGGAAGTGTTCGACGAGGTCTCCGCGGAGCTTGGCCGCAGCCTTGACCACTTCAATGTGCCCGGGCTCGAAAAAGGGGAGGTGTTGGCGGCCTTCAACGCACAGAAACCCGACGTGACGGCTGGCTCCAAGTAGCGTCCTCACGGCCGCACTACCAGGCGAGGTCGGTAGGCGTGGGCGTGGCGGCGGTTGGTTGCCAGTCGGGATGGAGTTCGATGTCGTCGCCGCCGGAGGGGTGAGGGATCTGCTCAAGGTTGGTGCCGTCGGCGTTGGCGGTCCACTGATCACTGTCAGTGCCATCGGCGTCCATGACCCAGATACCGTGGTTCAGGTGCTCCGCGTAGACGATGCGTCCGTTCGCCCCGGGCCACGCCGCATCGCTGCGGGGTGTTGGGCCAGACACCCAGTGCGTCGAGGATGGCGACAGCTAAAGCGATTACTGCGAACCTCATGGCGACCTGCGTCTGACCGAACCAATTCGGCAGTATAACTTATGCGGCCACGACCGCAGGAACGCGGACTATTCGAAGAGTGACTGCTGGGCGGCGTCGGCGTTGGCGGGCACTTCGAGGCCGAGGTGGGCGTAGGCGTGGCGGGTGACGACGCGGCCACGCGGGGTGCGCTGGAGGAAGCCTACCTGCATGAGGTATGGCTCGTAGACGTCCATGATGGTGTCGGCTTCCTCGGAGATGGAGGCGGCGATGGTCTCGATGCCGACGGGGCCGCCATCGTACTTTTCGATGATGGTGAGGAGGACTTTCTTGTCGACTTCATCGAGGCCGAGGGCGTCGACTTCGAGGCGTTCCAGCGCGTCGCGGGCGACGGCGGCGTCGATGCGGCCCTGGGCGCGGACCTGGGCGTAGTCGCGGACGCGGCGGAGCAAGCGGTTGGCGACGCGCGGGGTGCCGCGGGCGCGCTGTGCGATCTCGAGGGCGCCGTCGCCGTCGATGGGGACGCCGAGGATGCCGGCGTTGCGGAGGACGATGGCGGTGATGGCGTCCCGGTCGTAGAAGTCGAGGCGATAGACGGCGCCAAAGCGGTCGCGGAGGGGGGCGGAGAGCATGGCGTAGCGGGTGGTGGCGCCGACGAGCGTGAACCTGGGCACGGAGAGGCGGACGCTGCGGGCGCCGGGACCGCGCCCGAGCACGATGTCAAGCGCGAAGTCTTCCATGGCGGGGTAGAGCACTTCTTCGGCGGCGCGGGGGAGGCGGTGCACTTCGTCGATGAAGAGGACGTCGAACTCCTGGAGGGAGGTGAGGATGGCAGCGAGATCACCGGCGCGCTCGATGGCGGGGCCGGAGGTGACGCGCACGGAGACGCCCATCTCGGAGGCGATGATGTGGGAGAGGGTGGTCTTGCCGAGGCCGGGCGGGCCGTAGAGGAGGAGGTGGTCCAGCGGCTCGTCGCGCTTGCGGGCGGCCTGGACGGCGATGGCCAGGTTGTCCTTGAGCTTTTCCTGGCCGATGAACTCCTCGAGGCGGCGGGGACGGAGGGTAGTGTCCAGGGAATCGTCTTCTTCCTTCTGGACATCGCCGGAGATGATGCGGTCTTCTCCTACGGATCTTTCAGACGTTGCCGTGACGCTGCCCCTTTGCACTCGAATGCGCGTTCTGATGGGCATTATAGATGCGCTTTGCGGGGCGGGTCGATGGGTGGGTGGCACGGGATTGTGCATACGGGAAGCAGGGAGCCTGTAACAGTGCGCCCGGCCGGTAGTCAGGCGGGTGAGGGACTAGGAAATGGCCCAGACCCGGTATGCGACGCCGTTAGGTATGACGCGCCCGCGGGCGACGGCGATGCGCCGGTTGAGCCAGGCGTACTTCTCGCTGGCGGTGTGGAACATCGGATTGGTGAAGAAGTAGTACTCAGAAAGCGGGACGTCCTCACCGGCCATGGCGCGGCCCAGGACGTCCATCGGCCCGTGGATGAGGCCGCTGTAGGTCGCATAGATCAGCGCGCCGTCGTCGGTCCTGGCGGTCGCCCGGACATCGAGCTGGATTGCGCCGTCGCTGCGCAAAAGCGCCCAGTCACCGCCGCCGGGGAGCACCTCGCCCTTGATCTCAGGGCCCTCGAAATGTCCCCCCTTTACGATGAAGACCTGCCGCATGCCGGCCGGCGTCGGGCCGATCATCTGCGGCGGCTCGAGGTCGATGCGCATATCGAAGAGATGGCTGAGCGTAGGTTCCGCGAAGTCGGACACTGCCTCTCCTTTAGCTAGCGCAAAGATTCCAGGTAGTTCTGGATGGCGATGGCGGCGCGGCGGCCGTCGGCCATGGCGGTGACGACGAGGTCGGCGCCGTTGACGTTGTCGCCGCCGGCGAAGACGCCCCGGCGGGTGGTCTGGAACTCTTCGTCGACGCGGACGGTTTTCCAGTTGGTGGTGCGCAGACCGGGAGTGGTCTTCTCCAGCAGGTCGTCCGGTTCGTAGCCGATGGCGAGGACGACGATGTCGACGTCGAGGGTGAAGTCGGAGCCGGGAATCGGCTCCGGGCGGCGGCGGCCTGACTCGTCGGGTGCCCCGAGCTGCATGCGGCGGCAGTGGGCCTGGCGCACGCGGCCGGAGTCGTCGCCGGTGAATTCATGGGGGACGGTAAGGTACATGAATTCGGTGCCTTCTTCGCGGGCGTGCTTGCGCTCTTCCTCGCGGCCTTTCTGTTCGGCCTCCGTGCGGCGGTACATGCAGGTGACCTCCTGCGCGCCGAGGCGGATGGCGGTGCGCACGCAGTCCATCGAGGTGTCGCCGCCGCCGACGACGAGGACGCGCTTGCCGGCGACGTCCAGCGGCTCGCGCATGGCGGGCGGCAGCTGTTCTGGTTCGAGGTTGCCGCGGACGAGGAATTCGGTGGCCTGGAAGACGTTGGCGAGCTCTTCGCCGTCTATGCGCATGCGGCCGCCGACGGGGGCGCCGGTGCCGAGGAAGACGGCGTCGGCGCCGGACTCGAAGAGTGAGTCGATGGTCACGTCTTCGCCGACCTTGACATTGCACTGGAACTCGACGCCGAGCTCGCTCAGCCACTCCAGCTTGTAGTCGAGGATCTCTTTGCGCATCTTGAAGTTGGGTATGCCGTAGAGGAGGACGCCGCCGGGGACGGGCCATGACTCGTAAACGGTGACGGCATGGCCCTTCTTGACGAGCTCTTCGGCGACGGCGAGGCCGGCCGGGCCGGAGCCGATGATGGCGACCTGGTGACCGGTCGGCGGGGCCTTTTCGGGCATGGGGACGCCGCCGTTTTTGCGCTGCCAGTCGGCAATGAAGGCCTCGAGCTTGCCGATGGAGACTGGCGGCTGCTTGCCGTAGGGGGCGGGGCGGATGGCGAAGCCGACGACGCAGGAACCCTCGCAGAGCGATTCCTGGGGGCAGAGGCGCCCACACATGTCGGGCAGGCTGCTGGTTTCACGGAAGACGGCGGCGCCGCCGTGGATGTCGCCCTCTTCCAGCTTGAGGAGGGCGCGGGGGATGTCGTTGTCGGTGGGGCAGGCCTCCTGGCAGGGGGCGGTGGGGCAGTGGATGCAGCGCTCGGCCTCGACGGCGGCGGACTCGATGGTGTAGCCGAGGAAGGCCTCGTCCCAATTCTTGATGCGGTCCTCCGGTCGTTGCTTGGGGACCGGCTGCACCGGGATCAAGAGACGCCTGTGGTTATCGCTGAGCGGTGTGCCCTCGGTAATCGTCATAGGTAGGGGATAGTTTAGCAGTCTGCGGGGGCGGTGGTGCGTGTACGGGCGGGACGACGAACTAACAAACCGACAAACTAGCAAACTGACCCCCTCGGGAACGGCCCAGTTTGTCCGTTTTTTCGTTTGTCAGTTCGTCGGCGTAGTAGTAGCATTCTTACACGGAAGCGTGTAAGATACCAGACGTGACTGAGGCTAAACGTGTCTACGGTAGTCCCTGGGACGGCGCCTCCGTGCGGGCGCTGCGGGGACACCTGGCGCTGACGCAAGATGGGTTGGCGGAGGAGCTGGGAGTGCGCCAGCAGACGGTGAGCGAGTGGGAAACGGGACAATACCGGCCGCGGGGGGCCTCGGCCAAACTGCTTTCGATGGTGGCGGAGCGGGCGGGGTTTGAGTACGGGACGGGGGCGGGAAGGGCGGCGGGACAAAGGGGTAGAACGGGAGCGGGCGCAAGGCGGACAAGGGAAGTGAAGCTAGGGAGCATGGAGGGCATGGGAGCATCGGTTAAGGGATGGAGGGACGCGAGAGTGATGCTCTCCTGCTCACTTGCTCCCGTGCTTACAACACTGCGATTGAGCATGAGGGCATGAGAGCCGGCTAAGGGATGGAGGGGACGCGAGAGTGATGCTCTCCTGCTCACTTGCTCCCGTGCTTGTAACACTGCGATTGAGAATGAGGGCATGAGAGCATCGGGTAACGGGCGAACGGTGGAATCGTGATGCTCACTTGCTCACAAGCTCCCATGCTCACGGCCGGGGGCGATCGGTCAGGTGAGGCGCCTCTGTACGTGCTCCGCGAGCCGCGAACGATGTACGCCAGCGAAGCCGAGCTGTCGGCGGTCTGGGCGGGGCAGCTGCTGGCGCGGCGGTCGTTGCGGACGGAGGATGGGGCGCCCCTGCGGGTGATTTACCGAGGGCTGGCGGGGGCGGGGCCGGGGCCGGACTTTCGCGAAGCGATCGTGGCCGGGCCGGAGGGACCGCGACACGGCGATGTTGAGCTGCACGTGCGGGAATCAGACTTCCGGCGGCACGGGCATCACCTGGACCCGGCTTATGCGGGCGTGGTGCTGCACGTGGTGTTCGAGGCAGAGGGGGCGCTGGCGACGGCGCTGCCGGGTGGCGGGCAGGCCCCGGTCCTGGTGGCGCCGCCGCCTCCGGCGCGGGTGAGAAAGGGCTGGGAACCGGCGCGGGCGTGGGCTGAGCCCTGCGCGACGGCGCCCGGACGCCTGGGCCCGGAAGCGTGCGCGGGGACGTTGGACCGGCTTGGGGAGATGCGCTTCCGGCAGAAGGTATATGCGGCGGGCCGGGAGCTGGAGAGGGCGGACAGGGACGCTGACGTTGTGATCTGGGCCGGGCTGCTGGAGGGGCTGGGCTACGGGGGGCTGCGCGAGCCGTTCCGGGAATTGGTGCGGCGGGCACCGTGGCGGGAGGTTAGGGGGCGGATGCTGACGGAGGGCGGCGATCCGCGTGAGGCAGCCGAAAGCCTGCTGGCGGCCGCGCTGCTGACGGTACCGCTTGAAGGCGTGCGGACGCGGCCGGGGAATGGGCCGGAGACGCGGCTGCGCGCGGCGGCGGCACTGGCGGCGCGCTTCGCGGCGAACGGGCCGGCAGGGGCGTTGCTGCCGCTGGCCGGACTGGCACCGCGCCCGGCTGTGGCGGCTCTGATCGCGGCCCTCAGCGTGCCGCGGCTGGTGGGGCGGGGCCGGGCGGTCGAGCTGGCGCTGAATGCGGTGCTGCCGCCGGCGGCCGCTTGCGCCGGATCCGCAGAAGAGGAGGCGCGAGTGGAGGCTGTTTATGCTTCGCTGCCGTCGGCGGGGCGCTATGGGTCTGTGCGGCACCTGGAGCGGGCGCTGACGGGGGTCCGGCCTTCGGCGCGGCGGGCGCAGGGGATGCTCTACCTGCTCAAGCAGTACTGCACGCAGGGCGGCTGCGGAAGGTGCCCGCTTTCGTGAGCCCCGATGCCGGCGATCGTCCGTTGGCCGATGCTCTCATGCCCTCATGCTCGGGTGGCAGCGATTCAAGCAAGGGAGCATGGGAGCAAGAGGGCATCACGATACCGCCCTTTCGCCTGGTTAGCCGATCTTCAGCGCTACGTTGATGTCGAGGTCGAGAGCCGCGACGTCGCCGGCGGCGTGGCGGTAGTAGGCGCAGGCGGCGATCATGGCGCCGTTGTCGGTGCAGAGGGCGGGCGGCGGCACGACGACAGGTACGGGCGAGCGTTCGGCGAGGACGCGGCGCAGTTCGCTGTTGGCGGCGACGCCGCCGGAAAGGATGATCTCTTGGGCGCCGTGGTCGGCGGCGGCGGCGAGGGACCTGGTGACGAGCGAATCGACAACGGACTCCTGGAAGGCGGCAGCGAGTTCGGCGGCTTCCGGGGAGTCGCCCTCTTCGCCGCGGACGATGCGCTGCACTTTGGTCTTGAGGCCGCTGAAGCTGAAGTCGTATTCGCCGCGGGGGCGGGCGCGGGGCAGGGTGAGGGCGCGCGCGGCACCGTGCTCGCGGGCGAGGCGGTCGATGGCTGGGCCGCCGGGGAAGCCGAGGCCGAGCAGGCGGGCCACTTTGTCGAAGGCCTCGCCGGCGGCGTCGTCGACGGTTTGGCCGAGGCGCTGGTACTGGCCGTGATCCGTCATCAGCACGACGTCGCTGTGGCCGCCGGAGACGATGAGGACGAGCGAGGGGAAGCGCGGGCCGGTCTCGTTATCCAGCCAGGCGGCGTAGACGTGTCCCTCCAGGTGGTTGACGGGGATTAGGGGCTTGCCGGCCGACCAGGCGAGCGCCTTGGCGAAGTTGACGCCGACGAGGAGGGCGCCCGCGAGGCCCGGTCCGTAGGTGACGGCGAAGGCGTCTATCTCGTCGAGGGAGGAGCCGGCCCGGCGGAGGGTCTCGTCGAAGACGGGGATGATGGCCTCGACGTGCTTGCGGGAGGCCAGCTCGGGGACGACGCCGCCGTATTCTGCATGCAGCTCGACCTGTGAGGAGACGATGTTGGCGACGAGGCGTGTGCCGTCGTCGACGACGGCGATGGCAGTCTCGTCGCAGGAGGTCTCGATGCCGAGGATGCGCATCAGTCGCGGGCGGTGGGGGTTGGCTCGTCGTCGGCGATGAGGAGGAGGGCGGCGCAGTCGCCGGCGGCGCGGGCAGCGCGGTAGATCTGGGGCAGCGACTCTTCGCCGGTGCGCTCCAGGGCGTCGTGGAGGTCGTCTTCGCTGAGCACGTCCGCAAGCGCGGGGGAGAGGAGGAGTAGGCGGTCGCCGGCCTCAAGGTCGAAGCGGCGGAAGTCCGGGCGGAAGTCGTCGTGGAGGCCGAGGGGCTCGCTGGCGTCGGGCAGGTCGGGGGCGATGGCCGTGATTTCGCCGCGGCGGTAGAAGACGGCGCGGGCGGGCGCGACCTGGCCGACGTAGGCGTGGCTGTCCTGGACGGCGAGGCAGGAGACGCCGGCGGCGACCTGGTGCTCGGGCAGGGAGCGCTTGTTCCAGTCGCGGAGGTTGGCGTGGGCGGCGCGCAGGGAGGCAAGGATGCCGCCGGTGATGGAGAGCTTGGCGCGGTGGAACTCTTCGGCGACGACGTCCTTCATTTCGCCGCAGAACTCCTCGCTGCCGGGGAGGGCGGGGGTGACGAGGACGTAGAGGTCGGAGGGTTCGTCGGCGCGGCCGGGGTCAGGGTAGGCGCCGACCCAGGGGGTGGTCTCTTTCGCTTCGCCGTTTTCGATGCCAAACTGCCCGGCCCACACGGGTATGAGTATCACGGAGCGAGGAGCAAGTGGCAAGGATGGTGGTGGTGAGTGGTGGGATGGTGAATGGTGATTAGTGATTAGTGAGTGGTGATTAGTTGGACGGTGGATTGCAGGGTTTTAGATAGGGAATTTGTTTGGAAAAAACGGGGGTTCCCGTTCGATAGGTGTTGTGGTTAGAGTTCTGGGCGCATGACTGAGTCAGGCGCTGGCGACGGGGACGAGGTCTTCGGCGGGGTGGTGGGGCGGACGCGGTAGGTGCAGGCGCATTCGCCGCGCATGGGGGAATGGTTATCATTGCGTCATGCGGGAGCAGGTCCTGGCCAGCGCAAGAGAGCGAGTGACTGAGACACCTGGCGTAATCGGTCTGCTGCTGGTCGGTTCGGCGGCGCGCGGTGAGATGAGCGAGAACAGCGACTGGGATTTCGTGGCCGTCATCGACGACGGCGTTCCCTGGCCCAAGCCGTTCCGTGACGGTGGCCGCGAGTCGTTCCAGGGGCCCGACGGGCGGCAGGTGGAGATCAACTATCGCACGCTGAGTAGTCTGCGCGGCTGGACCGAAGAGCAAGCCGGACAGGGTGTTTCCGCCTTTGCCGAGATGCTCGGAGAGGGTTCGCCAGTGGGTCTGCAAAGCCCTGCCGTCGGGGCTTTGCAGGACTGGGCGCGCGCGATTCTCGAATCGGGGCCGCCGCCTCTGGCCAGTAGCGATCTGGCCTGGCGATGCTACGAGATCTGGAACCAGGTCAAGGACGTGGAAGACACGCTGACCGCCGATGAAGTGACCAGCTACTACCTCGCGCAAGCACCGTTCTGGGGCCTGACCACGTTGCTCATCCGACTCTCCGGGACCTGGTTACCGCGGCCCAAGGCAGTCTTTGCGCGTGTGCGTGATCTTGACCCTGAATTCTTCGAGATTGCCCAGTCCTGCGCGGTAGCGACGACTGCCGGGGCTCGATACCGGGCGTTATCAGAGATGATGAGCCGCCTGGCGGAGCGTTTCGGGCTGGACTTCGCGGCTTACTACACGTCGCCGCCAGAGATAAGAGAGAGCTAGTTCGCGACAGGGACGAGGTCGTCGGCCGCGACTGCGGGACGCACGCGGTAGGTGCAGGCGCATTCGCCGCGCATGAGGCTGCGGGTGAGGCGGGTGTCGGCGCCGGTGAGGAGCTTGACGAATTCGACGTGGAGGGCGCAGACAGAGCGGTCGGCCTCGGCGGCTTTGGGGAAAGGGCAGGAGTATTCGTCGATGAGGTATTCGCCGTCGCCGGCCTCGGTGACTTCAGCGACGCAGCCCTGGGACTCGAGGGCGGCGGCGGCGGCCCGGACGCGCTCCTCGAAGGTCTTGGCCTCGATGCCGTCGAGGTGCGGCTCGGCGAGGCGCTGGGCCACACGCTGGAGGATCTTGTATAGCTGGTCGTTGCCGGCGGTGGCGCGGACTTCCTCCATGAGGACGTTGACGAGCTGGTCGTAAGCCTTGGGGAAGAGGGCGTCGGCCTTCTCGGTCAGCGAGTAGACGAGGGTGGGGCGGCCGACGCGGCCGCGCTCTTCGTGCGCTTCGACGAGACCATCGCGCTCGAGCACGGTGAGGTGCTGGCGGATGCCCGTGGAGGTGAGTCCGAGCAGGGAGCCAAGCTCCTTGACGGTTCCCCTGGTGTGCCGGCGCAGGTACTCTAGAATCTGCTGACGGGTCGTCTGCATGTGCAGTTGAGTTGTCGCCATATACAGATTTTAGCATGATTGCGAAGTAACCTCAGCGTTTAAGGGAGAATCCCGTGTCCCGCGACCCCCTGGAATTCAAGCACGAGGCAGACGACATCCTGCAGCGCACGGCAGACCGCCTGCGCCGCGTGCTGCACGACGCCTGCGAACGGCTGGACCCCTTTCCGCCGTTTCCGGGGGCGTTCTTCTCATACGGGATCGAGATCGACGCGCCCGCGGTTGAGTCGCCGGACCGCGGGTGCGTGGTGCTGGGGGAGGACGGCGAGCTTTACGAGCTGGAGATGCGCCACGAGCTTCCGGGGAGCGAGTTTGACGCCGCGGATCCGGTGGCGCTGCGGGACGAGAAGCTGAAGCCGCTGGAGTTGCACCCGCTGGAGTACGTCGTCTGCGCCTACGAGGCGCTACGCAAGGTGACGGAAGAGCTGATGGAGCGCGCCCAGACGGGCGAGGCCGAGACCGGCAAAGCCGAGACCGGCAAGACGGAAGCCGGGAACGACTGATGCGCCTGGCCAAGCTGATCGCACAGCGGGGCATCGCCTCGCGGCGCAAGGCGGAGGAATTGATCGCCGAGGGACGGGTGACGGTGAACGGGGAGATGGCGCTGATCACGACGCCGGTGGACCCGGAAGCGGACGTCGTCGAGATCAACGGTCAGCGGCTGCCGAAGGAGCCGGCGAAGGCGTATTACCTGTTGAACAAGCCTGGCGGCTACATCACGGGGCGGGGCGATACGCGCGGGCGTCAGACGGTGCTGGACCTAGTAAAGGAACTGCCGGTGCGAGTGGAGCCGGTGGGGCGGCTGGACTACGACACGGAGGGCGCGCTGCTGCTGACGAACGACGGCGAGATGGCCTTCGGGCTGACGCATCCGTCCCGCGGCGTTGAGAAGGTGTACCGCGCGCGGGTGGAGGGGCGGCCGATGGCGGAGGATATGGCAGCGATCGAGCGGGGGATCCCGCTGGAGGACGGGGTGACGAAGCCGGCGAAGGCGCGCATCGTCTCGCGCGGGGACAAGTCATCGGTGGTCGAGATCACGGTGACGGAGGGGCGCAACCGGATGATCCGGCGAATGATGTCGTACCTGGGCCACCACGTGATGGATCTGACGCGGATGAGTTTCGGGGGGATCAGCATTGAGGGATTGAAACTGGGGAAGGTGCGGAGGCTGAACGAGCGAGAGGTCGCGGCGCTGAGCAAGCAGGCGGCGCGACGGGCAAGCAGAGATCGTGCCAAGACCGCCGGCGCAGGTGCGGACAAAAGGCCGGACTCAAACAAGCAATCACGCAAACATGCAAACAGGGGCGACAAACTGACGAACCGACAAACTGACAAACTGGCCGGGCGTCCTGCGGCTAAGAGCGTGACGCGGGGGCGGGCTAAGAAGCCGCGGGTGCGGCAGGACCGGCAGAGCGAGTAGCGGGGCTAACCGGCGGTGAAGTCGCCGGACTTGCCGCCGTCCTTGCGGACGAGGCGGATGTCGCTGATGCGCATGTCTTTCTGGGCGGCCTTGAGCATGTCGTAGACGGTGAGGGCGGCGACGGTGACGGCGGTGAGGGCTTCCATTTCGACGCCGGATTTGGCGGTGGTGCGGACGGTGGCCTCGATGTCGATGGCGTCGCCGGTATCGGATGGGGTGAGGGAGACGTCGATGCCTGTGAGGGGAAGAGGGTGGCAGAGGGGGATCAGTTCGTGCGTACGCTTGGCGGCCATGATGCCGGCGATCTGAGCAGTGGTGAGGACGTCGCCTTTGACGCCGATGCCTTCGGTGGCGAGGCGGAGGGTTTCGGACGACATGTGGACGGCGCCGCGGGCGGTGGCTTCGCGTGGGGTGTCGGCCTTGGCGGAGACGTCGACCATGCGTGGGCGGCCGGCTTCGTCGAGGTGGGAGAGGGTGGGGTTGTCAGGCATAGGGAACTCGTTCGTGTCTTGACTTGAGCGCGGCCATTTGGCTCCGCTCGTCCTTCGAGAGCCTCAGGATGAGCGGGAAGGGAAGGCGTTGCGTGGAGGGATGGGTTGGCCTGCCGCACTGGACTCGCATGTTATCCGCCGATGTAGGACATTTCGACTTTGTCGTCAGTTGTGCGCTGGGTGCGCTGTTCGGAGTAGCGATCTGTCCGTTGCGACCAGATGCCGCGCACGAAGGCCGCGATCTCCTCATCGCTTGCGCCGGATCGGAGGGGCGAGCGCAGGTCGTGGCCTCTGGTGGCGAAGAGGCAGGTGTAGAGGCGGCCGTCGGCGGAAAGGCGGAGGCGGGTGCAGTCGCCGCAGAAGGGCAGGGTGACGCTGGTGACAACGCCGATCTCGCCGCCGTCGGTGGTGCGATAGCGGCGGGCGACTTCGCCGCGATAGGCGGGATCGACCGCTTCGAGAGGCAGCTCGCGGCCAAGCATGTCGATGAGTTCGGCGGCGGGGACGACTTCGTCCATGCGCCATCCGTTGGTGGTGCCGACGTCCATGTACTCGATGAAGCGGACGGCGTAGTCGGGGCCGGGGAAGCGCCGGACGATGGCGAGGGCGTCTGCCTCGTTGACGCCGCGCTTGACGACGACGTTTATCTTAACGGGCGTGAGGCCGGCCTCCCGCGCCGCCTCGATGCCGTCGAGAACTTGGGAGACGGGGTATTCGGCGTCGCTCATGGCGCGAAACCGGGAGTCGTCGAGGGAGTCGAGGCTGACGGTGACACGGCGGAGGCCGGCGTCCTTCAGTTCGCGGGACATTTTGGCCAGGCGGGAGCCGTTGGTGGTCATCGCCAGGTCGTCGATGCCTTCGATGGCGGCGAGCATGCCGACGAGGTCGGTGATGCCGCTGCGGACGGTGGGTTCGCCGCCCGTGAGGCGGAGCTTGCGGACGCCGAGTCCGGCGAAGATGCGGGAGACACGGGCGACCTCCTCGAAGGTCAGGATCTGGTCGCGTGCGAGGAACTTGTAGTCGCGGCCGAAGACCTCCTTCGGCATGCAGTAGGTGCAACGGAAGTTGCAGCGGTCGGTGACGGAGATGCGGAGATCACGGAGAGGCCGGCCGAGCGCGTCGGTGATCGCTTCAGCTGCGGGAGTAGGAGGGGTCGCCTTCGGAATGGGCATGGAGGAGTTCTCGCAGGACCTGGCGTGCGCCGGCGGCGGCGCGGGCCCTGTGACTGATTATATTCTTCTCGTGCTCGGGAAGTTCGGCCATGGTAGCGGTGTGCTGCGGCACCCAGAAGATGGGGTCGTAGCCGAAACCAGCCTCGCCGCGGGGCTCATCGGCGACGAGGCCGCGTACTTCGCCCTCGGAAGTTTTCACTTCGCTGGACCGGGGGTCGGCGACGGCCATCACGCAGACGAAGCGGCAGGCGCGCTCGCTGCGCGGCAGGCCTTCGAGGCGGCGGAAGATTTCCGCAAAGCGCTGGGGGAACGTGGCCTCCTCGCCGAGGAAGCGGGCCGACTGCACGCCGGGCTCGCCGTTCATGGCGGCGATTTCGATGCCGGAGTCATCAGCGAGGGTAACGAGACCGCTGGCCTCCATGCCGGCGAGGGCCTTCTTGCAGGCGTTGGCTTCGTAGGTATCGCCGTCTTCGTCGACGTCGAGGTTGATTCCGATGTCAGTGGGCGTGACGACGTCCCAGCCGCAGCTGTCGAGGAGAATGCGCAGCTCGGCGGCTTTGCCGGGGTTACTGGTGGCGATGAGGAGTCGGGGCACGGAGACAGAATACCAGCCCCGCCGCCGGCTACCCAGACGGGCAAGGGACCGGGCCCCGGCGGTGGGGCGTGAGAGGGTGCGGGGTTCGGCGCTACTGAGCCGGGGCGGCCAGTACCGCGTTTCCGTTGAGGTCGGTATGGAACTCGTACGCGAGGACGCCCGTGTCGAGGACGATGATCCAGCCGGGGGTGATGACCTGGGCGCAGGCGACACCGGGGTCGTCGATGCCGAGGCAGGCGTTGCCCCACTCTACGGCGTGGGCGCTAGCGAGCTTGGCATCGGAGGGGCCGCCCATCTCCGCCAGGGCTGCGTAAGAGGCCTCGATGGCGACGGCTCTACCCTCTTCGCCGCCGCCGATAGCGTCGGCGTCACTTCCGTCTACGACGGTGTCGTTGCAGGTGACCACGCCTTCGATGCAGATGTTGAGACTGGTGCCGCCGTCATTGGAAACGGGCTCGTCGCCGTCGTGTAGGGGCAGGTCCTCACCGTCTCCGTCCACGACCATGTCGTTGCACGGCTGGTCGGGGTCGTAGTTCGGGTCGTCTTCGACGATGCAGGCGCCGAGGGCGTCTCCGCCGGAGTTATCCTCCGACTCAGCGCCGTCCCCGTCATTCGGTGTCTGGCGGGTGCCTCCGTCGTCGTCGTCGAAGGCACCGGCGACAGCCAGCACTGCGAAAACGCCGACGATGGCGGCGACTGCAGCTGCGAAAGGCAGAAGCTTCTTGGTCATTTCTTGTGGTTCCTTTCTACACGTGTGTTGAGAGATAGACGGATGTGGCGCGAGAAAGGTTCCCGGACGGGAAGCATGTGAGCATTGGAGCATGAGAGCATGAGTGCCGGAATTTCTTCCGAATCCCGATGCTCACATGCTCGCAGGCTCTCTTGCTCTTGCCGGCCCTGGCACAACGAAACAGGCGGAGGGATGTCCCTTCGCCTGTTGATTCGCGGTTCGGCGCGGTTATTCGACTTCGGTGATGGGCGCGGCCATGATCTTGGAGGTGGAGCCGTTGCTGGAGATGTCGATCCAGCGGTCGGCCATTTTGGCGGCGACGGCGGGCATCGTGGTGTACTCCATCTCTTCCAGCGGGAGGCGGTGCGGCTCGAAGGGGCCGTGCTTGCGCGGGAAGTCACCGATCATGTTGGCCTCGGCGCGGGCGTTGTCGTAGCCCGGGTCGTCGAACCTGTCGCGCGGGCCGATGAGCGCAGAAGCCGTTCCGCGCGGGCCTAGCTCGTCACCAGGCCGGCGCCCTTTGCCTGGGCGTTTTCAATCTCCATGACCAGGTCTGTGTTGCCGATGAACAGCGGGACCCTCTCGTGGATCGATGCTGGGGCCACATCCAGGATTCGCTGCGTGCCGCTGCTCGCGGCGCCGCCTGCGGCCTCTGCCACGAATGCCAGCGGGTTGGCCTCGTAGAGCAACCTCAGCTTTCCCTTGGGATTGTGCTGATCGCTGGGATAGAGGAAGATCCCGCCCTTCAGCAAGCCGCGGTGGAAGTCGGCTACTAGCGTCCCGATGTAGCGGAGAGAGCAGGTCTTCCTGAAACCGGCCACGGCCGTCTGGACAGCCGCGTCCCAGGCCCCAGCGTTCGCTTCGTTGACGCTGTAATAGGGGCTGGCTGCCGGAATGCGGACATTGGGAGAAGTGAGAATGAAGTCGTCCTTCGCAGGATGCAGCGTGAAGATGTTAACGCCCTCCGTCGTGGCAAGCACGAGCTGGGTGCTCGAACCGTAGACGATGTAGAGCGCCGCGATCTGGTCACGACCAGTGCGCAGGAAGGACGCCTCCGTGACCTCCTTGCCGTCAATTGCGTAGAGGCCAAAGATCGACCCGATGGAGGTCGCCACGTCGATGTTTGAGGAGCCGTCGATGGGGTCGAAGACGCAGAGGTAGCGGTCGGCGCCATCACCGGGAAAAATCTCACAGTCGTCAAGCTCTTCGCAGGCAAGCCCTGCAACGTGTTCGTTGCCGCGCAGAGCATCCACGAAGCAATCTGTGGCAAGCTCGTCGAGGATCTGGGTCACCTCGCCCTGCACGTTCACCTTGCCCCGGCTGCCCAGGATGTTGGAGAGGCCCGCGCCACGGATAGACCGCGCCAGACGCTTCGAAGCATCGGCGATCGACTGGATGACGGATGCGAGACCCGGGCTGTCTGCCCGGCGCTCCAGCAGGAAGTCGCGCAAACTCGGTTGCTGTTCCGACCCGCTGGTCATCTCTGATTGGCCGGATCTCACCATCGCTGCCTACGCCGTTGCCGTCTCTTTGCTGGCAGAGTAGCGTCCCTCTCTGGCGGCCGCGGTCATCCTGGCGCGCTGCAGGAATGCCTGCTGCGCCGCCTCGGCATTGGCCTCCTTGCCGCCCCACGCCTTCATCGGCGCAGCCTGCAGTCCCCTTCCGTATGAGAAGCTGAGCTCCCACGGCGCGCCGGACCCGGCCGCATAGCGGCTGATGGCATCCAGGTTCTCAGTCGCCTCCTCGTCTGACTGACCGCCGGAGAGGAAAACGATACCGGGAACGGCGGCTGGCACGCAGTCCTCGAAGCACTTGACAGTGTAGCGGGCGACTTCTTCGGGGCTGGCCCTGTTCTTCGCTTCACTGCCCGAAAGCACCATGCTGGCCTTTAGCAACAGGCCGCGAAGCGAGACACGCTGCCGCGCGACCTGGCGGAAGACTTCGCTGAGGGTGGCAACGCTCGCTTCATAGCAACGCTCGATGGAGTGGTCACCTGTTATCAGGACCTCGGGTTCGATGATCGGTACCAGCCCGGCTTCCTGGCTGAGAGCCGCGTACCGCCCAAGCGCATGAGCGTTGACCTCAATGCAATAGTCGCTCGGCATGTCCTCGCCGATCGTGATGACCGCGCGCCACTTGCTGAACCGCGCGCCGAGCTCGTAATACTCGCTTAATCGCTCGCGGAGCCCGTCCAGACCCTCTGTAACGAGTTCGTCCGGGGAACCGGCCAGGAATTTGGTGCCCTTGTCCACCTTGATGCCGGGGATGATGCCTCTGTCTTGCAGGATTCTGATCAGAGGAAGCCCGTCCGCCGCGTTCTGGCGAACGGTCTCGTCGAAGAGGATGACGCCGCTGATGTACTCCTGGGCGTCTTCCGCGGTGAAGAGCAGATGCCGGTAGTCCCGGCGATTCGTTTCGGTATCCTGGATGCCGAGTGCATCGAAGCGCTTGGCGATGGTTCCTGAGCTCTCGTCGGCCGCAAGGATGCCTTTACCGCGAGCGACCAGCGAATTCGCAATCTCGGATAGGTCGGCGTTCATGACAACAAGCGTCTCCTTGTCTTTTTCTCGTCGTGATTTGACCACGGATGCCCCTGCTCAGGCAAGTGTGACCGGGCACCAGCGCCGAAGGGGACCCGCTCCGCCGGGCGCCGTCGCGCCGGGCAGGTCGGCGGCGGCTGAGCGCAGGACCGTCGCTGCCCCTGCGCGCATGACAAGCGACACCCCTGGTAGAGAGAACGCGAACGCGAACGTGGTGGAACGCGCCGCCTTCACGTTGTTCTAATGTTGGGGCGCTGTACTGTAGGCAGTGCAACCGTGGCGCGTAACTTCGCGTATAACTTAGCGGGTGCTCTATAATTGGGCGTAAGGGTGCGCCAGGGACTACCCAGACATCCCCAGATACAAATGGATAGGCTATTTTGCGCATCGCGCTTGGCAGCGACGAACGTACGCACGTTACGGATTTCGTAGAGCAAGAGCTCCGAAACCGCGGCTTCGACGTCGAGTTGTTCGGCCCACTTCGTGATGATGACGCCCCCTCCGCCTGGCCGGAGGTTGCGAGCGCCGTCGCGGAGGCGGTCGCGGACGGAGAGGCTGACGAAGGCGTTCTTTTCTGCTGGACGGGCACGGCGTCTCGATCGCAGCTAACAAAGTGCCGGGCATCCGCGCGGCACTCTGCGGAGACGCTGAGACTGCCCGCGGCGCGAAGGCGTGGAACCAGGCGAACGTCCTCTGCTTGAGCTTGCGCTCTACTTCGGAGGCGATTGCTCGCGAGGTACTGGACGCGTGGTTCCGGACGCCGGCTGACCCCGGCGAGGACGCCAACGTGCGCAAAGTGATTGATCTCGACCGCCGGCGAAAGACCGCTCCGAGCGGATAAGCCGGCTGACGGCGGAAAGGAATACGACGTGGCCGACGAAGGACAGGGAAGACGGAGACGCCGCGGGCGTCGCGGGGGGCGGCAGGACGCCCACAGCGAAGAAGCTCAGCAGCAGCAACAGGATGAAGGCGTCTCCGAAGTCGACGTCTCACCAGACGACCAGATCACGACGGGAGCGGACATTCCGGGAGTAACCGGAGAGACGCCGCAGACGGCGGAGCCTTCCGGCAAGGCCACGCGACGGGAGAGGCAGCACCTGTCGCCCGGCGAGGCAGGCTCGCCGATGGACTTCTGGCGAAGCGGGCGTGCCCGCACCGCCCGGGCAGCGCGGCCGACGGCCGCGGGCGCGCGGAAGGGGCCGCAGGGCCTTTGGGCGAAGCTAACCAGCGTCTATCTGCCGCCGTGGGTGCCTGTTGCGGGCATTATCGTGCTGGTCTTCGGCATCCTGGGCGTGCTTTTCGTCGTGCGCTCCGCAACCGGCGCTCCGCGGATCGGCGAGGCACACTGGCATGCCCCGTACACCTTCTGGGTTTGCGACGAGAAGCAGGCGCCAGCCCCGACCTGGAGCGGCGGCGTGCACACGCATGGGGACGGGATCGTCCACATCCACCCCGGGAGCCAGGGAGAAGAGGGCGCGGGCGCGCGCCTGACCAGGTGGTTCGAGTACGGCGGTGGCACGCTAAGCAACGACGAGGTGCGCCTGCCCGGCTCCAGCACGACATACAGAAACGGCGACGAGTGCCCAGATGGCACGATCGGCGAAGTTCAACTTTTCGTGGACGGAACCAAGATGGAGAACTTCTCCAGCTACATTCCGCAGGACGGTGACATCATCCGCATCGTCTTCGGGGCTCCCGAAGAGCAGATCCAGCTCGACGACCGGACCATCATTTCCGAGGAGGGCGTCACTCGCGAGATCGCGATAACGATTGATCAGCCAGACGACGCCGACGAAAGCTCGACGACGTTCACGCCGTCTTCGATCACCGTGGACGCGGGAGAGATCGTGAAGCTGGTGGTCACGAACGCAGACGAGGTTTCGCACGGCCTGCGCGTGGTGGGCGGCGATGGCGAGCCGAATACAGGTGACGACTTCGTGGTGATACCCGACGGCGCGGACCCCAACGATCCGGGCGCGGGCGAAATCCTGGAACCGGGCGAGACCGGCTTCACGGTGATCCAGTTCAACGACGCGTTGCCGCCGGTGCGGTTCATCGACCCGACAACGACGGCGGAGGGAACGATCAGCATCGAGGACGTAGGTGTGACGCCAACGCCGGGACCGAGCGAGGAGTTCGACAGCGAGCTGGAAGTGACGATGTCCGACGGTGCCTTTACGCCGGCCGAACTGGAGGGAGACGCGGAGGACCGGATCAGGGTGAACCTGACGAATGAAGGCGTCCTAGCGCACAACCTGCGCATCGCGGGGCCGGACGGTGAGTTCTTCACGGAAGACGACATCGAGTCAGACGACATCTTGCCCGGCAATAGCGGCGAGTTGTTTATCGAGGAGCTGCCGCCGGGGACATATGAGTTCCAGGACGACTTCAATCCCGATACGATGACGGGCACGTTAACGCTGGAATAGCCTACGAGCGCTTTATGAGCGCATGAAGAAGAGGCCGGGCGTTTACGCCCGGCCTCTTTCGTGTGCGGGGGAGACACATTGACGGGGCCGCCGCCATACGTACAATGGTGGCGTCTTACATGCAGGTTCGGGAGGCAGGTGGGTTATGCCTGTAATCACGTTGACAGGCCGTATCGCGAGCGGCGCCCGGGAGATCGGGCCGATACTGGCGTCCTCGCTGAACATTGACTATGTCGATCAGCAATTGATGGTGCAGGCGGCGAACCGCTGCGGGGTGCCTGTGGGCGTGGTGGCGGAACGGGACGAGCGCCGGGCGACCTTCCGCCAGCGGCTGGGAGCAGCGATCAACACGATGCTGGAGCGGTCTGCGGCATCCGGCGGGGATCCGCTGGAAGGTCCTGGTGGGCTGGAGGCAGTGCTTTCGCGCACCTACGCCGATGTGGCGCAGGAGGAGGAGAACAAGGACATCTCCGACGAGACGTACATCGAGACGATGTCGGCGCTGATCAGGGAGCTGGCGGCGACCGGCCGCATCGTTATCCTGGGGCGGGGCAGCCAGATGGTCCTGCGGGACTTGCCGGGCGCACTGCACGTGCTTACTGTGGCGCCGCAGGAGCTACGCGTGCAGCGGCTGGCGGAGCGCGAGGAGATCGGGATGGAGGATGCGGCCCGGCGGGCGAAGGAGAGCGACCGCGCGCGGGAGGCCTTCTACAAGAAGTTTTGGAAGGTGGACGTGCAGGACCCGCGCCTGTATGACCTGACGATCGATACGTCGCGGTTTACGTACGAGCAGGCGGCGGAGGTGATCGCTGAGGCGATCCGGATCAAGGCGATTAGCCAGTAGCCTCTACGAGTCAGGTACCAAGTGTGGCAGGCTCCACATGCTCGTCGAGCACTAGCGTTAGCTGCTGCCTGGCACAAGCTGGCCGAGCAGCGATTCCAGGTAAGCTTCGGCGCGGTTGAGGCGCTGCTGCATGCCCCACTGGTTATCGGGGGCGAGGGGTAGGCCCCAGCCGCGGGCTTCGGCGCCTTCGCCGACGATGTCGAGGAAGCCCTGCGCCTCGGGTGACTCGGCGCCGAAGACGAGGGCGAGGAGACTGTGGGTGGCATCGACCCAGCGGCCGTAGTCGTAGGAGATGGGTCCGCGGCCGCGGATGGGGTTGACCTGGTCGAGCTGGGCCTGGAGCTTCTGGGCGGGAGTGGACATCGCGGATTCAGGCTAGCGGGTCGAGTAGCCAGTAGCAAGCGGGTTGAGTAGCCAGTAGCAAGCAACAAGTAGGCGGGGGCCGGCGCTCAGGACGGGAGGGCGTTAGGCGATAGTGTCGAAGTCGCCGAAGCGGTGACGATGCTCGGTGCGGAGGCTGGCGAGGCGTTGCCCGTAGTCGTCGCTGGTGACGCCGTTGGCGGTGAGGATGTAGGCGTCTTCGCGGTTGTCGGAGTAGTAGCGGGGGCGGAGGCCGACTTCTTCGAAGCCGTACTTGCGGTAGAGGGCGATGGCGGCTTCGTTGGAGACGCGGACTTCGAGGGTAACGAGGGACTGGGCCTTCTCGCGGGCGAGCTCGATGGCTTCCTGGAGGAGCATTTCGCCGACGCCCTGGCGCCGGTGGCTTTCGCGGGTAGCGATGGTGACGATGTGGGCCTCGTCGGGCATCATCCAGACCCCGACGACACCGACGATTAGCTCGGGGCGTTCGTCGGGCGGCGGCAGGTCGGCGCTGGCGTTGTCGCCAACCAGTATGTGGCGGATTTCGCTGAAGATGCGTCCTATCGTTCCCGGTCCGTCCTCGTCTCCGTCTTCACTATCGCGGGCGTGGGGGTTGTGCTCGCCGACGACGATGTAGTGCGCGAGGCGGTTCTGCTGGAGCTCGCGGCGGAAGGCGGTGGGCGGCCACATGGCGGGGAAGGACTCGCGCTCGATCTCGAGGACCTGCGGGATGTCCGTGATGCGCATGCGGCGGGCGAGGTATCGGGTCGCCGTTTTCATAGCCAGACTAGGATAGCGGAGCGCGGGGCGTCTGTGCATGCGAATTCTGACAACCTGAATGGCGGCAGTGTGCCGTTTGGGCGTTGCCTGGTGATGGGGGCTCATGGATAGTGAATGGTGATTAGCGGACAGTGATAGGAGGAGGGGAGAGTGGCGGAGGGGTATGTCCTTTTGCGGTCTGGCGGCCGACTCAACACTTCGGTTATCCGCAGGGCACGCGGGGCCAGCTGAGCGAGGCGGACTGCATCGTCGATCACATCATGGCTGGCTGGAAGCGGACGCTGGACGACGCCGGTTGGCGAGAGGCGAACGGGGTAGGCGTGCACTTCGGCATCGGGCGTGACGGGTCGGTGAGCCAGTACGTGAACCTGTTCGACGCCAGCCATGGGCACGGGGTTTCGGGGTCGGTCGCGAAGTACTACCGCTCCAACCGGCACCTGGCGGCATGGGAGCGGAGGCCCGGCGCGCGCTGGGTGCAGGTGCCCTACGCCGGGACGACGGCCTATGCGCTGATTGAGCCCAGTTCCGTGGACGGCCGGTATACACAGAGCATGCCGAACTGTCGCGCGGTCTCGAAGGAGCACGAGGGGTTTCCGTTCGACGCCCCGTTGTTCGATGCGACGTGGCCCGCGGCGATGGTGCAGGCGAGCCACGACGTGGACGAGTGGATCATGGGGGAGTTCTGGCGGGCGCGGCGCTGGGAGATGGCGCCGGACGACGATATGAAGATCGGACATTTCCAGATCGATGGTGTGCACCGCGTGAATTGTCCCGGGCCGGAGTGGCCGAAAGCGGCGATGCTGGCCGGGCTGCGGAGGATAGGGAAGGAGGACATAACGATGGGACAGTTCGAAGAGTTGAAGGAGGATATCCGGCGGCTGTCGAAGCTTCTGGAGTCGGTGAGCGGGCTGGGGGTGTTTGTGCGGGCGCATGGGTCGGCGACGGTGTACCTGCTGCGCATCGAAGACGGCGAACTGGTGAAGCGGTCGGTATCGGACCCGACGACGTTCGCGGTGATGGGCGGAAACTTTGGTGCCGGCGGGGAGTTCGATAACGTGCGGGAGGTGGACGGCAGGCACCTGGCGCGGGTGCGGGAGGCTGTGGCGGTTCGGAGCGTGGCGAGCTAGGCGGGTGAGGCGTGAGCCGGAGTAGCGGAGTGTTGTGGTTCGTTACTTGACCGACCTAAAAGTCGGTCCGTACGTGCGAGGTGGGCGGCAATGGGTGCGGCGGCGATGAGTTGGGGGTAGAGCAGATTCAGGTCGCGTCGGGCTGAGAAGGGGCTGAAGCCCTGACCCTCGGTGAGGACGGGCTGTGACAGATCGCACACGCAAGCCTTTACGTGCACGGTAAGGTTTGGGATACAATCGGGTTTACGGAGCGTAAGCGGCTCCGTCCCTTTTTTGCGTATGTATTCTCTTCGGCTTCTCTCGTTTTTGCGTCCATACAAGGCACGGGCGGCGCTGCTGGTGTTCTGCGTCGTTGCGTCGAGCGCGGCTGTTATCGCTATTCCGCAGTTGATCCGCTGGGCGATTGATTACGGCATCGGCGTCGAGGACCTGAACGATGAGCCGACGGGTAAGGACGAGTATCTTTTCATCGCGGCGGGGGCGCTAATTGCGGCGGCTGCGCTGCGAGGCATCTTCGCGTTCGGGCAGACGTACCTCTCGGAGTGGATCGGGCAGCGGGTGGCGTACGACATACGCAACCGGATCTATGACCGGCTGCAGCGACTCTCATTTGCGTACCACGATCAGCAGCAGACGGGGGCGATAATGTCGCGGGCGACGCAGGATGTGGAGGCCGTGCGCTGGTACATCTCGATGGGTGTGCTGCGCGGGTCCTACGTGTTCCTGGTGATGTTCCTGGTGCTGGCGCTGATGCTGGTGACGAGTTGGCAGCTGGCGCTGGTGGCGTGGGCGTTCGTGCCGCTGATCATCTGGCGCTCGACGGTGATGGCGTTCACGCTGCGGCCGCTGTGGATGCAAATCCAGGAGGGGCTCGGCAAGCTGGGGGCTACGCTGCAGGAGGCGCTGACCGGCGTGCGTGTGGTGAAGGCGTTCGCGCGGGAGGAGTACGAGGGCAAGAAGTTCGAGGCGCAGGCGCAAGAGTTGTTCGACTATTCGTACATTTCGAGCCGGGTTCAGGCGGTGAACGGGCCGCTGATGACTGGCATCTGGATGGCGGCGATCGCGGTCACGCTGTGGTTCGGCGGACGGCAGGTTTCGAACGGCGACATCAACATTGGCGAGCTGGCGGCGTTCCTGCTATACCTGACTATCCTGCAGCAGCCGGTACGCGTGCTGGGCTGGATCATCATGGTGATTTCGAGGGCGAACGCCGCGGGGCAGCGCATCTACGAGATCATCGATGCGGAATCGGCTGTGCAGGAGAAGCCTGACGCGATAGCGCTGGCGAACCCGCAAGGGCACGTGCGCTTCGAGAACGTGAGCTTTGGCTATGACAGCGTGGCACCCGTGCTCCGGGCCATCGACATCGACGCGAAGCCGGGGCAGGTGGTGGCGCTAATGGGGCCGACGGGCAGCGGTAAGTCGACCGTGGTCAACCTGATGCCGCGCTTCTATGACGTAACAGGCGGAGGGATAACGATCGACGGAACGGACATCCGCGACCTGACGCTCGTTTCGCTGCGAGCCGCGATCGGGGTGGTGCAGCAGGACGTATTCCTGTTCTCGGCGACGATTCGCGACAATATCGCTTACGGGGCGGTGGGCGCCAGCGATGAGGCGGTCGAGGAAGCCGCGAAGGCGGCCTTCATTCACGAGTACATCATGTCGTTGCCGGACGGCTACGACACCTGGGTTGGCGAGCGCGGGATCACGCTCTCCGGCGGTCAGAAGCAGCGCATGGCAATCGCACGGACGCTGCTTCTGGATCCGAAGATACTGATCCTGGACGACTCCACTGCGAGCGTGGACACGGAGACGGAATATCTGATCCAGCAGACGCTGCAGGGACTGATGAAGGGCCGCACCACGTTCGTGATCGCGCAGCGGCTGCGAACGGTGAAGCTGGCGGACCAGATCCTGGTGCTGCAGGACGGCGAAATCGTGGAGCGTGGGCGGCACGATGAGTTGCTGGCGCAGGATGGCATCTATCGCCAGATCTACGACCTGGAGCTGCGCGACCAGGAAGAGGCGCTGGCGGGGCGCAGTCCGGCCGCTCCCGAGACGCTGGCGCCGGAAGGTGTGGCGGGGAGCTAGCGATGAGTTTCTGGGGAGGCGCTGGGGCCAGCGGCTGGAGCAATACGGGCTCGCACGTGCGCCCGGGAGAAGCTGGGCGGCTGCGCGGCGGCGGTAAGGACGGCTGGGACGACGAGGAGCTGGGCAAGGCCTACGACCACAGCGTGGTGATGAGGTTGCTGCCGTACCTGCGCCCATACAAGGGACGGGCGATTACGGCGCTGATCGCGATGATCGTGTTCGCGGCGGCGTCGAGGACGCAGCCGTTCCTGATCGGGCTTGCGGTGGACCACTACATCGCGGACGGGGATATGCAGGGAGTCGCGATGATCGGCCTCGCGTTGCTGGGGCTGGCGGTGGCGGCGTGGCTGGCGCAGCTGGTGCAGCAGGTGATGACGGCGTTCATGGGCCACCGCATCCTGCTGACGCTGCGCACGCAGATGTTCAACCACATTCAGAAGCTTTCGTTGAGCTTCATGGACAAGAACGACACGGGGCGCGTGATGTCCCGCGTTACGAGCGACGTGACAGTGTTGCAGGAGCTGCTGACGACGGGCTTTCTGACGGTTTTCGCTGACTTCGTTGGCATCGGCATCGTCGTCGCCTTCCTGCTGATCCAGGACGTGCAGCTGACATTCATTACGATGAGCGTGGTGCCGCTGCTGGTGCTGCTGCTGGTGATCTGGCAGATCCGGGCGCGCGTGGCGTTCCTGCGGGTGCGCCAGGCGATCTCGGAGGTCAACGCGAACCTGCAGGAGAACGTATCGGGCGTGCGGGTAATCCAGTCGCTTTCGCGGGAGGATGAGAATGCGCGCCGCTTCAACACCGTTAACCAGGGCAACCTGAACGCCAACGTGCAGGCAGGCCGCATCACCGCGATCATCATGCCGGTGGTGGAGTTGCTGATGGCACTGGCGACAGCTCTGGTGATCATCTTCGGCGGAATGCGGGTTCTGGACGGATCGCTGACAGTGGGAGTAATGATCGCCTTCGCTCTGTATGTGCAGCAGTTCTTCGACCCGATCCGCGACCTGGTGCTGCAGTACACGCAGCTGCAGCGGGCAATGGCGGGCGGACACCGCATCTTCGAAGTGCTGGACACGAAGCCGGAGATCGTCGACGCGGAGAATGCGGCGGAGTTGCCGGACCTCCGCGGCGAGGTGGTCTTTGAGGGCGTGACCTTCGCCTACATCCCGGAGCAGCCGGTGCTGCGGGACATCAACTTGCGGGTGGCGCCGGGGGAGACGATCGCGATCGTGGGGCCGACGGGGGCAGGGAAGAGCACGCTGACATCGCTGGTGGCGCGGTTCTATGACGTGACCGAGGGCCGCGTGCTAATCGATGGCACGGACATCCGCGAGATCAAGCGGGAGTCGATCGCCAGGCGGCTGGGGATCGTGCTTCAGGACCCGTTCCTGTTCACGGGGACGGTGCGGGAAAACATCCGCTACGGGCGGCTTGAGGCGACGCAGGAAGAGGTCGAAGAGGCGGCACGGACAGTGGGAGCGCATGACTTCATCGCGCGGCTGTCCGACGGTTACGATACGGTGCTGCACGAGCGCGGATCGAACCTCTCGGTCGGGCAGCGACAATTGATCGCGTTTGCGAGAGCGGTGATCGCCGAGCCGCGGATTCTGATCCTCGACGAGGCGACGGCGAACGTGGACACGCGGACGGAAGTGGTGATCCAGGCGGCGCTGGACCGGCTGCTGAAAGGACGGACGTCGTTCGTAATTGCGCACCGGCTTTCGACGATCCGCAACGCAGACCGCGTTGTCGTGCTGCAGGCCGGGCAGATCGCGGAGAGTGGCACGCACGACGAGCTACTGGCGAGGGACGGGTTGTACGCGCGGCTTTACCGGATGACGTACGAGCAGTCGCCGGACGACGGCGACGGGCGGCAGCCGGGTACGGCGGCGCCGCAGCCGGCGGGCTAGGGGCGCGCGGCATCGCGGAGCGTCTTCGAGAAGGCTTCGCCTACGGCTCCGACAGGAAACCTACGGCGATTGCTGTTCGGGTTCGTAGATGTCGTAGTTGGCGGTGCAGCCGGCCTGGGAGCCTTCGTGAGCGGCGGTGACGACCTGGTGGGCGAGCATTCGGGTGACGTCGCCGGCGGCATAGACAAAGGGGACGTTGGTACGTTGCTCTTCGTCGGTGAGGATGAAGCCCTGGCGCGAAAGGTCGAGGCCGAGCTGGCGGGCGAGGGCGATGCGTGGCAGCGAGCCCTGGTGGCTGAACATGTAGTCGGCGCGGATACGGCGGCCGTTGTCGAAGACGATGTACTCCATGACGCCGCGCTTGCCCTTCTTCGGAAGGAGGTGGGCGATGTGGGCCTCGCGCAGGGGGACTTTGAGCTTGGCGAAGCGTTTGCGAACTTCAGGCGAGATGCTGTCCTCGCCCGGAGGGCAGTTGGTGACCAGGGAGACGTGCCGGGTGTAGTTGAGGAACTGCAGGCAGGTGACGGCCGCCTCATCGTCGCGGCCGACGACGACGACGCGAGCTCCGCGGGTTTGCCAGCCGTCGCAGGTGATGCACCAGAACATCGTGCGGCCCCAGTAGTCCTCGTAGTCGGCGATGTTGGGGAGGATGTCGCGGACGCCGGTGGCGAGGATGATGGTGCGGCCGATGAACTCGCGGGTGCGGGTGCGAACGTGGATGCCGTCGCTGTCCTGCCAGGCTTCTTCAACCTTGCCGCGAAAGAACTGTGTGCCGAAGCGCCGGGCCTGCCGGCGGCCAAGTTCCCGGAGCTTGCGGGCCTCTATGCCGCGGGGGAAGCCGAGGTAGTTCTCGTTGACCTTGTGCGACTGCCAGCGGCCGCCGTAGCCCTGGTCGATGACGATGACGGAGCGATTGTAGCGGGCGAGGTAGATAGCAGCGGAGATGCCAGCGGGGCCGCCGCCGACGATAATGCAGTCCCATTTCTTCATGCCGACAAGCCTACACGATTGGCCGGAGTGAGAACCTGCGCAATTTTGTGAGAAGGGGTCTTGCATGAAGAGTGGCGCTGTCCTACTATGACGCTTGGTTAGCACTCGCTAGTGCGGAGTGCTAACGCCGTCCAGCAGGGACGGCAAACGCCCATTCATCAGAACTTGCGTCCGAAGGAGGACTAACTACATGCCAGCGAAGACCAAGAAGCCCGCGTCCGCCCGCAAGGCCGCCCCGGCCCGCAAGGCCGCCCCGTCCCGCAAGGCAACCCCGGCCCGCAAGGCCGCAGCAGCGCGCAAAGCGCCAGCGAAGACCAGCCGCGGCAGCGCCGTCGTGCCGTTGGGGGACCGCATCGTCGTCAAGCAGTCTCGCCAGGAAGAGACGCGCGCCAGCGGCCTGGTGATCCCGGACACAGCGAAGGAGAAGCCGCAACTGGGCGTCGTGATCGCCGTCGGTCCGGGGCACATCGATGATGGTGAGCGGATCCCGGTGGACGTGAAGGTTGGTGACCGCGTGCTTTACGCGAAGTACAGTGGCCAGGACGTTCCGCGGGGGATTTTCAGCGACCAGGAGGACTACATCATCCTCAAGGAAAACGACATACTCGCCAAACTGGCGTAATCCCCATTTCCTGACTGTTTGCGTGCTCGCATGTTTGCTTGTTTGCAGACCTCGCAAACAGATAAACAAGCAAACACGCTGAGGAGCGCCAACACAGTCGAAGGAGCACCTAATGCCTGCAAAGCAATTACTGTTCGATGAAGACGCGCGACGCGCGCTGAAGGCCGGCGTCGACGCACTGGCAGACGCCGTGCGCGTGACGCTGGGGCCGCGCGGCCGCAACGTCATTCTGGAGAAGAAGTACGGCCCGCCGGCCATCGTGGACGACGGTGTCTCGGTGGCCAAGGAGATCGAGCTTAAGAACCCGTTCGAGAACCTGGGCGCGCAGCTGGCCCGCGAAGTCGCCAGCAAGACCAACGACGTCGCCGGTGACGGCACGACGACCGCTACTGTGCTTGCACAGGCGATCGTCCGCGAGGGCATGCGCATGGTCGCGGCCGGCGCCAACCCGGTGGCGCTGAAGCACGGCCTTGAGCTGGCGGTGCTGAAGGTGCGCGAGGAAGTGCGCAACATCTCCAGCCCGGTTTCCGGCAAGGAACAGATCGCACAGATCGCCACGATTTCCGGCCACGACGAGGAGATTGGCGAGATCATCGCCGACGTCATGGAGAAGGTCGGCAAAGACGGCGTCATCACTGTCGAAGAGGGCAAGGGGATCCGCATGGAGACCGAGTTCGTGGAGGGAATGCAGCTCGACCGCGGTTTCGTCTCCCCCTACTTCGTCACCAACCCCGACCGCATGGAATGTGTCTTGGACGAGCCGCACATCCTCATCACAGACAAGAAGCTCTCCTCTGTGCAGGACTTCCTGCCCGCGCTGGAGCGCATCCTGCAGGTGACGAAGAACATCATGATCATCGCCGACGACGTCGATGGCGAAGCGCTGGCGACCCTCGTCGTCAACAAGCTGCGCGGAAACCTCAACGTCCTCGCCGTCAAGGCGCCGAGCTTCGGCGACCGCCGCAAGGCCATCCTCGAAGATATCGCCATCCTCACAGGCGGCACCTTCATCACCGAAGACATGGGCTACAAGCTCGAAAACACGCAGGCCGAGGACCTCGGCCGCGCCCGCCGCGTCGTGGCGACGAAGGAAGACACGGTCATCATCGAGGGCTACGGCTCCGACGTCGACATCCAGGCCCGCATCAAGCAGATCAAGGCCCAGTCCGAAGACGCGTCCTCGGAGTTCGACCGCGAGAAGCTGCAGGAGCGCCTGGCCAAGCTCGCCGGCGGTGTCGCCGTCGTCAAGGTCGGCGCAGCCACCGAAGTCGAGCTCAAGGAGCGCAAGCTCCGCGTCGAGGACGCCCTGTCCGCCACCCGCGCGGCCGTCGAAGAGGGCATCGTCCCCGGCGGTGGCGTCGCCCTCCTCCGCGCCCAGAAGGCGCTCGACCAGGTCGACAAGGGCCTCACCGAGGACGAGCAGATGGGCGTCCAGATCATCCGCAATGCGCTCGAAGAGCCCCTGCGCATGATCGCCGAGAACGGCGGCCAGGAAGGCCTCGTCATCGTCGACAACGTCCGCTCCAACAAGGACCCCAACTACGGCTACGACGCCGCCACCG
>DATKDX010000044.1:0-203886 GCA_035512435.1 Dehalococcoidia bacterium
TCCATCCCCACCCCCAGCGCGACCAACCCTCCGCACCCAGCCACCACGCCCCGTCTAACCGCCATCCCATACGCACCCCCGTGCCTCGTACCAGCGCCTCGCACCCCCCACCCAATCCCCGCACCCCAGCCACAGGCCCCACTTCCTGCTGAGGCAAAGCCGAAGGACCTCGCTCGCGTGCCACCTGCTCCCGCCTCCATCCCCACCCCCAGCGCGACCAGCCGCCGCACCCAGTCACCACACCTCGCCTAACCGCCATCCCACACGCACCCCCGTGCCTACCCCACTTCCTGAGGCAAAGCCGAAGGACTTCGCTCGCGTGCCACCCCCTCCCGCCTCCATCCCCACCCCCAGCGCGACCAACCCTCCGCACCAGCCACCACGCCCCGCCTAACCGCCATCCCACACGCACCACCATGCCCCGCCCCCAACGCCCCGACCCGGATCAACACCGCGCTCTTCGCCACAACCCATCCGTTTATCCGTTGCGCCCGCATGCAATTCCGTTGACAGCCCCCGTACTCGGCACTCCCCTTCATGCTCCTGTAATGCAATCGCCCATTTCCTTTACCTGCCTTACTCCCCTCCCGTGCCACGATAGGCATGCCATGAAGAATATGACGAGAGTTAACAACATGCCGAAAGTCAAAGAAACCATCGATGCCCGCCGCGAGCGCGCCGCGGGTGCCCTCGACAAAGCGGGCAACATCGTCCGCGAGCGGTCTCATCAGGCCGCCACCATCATCGACAAAGGCGGCAGCCGCGCGGCCGACGCGCTGCAAGGCTCCGCCGAGCGAATTCAACCTCATCGCGGCTTCGTCCGCCGCAACCTCCTCAAGCGGAGTACGGTCATGCTCGGGTTCGCCCTCCTCGTCCTCATGGGTGTCGCCGTGATCATCCGCAGCCAGGCGAGAAGCGACGATGAGGACGACTTAGACTTCTAGCCCGCCACCGCCAACCAACTCTGGCGCCGCCTTCGGGCGGCGCTTTCGCGTGGTGCCACTTGCGCTCCGAATCCCCGGCCTCCGCCAGCTAAACTGAAAGTCAGCCCCTTAACAACAGCTCCCCTGGCACGTCGCGCCCTCGAATTGAATCAAAGCGCCAAGGCTTAGTTCTGGATTCGATCAAATAGCTCCGGGCCGCGCGCAGATACGAAAAAGCCTCAATCAGGCGCCTAAAGTTTTTCTCAGGCGCGGAACGATCAATCTTCACGTCTGCCCCGCCGAAACGATCAATCTCGCAGATACGAAAACCGTTTGATCGTATCGATCGTTTTGCCCCATCACGGCGCGATACACTGGAACCCCATGCTCTTCGCAGATAACCTCGCCCGCTCATACGGCGTCCTGGAAGTCCTCCGCGACGTCTCCTTCACCGTGGGCAAAGGCGAGCGCATCGCCCTTGTCGGACCCAACGGCGCCGGCAAGACCACCCTCCTCCGCATCATCGCCGGCGAGGACGAGCCCGACGCCGGCGACGCCGGCGTCAAAGGCGGCGAACTCGGCTACCTCAAGCAGGAGGGCGGTTCCGATAGCGACAACGCCCTCTTCGCCGAGATGTGGACCGCCTTCCCCGAAGCGCGCCGCATAGAGCTCCGCCTCGCTGAGATCGCCCAGGCTCTCGTTGACGGCGCCGGCGACGTCGACGCCCTCATCGAAGAGCAGGCCGCCCTCTTCGACGAGTTCGACCGCATGGACGGCTATCGCATCGAGTCACGCATCGCCCGCGTCCTCGACGGCCTCGGCTTCTCCGTCCCCGACCGCGAGAAGCGCTGCGGCGACTTCAGTGGTGGCTGGCAGATGCGTATCTCCCTCGCAAAGGTCCTCGTCCGTCGCCCCGACAACCTCCTCCTCGACGAGCCCACCAATCACCTCGACCGGGCCGCCCGCGACTGGCTCGCCGAAGACCTGCTCGACTACAAGGGCTGCCTCCTCCTCGTCACCCACGACGCCGAGTTCCTGGACCGTGCGGCCAACCGCATTCTCGAGCTGCGGGAATGCACCGTCGAGCTCTATCACGGCAACTACACCGGTTACCAGCGTGCCAAGGCCGCGAAGCTGCAGCAGATCGACCGCGCGGCCGCCCGCCAGGACCGCTATATCGAGAAGCAGGAGAAGTTCATCAACCGCTTCATCGGCAAGCCCGGCAAGACTAGCGTCGCCCAGGCCCGCCGCGCCCAGGTCGAGAAGATCGAACGCATCGAGCGACCGAAGAAAGAAGCCGAGGTCCACATCGGACTCCAGGCACACGGCCGCACCGAGAACGACGTTCTCACCCTCGAGGACATCGGTCACGTCTACCCCGACGGCCACATCGTGCTCGTCGACGTCAACCTGCACGTGGAGCGCGGCCAAAAGGTCATCCTCGTCGGGCCCAACGGCAGCGGCAAGTCCACGCTCCTGCGCATCGTCGCCGGCCAGATGCCCCCGTCACAGGGCGAAGTCCGCTGGGCCGATCTTGCCCGCCGCGGCTACTACGATCAGCACCAGGACGAAGCGCTTGATCCCGATAAGACGCCGCTCCAGGAGCTGCAGGAAGCGGCGCCTCTGGAGCGTGAGCAGCGCCTGCGCACCGTCCTCGGCAACTTCCTCTTCCGCGGCGACGACGTGCATCAAATGATTCGTACCTTATCCGGCGGCGAGCGAAGTCGCGTTGCGCTCGCCAAGTTGGCCGTCACCCCCACCAACGTCCTCATCCTCGACGAGCCCACCAACCACCTCGACAGCACCACACGCCGCAAACTCATCGACGTTCTCGCCGACTACGACGGCACGATTATCTGCGCCGCCCACGATCCCGGTCTGCTCGAGCGGGTCGCTACGCACGTCTACGAAGTGTCGGATGGTGAGTGCCGCGAGCTGATCGACGAACGGCGCGAGCGTACGCGCAAGACGAAGCTGGGCCGCTCGGCCTAGCCCAGCCTACTCGACGAGGATGACTTCGCCGGCCATGTCAACCGGGTGCAAATCACACCGGTACGGACTCGTGCCCGCTTCCCCGGCAGCGAACTCTAGGGTTCCCTCGGCGCCACCCGGAATCAGGTCCGGATCTGACACCAGGTCATCGTCTGTTTCGTATTCGCCGTCCGGCCCCGCGATGCGCAGGTTGTGGATCGCACTGCCCTCATTCGGCAGCGTGAACGAAACCGTGTCACCCGCGCTCACCTCGAACGTTGGGTTTTGCGCACCCTCGTACTCGAAGAAGTTGTCGCCCATCACTAGCGTCACATCACCGGATACCTCGAAGGTCTCCCCGCCCCCAGCGGGGCGCGCGGCTGCCTGTCCGCACGGTGGCGTCCCGGATTCGCCCACGATTGGACCGTCTGGCGGCGCTAGCGGGCCGTTGTAGACCTCGGCGCCGGCCTCGTGCGCCAGCGGCGCCGAATTCTGGGCTCCACGCTCGACCTCAACCGTACCCTCCTCGGCGTCAACCTCAACAATCGCCAGCACCTCGTACGGCTCGTCTATCGTATCTCCGCCGATGCGCACGAATTCCACGTTGTCCAGGCCGGAGGCGTCGTTCAGAACGATGATGCGGTCGTCCTCGCCGATCTCCACTTCGAGCGTCTTGTGAGGGTCAAAGACGTCGGAGTGGTTCCCTTCCTCTACGGCAAATTCCCAGCCCTCTTCAGAAAACTCGCTCGTGATCAGCATGACCAACTGCTCTATCTGAAAGTCGTTCAGCGGCCCTTCCTCGTCGGTCGACCACGGCGGCATCAGCGTGCCGACGCGTCCGCAGTGAATAGTGGCGTTATAACGGTCGGCGAAGGCCGCCACCTCCGCCTCCGAAGCCTCGGGTGGTCGCACGCTCGAGAGGTTCAGGGGCGCCCCCGGCAAGCCCGCGTTTTCCAGCGCTCCCTGTCCCGTCAGGCCATGGCACGATCGGCAGTTCAGCGCGTATAGGTGTCCCCCGCGCTCAACGTTGATTCTTTCCTGGCGGATACGTGCCGTCGATTCGCGTCCCTCGAAATCGATCCCCAGCGCGTTGAACCCGTTGTCGAAAAGAAAGTAGCCGAACGTTCCCAGCAGGCCTACGAACAGCAGGCCGATCATCACGTTTACTTGCTTGGCGGTATTCACGTGCTATGCGGCCCTTCTAAGCCTCTTCGCCTTCGCTGTTGTCTTGCCCATCCTCACCGGCCGGAGCTCCGTCTTCAGTTGCGGTCCCGCCAGCTTCGCCGGGCTCTGGTGTGACCGCTCCTGCTTCATACGCCACCGCACGGAAGGGGTTGGCGCTGCTACCGGTCCCTTCGAACTGGCGGCCGGTCTGCACCGTAACGCTCAAATCGTCGTTGACGGCCAGCGGGAAAACATCCATCGGCCGCGGTGCCGGGCCGGCTACCAGCACACCCGCCTCTTTCGTGTATGTCGAACCGTGACACGGGCAGCGGAACCAGCCTTGCCGCTGCTCAAACGTGAACTCAGGCCGGTAAGGCACCGTGCAACCCAGGTGCGGGCACTTCTGCCACAGGGCCAGCAGGCCGCCCGGTGTTGCCTCCGTGGGCTCGGTGTTCAGTATGTAAAATCGTCCCTCGAAAATCTTGTTTGGGTTGCCACCGGCTTCCGGCACCCGGTCCGGGCTGATCGTGATCGGTCCACCGAAGCCGGCGATGTTCCGCTGCCAGAGGAAACTCAGCGGCGACCCCAGGAAGCCGACCAACGCCAGTCCTATGCCTGTCCAGAAGCCTCCCAGCAGGAAGACCCGCCGTGTGATCGCCTCGCGCCGCGGAAGCGGCTTCGCAACGGGCGTGTCGACGGCCAGCGAACGCGCCGGGTCGGGCGTCGCCACGGGCAGCTCTTGAGGTGTTGTCGCTTCGTCTGCCATTAGCCTTCGTCCACCTTGATCTCCCACGGCCAGATCAGCGCCTGCCCCTCGCCGCGGAAGAAGCTTCCCACCATCGAGAGGGTGAGGTAGGCGGCCATCACGGCCGTGAACATGACGATGAACAGGTCACGTTTTGTACGCAACCAGCCCACGCGGAACAGCACATAGATGATCGCCACGGTAAAGAATGCGATTGTCGAAAGCGGGATTACCTGCTGCGCGATCGTCGCCGGCGCGTTGATGTGCATTTCGCACCACAGGTGGAAGCTACCGATGTTCCCGCAAATGTTATTGAAGGGCACCGGGATGTTGTCCAGGTCCTCCGGCCAGTCCAGGTGTCCGTCATCGATGCCCAGCGCATCGGGGAATGGCATGCTCATCCTCATGCGCGTCGATACGTCGTTCGTCGTGATGATGCCGGTGTGACTCGCGCCGGGCTCGTCCTCCAGGCAGGGCAAACCCTGGTGCTCCGCGTTCGCATCGCAGGACGGGATCCAGCGCGTCAGGTACTCAGCGTGGGTGCGGTCGCCGCTGTCGAATGCCACCAGCCCGGCGCTGACAACCGTCGCATAAATCGCCGCGATGATCGTCAGCCGGACAGCATACTTGGAGCCAAACCAGACTCCCTGGCCCTCACGGCTCCGGTCGATATAGGGGATTGCCATGAAGAACACTAACGCGATCGTCGGCAACAGAACGCCGGCCCAGGCCTTGTCCATGTGCAGCAGCAACTCCTGCAGGTTAAGGAAGTACCAGGGCGCCTTCGATGGGTTGGGCGTCTGTTCCGGATTTGCCCGGTTCAGGAGTGGCGCGTTGATGAACGTCGAGAGAATCAGGAACGTAATCGTAAAGAGAACCGCCGCGATGAACTCCACGAAGACCAGGTCAGGCCAAACCAGTACCTCTTCTTCACGCTCGCGCTTCGGCCGTGGACGGGCCTTCGGAGCGGGCTGTGGTGCGGCTCGGGTTTCGACTGCCATCGACTAACCGACTACAGGGGCCTCGCCATGCCGCCGTCGCGGCGGATGCGCCAGAAGTGCACCGCCATGAAGACCGCCGCTATTAGCGGCAACGCTATCACGTGGAGCGTGTAGAAGCGGATCAGCGTCGCCGGCCCAACTTCATATCCACCGAAGACGATCAGCTGTGTCTCGTCGCCGAAGTAAGGCGCCGAACCACCGATGCCGTGACCGACCGTAACGGCCCAGAGAGCAAGTTGGTCCCAGGGCAGCAGGTAGCCGGTGAAGCTAAGCACCAGCGTCAGCACCAGCAGAATCACGCCAACCACCCAGTTGAACTCCCTCGGCGGCTTGTAAGCGCCCGTGTAGAACACTCTCATCATGTGCAGGAACACCAGGATTACCATGGCGTGGGCGGTCCAGCGGTGCATATTGCGTATTAAGAGTCCGAACTTCACGTTCGTCTCAAGCGCGGCGATGTCCTGGTACGCCTCATCGACCGACGGCACGTAATAGAACATCAGCAGCACGCCCGTCACGGTCAGGATCAGGAACATGAAAAACGTCAGGCCACCAAGGCAATACGTATGCGTGATCTTGACGTGTGTACGGTGGATTCGCGTCGGGTGCAGGTGCAGGAAGACATTCGTCGCGACGACGAGCATCTGGTTACGGGGTGTGTTGGGGTAGCCGGAGCGGAAGATCGACTGCCAGATGTAGTTGTGGAACAGCGCATCGTAGATGCGGTCCTGCAGAACGCCAATGCGCTCTGACCAGTTACGTGGCTTACGTGGGTCTTCCGTTACAGCCATCGCTTATCTTCCAGCCTAGCGCTCCCACCACTTGCCGAACATGACCATGATGGCCAGTGAGCCAATGATGGTAGCAAGCACACCGACGAACTCCATCCCCTCCGGCACCTGGCGGAACCAGTTATCCGGGTCGAAGATGGTAAATATATCCCAGAAATTGGCGAGTACGACCGTCGCTGCGCTCAAGTTGCTTTTGCCTAGCCTACTTTGTGAAGTCCGTTGCAAGCCGATTCTCCCACCGGCCAAATCCAACGTCAAGTATCGTAGACAGTCACCACACAAGCATGCGCAAATCCACGAAGTCGTATCTGAGCTTCGGCCGCGCGTCTAGGCAGCCTCGCCACGAGTACGGCGGCTGGTGATTGCCCACCACGCACCGAGCGCTATCACTCCCGGTATCAGCATCCACGCCAGGAAGACGCCCGCCGTAATGCCAATTACGCCCAGCACCTGCAACGTGTCCTCCGATGCCTGCCATGCATTCTCCAGCGACTCTGACGCCCAGTGCTGCGACCCGGTCTCTTCCGTCACTACCGCCGGAATCAGCGGCGGCAGCGAAAGCTGTATGGTTATCGTGGCCAGGCCGGTCAAGTCGTCCAGCACCTGCAATCGTCCGGTCACCTGCTCGATCTCACCGCGTACTTGGTTTAAGCGGTCTTGCACGGTCAGGATGTCGTCAATCGAAGTCGCCTGCTCCAGCAACGCCAGGTACTGCGTCTCGGTCGCTTCCAGGTTGCGCAGCCGCGACTGGAGATCCGTGTATTCCTCCGTGACCTCCGTCGTCTCCTCCTGCACCGACTTAATGTCCAGGGGGTCATCGACCAGCCCGCGGATGCTGGCCAGGGCGCTCGTGTAGCGGTCGGCAGGTACGCGAATGGTGATCGTTCCGGTCTGACGTACCTGCTCGTCTTCGTTGCGGACCGTATTCTCCACCGTCAGGCTGGAGCCGGAAACGAATCCTCCGGCGCCGACTGTCGCGGTCTCGATGAACTGCATCGTCCCGGCAACATCATCCACGGTAAGTTCTACTGTCGCCGTACGAATGATCTGCCGGTCCAGTGCCGGCAGGGCGCCACTCTGGCTCCCTGCAGGCGCTGCACCTCCTGCTCCACCTTCTGCTCCACCTCCTACTCCTGCACCAGCCGTTACGCCAAAGCCGCTCCCGGGCACGAGTGTGTCGCCGGTGTACTGGGGTTCCGCGCCCGTGGCTTCTCCGTTGGCCGGTAATCCGGCAGGAGTAGCCGCGGCTCGTGCGCCCGATTGCGGGCCGGAGTCGTCGTCGCCATCTTCGACGCTACCTCCGCAAGCGATCGCCAGCGCGGCGAGAACAGATACTGCGAGCAGTCCGATGATTGGCAGTGATTTAGTCACGGCGCCCACCTCCATATATCTTTTGCAGATGAAACGGATTCGGCGGGTGTTTGGTTCCCGGAGATGCTACAGAAATACCGGTGGGCGTGCGCCTACGCCAGCTGCACGAGCGTCGGTTTCACACGCCCGAAGTCATCGATATCCAGGAAGCCAATCGTCCCCAGGCGAGTCTGCATGTGGTTCGGAAACGTCGGGCTGCCCGGATTCACGACGAGAACGCCCTTCACGCTGATCGCCTCCGCGCGGTGCGTGCTGCCCCGCACGATCACGTTTACCGGGCCGCCGAAATGGTGTTGCATCTGCCCTTCCATCGTCCGCAGCGGCGGCGCCTCGGGCAGTTGAAAGTCGTGCACCAGCCCGATGCGCAGCTTTGGGCCGTTGGTTTCGACTGTCAGCACCTTGGTTTCGGACAGCCGCGGGTCAGTCGGCGGGACTGACCGCTCCCATCCCGTGTAGTCCCCGTTGCCCTGCACAGCCATCACCGGCGCGATCTCTTGGAGCCAGTCAATCACCTCCGGCACCATCAGGTCGCCTCCGTGCATGATCAGGTCCACACCACGGAAGGCATCGTAGATCTGCGGCCACAACTCCTTCATGGCCACGGGTATGTGGGTGTCGGAGATCAGGCCAATGCGCATGGCTTAGAGCTTACAGCTTACAGGTCACAGGTTTCCGCATCGGCGGCCTCGGTTTCCAGCGAAGCGGGCCGCTGGGCGCTGAAGTGAGCGAGACGTCTTACTTACGGCGTACAGTTCTGGAGGAAGACGGGCTTCATGGCGAGAACGTCCGTGGTGTTGATGTCGCCGCTTGGCGCCAGGTCATAGCGTTCGACAGTGGAACCCGATTGAAGGAAGACGGGCTTCAGGGCGAGCACATCCGTGGTGTTCACCGTCTGGTCGTTGTTGAAGTCTGTAGGCCAGGAGTCGAACTGCTCATCGTGGGCGGTGGCGGTCTGGGCGCAGCCCTGGAGGGCGAGGGATTCGGTGTAGTCCTCGTAGACGGGCTTGAGGGCCAGCACGTCCGTGGTGCTGATGTTGTTGCTTTCGTAGAGGTCGGGCGGCCAGTTCTCAGGCCGGGGTCGCCACCCGAGGGGTAACGTAAGCCAACAAACCTATTGGCGCCAGGAGAAGCCGCCCACTCATGAGTGATATCGTAACGTGTCAAGCAGGCCACTTCCGGCGTAAAGCAACACTGCCGTATACTGAATTCCCATCCCACGGAGGTGCCGATATGGCTATTGAGACAGGAACCGATACCGTAAAGCGCGGACTGGCCCAGATGCTCAAGGGCGGCGTCATCATGGACGTCGTCACGCCGGAGCACGCGAAGATCGCCGAAGAAGCAGGCGCCTGCGCCGTCATGGCGCTGGAGCGTGTGCCCGCCGACATCCGCGCCGCAGGCGGCGTCGCACGCATGAGCGACCCAACAGTCATCCAGGCGATCATGGACGCGGTTTCGGTCCCTGTCATGGCCAAGGTGCGCATCGGCCACTTCGTCGAAGCCCAGATCCTCGAAGCCATGGGCGTCGACTACATCGACGAATCGGAGGTCCTCACCCCGGCTGACGAGACGCACCACATCAACAAGTGGGACTTCAAAATCCCCTTCGTCTGCGGTTGCCGCGATCTGGGTGAGGCCCTCCGCCGCATCGGCGAGGGCGCGGCGATGATCCGCACCAAGGGTGAGGCCGGCACCGGCGATGTGGTAGAGGCCGTGCGCCACATGCGCACGGTGCAGGACAACATCCGCAAGCTGCAGAACATGCCCGACGATGAACTGATGACAGAAGCCAAGAACCTCGGCGCACCGTACGAGCTTCTCAAGGAGACGAAGGCGCTGGGCCGCTTGCCGGTCGTCAACTTCGCCGCGGGCGGTGTGGCGACGCCTGCGGACGCCGCACTGATGATGCAGCTCGGCGCCGACGGCGTGTTCGTTGGCTCCGGCATCTTCAAGGCGGCCGACCCGGCGCCGCGCGCGCACGCCATCGTGCAGGCTGTCACCCACTACAACGACCCGCACGTCCTGGCTGAAGTGTCTAAGGGCATCGGCGAGCCGATGACGGGCATCAACGTGAGCGCCATGCCGGACGATGAGCGGCTCGCCAAGCGCGGCTGGTAGGGACCGGCAAACCTAGAAACTGACAAACTGCAACTGATGGGGTTAGACGCCAACGAAATTCCCGTGGCGCATACGCCGGAAGGCGGTTGGCACGGCGAGATGCCGCCGCCGGTGCTGGCCGGCTGTGATGAGCCGCTGGCGCCGGGCGCGCCGGACCTCCGCGGCCTCTGGCGGGCTGTCTCGGTAGAGCGCGACGGCGCGCCGATCACGGACCACCCGCTCAACAACCACGTGGAGCGCATTGAGCAGGGCGGCGACCGGGTGGTGATCGCCGCGGGCGGCGTGATCCACGATATGCGGGCGGATGGCACGCTTGAGAACGGCGTCAACGACGTAGCGGCCGCCGACATGAAGCAGCGCATCCACGTTGCCGCCGTCTTCGACGGCGGGCGTCTCGATCTTTACCCCATGGGCTACTCTCCGGACCGAGAGCCGCTGGTGACTCGGGAAATCGTGGACGGACGGCTCGTCTGGCATTACGGGCCGTTTCGCGTAGTAATGGAACGCGCGGCGGAGCGCTAGATCCAAGAACCGCCACCCTGCACCAATCCGTAGCCGAGGGGCTTAATCCCCTCCTCCCAACATATCCCTGCGCCACAACCCTCGGCTTCCGCCCGCCCTCAGGCTCCAACAGTTTGTCGGATTGTCAGTTCGTCAGTTCGCCCGCCTCGCCCAGAGGTCCAGCCGCACGTAATCCGCCACAAAAGGCGAACCGAAGCGGGACCTGGTTTCCTCGATGACATCGCGGAGGAAGCCCTCGGAGAGGTCGCCGGGGAGGGTGCCGGCCTGGTGCTGAAGGATGACGGTCCGCAGGTAGACAGAGGCATCGTCTTCCGAGTCGAAGGTGACAGCGGCGGCGAAGAGGTTGCCGCGGACGTCGGTCCAGCCGTTGCGGGTCATGGCTTCATGCGCTTGCTCGACGGTGCGGTATTTGCGGAACTCGGAGTCTTCGGGGAAGTAGGTTACGTATTCGGGGCGCTTTTCGACGGCGTGTGTGGCTTCCATCAGGCGGGCGATGTTGCCAGCGCCGCCGCACTGCGCCCGCAGGCGGCCACCCGCCTTCGTGGCGCGGGCGAGCGAGCCGAAGAGGCCGTCGTCGTCCGGGATCCAGTGGAAGACGGCGTTGGAGAAGACGGCGTCGACTTGCTCGGGGAGGGTGAAGTCGGTGAGGCTGGCGCAGATGGGGATTACGTTGGTGATTCCGCGCTCGGCGAGGGTATTCGCCAGGTTGTCGATCATGTCGGGAGAGCTGTCGACGGCGTAGATCTTGCCGTTGGGCAGGCGCTCCAGCAGGTCGAGCGTGACGGAGCCGGAGCCGCACCCCGCGTCGAGGACGGTTTCGTGGCCCTTGAGCGCGAGGTCATCGATGACCTGCGCGGACCAGCCGCGCATGGGGGTGCCGACGCGGTCGTAGACGGAGGCGTTCCAGTCAGTGGCCATGGGGTATGAGGCAGGGGATGTGGGACATGGTTAGGGGATTCACGGCGAAGGGGATTTTGTTTTGTAAAAACGGGTGTTTTAGATAGGTTTTAGTGCTATAGTTACGCATCGTCGGTCTCCCGGGTTTGGGGGGTTATCAGGGTGCCCATTAGCTGACGGTAGCTCAGGGCGGGCTGCTACATCAAGAGACCTTTTGGCAAAGAGAAACCGCCGGGGGTGCCGGCGGTTTGTTAGCGAGGCGTCCGCTAGTTGAGTTGCACTAGTTCTGGCTGTTGGTGGCGCCGGCCAGTTCGGGGGCTGCGCCCTTTACCTTGATGCTCCTGGGGCGGGCGTCTTCGGCCTTGGGCAGGCGCACGGTGAGCAGACCGTCCTTGAATTCCGCGTCGGCCTGGTCCTGGTCCACGCGCGCCGGCAGCGGCATGGAGCGGGCGAAGGCGCCGTAACGGATCTCGCGCCGGTGGTAGTTTTCCTTGTCGGTCGTTTCTTCGGTGCGGCTCTCGCCGCGGATTGTGAGGACGCCTTCGCTGACGGTGATCTCCACGTCATCGGCCTTGACGCCGGGGAGGACGGCCTTGACGACGATATCGCTATCGTTCTCGGCGATGTCGACCGGGAACGTAAGTTCGCCCTGCTCGCCGCGAACGCTGCGGGCGGGGCCGAAGTCGTCGAATAGGCGGTCCATGGCTCGGCGGAGACCGTGGAACTCAGCGAAGGGGTCCCATCGCACTACCTGGGTCATTTGATTCAACCTCCTTGAATCCTGCAGTTCTTGTTTCGCCTGCGGATGTCTCGCTCTTTCAGCGAAAATATAACGCTGGCGGGGATGCTTGTCAAGAGACTTGATAGGGTCAGTATTAACTTTCATGCATCGGCAAGTTGTGTTCCGGGCCGTAGCCCGATACAATTACATCAGATATGGCGAAGGACTACTACAGCACGCTAGGCATCAAGAAGACTGCCTCCGAAAAGGAGATCAAGTCGGCCTTCCGTAAGCTCGCGCGCAAGTACCACCCCGACGTCAACCCCGGCGACGACGAGGCCGAGCGCAAGTTCAAAGAGATCAACGAAGCGCACGACGTCCTCTCCGACGAGGAGAAGCGTACGAAGTACGACCGCTACGGTGACAACTGGCAGCAGGCCGAGGCGTTCGAGAAGGCGCGCCAGGACTGGCGCCCGTCCGGGCGCGCCCAGTACGGCGGCGGCGACGGCCGCTCCCAGTCGTTCAGCTTCGACATCAACGACCTCCTGCGCCGCCAGGGCGGCCGCGGCGGCAACGCCGGCGGTTTCGACTTCGGCGACATGCTCGGCGGCATGTTTGGCGGCGGGGGCCAGCGTGGCCCCATGCGCGGCCAGAACATCGAGTACGCGACCGAGATCACGCTGGAAGAGGCGTACCACGGCACGATGCGGCAACTGCACCTGCAGGGCGAGGTACCCTGCCCCACCTGTAGCGGCACGGGCCACATTGCCAGCGCCGTCTGCCATGAATGCCAGGGCGTCGGCAGCGTCGTCCGCCCGCGCACGATCGAGGTCAAGATACCGGCCGGCGCCCGCGACGGCACCCGCGTCCGCATCGCCGGCGAAGGGTCATCCGGTATGGGCGGCGCCCAGACGGGCGGCCGTCGGGCCGGCCCCCGTGGCGATCTCTACGTTGTCACGAAGGTCCGTCCTCACGCGCGCTTCGAGCGCAAGGGTGACGACCTCATCGCGGACGTTCCGGTGCCGGTCGAGGACGCGGTCCTCGGCGGCGAGGTGCAGGTGGAGACGCTGGCGGGCAAGCGCATCGCCATCACGATCCCGGAGCTGACGCAGAACGGGACGCAGATCAAGCTGAAGGGCCTCGGTATGCCGAAGCTGTCCGGCAAGGGGTCTGGTGACCTCTACGCACGCGTCCGCATCACCATCCCAGAGTCGCTAACGGACGAGCAGCGCGTGCTGTTTGAGCAATTGCGCAAGGCAAAGGACGCGAAGGTGAAAGTCTAATGCTCCATTCTGGCACCCCGCGGAGCGTTGTACGTCCCACCCGCCCGCCCGCGATTTTGGGTGGTCGGGGGACACCCCCGAACCCCCGGCCCTTCGACGCCAGCTTGCGCTGGGCTCAGGACGGGCTCCGGTGCTCCGCCCCTCTGCACACCCCGGTTTACGCCCGCGTAGGGGCGGTTCGCGAACCGCCCGCCGGCATTCCGAGTCCGGCCGGATCGCCCCGATTCGCCGTACGGGCGCAGCAACGGCAGCGCGGGTCATCGGGCAACAACACACATGGCGAATTCGGCAGCGATAGCGGGATCACGCTCGTTGCCGTTGCTGCGCCGTTACGCCCCGACGACGCCAAAACGGAACGCTCAGCAGGTCAGACATCATGAACGAACAACACAATCGACACGACCAGACCGACGACGAAGGCTGCTACGTCATCAGCGTGGCCGCCCGCATGGTCGGCATGCACGCGCAATCTCTGCGCAACTACGAGCGCATCGGCCTCATCCGGCCCAGCCGCTCGCAGGGGCGCGTGCGCCTCTACTCCCAGGCCGATATCGAGCACCTGCGCAACATCCAGCGCCTGGTGCAGGACCTGGGCGTCAACCTAGCGGGCGTCGAGGTGATCCTCAACATGCGGGGACGCATCCAGCGCATGGAGCTGGAGATGCAGCTGCTCCGCCAGGAGCTGCAGTCTTACCGTGACAAGGTGCTGCCGGCCGTGCCGGGGACGGAGGGCGAGTGACATGACCAAAGCGACGTCTGCTCTCATTTCTCAGACGGCGAGCTTCCTTGGACAGGACACCGTCCCAGTTCTTGAAGAACTCCGTGAGTGCCCGAACTCTGAGTGGTATCTGCGCGAAAAGATTGTTAAGGCCGATCATGACAGTCGTCGTAATAACACGCGCGTCCTCAAATACGCAGCGATGCTCGTTAAGCTTGGGGCTGCGCCTGCCTTCATTCGGGAGACAGTCGTCGGGAAAAGTCCTGATCTGAGGGCTGCGTGGGACGGCACGGAGTTCTTCATCGAGGTAAAAAACTTCCCGATGCTCCCTGGAGCAGGTTCATCTCACGCCGCCGCGAAGATTGCTGACGCGATTGTCGAAGCGCGATCTCAACTGCCGCTTGGAGCACCCGGTTTGGTCGCCATCGACAATTTCAATCCTCGATTGGAGCCCGCCGCAAAGTACCAAGAAATAGAGTCGGCGTTTTCAGAGGTCGAGCGCCGAGCCAGGGAGAATCCTGACAGATGGCAACAACCGGGAGGTGTCATCCTCTCCGCTTGTAGTTACGTGGGCGCACGTCCCATGGAGCCACCAGACTATCTCTGGTCTAACCCAGTCGCCGATCCCTCTCTGCCCGAGCAGATGATGCTATGGCTCAAGGGTGGACTTACGAATGTACGCCGCTATCGACCCGGCCGGTCAGTCAACTAACAGAAGAGGTAACAACCATGATGAGACAAGACAGATTCACAGAAGGCGCCCAGGAAGTCCTCGCCGCCTCCCAGGAGATGGTCCGCACGGGCCGTCACTCCCAATGGGACGTGGAGCACGTCCTGATGGCGCTCGTTGATTACGACAAGGGCATCACGCCCCAGATCTTCGAAAAGCTGGGCGTCGACAAGACGCGACTGCGGCAGGCCGTCGGACGCTCGCTGGAGGCCACGCCGAAGCTTTCGTACGACGTGGTGCAGATTTACACCACGCCTCGCATCGTGCGCATGCTGGAGGCCGCCAACGCGGAGGCCGAGCGCCTGCAGGACGAGTACGTCGGCGTCGAGCACATCCTCATCGCCATGAGCGACGAGCGTGAGGGCGACGCGGCGCGCATCCTCAAGCAGTTCGGCATCGAGAAGGAGCGCGTCTACCAGGTGCTGCAGGAGGTGCGCGGCGGCGCCCGCGTCGACAGCCCGACGGCGGAGTCCAAGTACAACGCCCTCGAGAAGTACGCTGTCGACCTGACGGAGGCCGCGCGCCAGAACAAGCTCGACCCCGTCATCGGCCGCGACGATGAAGTGCGCCGCGTGATGCAGGTGCTGAACCGGCGCACCAAGAACAACCCCGTCATCATCGGCGAGGCGGGCGTCGGCAAGACGGCGATCGCCGAGGCGCTGGCTCAGCGCATCGTCGCCGGCGACGTGCCGGAGAACCTGAAGGACAAGCGCGTACTGGCGCTCGACATGGGCGCCATGCTGGCCGGGGCCAAGTTCCGCGGTGAGTTCGAGGAGCGCCTGAAGGCTGTGATGGACGAGATCAAGCGCTCCGAGGGCGAGATCATCATCTTCCTCGACGAGATCCACCAGATGGTCGGGGCCGGCGGCGCCGAAGGGGCGATCGACGCCTCGACGATGATGAAGCCGGCGCTGGCCCGCGGCGAGCTGCACGTCATAGGCGCGACGACGCTGGACGAGTACCGCCGCTACATCGAGAAGGACGCTGCGCTGGAGCGCCGGTTCGCGCCGGTCTACATCGACGAGCCGAGCGAGGAAGAGGCGATGGAGATCCTGCGCGGGCTGCGCCCCCGCTACGAGGCGCACCACAAGGTCAAGATTACCGACGAGGCGATCGACGCCGCGGTGCGACTCAGCCATCGCTACGTAACGGAGCGCTTCCTGCCTGACAAGGCTATCGACTTGATCGACGAGGCGTCCTCCAAGCACGTCATCGACGCGCAGAGCATGCCGAAAGACGTCCGCGAGCTGGAAACGGCCGTCGAGAAGCTGGAGCGCGAGGCGGAAGCCGCCGCTGAGCGGGAAGACTGGGAAACCAACGCCAGCATCAAAGTGGACCTTGAGGCGAAGCGCGCGGAGTTCATCGAGGCGCGGGACGCCTGGCTCAAGGAGACCGGGCAGGACGATATGAACGTCACCGAGCAGGACATCGCCGAACTGGTCGGCAAGATCACCGGAATCCCGGTCAACCGGATGCTGGAGGGCGAGACGGAGAAGCTGCTGCAGATGGAGGAGCGCCTGCACGACCGCGTGATCGGCCAGGAGCAGGCGATCGTCGCCGTCGCGGATGCCATCCGCCGCGCGCGCGCCGGGCTGAAGGACCCGAACCGGCCGATTGGCTCGTTCATATTCCTGGGCCCCACCGGCGTCGGCAAGACGGAGCTGGCGCGTGCACTTTCCGAGTTCCTCTTCGATGACGAGGACGCCATGGTGCGCCTGGATATGAGCGAGTACCAGGAGCGTCATACGGTGAGCCGCATGATCGGCTCACCGCCCGGATACGTTGGCTACGACGAGGGTGGGCAGCTGACGGAGGCCGTGCGAAGGCGCCCATACCGGCTGATCCTGCTTGACGAAATCGAGAAGGCGCACCCGGAGGTCTTCAACGTGCTGCTGCAGATGCTGGACGACGGGCGCCTCACGGACGGTCACGGCCGCACGGTGGACTTCCGCAACACGGTCGTGATCATGACGTCCAACCTGGGCACGGAGGCGTTCGGCAACGACTCGCTGGGCTTCGGGCTGCCGCGGGACAAGCCCTCGCAGAGCGAGCGCGAGTCGCAGAAGCGCGACGTCGAGAAGGCGCTGCGCCAGACGTTCCGGCCGGAGCTGCTGAACCGCATCGACGAGACCATCGTCTTCGACCCGCTAACGGAAGAGGACCTGAAGGAGATCGTGGAGCTGCTGCTGGAAGACGTGCGCGAGCGTCTCGCCGACCGCCGCATCGGTCTCGAGCTGACGGACGAGGCGAAGGCGGCGCTGGTGCGCGAGGGCTACGACCCGCAGTACGGCGCGCGGCCGCTGCGCCGCGTGATCGAGCGGCGGATCGCCAACCCGCTGAGCCGGCGCATCCTGGCGGGCGAGTTCGCCGAGGGCGAGATGGCTCGTGTCGGCTACGCGCCAAACCCGGACGGCCAGGGCGAATACACCTTCGAGAAGGCAAAGACGCCGGAGCCGGTAGCGGCGCGCTAGCGAGAGACCGCAGAATCGTCGGGGGCAGGATTCATCCTGCCCCCCATCTGCGTCTGAGGACAAGCATTAGGCGCGGTTCTTGGGCTGTAGTGATAGTTGCGCTACGCCTTCTGAGACGAGGACGCCGCCCTAGGGCGTGCAGGAGGCAGTGAAGTACGGCTTGATCGCCAGCACGTCCGTCGTATTGATTGTTCCGTCAGGGAAGAGATCGAAGCGTGGGGACGTCGGCGGCACGCTCGTCTGGAACACGGGCCTCAGCGCCAGGACGTCTGTCGTATTGATCGTGTTGCTTTCAAATAGGTCAGGTGGCCAGGTCTCCGACCACGGGTCGCCTCCCGGTGCGAAGCCGCATGCCAGGCTGGGGTCGGTGCCCAGGATCAGCTCGGTCGCCGTCGGCCATCCGTCGCAGTCGTCGTCGCCCGTTGGCACGAGCCAGGGCGTGGCGACCGTGGGGCAGTTGTCGCAGGCGTCGGCCCAAGCGTCGCCGTCCTGGTTCTCTTGTCCCGGGTTGGGAGTAGACGGGCAATTGTCGCACTGGTCGGCCACCGCGTCGGCATCGCCGTCGGGGGGCGTGGCGCCAAGCGAAAGGCGCCCGGATCCGAAGGTGTTGTCCTTACCGGCTGAGCCGAGGTCAACGACGTGAGTCTCCAGCAAAGGCCCGACCTCACTTTTTTCGAGGCAGGGGAGGCTCTGCAGAACGAGCGCGGCCGCTCCGCCGATGTGCGGAGCGGCGGCCGAAGTCCCGGCAAAGGCGCCGAAAGTAGCATTGCTGACGCCGTCAGGCCCGACGATATCGGGCTTGATGCGGCCGTCGGCCGTCGGGCCGCGAGAGCTGAAGGGCTCGATGGTTGAAGGGGCGGAATACGGCACTGCGCCGACGCTGGTGACGTCCGGGCTGTCACCGGGCTGGAGCATGCTGCCGGCAGCCACCTGGTACTCGAGAGAGTGGTATCCGCTGAAGAGGTCTAAGAAGGCGTCGCTATCCGAGTGCTTCTCTTCGATGACGAGGTGATACTCGTCGGTGACCGCGACCTGGTGAACGAGCACCTCGACGGGATCGGCGCCGGGGGTGCAGCTGACACCGTCGTTCTGCACGTTCTCTGATGATGCGACGGTGAGGACGGTGCTGTCGTCGGTGCGCTTGAGGAAGAGGTCGTAGTCACGGCAGGAGGCGCCCCACGGGTCGTTCCAGCGCAGCTCGCCGGCTACGGTCTCACCGGCGAGGAGCAGACCAAACAGCGACGATGGCTGATTGCCCTCGTCGAAGGGCGAAAGCGAGAACTCGTGGAAGCCGTTGTTGTCGGTGTCGGTGAAGGTGCCGGACCAGTGCTTGTCAGCGTGATTGCCGCCGGCGACCGACCAGAAGACGCCTTCGGCAACGGAGTCGCCGACGATCTCATCGATGACGCCGGTGCCGTCGCCGGGGCCGGATGTGGGATAGCCCCAGGACGCGTTGATGACGTCGACGCCCTGTTGCGTGAGCCACTCGGCCGCAGCGGCGACCTCGACCTCGGTGCTGAAGTTGGCGAAGTACAGCTCGGCATCCGGTGCCATCTCGTGAACGATCTCGGCGACGCCGGCGCCGTGGGGCGTGTCGCCGTAGATATCGCCGCCTTCGATAAACGACATGACGGTGACGGACGGTGGAAGCTCCGTGCCGAGGAGCGCATCGTAGCCCTGGAAGCCGACGTCAAGGACGCCCACCTTGACGCCGGCGCCTGTCAGCCCGCCGGTGTGCCAGTCGTCGGCGTTGGTGAGAGCGACGCCCTGGCCGGTGACGAGAGGATAGGCGGTCATCGGCGGGCGAATTGCCAGGATGCCCGGCGAATGCTGGAGGCCGTACAGCGCCGCGGGAGGAATCGTAACCTGGAGGAGTTCGCCGTGTGCCCGTTCGACGGCGCCGAAGCGGTCAACGGCGCCTCTCGCTTCAGCAGAGCGTCCGGGCGCCACCTCCACGATGACGCGCAGTTCGCCGCCCTCGAGCGGGATGCCATTGGCCTCGGCCGCCTCCAGCGCGGCTTCCGGGCCGTCAGCCGATAGCCGCTCGCTGACGCGGACCAGGCGGGAGTCTATCTGTGCCGGGGGTTGCGGTTGGCCGGCAGCCTCGGTGTCGAGAAGAAACGCCAGGGCGATGGGCAGCACCAGCAGGGCCCACCGCTGGGCGGGCCATCGGCTGGGTGGCCTGTAGTCTTGATTTCGCATCGAAACACCAGCGAATGCGCCTCGGGGCGTCTTCCGGCACCAAAAGACGGGGCCAGGAGCGTCATGTTACACCGCGCGCCCGGAAAACAACCAGGGGAGGCACGGCGTTACCGAAAACAAAACGTCCGGTGGATTGGTGAATTGCGTCTGCCTACTTGTTGTATTTGTTCATCGCCGCCTCGACCCCTTCGGTCAGGATCATCTCGACGGCGTCGGCGGTACGCTTGACCGCGTCCTGCAGCGTCTTCACCATCTCGGGCGGCGGGTCGCTGAGTACATAGTCACCGACGTGCCGAGGTTCCCACGTTGGCTTGCCGTCGACGTGCGGCCGGCCGATGCCGACGCGTATGCGGGCGAAGTCCTGTGTGCCCGCGGCGCCGATGATCGACTTGAGGCCGTTGTGGCCGCCGCTGCCGCCCGTCGGGCGGATGCGGACGCGGCCGGCCGGCAGGTCCAGTTCGTCGTAGATGAGGATGAGGTTGTGCGGGTCGATGTTCCAGCGCTTGAGGGCCGGGCCGATCGCCCCGCCGCTGCGGTTGACGTAAGTACGGGGCTTCAGCAGGACAACGGGGACGCCGCGCATGTCGCCTTCACCGATGGTGGCCAGCGACTTCGCCTTGAGGTTGATCCCGTGCAGGCGAGCGAGGCGGTTGATGCACCAGTAGCCGACGTTGTGACGGTTGTGGGAGTATTCTGGGCCCGGATTCCCCAGGCCTGCGATCAGCCAGCGGTCAGTGGCCACGCCCGAATTGTAGCCTAAGCGTTCTTCGCCGCTGCGCGAGATGCGGCAACGACAGCCGGCAGCACGGAAAGCGCTCGCTCGATCTCGGCGTCGGTGTTCTCGGGGCCGACGGTGAGACGTAGGGCGCCGACGGCGCGCCGCAGAGGCATGCCGATGGCGGAGAGCACGTGAGAAGGCTCCCAGTTGCCCGAGTTGCAGGCGCTCCCAGCGCTCGCGGCGATACCCTGCCTGTCCAGCGCCTCCAGCATTGTGTCAGAGCGGGCGTCTTCGAAGCTGAAATGAGCGTTGTTGGGCAGACGCATCTCTGGATGGCCGGTGAGTTGCGCGCCCTCAATCTCGCGCAGCACCGTTTCGACCAGGCGTGTCGTTAGCGCGCGGCAGGCCCGCGTGTAACCGTCGCGGTTGGCCTGCGCCTCTGTCAGGGCCGTCGCGGTGCCGACGACGGAGGCCACGTTTTCGGTGCCCGCGCGGCGCTGGCGCTCCTGTCCGCCGCCGCTTAGCTGCGCGAGGAAGGGTGTGCCGCGCCGCATGTAGAGGACGCCTGCGCCCTTGGGGCCGCCGAACTTGTGGGCCGAGATGCTCAGCAGGTCGACGCCCAGCCGGTCGACGTTGAGGTCGAGCGAGTTGGCGCCCTGCACGGCGTCAGTGTGCACGGCAATGCCGCGCTTCAGCGTCTGGGTGCGTTCGCGGACGGCGGCGGCGATTTCGGCGACCGGTTCGATGGTGGCGACCTCGTTGTTGGCCAGCATCACGCTGACGAGCACCGTCGTCTCCTTCACAGCGGCGGCTACGGCGTCGGGGGCGACGATGCCGTAGCGGTCGGCCGGCACGTAGGTGACTTCGAAGCCGAACTTCTCCAGGTACTCACAGGAGTGGAGGACGGCGTGATGCTCGATGGTGCTGGTGACGATGTGGTTACCGAGCCCAGCCTGCCGCTGAGCAAGCGCCACGCCTTTGATAGCGGCGTTGATAGACTCCGTACCTGGACCGGTGAAAACGACCTCCTGCGGCCGGCAGCCCAGCAGCGAGGCCACCGTGCTTCGGGACGAGTCCAGCGCACGGGCCGCCTGCCGTCCCAGCGCGTAGAGGCCGCTGGGGTTGCCATAGGCCTCGCCCAGGTACGGCAGCATTGCCTCGAGGGCTTTCGGGTTGAGGCGTGTCGTCGCCGCGTGGTCGAGATAGATCGCAGTCTTCATGGGCGGAATACCGGGGCGGGGTATCGCTTATGAAAGATTAGCCCGCGATGTCCGGACTGTAAACCCCTAGCCCGCGATCTTCCACGCGCCGTCTTCGCGCTCCAGCAGTACGACGTACCGTGTACAAGCCTCGCCGGCGCCGATGTTGATGCAGAGCGTGTAGTCCACCTCGGCCGTGTCACCGTCGACTTCAACCGAGTGGATGCCCGGCGTGCGTGCGGTCGCCCGTTGCCCGCCCGAAACGTCGATGCTGCCGACCAGGTTGGCCTTGATCGTCTCGCAGGGAACGACGTCGAGGACCGACTGCGCGTACAGCTGGCAGAGGCCGTCGAAGTCGTTGTCATTGATGCGATAGACGAACAGCTCGACCGTATAGCGGACCTGGGACTCGTCATCATCGCCGGCCGCCGTCGGCTCAATCACTGGTGTAGGCGTCGGCCGCTGGGTCGGAGAGTCACTGTCATCGTCTCCGCCGCAGGCGGCAAGCAGAACCAGAACGGCAAGCAGCGCAGCTGTCAGGGCGGTCGTCCACGTCTTCATATCGCTATCCAGCTTAACGGTTGGGCGCGTTGAGAGTACAGCAGCCATGGAGCGCCTGTTATTTCGTCAGCAGCCCCGCGTCCAGCACGAACTCGGCACCCGTCACATATCGAGCCCGGTCGGATGCCAGGTAGAGAACTGCCTCCGCGACGTCCTCGGGCTCTATCCAAGGCACCGGCAACAGGTTCCCGGCGGAGCGCTCCGCGATCTCCTGCGGCGTCGCGCCTTCCATGGCGGCTAGACCGTCGTTCATCGGGGTGTTGACGCCGGTCGGGTGGATGGAGACGACGCGAATGCCGTGCGGCGCCAGCTCGAGAGCCCAGGACTTCGAGAGGCCGGTCAGACCCCACTTCGACGCGGCATAATGGCTGAGGCGGTACATGCCCCGCAGTCCCGCTATCGAGGAGTTATTGATGATTACGCCGGACTCCTGCCGGATCATGACGGGGATGACGCGGCGGCCGACTAGCCACGGGCCCTTGAGGTTGATGTCGATCATGGCGTCCCAGGCTTCTTCGGTCAACTCGTGGCTCATGCCGTAGGCGCAGATGCCCGCGTTGTTGAAGAGGATGTCGATGCGGCCGAGCGCCGCAACAGTGGTGTTCACGGCGCCGGTCACCGCCGCATCGTCGCGGACGTCGCCTTCGAAGGCCAGGCAGTCGGAGCCGGCTTCGCGGCAGGCCGCCTGCAGGCTGGCCAGGTCGTCCTCGGAACCCATCTCGTAGGCGGGGTAGGGCAGCGGCTTCGCCACATCGAGCGCGCCGATCTTCGCGCCTTCGCGCGCCAGCGCCAGCGCTGTAGCCCGGCCCTGGCCGTGCGCGGCGCCGGTGATGAACGCCACCTTGCCTGCAAACTCGCCTGCCATCAGGCCTTCTCCTCCGCCTTGCCGCGGTACGACTCCAGGTACTCGTCGAGCTCGACGTCCAGCGCGTTGTTGAAGACGTTGGTCGCCACCATCATCGCCCCGAAGGCTGTCAGCGCGACAACCTGCTCGCGCGTGAACTCCGCCTCGACGCGCCGGTAGAGGTCATCCGGCAAAAAGGCATTGTTCGTGGCGAGCGCGCGGCCGAAATCCGCTACTAGTTGCTCGTGCTCGTCCAGCACCAGCGTGTCGGGGTCTTCGCCGGCATCCACCAGGTGACGCCGGAAGTAAGTGGAACAGATGAGGCAGTCGGTCTCCGCCGAGATGGCGTAGGTGAAGATGTCCGTCAGGCGCTCGCCCAGGAACGGCACGACTTCTTCCCGCAACGGGTACCACTCCATGAGGGCGCGGTAGGCGGGGAAGGAGTGGAGGAGGGTGCGCTTCATGTTGGTCATGCGGCCGAAGCGGCGCACGCCCTCTGCGTGCGTGGCGCGCTGCTCCGGCGTGGCGGATGCGGGGTCTACGGGGTCAATGCGTGGCATGAGAATTCCCTACCGGGCCTCTCCGATAGTACGGATGCAGATGCCCCGAGTCATCTCGCCCCCGCATTCCGGGCACTCAATGGGGTCCCGGAGATGCTCATCTCCCAATACGAACATCTCGCGCACAAAAGCTGCGTCGGATAGCAGGTCACAGCGAAAGCCGCTTGTATGTCATCGGCGTAAGTCTTGCAGAGATCACATCGTTGAATCACGCCGGAAGCCACGATCAAGACGCCGTGCCCCTTGCATGCCTCGCATGATTCATTGCAGACAGTTGACCTGATCACTTAATTTTCGACCATTGCGTTCCGTCGAATGATATTAGCCCTGCGCGCTTAAGAGCCTGTTGTGCATTCCTGACTTGGTGCTTCCATCTTTTACCATAGCGCTCACCGTTGATGATGAGTTCGATACCGTCGTCACAGAGGTCCGGTAACAGACTTTGTACTGCTGGATGGAGATGGACGGTAGCGAGGGGGTTCTCGTCCAGCACATAAAGGATCGCTTCCGAAAATACCGAGTTCGCAGAGCGGTTTCCGACTTGAGTTGCAAGGAGAGCCTCCGATGCACGGTGGTAGCGTTGGTCAAAATGCCTGCGCATTGAAGTGCGTAAAGATCCGAGCATCGTCCGGTAGTCTTCCCGCAGCTGTTGTTCCATGGCTATCAGTTCCTCAAGTACAGGCAGTGACACAGTGCTGCCGAGGCGCTCGTATGACCCCATGTCGAGGAAGGACTCGATGTACTACGGCACGCTCCGTGAAATGAACTCCATACTCTCTGTTTCCTTCTAACCCGGCGCGGGTTAGATTCGCGGACGTGACGATCGCGCGCTGAGAATCAGAAATGTAAACCTTGGCGTGAAGCCTCGGGACACTAACAACCTTTGAGGTTGGAGATCGAGATGCAAAGAGTTGAAGGGCACCAATATCGAGGCTGGAGCTCATAACGCTATCAGCGCGGAAGTCCGTCAATACAGTCAAACCGACTTCTGACGAGCCAGCTCTTTTGGGGAGAAGTGACGTGATCCTTTGGGCCTCATCGAACTTGATGAACGGTGAAGCGATGAATAGGGACTGGCGCGTCTTCGCGATAAATTGTTCGAAATCTGTGCGCCACGGACCTGCGATCAGCTTCGGCATTAGAGTTTCCGTTCCTAATTTAACTCCAGGTTAGGCTACTCCCGCGAGGCCCAGCCCGACATTGCACCGTTGAGTGGCCCGCCCTCCTTTTTCATAGCACTAGATTTATGGAACACTCCCGATATTTCGAAACAATTTCCGTATCTAAAACACCTTCCGGCAGCGACTAGTCGCGGGAGGCCCAGTAGGCCGTCGCGCGGTTCATTGCCCGCGCTGCTGCCCGGAACGATGTGAACGTCGCCACGCCGCGATCCAGCAGCTTGCGACGGACGTCTGCCATCACGTCCTCGACGTGACTCGGGTGCGCGATCGCAAGAAATGCTTTGCCGGAGCGCTCTCGCTGACCGGCCAGCAGGTCCAGCAGGCCGTCCATCATCGCCGGGTTGTCGCGCAACCGCCGCGCGATGAACGTGCCGCTCACCTCCATCGCCACCGCGTCGATGGTCTCGTCCTCGTCCAGGATCTCGAAGAGCTTTTTGAGGTTATCGGGCACGAACCCCATGCCGATCGTGCCGCCGGCGTCGAGCGGGTTGCGGTAGCTGCCGCCAATGATGTTGAAGAACGACGCCAGCTTCTCGTACGAGGCCGCCGTGAGTAGCGGCACGTCCATCCCCTCGCGCTCAAACGCGTCCGTGATCACCACCGACTGCCCACCCGTCATCGCCACGAGGCCCATGCGTCGGCCTGTCGTCGGCTTGCAGTAGACCAGCGCCTTGGCGACGTCGATCGTCTCGTCCAGGTCGTGGGTCTCGATGACGCCAGCCTGGCGCATCGCCGCGTGCCAGACCTCCGGTGCCGCCGCCAGCGAGGCCGTGTGCGAGTACACCGCCCGCGAACCCGCCGCGCTCGTCCCGCCGCGCCAGACGATGACTGGCTTCGTCGCCGCTGCCGCCTTCAGGGAGGCGAGCAGCCGCGGCCCGTCCTTCACGCCTTCGATGTACATCGCTATGACGCCCGTCCCCGCGTCTTGCGCCAGGTAGTCGATGTAGTCCGGCGCGTCGAGGAGCACCGCGTTGCCGAACGACACCGTCTTCGAGCACTTGATGCCGTGCGTTGCCCCCACCAGCGAGAAGTTGATGCAATGTGTCCCGCTCTGGCTGATGAAGCCGACGTTGCCCGCGTCCCCGTACTCCTGGTCCGGGCTGTGGCGCACACCAAGCTCGCGGTTGTAGATCCCCATGCAGTTCGGCCCGATGAGCAGCAGGTCGCTGTCCCGCGCGATCTGCGTTACCTGCTCCTGCGCCGCGATCCCCTCCTCCGTCTCCGTCTCCGCAAAGCCCGAGGTAAATAGCGCGACCGCTCCCACCTTCTTCGTCGCGCAGTCGGCCACGATGCGCGCCGCCACCGGTCGTGGCACCGCGCAGAGCACGTAGTCGATGTCGTCCGGAATGTCGTTGAGGCTGGGGTAGTTCGCTACATCCAGCGCCTCGATGCCCGGTATCTCCGCCGGGTCGATCTGCACGGAGTACAGTTTTCCGCTGAACGCCTTCATCGAATTTAGCCACATGTACCCCATCGCCCTCTTATCGCCGACGACAGCGACAACCTTCGGGTTAAAGGCGCGTTCCAGGCGGTCAATGTAGTCAGTCATCGAGCGGGCCTAGGCGTCGGCGACGACGATCCGTGCGTCCACCGCAATCACGCCATCGCCGTATGCAAAGACTGGGTTCAGGTCCAGCTCTTCGATCTGCGGGTTGGCTTTCACGAACTGCGAGAGCTTGAGCAGGAGGCCCGCCAGCGCGCTGATGTCCGTCGCTTCGCCGCCGCGCACGCCGTCGAGGACGGCGCGGCCCTTGATCTCGTCGATCATCTGGCGGGCGTCGCGCTCCTCCAGCGGCACGATGCGAAAGGCAACGTCCTTGAGCACCTCGACGAAGATGCCTCCGAGCCCGAACATCAGCACCGGCCCGAACTGCGGGTCCTTGCTCATGCCGATGATGACCTCCGTGCCGGGGCGGGCCATCTTCTGTACCGCCACCCCATCTATGCGCGCGTCCGGTTGCTTCGCTTTCACAGCGCCTACGATCTCGTCAAACGCCGCGCGCACCGCCGCTTCGTCCTCCAGCCCGACCTTTACGCCGCCGACGTCTGACTTGTGCGTCACGTCCGGCGATACGATCTTGAGCACGACCGGGTAGCCGGCCTCGCCCGCTGCCTTTACCGCCTCGTCCGCGGAAGCGGCCAGCTTCGCCTCCACCACCGGGATGCCGGCAGCCGCCAGCACCTGCTTCGACTCGATCTCGGTGAGTACAGTGCGGTTCTGCGAGCGGGCGCGTTCGATGGCTTCGGAAAGGGTAACCATGGGCGCCGCCATCATATGTAGCGAGTGATGCGGAGGTCAACGAAAAAAGGGACGAGCATCGCTCGTCCCTTTGTGTTTCGGTTGCTTGTGTTCTTAGCGGGCCGCGGCACCGTTGCCGTTCGCGGCGGCGTTGCCGTTGGTGTTTGGCTTGACGGAGCGGACCATCATCTTGCGCTGGCTGTAGTTCAGGAAATCGCGCGACTTGCCGCATCGCTTGCACTTGCCCTCACTGGTTTCACCGTTAGGAGTGGCGATTTGCCAGTGGTGTGCGCACTCGTCTACCTCTGCGTCGGACTCAAGAGTAGTCGCGTGCGATCGCTGATCAGCCAAAATAGTCCTCCCTCGTATGGTCCCCGCATAGTCGGGGCATGGGCGATTCTGTCTGGTCGCGGCCCAGTCGAATGGGGCAGGAGTACCGGACCGTCTACTCAACTATAACGTGAACGTTAGGTTCTGTAAACCGGGCGAAACTATCGTTTTTCGAAATTCTGAACGTCGTGGCACTGCGGACGGGCTTTCTGGTCCTCGCCCTTGCTGCGGCGAGGTCTCCTTCGGCTCCGGCTGCGCCGCGCTCAGGACAGGCTTCGTTCCTCAGGAAACAGTGGCTAGACGATGGCGGCTTCGTGGTAGACGCCGAGGACCTCACGCATGACGTCGCAACATTCCTGGAGGGTGGCATCGGCGCGGACGGCGTCGAGGAGGAACGGCATGACGTTGGAGGCGTCGCGGAGCGCGCCTTCCAGCGCCTTGAGCGTGCGCGTCGTCTCACGGTTGTCGCGGGTGCGGCGGAGGTCGTTCAGGCGCTCGACCTGGCGGTCGTAGCCCTGCGGGTCCATGTCGAGGATCGGGATTTCGAGCGGTTCGTCCATGACGTAGTCGTTGACGCCGACGATCGTGCGGTCCATGTTGTCGATCTCGCGCTGGTAGACGAAGGCGGCGTCGGCGATCTCGCGCTGGAAGAAGCCGTCTTCGATGGCGGGGATTACACCGCCCAGGTCTTCCACCTTGCGGAAGTAGGCGTAGGCCTCGGCTTCGGTCTGGTCGGTAAGTTCCTCCAGGAAGAACGACCCGCCCATCGGGTCGACGGTGTTGACCACGCCCGATTCATGCGCGATCACCTGCTGCGTGCGCAGGGCTAACCGCGCCGCCTTCTCGCTGGGAAGGGCCAGGGCCTCGTCCATCGAGTTGGTGTGCAGTGAGTTCGTGCCGCCCAGCACCGCAGCCAGCGCCTGGATAGCGGTGCGGATGAGGTTGACCTCCGGTTGCTGGGCGGTGAGGGAGACGCCGGCGGTCTGCGTGTGGAAGCGCAGCCACCAGCTGCGTTCGTTCTTTGCTCCGAACGTCTCCTTCATCTCGCGCGCCCAGATGCGGCGGGCGGCGCGGAATTTGGCGACTTCCTCGAAGAGGTCGTTGTGGCTGTTGAAGAAGAAGCTCAGGCGCGGCGCGAAGTCGTCGATCTCGAGGCCGCGCACCAGGCACCAACGGACGTATTCGAAGCCGTCGCCGAGGGTGAAGGCGAGCTCTTGCACGGCGGTCGAGCCGGCTTCGCGGATGTGGTAGCCGGAGATCGAGATCGTGTTCCACTTCGGCATGTGCTGGGAACCGAACTCGATCGTGTCGACGACGAGGCGCATGGACTCTCGCGGCGGGAAGAGGAACTCTTTCTGGGCGATGAACTCCTTGAGGATGTCGTTCTGCAGCGTGCCGGCGAGCTTATCGCGCCCGATGCCGCGCTTTTCGGCTGCGGCGATGTACATAGCCCAGATGACCGCGGCGGGCGAGTTGATGGTCATCGAGGTCGTGATATCGCCGAGGGGCAGGCCGTCGAGCAGTATCTCCATGTCCTGCAGCGACGAGACGCCGACGCCGCACTTGCCGAACTCGCCCAGCGCCTCCGGTGCGTCGATGTCGTAGCCGTAGAGGGTGGCCATATCGAAAGCGATGGAGAGGCCGCTGTTGCCCTGTGAGAGGAGGTATTTGAAGCGGGCGTTGGTCTCTTCAGCGCTGCCGAAGCCGGCGAACATGCGCATGGTCCAGAGCTTGCCGCGATAGCCGGTCTCGTGGATGCCACGCGTGTACGGGTACGCCCCCGGCGAGCCGATCTCGTGCTCATTGCCGTTGGCCTCATACACGCGGTCTATCTCGCGGCCTGAGGTGGTCATGAACCTGCGTTCTTGCTCATTTCCCATAGCGCAATCAGGATAACACCGCGCGGCGTTGACCCGCGCAGCCGGCCGGTGCTATGTTCTGCCGAGTTTAGAGGTTCCAGCGCGCATCCCGGAGGTCGCCCAATGAAGACGTTGCACCTAGACTCAGCCGACCTACATATCTGGCGCCTGGCAGCCACCTGCACCTTGCTCCTGCTCGCAATGGGTGGCGCTCTCCTGCAGGCCGGGCCGGTCTCAGCCGCCATGATAACCGTCACCGCTGCTAGCGACGGGCCTCTCAATGGCACCAACGGACTTTGCAGCCTCCGCGAGGCGATCACCAATGCCAATGCCAACAGCGCTACCCAGCCTGACTGCGACGCAGGTACAGGTGAAGACACGATCGTCTTCGCGGCGGGCGTTACCCTGATCACCATCACCGGGGACCTCCCCAGCATCAGCGACCCTGCTGGCCTGACGATCGATGGCGCGGGCCTCGTTACGATCAACGGCGACGGCATGTTCCTTCCGTTCATCACCAACACGGGGGCGGGCCTCACCTTGGACGGCCTCACGGTGACGAACGGCGGGGAGAGCGCGATCATCAATAACGGCGACCTGATTCTCCAGAACGCAGAAATCACAAACAGCAACGCCACTTTCAGTTCCGGCGCAATCCAGAACAATCCCGACGCCACGGCCACCATTAACAACAGCCTGGTGATGGGCAACTCTGCCATCGCCGAGAACGGCGGCGGCATCTTCAACTTCGGGACGATGACACTGAACAACACCACGGTCAGCAACAACAACGCCAACCAGCACGGCGGCGGCATCTTCAACACCGGCACGCTGCAGTTGAACAACAGCACGGTCTCCTTTAATGGTGCCGGCCAAAGAGGTGGCGGCATCTGGAACGAGGACGAATTGACGCTCAACAACACCGACGTCAACGGCAACACGGCCGCCAATTACGGCGGCGGCATTTTCGCGGAGGCGCCCGGCACCGTCACGATCACCAACGGCAGCAGCCTTAGCAGCAACCTTGCTTCCGTTAACGGCGGGGGCATATTGAGCGAGAGCGTGCTCGTCGTCCAGAACAGTAGCGTCAACGGCAACACGGCCGCCAATTACGGCGGCGGCATCAACGCCGGAGGCCCGGTTACGATCACGAACAGCACAATCATCGGCAATACAGCGGTCACCGGCGGCGGCGGTGGTATCCAGGCCCAGATCAGCAGCCTGACCATCGCGAACAGTACGCTCACTGGCAACAGTGCCGGTACGGATGGCGGCGCTATTCGTAACGTCTCCCTCAACGCGACCACGATCAGCGGAAGCACGCTGAGTGGCAACAACGCGGGGGCGCAGGGCGGCGCCATCTACAGTGACGAGCCGGGGTCCACAGTCTCCATCGTCAGCAGCACGCTCAGCGGCAACACCGCCAATAGTGGCGGCGCCATCCGGGCCAACTTTAGCGGACTCTCGCTCGGCAACTCCACGGTCACCGGCAACACGGCTGTGTTTGGAGGCGGCATTTACAACGGCGAGGAGAGCTCCACCGGCCTCATCAACGTCACGATCACTGACAACACTGCCACAACCAGCGGCGGCGGTGTCTACAGCCCCGCGGACGCGCCGGGTGATGTGGTCATGCGTAACACAATCATCGCCGACCAGCAGGCGGGCGCCGACTGCTCCGGGTCTACCTTCATTTCGATGGGGCACAACCTCGATAGTGACAACACATGCAACCTGAACCAGGGTTCGGACATCCCCACGGGCAACGCTAACCTTGGCCCGCTGGCTAACAACGGTGGTGCGACGCAGACCCATGCGCTCCTGCTTAGCAGCGACGCCATCGACGCCGGGAACGACGCTGTTTGCGCGGCCGATCCCATCTTCAACGTCGACCAGCGCGGCGCGCCGAGGCCCCAGGGGCCTCAGTGTGACATCGGCGCGTTCGAAGCGGCGGCGCCCACGCCGACGCCTTCCGCGACGCCGGAGCCCACGGACACGCCGACGCCGACTGCGTTCGTGACGACAACACCAACGCTATCGCCGACTTCAACGCCGACGTCGTCCGGTCCGACGCCTGTAGAGCGGGAGCTCGTCTGGGCAGACGTCAATTGCTCGGATGTCGCCGATCCGGTGGATGCGCTCATCACGCTGCGCTTCGACGCGGGACTCAGCGTTAACATCGGTGACTGCCCGCCGATGGGGACGGCAATCGAGGTGCTGGGCAGCGGCGTTGCCGGCCTCGGTGAGGGCGACGGCGACCCGCAGACGTGGGGCGACGCCGACTGCGACGAGAGCATCGGGCCGGTCGACGCGCTGAAGCTTCTGCGCTACGATGCGGCGCTCAGCGTCTCGCAGCAGCAGGGCTGCCCGCCGATCGGCTCAGAGGTGACTATTCAGCACGCGCCGTAGGGAGTTAGCCGCTCGCGACGGAGCTGCTTAACTTGCCAGAATTTTCCACTTTGGGTGTTGACAACTGTGCTATATTGGCTAAGCGTCTTAACGTCTGTAATGGAGTAAGCGAATTGGCAGACGAACCCTTCGACAACTACCTTGACCTGGTGGATGCCGCCCGCATCCTGAATATTCACCCGCAGAGTCTGCGCCGCCTGATCAAGCAGAAGAAGGTGCCGGCTGTCCTTTTCGCGGGCAAGTACCTCATTGAGCGCCACGCCTTGGAGCAGTTCAAGTCGAACTACGATCCGCGTCCCGGCCGCAAGGCCATCCGCCGGCTCCTCTAATCGGTTTCCGGCGTCTCCACCCGTATCTCTTCATCGCCAACGTCCATTACTTCCATGGCCAGACGGAACGCGGGCTCTTCGCCGTCGGGGTCATCTGATTCGATGTGGAGGCGGGCCGGATAGCGGCCGTCTTCGGCGACCCAGAGATCAACGGTGTAAGGGTCCGTCAGCTCCTGGCCAAGCACAGGCGGCAGGTTCTGCGTCTTCTCCGGATCCAGCACGTAGTGCGTCGCGTCGATGCCATTGGCGGTTACGTCTGTCGGTTCCGCTTCCACCAGGGAGGGCGAGACCGCCTGCACCACTTCGTTGCAGACCAGCACGGGCATCAGCAGCTCGTCGGCCGAGGCGTCGCCCTGCTCCCACTCGTCGCCAACACGGACCCACGATTCGTCGCCGAATTGACGGAGCTCGATTTCTTCTTCACCGAAGGTGAGAAGGGCAAGCGAGCGGTCCGGGTTAACGTAAGCACCTTCCAGGCTGAAGTCGGAGAGCAGCTGAGCTAGCGCTTCCCCGAGAGCGCTAAGCGGCGCAGTTGTCAGTTCACCCTCCTGCGGCTCGGACGGTGATTCGCCGACGCCCGCGATATGCACCGAGATGGCGTAGCGGTAGCTTTCGAGCTCACTCAGGGCGGAGCATGATGCTAGCTCGCCATCGACGGAGTTGTCGTCTCGGTTCGATCCGTCATCATCGTCGCCGCCGGAGACGGCGAGCCCTATGACGGCGAGGACAAGAGCGATAGCAGCGACTATGACGAAGAGCGCGATGATGCGTGCGTACATGGCAGAAGGGGCGCGGGCTACTCGAAGCCGCGTTCGGCTCGCCGCTGCTGGATGTAGCCGATGCTGCGTTGGTAGTCGTCGGAGTCTATCTTCTCGCTGGCCATGAGGTAGTTGAGCATCGCATCCAGACCGAGAATGGAGTGCAGGTTGTAGCCGCGGGCTTTGAGCAGGTCCTTCGCGCCCTCCTGGCGGTCGAGCAGCACCAGCACGTCGCGGACGTTGAGGCCGGCGTTCTGGCGCAGGAACTCTGCCGTCTCGATGATGCCGCCGCCGCTGGTCACCAGGTCATCGATGAGGAGGACGCCTTCGCCTTGCTCATAGACGCCTTCGACGTAGACGCGGCTGCCGTTGCGCTCCTTGGCCGGGTGCACGTAGATCATCGGCACGCGGGCGCGAAGTGAGTAAGCGGTGGCGAGGTGCAGTCCGCCGAAGGGGATGCCGCAGACGCGCTGGAACGGCCCGACCTGCGGGTGGCGCATGGTCTGGAGGGTGCTGATCTCCTCCGTCATGACGTCGGCGGCGCGCGCCAGCGCCAGCGGATCGCTGACGAGGAGGCGCAGGTTCACGTAGACGGGCGAGTGCACCGTCGTGCGGCCGAGCGTATAGTCGCCGAACGAGACGGCGCCGACGTCCCACAACGCCTGGGCGAGCCATTGGTTTCCTACGTCTTCAACCATCGATTTACCAGAATGAGGGCAAAATAAAAGACCCCCAAGGGCCTCTACAAAGCTAGCGACACACTAGCACGGGAGTGCGATTGACACAAGGCGCGATCGCATGAGACTTGCTGTGTCCGCTCGCGCTGACGTCCGCGAATCCGCTCGTGGTGAGGTTCTCGAATCCACGAGCCGCGGCCACCACTTACCGCCGAGTCTGAGGCAGCGTTTTGCTATCCGCGCCGCTGGTCCGGCTCCGCCCCCGTAAACCGCGGCTTGTACTCCGGGTCGCGGCCCTGCACCTGGTCCAGGTGCATGCGGTCGTGCCGGTAATACGACCGCAGCCACTGCAGCACCGTCAACGTGCCGAACATCTGCTGGGTGGCCGTGCGGTCGAACTCCCCAGGCGCCATGCCGTCGATCATCGCCTCCGTAGTCGTCCGCTGGCGCCGCATCTCCGCCGTATGTTCCGCAACGGTGTGGTTGTGCGCGTCCTCCAGGCGGATGGCCGGGCGCTCTCCGTAGACGCCGTCCACGTTGGGGTTGTCCTCGGCGAGGGCCTCCTCCACCCAGGCGCGATATGCAGTCTCCATCTCGCAGAGATGGGCCATCTGCTGCTTCGCGCTCCACTCGCCCTCGCCTGTGCTGGAGCGCTCAGCGTCGGCCTCGCTCAGACTGCCAAGCGCTGCCAGTAGCGTCTCGCGCTGTTCACGCATCTTCTGCTTGAGTTCGGCGATCTGCTCTTGTGTGGCCATGGCTTGCTCCTCCGCGGGGCAGCATCGCCTCCGGCCCCGGGTGTGTCAAGGCGCTACAATGAAGGGGAACCACGACTCAGAAGGAGCCCCACATGGCAACCAAGGACCCGCGTGAACCCTTCACGCGCATCGACGTAAATGAAGCGAAGGAGATGCTGGCCAGCGGCGCGGCCATCGTCGACGTGCGCGAGATGCACGAGTACACGGGCGGCCACGTGCCCGGCGCCACCCTGATTCCCGTCAACACTGTCTACGCTCGCCGCGAAGAACTGCCAAAGGACAAGGATGTCATCTTCGTCTGCGCGGTGGGGCAGCGCAGCGCCCTCGCCGCTGAGATGGCGGCCGCCGCCGGACTCACCCGCATCTATAACCTCGAAGGCGGCACCGACCAGTGGATTAAGGCCGGCGAGCCTGTCGAGAAGTGAGCCGCCGCCGGGTCGTTCTTTTCGACATCGATAACACGCTGCTTTACACAGGCGGCGCCGGCAGCCACGCCATGAACCGCGCCTTCGCCGAGCTTTACGGCGTCGACGATGGCTTCCGGCGCATCGAGTTCAGCGGCCGCACCGACCTTTTCATCCTGCAGGGAGGTCTTGAGCACGGCGGCATCGAAGGCGGCGCCGGGGAGCACCTCCCCCGCTTCATCGAGGCGTATATTCGCCTGCTCCCGGAATCTCTGCGTGAGCGCGACGGCCACGTGATGCCGGGCTTTCCCGAGTTGCTGGAGGCGCTGCGGGGAGCGGGCGCGATGCTGGGCCTGGCGACCGGCAACTTCAGTGATGGCGTCCGCCTCAAGCTCGACTTCTACGACCTCTCGCGGTACTTCGAGGGCGGTGGATACGGGGAGGTTTCGCTGGAGCGGAGCGATGTAGTGGCGGCGGCGATGCGGGCGGTGGCCAACGGGGCGACACCAGAGGATGTGATCGTGGTGGGGGACACGCCGCACGACATCACGGCGGCGCTGGCTAACGGCGCGCTGGGCGTCGGCGTGGCGACGGGGACCTATGCGCAGGAAGACCTCCACGCCAGCGGCGCCCACGCCGTCTTCCCGGACTTCTCAGATTGGCAAGCTGCGCGGCCACGATCCTGGCGTTGTAGGCCTGCGCTGCGCCCCTGGCGCTCCTTCGATCTGCGCCTCCCAAACCCAGCCCGCCCTCACCCGTATGCCCAGGCTAATTATAGCGCTAAGTGCATAAAAAACACGCGAAATTACAAAACAGAATCCCCCTCCCGTATCTGAAATCAGCCCTCGTCCGTCAGCCCGAACTCCTCCACCTGGAAGGCCAGCAGCGCCGCGTTGACCTCCGGGATCGAGGTCGTCCCGGCGTTGATCAGGTTCTCGAGGAAAGTTTGGCGGGCCGCTATCGCCACGTCCAGTTTGACGGGTGTCATGCCCGCCCACTGGGCCAGCGCGTCACGGACGCCGTTCTTCGGGAAGAGGCGGTGCGTGTCCTCCTCGCGGTCCCAGACGGCCGCCTGGGAGACGCGGTAGCCGTCGGCGGCCGACTCCAGCATTGCGACTTCCGTGATTCGGCGCTCGTAGCCGTATGGCCCGCGGCGCCCAATGTACATCGGTACGATAAACGTTAGGCCGGCCACGTGCCGCTTCGGGATTCCCAGATCGCCCTCGAGCTGCGAGAGCACGCCGTCGACAGTGTCGGCGTGCATGGTGGTGCCCAGGCGATAGCCCTCGTGCAGCAGCTCGAAGGCGCGGCGGGCGTGGTCGTCCCAGGTGTAGACCGGGATGTGGTCGCTCATCTCGTTGACGAGGATGTAGGTGTGGTAGTTGGGTGATACCGGCGGCAGAGTGAACGTCTCGCCGACGCCGCGGGTGAAGTAGACGAGCGTATTGGGCAGAGTGAACGAAAGCAGGGCCGAGAGCGTGGTCGTCTTGCCCGAGTGCGGCGGGTCCGCGGCGAGGATGAGTGATGCGCCCTTCTCCATCGCCACCCAGAACATGGCGGCCACCTGCGTCGACATGTTGCCGGCCATGATTAGCTCCGCGATCGACATGGGTGTCGGGGGCTCCCAGTTCCAGCCCCACCAGCTCGTCGGCTGGTTCAACGCTCGCATGCTTCGATAGTAGCAAGTGGATGGTGATTAGTGATTAGTGATTAGTGATTGGAGCGGAAAGAGGAACGGTGTACCGGTGCGGATCCCTGAAACCTGTAACCCCAAACCTGAAACCTGTAAAATCCGCCCATGCGCGCAGCGTTTTGCACCGGCAAAGAGACGATCGAGATTAAGGACACGGAGCAGCCCTCGGCGGCGCCGGCGGAGGTGCTGGTGCGGGTGCGGCAGTGCGGGATCTGCGGTACGGACCTCCACTTCTACCGCGCCGAGTTGCCGCCAAACCCAATGTCGATCGGGCACGAGTTCTCGGGAGAGGTGTTGGAAGTCGGGGAGGGAGTCGAGCGCTTCGCGGTTGGCGACCGTGTGGCCGTGGAGCCGATACGCTCGTGTCAGACGTGCGCTTTCTGCCGCAGCGGCAAGTACAACCTGTGCCCCAAGCGCATCCTCATCGGGGCGTATTTCCCCGGCGCGCTCGCGGATTACATCGCCGTCCCGGAGTACACGTTGTACCGCCTGCCGGAGAACGTGGACTTCGAGCTGGGCGCCCTGGCGGAGCCGCTGGCGGTTTGCGTGCACGGCCTGCACATCGTCCGACTGACGGCGGGAGAGCGCGTCCTGGTGCTGGGCAGCGGTACGATCGGGCTCTTCTCGGTGCTGGCGGCGAAGCACTTCGGGGCCAGCGAGATCACGGCGACGTATCGCCATGAGCACCAGGGCGAGGCGGCACTGGCGATGGGTGCTAGCCGCATCGTCAAAGACACGGAGGTCGGCTCAGTGAAGCGGCACGATATCGATGTAGTCGTGGAGACGGTGGGGGGATCGGCGCCGACTTTGACGGAGGCGATGAACTCCGTTCGCTATGGCGGGAGAATCTCCGTGCTGGGGTTGTTCACGCAGCCGCAGCAGGTGGACGCGCTTTCGCTCATGCGCAACGAGATAACGATGGCCGGCGGCATCACGTATTGCCGTCCCGGTCAGCAGTCGGACTTCGATGTGGCGCTGGGTATCCTATCATCCGACCCGGAGAGGGCCCGGCGAGTGATCACGCACCGTACGTCGCTGGACGAGGCGGCGAAGGCGTTCGCGACGGCGGCGGACAAGCGGCAGGGATCGCTGAAGGTACATATACAGGTGTAGGATCGACCTCGTGGCGACCGCCGGCTACGTGGGCTCTCGCGGCGGCTCTTTCTCGATGGGGGTGTTGCGGCGGCGGACGGTTGAGCCGATGACGATGGCGGCTGTGAGTAGGACAAGGTTCTTGAGGACGAATTCGCCGGTGTCGGTGAGCAGCAGTGGGTTGCCGTCCTGGAAGCAATCGCCAGGGACAACGACGAATGCTGACATGGTGCCGAGGAGCTGTGCGCCGAGCATCAGCAGGACTATGCGGAGGGTGATGGGGAAGATGAGTCCGAGCCCGATGACGATCTCCCAGACGCCGACGGCGGGCACGACCCAGGAGGCATCGGTGATGAAGATGACGTCCTGCACAAGGTCCTCGACGGGCGAGCGGTCGACGGTCTTGAGCGCGCCGAACCAGATGTAGACGACGCCGAGGTTGATGCGCAGGGTGGTATGGCCGTACTCCTGGAAAAGGCGAATAAGCCGACGGTCGATGCGGTCCAGCGGTCCTTTAATGGGCTCAGGCAGGTTGCGCCGGGCGCGCTCCTCGAGGTCGATATCTGCGTCGCGGATGGCCATTTCATATCCATTCTAGGTACGAAGAGGGCCGTGCGAACGGCGTTGCTGGTTGCGATTTCCTGCCGATGACGGTGCGCCGTCAGGCGGAGACGGTGGCTTTCCTCGTCGAGCGGCGGCTCTTCTTGGCGAGGCGCAGGCGGTCGTCGGCAAGGGCCAGCGCGGCGTCGAGGGTGGGCTGTTCGTCGGGCCAGATGGCGACGCCGACGCTTACGGCCATGGGGTCGATGGGGTGCTCGTTGAGCGCGCGGAATATGTCCCCGGCGGTCTTATCGGCGGAGTCGCCGGCGATGACGATGACGAATTCGTCGCCACCGTAGCGTGAGACCATGATCGCAGACGGGAATTCTTCCTTCAGGATTTCGGCGAGCCGCTGGAGGAGGCGGTCACCGGCGAAATGTCCGAAGCTGTCGTTGTACTGCTTGAACTTGTCGACGTCCATGATGGCGACTGCCAGTGGGTGATCAACGTTCGGGGGTGAGGCGAGTAAGGCAGAGAGACGGCGACGATTGGCGATCTGCGTCAGCGGGTCGGTGACGGTGAGGCGTCGGATGTATCGGCGGAGGCGGCGGTTGCCCTCGAAGGTAGTGGCGAGGTCGTAGGCGATGAAGGCGAGGATAACCGTAGTGACGACGGCGGCGCTGGTTGAGACGTCCTCCCAGCCCATGGCATCGAGGAAGACGACGGTGCCGATGAAGGCCAGCAGGCAGGCTCCGCTGTAGACGCGTGAGGCGACCGCGTTGTGTTCGGCGGCGCCGGCGAGCATTAGCATGATGAAGCAGGCCCAGATGGGGTACTGCATATTGCTGACGGCGAGCATGACTGTGACCACCGTGACGAGATCGAGGTAGAGGTAGATCCGGTCGTGCCAGACGATGGGGCGGCGCTGCATCCAAACCCAGGTGTAGAGGAGGTTCCCGGCGAGGTACCAGGAGAGCCCGGCAACGAACGGGATGTCGCGGACGGGAAGGAAGCCGGTAACGACAAGGCTGACGTAGGCGAGGGTTAGGCCCCAGCGCAGGACGAGCAAGCGCCCGATGTACTTGTGATCGAAGCGGCCGCTTTCATCGTCCGAGCTGGTGAAATCGTCGGTATTGATGGATATCGGCGTGACAGCGTCGAGTGAACCCGGGCGGGCGCCTGGTTGGGAAGGCATCTTAGTCTGTCTAAGATGACGCCCACGTGGCGGCGTTGTTACCGTAGCGAGCGGGAAAGTTAAGGGTTAACCGAGGCGCGGAAGGAAAGGATTTCGGCGCAAAAGGCGTGAAATTACGAAGGAAACGAGGGAAATGATGAGTGCGCCTACAAACGCAGGCCAGAACCCATCGATGACAAAGGCAATATCGAACAAATCACAGATCTGCTCAACGAGCAGGACGATAAGCGCGTTAACGACGAAGATAAAGAGGCCGAGAGTGAGGATTTGCAGAGGGCAAGTGAGGACGAGAAGGAGTGGGCGCAAGATTCCGCGAAGGACGACATAGATAGCGGCAGCCAAGAGTAGCGCCTCCGTGTCGGCGATGACGAAGCGGTCCCGGTCGTAGAGGACTTCGTTGACGAACCACTCGGCGACGAGGAAGCCGGCGATTGTGATGGCCCAGCGGACGATGACGCGGACGAGCCAGGGGAACTCGCCGTGGTCCCAGGGCGGTTCGGTGTACTCCCAGTAGCTGTAGTTCAGTTTGGACAATTCGCCCGCATTCTAGCAGGCGAGGGCTAGCGCTCAAGTGTGGCGACAGGCAGAAGCCGGAGTCTTGACCGCATCGCCGAGTAGCGACACTCTGTAGCCTAGGAGGAAGCCCATGGACGCCTACAAGGCCATCATCACGAAGCGCGATTCACGCAGCTATACGCAGGAACCGATCGACGAGGGAGTGTTGCGGCGCATTCTGCAGGGAGGGCGTATGGCGGGGTCCAGCAAGAACCGGCAGCCGTTCCGCTTCGTCGTGGTACGGGACAAGGAGCACATGGCAGAGCTGGCGAAGTGCGGCGACTTCTCGCAGCCGCTGGGCCCGGCGACGGCGGCGATCGCCGTGTGCCTCGACCCGGACGGGCTGGACTTCGATGGCGGACGCGCTGCGCAGAACATCATGCTGGCGGCCTGGAACGAAGGGCTGGGGTCCTGTCCGGTGCGCATCCACCACCCGGACTGCGGCCGGGAAGTGCTGGGCCTGCCGGCGGGGTGGCGGATCTCGATGGTGGTAGCGCTGGGTCACCCGGAGCCCGGCGTTTCGTTGTCGGCGGGCCGGTCGCGCGCTTCGTTCGAGGAGTACGTGAGCTGGGAGCGCTTCGGGCGGGGCGAATCCTGAGTCGAAAGGCTCTGAGGCGTCGCCTAAAGCACGATGCCGGCAGCCGGTAGTGCGCGCAGCGTCAACACGAAGCCGACGGCGACCAACACGCAGGCGCCGCCAAGCGGCATCACTCGCACCAGCGTCCCCTGGCCGGTCATCGAGCCGGTGATCGTGCCCACCATGGGAACCCGCGAGGCGAACCGGTGACGGTGTAGCCGGTCCGCGATAGTCCGCGCGTAGACCAGTCCGAGCGAAACGCCCGCAAGCACCGCCGCCAATCCCACGTTGAATGCCACAATCAGGGCGATCCCCATCTCGATGCGTCCCAGTGAGATGGCCGCAAGCAGGACGATGAGCGCGGAAGGGCTTGGCGTCAGGCCGTCGGCCAGTCCCAACGCCACGAGGGAGCGCCACGGCGGCGCGCCGGAGGCCGACTCCGCCCCGCCGTGTTCGTGAGCGTGCCGGTGCTTCCACGGCAGCAGGTGCGCCAGCCGGTGCAGATAGCGGCCCCCGCCGCGCATTGTGACCAGGCGCAGGCCCAGCGCCAGCACCATGAGCTCGGCGGCGAGGCTGAGCCAGGGGTAAAGATCCTCAGGAAGGATGAACTGAGAGCCGAAGATGGCGATGAGACCGATGGTAAGCACGCCGACGGTGTGCGTGGCGGCGATGACCAGGCCGAGAAGGAGCGCCTGCCCGGCAGAGCCCTTAACGCCGACGAAGTATGCGGCGACAAGCGTCTTGCCGTGGCCGGGCTCCAGGGCGTGTAGCGCCCCGAATCCGAAGGCAGCGAGCAGGGCTAGGAGGACGACCGTGAGCGTGAGGTTCTCGGCGTCAATGAGCGATGCGAGGCCGGCGCCGCCCCGCGATGACTCGACAGCCGGTTCGAGGTTCAGCAGGGCCAAGGAAGGTGCGGCGACGGCGCCGGTCGCACCAAAGGAAAAGGTGGCGGTGGTCACATCGAGAGGGCTGGAGAGCAGGTCGTCCGGGTAGGCGGTGAGGGCGCTGGTGAGGTCTTCGCCTGGCGGGGAGCCCTCGACGGCAAGGCCGGCGACGGGCAGGACGACAATCTCCTTCCAGCCGAGGCGGTCTGCGTAGTTGTTGTCGCTATAGGCGAGGGCTGCCGGGCCGGGGGGGGGGTCGGCGTCTCGAAGACGGCGTCGACGCGAAGAGTATCGAGGCCGCCTTCGCCCGGGAAGAGCTGAGCGCGCGTGGCGACGGGCGAGAGTTCGGCCGGCTGGGCGTCGAGAGTGAGGGAGAGGTTGGCGGTGATGGCATCGGCCTGCTCATTGGCGTAGGTGTGAGCTTCGGCAGGGGAGATGTCGCCGTCACTGTTGGCATCGATGTCGCCTCTTTCCTGGAAGGCGGGTATCTCGGCCATGTCGAAGGCGTAGTGGACACGAATGACGTCTGAGTAGGCTTCGATGCGGGAGTAGCGGTTGATCGTGAAGTTGCCGAGGGGGTGGGCATCGGCTGACGGCGTCGGCGCAAGGGCGAAGAGCGCCGCGATGACGGCGACTAGTGCCGCGGCGAGGAGAACGACGGGGCGCGAGAAGATGGAAGTCATCCGCCCAGCTCCGCGAGAGTCTGCTCGGCGATGGGAGCCTGGAGCGGCGAGAAGTGCGGGTTGATGTCGATGGCAGTCTGCAAGTGGGCGCGAGCCGAGGCCTCGTCGCCGGTGGCAGCGTGGATGAGGCCGGAGTGGTACCAGAGGCTGGCCCCCTGTGTGGCGAGACGAAGCGCTTCTTCGGCGTACGGGAGCGCGTCACCAGCGCGGCCGTTCTTGTAGAGCGCCCAGGCGAGAGCGTCGGCGGCGTAGATGTTGCCCGGCGTTTCCGCGTAGACCGCCTCGGCGGAGGCGAGGGCTTCGTCGAGGCGAAGATCGTGGTCGGCGAGGAAGACGGCGATCTGGAGGTCCGTGTTGATGCCGTTGGCAACGTAGAGCTGGCGGATGGCTTCGACGAGGGCGTACTGTTCGGCGGCCTCGGCGGTCTGACCGGCTACCGCGTAGACATCGCCGAGAGCGGCGACGTATTCGGGGAGCGGCTGGCGCTCCGTCACCTGGGTGTAGAGGGCGATGGCAGAATCGTAGTCGCCGTTGGCGGCGGCGACGCGAGCCTGACCGGCGAGCGCGTGGATGTAGCCAGGAAAGGAGTCCAGGGCGGCGTCGTAGGGGGTTGCGGCGTCGTCCAGGTCGCCCTGGTTAAGGCGGAAGGTGGCGTACTGGGTATTGGCCCAGGCGCTGGCTTCAGCGTTGCTGCCGGAGTCGAGACTGAGGGCGTTTCCCCAGGCGCCTTCGGCGTTAGCGAGATCGCCGCGTAGCTCATAGACATAGGCGAGGCGACTGAAGGCGGCGAGCGATGGCGCCTGATCGGTCAGGGAGGTGTAGTTATCGAAGGCCTCAGCGTAGAGGCCGAGGCCGACCTGCGCGTCGCCGATGGCACTGAGCAGGTGGTCCTGCGTGGGATCGAGCTCCAGGCTGCGCTCTGCTGAAACGATGGCTGCGGCGAATTCGTGGCGCACGTTCTGGAGCGTGGCGAGAAGGCCGAAGGCCGCCGGGTTGTCGCTGAAGGAGGCGAAGGAGGCGTTGACGGCGGCCTGCGCGCGGGTGAAGTCGCTCACGTCGCCAGATTCGCGGCCGCGCTGGATGTAGGCGGAGGCGAGGCGGTCGGCGGCGGTGAAGTCGGCGGGGTCAGCGGCGAGTCGCTCTTCCCAGAAGGCGATCTCGGCGCTGGTGGTGGTGACGAGGTCTGCCGAGACGGCGGCGGGTGCGGGGGAGCGCCCGCCACCGTCATCGGCAACCAGGAAGAAGGCGAGAGCGAGGGCCAGCAGCGCGGCACCGATGCCCAGCACCAGGAGACCACCCGTCGCTACTGTCCTCGTCATCTCTCGCTCCGTTCCTTTCAAGAAGTAGTCGTTAGCCGGTCAGCTTGCGGCCGAAGGTGAGGCCGCCACCGAGCACGATGAGCGCGCCACCGGCGACGGCGAGGACCAGCGCGGTGCTGATGCCATTGCCGTCATCCAGGGGCTGGCCACCCGTAGTGGGCACGCCGGCCGGTGTGGGGCCGGAGGCTGCCACGAATGGCTCCGCCAGGTAGGGGAAGCTGCTGCTGAACGACTTGTCGTTAGCGTCGATGTCGTCGGTGATGCCGGCTGTGCGGTTGAGCACGAGCTGGAGCGCCACGTCGATGACGTCATCGGTGAGCTGGCGACCGTTCGGGAAGACAACGTCCTGCGAGAAGTCGATGGTGACGATGTCGGGAATCAGGGCGCCTGCGACCTGCTCGGGCGTGAGATCGCCGAGGGGACCGCCATCCTCTTCGCCGACGGGGCTGTCGAGCACACCGTTAACCGCAGCGCGCAGGCCTTCGATGGATGCCTGGGCTGTTGCCTGGAATTCAGCGACGTCCGTGGCGGGGCTGCCCTGGTTGAAGCCGTCCTTCATGTCGCTGGGGATGAGGGCCGTGTTGATCGCTGGGATGGCCATGCGGTCCAGCTGGCTGCCACCGTTGGAGGTGGAGACCCAGGCCTTGATGGTGCCGGTGTTGGAGGCAACCTCGCCGGTGACGGCGGTGATGGGCAGCTCCAGTACGACGTAGGAGGTGTTGGTGCCGGCGAAGGCGTCGGCGGGGGCGCCTGCGCCATCTGCGCGGAGGCCGGCGGCGGGGACGTACGGCCCGGCGACGAAGCTCTTGAAGCCGGTCAGGTCAAAGAAGAACGGGTCGTCGCGGAGACCGGCGAAGGCGCTGATGCCACCGGCGCTGACGACGTTGGCGGACTGGCCGGCAGGTGTGACGGCGCCGGTGATGGCGTCGCCGAGGCCGGTAATCGTGAAGTTCTGCGGGGTTGCGTCGTCGAAGTCCACGTTAACGGTGGCGTCGTCCGCCAGGTCGCCATCGACATCGACGTGCAGGGTGTAGGTGGCGCTGGCGTTGAAGCGAGCGCTATCGTTGCTGGTCGGCGCGGTGAGTCCGTTGACGCCGAAGCCGACGACGAGGTTGTCGTTGTTGGCCGGGCTGCGGAAGGCGTAGACATCGGTGATGTCGAGCGCCGCGTTTGCCTCGGCGGCGGGGCTATCGCGGTGGTCTGCACCGCTGGCCGGGTTGAGTGCCCAGAGCGCAGCGGCGGCCACGGCGAAGAGCACGCCGGCGATGAGGAGGGCGCTGGAGGCGCCCCGTAAGTGGTTGAGAGTAGGCATGGTGCCTTGTACCTCCTGATTGATTGGCTGGATTGGTTCGGTCACGACCGTGTACAGGAGGTTGTTCGGGGGGATTGCAGGATTGGATCACCGGATTGCACGCGAATCCTGCGAATTGGGTGGGTGCGTAGGGTAGTGGCGGTGCCGTGAGCGCGCTTCGTCTTCGATTCCACAGACTGCACTGGCGTGGGTTGGGTCCTTCGATTCCTCAGGATCAACGGTGTGCGAGTGCTGGCCTCCCCGGACCCGCCAGGTGCAGGATGACAGGGAATGGGTGGCGGCCTAGAGTTCGGCTGTGATGACGGGGTCAGTGGTGGGCTGGTCGACGCCGGGGGAGGGTTCGATGGTGATGGCGAAGAGTTCGACGCCGGCTTCGTCGACGACCATGGCCTGATGGACGCTGCCGTCAGCGTGGACTTCGACGACGCCGATGCTGGTGGGGCCGTCGCCGGAGATGGCCCAGGCCTGGTAGACCTGGCCGGCCGGCGGCTGATCGAGGCCTTCGACGTCCATGATGGCGACGTTCTGGTCTGGCAAGAAAGTGATCTGGCCGGAGGCGCCGGTGAGGGTGACGACCACCTGGTCGGTCGTGGTGTCATCGTCGCGGAGGGAGACGTTCCAGATGACGAGGGCGATGACGAGCACGGACAGAGCACCCGCAAGGCCATAGCCGAGGGAGCCGGCATCGAACCAGCCGGCGATGTGCTGCCACAAGGTAGGGCCCCGTTCGGGAGTTGGCCGTGGGGCAAGCGCTGCGGGGGCTGCCCCAGCCTCGGCGCGAATGGTGTCCATGAGGCGCGACTTGAGGGCCGGCGACGGCTCGCGTTCTGGCGGGGCGGAGGCGAGGCCGGCGGCGACGGCAAGGAAGTCGCGGGCTTCGGCGTGGGGCTGGTCGCAAGCAGCGAGGTGCTCGCGAGCGGCAAGCATCTCGTCGTCGGGAAGCGCGCCGAGGGCGAAGGCGCCGGCCAGTTCTTCGAATTGTTCGCAGTTCATGTTCTCTCCACCCCTAGCTGCCCCCGCATCTTCTCCAACGCCAGCCGCATCCGGCTCTTCACAGTGCCAAGCGGCAGGCCGAGACGTTCCGATATTTCGATGTGGGTAAGGTCCTGATAGTAGGCCATGTCGACAACCTGGCGCTGGTCTTGCGGTAAGCCATCGAGGGCGCTGCGGACGACCGCGCCGTCTATCTGTGAGTCGACCGCTTCGGTGAAGTCGCCTTCGCCGGGTATGCGTTCTGCGGCGTCTTCGGGGAGCTGGCGCTCTGGATGGCCGCCGCGAGCGCGGACGACATCGATAGCGCGGCGATGGACGATGGTCAGGACGTATGACTGGAGGTTGCCGCGGGCAGAGTTGATGCGCTCGGCGGCGCGCCAGACGGCGAGGAAGGCTTCCTGGACAACGTCCTCCGCAGCGGGGCCGTTACCGACAATCTGGTAGGCGAGCCCGAAGGCACGGCGGCTTAGCTGGTCGTACAACGCTTCCATGGCATCAGGTTCCTGGCGGCGGATGCCCTCCGCCAGGTCCTTATCATCCTGGTAGGTTGTTCGTGCTGGGGAGGAAGTCAGATCACTTCTCCTGGGGGTAGTTTTAGGAGATTACCGCACTACTCGCATGCTGACGCGCCGAGTGTGACAAGGCTCTGCATACTGACCGTTCAGTCATTATTGACTTCGCTATCTTCGGATGCGATATTTGCCGCACATCGGCCCGTGCATGGGTCGCAGGAGGTCCCAATGAAATTCGGCCTGTTCTACGAACACCAGATCCCCAAGCCACGTGACCAGGAGCAGTGGGACCCTGACGCTGAGCACAAGATGATGAAGAACGCCCTGGATCAGATTGAGCTGGCGGACCAGCTGGGTTTTGACTACATCTTCGAGGTCGAACACCACTTCCTGGAAGAGTACTCCCATTCGTCGGCACCAGAGGTTTTCCTTGCGGCTGCCAGCCAGCGCACGAAGAACATCCGTCTGGGTCACGGCATCGTGCTGATGCCGCCGCGCTACAACCATCCGGCCCGGGTCGCTGAACGCATCGCCACGCTAGACCTCGTGTCTGACGGCCGCGTGGAGTTCGGCACCGGCGAGTCGTCTTCGGAGATGGAGATGGGCGGATTCGGGGTGCGGCGGGACGAGAAGAAGGCGATGTGGGAAGAGGCGACGCGGGAAGTCGTGAAGATGATGACGGAAACGCCTTACGGTGGGACGGAAGGCGAGTACTTTGGTATGCCGCCGCGCAACGTGGTGCCCAAACCGCTGCAGAAGCCGCACCCGCCGCTCTGGGTCGCCTCATCACGCCGCGAGACGACGATGGTCGCGGCGAGGCTGGGTATGGGCTCGTTGGGCTTCGCTTTCGAGACGCCGGACGAGGCCAACGAGCGCGCGGATGAGTATTACCGGCTGGTGCGCGAGGAGTGTTACCCGATCGGCAAGGCGATCAACCCGGCGCTGGGGGTCGTGTCGGTGCTATCGTGTTTCGACACGGACGAGGAGGCGATCGAGAAGGGTATGGAGGGCTCGCAGTTCTTCGCGTACTCGCTGGCCTATTACTACAATCCGTTCACGGGCGGGAATCACCCACCGGGCAAGAAGAACATTTACCAGCAGTTTGCTGACGCGCCTGAAGGCGAGCGCTGGGGCCCCTTCGGCGATGCATTCCGCGGCTTCGGCGGCTTCGGCGGCGGCGGCAGCGGCAAAGAGCCGAAGGACGAAACGACGCGCGCGCTCTGGCGCGCGGCACAGCGGGGCGGCTGCATCGGCTCGCCGGAATTCGTGAAGGATACGTTGCGCAAGTACGAGGCGTCGCACCTGGACCTGATGATCTTCGTCGCGCAGTGTGGCGCCCGCCAGCACGAAGACGTCATGGACTCGATCTACCGAACAGGCACGAAGGTGATCCCGGAGTTCAAGGAGCGCCACGAGGAGCACCAGAAGTGGCGGGTGCATCAGCTCGAGGGCGTCGAGTATGAAGTTAATTCGACGATTTAGCGATGCCCACCAAAGTCGACAAGATTCAGGACGACGGCCTGCGCGCAACGATGGCGGATGCGCAGGACGCGCTGCGCACCGGCGACTACAAGAAGGTCGTCGAGTTGACAGGTGACGCGTACATCGAGCTGCTGCGGCGCAAGCCGGAGATGCTGCAAGGGCCGCAGCAGTTCATGAGCATCATGTTCTTTCCCAGGCTTGGAGCACACGTTCAGCTGAATAGCGCCGGCGAACCGGAACTCATCTGGGACCGCGAGAAGTTTATCTTTTCGGAGGCAGTGATGTACTACGAGTTCGCGGTCGATAACCTCATCAAGCACGGCATCTAGGCTGACCTACGCGCGGGCCGATTGCGCATAATGGTGCGCATGACGAAGAACGACCCCAGCATCCCATCCCATCCTCACGTCATGGAGGGCACGGAGGAGCGCAAGCTTCTAACCGGCCCCGCAAGCCGCTCCTCAGAGCTGTGGCGCGTGATCCGCATCGCCTTGGAATTCATTCAAGGGTTTCGGGCGCTGCACTTTGTAGGGCCATGCGTGACCGTGTTCGGATCAGCGCGGTTCGACGAGGACCACCCGTATTACGCGCTGGCGCGGGACATCGGCAGCCACCTGGCTGAGATGGGGTTCACGGTAATGACGGGAGGCGGCCCCGGCATCATGGAAGCGGCCAACCGTGGTGCCAAGGACGTCGGCGGCCGAAGCATCGGTTGCAACATCGAGCTGCCGGAGGAACAGTACACCAATCCCTACCTGGACAGGTGGGTGACGTTCGACCACTTTTATGTGCGCAAAGTGATGCTCGTCAAGTATTCCTACGCCTTCGTGGCCATGCCCGGAGGCATCGGGACGATGGACGAGGTATTCGAGACGGCGACGCTAATCCAAACGGGCAAGATCAAGGACTTCGCGATCATCATGGTTGGCACGGACTACTGGGGCCCCCTGCTGGATTTCATGCGCGACACGCTGGTCGTGCAGGAAACGATCTCCGAGACGGACCTTGACCACATCCACCTGGTCGACTCGGCGGACGAAGTGGTGAGTTTGCTGCGGAACGCCGCGATTGAGCGCTTCGGGTTGGAGTACCGTGAGAAGCCGCCGAAGCGGCGGTGGTTCTTCTTTGAGCGCTAGGGCGCCGGCGTACGGCTAACCCTCGATGATCTCGCTGACCTGGATCTGCGGTGCGATATCTGTGAAGTTCGCGGTGTCGGCCATGATCGCGGGCGCGTGCTGACCGAATGCCTTCGCGAACTCGTCTAGCGAATTAAAGTACAGGTGACCGACGGCGATGTTCGGCGGGTTCGAGCCCGGCGCCACGCCTGAAAGTCCGTTGTCGACTTCCCAGCGCTCTATTGCCGAGCCGACCTTCTCCTTGACCATCGGCATGTGCTTGGTCTTGTAGTATTCCAGGTCGAATTTGCCACCGTGTGGGTAGTAAGCGGACAAGCGATACATTGGGTTCTCCTCCTTCTGTTGACGCCTATTGTGCCATCTTTTCGACGTAGCGCCGAAACGCCAGGTTGGCGCCGCCTTTGAGCACGCTGCCGTGACCGAAGCATGCCGTGTTGAATTCCAGCGCGGCCAGTTTGCGCATGCTCTCCTTCGCGGCAGCCATGTCCTCCGTGAAAATCAGCGCCGGCTTACCGAGGCGACCCATCATGTGCGCCGCCGCGTCGCCGGTGAAGAGGATGCCGCCATGGCCCTTGAGGTAGAACGACACGTGGCCCATCGTGTGCCCGGGCGTATGGATGACGCATATGCCTCCTCCCATCGGCAGGACGTCGCCGTCGTTGACCAGTTCGTCAGCCGTGACGGGCGTCGGGTTGTTGGCGGGCAGGCGGGTCAGCAGTGGGCCGGCGACCTTGCCCGCGATGCTGCCGGGGTTCGGCCGGGGCCGCGGCTGCTCTCCCGCCATGATCGGGGCGTCGATGGGATGTATATACGTGGTCGCCTGGCTCGCCGTCTTGACGGCCGCGAGCGCGCCGCAGTGGTCGGCGTGGTGGTGCGTGACGAGTACGTGCTTCAGCTCGCCGGGCTTGCGGCCGACTTCCTTGACGGCCTTCCAGACCTTGCGGTCGGCGCCCTTGAGACCGGAATCAATGAGCGTCAGCCCGTCGGCCTCGGCGAGCAGGAACATGTTCACGTAGCTGCCGGGGATGGCGTAGATGTAAGGGAAGATCTCTTCAGCGGCCGCCATCACTCCTGTTCCCTTCGCAGCAACCGCCCGGCGTGGCGCTCCGTCTGGGTGTGTCCTTCGGCCGCGATGGCGCCGTTGACGACGACGTAGTCGATGCCGGTGGGGTAATGGCGCGGCGCCTGGTACGTGGCCACGTCGGCAATGGTACCGGGGTCGAGGACGACGATGTCGGCGAAGGCACCTTCCTGTAAACGGCCGCGGCCGGCCAGCTTGAAGCGGTCCGCGGGGAACGACGTCATCTTGCGGATCGACTCTTCGATGGTCATCAGGCGCTCTTCGCGGACATAACGCTGGAGGACGCGGGGGAAGGTGCCGTAGAGGCGCGGGTGGGGTTTGCCGGTGGGCGTGGGAATGCCGTCGGAGCCGATCATGCATTGCTCGTGGGAGACGACGCGCTGGACATCCGCCTCGTCCATGATGAAAAAGACGGCCACGGTGCCCGGTGAATCATGGAGGATGCGCTGCATGGCGTCCTCGTACGGCAGGTCGAGCTTATCGGCAGCCTCCGCGAGCGTCATACCGTCGAGTTCCGGCTGGTTCTGGACGGAGGCGAGGATGACTGCTTCCGGGTCGAGGTTGGCGGCATGCTCGGCGAAGGCGCTGAGCACCGTGCTGGACGCGACGTATGGATAGACGTCGAAGGTTACGTCCTGGCCGGCTGCGCGGCGCTCTTCGATAAAGCGGATCGTCTCGGCGGTCTTACCCCAGACGGACTTGCTGCCGGCCTTGTGGTGCGAGATCTGGGCGGGTAGGCCGGCCTCAGCGCCGATGCGGACGCATTCCTGCACCGCCTGCATTAGCTCGTCGCCTTCGTTGCGAATGTGGCTGACGTAGGTGCCGCCGAATTCAGCGGCGACTTTGGCCAGCCCGATTATCTCGTCAGTCTGCGCGAAGCGGCCGGGCGGGTAGATGAGGCCGGTGGAAAGGCCGACGGCGCCGGAAGCCATGCCTTCGCGGACATGTTCTCGCATTACTTCGAGCTCGGGATCTGTGGGCGAGGAGGTCGACATGCCCATCGTTGCGTAACGGGTGGCGCCGTGAGGGACGAGGCAGGCGACGTTGATCGCCGGGTCCGCCGCTTCCACGGCGTCCATGTACTCGCCGAACGACTGCCATGTGATCTCGCCGGTCTCGCCGAGCACCATGCCGATAGCGGGCACGAGGCCGCGTTCGCGGTTGTACGGCGCGACGCCTGCACCGCAGTTGCCGACGACGTCGGTCGTTACGCCCTGCATGAGCTTGAAGTCCATCGGCATCGAGATGACGGCTGCGTCGTCGTGGGTGTGGACGTCGATGAAGCCTGGACAGACGATCCGACCGGTAGCGTCGATGGTGTGTGTGGCCTGCGCGGGGTTCTGGGAACCGATGGCCGCAACGCGGTCACCCCGCACGGCGACGTCGGCGGAAAAGCCGGGCGAGCCGGTGCCGTCGACGACGGTGCCACCACGGATCAGCAGGTCGTAGGTGTCGGACATCGCGGGGGAAACGTACCAGACAATGGGCGCTTCCAACAACTGAGTGACAGTTCCCCATTGCTTCCGTTGCCTGCGTCCAGCAGGATGCAGGCCATGCAATACGAAATCGCAGAAGAACACGCCTCATCAGGTCAGCCCATTCGCGACGCCGCGCTTGTCGAGCGGACTACGGACCTGGCGGAGGTCCTGCACAGGCACTTCGGGTTCCGCGAGTTCCGGTCGTTGCAGGAGCAGATCATCGGGGACGTGCTGGCAGGGCACGATGTCGTGGCGCTGATGCCGACAGGCGGCGGCAAGTCGCTCTGCTATCAGCTGCCGGCGCTGGTTCGACCCGGTCTAACGGTAGTCGTGTCGCCGCTGATCGCGTTGATGAAGGACCAGGTCGATTTTCTGCGGCGCAAGGGCATTCCTGCCGCGCTGATCAACTCCACGCTTTCGCCGGACCGGCTGCAACGGGTGGTGCAGGGGCTGGAGGCGGGTCAGTTCCGGCTGCTTTACGTGGCGCCGGAGCGACTGATGGCGCCTGGCTTCGTGAAGCGGCTGGAGCGCTGGAATGTGGCGATGTTCGCCATCGACGAAGCCCACTGCATCAGCGACTGGGGCCACGACTTCCGCCCGGAGTACCGCCAGCTTGCCGAGCTTCGTCTCAACTTCCCGGAGACGCCAATCATGGCGCTGACGGCGACGGCGACGGCGCGTGTGCGTAAGGACATCATCAAGCAGCTGGGCTTGCGCGAGGCCGAGCCATACGTGGCGAGCTTCAACAGGCCGAACCTGTATTACCGCATCGAGCCGAAGCAGGCGCCGTACCAGCGGCTGCTGACCTTCCTGCGGGAGCGGGAAGGTCAGGCCGGCATCATCTACTGCGGCACGCGCCGATCTACCGAGGCGCTGGCGGCGCGCCTGGCAGGCGACGGCATCCAGGCGCTGCCTTATCACGCCGGACTCGAGCGCGAGCAGCGCGAGCGCCACCAGGACGCCTTCCTGGCGGACGAGGTGCGGATTATCTGCGCGACGATCGCCTTCGGCATGGGAGTCGACAAGCCGAACATCCGCTTCGTCGTGCACTACGACCTGCCGAAGAACATCGAGAGCTTTTACCAGGAGACCGGACGTGCCGGGCGCGACGGCCACCCCAGCGAATGTCTGCTGCTCTTCGGCCGGGGGGATGAAGCCCGGCAGGAGCGCTTCATCGACGAAACGACGGACCGCAGGCAGCGAGACATCGCCCGCGAGATGCTGACGGCGCTGGTCGCCTTCGCGGAGTCGGATGTCTGCCGCCGACAGACGCTGTTGGCGTATTTCGGAGAGACGTTTGCGGGGCCGTGTGACGCCTGCGACAACTGTTCCGGCGCGGCCAAGCTTCGGAGAGAGAGGCCTGCGTCGTCGGTAGAACGCTCTGACTCTGCGACAGTTCTCGGGCCAGTGCAAGACCTGACGCTGGAAGCACGTCGCTTCCTGGCCTGCCTGGCGCAGATCCACAAGGCGAGCGGATTTAGCGTGGGCGCGGGGCACGTCGCTGACGTGCTATGCGGCAGCGAGTCGGAGAAGGTGCGGAAACTGGGCCACGACAAGCTCACAGCATATGGTGGTGGCCGCTCCCGCCGCCGGAAGGAGTGGGGCGAGATAGCAAGGCAACTCGTCGAAGCCGGGTTCGTGCAGCGGCCTGCCAGCGGCGTACCGGTACTCAGCATCACGCCGCGCGGCCGCGAACTAATGGCGGATCGGCTGACGTTCAGCGGCTCGCTGCCGGTGGCGCCGCCGCCCGCGGACAGTGACTGCGACGTCGTTCTCTTTGAACGGCTGCGGGCGTTGCGGAAGCGCCTGGCTGATGAGCGGAAAGCGGCCGCGTTCGTGATCTTTTCGGACGTGGCGCTTCGGCAGATGGCCCGCGACTACCCGCAGACGCCGGACGAGATGCTGCGCATCAGCGGTGTGGGGCAGGCGAAACTGGCGGACTTCGGCGACATTTTCGTCGCCGAGATCAAGGCACACATCGCCGAAAGCGGCGAACGAGAGTTCGACCGCGAGCTTGAGGCGCCAGTGAAGCCGCTCGGCGATTCGGAGTACGACACGCTGCGGCGGTTTCGCGACGGTCAGTCCGTGAAGCAGATCGCCCGCGAGCGCGAAATCAAGGACTCGACCGTAGTCAACCACCTCGCCCACGCCATCGAGTGCGGGGAGGAGGTTGAGCACCGTCGCCTCGTCTCGGAAGAGGACGAGGGCGACATTCTCCGCGCAATCGAGGAGCTGACGCCGAACAACCTGACCGGCGTCCACGAGCTGCTCAACGGCCGTTACGGCTTCGAGACGCTGCGCATCGTCCGAGCAGTGCAGCGGCGCGCGCGCATGCTAATCTGACCCTGTGCTCTACGTCCTCTACGGAGCGGAGCCGGTCGGCCGAACGGAAGCGCTCGACGCGATCAAGGCGAAGCTCGACACCGACGGCGCGCTGGCGACGAACATCACACGCCTCGATGCCGCGAAGACGACCGCGCAGGAGGTCATCGCGGCCTGCGATACGCTACCCTTCCTCGGTGAGCATCGCCTTGTCATCCTGGAAGGTCTGCCGTCCCAGGCTGTCTCGCGTGGCAAGAGACCGTCCGAAGACGAAGAGGAGGACGAAGACGCCACACCGGCGCCAACCCTCGAGCGCTGGGAGCCCCTGGTCGCACACATTTCCGAGATGCCCCCCAGCACGACGCTGGTCGTGCTAGACGGAGGCGACAGGGTCACCGCTGCCAACGCGATGGTCAAGAAGCTCAAGCCGTTGGGCGAGGTGATGGCCTTCCAGGCACCGCAGGAGAAGTTTGTCGCCGACTGGCTCAGTAAGTACGTGAAGGCTCACGGCTTCAAGATCGACGCCGCCGCGCTGCGGCTCCTCGCCGAACTCATCGGCCCCAACACCGTCATGCTTGTATCCGAACTGGAGAAGCTGGCGGCCTACACCGACGGCGCCCCCATCTGCGCCGACGACGTGCGCGAGCTCGTAAGCCGCGCGAAGGAGCAGAAGGGCTACTACCTGGCCGACGCGGTCGCCAACGGCGAGGCGCGCAAGGCGGTCCGCCTCCTGCAGGAGCTGATCGACGACGGCGCGGTCCTCCAGGTTGTCGTCTCGACCATCGCCGGGCGCTACCGCCGCATCGCCGTCGCCAAAGAGATGATGGAGGGCCGCGCCGGGGCTGCGCAGATCGCCAGCCGCATTGGGATTACGGAAGGCGCCGCACACTATCTAATGGAGTCTGCCTCCCGCCTCTCCTGGCCCGCCATCCGCGCCGCCTACGCCCGCGTAATCGAATGTGAACTAGACCAGAAGCGCTGGAACTTCGACGACCGTGCCGCCGTCGAGCTCATGGTGCTCGAGTTGGCGGCACGCCCTCCACGGGCGGCGTAGGCCCTACGTGGCTAGTCCGTAAGTTCTCCGCCGGCATTCGCGAAGAACCGCGCAAGTGTGGAGTAGCGTCAAACAGGGGCTTAACCAGGCTTCACTGGATGCGACCATAACGCCGCCGTTAAGTTAGGCAGCCGGGAAGCGTTTGCTTCCCGGCTCCTTACATCGCGAGTTCCCGCCCGCGGTTACGGGTTCGTGTATGCGGCCTCCGCCTTGTGGCCAGGCATATGCGCGATCGCCCGGTTGAGGGCGTTCAAAAGAGCCTTCGCAGAGGAGACGATGATGTCCGTGTCCGCCGCGCGGCCGACGAACGTTCGCCCATCGGCCTCGATGCGCACGGTCACCTCGCCCTGGGCGTCGATGCCCTCCGTCACGCTGTTGACCAGGTACTCCACCAGCTGATTGGGCACACCCACAATGCTGTTGACGGCCTGAAAGGCGGCATCGACCGGACCCGTGCCCGTGGCTGTCGTGTTCAACTCTTCACCCTTGGGCCCGATGAGGCGGACGGTGGCCGTCGGCACCAGCTGGTTGCCGCAGGAAACCTGGAGGAGGTCCAGCTTGAAGATGTCCTCTACGGCGCGGCGTTCACCCGAGACCAGGGCGTCGAGGTCACGATCGTCGATCTCGCCCTTCTTGTCCGCGAGGTCCTTGAATGCGATGAAGACGTTGTCCATTTCAGCCTGCGTGATTTCGTAGCCGAGGTCGTCCAGGCGGGCCTTGAGGCCGTGGCGGCCGGAGTTCTTGTTGAGCACCAGATTCGTGCCCTTCGGCAGCCCGATGACTTCCGGATCGATGATCTCGTAGGTCTCGCGCATCTTGGTCATCCCGTGCTGGTGGATGCCGGACTGGTGCCGGAAGGCGTTGATGCCGACGATCGCCTTGTTCGGCTGTACCGACATCCCCGTCAGCTGCGACACCAGGCGGCTCGTGCGGTGGATCTGGGTCGTGTCGATGCCCGTCTCCATGTGGAAGAAGTCCGGACGCGTCTTAATCGCCATCACGACTTCCTCCAACGAGGCGTTGCCGGCCCGCTCCCCGATGCCGTTGACGCAGACCTCCACCTGGCGCACGCCGGCCTGCACCGCCGCGAGGCTGTTGGCCACCGCCAGGCCCAGGTCGTTGTGGCAATGCACGGAGATGCGCGCCTTGTCGATGTTGGGCACGTTCTGCTTGATGTCCAGAATGAACTGCGCGAACTCGGACGGGATCGCGTACCCGACGGTGTCCGGGATGTTGATCGTCGTCGCGCCCGCGTCGATGACGTCCGTCAGCATGCGGTAGACGTACTCCGGCACTGACCGCGTCGCGTCCATTGGTGAGAACTCCACGTCCTCACAGTAGCTCTTGGCACGCGCGATGTTCTCGCGCGCCATGGTCAGGACGTTCTCCTTGTCCTTCTCCAGCTGGTGCATGATGTGGATGTCGCTGCTGGAGAGAAAGACGTGAATGCGCGGCCGCTCGGCGTGCCGGACGGCCTCCCAGCAGGCGTCCACGTCTTGCGGCACCGCCCGCGCCAGGCCCGCGATGACGGAGCCGCGCACTTCCTTGGCGATCGCCGTCACGGACACGAGGTCGCCGGGGGATGACGCGGGGAAGCCGGCTTCGATGATGTCGACCTTCATGCGCTCGAGCGCACGAGCGATCTCCATCTTCTCTTCGACGTTCAGAGCCACGCCTGGCGACTGCTCGCCGTCTCGCAGCGTCGTATCGAATATCAGTACCTGTTCTTTGTCAGCCATTTCGTCTCAACCTCCGATACAAAATTGGGGTTAGAGGGCGCTCCTTGCCGCGCCCTCGGTCGGAGTCGGCCCTCCCGTTCCGCCTAGCGGCGAATGGAGGGCCGGATAAGGTTGAGGCTGGCGTCCGGAGGCGGTAATGCGTAGCGCATACCTCCGGTCGAATCGACTCGAGACATCATTTGTTTCTAGTCTAACCTAGTCCTTCTTCAGCCACGGCATCATGCCGCGCAGACCAGCGCCTACCGTTTCGATCATGTGTTCGGCGTTCTGGCGGCGCAAGGCCTTGAAGCTTGGCTGGCCGGCCTGGTTCTCGAGGATCCACTCCCGTGCGAAGGCGCCGCTGCGGATGTTCTGCAGGACTGACTTCATGTTCTGGCGCACGTGGTCGTCGATGATCTTCGGGCCACGGGTGTAGTCGCCGTATTCCGCCGTCTCGGAGATGGAGTAGCGCATGTACGCCATGCCGCCTTCGTGCATCATGTCCACCAGCAGCTTCAGCTCGTGCATGCACTCAAAGTAGGCGATCTCCGGCTGGTAGCCGGCCTGCACCAGCGTCTCGAACGCGGTCTTGACCAGCGCCGTGACGCCGCCGCAGAGCACCGTCTGCTCGCCGAAGAGGTCCGTCTCCGTCTCCTCCTCGAACGTCGTCTCGATGATGCCCGCCTTGGCGGAGCCGATGCCCCGCCCGTAAGCCAGCGCCATTGCCCGTGCGTTCTCGCTGGCGTCCTGGTGCACGGCGACCAGCGCCGGCACACCGTTCCCGGCGACATACATCTCGCGGACTTTGTGGCCGGGTGCCTTCGGCGCGATCATCGTCACGTCAACGTCCTTCGGCGCGACGATCTGGCTGTAGTGGATGTTGAAGCCGTGGGCGAACATCAGCATGTTACCCGCGCGCAATCCCGGCTCTATGCTCTCTTCGTAGATGCGCTTCTGCACCTGGTCGGGCGCCAGCACCATCAGGATGTCGGCCTCGCGGGCGACCTCTTCGACGGTGCCGACGCGCAGACCGGCCATCTGCGCCTGCTGCCACGAATTTGAACCCGGATAGAGACCGATCATCACGTTCATGCCACTGTCCCGCAGGTTCAGCGCGTGCGCGTGCCCCTGCGAGCCAAAGCCGATGATGCCGATCGTCTTCCCGCGGATCAGCTCGATGTTCGCGTCGTTCTCGTAGTAAATCTTGGGCATTGGGGTGATTACTCCTTCTCCACTTGTGGGTTAGGCGGGGCGTCATCCGTCCCACCCGCCCGCCCCGGGATGCTGCTGGGGGACACCCCCAGACGCCCGGCAAGAGGGCTTCGCCCCTCTGCACTCCCCACGGCGGAGCCTGCTGCGAAATCGAAAATCGTCGTGTCTATCATCAGCGCTGAACCTCTAACCTCAACCTGAATCCTGCCCGTCACCAGGTGTGGACACCGGGGTATCGGTCGTACTGTTCTTCTTCGGGGATCTCGTGCGACACTGCGGAGCCGCGGATCATCGCGACCTTGCCCGTCCGCACGAGTTCGATAATCTCATAATCTCGCAGCAAGGACACGAGGGAGTCGATCTTCTCCTCGCGGCCGGTCGCCTCCAGGATCATCGTGTCGACGCCGACATCGAGCACTTCAGCGTCAAAGACCTCGGCGATGTCGATGATCTGGCTGCGGGTCTCCTTCGTTGCGCGCACCTTAATGATCGCCATCTCGCGGGCCACGATGTCCTCGTGCGAGATGTCGCGGATGTCGACGATGTCGACCAGCTTGTCGAGCTGGCGCACGACCTGTTCGGCGTTGGCGTCGGAGTCGACGACGAAGGTCATGCGGGAGAGCCCCGGCTTCTCGGAGTGGCCGACAGCCAGCGACTCGATGTTGAAGCCGCGCTGGCGCCACTTGGAGGCAATGCGATTGAGCACACCGGGCCGGTCCTCGACGAGGGCAATGACGATGTGCGGCCGCAGCTTACGGATTTGGCTCTGGGATGCGGAATTGGTCGTCATGCCATCACCTCTTCCCACTGCGGTGCGTCGATCGTCTCGTCCAGCGAGGCGCCGGGCGGCACCATCGGATAGCAGTTCTCACCATAGCGGACCTGGAAGTCGATGACGACGGGGCCGGGATGCTGCATTGCTTCGTGTATGACGCCGGCCACCTGCTCCTTCTTCTCGGCGCGCAGGCCCTTGATGTGGAAGGCCTCGGCTAGCTTGACGAAGTCGGGGTTCTTGAGTGGCGTGGCGACGATATTGTTCTGGTAGAACAACTCCTGCCACTGGCGCACCATGCCGAGGTTGTTGTTGTTGATGATCGCGAACTTGATCGGCCAGTCGTACTCGGCGATTGTGGCCAGCTCCTGCAGGGTCATCTGGAAGCCGCCGTCACCGCAGATGGACCAGACGGTGTCGTTGGGCGCGGCGACTTGAGCGCCCATAGCCGCCGGCACCTCGAAGCCCATCGTGCCCAGGCCACCGGAGGTGACGAAGCTGTTCGGCTTGTCGTACCAGAAGTACTGTGCCGCCCACATCTGGTGCTGGCCGACGCCTGTGCAGACGATGCAGTCGCCCTTCGTCTCGCGGTAGATGCTGTCGATGACGTACTGCGGCAGCACCTCGTCCGTCTCACGGATGAGGATAGAGGGGTGCTTCGCCTTCATGTCCTCGATCCAGTTGAACCAATCGCTACGATCCTTGGGCTTGATGTGGCGGTTCAGCTCCTGCAGTCCGGCCTTGACGTCGCACTCCAGTGTCGCGTCGGGCCGCACGTTCTTGCCGATCTCGGCCGGGTCGATCTCCATGTGAATGATTTTGGCCTTCGGTGCGAAGTCCTTAAGGCGGCCCGTCACGCGGTCGTCGAAGCGCATGCCGAGGGCGATGAGGAGGTCGGCCTCGTTGATCGCGCGGTTGTTCCAGTACATACCGTGCATTCCCGGCATACCCATGTAGAGGGGATGCGTGCCGGGGAAGCCGCTGATACCCAGCAGCGTTGTGATGACGGGGATGTTGGCGGTTTCCGCTAGCTGTAGCACCTCGTCGTAGGCCTTGGAGATGATGACGCCGTGGCCGGAGATGATGACCGGGCGTTCGGCCTGCTCGATCAGGTCAAGCGCCTTCTGGACCTCGCCGGGGTCGGGCGCGTGGCCGTTCGGCCGGTAGCCGCGGAGCTGCAGGTTGTCGTTCCAGTAGAACTCGCCGGTCTGCTGCAGGACGTCGCGGGGGATGTCGACGAGCACCGGGCCGGGGCGCCCCGTCGTCGCGATATAGAAGGCCTGCTGCATGGCACGCGGGATGTCGTTGACGTCCATCACCAGCTCGTTGTGCTTGGTGATAGGGATCGTGATGCCCTGGATATCGGCCTCCTGGAAGCCGTCGCGGCCGATCAGCGCCGTGATAACCTGGCCCGTTACGCAAACCAATGGGATCGAGTCCATGAAGGCATTGGCGATGCCGGTCACCAGGTTGGTGGCGCCGGGACCTGAGGTGCCGTAGCAGACGCCCGCTTTACCAGCAATGCGCGCATAGGCGTCGGCGGCGTGTGCAGCCGCTTGCTCGTGCTTCACCAGGTAGTGGCGGATGGGATAGGTTCGTGGCTCAACGCCGGGCGGGGGCGGGTTGATTCCAACGCCGCCGCGGTCCAGCACGTCGTAGAGCGGCAGGTTAGCGCCGCCGGGATACCCGAAGATGGTGTCGACGCCTTCCTTGAGGAAGGATTCCATCACCATCTGGGCCCCTGTATAGAGTTTCTTGTCCCCGTTTTCCATGAGTTTCTCCAATCGGTACCCCTATCCGGGGTAATAGACGCAGCAAAAGTGGTGTTTTTGTGGCACGCTTGCCGGGGCAATTAGCCTAGTGGCACACCGCCCCACGCGCCGCGCTCGATACGAGACGAGCGTACTTGGCCAGGGCCCCCCGCGTGTGACGCGGTGTGGGGGCTTTCCACTGGCCAAGCCGCCGCTGCATCTCCTCCTCGCTGACCTCCAACGTTATCTGCCGGTTCGGAATGTCGAATGCAATGATGTCGCCTTCTTGCACGAGCGCGATCGGCCCGCCCACCGCCGCTTCCGGCGAGATGTGACCCACCGTGAAGCCGCGCGTCGCGCCGGAGAAGCGGCCGTCGGTCACCAGCGCCACTTCTTCATCGAGGCCCTGGCCCGCGAGCGCCGCCGTGACGGCAAGCATCTCCCGCATGCCCGGCCCGCCAACGGGACCCTCGTAGCGGATGACAACCACATCGCCGGGCTTGATGGCCCGCTGCTTGACGGCCTCGAACGCCTCGTCCTCCGTGTCAAAGACGCGGGCGGGGCCGCGGTGCGCCGTCTTGTGCATGCCGCTCGTCTTCATCACGCCGCCCTCCGGCGCTATGTTGCCCTTGAGCACAACCATTGTCCCTGTAGGCTCAAACGCCCTGTCCAGTGGTACAACGACGGGTGTGCCGTTGAAGCTCGGCGGCTCCGGAAACGTCAGGTCGCGCAGGTTCTCTGCAACTGTTTTGCCGGTCACGGTCATGCAGTCTCCGTGCAGGAGACCGCCGTCGAGTAGTGTCTTCATGATTCGCGGTGTGCCGCCGGCCGCGTGTAGGTCCTTCTGCACGAAGTGGCCGCCGGGCCGCATCGTTGCGATGTGCGGGATGCGCCGCGCGATCGCGTCGAAGTCGTCCATCGTGAGCTCGATGCCCAGCTCGTGTGCAATCGCCGGCAGGTGCAGCGCCGCGTTCGTCGAACCTCCGACGGCAACCACCACCGCGATCGCGTTCTCAAGTGCATTCTTTGTCAGGATGTCGCTCGGGCGGATGTTAGCGTCCAGCAGCTGCATGACGCGGCTGCCCGCGTAGCGGCAGATCTCGGTGCGCGCCGCATCCACCGCCGGCATCGAAGCGCTGAACGGAAGAGCGATGCCCAGCGCCTCGCTCGCGCACGCCATCGTGTTCGCCGTGTACATGCCGCCACAGGCGCCGTCGCCCGGGCAGGCAGCGATCTCCAGTTCCTTCTGCTCAGTCTCGGTCATGCGGCCGGCCTCAACAGCGCCCACGCTCTCGAAGACGTCCTGGATCGTGACGTCCTTGCCGCGCCACGTTCCGGGCAGGATCGAACCGCCATAGACGAACACGGAAGGCACGTTGAGCCGCGCCATCGCCATGATCATCGCCGGGATGGTCTTGTCGCAGCCACCGATTCCGACGAGCGCATCGTACCCGTGCGCGAAAACCATCAGCTCGACGGAGTCGGCGATCACCTCACGGCTTACGAGCGACGCCTTCATGCCCTCGTAGCCCATCGAGATGCCGTCTGTGACAGCGATCGTCGTGAACTCGCGCGGCGTGCCGCCGCTGGCGCTGACGCCTTGCTTGGCCCAGGCCGCCATGCGGTTGAGCGCGGAGTTGCAGGGAGTCGCCTCGTTCCAGCAGCTGGCCACGCCGATGATCGGCTTGGCGAGGTCTTCGTCAGTCAGCCCCATCGCCCGCATGTAGCTGCGCGCCGGCGCCCGCGCAAACCCGTCGCGATAAACGACGTCGCTCGGGCGCTGCGGCTTAGCCGGCGCCGGGGCTGTCCACGTATTGTCTGGTCGTTCAGTCGTAACCATCGCTATTTCCTCGTCCACTTTGGATCCATAAAAAAATCCCGTCCATTGAAGGGACGGGACAAAGGTCTCGCGGTACCACCCTAATTCCCCCGCCAGGGCGGAGGCTCTCGGAACGCTATAACGGGCGCACCCGACGCAGCCTACTGGTTATCGCTTTCGACCGCGTGGCTCGAGGGCGACTTCGCGGCGCTTTCGCTACCGGGCTCTCACCTGGCCCCGGCTCTCTTGAGCGCGCTTTCCGCTACTGGCTCCCTGTCGTAGCCGATGCTGCACCGTCCCCGTGGGAACGGGCGCAAGTTGAACGTATTGTATGTGGATTAGTTGGGGGAGTCAAGCGGCCCCTTCGGCAGGTAGTGGTTCAGACTGAACCACTACCCTTCGGCATGCCGGCTAGACTTTCGAGAGCACCTAGTGCTTCCTGGGCGGCCTGTCTCAACTGATCCTCATCGATTTCCCAACGCGGGTCCTCAACGGGAAGGTCACCCACGTAGGTGTCAACCTCAGCGAACAGATTGTAGGATCAAAAATTCCCATTCCGGACGCTCGCCGGGATCCTCCTTGAACATCCTGAGGTACTGTGATTCGAAATCTGAGGCCGATACACGCTTCTCCAGGAAGCTCCGAATCAGTTGATGTACGTCGGTCGTATGCATTCCCCCTGAGCATTGCCGGTGATCGCGACATTTGCACCTAGTCAATCCCCATAGCCACGGGCAGCTGCACCAGATCCCCCACCCTCACTCCGTTCTCTCCGAACCAGCCCTGGTTTACCTCCACCGCGTAGCGGTACTCCAGCGAAGAGTGCACCTCCTCCGAAAGCGGCTCCATGTCCTGGATGTCGATCACGCTGCCACCCGCGGTAACAAATGCTATCGAGAGCGGGATCGTCGTGTCGCGCATGAAGAACCCGGTCGTCGTGTCCTCTTCGTAGACGAAGAGCATGCCGGCGTCCTCCGGCAGCGAGTCCCTGTTCATGAGCCCCGTTTGCCGCTCGTCAATCTCGTCGGCGACCTCGACAAAGAGCACGGCATCGTTCCCTGCACGCGTGAACCGCATCTCCTCCGTGTACGAGCCCGCGGGCTCCGGCGCGTCGTCCGAGCAAGCCACCGAGAGCTGCGCTACGGCAAGCGCAACGAGGACCGCGATTCGAATGCCGATCAGCGGGCGCCTGCCCGGGCCATCAGCGCGAGGCCCGCCTGCACCTTGCTCATGCGCCGCTTCTGGGCCATGTCCGCGAAGAGGTCCATCGCCACCCGCAGCGGCCCGATCATGCGGACGAAATCAAGGTACGTCATCTCGCCGCGGATGAGCTGGCAGAAGAAGCACCAGAAGGCCTCGCTGCGGCGCATCATCGCCAGGTACGGCGGCGGCGCGAAGTTGAACAGCTCCTGCAGGCGGCGGGACACGGTTAGCTCCGGCTGTAGTTCGCCATCCACCGCGGCCTGGTAGCCGGTCATATCGGAGGCCTCGCCGGCCAGCACGCGCAACGCGTGGTCCGCCGCCAGGCTTCCGCTGGCGAAGGCCATGTGTATGCCCTCGCCTGAGAGTGGATCGACAAGGCCCGCCGCGTCGCCGACGAGCGCCACAGGGCCCCGAGCGATGGAGGTTCCGGGGATGCGCACCGGCAGGTGGTGGCCTCGCAGGTTTTGCAGCCTCGACTCATCGAAGCCGAAGCGGCGCGCCAGTTCACTCAACTTTGACCGCAGGGTGAATCCGGCGTACTTCCAGGCCCCTACGCCGACGTTGAGGTGGTCGCCCTTCGGGAAGACCCAGCCGTAGCCGCCCGCCATGCCGCCCAGGTCCAGCGCCACGACGTTGCGCCAATCTTCCGGGATGTCCGGCGTGCACGGCACATTGCCTTCAAGTGCGACCGCTTCTTCGTAGTGGGTGCGCAGGTCGAGGGTGCGCCCAACGAGACCGTTGGCACCATCGGCGGCAATAAGGACCGGCGCCGTATAGGCGTCACCATCCGTACGCACTTTGGCGCCGCCATTGACGCTGATCTCGCGGACGGGGTCACCATCGTGCAGGTCAGCGCCGGCCTCGGCCGCGCGCTCCGCCAGGTAAGCGTCCAGCCGCGCGCGCTGAGTCATGTACGTCAGCGGACGTTCGTGAAGGCGGTCGAATGTTTCGCCGAGACGTAGCGAGAAGCGCGCGCCGTGAATCGTGCGCTCGATTACCGGCGAGAGGTCGATGTCCTGCACTGAGGCGGCGCGCAATGTGACCCCTCCCCCACACGGCTTGTCGCGGGGGAAGGGTTGCTTCTCCAAAAGCAGCACGGTCGCTCCGTGCTGCGCGAGGCGCCGGGCGGCCATGCTCCCCGACGGGCCGGCGCCGGCGACGATGACGTCGTACTTCTTCACGGCGCTAGTCTACGACCGGCAGGCCCGCCTGCGCCATCGCCCCGATCACAGCGTCGGCCATCACGCGGTGTCCAGTGTCGTTGGGATGGATGAGATCCATCGAGATGTAGTCGGCCTGCTTGCCGAGAAACAGCTCGTACCACTCCACCATGTGCACGCCGAACTCGCCGCCGATCTGGCGTATCACGTCGTTCAGTCCCTCAGGGAAGGGTGACCCCTCCATGCCCTCCAGCGCTAGCTGACCGATCTCGTCCACGGTCGAGGCGCCGCCGGAGAACGGGTTGTACAGGGTGATAAGGAAGATCGGCGCGTCCACCGCGCTCCGCAGTGTCGTCAGCGTCTGGGACAGGTTTGCGCTGTACTCGGATAGCGCCGTCTCGAACGCGTCGACGCAGACCTCTCGCTGAAGCGACTCCGTGATGTTCGGGCAGTCGCCGGGGATTACCAGATCGAAGTAGATGTCGAGCAGATCGTTGCCGCCGATCTCTAGCGTGATCACACCGACGTCGTTCGCGGGATCGTCGTCGCCTTCGCGCGAAAAGATTTCGGCCAGCGCGTAGTCGAGTTGCCCGTCGTTCAGCAGCTCGTCGCTGTCGTCGCCGGGGATGCCGAGGTTCACGAAGTCGTAGTCCGGCAGCGAGAGAGCGACCAGCGGCGCCCAACCGCCGCGCGTGGGATCGGTCGCGCCGATGCCTGCAGCCAGTGAGTCGCCGACGGAGAGGTAGAGGGGCCGGTCGCCTGTGGGCGGGCCGGGCGCAGCGTTGGCAGTGGGGCCGGGTGTCGTCTCGATGGTAGTCGGATCGTCATCGGGGAAAGTGCCCTCCGGAGCCGGCGTGGTATCGACACCGCGAGTCGGTGTCGCGTCGTCGTCGTCACCGCAGCCGACGAGCGCCAGGATGGCGATGATCAGAATCAGGCCCGCGATGAGTCGCGGCATCAAGGCGCCTAAGCGTTGCTGATGGCCACGACGGTGGCGATGAGGAAGAGCACCTGAAAGAAAAGCGTCCCGCTGAGGACCAGGTAGGTGGCTGCGCGCTCTTTCCATTCGAATATCAACCCCGCTATCAGGTTAACGACAAGGAAGGCGCTTCCGGTTGCCGGTATCTTAAGGATTTCGTTGCGTTCTTTGAGCGTCGTGATATCGCCGATCGGCGGAAACTCGATCGTGATCTCGTTGTTGAGGTCGGGGTAGACGGCCAACACCCAGCCCCAGAGCGCCACGTTCACGGCGATTGCTGCCAGCGCCAGGTACTGCGCGATGCGGTCGGCCCAGATGGGATGTGCGGCGATCTGCTCTCGGCGGACTGTGGCGGGACCGGGCGGCTCCTCGGTGCCGACGGCGTGGAAGCGCTGGATCTCGGCGGCGAAGCGGGCGGGGTCCTGCGGACTAAGCGCGTAGGCGACTTCAGCTGTCCTTACGTAGACAATCTCTTCCGGCGCACGGTGGGTTGAGAAAAAGACGGTGGTCCCGATGCCTTCGACTCGCCCTCTGCCGATGTGGTAGCCGTACCATCCGATGCCGCTGATCTTCGGCGCCATCTCGGCCTTGCCGGCCTTCACTTCGGTTACGGACTGCATCGGCACGAAGTGGACGACCGGCCCCCACTTTACGGTAACGCCCGTGTGGTCCAGGACGTATTGCAGGTTCGCACAGGCGTACGTCCAGAACGCGAAGAGCAGAGCCAGTGCGGCGAGAACTCCGGCGCCGGTATAGGCCAGAAACCCCGGGAAAGAGGCGGGCCAGCTGACGGCGCGCAGCAGCAGGGCGAACGCCAGCACGGACGCTACGCCGACAAGTACTGTCCCGACGGCCATTCCCGCGCTGCGGGAAGGCCGCTCGATCGTTAGGCCTTGACCCTTGAGTAACACGGGGTGCACCAGTGAGCGTACTTTGGGTTGTTGCCCTTGATGATGTCGAAGTAAAGCGAGACCAGTTCACGGGCGATCGGTCCCATGCCACCATCGCCAATAGGGCGGCGGTCCAGCTCCACGACAGGCGTGACGTGGGCGGCGGTGCCCGTCATGAAGCACTCGTCCGCGGTATATAGCTCCGTGCGGTCGATGTCCCGCTCGATGACTTCGATACCCAGTTCCTGGCGGGACAGCGTGATCACCGTGTCGCGCGTGATGCCGACGAGAATGTCGGAAGACGGAGGCGGGGTGTAAATCTTGCCGTCGGTCACCATGAAGATGTTCTCACCGGAGCCCTCGGAGATGTGACCGCGCTCGTCCAGCATGATGGCCTCGTCGAAGCCGTTGAGTTGGGCCTCCGTCTTGGCGAGGGCAGAGTTTGCGTAGATGCCGGTGATCTTGGCGCGCGCCGGGATGCCGGTGTCGGCGACGCGGCGCCAGCTCGAGGTTTGGCAACGCGCGCCTTTCTCGAGGTCCAGGTAAGGACCGAAGGGCGCGACGAAGATCAGCAGATCGTCTTCCAGGTCGTGGAGGCGCACACCGAGCACCTCACCACTCTTGTAAGCCAGCGGGCGGATGTAGACGTCTTCGTGCATGTTGGACATCTCTACCAGCTGAGTAGTGATCGAGATGAGCTCTTCGTTCGTGTAAGGAAACTCGATGCGCATGATCTTGCAGCTCTTGCGCAGCCGGTCGTAGTGCTCCTGAACGCGAAAGACGTAGACCTGGTCCTCGGCTTCGTTGTAGTTCCCCCGTACGCCCTCAAATACGCCGGTCCCGTAGTTGAACGCGTGCGTCATGATGCCGATCTTCGCCTCGGATAGAGGGATGATCTCTTTCTTGAAGTAGGCGTACGGCGTCGCCATATTAGGGAACCAGCCTTCCTTAGAGATAGGCATTCATTATACGGACGGGCTGGAATTCAGGGCAAATCTAATGGCGCAACCGCAACTCGCGAGGTTAGCCTTCTGACCGCCGCGCTGCGTCACGAAGGCGCACATCCCGTTCCAAGGATTGCAGCATCAGCAGGCCTTTACGCGTGTCGCTGGCGACCTTGGCGGGGTCGCAGTTCTTGACGCGGTACTGGAAGAGCCAGTAGCGCCACTCGGAGTAATCCGCCAGCGAGAGCCATTCGGCGTCGAGCTCATGTGCCTCGCGGAAGCCTTCCAGAAGTTCGCTGCGGGGCGTGCCGTAGATACGCTCGAAGGCTTCATCGTCGGCGCGGCCGTTCTTCTCCCAGACTGCCGTGGAAGATCGTTCCTTGCGAATCTCTTCCAGCACCGCCATCTGAAGGGCGGCCTCGACGCGCACGCCATAGACGAAGTTCAGATGCGGTTTGTACTTGGCGCCGAGCAGCACCTGAAAGTCCTCCTCGCTGGTCTCGACAGGTAACCGTTCGTGGAAGAGGAGCGCTTCTTCCTCGCCGTCCGGAATGAGATCCGATACCTCACCGCACAGGCGCTCCGCCAGCAAGAGCCAGTCAAACGCCTCCCCGCCGACGAGGTAGCGGTATGAGCGCTCACCGTCCTGTTCCGAGGCGAGGGGCCAGCTGCGGATAGCGCGAAGCAGCGCCTCGAACCAGGGCTCGCCGCCTTCCATTGAATCCCGCATCTCGCCGATGATGCGCTGGACCTCCAGTTTGACGTCGTCGGCGGTATGGGTCTGCGTCATCGTTCCCCTACGCGATACCGCCGGTGGCGCTGCCGTGGCACTTCTTGTACTTCTTGCCGCTGCCGCAGGGGCATGGGTCGTTGCGGCCCACCTTGCGGTTAGTTGGCGCGGCCGCAGTGGCCGTGGCAGTCCCACCGCCGCTCGATCCCGCCGCCGCAACAGGTGCGGCTGCCGATGAAGTGGTGGCGCTGCCTGCGACCGCGGCCGCCTCGTCCGGGCCGGATTCCTTGACCTGCTGCGGAGGGGCCGGCCGCTGGACGGGCGTGGTTAGCGTGACGTGGTAAATCTGCTTCACAGTGTTCTGGCGGATGTGCGCGATCAGCTGGCCATACATGTCGTGCGCCTCCCGCTTGAACTCGACCAGCGGATCCTTCTGTCCGTAGCCCATGAGGCCGATTCCCTGGCGCAGCTCTTCCAGCGCCGTCAGATGGTAAACCCAGAGCCGGTCAATTACGCGCAGCATCAGCAGGCGTTCCAGCGTGCGCATGCGCTCCTCGCCTAGCTCTTCTTCCTTCCTAGCGTAGGTGTCCTCAGCGATCTGCAGCGCTTCTTCCAGCGCCTCATCGCCGACGAGCGATTGGATGTGCTGGGCATTGTACTCGTTTGGTAGCGGCAGAACCGCTTTCAACTCTGCCAGCAGGCTCTCGACGTCCCATTCCTCGGCGCTGTCGCCAGTGGCGAAGGTGTCGAAGATGTTCGTGATCTCTTCCTCGATCAACTCCTGGATGCGCTCATGGAGGTCGTGGCCCTCGAGGATCTTGCGGCGCTCCTTGTAGATCATGTCGCGGTGGCGGTTCATCACGTCGTCGTACTGGACGACGTGTTTGCGGATGTCGAAGTTGTGGCCTTCCACTTTGGTTTGCGCCTGCTCGATGGCCTTCGAGACCATGCCACTTTCCAGCGGCGTGTCCTCGTCCATGCCCATGCGCCCCAACAGGTTAGGTACCCACTCTGGCGAGAAGCGGCGCATCAGGTCGTCCTGAAAGGAAACGAAGAAGCGGGAGCTTCCGGGGTCGCCCTGGCGGCCGGCACGGCCGCGGAGCTGGTTGTCGATGCGCCTTGACTCGTGCCGTTCCGTGCCGATGATGTGCAGGCCGCCGGCGGCGATGACGCGGTCGTGTTCCGCCTGCCACTCCTCCCGCGCCTCAGCGCGAATCTTCTCCGCAACTTCGGCAGGGGCCTCAAGCAGGTCGATCTTCTGCTTGCGGGCGATCTCTTCGGCCATGCGCTCCACGTTGCCGCCGAGCACGATGTCCGTGCCACGTCCCGCCATGTTGGTGGCGATGGTGACGGCGCCGGTCACGCCGGCCATGGCGACGATGTGCGCCTCCCGTTCATGCTGCTTGGCGTTGAGGACGTTCGGCTCTTTGAGCGGGCAGATGGGGTGGTAGTCGGCGCAGTCTTCCAGGTTGCAGGTCGAGGTGCGCTTCAGCAGGTCGGCGATATGCTCTGAAGTCTCGATGGCGACTGTGCCTAGCAAGACCGGACGGCCGTCGGCATGGGCGTCCTCCATCTCTTCGACGACGGCGCCGAACTTGCCGCTCAGACCCTTGAAGATGATGTCGCCCAGGTCCGCGCGTACCATCGGCCGGTGCGTAGGAACGACGATGACGTCGAGACCGTAGATCTGGTGGAACTCGTCGCGCTCAGTCCAGGCAGTACCTGTCATGCCGGCCAGCTTCTTGTACATGCGGAAGTAGTTCTGCAGTGTGATCGTGGCGTAGGTGACGCTTTCCCGCTGGATCTTGACGCCTTCCTTGGCTTCGACCGCCTGGTGCAGGCCGTCGGACCAGCGGCGGCCCGTCATCAGTCTCCCCGTGAACTCGTCGACGATTATGACCTCGCCGTCCTTGACGACATACTGGTGCTCGCGGTGATAGAGAAACTGCGCCTTGAGCGCAGCGTCCAGGAAGCGGGTGAGGCGGAAGTTTGCCGGGTCGTACAGGTTCTTGATGCCCAGCGCCCGCTCCACCGTCTCGACGCCCTCTTCGGTCAAGTTCACACTCTTGTGCTTGAGGTCGACGATGATGTGCTGGCCCTCCTCCAGTCGCGGCACGATGCGGCTGAAGGTACGGTAGACCTCCTCGGTCTCCTCCGCCGGGCCGCTGATGATCAGGGGCGTGCGCGCCTCGTCGATGAGGATGGAGTCGACCTCGTCGACGATGGCGAAATTCTGGGACCGGTCGCGGCGCTGGACGCAGCGCTCCAGGTCGGTCGCCATGTTGTCCCGCAGGTAATCGAAGCCGAACTCGTTATTGGTGCCGTAAGTGATGTCGGCGGCGTAGACCTCGCGGCGAGTGACAGGGCGCAGGTGACGCAGGCTTTCGTTGTCTAGGTTGGATTCAGGGTCGTAGAGGTAGCCGGTGTCGTGCTGGATGACGCCCACGCTGAGACCGAGGGCGTTGTAGAGCGCACCCATCCACTGGGCGTCGCGCTTGGCCAAATAGTCGTTGACAGTCACAAGGTGCGTGCCTTCGCCGGGCAGCGCGTTCAGATAGAGGGCGAGCGTGGCGACCAGCGTCTTGCCTTCGCCGGTCTTCATCTCGCTGATCTTGCCCTGGTGGTGCACGATGCCGCCCAAAATCTGGACGTCAAAGTGGCGCATGCCCAGCCGGCGCTTTGACATCTCCCGTACCACGGCGAACGCTTCCGGCAGGATGTCGTCCAGCGTCTCGCCGTCGGCCAGGCGCTCCCGGAATTCAGTGGTCTTGTCGCGGAGTTGCTCGTCGCTCAACTCCTGTGTCTCCGGCTCCCACTCGTTAACTTCGTGGACTAGCGGCCAGAGCTTCTTCAGTTCTTTCTCGTTGTAGTCGCCAAATACTTTGGTCAGCAAACTCATTTCGGGGGTCTATGCTCCTTCCGCTTGCGGGTTGCTCACCCTTGATACGAGTGGGGTCCCGCGGACGTACGCATCAATGATAACGCAGGGATCGTCGTCATTCCGGCCCGGCTAGGCGTGAAGTAATCGGAACCGGCGAAGTCAAGACAATCCGCCAGTTGAAGCAGCAAACCTCATCATCCCCGATCAACCGTCACACCCACGAACTGCCGGAGCGGATATGCTAGATAGACGACTGCCATTCATCAAGACCCGCCTCGATGGCCTCTTCCAGCCACTGCCGAAAGCCTGCTTCTGGATCGCGATGAGTGCTTGAATAGATAAATGGATGGGTGGAGGCGGCGGAAACTTCCCATTCTGAGTAGTCGTGACGAGAGTCTCCTTCGTCTTCACCGAACGTGGTCAGGAAGGCTGTCGCAGCCATCAGGCCAGCAGTCGTGCCTCGGTGGTGGAACGACACGACTAGGTTCGTCTGGACCTTCCCCACGCCTGGCAGCCTCAGGCGAAGTCGAACCCATCGCCTAAAGCGCTTCAGATCCACCCAGTACCCATGACCCCGCGCAACTTCGATGATTTGACGGCTCCAATACGTCTCACTCTCATCATCGTTCACACCTACTAGAGCGTCGAGGGTCAGGCCGGAGTTCGTAAACTCTCGTTCGAGTTCTCCCTTCACCTCCGCGAAGCGATCCTCGGCGATCTTTTGCAGTTTGTCGGTGACGGCGAGGGCGCCTTCCTCAGTCTCGTTCTGTCTTATTCGCACTCGCTCGGCGGCGGATGCGGCTATCTTCGAAACGCCTTCACCACGCAGTTTCCTTAAGAATTCTATTGCGCTGGACAAATCGCTGACCTGAATGTCGGCGAATAGGTTCACCAATGACGCCAGATCGCCTGAGTCCGCCGCCTCGAGCGCTGACAAGTATCTCTCCCTGTGTTCGGTGTCTCGGATGACCAACGGCAGGTAGTCGTTTCGAAGAAACACCATCGTTGCCAACGCTCTCGCGACGCGACCATTTCCATCCTGAAATGGGTGAATCTGTGTAAACCGATGATGCAGCCAAGCTGCTTCGACCTCCACGTCCACCGCCTGCTGCCCATGTTCGGAGTACCAGGCAAGCAACTGTTCTATTTCATCTTGCACGAATTCCGGTGGACAGTACTCGTGGATCTCGCCGTCGGGGAGCGTAGGGTTGTTCGGTAGTTGCTTCCAAGCTCCTTTGATCAGTGCGAGGTTCACTTTGTTCCCGAACTGGTCCATCCCCTCACACGTGTCCTGATGTTGGGCAAGCAGCGCGTGAAGCTCCTTGATGTAGCCGGCCGTCAAGTCTCGATCCTGCTTAACGAATGTGAAGACGAAGTCGAGAGCCACCTTCTGATCAGCAATGAGGTCAAGCGCATTTCTGGATATCGCGCCTCTATCGTGAAACTGATGAAGTGCCTCAATCCCAAGGTCGATCAAGGTCTCCGTGATACCTCGGTCAACCGTGTATAGCCGCTCAATTATTCCCGTTTCGATCGCCCATTCAGTACTCAGCCGTTCTTCAAGCTGACGTATCTTGTCCGCGTCCTTCAGAATTGCTTTTTCTTCGAGCCATTGCTGATGAATCAGTCGAAGATCTTCTCGCTGGAGCGATGACCATTCAGGGGGAAGATCTGCTATCGGGTCCCATGTTTTGGCAGTCATTGCTAATTGCCAACTGCCCCTAGTGCGCACCATTGAACAGGGCGCCCACGGACTGCCCTGTGTGGATGCGCCGGATCGCCTCGCCCAGCAGCGGCGCGACTGAGAGCACGGTCATCGTCGGCAGCTTCTTCTCAGGCGGGATCGGGATCGTGTCCGTGAACACGATCTCCTGGATCGGCGAGTTCTCGATGCGCGTCACGGCGTCGCCGGAGAGGATGGGGTGCGTCGCCGCCGCGTAGACGGCCGTCGCCCCGCGCTCGATGACGACGTTGGCGGTGGCCACCAGCGTGCCGCCGGTCAGCACCTCGTCGTCGACGATGAGGACGGCGCGGCCGTCCACCTCACCGATGATCGTCATCGCCTCGACGGCCTCCTCGTTGCCGATGCGCCGCTTTTCGACGATGGCCAGCGGCGCGCCCAGGCGGTCCGCCATCTTGCGCGCGCCCTTTGCCCCGCCGACGTCGGTCGCCACGACGGTCAGATTCGCGATGTGCTTGTCGTCGATGTAGTTCGCGAGCAGGCTAAGAGCCGTCAGCTCGTCGACCGGGATGTTGAAGAAGCCCTGAATCTGGCCGGCGTGAAGGTCGATTGTCAGCACGCGGTCGGCCCCCGCCGTCTCCAGGAAGTTCGCGATGAGGCGCGCGGTGATCGGCACGCGCGGCTGGTCCTTCTTGTCGCTGCGAGCGTACGGGTAGTACGGCATGACGGCGGTGATCCGCCCGGCGGAGGCGCGGCGGGCCGCGTCGATCATGATGAACAGCTCCATCAGCCGCGTGTTCACCGGCGAGCACATGGGCTGTAGGATGAAGACGTCGCGCGCGCGGATGTTTTCCTTGAAGCGGACGAAGATGTTCTCGTTGGAGAACTCGAAGACATCGGCGTCACCGATAGGCAGTTCCAGGTAGGTGCAGATGTCCTCCGCAAGCTCGCGGTGGGCATTGCCGGTGAAGACCTTCAGTTCCTGAAAGACAGATGTATCTGACATAGGGACGACCGCGCACAAAATACAACAGGGGTAGTTTAGTGACAACCCGCACACGTCGCTGCACGAACGGGCGATATACTGAAGTTCCTTCCAGGCGTCCGCTGATTCCGTTGCGAAAAACGGATAGTTTGCTCCCCGCTGCCGCTGCAAACTGCGGGCGGAGGTAAGTGAAAAATGACTCTCATGACTCAAGCCGCTGGATCCGCAGCCCCGACATTCGCCGAGACCGCCGCCGCCGGCTTCCGCGCCTGCAAGCGCTGTAAGCCGCTCGACGCCGACCCCGATCCCCGCGCCCGCTACGTCGCCGAGGCCTGCGCCTACCTGGACGCTGACCCCGACGCCGATCCCTCGCTGATCGAGGCCGCGGACCGCCTGGGCGTCGGTGCTGAGTACCTGCGTCGCCTCTTTCGTCGCGAACTTGGTGTGTCACCGCGGCAGTACGTTTCCTCGGCGCGCTCTCAGCGGCTGAAGGACGGCCTGCGTAACGGTGTCAGCGTCACGAATGCGCTTTACGACGCCGGTTACCCCAGCGGCTCGCGCCTGTACGAGCGCGCGGACGACCACCTGGGGATGACGCCCGCCACTTACCGCCGCGGTGGCGCCGGCATGACGATCCGTTATGAAATTGTTGATTGCCGGCTCGGCAGGCTGCTCGTAGGCGGCACGGATCGCGGCGTCTCGATCGTCAAGCTGCGCGATGACGACTCGCGCCTGGAAGCCGACCTGCACAAGGAGTTTCCACAGGCGAAGCTCGAGCGCAAAGGCGATCTCCTCCGTGACTGGATCGCTGAGATCGTGCGCTACGTGGACGGAGAGAAGACGAACCTGGAACTGCCCCTCGACATTCAGGCGACAGCGTTCCAGATACGCGTCTGGCGCGCCCTCAAGACGATTGGCTATGGCGAGACGAAGTCTTACTCGCAGATCGCGTGCGAAATCGGCGCCCCGACAGCTTCCCGCGCGGTGGCCAACGCCTGCGGACAGAACCCCGTCGCGCTCGTCATCCCCTGCCACCGCGTAATCCGCGAGGACGGTAGCCTCGGTGGCTACGGCGGCGGGATTCACCGTAAGGTTGCGCTCCTGGAGATGGAAGGAGCGCCCGCCATTGAGAAGGAGACCGGTCAGGCATAGAATCGCCCCAACGGTTAAGCGCATCTTGAGGAGCACGTGATGACTCGCACACGTTTCGTCGGCGCGGCGGCCGTGGTCGCCGCGCCGATTTTCGTGTCAGTGGGGACTGCATACGGCGCCGGCGTTCTCGGCGGCGCTAACGACAATGAGCCCTTCTCGCTTCCGCAGACCGTCAGTGAATCAAGCGACGTTAACTGCAGCGGCGGCACCGACCCCGTTGACGCGCTGACAGTCCTTCGCGACAACGCGGGGCTCAGCGTGAATCTACCGAGCGGCTGTCTCGGCGTTACCGACCGGGTCGCGCGGCAACCGGTCTTCACGGAGAACGGGACGATCTACGCGGATGGCCAGGGCCAACTCTGGGGCCTGACAGAAGTCTGATGGGCAGGGCTAACTGATCCGCGCCGTCGCCGACTTCGCAGACAACCAGACACTCGGCCTTGGCGAACAGACAACGTTCGAGTTTCCGTGGAGGATCCGTTGAACTCGCCACCGCCAAGGCCTGGGCCAACGGGGAGTAATCCGCTAGATCTGAGAGGCGCATGACAGACGATAGCCGTCAGGCGCGGGCAATCTCCGCGATGTTCGCGCTTGGCGTCGTCTGGGGCGCGTCATTCCTCTTCATCAAGGTCGCCGTCGATGAAACCGGGCCTACCGAGGTCGCGGTCACCCGCATCTTCTTCGGGACGCTTGCCATCGGCGCCTACGTCCTCTTCACCCGCCGGGCTTGGCCGCGGCCCTCACCCCGATTCCTCGCGCAGATATTCGTGCTGGGACTTTTTGGCAACGTCATGCCGTTTGCCCTCATCGCCTGGGGCGAAGAGCACATCGATTCCGGCGTCGCCTCCGTTCTCAACGCCACCGTGCCGATCTTCACGGCAGTCGTTGCTGCAATCGCCCTCGATGAAGAACGCTTTACTACACCACGAGCACTGGGCCTGTTATTGGGATTCGTGGGTGTTGCCGTCCTCGCCGGTGCCGAATCGCTCGACATCACAGATTCCAACGTCTTGGGGCAACTGGCCGTCGTTGGTGCGGCGCTCTGCTATGGAATCGCCGGTGTCATGCTGCGTGTCCTTATCCACGGCCGGGACCTCGTCAACGTGACACTGATGCAGCTCGGCCTGTCGGAGATAACGGCCATCGTCATGCTCCTCGCCGTCACTGGCGGCTCACCCGATTTCAGTCTCAGCATCGAGGCCTGGCTATGCCTCATTGCGCTCGGCGTTTTCGGCACGGGCATCGGCTACGTCGCCTTCGTCTGGATGATCGAGGTGCTCGGCAGCGTTCGTGCCTCGCTCGTCACCTACATCGTGCCCGTAATCGGCCTCATCCTTGGCTGGCTGGTACTCGATGAAAGCATCGGCTTGAACACCGTCGCTGGTTTTTTGCTAATCATCTCGGGTGTTGCCATCGTCATGCGTGGCCAAGCGCCAGTTCGGCGCCCCGCAGCGGCGGCCCGGGCGACTGTGGGAGAGTGACGGAAAGCTAGGTATGGCTGCGTATAGATCTGTGGTACATTGCTGCTCTGTTCGTGCTCCACTCTACCGCTTGCAAATTTGCTAATCGACCGCTAGAATAATTAACTGGATGGTTGTCGAATCCCCCCGGATTCTATTCCTCATTTCTTATTGCCTTTGCCTCTAGGCCTTGTCGCCTGCTCCGAAATCCGTTTCTAGCCTCTCGGGAGGAGAGTTCTGCATGGTTGCGTCACGCGACGTCGTCTCTGAAAAATTTAGTGTTCCGGATATCACGAAGTCCTACTCACGGATTCCGGACGTCCTGCCCTTGCCGAATCTCGTAGAGATTCAGCTGGAGTCCTACGAGATATTCAAGAAGGAAGGCCTGCGCGAGCTCTTCGACGAGATCTCGCCAATCCAGGATTTCACGGGAAACCGCCTGGAGCTGCGCTTCACTGACTACAGCTTTGGCGAGCCCAAGTATGACCAGGAAGAGTGCCGTGAGCGCGACGCTACCTTCTCTGCTCCTCTGCGTGTGAACGTGGAACTCGTCGTCAAGGAAACTGGCGAGATCAAGGAGCAGGAGATCTTCATGGGTGACTTCCCGTTGATGGCGGAGAAGGGCACGTTCATCATCAACGGCGCCGAGCGCGTCGTCGTCTCACAGCTTGTGCGCTCGCCCGGCGTTTATCTGACACTGGAGCGGGACGCCACCAGCGGCCGCGGCCTGTTCTACGGCAAGCTTATTCCGAACCGCGGCGCCTGGCTGGAGTTCGAGACGTCGAACAAGGACGTCATTGCCGTCAAGGTGGACCGCAAGCGCAAGATTCCCGTCACCACGCTGATCCGTGCCATCGACGAACAGGACCTGCTGCCGAATCACCCCAGCACGAAAGAAATCAAGAAGCTCGAAAAGGAAATTGAAGAAGCTAAGACGGAGCGTGAGGCCGATAAAATCCGCGCGCAGATCCTGCAGATGCTCGGCACCGACGAGCGCATGCTCGCGATTTTCGAAGAGGCCGATGATGGCGAGGACCACCGTTACATCCAGTCGACACTGGACCGCGACACAGGCGCGACCAACAAGGAGGAAGCGCTTCTCGAGTTCTATCGCCGCCTCCGCCCCGGCGATCCGCCCACGATCGACAACGCCAAGGGCCTGATCACATCGCTCTTCTTCAACCCTCGCCGTTACGACCTGGGCAAGGTCGGTCGCTACAAGGTCAATAAGCGCCTCCGTCAGAACCTGACGACGGAGCGCGTGCTGATGCCCCAGGATCTCATCGCCATCGTCGCCGAGATCGTCCGCCTCAACAACGGCCACGGCAAATCTGACGACATCGACCACCTGGGCAACCGCCGCGTCCGCACCGTCGGCGAGCTAATCCAGAACCAGTTTCGGATCGGCCTACTGCGCATGGAGCGCGTTATCCGTGAGCGAATGACGATCACTGACCCGGCCGAGACTGCGCCGAGCCAGCTCATCAACATCCGCCCGGTCGTCGCCGCTATTAAGGAGTTCTTCGGCGGTTCGCAGCTTTCGCAGTTCATGGACCAGACCAACCCGCTGGCGGAGCTGACGCACAAGCGGCGCCTCTCCGCGCTAGGCCCAGGCGGCCTTTCGCGCGACCGCGCCGGCTTCGACGTGCGCGACGTCCACTTTAGCCACTATGGCCGCATCTGCCCCATCGAGACGCCGGAGGGCCCGAACATCGGCCTCATCGGCTCGCTGGCCACCTACGGTCGTGTCAACGAGTACGGCTTCATCGAGACGCCATACCGCAAGGTCTACCGGTCACTTGTTCCGAAGTCTCCCCACCTCGTTGGCGCTGTGATCCGCGAGGACGTCAAGGACGCCAAGGGCAAAGTCATCGCCAAGGCGGGCAAGGAAGTTGACGCGGCGCTGGCCAAGCAGCTCGGCACAGTGAAGGATGAGATCCTGATCCAGCCGTTCGTCTCAAACGAGGTAGACTACCTTTCCGCCGACGAGGAAGAGGCCTTCGTGGTGGCTCAGGCTAACGCGCGCCTCGATGAGAAAGGCCACTTCCTGCAGGATCGCGTCGAGGCTCGCACGGACACCTTCACGACGGCGCCGCCCGCGCAGATCGACTACATGGACCTTTCGCCCAAGCAGATTGTGTCCGTTGCTGCATCGCTCATTCCCTTCCTGGAGCACGACGACGCCAACCGCGCGCTGATGGGCGCCAACATGCAGCGCCAGGCCGTGCCGCTAGTCCGCCCTGAGATTCCCCTCGTCGGAACCGGGATGGAAAAGCAGACGGCTGTCGACTCCGGCCAGGTGATCACGGCGGAAGAGGACGGCGAAGTGGTCAGCGTCACCGGCGAGGCAATCAGCGTGAAGTACGGCAAGGAAACGAAAACTTACAACCTCAATAAGTTCATTCGCTCTAACCAGGGCACCTGCATCAACCACCGCGCCATCGTCCGCCGTGGCGACAAGGTCAAGGCTGGCCAGACGCTGGCCGATAGCTCCTCAACCGATTCCGGTGAGCTGGCGCTTGGTCAGACGTTGCTCTGCGCGTTCATGAGCTGGGATGGCTATAACTTCGAGGACGCGATCATCATCTCGGAGAAGGTGGCGCAGGACGACAAGTTCACTTCGATCCACGTCGAAAAGCACGAAGTCGAGGCCCGCGACACCAAGCTGGGCCCGGAGGAGATCACCCGCGACATCCCCAATGTCGGCGAGGAAAGCCTCCTGGATCTCGACGAGTTCGGCATCGTCCGCGTGGGCGCCGAAGTGCAATCCGGCGACATCCTGGTCGGTAAGATTACGCCCAAGGGCGAAACTGAGCTGACGGCCGAAGAGAAGCTTCTGCGCGCGATCTTTGGTGAGAAGGCGCGCGAGGTCAAAGACACCAGCCTTCGCGTACCCCACGGCGAGCGGGGCAAGGTAATCGAGACGCGCTTCTTCGCGCGGCCGGATAACGACCCCGGACGCCCGGAGCACGGCGAGGCGAACCACCACTGCCGCTGGCCTTACTATGCCCAGATCACCGACGAGCTGCCTCCCGGGGTTCAGGCTATGGTTCGCATCTCCATCGCTCAGCGCCGCAAGATCGCCGAAGGCGACAAGATGGCCGGGCGCCACGGGAATAAGGGCGTGATCGCCCGCATCCTGCCCGTGGAGGACATGCCCCACCTCCCCGACGGCACACCTGTTGACATCATCCTCAACCCCATCGGTGTGCCTTCCCGCATGAACATCGGGCAGGTGCTGGAAACGCACCTGGGCTGGGCGGCGCGACGCATGGGCTTCCGCGCTGTCTCTCCGGTCTTCGATGGCGGCAACCCGACGACCATCGAGGATGCCCTTTGCCGCCTCTGGATCTGCGAGCAGGCAGGGGCGCTGCTGCAGGAACGAGCTACCAATGGCGATCTGCAGAATGGCATCGGCGAGAAAGTCGACGTAGAGAAGGTCAAGAAGTGGCTCAAGGACAAGAAGTATGACGCCGACGCAGTGTTCGATGACGAACAAGTCGGCGAAGCGCGGCGCGTTGGCCTCGAGCTCTGGCTGGAGTCTCAGGGTTCCCGGAGCGCCCGCGGCAAGACTTACCGCGAGCTGGACGCAATGGCAGAGAAGTACCTGCTCCAGAAGGGTGCCGCGCCGCCAACGTACGGGAAGCACTACCTGATCGATGGCCGCAGCGGCGACTACTTCGAGCAGCCGGTCACGATCGGCTACATCTACATGCTGAAGCTGGTCCACCTGGTGGAGGACAAGATTCACGCCCGTTCGACAGGGCCGTACTCCCTTATCACGCAACAGCCGCTGGGTGGTAAGGCGCAGTTCGGTGGTCAGCGCTTCGGCGAGATGGAAGTGTGGGCGCTGGAAGCCTACGGCGCGGCCAACATCTTGCAGGAGCTGCTGACGGTCAAGTCTGACGACGTTGTCGGCCGCGTCAAGACATACGAAGCGATCGTCAAGGGCGAGGATGTGCAGGAGCCCGGCGTGCCGGAGTCCTTCAAGGTACTGGTCAAAGAATTGCAGAGCCTGGGCCTTTCGGTCGAGGTACTGAACGAAGAAGAAGAAAGGGTCATGCTGGCCGATACTTCGACAGCCGAACTGCCGGACCTCGGTGGCATTGACCTCAGTGGTTTTGAAAAAGGGGAGGACCTAGTTGGCTCTGGAAGTTAACGACTTCAACGCAATCCGAATATCACTGGCTTCCCCGGAGCAGATTCGCTCCTGGTCCTATGGTGAGGTAACGAAGCCCGAGACCATTAACTACCGCACGCTCAAGCCGGAAAAGGACGGCCTCTTCTGCGAGAAGATCTTCGGGCCGACCAAGGACTTCGAGTGCTACTGTGGCAAGTACAAGCGAGTCCGCTACAAGGGAATTGTTTGCGACAAGTGTGGCGTCGAAGTGACTCGCGCCAAGGTGCGCCGCGAGCGCATGGGCCACATCGAGTTGGCCTCGCCCGTGGCGCACATCTGGTTCGTCAAGGGCACTCCCAGCCGTATCGGCCTGCTGCTTGACATCTCGCCGCGCGCGCTCGAGCGTGTCCTCTACTTCGCGCAGTTCATCGTCACCGAAGTCGACGAGGACGTACGAAGGGCTGCCCTCGAGCAGCTCCAGAAAGAGATGGATGAAGCGGTCGAGCGCAGCGAGGCCGAGAACTCCGAGAAGATCGCTGAAATCGAGAAGGCCACGCAGGACGCCATTGCCATCGTCGAGGCGCAACGCGAGGAGCGGCTGAAGGCCGCCGACCAGTCCGTCGACGATGAGATAGCCGCGCTCCACGAAAAGGCCGCTGAGGCCAAGGTGCGCATCGATGAGATCGGCGAAAAGAAGGCGCCTCGCAAGACGGGCATTGATGACGACTTCATCCTGGCTAAGCGCGGCGAGACGCTACCGAAGAACGCCGTCGCCAAAATCGACAAGGAAGTCGAGAAGCGCGTCCGCTCTATCGAAGCCACCCGCGAACAGCGTAAGAAGACCGCCGAGGCTGCTTTGGAGATTGATATCGAGAAGGCGCGCCAAGCCGCACTCAAGGAAATGGAGCCACTGCGCGCCAAGGTGAACGAAGAGCGTGAAGCCGTGCGCGCCGAGTACCTGCGGCGCATCGAAGAGATAGAAGACCTCAAAGACCCGATCCGCGATGACGAATGCACGATCATCGCTGAACAGACGCTGCGCGAGATTCAGGAGCGGAACCCCGCTCTGGTGAAGGCCGGGATGGGCGCCGAGGCCGTGCTGCAGGTGCTGGAGCGCGTCGAGCTGGACCCGCTATCGGTCAAACTACGCACGGAAATCCAGGACACCAGCGGCCAGCGCCGCAAGAAGGCCACCAAGCGCCTGCGCGTGGTCGAGGCTCTGCGCAAGAGCGGCAACAAGCCGGACTGGATGGTCCTCGGCGTGCTGCCCGTACTGCCGCCCGACCTGCGTCCCATGGTGCAGTTGGACGGCGGCCGCTTCGCCACCAGCGACCTCAACGACCTCTACCGTCGCGTCATCAACCGCAACAACCGCCTCAAGAGGCTGCTGGAGCTGGGCGCGCCGGAGATCATCATTCGAAACGAGAAGCGCATGCTTCAGGAGGCTGTCGACAGCCTGATCGACAATGGCCGCCGCGGCCGCGCCGTCTCCACCGCCGGCAACCACAAGCTCAAGAGCCTTTCCGACATGCTAAAGGGCAAGCAGGGTCGCTTCCGCCAGAACCTGCTCGGTAAGCGCGTCGACTACTCCGGCCGCTCCGTCATTGTCGTCGGCCCGGAGCTTAAGCTGCATCAGTGCGGCCTCCCAAAGAAAATGGCGCTGGAGCTGTTCAAGCCCTTCGTCATGCACGGTCTGGTCGCCCGCGGCCTGGCCCACAACATCAAGTCCGCCAAGCGCTTTGTGGAGCGCGCCCGCCCCGAGGTGTGGGACATCCTGGACGAAGCGATCCGCCAGCGTCCGGTGTTGCTGAACCGCGCGCCGACGCTCCACCGCCTCGGCATCCAGGCCTTTGAGCCGGTCCTCATTGACGGCAGCGCGATCCAGATCCACCCGCTGGTCTGCACCGCATTCAACGCCGACTTCGACGGCGACCAGATGGCAGTGCACGTGCCGCTTTCCCGCGCGGCCGTGGCCGAGGCGCGTCAGATCATGCTTTCGAGCCAGAACCTGCTCTACCCCTCCAACGGTGAGCCGGTGGTGGCGCCTACGCTCGACATCGTGCTTGGCTGCTACTACATGACCGAGATTAAGCCCAACGGACGCGGCGCCTTCAACGCCGGCCCGCCCGCCCGCGGCGTGTACAGCTCCTTCGACGAGGCCAAGATGGCCTACGCTACCGGTCACCTGGATCTGCGCGCACCTATCCGCGTGCGCGACGCGTTGACAAACGGCGAACTTATAGACACGTCCGTTGGCCGGGTCATCTTTAACCAGGTGCTGCCACCTGAGATGGGTTTCCGCAACCAGGTGATGGACCGTAAGGCCGTCAAAGAGCTTGTCGGAGAGTGCAGCTGGAACTTCGATAACGAGGTCGTAGCTGAGATGGTCGACAAAATGAAGAATGTCGGCTTCGAATACGCAACCAAGTCCGGCATCTCGATCTCCATGAACGACCTACGCGTACCCGAACAGAAAGAACAAATGCTGGCCAGCGCCGATGCGCGCATCGCCGAAATCGAAGACCAGTTCAACCTCGGCCTCATCACTGACGACGAACGTTACGACGAAGCGATTAAGATCTGGCGCGAAACCACCGAGAGCGTCCAGGACGTCATCCAGGACCGCCTGGAAGAGTACGGCGGCGTCTACATCATGGCCGTCTCCGGTGCCAAGGGTAACATTAGCCAGATTAGCCAGATGGCCGGCATGCGTGGCCTCATGAGCGACCCCGCCGGCCGCATCATCGACCTGCCGATTCGCTCATCCTTCCGGGAAGGCCTCACCGTGCTAGAGTACTTCATCTCCACACACGGCGCGCGTAAGGGACTGGCCGACACGGCACTGCGAACTGCGGACAGCGGCTACCTCACCCGTCGCCTGATCGACGTCGCACAGGACGTCATCATCGTCGACGAAGACTGCGGCACGACAGCCGGCATCTGGGTTGGGCAGGCTCAAGAGAAGGGGCTCTTTGAGTCACTCGCTGAGCGCATAGTTGGCCGCAACGCCGCCATGGACTGCGCCGATCCTAAGACCGGCGAGGTGCTCGTCGAGCGCAACGGCGAGATCACGCTTTCGATCGCGGAAGCGATTGTCGCCGCCGGTATCGAGAAGGTGTACGTGCGCTCGGCTTTGACCTGCCAGACGAAGCGGGGGCTCTGTGCCCCCTGCTACGGCCGCGACCTCTCCAAGAGCCGCAGCGTAAGAGAAGGCGAGGCTGTCGGCATCGTCGCTGCGCAGAGTATCGGTGAGCCGGGCACGCAGCTGACCATGCGCACGTTCCACACCGGCGGCGTGGCGGGCTTGGACATCACGTCAGGTTTGCCGCGCGTCGAAGAGCTGTTCGAGGCGCGTGTGCCCAAGGGCGCCGCCATGATCGCGGAGATCGACGGCGCCGCCGAGCTCATCCGCGACGGCGACCGCCGTACGCTGCGCATCGAGAATGTTGAAATGTACCGCGACGAGTACACGGTTCCCAAGGGCCTCAAGGTCAAGGTCAAGACCGGCCAGCGCGTCGCTCAGGGCGATGTCCTGGCGGCCGCGCCAGTCAAAAGGCCGAAGAAGGGCGAAGAAGAGACCGCTGTCGTCCCCGCTGAGGGCGACGTCATCGCCGGCACTTCGGGCGAAGTCGTTGTCGAGCGTGGCGGAAAGATCTCGATCGTCTTCGAAGAGCGCGAGTCGCGGGAGTACCCGATCCCGAGTTCCTCCCGCCTCAAGGTTCACGACGGGGACTACGTCCACGCTGGACAGGCGCTCACGGAAGGCCCGCTGAACCCACAGGATATGCTCGCCATCCAGGGCCCTGAGGCCGTGCAAATGTACCTCGTGGAAGAGGTGCAGAAGGTCTATCGCTCGCAGGGCGTGACGACCAACGACAAGCACATCGAGGTCATCGTTCGCCAGATGCTCCGCCGCGTGAAGATCGACTCTCCCGGTGACTCCGACCTGCTGCCCGGTGAGCTTGTCGATCGCTTCAAGTTCGCCGAGACCAATTCCAAGGTTCTCGCTGAGGGCGGTGAGCCGGCAACGGCGCAGCCCGTACTCCTCGGCGTCACCAAGGCCTCGCTTAACACGGAGAGCTTCCTCGCCGCCGCTTCCTTCCAGGAAACGACGCGCGTCCTCACCGAAGCCGCCATCAACGGCCAGGTGGACCGGCTCATGGGCCTGAAGGAGAACGTCATCATCGGCAAGCTCATCCCCGCCCGCGCATCCATCTACGTGGAACCGGCTCCCGCCAAGGTGCAGGAGATGCCGCTCCCCCCTGGTCTTGTCGGCCGCAGCGGCGACGGTCTCGACGACGATATCGACGGTGGGCTGCTGGACGAGCTGCGCATCCTGCGTGGCGAGGACGACGACGAAGACATCGCGATTCCACTCGACGACGAAGAGGAAGATGGAGAACTCCTCGAAGAAGTCGAGGACGAGGAAATCGATGTCGAAGAGGAGCCCGACGTTTCCGCAATAACGCGAAACGAAGAAGCCGAATAGAGCACAACACGGCATAGTGAGAGGCCCGGCAGGCGCCGGGCCTCTCACTCTATTTTCCCACTGAGCTTGTGCGCATTGGGCTTGTAACGCCTCGTCAACGGAGATTGCCGGGAGTACCACACCGCGGTCATATAATGTACGCGTATGGCACTGCCACAGGCGCCGCAAGTCCGTGAACCGCGTCCCCACAGCGCTCTAGACACGGCTCTCGCCCAATTCGACGCCGCTGCCGATCGCCTACACCTCCCCGAAGACGTACGCAGCGTTCTCCGCAGGTGCAAGCGCGAGCTGTCTGTCAACTTTCCCGTCAACATGGACGACGGCTCCATCCGCGTCTTCGAAGGCTACCGCTTCCAGCACAACATCGCCCGCGGGCCCGCCAAAGGTGGCATCCGCTACAACGAGCACGTTTCCGCTGACGAGGTCCGCGCCCTCGCCATGTGGATGACCTGGAAGTCTGCCGTCGTCAACCTCCCGTTCGGCGGCGCCAAGGGCGGCGTCATCGTCAACCCACGCTCTCTCTCCATGACGGAGCTGGAGGACCTGACCCGACGCTACGCAACCGAGATCGCGATCATCATCGGCCCGGCCGAGGATATCCCCGCGCCGGACATGGGTACCAACCAGCAGATCATGGCCTGGATCATGGACACCATCAGCATGCACCAGGGCCACACCGTCGCCGGTATCGTCACCGGCAAACCGGTTGCCGTCGGAGGCACCCTCGGCCGCGTCGACGCCACTGGCCGCGGCATTCGATACATCATCGATGAGCTTTGCCGCCAGAAGGGCCTCAACCTCGAAGGCTCCACCGTCGCCGTGCAGGGCTTCGGCAACGTCGGCGGCGCCGCAGCCACATTCCTCCACGAAGGCGGCGCGAGGGTCGTTGCCGTCAGCGACCAGTCCGGCGGCGTCTACAACGGCCACGGGCTCGATTTCTCGGCATTGCAAGCATACCGCAACGACGCGATCCCCCTTGCGAGCTGCCCCGACTATGACCACATCACGAACGACGAACTACTCCTGCTCGATGTCGATTTCCTCGTCCCGGCCGCCCTCGAAGACCAGTTCAACGGTGACAACGCCGGCCAGGTGAAGGCCCGCTACATCGTCGAAGGCGCCAACGGCCCGTCTACCCCCGCCGCAGACGGAATCTTCCGCGAGCGCGGCATCTTTGTCGTGCCGGACATCCTGGCGAACGCCGGCGGCGTCATCGTCTCCTACTTCGAGTGGGTGCAGGACCTCCAGTTTTATTTCTGGGAAGAGGCCGAGGTCCGTGAGCGCCTCGATAAAGTCATCACGCGCGCCTTCCGCGAAGTCGCTTCGGCGGCCGAGGAGAAGAACCTCACGATGCGGGAAGCTGCCATGGACCTTGGCGTCAGCCGCGTCGTCGAAGCGACGCGGCTCCGCGGCATCTACCCGTAGGTTGCGCGCGAGGGCGTGGCCAGGCGTGATGTTCTGCTGCGTGGAACATGCAAACATGGGAAACAAGCGACATCACGTCACTGCAGGTCTCCCGATATTTAACCCGTCCGTGACCGCCTGTCGTAACCTGATGCCCCGTCTCGCGTTGACATAGGGGGAAGGGAACACGGGGATGGGCGGTGGTGCTAGAATCCGTTTGCGTGCCCTGACCCGCCAGGCGAGTGATCAGCGCTCGCCCAGGTTAGGCCAGTAAATGGTGATAGAGACGCGCGAAGGGCACGAAACCCCCGAGGCCGGGAGACCGGCTCAGTCCGCAGTTCTCGCTGTGCCGCGTCGCTTTGCCTGGCGGCTGGAGTACACGCTCCTCCTGGGCGTCACTTTCATGCTGACGCTCTTCGCGATCGGCTTCTTCTATTTCAGCACCGACATCAGCAACCTGCGCAGTTACGGATACCTGGGCGTCTTCGTCATCAACCTCATAGGCGCGGCGTCGATTCTCCTCCCCTCGCCGGCAGCGGCGAGCGTGCTCGGCGGCGGCGCGCTACTGGACGACTTCCTCGGTGTGCCGGCCTGGTTCTGGGTGGGCCTCGTCGCCGGCACAGGCGAGGCAATAGGCGAGTTTTCCGGCTACGCAGCGGGATACGGCGGCCGCATCATGGTTGAGAACAAGCCGAGCTTCGAGCGGGTGAAGCGCTGGATGGAGCGCCGCGGGGCTGTGACGATGTTTCTCATGTCGACGATTCCGAACCCTGCGTTCGACATCGTCGGACTGGCTGCGGGCGCGGTGCAGATGCCGATGCGCAAGTTCTTCTTCTCGGTCTGGGGCGGCAAGGTGATCAAGGACATGTGGCTGGCGGGGCTGGCGAGCGCGGGTGTGACGGTATTTTCGCACCTGGCGTAGGGGGCGAAGTTGTTTGGAAAAAACGGGTGCGGAATGGGGTTTTAGATAGGGATTTTGTTTTGCAAAAACGGGGGTTTTCCATATGGTTGGGAGCTATAGTTAGGGTCAAGGCAGGATGCCGTGCCAACAGCAATCGTTGCCCCGGAACGGCACTGGGTAGAGGTTGTTCGCGGCGTCGTTAATCGACGTGGTCAAAGACGGGGGGCGATCATTGCATGATTGCTCGCGGTGCTCGTGCGGGAGTTGCGCGCTGTCGCGCCGGATGGCGTCCGGCGGCGCTATCATGGAGGGCGGGGGAGAGGAGGACGACGATGGCGAAGGACCCGGTGTGCGGGATGGACGTTGAGGCGGAGTCGGCGGCGGCGATGAGCGAGCACGGGGGGCAGGTGTACTACTTCTGCTCGGCGGCCTGCCAGGAGGAGTTCGACGCGGAACCGGACCGCTTCACGGTGGAGCACGGAGATGTGGCGGAGGAGATCTAAGCCCCCGACGCAGCCACCTGACCGTGATGCGCTCAGAGCCCGAAGTAGACGATGAGGAACGCCCCGGCCACGAGCCGGTAAGCTACGAAAGGCAGGAAGCTGCGCGTCTGCACCAGTCTGAGCAGAACCTCGATACTGAGCCAGCCGACGATCCCCGCTATCACTGCGCCGATGATGATCGTGTCGATGTTGCCGGAAAGCTCATCGTTGCTGATCGCGTCGCCCAGCGTGAGCACTCCTGCTCCCAGGATGGCTGGGGTGGAGAGGACGAAGGAGAAGCGCGCGGCCTCCTCCCGCGTGTAGCCGAGCAACAGGCCCGCGGAGATCGTGACGCCTGATCGCGACACCCCGGGCACGAGCGAGATGGCCTGCGCGGAGCCGATGATCGCGACATCCAGCAAATTGATGTCGTCGAGCGTGCGCTGCCTTCTCCCGATCCAGTCGGCGGCCAGCAGGATCGCGCCGAAGACGATGAGCATGACGCCGACGATGACAGGGTCGCGCACCTCCTCCTCGATCCAGTCGCCTAGCAGCACGCCAACGATGCCCACGGGAATCGACCCGGCGACGACGAGCAGGAGGAGACGGTCGTCGTAGACGCTGGCCCATTCGGGCCGCCTCTGGCCCGTAAGGCGCGCCAGGCCGCTGCGTAGCATCTGGGTCCACTCCCGCCAGAAAAAGACCAGGATAGCGGCGGTGGTCCCCAGGTGAAGGGAGACGTCAAACGTCAGGTCGTCGGTCACCTGCCAGTCGAGCAGGTCGCGCACGGCGATGAGATGTCCGGACGAGGAGATGGGAAGGAACTCGGTGAGGCCCTGCACAATGCCGAGCACGATGGCGCGCAGAATGTCTTCCATGCCGCCCCCGTAGCATAGCGGTGCGGCGGCGCAGGCGGAATTGTGGGCATAGTCGACAGGATGCTGCTTGTATCGGCGAAGTTGCGCTGATATACTCCGCGTCACGATTAACCCATAGGGGGAGGGACAACGTGGTAGCAGAGATGGGATTTCCCAAGTGCCAGAAGTGTGACCTTGGCGACCTTGTGCCGCTTTCAGACTTCGGCAGCCAGGGCGCGGCCATTTATTACAAGGCCTGGGCCTGCACGAACCCGGACTGCGGGTTCAACATCAAGATCCGCAACGGCGACCTCTACATAGACGAGCCGATTAGCAGCGGAGCGATGCACCAGCCTAGAGTCCGCGCCTAATACACCTGTTCGCAACTTAGGCCCCGTGCTTGGGGCCTTTATCTTTGCCTTGCCGCTTGTAGTTATTGTTTACTTATATAAGCGGATCAATGCACTATCTTCGAAAAATCGCTTGCCGGTTGTTAACAGGAGCGATTCTCGCGCGTCAGGAGTATCGAAGGAGTGCCCCATACGTTGTTGAAGCCAGTGATTGGGATGTGCGGGCGGCGGCTTAGGCTGGCCGCAGGGCCGGCCGTTTTAGCTGCGATACTGGTCGCGGCCGGCGCAGTGTACCTGGCATCGGCGCCCAGCAGCGTATCGGCGCACCACCTCTGTCCCAACACCGGGAGTCCATTCGGCGCCTTCAACATCGATACGTACGAAGCCGCGCAGTACAAGGACCTCTACGCCCGCACCTTCGAACTGGGGGCGTTCAACAAAATCGCGCCTGAGCAGCCTGGCTTCGCCTTGCCGGGCATACAGACGGGGCCACGGAGCGCCGGCTCGTCCACTGTTGCCAATCCCTACATCCCGCCAGTCATCCTGAAATCGATCGCTTTCCTGGAGAGCGGCTGGGCGCAGGCGTCCTATGACCCCGCGGTGCAGTACGGCGAAGTGGGTCCGGTGCTCTCCTCGCACGATTGTGGCTACGGCCTGATGCAGGTGACGACGGGCATGCAGAACGTCTCCAACGTTCCGAACATCGAGCAGGCGATGATCGGAACGCATTATGCATTCAACGTGGCGCGCGGCGCCCGCATCCTGGCGGAGAAGTGGAACATGTCTCCGGAGCACCGGCCGATCGTCGGCGAGCGCGATCCGAATCTCCTCGAGAACTGGTACTACGCGCTGTGGGGTTACAACGGCTTCGCGTTCTCCAATCACCCGCTGAACCCCGCATATAGCACGAACCGCGTCCCTTACAGCTGTGGCCCGACCAACGACGGCTACGGTCACGACCGCTCACAGTACCCGTACCAGGAGCTGGTGCTCGGCTGCGTTGAGCGTCCGCCGACCCGCGCTGGCTCCCACCTTTGGAACTCTATCCCGGTTCACCTACCAGAACTGAACAACCCGGCGTTTGCCGGCCCGCTGAACACGGCAAACTGGAACGCCTGCTCCTACAACCTGAACTGCTCGCCGATGGATATTCCCACGCCCAACGCCTTCCACACAGACGGCACGACGATAACAGTGCCTCGGGAGCAGGTTATGGGTCAGCCGTCGATGACGCTGGACCAGACCGCGATGAGCCTGTCGCTGAACAGCTCAAACCCGATCGCGACCGTCTCTCTGAAGGTAAACAACGCGGGGACGGGCATCCTGGGTTACCAGGCGATCACGCCCAGCACCTGGCTGAAGGTGGCAGGCGGTGGCGCAGGGGTGGCCCTGGGAGACGAACTAGGCGGATACGACGGCACTATCACCTTGCTGGCTGATGCCACCGGGCAAGCTCCGGGTGACTATACAGGCTCGGTGACCGTTAATTCGCTCTACGCGAGCGGTGCTCCGCAGACCCTCACGATTAATATGTCGCTCGGCCCCGTGACCACGCCGGCGCCCGTGCTTGGGAAGTGGGGGGACAACGACTGCTCAGGTGTGCCCGCGGACCCAGTGGACGCCCTGCTTGTGCTGCGCAACGACGCAGGCCTTGTGGCCAACACAAACGGCTGCCCGGGGATGGGCTGGATCCTCGGCAACCTGATCTGGGGTGACATCGACTGCATGGACGGGCTGATCCCGACGGACGCACTGAAGACGCTGCGTGCCAATCTGGGGGAGCCGATCGAGCAGTACGGCGCCTGCCCGGCCGTGGGCGCGACTGTCAACCTGGTGCCTTAGCGAGCTCCTTGCTCCAGACGCGAGCAGACGGCTAACATCAAGCGAGCGGCAGGCCCGCCGCGCCGGACCGTCTCATGGCTGGAGTCCAAACAGTACGCAAGCAACCGCTGACATCGTCCGTAGGCCCGCTCGACCTGTTCACTCACCTTGTGGAGTTCTGGCGGCGCCGCGACCTGCTCTGGCACATGACGATCCGCCACCTGAGGGGCCAGTACAAGCAGTCGGTGTTGGGCTACGCCTGGGCGTTCGTCAACCCGCTGAGCCAGATGATAATCCTCAGCTTCGTCTTCTCGACGATCGTGCGGGTGTCTACCGCCGAGAACGAGCCCTATCCGCTCTTTCTTTTCGTCGGCCTGGTACCCTGGATATTCTTCTCGGGTGCGGTTTCGGCTGGCACGGATTCTGTAACCAACGCCGCATCGCTCGTCACCAAGGTGTATTTCCCGCGCGAGGTGCTGCCGACGGCGGCGGTCTTGACCAAGATCATTGACCTGATCTTTGGCATGGTCATCTTCGCCATGATCATGGCCTACTACGGCCGCGTGCCGGAGACGACGGCGCTCTGGTTCCCCGTTCTTTTCTCGATCCACATGCTGTTCACGCTGGGCCTGACGTATCCACTGGCCGCGCTCAATCTCTACTTTCACGACGTGCGATTCCTGGTCGGGGTGGTGCTCACGCTCTGGTTCTATTTGACGCCGATCCTTTATCCCCACGACATCATCCCTGAGAAGTACGAAATCATCTTTGACCTCAACCCGAACGCGCTCTTCGTCGACGCGTACCGCCGCGTCATTCTTTACGGGCAGGACCCTGAGTTAGGCCGCGTCCTCCTGGGCCTGGGTATTGCCGTCATAGCGTTCCTGGTGGGCTATTACATCTTCAAGAAGATGGAGTCTGGCTTTGCAGACAGTATCTGATCGCCTTCCGGCCGAACGTCAGATTGAGTTTACGAACGTGACGAAGTCCTTCATGATCCGCGAAGGCCGCACTTTGCGAGAATTCGCCAACGCCATCTTCAAACGCGAGCCGTGGGGCGACGAGTTCCGCGCCCTGGATGACGTCAGCTTCAGCGTCGGCCACGGCGAGACGGTCGGCATCATCGGCCGCAACGGCAGCGGTAAGAGCACCGCGCTAAAACTGATCGCGGGAGTCACCGCGCCGTCATCGGGCGAGGTGTACGTGCGCGGTCGCGTATCGCCCTTAATCGAGCTGGGTGCCGGCTTTCACCCAGACCTCACGGGTCGCGAGAACGTGCATCTGAACGCCTCGATCCTCGGCATGACGGACCGCGAGATCAAGGAGCAGTTCGATGCCATCGTTGAGTTCTCTGAGCTGGCGGAGTTCATCGATACGCCGGTCAAGCGCTACTCTTCCGGTATGTATGTTCGACTAGGCTTCGCCGTCGCTGTGCACAGCAATCCCGAGATCCTTCTCGTTGACGAGGTACTTTCAGTCGGCGACGCCTTCTTCCAGGAGAAGTCGCTGGCCAAGATGCATGAGTTCCAGGAACACGGCACGACGATCGTTGTGGTCTCCCACAGTCCCGACCTGATCAACACCTTCTGCGAGCAGGCCGTCTGGCTGGACCACGGACATCTGATGGCAGAGGGGCCTGCCCGAGACGTAGTGGCGCGCTACCTTGAGAGCGCGCACTACACGGTGCCGGCGTAACGCGTGCAGGCGACGGCCTCAGACCAGACGAACCTCGCTTCCCGTGTACTGACAAGCTTCAAGCTAAGTAGTCTCGACAATGCGGTTGATCGGCGCAACCTGAAGATCATCGCGCTACTGTTCGCGGCACTGGCGGCGACGACGTACGCGGTGGGGTGGCTGGCGTGGAAGACGTACGGGCTCCCCAAAGACGCACCGACGTCGCTGACGCACACTATCTTCGACCGCTGGGATGTGCTGAACTATGTGCTCATTGCCGAAAACGGATACGGTGCGTCCGAGCATCATGTCGTCTGGTTTCCGGCAATGCCGGGGCTCATGCGGCTGGGCGACTACGTGGGGATCGCACCCTGGCTGACCGGCACGGTGGTGATCCTGGCGTGCGCCCTGGTGCTTACGCTGGCGTTCTACGCGCTTTCGCGGCTGGACTTCGCACCGGGGGTATCGCGCGATGCCACGATCTTCCTGCTTGTCTTTCCGACCTGCTTCTTCCTATTTGTTCCCTACACGGAGGCGATGCTCTTGGTGCTGGTTGTCGCATCGTTCTACTGCGCGCGCCAGGGGCATTGGATGCTGGCGGCTGTTCTGGCGGGGCTGGCAAGTGGCGTTCGGATAACCGGCTTGTTCATCGGCCCGGCGTTGCTGGTCGAGTATCTGCACCAGAAGGAGTGGCGGTGGCGGGAGGTACGACCCGACATAGCGTGGCTGGCCCTCGCGCCAGCGGGGCTGATGGTATTCATGGCGTATCTGTGGGTCCAGTTTGACAATCCGCTTGAGTGGTACGATCGGCAGTTCGACTTTCCGCGCCTGGAGACGGAGGAGACGAAAGGTGGGGTCATCCGTTTCATTCCTTCACTGATTGAAGAGGTGCGGTTGATATGGGACAGTCCCGTGTTTGGTGAGCAGGTGCAGAACGGCGGAGGTGCGATTGGCCTCGCTGTGTTCATCGCGCTGTTTGCGGGGATGTTGTACTTCCGGCTGCGACCCAGCTACATCGCGTTCGCGGCGATGGCGGGGTTCATCCCGCTGATGGCCGGGAGGCTGGAGAGCGTGAACCGGTACATCATCGCGGCCTTTCCGATGTTCATGGTGATGGGGCTTATCGTTGAGCGGTGGCCGGCGGTGAAGACGCCCCTAATCGCTGTCTTCCTGGGCTTCTTTTTCCTACTTGTCGTGCGCTTCTCGACCTACGAATGGGCGGGGTGATTTACATCTCCCATGGATCAGGCGTGGGGCGCACGCGGTGACCGCGGGCGGTATAGCGGCCAGGCTGGAACCCTGCGACGCTCTGCTCGGCCGTTACGCGACCGATGATTTCGAAGCCCAGGTGCTCCATCATCGCGTCGAGGCAGCGGGCGTTGGGGCCCCACCAGTTCGTGGGCTCGCCGTTAAGTTCCGTGCCGGGATAGAAGAGCATCATCGGCCACTCCAGGTCGTCGTTTGTCGTGACGTGTGTTTCCACGATTAGTTCCTGCGTGCAGACCAGAGCCGCCTTATAGAGGCCCAGGAGGGGAAACTTGAGGTGGTAGATGACACCGTAGAGCAGTACGAAGTCGAACTTGCCGTGTTTGGCTGGGTCGAGGTCGTAGATAGAGAGACCCTCGTAGCTGGTGACGCGGGAGCCCATGGCCCGCCCAGCAAGCTCAAAGGCGGCGCGGGCGTCGGGGAAGCCGGGGGGATCGCGGTCGATGGCGAGGACACGGCTGGCGCCACGCCGCTCGGCCTCGTAGGCCATGATCCCGTTCATGGTGCCGATGTCCAAGAGGGACTTCCCCTTGAGGTCGCCGGCAGTGGGGTATTGGTAGGCGGTTTCCCAGCCGGGCATATCCAGCGAGAAGCCGGTCATGCCGGGGGTTGTGTACTCCGGTGTCAGACGGAGGCAGTGATACCAGCGCAGCTTGTCGGCTTCGGCCACAATCTCGGCGTGGTCCATTGATGGTACCGGTGCCTTCCCGGCAAAAGGTAGTTTCATCCCCTTCTCCAATCCTGGTTTACGTCCATGCGCGGTCCGAAAGCTTGCTCGGGCCGAGGGTGACATAGGGCGCCTTCTGGCAGACCGCGATCGTTTGTTCGCTGATGCAGTGCGCTGGATCCCGCCAGCGCATTGCGACGACTGCGAAGCCCAGTTTACGCAGACTCTCGATCAAGTCGTTGCCGTAGTTGCGGTAAACCAACGTGTTCTCGGCGTGGTACTCCGGCTCCATGAGAAAAACGTCTTCGTCGCCGCGCAGTTCCACACGCACCTGCGTCGTAGCGAACTCGCCGAGGGCCGGCACCTGCAGGAGTACGTAGCCGCCCGGCTTGAGCACCCGATACACCTCTCGCCAGGCCGGTTCGTCCTCGCGGACGTGCTCGAAAACATCTGACGTAAGCAGGATGTCCAGGGAGTCATCTCCCAGCCCGAGGCAGGACAGGTTTCCCTGGACGCAATTATCGATGCCCATGCTTTCGTACATCAGGTTGATGTAGCGGAACTTCGCATTCAGGCGGGATGGCGTCGCACGGTATCCAGATGTCTCTAGAAGCGTAAGCGCCTGGCGCGGCCATGACTCAAGCGGGCCGCTCATCCCGAGCGCTAACCCGAGCGTCTTGATCAACTGCCGGTCCCTGGCGGAACTCCCGCAATCCAGGCAGTGATAGCCCTCGCGCGGGTGGTTTGCGGTCGTGTAGCAGAAGCCTTGGCGGGAGCCACAGATGTTGCACTCGCCGTCGTGCAGCACGCCGCCTTCACAGAGGGGGTGCGTGTACTCGCGTGCCGCTGCGTCGCTGCGGGAGAGCAGCAGGTTCCGGAGGCGCATGCTATCGCACCAGCCGCTTGCTGATGGGCCAGGCCACCGAGCGGTCTTCCGGTGCCATCATCGCGCGGCAGCGGATCACCGGCCCGTGCTTTTCGGCCTCACTGGCGAGGTAGACCAAATCCGGAATCTTATCAGCCCAGCGGTTGAGGAAGGTCTTGCGGTTGATCGCCTGCGCTTCCTCGCTAGCGGCCTGGTTACGTCCGAAGCTCATGCCGTGGTAGTGGATGAGCACACTGCCCCGGTGCAGCACAAGCGCGTAGCCCTTCTCCTTGATGCGCAGGCAGAGGTCGGTGTCCTCATAGTAGCCGCGGATGTATTCTTCGGAGAAGCCCGCGAGCTCCTTGCGCACCATCAAACAGGCGGCCGTCAGCGCGTCTACCTCCACGGCAGATTCGTCTTCCGGCGCCTTGCCGCCCATGTTTACGTGATAGGGGCTGAGGTCGTCCTTCTTGAACATCTTGCCGTCGTGTTGCACACGACCATCCGGGTAGAGCAGGCGCGAGCCGACGGCGCCAACCCTGGGATAGCGGTCGAGCGTGTCGATTAGCGGCTCAATCCAGCCCGGGAACGCCTCGATGTCATCGTTGAGGTAGAGGATGTAAGGTCGCTTAGCGATCTCCAGGCCCTGGTTGTTGAACTCCGCGAAGCTGCGGTTCTCGGAGTTGCGGATGATTTCCAAATGCGGATAGTCGAGCGAGGCAAGATAAACGCCGGTTCCGTCCGTGCAAGCCTGGTCCACTACGATCAGCTCGAAGCCGGGCGGGGTGCATTTGAGGACGGACTCGATGGCCCGGCTCAGGATTTCGCGGTTGTTGTGGGACCCGATGATGATTGAGACCTTCTCTGTCCCTGATACCGTCCGCAGCATCCGTTCCCGGACCATGTCCGCGGAAAAGAACCGGGCCCGCTCTCGCGCCGCCTTCGACATCTGCCGCCATTTCCCCGGGTCGGTCGCCAGCTGCCAGGTGTCCTCGACCATCTCGTCGAGAGTCTCGAAGAGGAAGCCGTCGACGCCAGTGGTAATGATCTCGGGTGGACCGCCGGACTTGTAGGCCACCGGCACTGCCGCCGCCGCCATGCCTTCCAGGATGACGATACCGAAGTGCTCCTGGGCGGCCGCCTCCTTCACGGAGTAGCCCGTCGCGTGCCAGTAGACCGACGCGCGGGCGAACAAATCGCGCAGCTCGTCGGCAGGCAAATTGGTCGCGAACTCGACCGGATATCCGTAGGCGTGCTTCTGCAAATGCTTCTGGTAGACCTCCTCGCCTTCGTCGATAGTCGCGCCTGCAAGCACCAGCTTCCAGCCCTGGAGCCCGCGATCCACGAGTTGCTTGAAGGCCTGGATCATCATGACGTGCGCTTTGTCGGCGTAGGCGCTAGGCAGGGCGAAGCGGCTGCAATGCAGGATGAGCCCTTCCTTCGGACCGGTGCGGTATTCCTCGACGTTGACATGCGGCGGAATGACGACCATGTCATCGCTGTGGTAGCGCTCGCGGCCGTGCCGTGCGGTGTATTCGCTGTTGACGATGTGAGTGAACCCTTCGCCATTCAGTTCCACGAACGGGAAGAAAAGTAGGTTCAGCGATTTCGGAGTTCGGGCCGGCCACAGTTTCTCATTCCAGACGCTCAGCCAGACGTCGTAAGTATCCTCTGCCCCGGGGGTATAGTGACCCACCTTCATCTTGCCGATATCGATCTGCATGTTGTCGAGATACCACTTGCGATCGCGGAGCGGCACGCCCGGGGGCAGGAGCAACTCGACTTCGAAGTATGGCAGCAGCGGGATCAGCAGTTGCAGGGCGTGGACCGTCCCGCCGCCGACCGTCCAACAGTGTTCGCCGTAGCAGCCGGCCTTGAGGCGCCGGACCCGTGGCTTCTCGCCGCCGCCGGCGTGCTCAGCAGGCGCTCCGGGCCCGCGGGCGAAGGGCTTGCGCGCCACTCTAGCAGCGGTAATGCCAGTCTTTGCGGCCGCTTTCAGTGCCTTGAACTGCAGGCTCCCTCGAGGCGCTACCTTGCGTACGATGGGCCGAACGCGGTTGAGCGCTCGCCAGCCGATGGAGCCTTCGATCTCGGCGATGCGGCGGCTGATCTGGTCCATTTCGCCCTGGCGGGTGCGCAGCTCCTTCTTCAGGTTCTCCGCCTCGGCTCTGCGCTCTTTGCGTTCAGTGCTTAGCTCTTCGTTGAGGTTCTGGCTCACGCCCGTCAGGCGTTCGATTTCGGTCAGGAACGTCTTCATCTCGTAAGTGCTGGTCATTATGGCTCGCTCGGTCATGTCGGGAAGTGGGTTGTCGCTGCATGTCGCGAGCACGTAGACGGCGTCGCGCGGGGAACCACCGGAGTCCTTGTGCACCTGTAGCGCTGCCGGAAGGATGACTTCGCGCGCGGCCTGAGTCTCTGTGGTGAAGACGCTGCTGGTAAGCCAGTTGTCCTGCGGGAAGAACTCGGCGTTTTGGAAAATGCCGCCGATCGCCTGCTCGAACTCGTCGTACGTGAACTCGTGCAGGTGGAACTCGTTGCCTTCGACATAGACGCCCTTGTTGGGCGTAGAGACAACGAGCAGGCCCTCCGGCTTCAGCACGCGCTTGATCTCATGAAGCATGAGCATCGGGTCAGGCACATGTTCAATGGTCTCGAATGAGACGACGACATCGAAGCTGGCGTCAGCGAACGGGAGCCGGGCCGCGTCACCGATAATGAAGCGCGGGTCGCCCTGTGAGTGACGGTCGACGCTGTAGCGGACTGCCTCAGGCGAGTAATCGATGCCGACCACTTCGCTGGCGCCGGCGGCGGCGAGGATCTCGCAGCCGTAGCCGGAACCGCTGGCGACATCCAGCACGCGCTTTTCGCGCACGACGGGGGCAGCGAACATATAGCGGACGACGTGCTCCGCGTATACAACGGCGTCACGATGGGCATCCGGGATCATCCGTTCGCCCGTGTTGATTGCTTCGGGGACTTCGCGCGTCTGCGTCATCAGGGGTTGCGTGGGCGAATTATAGCACCGGCTTAGCTAACGAACGACGCCGCCGATCCGGGAACGGCGGCGCGGATTATACGGCCGCTTGGTGCTATCCTTTATGCGCATGGGACAGCCCCCCAACGTCACCATCGTCATCCTAAACTGGAACGGCCTGGCCGATACCCGCGAGTGCCTGCACAGCCTGCAAGCGGTTCGATACGGCGCAATGCGGGTGCTTGTCGTCGACAATGGGTCGAGGCGCGATGAGGCGTCCGACCTGGAATCCGAGTTTGGCTCGTTCATCGAGGTGATGCGCCTGCCCAGAAACGTCGGTTTCGCAGGCGGCGCCAACGCCGGCATGCGCAAGGCCCTGGCTAACGGCACCGAGTATGTTGTGTTGCTTAACAACGACACGATCGTCGCGCCCACCTTTCTGGAGGCGCTCGTAGATGCGGCGAATGAGCGTCCCGACCTGGCAGCGGCCTGCCCGCGGACTAACTTCTACGATAATCCAAGTGTCATCTACTCCACGGGCGGCGAGGTGAGTATCTGGAGGGCCGTGGCCACTCAGGTCGGCCGCGGCGAGGCCGATAACGGCAAGTACAACGCTATTGAGCGTCGCGGCTACGCCGACGGCGTCTGCATGTTGATTCCGGCGAGCGCACTGGAGAAAGTGGGCTTGCTGGACGAGCAGTATTTCGCTTACTGGGAAGAGACGGACTGGTGCGTCCGCGCCCGCGAGCACGGTCTGTACTGCTACTATGTGCCGCTCTCGCGGATTTGGCACAAGGCGGCGCGGTCGCAGAACCCGGACCCCGGCTTCGATTACCTTTACCGGCGTAACGCGCTACTTTTCGTCCGCAAGCGTGGCACACCGCTGCAGTTCGCCACTGCACTTCTGCTGCAGGCGTTTGTCTACGCGCCGGCGTACATCGTCCGCAACCCCACGAGGATCGGACGCATCGTGGCAGCCGTCCGAGCGCTGTTCTGGCACACCCGCAACCAGCCGAAACAACGGCCGTTAGTCTAGTCATGACGACCACAAGCACTGCCACCAGCCGCATTCTAGCGTCACCCACCTCCAGCGGCCGCGAAGGCGGACTGAAGGGGCTCGTATTGAGCGGCGGAGTAGGCAGCCGCCTGCGACCGTTTACGTACACGAACGCCAAGCAACTGGTGCCGATCGCCAATAAGCCGGTTATCTTCTACACGATCGAGCAGTTAGTGGAATGCGGTATTACGGAAGTCGGCGTGGTCGTCGGGGATACGGCCGCGCAAGTGCAGGAGTCAATTGGCGACGGATCGCAGTTCGGCGCCGAAGTGACATACATTCAGCAGGACGCGCCAAAGGGCATTGCTCACGCTGTCGCCACGGCACGCGACTTCCTGGGAGATGCGCCTTTCGTGCTCTACCTGGGCGACAACTTCGTACTAGGCGGGATCAAGCCCTACGTGGAGCAATATCGGTCGGGTAAGAAGGGTTCACAGATCTTGCTGCACCCCGTTCCCAACCCGCAGGACTTCGGCATTGCTGAACTTACGGCTAACGGTGACGTCTCACGCATCGTTGAGAAGCCGAAGGAACCGGCGACTAACCTGGCGGTCATTGGCGTCTACATCTTCGCCCCCGCGGTACACGATGTCATCGCGACGCTGAAGCCTTCGTGGCGCAACGAATTGGAGATCACAGACGCAATCCAGGGGCTGATTGACCGGGGTGCGGGCGTTCACGCGGAAGTCATGGACCGCTACTGGATCGACACCGGCAAGATGGACGACATTCTGAACGCGAACCGGATGGTCCTCACGACGCTGGAAGGACGCTGCGACGGATCAATCGACGAGGCGACCACGGTCGAAGGGGTGGTTGCCATCGAGGCCGGCGCGCGGGTCGAGAATTGCACGCTGCGCGGTCCGCTGATCATTGGCCAAGATACAGACCTCGTCGATTCCGAAATTGGGCCTAATGTGGCGATCGATCGTGCCTGCCGCGTGAAGGGTTGCCGCATCGAGGACAGCATCGTTATGGAGAACAGCCGCATCGAGGACATCGAGTGGCCAATCAAGAACAGCATGATCGGCCGTAACGTGGAAATGGCGGGCGGGCACGGCGCTGATGGCGGCTACAAGCTAACTCTCGGCGACCACAGCCGGATAGAGATGCCCGATGGCTGATACATACCTTGTCACCGGAGGCTGCGGCTTCATCGGCTCGAACTTCATCGTAGGGCTGCTCAAGACGCACCCTGATGCCGAGGTCATCAATCTCGACAAGCTGACTTACGCTGGCAACCCGGACAACCTGCGCGACGTTGCCGATGATGGGCGATATCGCTTCGTGGAGGGCGACATCTGCGACCCGGCCGTCGTCGGCAAGTTGATGCCAGAGGCGGACTATGTCGTGCACTTCGCGGCGGAGACGCACGTCGACCGCTCGCTGATGGAACCGGGATCGTTTATACAGACGGACGTCTTCGGAACGTACACGCTGCTGGAAGCGGCGCGGCAGAATCCGCAGATCAAGCGATTCCTGCACGTCTCGACCGACGAGGTGTACGGTGAGGTTCTGCCGGGCGACCCGCCTTCGAAAGAGACGGACCTGTTCAATCCGCGCAGCCCGTACTCCGCTAGCAAGGCGGGGGGCGAGATGCAGTGTCGCGCCTACATCGAGACTTACGGCCTGCCGATCATAGTAGCGCGCCCGGCGAACAACGTGGGGCCACGCCAGTACGTGGAGAAGGCGGTACCGCTCTTTACGACAAACGCGTTGCAGGGCCTGCCCATTCCGATCTACGGCGACGGGCAGCAGACTCGCGACCGGTTGTTCGTTGAAGACCACTGTGAAGCGCTCGACCTGCTGGTGAAGGAAGGCGTCCCCGGCGAGGCCTACAACGTCGGCGCCGATAATCAGCGACCCAACCTCGAGGTCGCCGAGCTGATTCTCGATCTGCTGGAGAAGCCTCGTTCCCTCATCCGCTTCGTCGAAGACAGGGCGGGACACGACCGCGGCTACTATCTCGACTGGTCCAAGATCCGGGCGCTGGGCTGGGAGCCGCGCCACGATTTCAAGGCCACCATCGAGAAGACGGTTGAGTGGTACCTGCAGAACCGCTGGTGGTGGGAAAAGGCGCGCAACGCCGACTTTGAACAGTACTACGAGAAGCAGTACGGCCAGCGGTTGGCTACGGCAAAGCCCTACGGTGGCGAATCCGTATGATCGACCGCGTCTCGACAGAGCCCGCCAAGCGCGTCACAACTTATGGTCACGGCGGAAGAGAGAACGGCTTCCTCATCGAGATGTTCAAGAGTAAAGACGGCCACTTCACGGAAGTCTACCTCTCAGCGGCAACCCCCGGCGCTTTCAAGGGCTATCACCTGCACCGCGTGCGTGCGGCCCGCTACGTCTGCCTGAAGGGCCGCATGCGAATCATCCTTTACCAACAACAAGCAGACGGCGAGAAGGTCAGATGGGTGCGCGAAGAGCACATCCTAGATGCAAGTGAGCCATCGCGCCTTTTCATTCCGAAGAACGTGGCAACGGGCCTCGAGAACATCGGAGACGAGGACGGATGGCTGGTGAACTACCCGGACCCGCCGTACGACCCGGCTCTGAAGGACGAGCAGGTCGAATACACTCAAGAGGAGCTTGAGCAAGGCGTAGTCAAGTGAACATCAAATGGCGGCACCGCATCTTCATCACGGGAGCAAACGGGCAGCTGGGGCGGGCGCTCCAGCTCGATCTGGCGGACGGTGGCGTTGCCGGATCGTGGTCGGAAGGCGGCAGGAACAACTTGCTGACGCTCTACTCCCAGCACGAAAGACGTTTCCGCCAGAACATTATCCGTGCACTGGACATCACTGACGCCGAAGCAGTGATGAACGCAGTGGGGCGGGACGAGCCAGATATCGTTATCAACTGCGCCGCCTGGACCGACACCGTCGGTTGCGAGCGTGATCCCGCCCGCGCAACGGCTGTCAATGCGGGCGGCGCGGCGAACGTCGCGCGCGCGGCGGCTGAGCTTGGTGCCGCCCTCGTCCACATCAGCACCAACGAGGTCTTCGACGGCACCAAGGACGCCCCCTATGACGAAGACGACGGCCCGAACCCGATCAACGAGTACGGACGATCGAAGCTGGCGGGGGAAGAGGCGGTGAGGGCGGTGACCGGCAATCACTACATCGTGCGCACCTCCTGGGTCTACGGGCCGGGCCGCGTCAGCTTCCCTGAGAAGATCATCGAGCGGGCGCTGGCGGACGGGCGTATCCGTGGGGTGACGGATGAGATCGCCTCGCCTACCTGGACGAACGATCTGGCGGCCGCCATCGCGCGCCTGATCGAGACAGAAGAGTGCGGCACCTACCACCTGACGGGGGCGAGTAGCTGCTCTCGGCTGGAGTGGGCGCAGGAAGTACTGCGGCTCGCTGGAATCGATGTTCCGGCGGAGTCGGCTACGCAGGCCGACTTCGATCTGCCGGTTCGCAAACCGCTAGACTCCCGCCTGGCCAACAACCGCGCAGCTGCGCTCGGCATTACGCTGCGCCCGTGGCGCGAGGCATTGAGAGAACACATGGAGACGAAGCAGGTAACCGACATGCTCGCCGCAGAGGCGCGACGCTGATGCGCGAGCCTGAGGAGCTACGGGCGGGAGCTTTCAGCCCGCCCTCGTCGGCACCTCGCACCAACGGCGCCCGTGGCATGCCACCTGAGCCGGAACCGGATGTGCCGCAATCGTATCCTGGCATTCCCGACCGCGTGGAACCCGGCCCAACTTCACCTTTCAAACAACTGATGGACATCACGATCGGCGGCATGATGATCGGCATTCTCTGGCCGGTCTTTGCGCTGGCCGCGTTCCTCATCAAGGTCGAGTCGCCAGGTCCGGTACTCATCAAGCAGGACCGCATCGGCCTCAACGGCAAGGGCTTCCGCTTCCTCAAGTTCCGCACGATGCACCACAACAGGACCGGTAGCGACATCGCGGAGCGCCTGCCTACTGGCGACCTGATGAACCGCCTGCTCAGCCCCCGCGGCCGGCCGGAGCACGCGACCGCCATCGGCTGGAGCCTGCGCAAGACGACTGTCGATGAGCTGCCGCAGCTAGTCAACGTGGTCCGTGGGGACATGAGTCTTGTCGGGCCGCGCCCCGATATGCCCGAGATCGTCGCTGCCTGGCCAGACACTTTCCGCCAGCGCCACAAGGTGAAGCCAGGCATGACCGGCCTCGCGCAGATTAACGGCCGCTCCGACCTCACCCACTACGAGAAGGTGCGATACGACCTCCGCTACGTCCTCCGCCACCCGCTCGCCGTCGATCTCATGATCCTGGCGAAGACGATGCTTCTCGTGATTTCCAAGAAGGGCGCGCGATAGTACGCCTGCATGCGCGTCCTCTTTCTCACGTCTCACTTCCCGTTTCCGCCTGATAGCGGCGCTGCTCTCAAGACGTGGAGTGTTTACGAGCACCTCCGCAAGTCGCATGAACTTTCTGGGATAGCCATCGCTCGAGATTCCCTCACCCCAACGCAGCAGGCTTACGCGGACCAGGCGCATATCCGTACAGTCACGCTGAAGAAGGGACGCAGCGTATCCAACCTCATCCGCAGTTACTTTAGACGCCTGCCGCTCAGCGTCGAACGCAACCGGTCTGACCAAGTGCAGAGCCTGGTTGAAGAGCAACTAAAGGCAGATTTGCCCGCCGCCGTTTTCGTCGACGGCTGGCTGATGGCGCAGTACCTGCCGGACTGGTTCCCTGGCCTCAAGCTGCTCCACGAACACAACGCCGAGTACCGAGTCTGGCAGCGCGAAGCTGCCGAACGTGGGCGCGGAATCACCGGCACGCTCTTGCGCCGCGAAGCCGGGCGCGTCCGCAGCTATGAAGCCTCGATCCTGCATCGGTTCGATGTCGTCTTCGCAGTGTCCGAGGATGATCGCCGATCTCTCGCAGTCATCGGTGGCGAGTCCACGCATTACGACGTGCTGCATAACATCCCGGACCCCGCACTTCTGGCGCGCCCGTCCCTCTCCTTCGCCGCCACGGAGCCGCTCATCTTCTACTTCGGCACCCTCTCGTGGCAGCCCAACATCGACGGGTTGGAGCGGCTGATCACCAACATCCTCCCGGGCGTGCTCGAAAGGATTCCTGAGGCGCGCCTGGCGATCGCCGGACGCGGCGCTCCTGATTCGATCGTCGCCCTAGCCTCCGGCAAGGAGGCCATCGACTTAGTCGGTGAGTTGGGCGACGACGCCGAGGAGTGGTACGCCCGGGCCAGAGTCTTCGTGGAGGCGACCAAGACCGGCGGTGGTACCCGCCTAAAGGTTCTGAACGCTCTCGCCCGCGGTCTGCCCGTCGTCGCCAGTGTGCAAGCCGCACAGGGCCTGGATGTCGTACCCGGCGACCACCTGATGATCGCCCGCTCCGACGGAGAAATGATCGACGACATCGTCCGGCTGATGACTGACGCCGCCCGCTGGCGTGTTCTCTCCGAGAATGGTCGTGCCCTTGTCCGAGGCAAATACGTGGCCGAGATAGTGTTCACTGCTCTCGATCGCGTTCTGACGTCGTCAGGACAGCCGCCGGCCTCTGCCATCTCCCGCCGCCGGGGCCGCCGGTGATCGGCGATGACGCCAAAGTGCTCGGCGTCCGCTTCCACGCGCTGACTCGTGCGCAGGCGGCTAGCGAAATCGCTCGCCTGGCGGGCGAGGCCGGGCCCGCCTACGTCGTCAAGCCGTACTCGGAGTTCATTCCGCGCTCGCAACGTGATGCTCGCGTACGTGAGGTGCTGAACGGCGCGGCACTGTGCCTCGCCGACGGCGCCGGCATCCTCTGGGCGGCGCACTATCTTTCGCTTCGCGGTGGCTCGCTCCGGGCGCTGCTCCAGTTCCCGCTGTCCCTCGCTTCGCTGGTGCTGCGCCCAACCGCGCTTCGCAGTCCGCTACCCGAGGCGATGCACGGCGTCGACTTCACGTGGGTGATGCTGGAAGCGCTGGCGGAGGCGGGCCGCAGCGCCTACCTGCTCGGCGGAACCGCTGATGAGGTTGCTGGAACTGAGGCGGCGATCCGCGAACGCCTGCCGGCGCTGCACGTCACCGGCTTTCGCGACGGCTACTTCGCCCGCGGGCAGACGCCGAGCGTGGTCGCCGCCGTCGCTGCAGCAAATGCGGACGTTCTCCTGGTGGCAATGGGCTTTCCGAGGCAAGAAAAATTCATCGCGGACAACCTGGTCGCGCTTGGCGTGCGAGTAGCCGTCGCTGAGGGAGGATCGTTTTCGTTCATCTCTGGCGCCACGCCCCGCGCGCTGCCCTGGATGCGCCGCGCTGGCCTCGAGTGGCTCTATCGCCTCGCGCGTCAGCCGCGGCGGATCCGCCGCCAGTTGGCTTTACCCGTTTTCGTCTGGCTCGTTTTGCGAGAGCGGCTGCGAAGGCAGACGGATTAACGGAAACCGGTCACGGACTGCATTGTAGAGCCGCTTGTCGGCCGTCCACAGCTCGCAGTCGAGCTCTTCAGCCAACGCGAGATAATGCGCGTCATAGGTGTTTGGCCTATTGAACTCGGCTGCGAGGCGCAGGGCGCGGGCATGTAGCGGCAGCGAAGAAACAATCTCCACTGGCTGCATCATCAGGTACTCGAGAGTCAACTCGGCCTCGCTCTCAGTCAGAAAGCCGCGAACGGTCTTCTTCCGAAGTGTTGAAGCAATCTCGTACAGCATGAGCGTTGGCGCCGCGAATTGTGTCCCCTTCGTCAGCGTGTCCGCCCATACCTCACGGAAGTACTCGCTATCGTCTTCTTCGACGGCCAGCTTCAGGAAGACGCTGGCGTCAAGACAGATCAGCAAGCTCGTTCGAGCGCTCTTCGCGCATCTCGTCCAGCTCCCTGGCTACGTCCGACTTAACGCCGCGCGCTGCCGCTCTGCGTGCGATTACCCTCAGTTCGTCCAGCGCGCGCAAGGTGCGCTCGGCGGCGGGCAGCCTGTAGATGTCATCCAGGCGGCGCGTGCGTTCTGTTGTGTACATGTTTGCTGCCTCCGCTACTCTGGGCGTCTCTATCGCCCCTCTGGCTCCTTCCTCCAGGGCTTCAAGGTCCGCGATGCTAACCAAGGCGGCCTGCGGCTTTCCCCTGTTTTCGAGGACAATGCGTTCGCCGCCGTAGGCAACCCGTTTGACCAGGTCTCCCAGCCGCTGCTTGGCTTCGGTCTGTGATACTGTTGCTCTGTCGTTCAGGTACATAAGGTCATTATGGACAAAAAGGTCGGTTTGTCAAGTCCTTTTGCTCACCTTCCGCCAGGCGGCTGTGTAGTAGCCAATGTCAGAAGGCCTGGGAAGTAGTGCTTCGGCGGCGCGGCGACCCGATTGTCCGCGGTACCAGTAGACTGTGGCGATAAGCGCGCAGATGTAGGCGATCGAAGAGGCGATCGCGGCGCCCTCTACCTCCAGCAGCGGGATCAACACCAGATCTGCTGCAATAGTCACGCCGAGTGCCAGGAACGTCGCGAACGTGGTGTAAATGATCTTGCCCTGGCTAAAGAGGTAGCTCCCCAGCACCCGGGTTGCGCTGCCGGCGACGATGCCCGGCATCAGCAGCACGAGCGGCAGGAACGCCTCCGGGTAGAAGTCGCCGCCGAAGAGCAGCTGGATAGCGAGCGGCGAGATGGCCACGAGGACGAGCGACGCCACGACGCTGACCAGCAGCGTGTTGCGGGCCACGATGGGAGTGACTTCGTCGGCCGACTCTTTATCCATGGCTGTGAGGCGCGGCAAGAGGACGAGCGAGACCGCCGACGAGATCCACCAGACGCTCTCGGCCAGGCCGGTGGCGACGGCGTAGTGGCCAGCGCCGGCCGTCGAGACAAAGGCGGCGACGAAGAAGAGGTCGAGGCGATAGTTGGCGAGCGCGGCCATGTTGGCTGCCTGCCCCTGTGCCCCGTACTTGATCAGCTCGCGCAGGACCTGCACCGGTGGCATGAAGACGCGGCGCCAGTCGATGTTGGCGGGGCCGATGAGCGCCAGCGTCACGACGTCGGCAATGAGGAAGGAGGCGGACCAGATAGCAATCGCCGAACCTACCGTCAGCTCGTCGGCGGCGAGGAGGGCGGCAGCGCCGATAGCGGCGATGGATCCCTGGGTGACGGCGACCGCGATCAGGGCCGGGAAGCGGCTTTCGCCGTGCAGGAAGGAGGTGAAGATGACGTAGCCGATTATGGCGGGCAGGGCGGCAGCGTAGAGCCAGTAGGTGCGGCCCCCGACGAACAACTCCGGGCCGTAGGTGAGCCCCCAGAGGCCGATGACGACCCACCCCAGCACGGAGACGACCCCGAAGGCGGCGATGCTGGCCGAGAAGAGCGCGCGGAGCGAATACGAGCCCTTATTCAGGTAGTAGATGACGCCGAGGCCGATGCCCAGGTTGCCGACGCCGCCGGCGACGAGGATCGCGACGAAGAAGAGGGAGTAGGTGCCGAGGCCCTCGTCGCCGAGGCCGCGGGCGAGCAGCACCCGAAGGACGAAGGCGAGCCCATAGATGGCGATCTGCGAGAGAAAGACGAGGTTGACGTTGAAGAGGAAGCCGCTGCTGCTGGCGCGAGGTAACTCAGACTGCATTAAGCCACCGGTCCGCAGGTGCGGACTGCTTTGGCCAGTGTACCTGCCGTCTATGCCCCGAACAATTGACCTCGACACCCCGGCGGGGGGTCTGGTACGCTGGACGTGCCGTCGGTTGAGGCCGGCGGTTTCGCTTGTACGCCCACCCGCTACAATGTGAATGCCTTCCGGCAGGCGCGGCGACAGGCCGCGATGCGGATTTCGGGGTGTAGCTCAGCCAGGCTAGAGCGCACGGTTCGGGACCGTGAGGTCGGCGGTTCGAATCCGCCCACCCCGACCACTTTCCACCCTGTCACTGGCGGGTGTCTTGGTTGATGCCGAGGCGGGCTTGATTGTTGTCCGCGTTTTTTTGTTTTCGTTCGTGGCGTCGTGAGTGGGGGCCGGCGAAATCTTGATCGAGTTCAAGGTGATTGTTCTCTCGCCGGGCGTCGGCCTTACCTGACGCGCCCTTGACTTGATCGAACCGGTGTGCGAGTTGATTGCTACATTGGCGTCTTCGGGTCTGCAGGCGGGCAACATGGGTGGAGTCTTGATGGAGTTCAAGATGATTGGACCACCAGGACGGAGCACGGGCACTTGTTCGACAGGAAAGCATCGGGTGCCGCCGTTTTCCAGTGTAGCGGGGCGGGCGGCGATCTCTAAGAGGTAAGTGGCACTGTGGGGCACTGCCATGTGAGCTCGTTGACGGCTTGCTGCGAGATCCATATGATTGACCGCCAATGTGATGCGAGGGGTTGAGTGATGTTTAGTGTGCCTGCAGATCGCTTCCGTCTTCTAATTCCAGTCTTTGCCATTGTGTTGGCTGCGCTTGGCACTGCAAGCGCCGAGATAGCAACCGGCGATGCACCAACTCGACCCCTAGCACTAGCAGTCGCAGACTCTAACGCGGAGCCGCAGTCGACTCCGGGGACTGTGCCCAAGGGTTCGTCGATCATCTCCGTCAGGCACATGCTGGAAGGCGCTCCGTTCGCCGCGCGCACTCAACCACTGGGTTCGTCGATCGTTGACGGCGAGGAGTGCACCACCGGGATTCTCTTGGTCTTCATCGATACGATTGTTAACAAGACCCTCTGGCCATGGAGCGATTCTGAGACCTGTAACCGGACCGGTGTACTGGTCCGAATATGTGAGGGACTATTCCCCACGATTTGTTCGGAGGAGTTCGTCTTCGAGGGGGCGGACGTGCTGGTCGAATTGGACTACGGCGCGGCCAAGCCATCTTTGCTTGAAGAGCCCCGAGTCCTGGTTGAGTTCGGCCACAACGGCATCCCGCAGGGTGTCACACTCAAGGAGTGGCAAATTATTTCGCCTGAGATCCAATGCAGTAGCGGAGCGGAGTTCCCAGCGCAAGTCTCACAATTCGTTGCTCTATGGCCAACAAGCTGCCGTGTCGAGGGTGCTGATTTCGTAGGGACGTTCGTTACCGAGGAGTTCGGCGAACTGGAGGCGACCTTCAGGTGGGAAGACACTCTCATCGTCAAAGCGCAGGTCGATACCGGCGCGTTGCTAGAGACTCCAACGCCTTCAGCGACCGCTACCACAGCGCCGGAGTCAGATACCCCTGGGCCAGTGACGCACACGCCGGCAGAGCTGCCGGACACGGGAGGGAATCCGTCCCGACCCAGCGAGGCGTCCTGGTGGCCTCTTCTACTTCTGCTTCCGTTGGGGGCCGGGGCATCTGTGCTGCTGGCACGCCGAAAACACCGAGAGGCCCGCGTGACCTAACAAGAACATGCTTAAGAGGGGGATAAGGATGAGGGCCAGAGCGTAGGGCGGCGGTGCGAAGGCGTTGCGCGTCTACGGGCGTGGGTCGTCCCGGGCGGTGGGCGCTGCCGCGAACGGATGCGGGATGCTTTGCGGATGCTCGCCTTCGCTGCGCGAGGTCCCCTTCGGCTACGCTCAGGGCAGGCTTCTCTTCGCCTGCGGCTCCGCTCAGGGCAGGCTTCTCTTCGCCTGCGGCTTCGCTCAGGAAATGTGGTGCCTGCGTGCGAAGGCGTTGCGCGGCCCCGGAGGCTAAGGTACCTCTAATCCGCTGAAGCGTCGCGCCCTCTTGTTACTGGCTACTTCGACTTATCCCCGTTTTTGTGAGGCTTATCACTTCGCTTGTAGAGAGGGATTGCGGTAACAATGAGCCAGAGATGGCGTCTAACAGTCAGCGAATCGCCGAAACCGCTTTTGTGATGGGAGCGTTATACGGGTGTCACACTTGCCCGTTGCAGGTAGGACGCGGCCTCACCTAGAATGCGGCGACCGATTGCTCAAATAGCCTAGAACGAAGCAGGTAATTCATGGTTTTCAAGGCAGAAGACAGGACACGTACGAAGAAGCAGCAGGCGGATAACGCCATCCAGATGGCGCTCGAGGGCCGCTGGGAAGAGGCGGCCGAGCTGAACCAGGCCATCCTGGCCTCCTTCCCCGGCGACGTCGACGCTTACAACCGGCTGGGCAAGGCGATGACCGAGCAGGGCCGCTTCGGCGACGCCCGCGAGGCCTACATGCGGGCGCTTGAGATCGACTCGCTGAACGGGATTGCGCGCAAGAACCTGAACCGGCTGAGCACGCTGACGGAGAAGAAGGGCAAGCCGAAGGCGCGCGCCAACCAGAAGCTTTCGCCTGAGATGTTCATCGAGGAGACGGGCAAGACGGGCGTCACGGCGCTTCTGCGGCCCGACATGGAGAAAGCGAACGAGCTTTCCGCCGGCGACGAGGTGAAGCTTTCCCGCGACAAGAAGGGCAATCTGAGCGTGCAGACGTTGACCGGCGAGCACCTGGGCGACATAGAGTCGCGCGTTGGGCAGCGCCTGGTCAAGTTCATGGACAGCGGCAACGAGTACGTAGCCGCGATTTCCGGCCTGAGCGAAGACGGCGTGAAAATCTTTATCCGTGAGAAGTTCCAGGATGCTGCCAATACCGGTAAGCTTTCCTTCCCGGCGACGATCGTTTCGGATCCTGTGCGGCCTTACGTGAAGAGCCGGCTGGTGCGCAGCGACGCCGACGGCGCGCTGGAATACGAGGAAGGTGACGAGCCCGATGAGTGGAGTCCGCGCGCTGCAGCGTCCGATGACGACGACGCGGACGATGAGGACGAGACCGAGGACGAACGCGGCAAGATCGAGACGGACGAGGAAGCCGACGAGTAGTCGCAGGTAAACGGCAAGCTAGAGGCCGGGCAGTGAGCCCGGCCTCTTGGTTTAGCGGAGTGCCGCGGGCAGGGCGGGATGTGGTGGCGCAGCTCGCCCATTCGCCCATACGGGCGGCCGTCCGGCCGAGAGCTTCAGGGCGAGCGGTGGCGGGGGATCGTGCGAGATGGGGGTTGGTGCGGATGCTTCGCTGCGCCTCTGGCTCCGCTCAGAAGCACAGGTGCTCTGCTCTATGACCTGAAACCTGAAACCTGTAATCTAAGCCGCGTGAGCGACCGTCTCCTTCCCGATGACTGGCAGCGTGGGCCTCGATACGGTGGGGCGTATACGTTTGCGCGGGTGCCGGCGAGCCGCGACCTGACGAAGGCTGACGTGGTGATTGTCGGGGTGCCGATGGACATGGCGGTGCTCTACCGGCCGGGGGCGCGGTTCGGGCCGCGGGCAATCCGCGACGCGTCGGGGCAGCTGCGGCCGCACCACTGGGACGCTGACAAGCTGGAGCCGCCGTTCGATACGCTGCGCATCATCGACTACGGCGACCTGGAGGTCTTCCCCGGCTACATCGAACAGACGATGGAGCAGCTGACGGCCGAGTTCACGCAGATCGCGGAGAGCGGCGTCTTCCCGCTTGTGCTCGGCGGCGACCATGCGTCGTCGCTGCCGGTGCTGCGGGGGCTGGCGGCGAGTCACGGCAAGATGTCGCTGGTGCACTTCGATGCGCACCCGGATTTTTGGCCGCGACCAGAGGGGCGGCCGTATCACCACGGCACGCCGTTCCGCATCGCGACGGCGGAGGGGCTGATCGACCCGGCGACTTCCTTGCAGGTAGGCATCCGCGGCTCACTTTCGGCGAACTTGATCGACGAGGCGCGGGCGGCAGGGTTTCACTTGCTGACGGCGACAGAGTTCGCGGAGCAAGGGGTGGAAGCGACACTGGCGGACATCCGGCGCATCGCCAAACCGCCAATCTACGTTTCGATAGACGTCGACAGCGTCGATCCGGCGTTTGCGCCGGGGACAGGGACGCCGGAGGTGGCGGGGCTGACGAGCCGAGAGATCGTGGCGCTGGTGCGGGGCTTGCCGGCGGCGGATGTTGTCGGGCTGGACGTGGTGGAGGTCGCGCCGGCGTATGACAATGCCGAGATCACGGCGCTGCTGGCGGCGAACCTGGTGCTGGAGTTTCTGCTGGTACGGGCTGCTTCGGGTAACTCTAGGTAGACGAAGCTCGTTATTCTTGGCGAGAATTCGGTCAGTTCAGCACTGGTAAGATTGCCGCGTGACAACCACTACATCCCCGCGCATAGCACCTGAACAAGCGGTTGCCGCCGAGATTATCTCGGCGTCCGGCCTGGTCAAGCGTTACGGCGACTTCACCGCTGTTGACGGCGTGACGTTCGACGTACACCGCGGCGAGTGCTTCGGGCTGCTGGGCCCGAACGGCGCCGGCAAGACGACGACGATCCGCATGATAACGTGCGTTTCGCCCGTCAGCGGCGGCGAACTGCTGGTCGACGGGATGCCGGTGCAGGACGCGCCGCGGGAGATCAAGAGCCTGCTGGGTGTCATTCCGCAGGAAAGCAACCTGGACGCCGAGCTCTCCGTGCGACAGAACCTGCGCGTTTACGCCCGCTACTTCGATCTGCCTTCGCGAGAGGCGGAGCGGCGCATCGACGAGGTGCTGAACTTCTTCCAGCTGAACGACAAGCAAAACGCGCGCATCGACGAGCTTTCCGGCGGGCTAAAGCGGCGGCTGGTCATCGCGCGCGGTCTAATCAACAACCCGAAGATCCTGGTGCTGGACGAGCCGACGACGGGCCTGGACCCGCAGGCGAAGCACATGGTCTGGCAGAAGCTGCGCCAGCTGCGCACACGTGGCGTGACGATGCTGCTGACGACGCACTACATGGACGAAGCCGAACATCTTTGCGACCGAATCGTGATCATGGACCACGGGCGGATCATCGCCGAAGGGTCGCCGCGGCCGCTGATCGAGGAGCACGTGGGTGAAGACGTAATCGAAGTGCACCTGGGCGCGCAGGACCCGGCTTCAGCGATGGACCGGCTGATGCGATACGCCGACCTGCGCATCGAGCGCTTCGATGACATCCTCTACGTATATAAGCCTGCTGACAGCGAGTTCGACCCGAGGACGATCGAGGACTTCACGGACCGGCTGGTCTACCGCAAGGCCAACCTTGAGGACGTGTTCCTTAAGCTGACGGGAAGGGCGCTGGCGGACTGATGTCATCGCTGCTGGGCCGGTTGGGCATCCGACGCCAACGCCGCAGGCCACAGATTCCCACGATCGCGGAGCTGGTGGCTGCTTCCACCGTGCCCGTCTATGGGCTGGAGAACGAGGTCCTGGACTTACGCTTCAAGGGCTTCACGTACTCTTCGGACGAGGTAGAGCTTTTATTCCAGCGGCCGTCGTCGCTCGGTTTCGGGCCTGGGGTGCGGATCGGCAGCCGGCGGACGGACGGGACGGATCCGGAACGCTTCGTCGACATGCTGATCCGCTCGGCGGCACAGCGGGCGGCGCTCGACTTCTCATCGGACCAGTTCCGGATGATGGTCAGGCCGTTCTTCGACAACAGGGAGAACCCGTTCGCCCTGCTGGACCAGTTTCCGCTGTCAGGTACGACTGAGTTCGTGCAGACGGGCGACGGCGGTCAGGGCAGCGTGCTGATCTGGCAGTGGAAGCTGCCGGCGCCGCTGCGCGCGATGGCGCTGGGCGAACGGAACCCGATCATCGTTGCCTCCTACGACCTGAGCACGGAGCACCTGCTGCATGTCCTGGAGAGCCTGGTGCCGATAAATGACCGGCCTGACCTGACGGCTTCTTTTCAGGCTGCCTTCGACGAGCGGCGTCGCGCCCAACACGAAGGGCCTCCCCGCGCATGACGGCAATCGCTATTCCCCGCGGACTGCGACTTTCGCGACCACAGGTGACTTTGCGGGCGCTGCGCATCTGGCAGCGGAACCGCGATGTCTACTACAACATCTGGCGTTCCGAGCTGGTGTGGCCGTTCGTGGAGCCGCTGCTGACGATCGTGGCGCTGGGCGTTGGCCTGGCAGACTTCGTGACGATCGAGGGACACAACGAATACATCGAGTTCTTCGGGCCGGCCATGCTGGCCGTCTTTCCGATGTGGTCGGCGACGGCGGAATGTTCGTGGGGCTCATTCGTTCGCATGGATACTCAGGGGACGTTCGACGCGGCGATTTCGACGCCGGTCAGCGTCGACGAGGTGACGACGGGGGAGATCTTCTGGTCGGCGACTCGCGCGCTGATCAGCGTGCTGTACGTGATGGCGATCGTGGCGGTGTTCGGTGGCATCGAGTCGCTGTGGGCGCTGGCGATCATCCCGTTCGCCATCGTGCCCGGGCTGATGTTCGCGGCGATTTCGCTGGCGTACACGGCGACGGTGAAATCGGTCAGTTCGCTGAACTACTTCTTCGCGACGTACGTGACGCCGCAGTTCTGGCTGGCCGGCGTCTTTTTCCCGCTGAGCGAGATGCCGGACTGGGTGGAGGTGGTCGCCTGGTTCACGCCGGTCTACCACGTGGTGCGCATCTATCGCGGGATCGCCGTCGGGCACGTGGAAGCGGCCTACCTTATCGACCTGGCGTGGATCCTGGTTGTGGCCTCGGCGGCGTACCTGCTGGCGATCCACTTCATGCGGCGGCGCTTGATCCGCTAGCATTCTGTGTCCGAGGCGTCATAACATCTGCGCGTGAGCACAAGTAATGGGCGCGGGCCAATTATCGCCATCCCGCGCTGGAAGGCGCCGACGTGGGAGCGCACCGGGTACTACATGGACTCGATCGAGATCGCGGGTGGGCGGCCGCGGTTGGTTGAGGAGAAGAAGTTGCCGGCTGAGGCCGGGGCGCTCCTGGTAATGGGTGGCGTTGATGTCAACCCGAACCTTTATGGAGAGAAGCGCGGCGCGCACACGGATCGGCCGAACAATGAACGCGACGCGCATGAGATGGCGCTTCTGCAGGACGCGCTGGAACGGGACATCCCCGTCCTGGCAATCTGCAGGGGGCATCAGCTGCTGAACGTTGCTCTGGGCGGGACGCTCTTGCAGCATATCGAGGGTGACGCGCACAAGTGGACCACAGATGGCGATTCCGTGTGGCACGAGATTGACGTAACGGAGCCGGCAAGTCGGCTGGCGCGGGCTTATGCGGGGGAGCAGATGCTTCGGGTGAATTCACGGCACCACCAAGGCGTGACGAAAGACCGTCTGGCGGGTGATTTGCGGCCCGTAGCGGCCTCAGGAGACGCTTTCGTGGAGGCGGCGGAGAGTATGGCGCATCGCTGGGTGATGGGCGTGCAGTGGCATCCTGAGCGGCCCGAGATGCGGCCGGAGGCGGCGCCGTTGTTCGCGGCGCTGATCGAGGCGACAGGAGGCGACTAGCAGTGCGTACAGGCAGGGGTCGCTACGCCTGCGTCTCTCCGCTGTGCAAACATGGCTGAAAACTGCTCACTTGCCGTAGCAAATTGCGTGAAATTAGGCTCCGAATACGGTAAAATGAGCGCGTGCCACACAAGCAATCTGTATACACTCGTTGCTATCTGCTTGCGGCGCTCCATCTAACTGCCTCCGAAGGATGACCTTATGACCCTCGAAACGTTCCCCCTGGGCAATATGCGCCCCATCAAAATCGAAGAGGAGATGCGCGCGTCGTACCTCGACTACGCGATGTCCGTCATCGTGGCGCGCGCGCTTCCTGACATTCGCGACGGCCTGAAGCCGGTTCAGCGGCGCATTCTCTACGCGATGGACCAGGCCGGCATGCGGCCCGGCTCCGGCTACAAGAAGTCGGCCACCGTGGTCGGTGATGTGCTGGGTAAGTACCACCCGCACGGCGACAGCCCGGTCTATGAGGCGATGGTGCGCCTGGCACAGTCGTTCACGATGCGCTATCCACTAGTCGATGGCCAGGGCAACTTCGGCTCCGTCGACGGCGACCCGCCTGCTGCATATCGATACACCGAGGCGCGCCTATCGCCGATAGCGATGGAGCTGCTGGCTGACATCGAGAAGAACACCGTTGACTTTTTCCCGAACTTTGACGGCACGCGGGAAGAACCACTGCCTTTGCCGGCGCGCTTTCCGAACCTGCTGGCCAACGGCGCATCCGGTATTGCCGTGGGTATGGCGACAAACATCCCGCCGCACAACCTTACGGAGCTTTGCGACGCGATAGCGCATCTTATCGACAACCCGGAATCCACCGGCGCGGACCTCGCTGACATCGTCAGCGGCCCGGACTTTCCGACTGGCGGCATCATCTTCCGTTATGAGCAGGTGCGCGTCCCTTCGACCAACGGCGAGGCCCCGACAACGGAGAAGCGTGACGCTATTCGCGCCGCGTACGCAGACGGCAAGGGCCGCATCGTCATGCGCGCCCGTACGCACGTCGAGGAAGCGGCGAAGGGCAACCGCAACCAGATTATCGTTACCGAACTGCCGTACCAGACGAACAAGGCCACGCTGATCGAAAAGATCGCTGACCTTGCTCGCGCCAAGAAGATCGACGGCATCTCTGACCTGCGCGACGAGAGCGACCGCCACGGCATGCGAATTGTCATCGAGCTGAAGCGCGAGGCGCACCCGCGGGCGCTGCTCAACCAGCTGTACAAGCACACGGCCATGCAATCGACCTTCGCGGTCAACATGCTGGCGCTGGTCGATGGTCAGCCGCGTACCGTCAGCCTCAAGAAGGTGTTGGAGTCCTACATCGGGCACCGGCGAGAGGTCATCCGCCGTCGCAGCGAGTTCGACCTGGCGAAGGCGAAGGATCGCGCCCACGTGCTGGAAGGCTTGCTCAAGGCGATCGACATGCTGGACCAGGTGATCAAGACTATCCGCGGCGCCGCATCTGCCGAGGACGCCAAGGCCAAGCTAATGGTCAAGCCGTTCGTCTTCACTGACGTGCAGGCACAGGCCATTCTGGATATGCAACTGCGCCGCCTGGCCCGCCTTGAGCGCGACAAAATCAAGGAAGAGTACAACGAGCTAATCAAAGAGATCAACTACCTGGAAGACCTTCTGGCCAACCCACGCAAAATCGACTACCTGATTCGCGACGACGCCATGGACATCAAAGACAAGTTTGGCGACGAGCGCAGGACCGTGATCATGGAACAGCAGCCGGAGGAGTTTTCGGAGGAAGACATGGTCGCGCACCAGGAGGTCGTGGTCACAATCTCGTCGCGCGGGTACATCAAGCGGATTCCACTGAGCACCTATCGTTCGCAGCGGCGCGGCGGCGTAGGGATCATCGGCGCCAAGACGCGTGAGGATGACGATATCCGGCACCTGCTGGTCGCTGATACGCTTGACCGGTTGATCTTCTTCACGGACCGCGGCCGCTGCTTCCAGGTGAAGACCTATGAGGTGGACGAAGGCAAGCGCGAGGCGCGCGGACAATCGGTGATGCAGTTGCTGATGATGGACCAGACGGAGCGGATCACAGCGGTGGTGCGCGCGTCCGGCGATGTGGAAGCGTCGTTTATGGTGATGGGGACGAAGCAGGGCGAAGCGAAGAAGACGCCGATGAAGAACTTCGCCAACGTACGGCGCGACGGCCTGATCGCGATGGACCTGGAGCCGAGCGACGAGTTCGTCAATGCCCACATCGCCCGCGATGACGAAGACGTCATCATGGTCACGGCGAAGGGACAGGCTATCCGGTTTAACGTTGGCTCACTACGCTCAGCCTCGCGGCTCTCGGGTGGCGTGCGCGGTATCAGGCTTAAGGGCGACGACCGGGTGGTGGCCCTGGAGATCGCGCGCGCAGGCCGCGATTTGCTGGTCGTAACCGAAAATGGGCACGGCAAGCGCACGCCGATGGACGACTACCCCCTGCACGGCCGCGGCGGTCAGGGCGTCATAACGTTCAAGCTGACACCTAAGACCGGCGAACTCGTGCGTGCCCGTGCCGTTGACCCGGAACACGAGCTTATGATTGTCTCCGAGGGTGGCATCATGCTGCGCACACCGGTGAAGCACATCTCGCAGCAGGGGCGCCCGACGCAGGGCGTCAAGCTGATGGACGTTGACGACGACCGTGTGGCGGCGATTGCTCTCGTCGATATGAGCAAGGAGCTCCCCGCACCCGAAGAGCTGCCGACCGGCAGCGCCGACGGCACGGCAGCGAAGACGCCGCGCGCGAAGGCTTCGGGCGGCGCGAAGCCTGCACCGAAACCGAAAGCCTCGGATAACGGCAAGGGCGGCCCGGCCCCGCGCAAGCCGAAGAAGTAACTGCATGGCAGTTGCGGACCGGCTTGCAGAACTAGGTATTGAGCTTGTTGGCTATAAGCCACAGGCTAAATACGTTGGCGCTGTCACTGCCGGGGACCTGGTGTTCGTGTCGGGCGCTGGGCCCGCCAAGCCGGAGGGCGGCTTCGTGATGGGTAAGGTCGGTGCGGATCTAGATGTCGCGGCGGCTGCGGACGCGGCGCGCCTGTGCATCATTTCCAGCCTGTCTGCGTTGAATGCCGAGATCGGGGACCTGGAGCGCGTCAAGCGAATCGTGAAGCTGTTGGGTTTTGTGAACAGCGTGCCGGGCTTCACCCAGCAGCCTTCAGTGATTGACGGGGCGTCCGAGCTTCTGGTATCGCTGTTTGGTGAAAACGGCTGGCACGCCCGCAGCGCTGTAGGTGTAGCGGAGTTGCCGTTCAACATTGCAGTTGAAATCGAAATGGTGGTCCAGATCGCCTGATCCGGACGGGAGGTGCGCGCCAGATGACACGAAAACCTGTCGAAATGTCGGGGTACGACCAGCACATACAGGAGCGCATGCGTCAGGCCTACCAGCGCGTCTTCGGCGGCAGCCCTGGAAGCCCAGGGTTCGGCCAGCGTTACATGGAGCCTCCCTGCGACGTGTACCAGACGGAACAGCATGTCGTCGTCCTTATGGATATTGCCGGCATCCCAGACGAAGAGATCGAGCTTGAGGTAGATGGTCGGCGGCTCATCATCAGCGGCGAGCGTAAGCCCCTGGGAGGGGAGGGGACTCGGCGCAGCTATTCCCAGATGGAGATCACGACCGGCCCGTTTCGCCGGGAATTGTTCCTGCCCGCAGAAGTCGACGCCGAGACGTCCGAGGCCGTTTACACCTCTGGCATTCTCAAGATAACGCTGCCGATATCGCGTCCGGCCAGCGGCAGGCACCTGCGTATTATCGTCCGATAACTCTCAATGACTGAAGATACTGACCCCGCCAGCGCCGAAACGCCGGAGGCCCCACCGCCTGAACCGGAAGGCACTCAGCTGCCGGAGATCATCCCCGTTATCCCCAGCGGCACGAACGTCGTCTACCCGCAGCAGCTGATGCCTGTTATGGCGATCGAGGAGCGCGACATCAAGGCGATCGACGAGGCCGCATCGGCCGTTGGTAAGCTGCTGGCGATCTTCACCGAGCAGGAGTCCGACGATGGCAAGCTGCGGCTTCAGGAAGTCGGCACCGTGGCGACCGTTGTGCGCATGGCGAAGGCACCGGACGGCTCCGTGCATGCGATCCTACAGGGCCAGATGCGCGTGCGGCTGAAGGACATCGTTGATGAGGGGCCTCCCGTCCACGCCCGCGTCGAAGAGCTACACGACACGTCCGCTAGTACGCTAGAGATGGAGGCGGCGATGCGGGACGTGGCCGAGATGTTTGTGCGCGCCGCGAACCTTTCCGATTTGCTGCCGAGCGAGATCGCCGGCGCGGTGGCCGACATCACCGATCCGTCCGGGCTCGCGGACTTCGCTGCTGCGAACCTGCCGCTAAAGCCCGAAGACCGTTATGCGGTCCTGACTGAGCTGGACATAGGGGAGCGCCTGAACCTGGTGCGCTCGCTGCTGCGCCACGAGCTGGAGGTGCTGGAGGTCCGCAACAAGATCACGTCCGACGTCAAGGGCGAGCTGGACAAGCGGCAGCGGGAGTTCATCCTGCGGGAACAGATGCGGGCGATCCAGAAGGAGCTGGGCGAAGAATCGAGCCCAGAGCTGAGTGAGCTGAAGGAGCGCCTGGAGAAGGCCGCGCTGCCTGAGAACGTGCAGAAAGAGGCGGACCGGGAGCTGGAGCGCCTGAATCAGATACCGACCATATCACCCGAGTACAACGTGATCCGCACTTACCTAGACTGGCTGGCCGACCTGCCATGGGACGTCAGCACGGAAGACCACCTGGACATCGTACACGCGGCGAAGATCCTGGACGCGGACCACCATGGCCTCGAGAAAGTAAAGCGGCGGATACTTGACTTCCTGGCGGTGTTGAAGCTGAAAGGCGGTGAGACGCGCGGGCCCATCCTGTGTTTCGTGGGGCCGCCGGGTGTCGGCAAGACGTCGCTGGGGCAATCGATCGCGCGGGCACTGGGACGGAAGTTCGTTCGCATGTCCCTGGGCGGCATGCGGGATGAGGCGGAGATCCGCGGCCACCGCCGAACGTATGTGGGCGCGATGCCGGGGCGGATTATCCAGGAGCTACGCCGCGCGGGCACGCGCAACCCGGTGATGATGCTGGACGAGGTCGACAAGCTCGGCTCCGATTTCCGTGGCGACCCGTCTTCGGCGCTGCTGGAGGTGCTGGACCCGGCGCAGAACTCGACCTTCACGGACCACTACCTGGATGTGCCGTTCGACCTGTCCAACGTCTTCTTTATCGCCACGGCGAACATCCTGGACACGGTACCCGGTGCGTTGCAGGACCGCATGGAAGTCATCGAGCTTTCCGGCTACACGGAGCAGGAGAAGCTGGAGATCGGGAAGCGGTATTTGCTGCCGCGGCAGGTTGAGGCTAACGGCCTGACGAAGAGCGCCATCCGGGTGAGCGAGGGCGCCATCCGCGAAGTGATCCGCTCCTATACGCGGGAGGCCGGTGTGCGCAACCTGGAGCGCGAACTGGGCAGCATCTGCCGTGGCGTCGCGCGCAAGGTGGCGGAGGGGGCTGAAGGGTCTATATCAGTCACCCAGGATAACGTGGGTGAGTACCTTGGCCCGGAACGCTTCCGCTGGGAGCTGGCGCAGGAGAAGGACGAGATCGGCGTGGCGGCCGGCCTGGCGGCGACGAGCGCCGGGGGCGATGTGCTGTTCGTGGAGGCTTCGGCGGTGCCGGGCAAGGGTAACTTGATCCTGACCGGCAAGCTGGGCGACGTGATGCAGGAGTCGGCACAGGCGGCTCTGACGTACGCGAGGTCGCGGGCGGCGCCGCTTGGGATCGCGCCGGCGTTCTTCGAGAAGAACGACCTGCACATCCACGTGCCGGCGGGCGCTGTGCCGAAAGACGGGCCTTCCGCAGGCGTGACGATGGCGACGGCGCTGGTCTCGGCGATGACGCGTCGCCCGATTTTCAAAGACGTGGCGATGACAGGCGAGATCACGCTGCGGGGCAAGGTGTTGCCGGTGGGCGCGATCCGCGACAAGGTGCTGGCGGCGCACCGGGCCGGCAGCAAGCGCATCATTTTGCCGGCGGAGAACGAGCCGCAGTTGCAGGACGTGCCGGAAGAAGTCCGCCGCGACCTGGAGGTGACGTTTGTGGAGCACGTGGATGAGGTGCTCAATCTGGCGCTGCACCCGGAGGCCGTGAAAGACGAGCCTCGCGTGGAGCAGCTGGTGGCGCCGAAGTAGCGTCGCCGCGGGCCATGTCCTCCTGACGTGCTGCTGTCATCCCGTCGTGGGACGATGCCCGAGGCCAGAAGCAACGACAGGGAGGGCGACGTGAACTGGAACGAATTCGCGGAGGCGGCGCCGGAGCTGGCGAAGGCAGGTGAAGAGCGGTTCGAAAAGTGGGGACTCAGCCTGGTGGGGACGGTGCGCAAGGACGGCTCGGCACGCATCAGCCCGGTGGAGCCGCTAATCGTTGATGGTGAGTTGATGCTGGGGATGATGTGGCAATCGACGAAGGCCAAAGACTTGATGCGAGATCCGCGCGTGCTGGTGCACAGCATCATCAGCGACCGCAAAGGGGACCAGGGCGAGTTCAAGCTCCGCGGCACCGTGGCAGACGTGGTGCATGACGAAACGCGGCGCCTGCGCTACTGTGAAGAGTTGCGCAAGAAGATCGACTGGGCGCCGGAGGGGGTGGAATGGCACCTTTTCGTCGTCGATATTAAGAGCGCTGCGCTGATCGCATTCGAGGGGGATGCCAAGAGCGTCCAAATGTGGCCGTAGCGTGATATAAACGCTGCATGCCTGAACTTCTGGCAGGCGCCGCCGTGGCGGACATTACGCCGCCTGTTGGCGTGATGATGGACGGCTACGGCGCTCGCACGACACCATCCCAGGGCGTGCACGATCCGTTGATGGCGCGGGTCGTCGCGCTGGAAAAGGCTGGTGCGTCTGCGGCGATCGTGAGCTGCGATCTGCTGGGCATGCACCCGTGGATCACGGCGGAGGTGAGACGGCGCGCCGAGGAGGGGCACGGCATCCGCGCGGACGGCGTTATCGTGGCGGCAACGCATGACCACGCTGCGCCGATCGGTTTGCGGGCCGGGATGTTTGCGCGGCTGGATGAGGCGGCGGCGGCGACGCTGGTCGAAACGATAATGGACGCTATCGGCGAGGCGTGGGAGGCGCGGCGGGCGGCTTCGCTAAGCGTGGCGCAGGCGCGCGTCGACACGATTAGCCAAAACCGGCGCGATCCGGACTGGCCCATCGACTCGGAGCTTCGCGTCGTGCTGGTGGACGGCGAAGCGGGGCCGATCGCGTCGATCGTCAACTTCGCGTGTCACGCGACGGTTTTGAACGCGGACAACCTGTTCCTTTCGGGCGAGTTTCCGGGGCACGCGGCGCGGCTGCTGCTTCGCGAAACCGGCGCGCCTTGCGTCTACCTGAACGGCGCTTGCGGTGACGTTAATCCGTCGTGGATCCGCCAGGACTTCGCAAGTGTGGAGCGGGCGGGCCAGATCGTGGGCGGGGCGGCGCTGCGTCTGGTCGCCGAGATGCGGGCGCTGGGGCCAGGTCAACGCATCCACAACGTGCGCTGGGATGAGTTTCCCGAGGTGGCGCCGCTGGGACGGACGGTGGTGGCTTCGCTGAAGGTGGCGCGCCGGGAGGTCGAGATTCCGGCGCGCGACTTCGAGGACGACGAATCGTACGTCAGCCGGATAGAACAGGCGAAGATGGCGCGGGAAGGCGCGGGGGACGAGTCCGCGCGGCGAGGGGCTGCGGCGCTGATCAGCCGCTACGAGGGCGAGCGTTGGGCGGCTGCCTGGGCACGGCGCTCGCCAACTCCGGAGAGGACGGAGGTGCAGGTGATCCGCCTCGGCAAAGGGCTGGCTGTGGTGGCATTGCCGGGCGAGTTCTTGACGGAGACGGGCGAGGCGGTGCGGGCGGCGGTGGACGGCGACGTGGTCGTGGCCGGTTATGCGAACGACTACGTCGGCTACGTAGTGCCAGAGCACTCGTATGACGAGGGCGGATACGAGCCGGGCGTGACGTTCTACGCGCCGGAAGCAGAGTCTATAATCCGGGAGAGCGCGATTTCGCTGCTAAAAGAGGTCTGCGATGGCGACTGAAGGAACCTTTCTGCTGGCGGATATCGGTGGATATACGTCGTTTCTCTCCGATGTGGGCATTCAGCACGGCAAGGAGATCACTGAGCACCTGTTGAACCGCCTGATCCGCACGATCCCGAAGCGCTGGAAGGTGGCCAACGTGATGGGCGACTGCGTCTTTTTCTACGCGCCACAGCGTGCTTCCAGCGAGGAGGCGTCTTCGGCGGTGCGTTCCCTGTACCAGGCGTTCCGCGAGGCGCGGACGGAGATCGCGGGCGGCTCCACGTGCCGCTGCGGGGCATGTGACCGCAGCGAAGACCTTTCGCTCAAGTTCGTCGTGCATGCGGGAGAGTACGATACGCAGAAAATTGGTGGCCGCACCGAGTTAATCGGTTCCGAAGTTGTACTAGCGACGCGACTGCTGAAGAACTCGGTGCCGGTACGGGAGTATGTCATCTTGACTCGCGGATCGGTCGACGTTTCGGCCGCCATCGGCGAGCAGCCAATCGTTCACGGCGACGAACTGGAGGGGATTGGAGGGGTGGACTACACGTACATCGACCTGCAACCGCTGGCACGGGAGTACGAACGCGGCCACCACTTCTTCCTGTCGGACAACGATGCCCGCCTTACTGTGAGGTGTGAAATCAAGGCGCGACCTGACGACGTTTTCGATGTAATGCGTGACCCGAAGAGGCGCGCGCAGTGGCAAGTGACCGTCGAAAAGATGACGCATATCCAGGGCGAGAGCGGCCACGTGGGCGAAGTTCGCAGTTGCGTTCACGGAGACGGAATGAAGTTCGTACACCTCGTGCTGGCGGTGGACGAGGAGGGGCGGCGCATGACCGAGCGGATGTGGATGTCGCCGGCGCTCATGAAGGACACGATCATCACCTCGTCGGTGGAGCCGGCCGGAGAGGAGCGGACGGAAGTTGTCTTCAGGGCCAGGTTCCGGCCGGGTATTCCGTTGCTGTCCCACCTCGCGCTTCCGATCTTCGCCAGGCTGATTAAAGGTGAGATGTGGAAGGATCTCGCAGGCCTCAAGGAGATGTGTGAGGGCGGAAAGGTGAGGGGCCGCGAAGACGTGACGTTAGAGACGACGGGTGACTGATCGAGAAGGCTGCCTGGCCTGCGACCTGACGAGCGGGCGCCGGCCGCTCCCCGGTGGTGTCGTTTATGAGGCCGACGGATGGCTGGTGGAGCACTGCATTGGGCCGCTGGGTGTGGGGACGCTGATCGTCAAGCCGCGAGGTCACGTCGTGCGCTTCCGTGACCTGACGCCGACCGAATATAGCGCCTTCGGGCGGGTCGTCTGGCTGACAACGGCCGCGTTAAGCGAGATGCTGGGCCCGGACCGACGTACATCTGCCAGTGGGCACACGCGGGCTGGGTGCCGGGTCATATACACTTCGTCGTGCAACCGGCGTACAACCGGCAAGGCGAAGAACACGAGCGCCCTGGCCCGTTCCTGCAAGTCGACATGTTCCACGCCAACGAAGCACCGCCCACCGACGAAGTCGAGGCCTTTTGCGACGAGGCGCGAGGCGTCATCGCGCTCCTGGCCGAGACGGCGCAATGACTAAGCGGGTACTCGTAATCGTCGCGCACGCGGACGATATGGACTTCATGGCGGGCGGGACGATCGCGAAGATGGCGTCACTGGGCTACGAGATTCGCGAAGTGATCGCAACTAACAACGATCGCGGGACGCTGGACCCCGGCTGGGATACTCGCTTCACCGCGGAGACGCGGCGCGAGGAGGCGCGCAGGGGCGCGCGTGTGTTGGGAGTGGACCCGGAGGTGGCGTTCCTGGGCTACGAAGACGGCCGACTGAGCGAAACGCCGCTCAACGAGTTGCGGGAGCGCTGCATGCGGGCGATCCGCACGCAAAGGCCGGACATTCTCTTCACGTGGGACCCGTGGGCGCCCTACGAGGAGCACGGTGATCACCGCAGCATCGGTATGGCGGCCACGGAGGCAGTCAGCTTCGCTCACTTCCCGCTGTATCACCCCGAGCACGGGGAAAGCGGCCTGGAGCCGCATTACGTGGGCGAGCGATACTACTTCGCCAAGAACCCCCGTGGGGCGAACAAGACGGTCGACATCAGCGAGTTCATTGATAGGAAGATCGACGCGCTGTGTGAGCACACGTGCCAGATGGAGATGACGGTGATGGAAGCACAGATGGGACTGCGCGCGTCCGGGCTCGACGTCCCGTTCCTCGCCAACGCGGAGCCGAAGGACTACCGGCCCGTAATTGAGGCGCAGATCAAGGCGTGGGCAGGAGCGGTGGGTGAGCGAGCCGGATTCGATTTTGGGGAGGAATTTCGGCGGACGCGGTTCGGTGGGGTGGAGCGGTGGTTGGGAGAAGGAGCAGCGCTGCCGGACGAGGTTTAGTGGGGCGCGAAGAGTAGGGCGCGGGCCATGTTCACAACGACCACTTGCTCCTGCCAGACGCAGTCCGGTCGCACGGCACTGGTCACGCAGGCGTCGGTGACGGGGACGAAGTACTTGCTGCCCAGCAGCTGGCTGCTGGTGGGATCAAGGCCCTGCGTGAAGTAGACGTTTCCGACTATTTGAAAGCCCCGCATAGCGATCGTTGTCCGCACGGGATTCTTCTCAATGATCTCGAAGGGATCGGGCTGAACCTGAGTTCCGGCACGCGGGATGCCGAACAGAAGCGTGTCCAGGTGCACTTGAACCAAGTTGAAACGCCTTGGCTCGTCATCGTCGATGAGCGGGTCATCGAGCGCGGCGTCATGCACGACGATGAACGGAAGGTCGGCTGAGTTCAAGATGTCTACCAGGCGGCGGGGGACGCCAGGACTGCGCAACTCACCGCCGACGCGATAGTGGTCCATCATCAGTTCGACGTTCAGGACGGCCTGTGCCCGGTCGGCACTTGAGGCAGTGTCCTGGACCGTCACCTGATCGCTCATGCCACCGGCACCCTCGGCATTGGCGCAAACTCATCGCGGACTTCTTCCGGCGGCACGATGAGCCCCATTTCTTCTGCCTGCACGAACGCTCGCACGACCTCCGGATCGAACTGCGTCAGCGAGTTGCGGAGGATCTCCTTAAGGGCCATCTCATGGGTCATCTTCTTGCGGTGGGGGCGGTCGCTCGTCATCGCCATGTAGGCGTCGGCGACGGCGTAGATGCGCGCGCCCAGGGGGATGTCCTCACCCCTGAGGCCGCGCGGGTAGCCCTGGCCGTCGAATCGCTCGTGGTGTGAGAGCACGATCTCGGAGACGTCGGTCTGGCCGAGGACTTCAGTGGCCAGCTGGGCGCCGATCTCGGTGTGTCGCCGCATTTCTGCCCACTCCTGGTCGGTTAGCTCACCGGCTTTGCCGAGGATGCCCGCGGCTATGCCTAGCTTGCCAATGTCCGCCAGGACGGAGGCCTTCTGTACGAGCTGGACCTCTTCGCCGCGTACGCCGATCTGCTGAGCGAGAATAAAGGCCAAGTCGGCCACGCGGCGGCTGGGGCTTGCCTTCATGTCGTCCTGCAGACCAACAGCAGAGGAGAGCGCGTCGATGATGGCGCTGTACTTGCCTCGGACTTCGTCGAGGCGAGCTTCGACGCGGCCCTGGTCCTTGTGTCGCTGGCGCACGGTCCATCCGAGCGCCACGCAAATCACGAAGCAACCACCCATCGCCGCGGCAAAGGGGCTCACCAGTATTGTTAAAGCTGCGAGGGCGCCGCAGAGCGCAGCTGACCCGATAAGCAGGCCGGCGACTTTCCCGGTGGTTTTCCAGCGGCTCTTCTTCTCAGTCATAAACGTTCCTCACTACATACTTCCGTACAGGTCATCGTCGGGAGCTTCGGTGAAGTCTGGCGCGTCGCCCGCCGGCACCGCCGTTTGCTCGCGGGCGAGCTTGCGGGAGACCTTGTTAGCGTACATATCGGCGTCGGCCCACTGGATCAGCTCTTCGACCTCTTCACCGCCCCAGGGATATCCAGCCAGGCCGACCGAGATCGTCACCATCATTCGCAGATCACCTTCTTGGTGCATCGGCGTCCGCTCCAGGTCCTCCCAGAGACGCCGCGCCAGCGAGAAGGCGCCGCGCTTATCGGTTCCCGGCATGACCACGCCGAACTCATCGCCGCCGAGCCGGGCCGCAACATCCACGTTGCGCGTATGCCTCGCGATGGCCTTGCCGAGGTTGGCGAGGACGATATCGCCTATCTGGTGGCCGTGGTGGTCATTGATCGTCTTAAGGCCGTCCAGGTCCATCAACAGGATGGCGAGCGGCTGACGGGAGAGGCGCGCCTTCTCGACCTCCATCTGCAGAACCTCGTAGAACTGGCGGCGGTTGTAGAGGCCGGTCAGTTCGTCGCGGTAGACGAGCTCGTGCAGGTCAGTCAGTTGCATAACTAGCTTCGATCGGTACTTGTTGTAGGCGGCCATGTGCATTCGGCGCATCACGACCTGGGTTAAGAAGGCGTACAGCAGGGGCGCGCCGGCTGCCGTCGCGTAAAGCGAGATGGTCCACCAATCGTCCCGAACACGCATGGAGAGAACGACGAGCGCCATCATCGTGAGGGTGAAGACGCCGATGCCGCCCACCCAGGCTATGCGGTTGAGGCTTTCCTCCTGTCGCTGAAGGTCCAGCTCGGAGGAAGCCAGAGTTGTTCTCTCGCCAGGCATGCGCATTACCTTCCACGGTCGAATCGCTATTCGATTGAGCAGGCCAAACTGCCAATACCAGGCCTCCGTCTCATGCGTCCCGGCGGTCAGGCGACCGTATCCGCGATGCGGACGTAGGCCCGTAGCTTTGCGCCCCGGCCCTTTCGGGCCGTAGCCTTTGTCTGGAACTCTACTCAGTAGGTAAGACGCAACCTGTGCGCGGCAGTTACGTTGAACGGTGCGCTCTGGTGTCAGATTTGCGGGAAGTGGCTGCTAACCGGGGGCGTCTGTATGGTGCGGGTCGGGTTCCGGGTGAATGAGCACAGTTGCGCCAGGGAGGCGCTCACGGACTTCTGCAGCGATGCGGTCGCACGTCTCGTGCACTTCCGCGATATCGCGATGGGGATCGAATGTTACGTGGACGTCGACTTCGCGTGTCGGGCCGGCGCGGCGGGTACGCAGCTGGTGGAAGCCACGGACTTCGGAAGCGTGGGCCAGCATGACCGCCTCGATTTCGCGGATGTCTACATCGGGCAGGGAGCGATCAAGCATCTCCTCCAGTGCGATGCGCGCCAGTCCGATTGCGGTCCAGCCCATATAGGCGGCCAGAAGGAGGGCGGTGATCGCGTCAAATGCGGGTTCGTCCGTGATGCCGACCAGGGCCAGGCCGGTAATGATGGCCAGCGCCTGGATGACGTTGGTATGCAGATGGGTAGCTTCGGCCCTGAGCGCCATGGACCCGGAGCGGGCCGCCTCGCGCCGCATATAGAAGGCGACAATGAGGTTGGCGACGGCTGCCACTATCATGGCGCCAAGCCCGATGCCGATATCGATGTCGGGAGACCCTTCGATCAGGCGTCGTACGGCCTGGTACGTGATGAGCCCGCCGCCGACGCCGATGATAGTGGCCGCGACGGACGCCGAAATGGCCTCCACCTTGCCGTGGCCGTAGGGGTGCATTTCGTCCGCCGGCGTTGCAGCGATGCGCACGCTGATCAAAGCGGCAAGGCCACCGACGAGGTCGGTGGCGCTATCGACGGCGTCGCCAAGGACGGCGACACTGCCGGAAATGATGCCGACAGCCAGCTTCAGGGCCAACAGGCAAACGGTAACGCCAAGAGAGATCGTGACGATGCGGCCTGAGGTTTCGGGAAGGGCGGAGCCTGCGTTGCCCGCGCTAGCGGGACTTGCGTGCGAGTGCATTCCTTGCCGCCCGGGCGATGGCCTCGGGCGTCAGGTCGAAGTGTTCCAGGAGTTGGGTGGCGGTGCCGCTTGTGCCGTAAGTGGTCATGCCCACGAACTCCACCGGGGTGGGCTGCGAGGCTGCCAGCTCCTGCGTGACGACGCCGTAGAGCCCGCCGTGTAAGAAGTGGTCTTCCGCCGTGGCTATCGCGCCGGTCTCCTTTGCGGCGGCCAGGAGGGCATCGCGATCGATGGGTCGGAGTGAGGACGCGTTGAGCACGCGGGCTTCGGTGCCTTCGCCAGCGAGCATCTCAGCGGCATCGATAGCTGCCTTTACAAGCTCACCGCAGGCGATGAGCGTGACGTCTTTGCCTTCGCGGAGTACTGGCCACTTGCCGGACTCGAAGCAGTAGCTTTCATCGAAGATGATGGGCGTTTTGGCACGGAGCGCGCGTATGTAGAACGGGCCGTCTGTGCGGGCTGCCGCCTCGATCATTTGCTCGCACTCCACGGCGTCCGCGGGGAAGAGCACAGTGAACGTTGGCATCGACAGCATCAGAGCAAGGTCTTCGAGGGCCTGAGCGGAGGCACCGTCTTCGCCGGTGACGACGCCGGCGTGGCTGGCGAAGAGCTTGACGTTGGTGCGGGGTTGGGCTACCGCCATACGCAGCTGGTCAAAACAGTGGCCGGGCGCGAACACGGCGAAGGACGAACAGAAGGCGATCTTGCCGGCAGCCGCGAGTCCCGCCGCGACACCGATCATGTTCTGCTCCGCGACGCCGACGGCAAAGAAGCGGTCGGGAAACTCCTGGCCGAACTTTACGGCCGACGTGGAGTAGCCGAGGTCGGCGTCGACGCAGACGATGTCAAGGCCCTCGCGGGCCAGCTTGGCCAGCGTGGGGCCGAATACTTCGCGGGTCGCCTTTTCTGCTGCCGTCTGAACCATCGTTAGTCCTCGAACCCCAGTTCCTGGAGAGCCTGCGTCAGCTGTTCATCGCTGGGCGCTTTTCCGTGGAAGTCGGGGTTGTTCTCCATGTAGCTGACGCCTTTGCCCTTCGTCGTCTCGCAGATGATAACGGTCGGCTGGTCTGTCTCCTCGCGGGCGTGCTCGAAGGCGTCGGTCAGTGCGTCGATGTCATGGCCTTTGATGCGGATTGTGTGCCAGTTAAAGGCGGCCCACTTATCCTCAAATGGCTCCAGGTTCATGATGTTGGCCGTGTGGCCATCCGGCATTACCCAGCCGCCGGGGCGATCGGGCGGATCGCTGTCCTCAGGGTAGCGCTGGTAATCGGAGAAGCCGTCGTTCTGGATATGGTTGCGATCGACGATCGCGCAGAGATTGCCGAGGGCGTGGTGGCCGGCGGACATTGCGGCTTCCCATGTCTGACCTTCCTGGCAATCACCATCGGAAAGTAGGCAGTACGTCTGGTAGTCGCGGCCGTCCAGGCGGCCGGCGAGCGCAGTGCCGACCGAGAAGGAGAGCCCCATGCCGAGCGCTCCAGCTGACATCTCGACGCCGAGAGGCTTGCCGAGGATGACGTGGCCCTGCAGATTGGAGCCGAGCTTGCGGAACGTCATTAGCTCCGAGGTGTCGAAGTAACCGGCCTCGGCGAGGGTGGCATAGACGACGGGAGTAGCGTGGCCCTTGCTCATGATGAAGCGGTCACGGTCGGGCCAGGTGGGGTTCTTCGGATCGTGCCGCATGATGCGGAAGTAAAGCGTGGTCAGGATTTCGACGCTGGAGAGCGATCCGCCGGGGTGGCCGGAGTTAGCGGCGTGCGTCATGCGCACGATATGGGCGCGCACTCTGCGCGCAATTTCCTGAAGCTTTTCGTTGCTAACGCCTGTGGCCTGGGTCAAATCGTGTCGCCCTCCTTCATGGCCGATTATACGGGCGATTGCGTCACCCGCAACGTGGGGCGCGGTTTCGATGCTGTTGCAGCCGTTTGCGGTGCTAACATCGACGCGTGATTATCGACTTCCACACGCATGTCTTCCCGCCTGAGGTGCGCGACGGTCGCGCGGACTACGCGCACAAGGACGCCACGTTTGCGGAGATGTATACGCAAGCGAAGGCTTCGATCGCAACGTCGGATGATTTGTTGGAGAGCATGGCATCCACCGGCGTGGATGCGAGTGTGGCTTGTGGCTTCGCGTGGAGAGACCACGAGAACATAGTCCGCCACAACGATTATTTGCTGGAGGCGGCGGCGCAGAGCGAGGGGAGGATCATTCCGTTCGTGACCGTTAACATGGCCGGCGAGCGGGCCGAGGCGGAGATCGCGCGCTGCGCTGAGGCGGGCGCGCGCGGCATCGGGGAGCTGCGGCCGGAAAACCAGGGCTGGGAATTGAACGGTGAGTCGGGGCACCGCCTGGCGCGACTCGCCGACGAGTACGACCTTCCGCTGCTTTTCCACGTGACGGAGGAGGAGGGGCACGAGTATCCCGGCAAGCGCGGCTGTTCGCTGGCGTCGTTCCGGGAGTTCGCGCTGATGCACCCGGGGCTCACGATCATCGGCGCCCACTTGGGCGGCGACATCTATCGCACGCCCGCGCCGCCCGACGTTTTCGTCGATACGGCGGCGGTGCCGTTTCTGCACAAGCCGCCCCAGCAGCCGGCCGTGCTGGGCGCCGTGTCCCCCGACCGCCTGCTCTTCGCCAGCGACTTCCCGTTGATCGACCAGGCGCGGGCGCTCCGGGAGCTGCGGGAGGCGCTGCCGGAGCGGGACACTCTGGCGATGGCGCTGGGCGCGAATGCGGCCGGGATTCTATCTCTTACAACTGAGGCCGCGCTTTGAGAGAGGCGGCGGACGCACTTCGCCTGTTCGTGGCCATCGAGCTCCCCGAGGAAATCCGGGATGCCCTTGCGGAAACACAGGCGCGACTGAAGGTCGGCGAGCTGGAGCGGCTGCGCTGGGCGAAGCCGCAGAACATTCACATCACGCTCAAGTTCCTCGGTGAAACGCCCGCTGGCCGGCAGCAAGCGATCGAGGGTGCGCTCGCGGAGGCCGTGCAGGGCGTCGCGCCGTTCGAGATCAGGCTCGGGAAGCTGGGGAAGTTCGGCGGGCGACAGAACCCGCGGGTGCTGTGGGTTGATGCGGCTGGGGACACGCAAGCGCTTTCAGCGCTACAGAACCGCGTCCAGGAGAAGCTGTCGCCGCTAGGATTTTCTCCGGAGAATCGTCCGTTCTCCGTGCACCTGACGCTGGCGCGGGTGCCGGAGGATATGCAGCGTGCGGTCGCGCGCCCGATCAACGAGGCGATCGACACGGTAAAGGTTCCGGACATGGAGATACCAGTGCGGAAGGTCTCACTGATGCGGAGTGAGTTGCGCCGGGAAGGGCCCACCTATACCTGTTTAGCTTCGTTTCCGCTGGAGTAAGCCAATGTGATTGAACCACGTGACGCTCATCGTTTCCGACTTCGAAGCCTCGAAGGCGTTCTATCTGCGGCTTGGGCTGATCCAGATCGTCGATTCGCCGCCGCGCTACGCCCGATTCCAGTTCGCGGAACGCGACGACACGCTTTCGATCGAGGTGACTGGCGCAGGCGGATAAGCTACTCTACGTCTTTTTGGCCGGTGGATGTGGCGCTGACGAGGGCGGCCATGACGCCGAGCGGCTGGCGGCCTTCGTGCATCATCTGGTGGCAGTGGCCGATCTCGTCGAAGGAGTAGGTCTCGCCGAGGCAGGGATCGATCTTGCCGTCGAGGACCAGTTGGTTGAAGGCGCCCGCCTGCTCGTCGTTGGCGAAGTGGGAGCCCTGGAATCGCTTCTGGCGCATCCAGAGGTAGCGCAGGTCGACGGTGGCGTTGAAGCCCGACGTGCCGGCGCAGATGACGACCATGCCGCCGGTATCGCACACGAAGATCGACGTGGGGACGGTGTCTTCGCCGGGGTGGTCGAAGACGATAGCGGGACTGCGGCGCTCGCCGAGCACTTCCCATAGCTTCGCGCCAAATGCGCGGGCGCCCTGCGTCCAGGCCGCGAAGGCTTCGTTGTCGGTCCAGTGGGGGAGCATGCCCCAGTGGTCGAAGTCCTTGCGGTTGATGCAGGCCTTAGCGCCGAGATTCACGCAGAAGTCGAACTTGTCCTCGCTGGAGACGACTGCTATCGGGATGCCGCCGAGCTGCTTGACGATCTGGATGGCCATTGAGCCAAGGCCTCCGGAGCCGCCCCAGACGAGGACGACATCGTTCGGCTTAACGGTATTCGGTGGCCAGCCCATGAGCATGCGATAGGCCGTGGCGCCGACGAGCGTTGGCGCGGCGGCCTCTTCCCAGGTCAGGTGCGGGGCCTTGGGCATGCACTGATGCGCCTGCACTTTGGTGAACTGCGCGAAGCTGCCCCAGTTGGACTCATAACCCCAGATCCGGAATGACGGGTCGAACATCGGGTCGTTGCCGGCCTTCACGAAGTCGCTGTCCTCATCCCACATGCCGCAGTGGATGACAACGCGGTCGCCCACCTTGATGTTTGTGACCTGGTCGCCGACTGCGTAGACGATGCCCGAGGCATCGCTGCCGCCGATGTGGAAGCCGGTGGTGTCGCCCTCTCTTTCGCGGGCCTTGATGACGTTGACGGGGAGGCCGCGGGCTGCCCAGACGTTGTTGTAGTTGATGCCCGCGGCCATGACGAGAACCAGGGCCTCGCGCGGCTTGAGATCCCTGGGCGTGGGGACAGTTTCTATCTGGAAGGCGTTCTTAGGCTCGCCGAAGCGTTCGGGGCGGATGACCTGGGCGTACATCTGGTCCGGCACTTCGCCGATCGGGGGGATCTCACCGATTTCGTAGACGTCTTTGGTCGAGACCACTGGACTTCCTCCTCGCGTTTGGTTGGGCGCGGATTAAGGTATCACGGGGTGTTAATGGCGGGCAATCGAGGGCGCGGTTCTGTTGTCGGGTCCTAGAAGCGCAGCAAAACAAGCGTTCGCGAATCAGTCGCAAACCCAATCATGCCGAAGCAGTCCCGTCGCAGGATGGAGGTTGTTGTTGCTGCGCCCCTACGGGCTCTTCGTGCCGGTCGGCCAGCATCCGCCGGGCGGGACCGGGGTCTCGCCGACGAGATGCAGAGCAATCCAGAACGCGTCCCGCGCTAGCCCAAAGCCAGCGTGACCCCCATGCCGAGATCGGGGCAGGGCTCGGTCTGGCTCACAGAGAGCCCTGAATCGAAGCGCAGGATTTTGAGGGCGTCTACCGGATCTGCCGCGCCGGAGCAGTCGGCGTCGCCCCAAGTCAACTGCCCTGAGGCGATCAGCTGAGTGACGGTGGCGCCCATGTCCGGGCAATCGCCGGTGTTGGTGCTGAGGCCGGCGTCGTGGCGCAGGTTGAGGAGCGCATCCACCGGGTCAGGCGGCCCGAGCGGATTTCCGGAGCAGTTGTGGTTGCCCCAGACCACGGCCTGGCCGGAATGTTCGGTGGGCGTTGGCGTGTCGGTGGGCGTTGGATTGGAGGTAGGCGTTGGTTCAGCGGTAGGACTGGGCTCGGAACACTCACTGGGCCAAGGCTCGCCGTTGCTGGCGATGGCGGAGGACGGCCCGGCACCAGTAGGACACTGGTCGATCCAAACTTCGAACACGTACGTGGTGGTTAGCTCGTGGCAGTAGACTTCGATGTCGAACTCGTACAGGCCCGGCGGAACGTCGCCGATGACCACAGTGAGAGTAGTGTCGAAGTCACCGTTGCCCTCGTCGGGATCGAAGGTAAGGTCGATTCCAAGGTGCGTGGTCTTCACCGTCACCGTCACCGGGTCTTTGCCTTGAGGAAGGACGGACGGCACCGTATCGACCTCGATCGTCGGCGAGACGTGCGCCTTGTTCGTGGTGGTGTAGAGGGGTAGAATGCCGTCGTCCTCACCGAACGGTGCGACTGGTCCGAAGAAGAGTAACGGCACGTCAGCGCAGGGGCCGGCGTTAGCGACAGGAGTCGGAGAGGTGGGGTTCGCCGTGATAATCGCAAGGGCGATTCCAGCGATAGCGGCAGCTGAGGTGAAGACCGTCAAGAGACGAACAGGAGCCATGCTTGTCCCCCTTTCATGGCAAGTGGCTGGGCGGACGGATTGCCAGCACAATAGCGCCTAATTGACGCCTCTGTCAATGAGGATAGGCCGGTCAATGAGCCAATCGTCTAGGAATCGACCGCCACGATCACGTCACCGCCCAATTGCGGGCACTGAGGCTCCTGCGTCACGCTCAGCCCGGCGTCGAAGCGCAGAAGCTTGAGCGCGTCAACAGGGTCGGCGGCGCCGGAGCAGTCGCCGTCGCCCCAAGGGCGCGCTGAGCCGTTGACGTCGACGATGTCGCCCATTGGCGGGCAGGCGCCGGTGTTGGTGCTGAGGCCCGCGTCGAATCGCAGGGTAAGCAAGGCGTCTACCGGGTCGGTGGCGCCGGAACAGTTCCAGTCACCCCACGCCACGGAAGTCCCAGCTATCGGGTCTTCGGTCTCAACGGCCCCGATATCGCAGACCGCGCCACCGACACCGTCTCCGTCGATCGGCCGGGCGACGCCCCGCTGGTCGGTGGCCGGACAGGCGGCATTGTCGCCCGCGTCGATGGCGGGGCTTCCCTCGAGAAGGGATATGGTCTTGGTGGGTCCGCCATAGTCCGCCAGGGGAGCGAGGCCGGCATTGGGAACATTGGGGAGGTCGCCCGCGGCGTTAAAGGAGCAGGTGTCATCTGTACCTATGTTGTGACCACCGGAGATGATATCGCCGTCGCAGTTAGAGAAGCCATTGTTGGCGATGATCGTGTTGGTGACGGTGCCCGTGTCGGAACGGTTAATCAGTCCGTTAATGTAGTCGTTGCCCGGGTTGTTAGCGATGGTGGAATTGAGGATGTTGACCTCGAAGTCCGGGATGGTTTCGCCGCCATCGACGAAAACGCCGGAAGAGTTGTTAGTAGCGGTGTTGCCGGTGACGGTGGAGTTGGTGAGCTCGAGGGCGAAATACGTGAGGATGCCCCCGACGGCACGTGCGGAGTTGAAGGCGATGGTGCTGGACTCGACCGTCATCGTGCCGGCATTGAAGATGCCGCCGCCGCGGTCGGCCACGTTGTTGCTGATTAGCGTGTTGCTAATCGTTACAGCACCCTCGCCGTTAAGCACTGCGCCGCCGACGTGTTTGGAGTTGGAGAGGCCAGAGGTCTGGTTTTCAGTAACCACGACAGTGTCTAGAGTGACGCTGCTATCGGGACGGGCCCACACACCCGCGCCGCCTTCGTCCTCTGGAGCGGAACCGCCCGTAATGGTCGCGCCGGAGACGGTGAAGGTTACGCCATCGAGGACGTGAAAGACGCGATCGAGCCCATTTGCGTCGATTATGGTCCCCGGGCCGGAGGATGATGAAGCGGCTGCCGGGACCGGTCCAGAACCGATGATGGTGAGGTCTTCCGTGATGTCCAGATCGCCTGTTGCGCCCTGGTTTTCACTCGCCCCGGCGATGGTGAGTGCGAACGTACCGGGTGGCAGGGTGATCGTCTGCGCCTCTGCGTCGGCGTTAGCCTCCTGGATGGCGGCGCGCAGGGAGCAGCCACCGGCGATGCTTTCACAGACTCCGTCGCCCGGGTTGGAATCCGGCGAATCCGTCGTACTGTCGACGGTGTATTCGGCGGGCGCGGCCATTGCTGGCTCCCCGTGCGAGAGTGTGGCTAGGGCAAGGACTGCGACAAGGGCAACCAGAAAACGTGCGATGCTCATTTTCGCCTCCCTATTGTACTGATTGTACTGAAGTGCTTCGTTGGCGGCTCCTAGCTATTGCGGGCTTGCGCCGGGTCGTTGCGGAAGCGCAGGGGCGGGTCGATGAGGCGCGGCGGGCGGCCGTAGGTGACGGCCATGGCGACGCCGTTGTGCTCCTCGTTCTGGATCAGCTCAAGGACGGCTTCGGCGATGGTCTCGGGGGCGATCATCGGCATCGAGGAGAGCATCGTTTCGATCTGCTCGCGCGCCTTCGGGTCCATCTCCTCGCGGACGCGGTGGACCATTGGCGTGTCGACGACGCCCGGGCAGATGCAGTTGACGCGGATGTTGGCCTCTGAAAGGAGGTAGGTCATGGAGCGCGTGAGGCCGACAACGCCGTGCTTCGCCGCGGCGTAGATGGGGTCCGGCATGTAACCGATGAGTCCGGCCACGGAGGCGGTGCTGACGATGACGCCGCCGCCGCGGTCGCGCATGGCCGGAACCTCGGCCTGGATGCCCGCCGCGACCGCCCAGAGGTCGATGAAGAGGGTGCGCTCCCAGTCTTCACGCCTGGCGTCGGGGAAGCGGGGCTGGGGGGTGCCGACGCCGGCGTTGTTGTAAGCGATGTCGAGGCCGCCGAAGGTCTTCTCGGTGAAGGCGACCATGTTTTCGAGGTCGTCGCGGCTGGTAACGTCTGTCTTGACGAAGGCGGCTTCGCCGCCGCCGCCTTTGATGGTGTCGACCGTTTGGTGGCCGCCCTCCTCGTCGATGTCTGCGACGACGATGGAGGCGCCGGCGTTGGCCAGCGCAACGGCGGTGGCGCGGCCGATGCCGGAACCGCCTCCCGTGATGAGTGCAACTTTGCCCTGCGGATCCATGTGCGTGCTCCTCCTTGCGCTCGGTAGTCTGTTACACGCGGCGGATTCCTGCAAGCGGAGGGCGTCCGAGACCAAGGCAGGGCGCATCCCGCTCGGTGTAAGATAAGCGGCGAGCCCATCGTTACATAGCGTTGCGTCTTTGCAGGGAAGGCACGCCGGATAGAAGGGAAAGCGATGAGCATCAGAGTTGGCATCGTTGGATCGAGGTTCGTCGCGCATGCTCACGCGGAGGGGCTGCGGCAGGTGCCGGGCGTTGAGCTGGTTGCGGCGGCCTCACCCAACCCGGACCACGTCTGGGACTTCCGCCGCCGTTTCGGAATCGAGCACGCATTCGCGGACTACAAGGACATGCTGGAGAGCGGCTTTGTCGATGCGATCACGGTGGCCTGTCCCAACGATCTGCACGCGGAGGTGACGATCGCCGCCGCGGAGGCGGGGAAGCACGTTTTCGTCGACAAGCCGCTGGCGCTGACGCTGGACGAGTGCGACCGCATGATCGAGGCCTGCCAGAAGGCGGGCGTCATCCTGATGTACGGCGAAAATCTCTGCTTTGCGCCGAAGTACGTGCGCGCGAAGTTCCTGGCGGACAACGGCGCGCTCGGTGACGTGTACTACGTCCGTCAACTGGAGTGCCATTACGGACCGCATTCTGACTGGTTCTGGGACGTCAACCGCTCAGGCGGCGGGGTGCTGATGGACATGGGATGCCATTCGATAGCCTATTGCCGGTGGGTGTTCGGGGATGCGCCGGTCGAGTCGGTTTACGCGGACGTGGGGAACTTCGTGCACCGGAAGCGGACGAAGGGCGACGACCACGCCATCGTGAACCTGCGTTTTGCCGCCAGCGAGCGCTTTCCGCAAGGCGGCCTGGGGGTCGCTGAGAACTCATGGGCCAGGGCAGGCGGCCTTGACGACCGCGCGGAGATATACGGCACGAAAGGCCTGACGATTGCCGACATCGCGCGCGGCGGCGCTCTGCACACGTACAGTGCGGCCGGCTACTCCTATGCGGGCGAGCAGGTAGAGCAGACTCGTGGCTGGACGTGGACGAGCTTCGACGAAGCGTGGAACTACGGCTTCCCGCAGGAGATGGCCCACTTTGTCGACTGCATCGAGAACGGCAAGCAACCGATGCTGACCGGCGAAGACGGTCGCGCTGTGCTGGAGATCATTTGCGCGGCGTATAAGTCGGCGCGCGCGGGTGAGCGCATGTCACTGCCGATCGAGGACCGCAGACGTAAGCCAATCGATTTCTGGCTGAAGGGCGAGGCGCAGACGCCGCTGCGGGAGAAGGCAGAAACGCGGGCGAAGGCAGAGCCGGAGGCGGACGCGGCGAGTTAACGCGGGAGGGCGCGGCGGTAGCCGACGGTGAAGGCTGCACCGAACGCGAGGATTGCGGTGACGGCGAGGAGCCAGATGGGGCCGGGCCGGTCTCCGGAATCGTTGGATGAGAGCAGTTCGACTGTGCCGCCGATGGGGCCAGGCGGGGACCGGGGTGGCGGTGTAAGCGGGCGAAGTGCAAACGTCCGGGTTAATGGCGGTAGCCTGTGGCGTGACGATGACGGCGTTGTACGTCCAGTACGCGCAGACGACGCGCGGGATGGTGCAGCCGGGTTCTGGCGTTGTGCAGTTCGCGTAGAGGCTCGCGTGGGTGAACTCGCCGGGGTCGACGCAGGGCGCGGGCCAGAAGACGGAGATGTTGCTGCCACCGGGAGGCGTGTCGGCTTCGTAGATCCACGTAGGGCTGGGACATCAGTCTACGTTGAAGCTGCCGGGGCTGGGTGTTTCGATCTGGCCGTCGATGATGATGTGCAGGTCGTTGACGTTCTGGTTGGTGTCGTTGCAGATGAGTTCGCTAGATGAGGGCACCCACGGTGGGCTGGGGGATGGGGTCGCGCTGACAGTGGGTGTGGCGGTGATTGTGCGGCAGTCGATGCCGTTGGCGGCCGTGTCCGTGGACGCGTCTCCGCCTGCGAGGATGCCGAGTATCACAGCGATCAAGCCGGCAGCGGTGAGCGCGGCGAGGGGATTGACTGTGGCAGACCGGGCAAGGGCAACTATCTTCATCACGCACCCCCGATTAGAGTGCGTTAACACTAGCCGCGCCTCCAGAATCTGTCAGGTAAGCGCTCGGCGTAGAATGGGGCAATGACGACAGGGGCACAATCTGAGATAGCCTTCTCGCCCGCCACAGCGGCTGACATGGAGTTCATCCGCTCGCAGCTGGAGGGCGAGCGGCTGGATACGCAGCGCCTGGAGCCGGAGCAGTTCATCACCATCCGCGAGGATGGATGCATCGTGGCGTTGGGGCGGGTCAAGCCGTACGAGCACACGTACGAGCTGGGTAGCCTCTGCGTGGCGCCGGATCGTCGCGGCCGCGGCCTCGGCGAGGCGATCACGCGCGAGCTGATCCGACGCTTCCCGCAGGACGAGGTCTACCTGACGACGGACGCTTCAGTGGGTCTGCCGGCGTATTACGAACGCTTCGGTTTCCTGCGCACCGACATCCTGCCGCCGGAGCTGCAGGCGAAGGTCGACTGGCTCATCGAGACCGGCTTCCGCGGCAGCCCCGTCGGCATGATCTACGACCGCCGCATCGAAAAGCTGCCGACAATCGGCGACATCTACCGGGCGAAGCACGTGATCGCCGACTACCTGCAGCCTACGCCGCTGGTGCGCAACGCGGTGATCTCGCGCGAATACGGCTTCGAGGCCTACCTGAAGCTGGAGCACCTGCAGCCGATTGGGGCGTTCAAGGTGCGCGGAGGCGTTTATCTTTCGGTCGGCCTGAGCGACGACGAGCGACGGCTGGGCATCATCGGCGCCTCGACTGGGAACCACGGGCAATCGCTGGCGTATGGCGCCAACATGGCAGGCGTGAGGTGCACGATCCTGATGCCGGACGAATCGAACCCGATGAAGGTGGAATCGATGCGAGCGCTCGGTGCGGAGGTGCTGTTTCACGGCGCCGATTTCGAAGCCGCGCGCGAGTACGCCGAGAACCTGGCGGAGGAGTCCGGCGCCCAGTTCATCCACCACGCCAACGACCCGCGCCTGATCACCGGCGTTGCCACACTGAGCCTGGAGGTAATGGAGGTGCTGCCGGACGTTGACGTCATCGTGGCGCCAATTGGCGGCGGAAGCGGAGTGCTGGCGCACCTGCTCTGCGCCAAAGCGCTGCGCCCCGACGTTGAAGTTATCGCAGTACAGGCGGAGGGCGCTCGCGCGGTGTATGACTCCTGGCGGGAGCGTTGCCTGGTCAGGCGCGAAATCGACACCGCAGCCGAGGGCCTGGCGACCGGCGCCGCCTACTACCCTGCCATCAAGACGCTGATCGACCGCCTTGACGACTTCATCCTGGTTAGCGAAGACGATATGCGCGAGGCGATGCTGCTGCTGGCCCGCGCCGCCCACGTCGTGGCCGAGGAATCGGGTGCCGCAGCGACGACGGGCGCGGTCAAGTTGAAGGAGCGGCTCGCCGGCAAGAAAGTGGCGATCATCGTGAGCGGCGGCAATGTGCCGCTGGACCACCTGCGGCGGGTGTTGAACACGATTTAGCGTCGCATCTTCGCACGAGGGGCCGTTGCAGGGCTAAGAACTCCGGGGCGACCGAGACCGTTGTTCGCTAGTAGCCCCGCGAGACGTCGACCACATTGCGCAGGGGTTCGCCCCCGACGTAGCGCGAGAGGTTGTCGCAGAGCAGGTCGACGACGCGGGCCATGTAGCGCGGCGTGCCGCCGCTGATGTGGGGGGTGATCATGACGTTGTCCAGGGTCCACAGCTCGTGGTCCGGTGGGAGCGGCTCGGGCGTCGTCACGTCGAGAGCGGCTCCGGCGATGCGGCCATCCTTGAGTGCGTGGAGGAGCGCCTCCTGGTCGATGACGGAGCCGCGGGCGATGTTGATGATGACTGCGTTCGGCTTCATGGCGGCCAGTTCCGCCTGGCCGATGAGACCGCGGGAGTCCGCGGTAAGTGGCAGCGCGAGGACGATGTAATCCGCCGCGGCCAGCAACGAGTGCAGGTCGGACGGCGGGTACAGTTCGTCGATCGCGGGTTCGCCGGCTTCGGCGCCCGGGGTCCGGCGTTGGCACGAGCGGCGGGTGGCGAGGACGTGCATGCGGAGCGCTTTGGCCAGCTCCGCAGTGCGCCTGCCGATGGCGCCGACGCCGATGATGGCCACGGTGGCGTCTTCCAGTTCCTGCGGCCAGTAGGGCTGCCAGCGGTGCTCCTCCTGCGCCCGCCACGAACGCCTGAAGTTCTTGGCGAAGGTCAGCATGGCTCCCATGATGTACTCACTGATGGTCGTTGCGTGGACGCCGCTGGCCGTGGTCACCGTGACGGGCTTGTCGCGGAGGAGGCTGTGGTTGATCAGGGCGTCGACGCCGGCGCTGGTCAATTGCGCCCACTTCAGCTTCGGGGTCATCTCGCTGATGTTGTCGGGGAGGATGTGGTTGGTGACGAGGACTTGCGTCTCGGCGAGGATTTGGGCGAGCGCCTCTCGGGCGACTTCCTCACTCTCGTCTTCGGGCGCCGGCGGTTCCTGATAGCCGCCCCAGAGCGGCCGGCCGTCGCGGTAGACGTAGCGCTGGGCGCGCGAAAGCGCAGTCACCTCGACGCGCGGCGAGACGGCGCGCACGCGGTCGAGGAGGGCGTCGTCCAGTGGCATCGCCATCACCAGCTTGATCGCCTCAGACATAACGAGCGGATTATACGCCAGCCGTACTTGGAGGCATTGACTTCGCAGAAAAAGCCGTAGATTTACCTCTCGTTTACTGACAAGAACCTGAACCAGTCCTTAACCTGTATGTACAGAGACGTGAACCGAATCACGGATCACTTGGGACGAGCCAGGAAATGGGGAGGGATCTTTGACCGAGACCGGCCACAACAACCAGCAGCAAGGCCAAGAAGCGGCCGCCCCGGGAGGGTGGCGCCGCTACCGCGGCCTGCTGTATGGGGCCGGTCTCTTCGGCCTGCTCGCCGGGGTCATCGCCGCCGCCGCCATCTTCGGGGCGCCCGGCGAGGTGCAGACGGAGCCCGGCGCTTACGCGGCGCCGACTGTCGCCGGCGCCAGCACTGCACCGGCGCTGACCGCATCGGCGTTGACCGCGTCGGCGCTGCCGCGCACCGATGCGCCGGCTACCGACTCACCGACAAACATCGCGCTGCCAAGCGAGTCGTCCACTGCGAATCCCACGATCACCGCCACTTCGTCCACAGCGACGACACCTGCGCCAACGATCGGCGAGGCCGTTAGCGCTACGCCCACACTGGGCGAAGCGTGGTCAGCCACGCCTTCGGCCAGCACACCCGGCCCGACTACTGGCCTGGCTCCGGCCGCTGCCGCGCTCTTCGCACAAATCGAGGCTGAATGGGGCATCGAAATCGTGACCGCCGGCCAGAACTGGGGCGCTAATGAGGCGCAGCAAGTGAAGAACATCGGGGCCATTGGCGACGCGCTGGCTTCGCTGCCGCCGGCAGTGACGGCGCTGGCCACTCTCAACAACCACGGCACGCTTGCAATCCTCTCCAACAATGCGGGACGCACGCTCGCTGGCTGGCAGCCCTACGGCAACGGAGCGGCCAACTTCTACGCCACAGAGGACTTCAGCGCCGACGGGCGCGTCGAGACCAGCCAGATCGTGCTGCAGACAGGCTCTTCCGCGATGACCATCGCTCACGAAGTGCTGCACGCTTATCAGATGCGGGATGTCGTGCCGGGCCGCTACGGAGAAGCGCTGCTAACGCCGGAAATGACGTCGTTTATGGCGGCGACCGGCTGGGTGCCCAACGTCTCGCCGCAAGTGCTGGCGGCCTCCGTCAACGGCTCCTGGGACACGATCGCGGTGATGTTCGATTACGTCGGCCCCGATCTCGTCTACTCGAGCGAAACGGGAGAGACCGTGCACGCACATACGCCTAACCCCGTCGAGGCCTTCGCCGTCGTGGCGGCGCTGTACTATTCGGCGCCGGACGGCACGCCGCTTCCGGACTGGGGCGACTACTGGGCCTGGTACGACGCCAACCTGAGCTAAGCGCCACCTCCGCCTAAAGCCTTATTGACAACGCGTTCGATCCCCGTTAATCTGCGCACGATACACCGATATCCAGCAAAGGAGGGCCTGACAATGCAAGAGCGTTTGACTACCGCGAACAGCGGGCCCGTCCTTTTCGTCGCCGCCAACTAGCGCCGCGACCTCTGACCCGGCACGGGTCCGCTCCATACGATTCGTCCGCAATGGACGTTGTCTATTTTCGATAACCAAGGAGCGATCCGTTGTTTTCACTTGAAGACCTGGGCTGGGGCCCATTCTTCCGCGAACAGACAGCACAACTGAATACCGAAGACCCGTCCACTACGGCCATCGTCGCGCTCGGGACAGGCTTCTATCCGATGCGCGTCGCCGAAGAGCAACGCAGCGTGTACGTCCTCTGGGGCGAGGCAGGCGCTTTCGACGCCACGCTGCCCGGCCGCTGGCTGCACGAAGCAGAGGGCCGCGACCAACTTCCCGCCGTCGGCGATTGGGTTCTGGCCCGGCCGCTGCCCGGTGAAGACCGCGCGGTCATCGAGCAGTTGCTTGGGCGGCGCACCGCCCTCTCCCGCAAGGCCGCGGGCGTCCGCACCAACGAACAGATCATCGCTGCCAATGTCGACCTCATCTTCGTCGTAGCCTCGCTGAACAGAGAGCTGAATCTGCGCCGTATCGAGCGGTACCTGGCCGTCGCCTGGGAGACGGGCGCCACGCCTGTACTCGTTCTCAATAAGGCCGACCTGGCCGAGGACGGCGACGCGCTGCTGCGCGAAGTGCATGACGTCGCGCCCGGTGTCGAAGCCATCGAGACCAGCGCTGTCACCGGCGAAGGCATCGAGGCGCTGAACATTGCGCTCAAGTACGGACAGACGGCGGTGTTTATCGGCTCGTCCGGCGTCGGCAAATCCAGCCTGGTGAACCGTCTGCTGGGCAATGAGGCGCAGGCCGTCAGCCACATCCGCTCGGATGACAAGGGCCGCCACACTACGACCTCGCGCCAGATGCTGGTCGCGCCGGGCGGCGCCGTGATCATCGACACGCCCGGCATCCGCGAGCTGCAGCTCTGGGACGCCGGCGAGGGCCTGGGCCAGGCGTTCTCGGAAGTCGAGACGCTCGCAGCGGGCTGCGCCTTCCGCGACTGCACGCACACGTCGGAGCCGGGATGCGCGATCATGGGCGCCTTGCGCGCGGGCGAACTGGACCGCCGCCGCCTGGAGAGCTATCGCAAGCTGGAACGGGAGCAGCAGTTCATCGAGAGCAAGAAGGACGACCGGCTGCGCAGCGAACAGAAGAAGAAGTGGAAGCAGATCCACGTGGACAACCGGCGCCGCATGAAGATGCGCGGGCGCTAGAGCGGAGGTGTGCCATGTCGCATGAATTCAAGGACGACTCGTTTTGAGATCACCAGTAAGCGCCGCAGAGGCTTCCCGTCCGAAACGAACGTGAAGCGCGGACCGCAATGCGTCCACGGAGACAAGGAGCTCAGCGAGAAGCTCGGCCGCAAAGATCGGTATCCGTGTGGCTCCGGTCGCCGCTTTCAACAGATGCTGCATTAGCAGCGGAAGATATGATGGATCGCCGCGAAACCACTACTTTTCTGCAGTGACCGCTCCGCTTACGTGAGCACAACAGTCCCGGCTGGCCCTTCGATCGTCGCGATGAGGGCTGGGCGGCCGGCTACCGTGATCGCCAGTGCTATGCCGAGCGCCGATAGCAGGCGCGTCACTTCGTCGGGGTGCGGGTGTTCAGCCGATAGGTCACGCAGGATGCAGCCGTCCGGCGCCGTGGCTGAGGGGTGTGTCTCCGTTTCCCATTCGATGAGGAAGGGGACGAGTCCGTCGCCCGCGGCTTCGCGGCGGCGGGTCAGCTTCCAGCACAGTTCGCCGCCGTCGGGCAGGGCGCGGGTCATCGGCACCACCTGCCCGGCGTCGTAGCCTCCCGAGCGGGCCGAGGCGGCCTGCTCGGCGATGCCGTTGACGGCGAAGGCCCAGGTGGCGAGGCGGGGCTCGCGGAGCGCGTCGATGTTGAAGGGGCGTGGTTGTGGTGGGCGGGGTTGGTCCGGATCTGGGGCGATGATCTCGAGGTAAGTTCCTTCACCCAGCGATAGCAGCGCGTTGTGGGTTCCGAAGCCGACGTGCCGGCCGCCGAACGCGGCCCGCACGCCAAGCTGCTCTTCGAGTGTGTCGATGCCGGACTGCAGGTCGGGCGCGGCATAGACGAGGTGATCGATTCGCGGCAACATACGTTTCTCCGCCGCGAGTCTATCACCGCGGGCTATAATCGGCGCACCATGACGCAGACCAACCTCGTTGCAGTGCAGGCCTGCATGGAGCGTGCCGATTACCGCGACGAGCAGGCATTCCGAGCGAAGATTGAGTCGCTGATGCAGATGGCCGCGCGCCAGGCCGACTTCTCTCTCCCGACGCTCGTTGCGTTCCCAGAGCTCATCGGCATGTTTCTCTCGTTTGTTCCTCAGCATTGGGATGCACTGGAAGGCGAGGCGTCGCTGGAAGCTGCGGCGACGAAGCTGGTCATGCAGAACTTCGCATCGCTGGCAGAGGAGGACCGCACTCCGGAACAAGCCGCACGCCGCCTGCTGTTCATCGAGACGGCGCTGGAGGCGGAGCGCATCTACGCCGGCACGTTTTCGGCCGTGGCGCGGGAGTTCGGCTGCTATGTCGCCGCCGGGAGCATCGCACTGCCGCCGATCGAGGAAGAGCCGAGCAAGGGTGGGCGCCACATCCGCGACGAGTCGACCATCTGGAATACCGCGTACCTCTTCTCGCCGAACGGCACGTGTCTGCAGCGGGTGCCGAAGGTGAACCTGGTCTCGGGTCTCGAATCACGTCTCTTCGACCAAGCGCCCGTTTCGGAGACGATCCCGGCTCAGACGGCGATCGGAAATCTGGGCACGCTGATCTGCTTCGACGGCTTTCACGAGAATCTGGTCGAGCGCTACGACTCGCTGGGCGTCGAGGTGTTGATCAAGCCTTCGTACAATCAGTATCCCTGGCACGGGCCCAGCACCTACGCGCCCGGCTGTGGCGAGGGCGAGCAGTGGCTCAAGCACGGCTGCCCCTCGATCATCCAGGGCCGCGAGAACATCCGCTACGGCGTCAATGCGATGCTGGTCGGCGCGGTCTTTGAAGACATGGCGGCGGAGGGCCTGTCCAGTATCTCGCAGAACACGGGCCGCCCCGGCGCTTCGTGGCAAGAGGGTGTGCTGGCGATTGCATCAGACCCGGCGGCTGAGGAGGTTGTCGCGGCGGTAGTGGAACTGTAGTGGTCTGCTTGTCCGCCTGGTGCACGGCGCCATCACGTGGGTCCCGTCGCTGTGGCTGGCGTGATTCCTGCGTTCGTCCGCAGCTCTTCACACTGCTGACCTACTGGGCGAAGTAAGTCACGCCGGCACGCTCGTATTCCTTTAGCCGCTCTCTGCCCGCCAGGAAGCGCAGGTGCGCCAGCGTTTCGCCGATGGCGGCGCGCTTCATCCAGGCTGCGAAAGAGTCGAAGGAGCCGGTATTCCAGCGGATCCGGCGCGCGACGTCGGCGGCGGTCGCTTCGGCCTGCGTGCCGACCGCCTCGACCATTCCGTCAAGACGAGATTCGTGGTGGACGAGCAGCTCGTCGACGCGCTTCTTGAACCAGTCGATGTCCCACTCGTGGGCGGGGAGCACGCGGTCGACCTTGAGGTCTTTGACCTTCTCCAGGCTGTCGATGTAGTCCTGCAGCGGGTTTTCGCGCTGCTGCGGGTGGAGGCTGACGTTGGGAGAGATCATGGGGAGGACATGGTCGCCGCTGATAAAGAGGCGGTGGTTAGGCTCGTAGAGGCAGATGTGGCCGGGAGCGTGGCCCGGCGTCCAGATGACTTCGAAGGTGAAGTCGCCGACGTTGATCGTCTCGCCGCCCTCGACAGGGTTATCGGGCATGACGGTCGCCACGAAGAAGCGCACCGGCATCGAGCCGCGTTCCAGATCCTCAATATCCTCTTGCTCTACGCCGTTGGCCTTCAACCACTCGCCCATGCGCTCGAGTATGCCCTCTGGCGAGGTGTAGCGCGTGCGCAGGAAGTCGATCTCCAGTTCGTGCATGTAGACGGCGCAGTCCGATTCATCCTTGAGGCGCCCAGCAAGGCCGCAGTGGTCCGGGTGGGCGTGTGTCAGCACGAGCTTCGTGAGGTCGTCAATGCCGAGACCGATGTCATGAAGCTGCTCGGCGAGCGCAGCGTGGGAGTCGTCGGTAGCCCAGCCGCAGTCGACGAGCAGCGTGTCGCCGCGGCTGGTGATTGCGTAGGGCATGACGTAGGGCAGGCCCTTGGTGACGCGCGGATGTGCCTCCATGTCGTTACGCAGGCGGTAGGCTTCTTCCCGTTCGTATTCGGGGAAGGGGCTGACTAGCTGGTAGATGCCTTCTTGAACGCGTTTCACGCTCTCGTCCTTTCTAACGGTACGAGGCAGAGGATTTGCCGCTAAGCCTATCAGAAGGCGCTCATGGCGCGACGCCCAGCACGATGCATCCGGCCACGATGAGCACGGAGCCCCAGATCCGTGTCATGCCGTAGCCCTCGCCGAGCACGAGCACGCCCAGCGCCGCCCCCAGCACGATCCCCACTTCCCGCGCCGGGGCGATGTAGCTGACGCGAGAAGTCGTTAGAGCGATCAGCACGAGTACGTATCCGAGCGGCGCCAGGATGCCGGCGGCGATGATGTCGCGCCACTTCGTCGTCCACTCTCGCATAAGGATGTCGCGCTCAACGGCCAGCAGGGCAAAAGGGGTCAGGAAGATGAAGTTGCCGGCCATCGCGAAGCCGTTGACGGTCAGCGGGTGCGTGTCGGCATCGATGGATGTCTTATCCCAGAGCGTGTACCAGGCGATGATGACGCCGGTCAGCAGCGCGAACTGCGTCGCCGGGGCTGCCAGGATCTTGAGCGGGTGCGAGAGGTCGCGCAAGAACCGCGTGTCGATGTGGGTGGCGTAGATGCCGGCGACCACCATGACGATTCCGACTACCGCCAGTGCCGAAACGGACTCTCCCAGCAAGATCACCGCGAAGAGGGGCACCAGCGCCGGCCCCATTCCCCGCGCAATCGGATAGACCGACGACAGGTCGCCGACCGAGTAACTGCGGGCCAACGTGTACGCATAAAAGCCGTGGGGCACCATCGTTCCCACGCCGTAGCCGAGCGTCTTCCACTCGAGACCGCGAATGATCGCCACCGTCACGCCCATCGGCACGACGAGCAGTGCCGACGTTCCGCACATGCACCAGAAGAACGCTGTCTTGTTGAACCCCCGTTTCAGCAGGAAGTTCCACGCCGCATGCAGCACCGCCGAGGCGATAACAAGGGCGAAGGCCGCGGCGGTCATGCTTAGGGAGTATCAAGTAGCGACTTGCAAGTAACAAGCGGGGTTACGAAACCACGAACTCGCCCGGCGCCGGGTCTAGGCGCTCTTCGGCCCTACCGTGCGCGTGGAGACGAATTGGAGCGGCTTCACCCTCATGACCACGCGTCCTTCGTCCTTCGCGCGCTGTTCCAGCGCCGGCCGCGCGGCGTCCGGCAACGGGTTTCCGGACATTACTTCTGCCAGGCGTGCCATCACGCCGGCGGCGCCATCCGTCTCTATCCGCGCTTCGCCGAAGACCGTCAGGTAGGGGAAGGGCTGGTTCTCCTCCAGCACACAGATGCTGACCTGCGGGTTGCGCCGCACAGCCTTCGCCTTGGTGCGGGACTCCGTAGTCGACACCACGATCTCATCGCCGTCGATGAAGTAGTAGACGGGCGTCAGAGAAGGCGGCCCGTCATTGCGGGCGAAGCCAAAGACGGCCAGCCGGTGGTTTTCCAGGAATTCGCGATGTTCATCAGGAATTGGCATTACGTGCTCCTCTGGTCTTGACAACGTTGACTACTAAACGTTTAATACTAAACGAGATGCGAAGTCAAGACCCCTTCGTGCCACCTTTTGAGAAGCGCGTCACACTTTTCCTCGCGGAGCAAGGCGCAGACGCTGACTCCCAGGCTGTCGTTTTTAACCTGGACCACGGCGGCGCGGACGTCATCGCTACGCTGGAATCGCTCGCCTTGCGCCCGCACGGCCTGACGAAGGCCGGCTTCACCATCCTCATGGCCATTTGGATTACCGGCCCGCGCGAGACCCGTGAACTGGCCGCCGCCCTTCTCGTGACCAAAGGCGCCGTCGTCGGCGCTGTGCAGACGCTGGAACGGGGAGGATTCGTCGAGCGCCGCCGCTCAGACGACGATCGCCGCCTCGTAACCGTCCACCTGACGGAGACCGGCCGCGAACTCATCAGCCGCGTTCAGAAGGACTGGCACCGCCTGGAAGCCGCCGTCACCGCTGACCTGACAACCGCGGAAAAGCGGGCCTTCGCTGCGCTCTGTCGCAAGGTCGCGCGGCGCGCGCGAGTGATGCGCCGGGAGCAGTGCGCGGACCGTGGCCTACCGGACCCCGCCGTATTCCTGCAAAACACAAAAACTGCAGAACAAAAGATTCCCCAAAAGGAGGCGCTCAGTGCCACTGCACCGCGTTAGCTCAATCACCCTCGGCGTGCCCAACGTCGAGCAGACCGCGGACTTCTACCGCGACTTCAATCTTACGGAGACGTCGCCCGGCGTCTTCGCCACCGCTGACGGTGGCGAGCAGCTGCGGCTGGCGCACTCGCCGGTGCGCCGCCTGCTCGAACTGGCCATCGGCGCCGACGATCCGGACGACGTCGACCGGGTCGCCAGCAACGTCGCGGCTCTCGACCTCGATGTGCAACGCACGGAGTACGGCATGGCCGCGACGGATCCTGGCACGGGGGTACGCGTGATCGTCGAAGTCGCTCCCCGTATCCAGCCCGATCCTGTGCCACCGACGCCGTACAACGGTCACGGCCGCATCGACCGTAAGGGCCGCTCGCCTCGCCTCGTCCCTGACGGTGGAGCGCCGTCGGCGAGGCCGCGCAAGCTGGGGCACGTGGCCATCGGTTCGACGAACCTAGAGCCGAGCCAGCGCTTTTTCATGGAGGGCATCGGCTTCAAGCTGAGCGACCGCATCATGGATCGCGCCTTCTTCCTGCGCTGCTCAGAGGACCACCACAATTTGCTGTTGCAGGAGGCGCCGGTGCAGTTCCTGCACCATACCTCCTGGCAGGTGGAAGACGTGGACGAGATCGGCCTCGGCGCGCAGAAACTGCTGGCGAAGGACCCGGCGCGCCATGTTTGGGGATTCGGGCGGCATCACATTGGATCAAATTTCTTCTGGTATTTCCGTGACCCGGCCGGCAACTTTGTTGAATACTACGCTGACATGGACTGCATCCCTGACGGCCAGGTGTGGGACCCGCAGGTCTTCGAATTCGGACAGAAGTCGCTGTACAGCTGGGGCCCGCCGCCGCCGCCCTCGTTTCTGCGGCCGGATGACCTAGCGGAACTGATGGCGGGTCTGCACTCCGCGAAGGGATAGACGCATGCGGCTTGTGACGTTCACGCAGAAGGGCGATACTCGAGTCGGCGCGCTGACAGCCGACGGAGGCGTCGCTGACCTTACGCCCGCCGGCCTTCCGCAGACGATGGTCGAGTTGCTGTCACGCCCTGACAGCATGGACCTGGCGAAAGAGGCGATCCACCACGCCGCGGTCATACCCGCCGCCGACGTGCAGATCGAGGCGCCGGTGCCAAGCCCGCCGAAGGTGCTGGCGATAGGCCTCAACTACCGTGACCACGCCGAGGAATCGGGCGCACAGATACCGGCGAAGCCTGTCGTCTTCGCCAAGATGCCGACCTGCATCGTCGGGCCGGGGCATCCCGTCTACATGCCGCGCGTTAGCATGGCGCTGGACTACGAGGCCGAGCTTTGCTTCGTCGTCGGCAAGACCGCCCGCTATGTGAAAGCGGAGGACGCTGCGCAATACATCGCCGGATACACAATCGGCAACGATGTCTCTGTGCGCGACTGGCAGTTCCACTCGCCAACGTGGATGATGGGCAAGTCGTTCGATACGCACGGCCCGATCGGTCCCGCTATCGTCACGCCCGACGAATTTGACCCAGGCAACGCGGGCATACGCTTCTTCGTCAATAACGGCATGAAGCAGAAGTCGAACACTGATCACCTGATCTTCAGCATCGGCGAGATCATTGAGTACTTGAGCGCAGGGTTCACGCTTGAGCCCGGCGACGTCGTCTTCACCGGCACTCCCGCCGGCATCGGCGGCGCCAAACGGCCCCCAGAGTTCTTGAAGGTGGGCGACGTAATGCGCGTCGAGATAGACGATCTCGGCGTACTGGAGAACACGGTGACGGAGGAGCCTGCATGACCGACCGCTACGAGGTCGCGGTCATCGGCTACGGGCCGGTGGCGCAGGCGGCGGCCAACCTCCTGGGGGCACGCGGATTCCGCGTGGCGGTCTTCGAGATCGCTACGTCGATCTACAACCTCCCGCGAGCGGCGCACTTCGACGGTGAGGTGATGCGCATCTGGCAGAGCGTCGGCCTGGCCGAAGCGACGATGAGCGCAAGCGCGCCAATCGCCGGGCTGCGCTTCGTGAACGGCCAGGGTGATGTTCTCTTCGCGATCGACGTGCCGGAGCGCGCCACCGCCAGCGGGTGGTTCGCCGGCTACCTGTTCTACCAGCCGGACCTGGAGCAGGTGCTGCAAGATGGCGTCGCAGGCTACGACAACGTGGATGTCTTCCAGGGCCACGAAGTCACAGCGATCTCCCAGGACGCGGGCGGGGTCGAGATGACCGTACGGGATCTCTCATCCGGTCGCGAGGGGAGCGTCACCGCCGATTACCTTTGGGGTTGCGACGGCGCACGCAGCCTGAGCCGCCGCGCTGCGGGCATCGAGCTTGAGGACATGGGCTTCGATCAGCCGTGGCTGGTCATCGACACGCTTCTCAAGCGCGAGGTGGAGCTTCCGCAGTACGCTACGCAGATCTGCGATCCCGCGCGCCCGACGACGTTCATTCCGTCCTCCGGCGCACACCGGCGCTGGGAGTTCATGCTGATGCCCGAAGATGATCCGGAGACGATTGCCGAGCCAGAGAGCGTCTGGCGTCTGCTGGGGGGGTGGATCAGCCCCGACGACGCCGAGGTCATCCGCGCCACCGTCTACTCCTTCCACGCGCTCATCGCCAGGGCGTACCGGCAGGGCCGCATCTTCATTGCCGGAGATGCCGCGCACCAGATGCCACCGTTCCTTGGACAGGGCATGTGCGCGGGCGTGCGCGACGTCGCCAACCTGACCTGGAAGCTGGATTTTGTGCGGCAGGGCGCCGCGCGCGACTTCATCCTTGACACTTACTTCGAAGAGCGCGCACCGCAGGTGCGCCGGATCATCCAGAACGCTGTGGCGACCGGCCGCGTCATCCAGACGACCGATCCGACGGTCGCGGCGGCACGAGACCGCATGTTCGCCGAGCAGACTGCATCGCTGGATCCGCAGAGCCGCCAACTCGGCAGCGTGGACCTGTCGATGCCGGGCCTGACGGGTGGCCTTCTTGCCCGCACGGGAGTTGGTTCGGCGGCGGGCGACATGTTTCCGCAGACGCTCGTTGAGCGCGACGGACGCCCGGCCCGCCTCGACGAGGTGCTGGGCGACGGATTCGCGATCATCGCCGGGCCGGACGACTCGCGCATTATCTCCGAAGAGGCGCAGGAGGCATGGGCCTTCCTTTCGCCGCAGTACGTGCAGGTGCAGCCGCCAACGGCATCCGGGCATCCCGTCGAACGGGCAATCACAGTGCGTGACCGCGAAGGGCTGGTGCTGGACTGGCTGCGGCGGAACGGAACTGCCAGCGTGCGCCCGGACCGCTATGTGTACGGCGCCGCCAAGAAGACCACGAAATTCATCGCGCTCGCCGAATCGCTGCGGTCGGCTCTGGGCGCCCGCGCGGCTGTGTCCTAGGCATGTTTCTCCAGGGTGCGGGCGTTCTCCTCTTCCTTCTCGGCCGCGCGTAGAAGCTCCGCCTGGCGTGCTTCGTCCGTTTCCTGGGCTGCGAAGGCGCGATAGAGTCCAGCGCCCGCGCGCTCGAGTTGCGCCAGCAGTGCCTTCTGCTCGGCCAGCGGTTTGCCCTGGAAGAGGCTGGCCAACAGCTCCTGGTTGGAGGGCGGGCCGGCCAGTACCATTTGCGTCTGGGTCACGACGGCCACCGCCTTGCCACCGTCGCGCTTGATTGTCGTACGCCAGACCTGCGTGCTTTTGCCCTTGTGCACCGGCTCGCACGTCGCCTCGATGCGCTGCCCGACGGTGGCTGAACCGATGAAGTTAGTCTTCGACTCCAGCGTCGTCGTGCCTGCGCCGGGCGGCAAGTTAAGGAACGTGCCGGCGGCGCCCATGAAGTCGGCCATCGTCATCGCCGCACCGCCGTGCAGGATATTGCCTGTGGTGCAGATGTCGGGCGTCACCGTCAGATCAGCCTTGATGCGGTCCGGCGTGACCTCCGTCAGTTTCATGCCCAACACCTTCGGGAACATGGCATCGAGCATCGACTGCATCTGTGCGACCTGGTCGTCCATCGTCTCCTCCTGCCGGTTGGCGTCTAGCAGGCGGATTCAGTGTTCGCGAACGCCCAGTCGAGGAGCAGGGCGGCGTCCACGTACATATCCTCGCTCTGCAGGACGGAGACTATCAGGCGTCGCCCGTCCTTGTCAGCGGCGGCAACGATCGTCTGCGCCGCGAGGTCGGTGAAGCCGGTCTTGATGCCGAGCGCGCCCGGGTAGTTGGTCAAGAAGAGGTTCTTGTTGTCCAGCGCCTCCCGGTCCCAGGCCGGCTGGTAGTCCAGCGTCTTCACTACTTGAGCTAGTGTTTCGTTCCTGAGCAGGACGTTGCCGAGTCGTGCCATGTCGTAGGCCGACGTATACAGGTTTGGGTCGTCCAGGCCGCCGGCGTTGGCGAAGTGCGTGTGCGCCAGGCCCAGGTCCGCCGCCCGTTCGTTCATCAGCCCCACGAAAGTCGGCTCGTCGCCGGCGATGTGCTCCGCGATTTCGATGGCGGCATCGTAGCCTGAGCGCAGCATCAGACCGTAGACGAGGTCGATCAGCGGCAGGCGGTCGTCCGGCTTCAGGCCCATGACGGTCGAGTCAGTGCTCAGCGAGAGCTCTCCGCCATCGATCTCGACGTCGACGAGCTCGTTGGCGTCGCCGCGCTCCAGGGCGACGATCGCGGTCATGATCTTCGTGAGCGAGGCTGGAGCCATCTGCAGACCTTCGTTGATCCCGTAGACCCGTCCGCCGCACGGCGCTTCAACGATGGCTGCCGCATAGCCATCGATAGAGGGCGCGGGCCCATTCGAGATAGCGGTGGGTTGCGCCTGAGCCGTCGGTGTCGCCTGCGCCGTGGGGGATTCGAAGGGCGTGGCGGCGTCCCCGGCCGCCAGCGGGGCGCAGTTCGTGCCCGTGCACGGCGTGCGGGCGGGGAACTCTGCGGAGCCGCCGGACACGGCTAGCCCGAAGCCGACGAGCACCACGGCTATCGCAACAGGGATGAAGAGCGCGGCGTAAGATTCGTCGCCTGATGTGTCGCCGGCGAGGCGTCTGGTGGCCGGTCGACGTGGCGCACCTCCGCGCCGGGGCGTGTACGAGTAGCGGCGGACCACTAAACGTTAGCCTCGCTAAACACCATATTGCTAAAAGGCTAGCGCAATTTAGCCGCGCTTGTCCACAGGAGTGGAAAACTAGCGCCCCTTGAACTCCGGCTCCCGCTTCTCTGAGAAGCTGCGCGGCCCCTCGACCGCGTCCTCGGTACCCTGCGCGATGTACATCGCGTTCGTCGCCAGCTCCAGCGCTGCATCCACGTCTAAGTGCAGCGAGCGGTATACCAGCCGCTTGGCTAGTTGCATCGCCACCGCGGGGCCTTTCGCCAGCTTCATCGCGTAGTCGCGCGTGTAGTCCAGCAGCTGGTCGTCCGGCACAACCGCCGAAACGTAACCCATCGCCATCGCTTCCTCAGTGCCGAAGACGCGGCCGGTCCAGATCAGGTCCAGCGCCCGGGCTACGCCAACCAGGCGCGGCAGGTAGTACGCGCCCCCATCGCCGGGGATAATGCCCATGCGCACGTACGTCATCCCGAAGCGCGCTGACTCCGCCGCGAAGCGCATGTCGCACATCGAGGCCATGTCCATTCCCGCCCCAACCGCGGCACCGTTGACCGCCGCGATGTACGGCTTCTCCATCAGCGCTGCCAGCCGCGGGATGCGCTGCACACCGTCGCGGAGGAAGTTGCGGTTCTCGACCGGTGTGCGCTTCTGGTCCTGCAGGCCGCCCAGTGGCCCCTTCCCGCCGACGTCCGCGCCAGCGCAGAACCCGCGCCCGGTGCCGGTGAGGATCACCACCCGCACGTCCGGGTCCAGGTGCGCGTCGGAAAGCGCCGCGTACCATTCGTCGATCATCTTCGCCGTGAAGGCGTTCATGCGTTCCGGCCGGTTGAGCGTAATCGTTGCGATGCCGTCCTGCTTGTCATACAGGATCTGTTCAAAGTCCATGGGAATCTCCTGTGCTGCTTTGGGGCAATCTTATCGCGAGAGGTCGTGCTATCATCCATCACGCTCGATTCCATCTGGAGGTCTCCATGAAGTACGGCGTGCTCATCTTTCCTACCGACTATTCCATCGATCCTGTGACGCTCGGCAAGGAGGCGGAGGCGCGCGGACTGGACTCTATCTGGTTCCCGGAGCACACGCACATCCCGGCCAGCCGCGTGACGCCGTGGCCGGGCGGCGCCGACCTGCCGCAGGACTACTGGCACTGCATGGATCCGTTCATCGCGCTTTCGGCGGTCGCCTCGGTAACGAGCAAGATAAGGCTCGGCACGGGCATCTGCCTCGTCGTGGAGCACGACCCTATCGCGCTTGCCAAGCAGGTCGCTTCTCTGGACTACCTGTCGGACGGGCGTTTCCTCTTCGGGGTCGGCGCTGGCTGGAACGTGGAGGAGATGGCCAATCACGGCACCGACTTCAAGCGTCGCTGGAAGGTGCAGCGCGAGCGCATCGAGGCGATGAAAGAGATCTGGACGAAGGACGACGCGGAGTACCACGGCGAGTTCGTGGACTTCGATCCCATCTGGTCCTGGCCGAAGCCGAAGCAGGCCGGCGGCCCGCCCGTCTACGTCGGGGGCGACGGCCCCGGCACCTTCAAGCGCGTCATCCGCTACGGCGACGCCTGGATGCCCATTGGCGTCCGCCTCCGCGCCTCGATCGAGGAGAAGATGGCGGAGCTGCAGTCTATGGCCGCCGATGCCGGCCGCGGCCCCATCCCTGTCGCCATCTACGGCGTCGCGCCGCAGCCGGAGGTCGTCAACAGCTACCTGGAAGCCGGCGTCGACGAAGTCATCTTCTGGATGCCGTCCGTGGACGAGTCCCAGGCGATGCAGATGATGGACGCGTATTCCGGTGTTATGAACGCGGTAGCCAAAGCAGGCGCGTAGAGTGTCCCTCGAAGACAACCTGGCGACCACGCGGGCCTACGCCGATGCCTGGGTGAAGGGCGACATCGCCGCCGTCTTCGCCCTCTACCACGACGACTTCACGCTCCACTACTTCGGCGAGAGCCCGCTGGCCGGTGACCACGTCGGCAAGGCCGCCGCCGTCGCCACCCTCGGCAAGGTCCAGCAGATCACGAATCGTAAGGTCGTCGAGGTCCACGACATCATGGCCGGCGAGGACCACAGCGCCATCCTTGTCCACGAACACTGGGACCAGGGCGGCCGCACTCTGGACGTGCGCCGCCTCCTCGTCTTCCACCTCCGCGATGGCATGCTTTTCGAGTGCTGGCTCTACGACGACGACCAACGCGCCGTCGATAAGTTCTGGAGCGCCGCCGGTGCCTGACGAGTACCAGTACCTGCAGACACGGCGCGAAGGCGCCACGTTCGTCTGCACGATCACTAACCCGCCGCAGAACTTCCTGAACGCAGCGATCCTCACGGAGCTCACACGGCTGGCGGGCGAGATCGAGAACGACGAGACAGTGCGCGCGCTCGTGCTGACCGGCGGCGTCGAAGGCATCTTCATCACGCACTACGATGTCAGCGAGCTGACCGGCGCCGCGGCCATCGCCCGCGAACGCGAGTCGTTCGGTGCGGGCGAATTGCATGCCTTGCACAAGTTGCTGCTCCGGTTTGGCGCGTGGCGCGTTGCCGTGATCGCTGCGATCAACGGGACGGCGATGGGCGGCGGCTGCGAGCTGACCCTCGGCTGCGACTTCCGCTACATGGCGCGCGGCGACTACCAGATCGGCCTGCCGGAAGTGCGCATCGGGCTCCTGCCCGGCGGCGGTGGGACCCAGCGCATGGCCCGCTTCCTCGGCCAGGCGAAGGCGCTCGAGTTCATGCTGCTCGGCAACACGCTCAACGCCGACGAAGCGGAGCGCGTGGGCCTCATCCACCGCGCCTGCGATGCGGATGACCTGATGCCGCAGGTTATGGCGCTCGCGAACGAGCTGGCGTCGCGCCCGCCACTCAGCATCGAGCTGATCAAGAAGTGCGTCCGCCAGGGCGCCGAAATGCCGCTGGAAGAGGCGCTCACCTTAGAGCAGGAGTCGTTCTGGAAGACGATGCGCTCCGAAGACGCAGCGCGCCTCATGCGGGCTTACCTGAAAAGCGATCGCCCCTTGGACCAACAGTAGGAAGAGCAGCAGCATGGCGCGACTGAAGAAGACAGACGAACTTCTCAGCCGGTTCTCGGACCGCTATTCGGCGGCCGGATCGGATGCGGGGCGGATCATAGAGCGCAGCGTTATCGGCGCGAACGTGGGGGCGAACGGCTACCTGACAGTTGCCCAGGCCGATCGCCTGATTGCGGAGCTGAAGCTTTCGTCAGCGAGCGCGCTCCTTGACATTGGCTCGGGTCGCGGCTGGCCCGGCGTTTACCTGGCGGAGCAAACCGGTTGCAGCGTGGTTCTGACCGATGTGCCCGTCGCAGGGATGAAGGCAGCCGCCGGACGCGTCAGAGAGGCGGACTTGTCCCACCGAGTGCATCCCTGTCTCGCCAGCGCGACGAATCTGCCGTTTGTGGCTGACTCGTTCGACGCGATCAGTCACTCAGATACCCTCTGATGCATCAGCGCAAAGCTCTCCGTGCTGAGAGCATGCCAAAGGGTTCTCAAGCCGGGTGGGCGTATGGCCTTCTTCACGATCTTCGTATCCGATGGCCTGTCAGACCGGGATTACAGGCGAGCTCTAGATGCAGGGCCGACGTTCGTCAGTACTCAGCGCCGTGACCACCAGGAGATGATTCGTGCCGCCGGCTTCACGAACGTCCGCGAGATCGACCTGACGAAGGAGTTCGCGACCACCTCGCGCGCATGGCTGGAGCAGCGCTGGAAGTACGAGAGCGAGCTGATCGCCACCGAAGGCGAAGCCGGCTTCCGCGAGCGCCAGGACGATTACGAGCGCCAAACCGCCGCGGCGGAGGACGGACTGCTCAAGCGGGCGCTATTCGTCTGCTCCTGAAGCGCTTGCTGACCGCTCGCCTTTCGTACAATGGCCCCGTGGACGTCTCCGAACTCGGCGAATTCGGGCTAATCGAGCGGTTGACCAGGCTTGTCGCCGTTGAATCGCCGGATCTCATCGTGGGCCCGGGTGATGACGCCGCCGTCTTTCGCTCCGGCGACCAGTTCCTAATAGCCACTACCGACACGATGGTGGAAGGGGTGCACTTCGATTCGCTGTTCGGAACGTGGGCAGACGTTGGCTGGAGGGCGCTTGCCACCAACGTCAGCGACATCGCGGCGATGGGCGGAACGCCAACGTTCGCACTGGTGACGCTGGCTTTGCCGAAGAACACGCCCGTGGGCGCGATGGATGCGCTCTACGCAGGTCTCGGTGAGTGCGCTCGCGCCTATGGCGTCACCATTGCCGGAGGCGACGTCGTACGCGCCGATGAGGTCGTGATCACCGTCGCCCTACTCGGACGTGCGGAGACACTGGACGGACAGCCGCTGTTGCTCCGCCGCTCAGCCGCTTGCCCTGGCGACGCCATCGCCGTCACTGGCACGCTGGGCGATTCCGCCGCTGGCCTGCGCCGACTGCAGGAAAGCGCCGCCATGAGCGACTACGCTCGGAACCGTCACCTGCGCCCCTCGCCGCGCGTGGACGCCGGGCAGATGGCCGTCCGCGCCGGTGTGCGCTGCGGTATCGACATATCCGATGGTCTGCTGCAGGACGTCGGCCACATCTGTGAGGCGTCGGGCGCGGGCGCCATTCTCCGCGCCAGCAGCATCCCGCTCAGTGATGCGTTGCGCGCCGCCTTCCCCGACGAAGCGCTTGAACTGGCCTGCACCGGCGGCGAAGACTACGAACTCGTGCTCGTCGGCCCGCGCGACCTGCTGGCGGCGCTTGCCGGAGTCACCGTCATCGGCGAAGTCGTGGCTGAACGCGGCGTGCGCGTGCTCGACGACGACGGCAACGAAATCACCTTCGAACGCCCCGGCTGGGACGCCTTCCACTCATGATTGAGACCTCATCGCCGGAAGAGACGCGGGCACTCGGCGAGACGCTGGGCCGCGCCACTGAAGCGGGGGATGTGATCCTCCTCTCCGGTGAACTGGGCGCCGGCAAGACCGTCTTTGTCCAGGGCATCGCGCGGGGACTTGGTTTCGAGGGGCCGGTGTCGTCGAAGTCCTTCGTCCTCATGGGCGAGTACCCGGGGCGTCTCACGCTCTATCACGCCGACCTCTACCGCCTCGATTCGCCGGAGCAGGTCGAAGACCTGGCGCTGATGGAGATCAGCGCCGATGGCGTGCTCGTCGTCGAATGGCCGGAGCGGGGGGATTGGGCACTGCCGGAGGACAACTTGTTACTCCGCTTTGAGGTGATCGACGAGACGACGCGACGCATGAGAGCCGAGCCGACAGGCGCGCGTGCAAAAGCACTCGCGGGGGCGCTGCGCTGATGGAACTGTCGATCGACACAGCCTCGGAGACGGCATCCATAGCGCTCTCGCGCGAGGCGGCCGTTTTGGCCGAGAAGTCCTGGCGGTGCGAACGCAACCACACGGTCGAGGTGCTACCGGCCATCGACCGACTTATCACCGATGCCGGCGGAATCAAAGCGGACCTCAGCGCCGTCTTCGTCTCCACTGGTCCCGGCATGTACACGGGGCTCCGCGTAGGAATCGCCATTGCTAAGGGCATCTCTATCGCAATGAAGCTGCCGCTGGTCGGCGTCGGCCGGCTGGAACTGGACGCCTATCCGCACCGCGCCTTTGCCGGCGAAGTCATCGCCGTTCACAATGCCCGTCGCGGGGAGTTCGCCTGGGCCGCCTACCGCGGCGGCCCCTGGCGCGAGGTCCGCGAGCCGAAGATCGCGAAGCCGGACGCGCTCGTGGCCGCGATCACGGAGCGCACCCTCGTCGTCGGCGAGGTGACAGACGCCCTTGCTGAGACGCTGCGCGCGGTGGCTGGTGACCGCGTGGTCGTCCAACCCACGCCGGAGCTAGGCCGTGCCCCCGCGCTGGCCGCGCTCGGCTGGCAGCGCCTCCAATCGGGCGGCCCGCACGAAGCCGCGCTGGTCGTGCCCGTTTACCTCCGGCCGCCGGCCATTGGGCCGCAAAGTGGCAGCTAGCACGGGCGTAGCCTAGAATCGGACGCGATATGCAAGAAAGAACGCTGATCCTCATCAAGCCCGACGGCATGCAGCGCGGTCTCGCCAGCGAGATCCTTGGCCGTCTGGAGCGCCGCGGCCTGCGCATCGCCGGCATCAAAATGCTCCGCGTCGACGAGGCGCTGGCTCGCCGCCACTACGCCGAGCATGAAGGCAAACCCTTCTTCCCCGGCCTTGTCGCCTACATCATCTCCAGCCCCATCATCGCCGCTGTATTCGAGGGCACAAACGCCATCGAAGTCGTGCGTAAGACGATGGGTAAGACCAATCCAACCGAAGCCGAGCCCGGCACGATCCGCGGCGACTTCAGCCTTGAGCTGGGTCGCAACCTCATCCACGGTTCGGATGGGCCGGAATCGGCGGCCAGGGAGATCGCGCTCTTCTTCGGTGAATCGGAGCCGTTTGATTACGAGCGCGACATGGACCGCTGGATCTTCGAGTAGGGGCATTGGTTGGCCGGCGATAGCGACTCTCCTTTGGCCGCTCGCAGGTTGCCTCCCGAGGCGCTCCGCGCGACGTTCGATCCGGCGGACCTCAGCTTCAAGTGCACTGACGAACTGACCCCGCTGACCGAGTTCGTTGGACAAGAGCGGGCGATCCGCTCGCTGCAGTTCGGGCTGGGCCTGCACCAGCCTGGGTACAACATCTTCGTCACTGGACTGAGCGGCACCGGCAAGTTTTCAGTCATTCTCGACTACGTGCGGCGGCACGCCGAAGCGCGGGAGAATTTGGTGCATGACTGGGTCTACGTCCACAATTTCGACGATCCGGACCGGCCCAACGCTATCGCGCTGACCCGAGGTGGAGGCCGCACGCTGCGCGATAACCTCGACCGGTTGCTGGAAACGGTAAGAACGTCTTTCGCCGCCGCCTTCCAGAGCGACGAGTATGATCGCCGGCGCAGGGAATTGTTGGACGCCGGTCAGAAGCGGGTAGAGAGCCAGATTGTGCAGGCTCGTACGCAAGCGGAGGCGGCTGGCTTCGCGCTCCGGTTTGGCGCTGGAATGGTGCAAACGATTCCGCTGAAGGACGGCCGCCCGATCACGCCCGAGGAGTTTCAGGCTCTCTCACCGGAGGACCAGCGGGAATTGCAGCAGTCTGACGCCCCGATTCACAAGCTTGTGGCCGAAACGGCAGAGCGTGTCCGGGGTGTCGAGCGAGAGGTAGCCGCCGCCGTCCAGGACCTTAACCGGAAGGTCGTGGAGGCCGTCGTCCATGAGCCCTTCGCCGGCCTCCTCCGGCGCTTTGCGGGCAACGCGGAGGTGACAGACTTCCTCGGGCGCTTGCGCGATCACACGATCGAGAACGGTGACGCTATCCTGCGGGTGCTCATGGCCTCGGGCGAACAACAGGCGGGCCCCTTTCAGCCCGACCCATTTTCTGTCTTTCGCTGCAACCTCTTCGTGGATAGCTCGGCGCTGGAGATGCCGCCCATCGTCATCGAAAGCAACCCCAGCTTCGCAAACCTCTTCGGGCGTATCGACCGCAAGGCAATGTTCGGCACATATGTGAGCGACCACATGATGCTAAAGGCCGGCGCGGTGCAGCGCGCCAACGGCGGCTATCTGATCGTCAACTTTGCGGATTTGGTGACCAAGCCGGGCGCTTGGGACGGAATTAAGAGAGTCCTCCGCACTCGCCGGGTGCCTCTCGAAGATCCGATGGAACAGTACGGGATGATGACGCCGCAAGGCCTGCGACCGGAAGCGGTACCGGTCGACTTCAAGCTGGTCATCACCGGTGATCCGATGTCGTACTTCGTGCTCTCGTCGGTCGACGAAGAGTTCTGGGAGATGTTCAAGGTCAAGGCGGACTTCGATTACCAGATCGAACGGACACCGGAGAATATCCTCGGCTATGCGGGCTTTGTCTGCGCTACCTGCGAACGCTACGGCTTGCGTCACTTCAACGCAGACGCAGTCGCCCGCGTCGTGGAGCACGGCAGCCGCATGGTGGAAGACCAGTTCCGGCTTTCGGCGCGCTTCGGCCGCCTGCGCGACGTCATCGTGGAGGCGGACCATTGGGCCGGCGAGGCCGGCGCCGAACGCGTCTCCGCGGAGCACGTTGACCAGGCCATCGCCGAGCGCATCTACCGCTTGAATCTGATCGAGGAGCGGATCCAGGAGATGATCGCACGTGGCAGCATCATCATCGATACCGAGGGGGCTGTGCAGGGCCAGGTAAACGGTCTGGCGGTAGCGCAGCTCGGCGACCACGCTTTCGGCAGGCCCAGCCGCATCACGGCCTCGACGCAGTTAGGTCAGCGTGGCGTTATTAGCATCGACCGGGAGTCGCAGCTAAGTGGCAAGATCCACGACAAGGGCGTACTGACCATCGCCGGTTACCTCGGCGAAAAGTACGGCCGCGACAAGCCGCTCTCCATCTCCGCCACCATCTCCTTTGAGCAGGGATATGACCAGATCGACGGTGACAGCGCCTCTATCGCAGAGACCTGCGCCATCCTTTCGGCGCTGGCCAGCCTGCCCCTGCGACAGGACCTGGCGATCACCGGCTCGATGAACCAGAAGGGTGAGGCGCAGCCGATTGGTGGCGTCAACTATAAGGTCGAGGGCTTCTTCGATGTCTGTCGCGCCTCAGGTCTGACCGGTGAGCAAGGCGTCATCATGCCGTCGCGGAACCGTCAGAACCTGATGTTACGAGAGGACGTGCTGGCAGAAGTAAGCGCCGGCCGTTTCCATGTCTACGAAGTGGACAGCGTGGACGCGGCGCTGTGGCTGCTGACGGGAATGCCCGCGGGTGAGCGCGACTCTGCAGGGAAGTACCCGGAAGGTACCGTCAATCAGCGCGTCGACGAGGAAGTCCGTCGCATCGGTGAACTAATGCGCGATTTCGGCAAATCAGAAGGCGCCGCGCCGGCCGCCGGGCAGTCTCGCGGCGAGCTCCCGCCCGAGGAAAAGATCCCTAGCCCGAAACTTCCTGAATAGGCCGTAGGATTCTGGGATCCAGCCGGGCGTACGGCCCTATAGCAAGTCGCCGGTCGCCAGTTGCGTCTTCCCGGTCTCCTGGTACGTCTTGATCACGTTCTTGGCGATGGTCTGCATGTGCACTTCGTCGGCGCCGTCGACGAGGCGGGCGGAGCGGGCGTTGCGCATCATGCGCTCCAGCGGTGTGTCGGTGCTGTAGCCAAGCGCGCCGTGCACCTGGATGGCGCGGTCGATGATCTTCCAGAGGGTGTTGGCGACGTGGACCTTGGCCATGGCGACTTCGTGCTTGAAGGGCATCTTGTTCTCGATGCGGTAGGCGCCGTGGAGCACCATGAGCTTGGCGGTATATAGCTCCATCGCTGATTCGGCCATCATCCACTGGATCGCCTGCTTGTCGGCGAGGAGCGATCCGTGAGCGTAGCGATTGAGCGCGCGGTCGACCAGCATCTCCAGCGCTATCTCGGCGTTGCCGATCCAGCGCATGCAGTGGGCGAGCCGCGCGGGGCCGAGGCGATACTGGCCCAGCAGGTGGCCCTCGCCCTGGCCGCCGAGCATGCGATCGGCGGGAACACGCAGGTCCTTGATGCGTATCTCGCAGTGGTTGCCGCGGCCGTGCATGGTGTCGATGTCGCGGACGATTTCGAAGCCTTCGTCCGGTAGGTCGACGAGGAAGGCGCTATTGCGGGCCTGCGGCGGGTCGGCGTCGGGATCGGTCTGGGCGATGAGGATGGCGAAGGAAGCACCCTTGGCGCCGCTGATGAACCACTTGTGGCCGTTGATTACCCAGTCGTCGCCGTCTTTGACCGCGCGGGTCTGGATGAGCGTTGGGTCGGAGCCTGCGACCTCCGGCTCCGTCATGGCGAAACAGGAGCGGCCGCGGCCCTCGGCCAGTGGACGGAGGTAGCGCTCCTTCTGCTCGTCGGTGGCCCAGTGGAGGAGCGTGTGCATGTTGCCCTCGTCGGGGGCCTGGGCGTTGATGACGAAGGGGCCGATACCGGTGCGGCCAGCCTCTGCGGAGACGAAGGCCATGGCGACGGGGCCGAGGCCCATGCCGTCCCATTCCGGCGGCAGGTGCGGGTTCCACAGGCCCTGTCCCTTCGCCTTCTCGCGCAGCTCCATGATCGCGCGGACGTAGGAGCCGCGGTCGGCCTCGCGGTCTCCCAGTTCTTCTTCGCGCGGGCGGACCTCGTCGTCCATGAACTTGCGGACGCGCTGGCGCACGTCTTCAACGTCTGGCGGGAGCTGGAAATCGATGGGCATGGGGCACCTTCCTTCGTCGTGTTGTCAGCAGGGCCGATTGTATGGCGTAGGCGAGGCGATGTCACGGAGCGATGTAGTATCCTTACCGCCGACGTAACCATGACCCAGACTGAAACACCCCCCGGCATCGACCTGGTCAAGCTTGTCCCCTGGTTCAGCGAGAACGTTGAGCCTGTGCAGTCGCTGTCGGCGAAGGTGGTGGGGCATGGCCGCTCCAACATCACGTACCGGGTGGAGGCGGAGGACGGGCGGGCGTGGGTGCTTCGCCGCCCACCGCTCTCCCACGTGCAGGCGACCGCGCACGACATGGGACGCGAGTTCCGCATCATCTCCGCGCTCAAGCCCACGGGCTTCCCGGTGCCCACGCCGCACGCCATCTGCGAGGACGACTCTGTCATCGGGGCGAAGTTCTACGTGATGGAGTTCGTTGACGGCATCATCGCAGTCGATCCACACGAGTTCGAGCGCAAGTTCCCGGACGAAGACGGTCGCCGCAAAATCGGCGAGGAGCTGGTCGACGTGCTGGTGCGGCTGCACTCGTACAAGCCGGACGAGATCGGGCTGGAGGGCTTCGGCAAGCCGCAGGGGTACCTCGAGCGCCAGGTGCGCCGCTTCAGCGAGCAACTGGAGAACGTCCGCTACCGCGAGACGGAAGAACTGGACGAGCTGGCCCGACGCCTGAAAAACGCCATCCCGGAAGAGCGGCGCCCCGGCATCGTGCACGGAGACTACCGGCTGGACAACGCGATCATCAACGACGAAGGCCACGTCATCGCGGTGCTGGACTGGGAGATGTGTACGCTGGGCGACTCCCTGGCCGACCTCGGCCTCCTGCGGATGTATTGGGGCAACCCGACCAGCGCCCAACTCGCCATCGGCTCGACGTCCGTGATGTCGCTGCCCGGCTTCCCGACCTGGGAGGAGGCCGCAGCGCGGTACGAGGAGAAGAGCGGCGCCGACCTGTCAGCGCTGGACTTCTACACGGTGCTGGCGCACTTCAAGCTCGGCGTCATCCTGGAGAACATGTACAAGCGCTTCCTCGGCGGGGGCACCGTCGGCGCCGGCTTCGAGATGATCGGCCAGCAGGCAGTGGTGCTGGGCAAGCGGGGGCTGGAGGTGGCGGACGCGAGCGCCATGGCGGAGTTGAAGGGGTAGGGTACATGCGGGGCGTGGTGGCTCCGCAATCGGGGGGTGATCGCACTCCTCGCCTTCGCTGCGGCGAGGTCCTTCGTTACGCCTTCGGCTACGCTCAGGAAATCTTAGCCGCGCGGGAGGCCGAGGCCGCGGGTGGCGATGATGCCGCGGTTGATTTCGCTGGTGCCGCCAGCGATCGTCTGGGCGACGCCGCGCAGGTAGCCGCCGGCCCACTTCTGGCCGTAGCGTGAGGCGGCGGAATCCGGCTCGGAGCGGCTGCCGTGCTCCAGCTGGCCGTACATCTTCGCGATCTTGACCGCGGTGTTCATCGTACGCTGGTGCAATTCGCCGGCGTAAATCTTGACAGCGGATGCCTCGTGGTTGGGGACCTGGCCGCGGTTCTGCAGCGAGATGACCCGGTACGACATCAGGCGCGCGGTCTCGGCTTCGATGTGGCGGTCGGCGAGCTCCAGCTTTTCGGACTCGTCGAGGCCTTCGGGGCGGTTCTTGCGCACCCAGCGGATGAGGTCGTCGACCTGCTGGCCCTGGGCGATCGAGGTACCGATAGAGGAGCGCTCGAAGTCGAGCGTCGTGGTGCCGACGTACCAGCCTCGGTTCTCCTCGCCGAGGAGGTCTTGGCGGGGGACGCGGACGTCCTCAAAGAAGACTTCGTTGAAGGTCGTCGTGCCGGCCATGGTGACGAGCGGGCGTACGCTGACGCCGGGGGACTTCATGTCGAGGAGGAAGTACGAGATGCCCTTGTGCTTGGGTGCGTCGGGGTCGGTGCGGGCCATGAGGATCATGCGGTCGGCGTACTGGGCGCCCGTGGTCCAGATCTTCTGGCCGTTGACGATGTAGTCGTCGCCGTCCTTCTCGGCGCGGGTCTTGAGGGAGGCGAGGTCGGAGCCGGACTCGGGCTCCGAGAAGCCCTGGCACCAGGTGACCTCACCGGAGAGCATGCCGGAGAGGTGCTCCTTCTTCTGCTCCTCGGTGCCGTAGACGATGATGGTGGGTCCGGCCATGGCGATGCCGATGCCGCCGGGCCGGGGGGCGCGGGCGAGGGCCAGCTCTTCGTTGAAGACGAACTGCTGCATGATGCTGAGGCCCGCGCCGCCGTACTCCTCGGGCCAGGCGGCCGCGACCCAGCCTTTGGTAGCCAGCTTGCGCATCCAGGCCTTGTAGGCCTCCATGGCGCCGGGCCCGCCGAGGGTGCCGGCCATGGCTGCGCTGGTGGTGGCGCCACTCTCGCCGTCGTCCGACTTCCACTCGGTGTCCAGGAACTGGCCTACTTCCTGGCGAAAGGCGGCTTCTTCTGGCGAATCTCTGAAGTCCATGTTGTCCTCCTCATGCAGAGCCGGTCATCCTGAGCGCCCGATGCTAATTGGGCCGTCGAAGGGCTTTGCGCCGCCAGTCTAACGTAAACGTGAGGGGTTGACCAGTTGATTGATGCTACGGCCGGCTTGATTGAGTTTTGGCGTTTTTTTGGGGCAAGGCGGCGGGCCTATGGGGGGAGCGGCGTTTTCTTGATCGTATTCATGATGATTGTTCCTCGATTCGGCTCGCGGCAGGTTGGGAGGGCCGGCCCACTTGATTGAAGTCAAGCCTCGCTTGAATGACTATCCGCCGCTTCGTCGAGGAGGGCTTCGAGCGGAGGGAGGCGATGAGCTGTTGATTGTGTTCAAGTTGATTGTTGCCCGGTTTGACGACGAATTCGCCGAGTCGCCGCAAGACTTCGGCGAGGATGAGGGAGGCGCCTTCAGCGGCTGCGGTGTCGTGCCGGCGGCGGGCGTCGGCGAGGCGGAGGAGGGCGGTGCGGGCCTCGGGTATCTGGGTGAGCATGCGGGCGAGGGCTTTCTGCTGGGTGCTGTAACGGCCGTGGCGGAAGGCGTTGAGGTTGCCTTTGGGTGCGCCGGCGCCTTTGCGCCGGCCTCCCCAGTTGGGGTGGCGGGCCTTCGGGGCGGGGTCGGGCGCGGGATTGGCAGACATTCGGTAGGTGCCAGGTGTCAGGTGTTAAGTGCGACGGTTAGTTGAGGTGGATTTCGGGGGCGAAGCGGTTGATGACTTCGTCGTAGAAGTCGTGGGCCGATTCGATGCTCTGGTCGATGAGTGGGATTTCCCATTCGCGGCCCTCTTCAATGGCGAGCTTGCGGCAGTACTCGAGCCTGGCGATGAACTCAAGCTGGCCGGCGGCGAGAGACTCCCATTCTTTTCGAGCCAGTTGGGCTCTGGCATGGCGCACCTCCTCCACGCTCAGGGTAGGACGTGGGGTGGGAAGTTGTAAGGGGGAAATGGCACTGAGGTGCGTCACCGAGGGTAGGTGCCGGTTGAAAGGAATGTGATCTCCTTCGGTTTGTCCCCATCAAGGAGATAAGTGGCGGAGACATAGAGTCTCGGCGACCTTTGGACGTCTGGGCCGTGGATCAGCTTTTCTCCAAGGAGAGTCCATACGAGCGAGTAGTCCCGTTGGGCTAACCAAGTTGAAAAGGTTTCTTGGTCCAATAGGAGCGCGTGCGGACCACTCGAGTCTGCGGTCGGGTCGAAAGCCACTAGGCTGCCAGCGGGACCAACGAATCTAAAGCCGTTTCCACTCCAGTGAAGATCCAGGGCCTGAATCAATTGGGGGCAGGGAACAAGCCCCCAGACGCCTTGTTCAACTGACCGGTCAAAGCCGGAGGCCTCCCAGTGGTAACTCCAGGACGTTGGTAGCATCGCTACGCCTAGTTGGTTCCCGCGACCCTCCGTGCCAGGCTCCAACCAACCCGATGCCTCGGACTCTGCTGCTGGATGCCAGGGCACCTCCCCAAGGAATACTCCGCGATATTCTCCCCCTTCAGGCATCCACCGGCCTAGCCAGCTGGTGCTCTGAGCCCACGCACTGAACTTATCGAGATCTTGATCTCGAATAAGATAACTGCGTACTTGATACCAGAGCGCTGCGCGTTCGCTTTGCCAACGATCTCCCTCGGGTGGTACGGCTTCTTCCCAGTGATAGTATCCTTCCGCAGTCAGCCATGACTTCCGGTTCGTGTCCACGACAATCATTAACTCAGTCGGATCAGGCACTCGGTGATCTAGCACCCATTCTTGACGCGATTCAGCGTTTGCGGCTGGCAACTGCGCCTGCATGGGTGCCCACCAAGACTCCTCATGGATGAGTGCCTCCGGTCGCTTTGTATTTGACAGCAGGAGCGAAGGATCGATGTCCCTGCCCCCGATTTGCCAAGGCCCGTCGTAGGGCTCCGAAGCTCTGTTCCACCAGAGCACTACCGGCAGGTGGTCTGAGAGTATCCCGAGAAGCTTGTGGAGCGCGATCCATTGGTACTTCTTTCCGATCCTCTCCGTTAGATGTTCCGAACGAGCGCGATAGTAGTTAACAGAATTGTCGAAGTCACCGAATCGCTCTGGTGTCCATCCAAGCTTGACCACTTCGCTGAACATCCATCGGGCAGCGCGGTCCAAGGGGTAGCTCTCTGGAATCCCGTTCTTCTCGCCAAGAACGAAGCTGTCAAGGCGAGGCTCCATGATGTACCTGTGGAAGTCACCCATCGAGCTCATGACCGAACTCCAGATCGACGACCAGGTGAAGTCTCCCTCGCGGTGATATTCGGCCTCGAGGATTTCGAGGGGCTCTTCTGAGGTAGGCCAGTCGCTGACGTATGGAGGTCGGAATTTAGCCGGGTCATAGGCGGCGCTATTCGGATCCAGCGCCAACACTCTCTCGATCACTCCCCGACCGTAGTCCCGCAGAAGGACGTGAACCGCGGGCTGGCTCTCTTGAAACTGCAACTCGAAGACCCGTTGTGCTATGAGGTGTACGTGCTCGGGGTTCTGTAATAACATCGCGCATCCGTATGCGACCGCGTACAGCCGCTCCGAGGACGTAGAGGTCATCAACGTCACTAAACCTGACTAATAGCTCCGAGACGAGATGCGGTCTCTCACGCAACAGTGCAATCAGTGCCTTTGTGGAGCTATCCCTAATCACCCGGTCAGACGACGTGAGGCACCAGGTGATCGTTGTGGCACACAGTAGAGCTGATTCGTCGCTACAGTGGCTTGTGTCAGCGCGCCAAGCCCATTTGATTAACCGGAATACAGCATCCTCGTTGCTGTGTCTACCATGAAGATAAGTTGACCACCACGCGTCCCGCTCGGCGATTGGGCGAGTAACGAGCGTTCGATGCAGCAGGTCGGCGTTGAGGGGATGATCAGGCAGTGACGACACTTGGATAATCGTCGTGAAAACATCATCTCTACCTCCCCTCGTTCGACTAATCTCATTTAGGTATGAGAACTCGCGCACGAACGGAAACGCATCCGGTGCCCGCCAGACAAGGCTCTGCAAGTATGCATCTACGATCGCTGGAGACGAGCGTTCAACCACGAGGTCGTGCAGCTCAACCGCGTGTTTCTCTGGCAATTGAATCGCCAGCGCCTGAAGGAGCCCCGAATTGCGATACTGGGACCTGAGGTCCATGGTAAGTGATCCTATCGTCTCCTTGAGTTGATCGACTTCTTGATTGGCCTCCAGAAGGCGTGATGCACGCAGATGGTCGCCCAATCTCTCATAGGCGAAACGTGTTATCTCCACCCGTTGTAGTTGAAATCTTCCATAATGAGGTCCTCCTTAAGAAGACCGTTGTACAGTGACCGATCCCAGCCCTGTTGGCCAAGAATCGAATCGCAGATTGCCCTGGCGTCGGCAACGGGAAGTTCGTCGGACTCGCGAAGCACCATCTCGCCCGCGAGTTCTTCAAGTGACTGCCAAACACAATTGTCTTCCTTGCGGAAATCGGAATATTCAGGTCGGGACAACCTGTTGTTGGCCGCCTGCACAAAGAGGGCGAATACCCAGCTAATTCCGATTGATCCTCGAGGGATAGTTACGGCACCCTGATCCTCCAGCCCATCGCACAGGAGTTTGAGGAAAAGAGGGTTGCCGAACTCGGGGGACATCAGTGGAAAGTCTGGAAGATTCAATTCATAGTGGTCAAAAAACGACTGTGCTGCCTCAATTTCGAAACCCTCGAATCCATGGTGCTCGACTTCAACGACTCTCTCCATCGAGAAACCTTCTGGGAGGATCGCTTCGACGTAGTTCGTTCGACAGGTAATAGCAACTGCTATTCTCGGCCGGTCCTTTACTTTGTCCAAGAAGGATGAAAGGTGCTCGGGCCAAATGCGCCTGCCTTCCCCTTCGTTCAAAGCATCTAGGAGCACCAGTGCGCGCGTACCAGTTGCTTCGGCGCTTGCAGTAAGGGCACCTAGGAACTCGTCCGGCGACATTTCCAGTTGGAGTTGCTCAACGATCTGTGACCACGGTTCGCCAGTCCGCATCTTCTGTCCATAGGCAAGGACGACTGGGTAACCCTGCGCACGGTAGCGCATGGCAGCGTCGCATAGGAGGTGAGTCTTGCCCGTCCCTGGGCGCCCCTTGACGAAGAGGACAGGTTCGTTCGCAAGTCGAGCCTCCTCACTAGTTAAGAAGTCGTGAATCTCTCCGATGGCACGACCAGTGCTTAGTAGAGCGTAGAGAATGGACTCTAGGCGTCGACGTGGGGATTGAAGGTCATGTTGCGTCTCGTCTGCTTGCCGGTGAATCTGATCATTGACTCTATCCGCGAAGGATACAACCTCCTCGCGTATGGAACGGGCCTCAGACGCTACAGACATGAACGGAATGCTCTCGACTCCGGCCGTGGTTAGGGACGCTACCTCGCTATCAAGATAATCCAGCCGATTCAGGAGGGACTGATAGTCGGAAGAAAGATCTGGCAGCAGATTTGCAATGTTGCCGTCGAATGACCACCATCGGTGCCTTGATTCTCGAAAGTCGCCAAGTTGATGCTTGATTCGTGCCTCAACATCGCTCGAGCGCGCCAGGCCATCGAATACTTGAGAAATCGGAAGGTCGACACGCAGCGTTTTCGAATATCGGGGACCGGCGTCCGATATCGCGAGCCGTAGACGCTCGTCGAACCAATCTTCGCCAAACAAAGTGAGGTCGAACCAATACCTGATGCGGCCCTCTTGGCCGTTGCTGGTCAACGCGGCCATCAACTCCGAGTGACCCACGAACTCGATCTTTACCTCCCGGTCGGCCTCCTCTGCAAGTTTGGACCACTTGGCCAGGCGTTTATTCCACCGATCCATCGCACCTTCAGCTCCCGCCTTGGGCGCCAAGCCCCTGTCGATGGGGAGGCAGAAATAGTACTTAGTTATTTGCGGATGCCTTGTGATGGCGTTAGTGAACGACTTGTCCATCTGCTTCAATTGACTGTCGGCCAGTTCAGCAAAGTACTTGGCTTGCCAAGCGCTCGCTGTTCCGTCGGCCTCTGTCACGAGCGCCTCTACGCCGCCGTCGGGCGTGCCAAGTCGGGTCAGCTTGCTGCCGAGATTCTGCGGCCTAAGTGTTGGTATCAGTTGGTAACAGAGCTCCTCGAACGCCCGGTGTTGGGAGCCCATATGGCTACGAATCTTGGTGAAGTCGATATCTGGCAGTGTCATCTGGTTCGCGAGTTGATAGCATAGCAGGATGTAACGGCCATTCGAGATTATCTAGCCATGGACCTGGAAATTACATACGAGCGGGACGCCGATGGCAAGAAGCTCTCCTCCTCCATTCCGGACCGCAACAAAGAATGGGTCCTGGCTTTCGTCGCGGAACACTCGGTGAAGTCGCCTGCCGAGATCGAGACGGTCGTGCAGGCGGCTCACGACGAGATGATGGCCGCGATCGAGGGGCTGTCGGAGGAGCAGGCGTCGTGGCGGACTGCGGACGGGGAGTGGAGTGTGCTGGAGGCGATGGCACACCTGGTTACGACGAAGCGGACGATGGCGGGGCTGGCGCGGACGCTGGCGGCGGGTCAGCGGCCGCCGGGGGCGGAGCAGTTCGAGGAGATGGCGGCGCAGGACGGGCAGGTGATGGTGTCGCCGGCGTCGCTGGCGGAGGCTCGGCAGATGGCGGAGGAGGCGCACGAGCGCTGGCTAGCCGTAATCCGCGCTTTGGACACGGCGGACACGGAGACGCGCTTCAAGCACTACATTTTCGGGGCGATGAACGCGCGCGAGTGGTCTGTGTTCCAGGCGGTGCACGACGGCGACCACACGCCGCAGATGCTACGGGTGCGCGGGGCGCCGGGCTTCCCGGCTTAGTCGCGGCAGCGCTCAGTTGACGCGCTGAAGGACGAGTTCGGCAAGGCTGATGGCCGCTTGCCGGTCGTCGACTTCGGACAAGGGCAGGATGGGCTGGACGGTGACCATGACGTCACCCTGGATGACCTCGAGGACGCCGATGGTATCGAAGGTGGCCTCGTCACCGATGCCCTCGACCGGTTCGGTTTCGCGGCCTGGCTGGACGTTCTCGAACCAGTCACGGCCGCCCTCGCTAAGGACTTCGATGAAGAGGGAGACGGTGGAGTCGGTGGAAGTCCACTGGCAGGCACTGGCGGCGGGGTTGATTGGGAGGCCCGGGGCGCCTTCGCCGACGTTGCCGCCGAGCGCGGACGAGATTTCATCGGTCGTGAGGAGGGTACAGGCCTCGGATATGACGTCGCCGTTGTCGTTCGTGGGGTCATCGCCGTCGTCGTCAGCGGTGACTTCGACAGCCGCAGGGGCCGTGCCAGCAGGCGCGTCGCCGTCGTCGTCATCGTCGCCGCCGCAGGCTGCCAGCAGCAGCGCGAGGGCGGCCAGCGAAAGGGCCAGTATGCGGGCGATAGTCACTGGGTGGTTTCTCCTAGGACTCGGCGTCTGCAGGAATGCTCGGTCGTGGCGGATTATAGCGCATCGGACAAGGGGACCAGCGACAAAGCGTCGCAAACCAGTTCAGCGTTCGTTCCTGGATTGGAACGACGGAATGAGCGTCCCGCCTTAGCCAGTGCCTCCGTCCATCATCTCGCCTACGATCTCGATGAGGTGGTCGGGATCGAAGGGCTTATCGAGAGCCGCCTGGGCCTTGAGCTCGCTGCGCGCGCCGTGCGCGCCGTAGGCGGAGAGGATGAGCACCGGTGTCTCGTTGCCGCGGGCGCGCAGCTCACGGTAGAAGCTGCGGCCGTCCATGCGCGGCATGCTGAGGTCGACGACGATGGCGTCGAAGGCGTTTTGTGCGACGCGCTCCAGGCCGTCGATGCCGTCGACGGCGGTTTCGACGGCATAGCCTTCGACCGACAGGGTAAGGCGTATCGACCTGAGGAGGCTGGGGTCGTCGTCAATGATGAGGACGCGGTGCTGGCTCACCGAGGCGCGACAATCTCTTCTTCGCCGGCGGGGGCTGTCTTGTTGACGGGCAGCGCGAAGGTGAAATCGGAGACGCCCTGGTCTTTCAGTGCATCGATGTGGGCTTGGACGGCGGAGACGTCCTGGATCCAGACGGAGACACCGAGCCCGTCGAAGACTTCGCTGAAGGCGGCGTCCTCGGTGGGAGAGCTTCCCGGCCGGTGAGCGGTATAAGTCATATTGTGTGCATCCCTGTATTGCCGAGAGACAGCGAACCAGGTTAGATACGCAACCCCTCTGGTAAGCGCGAAACCTACTCAGGCAATGATAACCGTTGGCGTTCCCGCGGCTGCCTATGGCGTGGTTGCAGATTTGTATCGTTCGCTGGTGATGCGCGCAGCGTGACCTCTGTCACAGAGGCGGCCAAATACCCTCCAGGGTATGTCTAGGACCCCGCAACCTGAGAGTTCATGTCGCCGTGGGGAAGACGAGGGTTAGCAGAAGATGGTAACGACGACGTGGATCTCGTCCGTAACCTCATGGGAGTCGGAATCGGTAGCCTGCAGAGTGATGACGTGGTCGCGATAGTCCGCGCAGTTCGACCCACCGCTCAGGGTCGCCGTGATTTGCTCCCCTGTGCCGAGGAAGCCGTCGATGCTCGAAGACCATTCTAGCGAGGCCCCGGTTAACGCCTCATCTTCCGGGTCGGTCGCATTGCCGATGAAAGTGATTTGCTCGCCTGGTCCGTGGAAGGATGGGCTTTCTGCGGGCGAGGTTATCTGGACAGTTGGTATTCCTTCGCCGGAGAGGATGTTCAGGCTGAACGAAACCGCCGTGGCGACACCCTTAGTGTCGGTTGCGGTGACTGTGACAGTGTGATCGCCCTGCGACAGGTTCGCTTCGAATGTGCTGCCAGTGCCGAATTCGCCATCAATGTCTGACTCCCAGATAATGCGGTTCTGCGGGAAGGGAATCGGCTCTTCGGGGTCGAAGACGAACGCGCTGAATTCGATGGACTGGGTGGCGTAGAATGTCTCGCCGTCATCGGGTTCAATAACTTCGACGAGGGGTGGCGTGTTGACGAACGTCACTTCATTGATTTCGACTGTGCGGATGCCCATGAACGGGTCGCGTACTTCGATGGTGACGTCGTGCGTGCCGAGTGGGGCATCGTTGATAACGCACTGGTAGCCGGGCAGACCGTCGCGGTAGCTGAGCTGGTTCGTAACGCAGAGTAGATCGCCATCGACGAGGAATGCGGCGATGGTTTGGTTCATGAACTCGGGCAGGTAGGCGCCCGGTTCGGGGTCGAACCCGTCGATGCGGAAGAGTTCGCCGGAGTAGTTATAGGTCTGCTTGGGCAGCGGGGCGCGGACGTCGTTGATGATGGGTGGCTCGTTGAACCGAACAGCGAGGACGGCCTCAAGCGCGTTCACGTATCCGTGCGCCACCTTGGGATCCGGTGAGGGGTTGGCTGTGGCCTGGAGGATCTGACGGACCGCCGTGTAATTCAAGCTGGGGTTCAGCGACTTCATGAGCGCCACGATGCCGGCGACGAAGGGAGTCGACGCGCTGGTTCCGTTCATGACGCTAACTTCATCTGTCCCTAGGCTGTCGGCGTCAAATGCTGCGCTTTCCGGTGTCACCGTTGTCAGAATGCCTTCAAACCCCCAGATATCGACCGGGGTCCCCCAATTGCGGAGGTTGTCCTTGTTCTGGTCGATACTCCCGACGCAGATAACTTTGGGGAACTCGCACGGCCTGACATGAGTATCGCCGCCGATATCGAACGGCTGGCCGCTATCATCCATATTTCCCGCTGCGGCCAGCAGGATGCGCCCGTTCAGGCCAGCGTCATCCGTGGTGTCACCGATGCCCGCCTCAAACCAGCCGCACCACTCACCACAGGTGTATGCATAGCTCAGGCTGATCACGTCGGCCTCCAGTAATTCGGCCGTCCTGATGGCGTCGGCAACCTCGGAGAGGCGCCCTTCGTGTTTGATCAGAATGGGGACGACGTAGTTGCCACCGGTACCGGCGGACCCGTAGAAATTGTCAGGGATGGCACAGCAGGCGCCGAACGCCTGAGTCCCATGCCAGGGGCATGTGAACCCGCCCTGGCATTTAACCGAGGTTGCCCCACCAGCCGTAGTGTCGCCGTCGACGACGTCATACTGGGCCGGCTTGGCCCCGGCCGGGAAGAAGTCAATGTTGCCATTCAAGGGCATGCCCGTCGACTCGTTGAGGGCGAAGCCGGCGTCTATTATCGCGACCCGGACGGCCTGGAACGGGATGGCGTCGTCAGCGGACACGACGGCCTGGTAACGAAGATAGCTCCATGCTTTGGAAACGCCGATGTCCAGGAACGAGCCGTTTGTGAAGTAGGCGAAGGTGTCCGCGTTGATGTAAGTGCTCGGCGTTATCGGATGCTCGGAAGTATCGCCCTGGACGAGTGGGTTGAGCTGCGTGCGAAGGTCCGCATCAGCGACCGCGAGCGCCATCAAACGGGCCGCGTTCTCGCTTGAGAAAGCTACCTGCCCGGTGAACCCGGCATTTTCGAGATCGTCGCTGAACCCATCGAGGCTGGATGTCAGCGGATCGATCTTGATGACGTAGTAACCGTGGTCAATGCTCTGCACGCCTGCTCCGCCTGCTCCAGGTGCGAGCGTTGTCGTGCCGTCGCGGACGACAACTCCGTTGTGCGCGTCCAAGAAAGCCTGGAGGTCGTCGTCGTTCTCAGGCTTATAGACGACTTCTCCGCCCACGAAATCCATCTGCACGCCGTTGGTATCCCGCGCTACTTCGATGGGTTGCGGCGGTCCGCCGTTGAGTGAATCTATGGTCTCCTGGTCGGGCTCAAGGGACGAGTCGATAGCGATCAGGACGTCACCCAGCGCATCACCGATGCTTGTGCAGTACTCAGGCGCCTCGTCCGCGACGCCGCCGACGAAGCGGAGGATGCTCAGTGCGTCCCTGGCGGAGATTGCGCCGTCGCAGTTGACGTTGGCGGCGGTCTCGCAGGGAAGCTCGCCGGTAAGTGACGCCGCACGGGCAAGGACAGCGCCGACGTCCTCGACGTCGACGTCCTGCGAGCAGTCAGCATCGCCCTGGATAACGTTCGATGATGTGGCTACGTCTGAGTGGAAGCCGAGGGCCAGCGCGAAGGCGATTACGGCGATAGTGAGAAGAGATGGCGTTCGGTGGGAGCGGCGCATGATGGTAGCACAGAACAGTACTCGCTGTAGGAGAAGCTGTCAACTGTGTACATCTCTGCAAGGCTCGTATGTCCTAGTGTAGGGTCTACGATGCTCATTTCTCCGAAGTCGCAAAATCGCTGGAAATACCAACCACGGGCAATCGCAGCCAAGCTCCGTCAGGGAGAGGGCATTCATCGCCATTGACGAGGGATGAATGGGGCGCATAGGATTCCAGCCACCAACCCTGGAGGTTCGCCCGTGTTTAAGGTCCGCTTCCTGCCCAGTCGGTTCCTATTGCTGCTCACCGCGGCGACGGTATTGTTCATGAATCCGCCAGATGCCGTGCGGGGTGGTGGCTTCGGGAAGATAGTCGTAGTCGATACGACAACAAACATACAAGCAGCCGATGGCCTTTGCTCGCTCCCGGAGGCGATCATCGCCACAAATACAAATTCCATCTACTTCGATTGCGACGCATCCCTGAGTGCGGGCCCTGATTCGATCCGCTTCGCGCTTGGGGCAGGGACGCCCGTCATCAACATCGGAGTCGGGGTGCCGCTCCCCGCGATCACGGACAGCGTGACCATCAATGGAACGACGGGCGGTTCCACGCGGGTGGAGATCCGCGGGCCGGGCGGGCCACTGGTCAGCGGAGACCACGGCCTTACCGTTACGGGCAACAACGTTCATGTCCGTGGCCTGGTAATCACCAGCGCCGCCGATAATGGCATCTTGGTCAGCGGCAGCAATTTCAGCCTCACGGGAAGCTACATTGGTGTCTTTAGTGATGGCGTGATTGCGCTGCCAAACCAGGGATTCGGTGTGCAGGTCCAGGGAAGCATGGCGGTCATCGGCGGCGAGACTAACGGTGGTCCCTGCACAGGCGACTGCAACGTCATCTCGGGCGCGATCAACGAGAAGGCGAACGTCTTCCTGGACGTCAGCTCTTCGCTGTCAGTGGTGAAGGGCAATTTCATCGGTACCGATGTCACGGGCACAACGACACTCACGCCGAACATCGGCAACGGGCAGGGAGTCGCGGACAGGGGCAGCGGCAACTTGATCGGAGGATCGACGGGAACCACCCCGGGCGGCAGTTGCACCGGCGACTGCAACCTCATATCCGGCAATAGTCACACTGCTGCCGCATTTGCCGCGGGTCTCCTGATCCTCTCTGATGCCCAGGGCACCGTCGTACGAGGGAACTTCATCGGGACTGATGTGACTGGGACTCAGCCTCTCGGTAACGGACTTTTTGGGCGAGGGCTCATATCTCGCTCGCCAACGGCAATGATAGGCGGTCTTCTGCCTGCGGACCGAAACGTGATTTCGGGCAACTATCCAATCAATCTTTTGATCGAAGGCCTGGCGAGCCCTGGTTCTGTCCTCGGCAATTACATAGGCCCGGATACCTCGGGAACCACGGCCGTCGAAAACATCGGCACCGGCGTTTGGATAGAAGGGAACGGCGCGACGATAGGTGGGGTTGTGGCGGGCGCCGGCAACGTAATCTCTGGCAATGGTACGGGCGTCGCGCTCGAAAACACTGTGAATGCTCAAATCCAGGGGAACCTGATCGGGACGGCAGCGGACGGCGTAAGTCCGCTGCGGAATGAGTTAGACGCCATCGTCTTGTTCGCTTCGTCCTCCAACAATATCATTGGCGGTTTCACTAGCGATGCTGCCAATACGATTGCGTTTAACAACGGCTCGGGCGTCGTGGTGGACGGATCGTTCACGACCGTGCGCAGTAACACTATCCGCCATAACTCGATTCACTCTAATGTCGCTAAAGGAATTGACCTCGTAGGCACGGGCAACGACGCCCTGCCGCCGCCAGTGATTACGGGCGAAAACCCCCTGTCCGGCACCGCCTGCTCCGAGTGCTTCGTCGATATCTATTCTGACAACGAAGACGAAGGACGGACCCACGAGGGCTGGGTGCTATCCGACATCGCGGGCAACTGGACCTTCCCTGGCCTATTGAATGGGCCCAATGTCACGGCGACCAACACTGACAACAGCGACAACACATCAGAGTTCTCGGCGCCGTTTACGGTCACCGGCCCGACGCCGACACCGTCGCCGACGCCAACAGGTGCAGGCGACCAGCGGATCTGGGGAGACCACAACTGCTCGGGCGCGGCGGACCCGGTTGACGCCCTGCTGGTGCTCCGCCACGATGCTGGGCTTACCACTCAGACGAACGAATGCCCGGAGATGGGAGCCCAGGTGGACGTGACCGCTGTGGCGGTGATCCGGCTATGGGGCGACCTTGACTGTTCCGGCGCGGTGGACCCCGTCGACGCATTGAAGGGACTGAGGTTCGACGCGGCGCTACCGATTACACAGTCGCCGGGCTGCCCGGACGCCGGGCAGCAGGTGATCGTAGTCACGTAGGGCTCTGGCTAAACCGGCGAAGCGCCGATCGGCGGACAGCCCGCAGGCAGGCTGACCGTGGTGGAGACCGCTAATCACGGGTGTTATAGAATCCGTTGGCCCAGCATTGGTTGCGGGTGCAGGAGCGACGATGAGAATTACGCTGTGACCAGCCTTTGACACGCGACAGGCCGCGCATTGTTGTCCTGAAGAAGAACCTGACACGGTCTATCCGCCAGGGGCACCCGTGGATCTATCGTGATGCCGTGGAAGCACGCACAGGAATTGAAGATGGGGCGCTGGTGGAGGTTCACACTCGCGACGGGCGGCCGATTGCGCGCGGCTTCTGGGATTCGCGATCACCGATAGCGGTGCGGGTTCTGGAGTCGGGTGGGCCGGGGCACCGGTTCACGGAGGCGGAGGCGCTGGCAGCGGCGAGGCTGCGGGCAGCGCTGGACTTCCGCCTGGAACGGTTGGACCTGGCGAAGACGAACGTGTTTCGCTGGGTGCACGGCGAAGGCGACCTGCTGCCGGGAGTGCATATCGATTTCTATGCGGACACGGCGGTTGTGCGCTTCGATGGCGAAGGAGCGAGGGCGTTCTATGAGCCGTTGGAGCCACGTCTGCGCGAGGCGGCCGGAGGGCGATTGCCGCTGGAGGCGATGGTGGACCGCACTGCGGGCGGGGCGGAAGGCGGGAGAGACGAACGCATTGTGCAGGAGAACGGGGTGCTCTTCGTGGCGGACTTGGCGCACGGTCAGAAGGGCGGGCTGTTCATCGATCAGCGGGAGAACCGGCAGCGAGTGGCGGAGCGGGCGGGCGGTAAGTCGGTGCTGAACCTGTTCGGGTATACGGGTGGGTTCTCGGTGCATGCGGCGGCGGCGGGAGCGAAGAGCACGGATACGGTGGACATCGCGAAGCCGGCGATTGAGGCGGCGCAGCGCAACTTCGAGCTGAACGACCTGCCGGTGGACCACGCTAGGTTCCACGCGGTGGATGTGTCCGCGTTCCTGGCCGATGCGGCGGAGCGGGGGAACCGCTGGGACATCGTGATCTCGGACCCGCCGAGCTTCGCGCCAAAGAAGGAAGCGGTGCCGGCGGCTCGCCACGCCTATGAGCGGTTGCACAGGATGGCATCGGCGGTGACGGCGCGCGGTGGGCTGCTGTGCGCGGCTTCGTGCTCCAGTCATTTCGGGCGGGAGGAGTTCCTGGCGAGCGTTGAGTCCGGTGTGCGGCAGGCGGGGCGGCACTGGAAGCTGGAGGAGGTGCACGGGGCGGGGTTTGATCACCCTGTGCTGGCGGCGTTTCCGGAGGGGGATTATTTGAAGTTTGCGATGGGGACGGTGAGTTAGCTCGAAGGTGTGAGGTGTTAGGTGCGAGGGAGGTTACAGGTTACAGGTTCGGGGGCGCCTGGGTGGCTGGGGGTGAGGTGGTGGCGGAGGGTGATGGCCTGTGCTGGTACGCATTTTGACAGAGTTGAAGCTTTGTCCCGTACGGGGCGATGTGGCGCTTGTTTCCCTGGTGGCCTCGCCGCTATAGTGTTGACGTTTCTGCAGGAGGGCCCAAGGAGGCAACCAAGATGGCTGAGGAATCGATTCTGCTCAAGGCCGGTGAGGGTCGGCCCGTCCGCGGGGGCGGCGGCCTGGCAAAGGCTGTGGGCGAACAGACCGGCGGCGGATATGCCTTACGGGAGCTATTCCTGCCAGCAGGCCGGGCCATTCCCCGGCACGTTCACGCCAGGGAAGGCGAGGCGTGGTACGTGATCGAAGGCGAGCTGACGTTCTCGCTTGACCCCGAGGAGTTCGTGGCGGGTCCGGCCAGCTTCGTTCATCTGCCCGCGGGTGTGGCGCATGGGGTGCGAAATTCGGGGAGCGATGTTTGCCGGTACCTCCAGATCTTCTCGCCGGCCGGGCTGGAACGGTACTTCGACGAGCGCGAGCTGCTTGAACGCTATGGTGAGCCCGGGCGCGACTACGCAGGCCTGACGCGGGAGGAGCATTTCGAGCTGGCCGAGAAGTACGGGCTGACGTTCCTGGACGACTAGCCGCGCGCTCTGCCGTACGGGTGCGGATCGGGAGGAACGTTGTTTGAAGGGCGGCGTGGTGCGGGCGCAGCACTTACGGTTGGCGCAGGCTCAGCGATTACAATCGCTGATTGGTACAGCGAGCGTTGGTTGGGGGCGGGACGTGCTGCGCCCCTACCCGGTGGTGGATCGGCCTACTCCCGCGGCAGGCCCAGCCCGCGCGTCGCCACGATGTTCTTCTGGATCTCCGTGGTGCCGCCTTCGATAGTGTTGGCCACCGACCGCAGGTACTGGTACATCAGCCGGCCCTTCATGGCCTCGTACGGGCTGCCTTTGCCGAGCTGGCCGTACATCCCCAGCACCTTGATGCCCGTGTTGGCGATGCGCTGGTTCAGCTCCATGGAGTAAAGCTTGGTGGCGCTGGCCTCGTAGTTGGGGATGAGGCCGCGGTTCTGCATCGTGATCAGCCGGTGGGACAGCATCATCGACGCCTCCGTCTCGATCAGGCGCTCGGCCAGTTCGAGGCGGATCTTGGGGTTGTGGGAGGCTGCCGCCTGGCCGTTGTCCTTGTGCTCCCGCGTGAAATTGATCAGGTCTTCGACTGACTGGTTCTGGCCGACCGCTGAGCCGATGTTCGAGCGCTCGATGTCGAGCGTCGTCACGGCCATGTACCAGCCGCGGTTCTCCTCGCCCAGCAGGTTCTTGGCGGGGATGCGCACGTCCTCAAAGAAGACCTCGTTGAACTCGTGGCCGCCCGCCATGTTGATCAGTGGCCGCACGGTGACGCCGGGCGCATCCATCGGAATCACGAAGTAGCTGATGCCCTTGTGCTTCGGCGCGTCGGGGTCGGTGCGGCAGAGGCAGAGCATGTACTTCGACATGTGCGCCAGCGTCGTCCAGATCTTCTGGCCGTTGATGACGTAATCGTCGCCGTCACGCACCGCGCGCGTCTTAAGGGAGGCGAGATCGGAGCCTGATTCCGGCTCGGAGAAGCCCTGGCACCACATGTCTTCGCCGCTGAGGATGCCGGGGATGTACTCCTGCTTTTGCTCGTCGTCCCCGTAGACCAGGATCGTCGGCCCCAGCACCGCCACGCCCAGCCCGCCGATGAAGATAGGCGAGGGAGCGCGCATGCGTGCCGTCTCCATGTTGTAGACGAACTGCTCCATCACCGTCATCTGCGCCCCGCCGTACTCCTTCGGCCAGGCCGGCGCGATCCAGCCCTTGCCCGCCAGCTTCTTGCGCCAGGTCACGTAGTCGCCTGCGTTCTCGAAAAAGCTGCCGCCCCCGCCGCGCAGGGATGGCGGGCACTCCTTCTCGATGAAATCATGGACTTCCTGTCGGAAGGCTTCTTCTTCGGGCGTCAGGTGAAAGTCCATGGGGGAGGCTCCTTGGTAATTTCAGGTCTGAGGGTACAGGTTTCAGGGGGATTATCCGGTACTCTTACGTGCGCGTCAAGGTTGGCGGCCGTCACTCACCCGCCGTTAGGACAGCCTCAGGCCTGTCGAAAATGACGCCACACCGCACCACGTCCGCCGCGAGGAGTCCAGCGTAAAACGGGTGTGCATAGGGGCGCAGCCCCTATGCCGGGGGTTCGGGGGTGTCCCCCGAATACATAACATCTCGGGCGGGTGGGTGGGACGATAGACGCCCGCGGAGTGTCAGAGTGGAGAGAGTCGCCGACCACACTCACACATACCGCTCTCCCGCCACCGCCACGCCCGCCTCCACGTCCGTCAGGAACGCCTCTGCCTCCGTCAGCCAGACGTCCGTCCGGTACTTGAACCCGTGCCCGCAGTCTGTGCGCAGTACCAGCCGCGATCCTGGGATCAGCGCGTGGTCGCGCAGGGCGCAGGGGTAGAAGCCGTCCTTTTCGCCGATCATGACCAGCGTTGGCGCGGTGATCCCACCTATGCGGTCAGTGAGGTCGGAGCGGGAGACGATGGCGCGGGCGGCGCCGGCGTAGGCTGCATCGGATGTGTTGTCGGCGCGGGCGATGTAGTCCTCGATGGTGTAGGGGCCGGCCGCGAAGTCCGGGTCGTTGGCCATGCGGCGCTCGAACTCGCGGCGCATCGTCTCGCGCAGGCCGATGGCGGCGGTCATCGCGCCGCGGTAGCCGATAGCCCGCTGCACGTAGCGCTCCCAGTCTCCCGCCTCTCCGGCGTCTGCCCCGTTCCCGGCGCTCGTATCGCAGAGCAGGATCGACGCACAGCGCTCCGGGTAGTCGACGGCGAACTGCGCCGCGATCATCCCGCCCAGCGATTGCCCGCCGATGTGCGCCTTCTCGACGCCCAGGGCATCGAGCAGCCCCGCCAGGTCGCCGGCGAAGGCGGGCAGGTTCCAGCCTTCGGGTTCCAGCGGAACGGATGAACGGCCGTGACCCCGCGCGTCCCAGACGACGAGCGGCCGCCGCTCCGCCAGCGGTAGGAGCGCCGGTATCCACTGCTGGCTCGTGCCGCCCATGCCGTGGCCCATAACCAGGGACGTGCCTTCGGAGGCGCCGTGGACCTCGTAGTAGATGATGTTGAGCCCGTCGGCCTTTGCATACGGCATCGCGTGGCGATTTTGCGCTAAGCGCGTGTTGCTGTCAAAGTGTTTGGCATCACACCGGAGGAGGAATGATGGCTGAGAAGTTCGTGCGTTTTGGTGAGAAGCCGGAGGAAGTGCACTGGCTGGGCGGCATCGGAGCAAGGATTATTCACCAGGCGCCTGACGGGAGCCTTTCAATCGTGGAGCATCCGATCAAGCCACGCGGGCTGGCTTCGTCAGTGCATACCCACGTCAAGGAAGACGAGTATTCGTACGTTATCCGGGGGGAGGTCGGGTTCGAGCTCGCGGGTGAGTCGTTCACCGCCGGAGCCGGATCGTTCGTGGCGAAGCCCCGGAACATCCCCCACGCGTTCTGGAACGCCGGCGATGAGCCCGCCCTCGTCCTCGAGATCATCTCGCCGTCCGGCTTCGAGAACTTCTTCGTGGAGATGGCAGCCGTGTTTCCGACTGACCGTCCGCCCGGTCCGGAGGACTTCGCGAAGTTCCTCGAAATCGCGGCGCGGTATGACCTTAATCTGGACCTGGCATCCGTGCCGAGGTTGGTGGCGGACAACGGACTGGACCTGGGGTAGGGACGAGCAAGGTAATCGAAGCGTAGATGCTAGCCTGGAGCCGCCCCTCCCGGGCGGGAAAGCGGGTCAGTCCGGGCCGAAGATCAGCGCGCCGACGGCCGTGCAGCCATCGATGGCCTGGAGCGGGAGGCCGCCGCCGTAGCGCAGGATGCGTAGCGCGTCGACGGGTCCGACGTTCTCGTCGCAGTTGAGGTCGCCGAAGAGCGAGGCGAACTCCGATTCGATCTCCGGGCAGCCTTCGTGCTGGAAGACTTCCGCGCCCAGGTCGTGGCGCAGGGCCGTCAGCGCGTCGAGCGCGTTGACAGCGCCGTCGCAGTTGAGGTCGCCCTGCAGGTACTGGAGCTGCGTGCGGTAGGCGATAAAGTCACCGGATGTGCTCAAGCTGCCCGAGGTCCAAGCGCCTTGCATCGTGTTGCCGTCGGGCGCTACCGTGCCGGTGGCGTCGGCCTCCACATTTCCGCCGCCGGATACGCTCAGTTCGAGGTGCGCTTCGATCTGAGCGCCGGGGCCCTGCTGCGAAATTGTGCCGGTACCGCTGCCGTTGCCAACGCCGCACTGGAACGTCGCCGCGATTTCGTTGCCGGTGTGAGTCATCTCCGTGGTGCAGATGAGGGTCTGCTCTCCGAACGGCGGTCCGAAATCGCCGCTGATTTCGAACGTCCACTCGCCGCTAAGGTCCGGCACGGCGCCGGCCTGCCCGGGCGTCAGCATTGCCGCGGCGGCCGCGACCACCAGGGCTATCCCCGCCGCCGTCGCTGTCAGTGTTCTTCTCATGGCGTCTCCCCTTCAATCGGCTCTTCGCCTTCCCGCTCCTTGCGCTCGCGCTCCTTGGCCTCCGCTTCGACGCGCTTCTCCCGTTCGACCTGCGTGTCGCCCAGGTCAATCGTGCCTTCGTCGTCGGTGCGGAGCTCCGCTTTCAACTGCTCGTGGAGCGTAGCGTAGCGGTCGAGGCCGAGATAGTGAAGGGGCCGATACTCGAGGTCGCCAAGCGTCCACGTCTCTGCGAACGCCTCTTCGTCGGCCTGCACGGCCATGACGCGGCCAACGAAGAGGGTGTGGTCGCCGACAGGTAGCGTGTCCACGACTTCACATTCGACCCACGCGATACAGCTTTCGAGCAGCGGCGCCTCGATCTTCGACGCGCCGAACGTCGACAGGTGCGTGAGTTCAATCTTATTGACGTCAGTGCCGGAGACCGTCCCGAAGTACTGCGTGTGGTTCATGAGATCGCGGGCCGGGAAGTTGAGCGCGAAGGACTCCGAGAAGCGGATCATGTCGTGGGTGTGGCGCGCCGGGTTGACCACCACCCCGATGAGCGCTGGCACCCGTGAGAGCGGCGTCGTCCAGATGGCCGGCATGGCGTCCGTCTTATCGCGCCAGCGCGTCGTCACCAGCGCGACCGGCCCGCCGCCTAGCAGGCGGAGGGCGTCCAGCGGATCAAGGGCACGTCGGCTCATGGAAATAGCGTGTGGCGCGGAGGGGATGCGGGTCAAGTGGCGGAGGGGGCGGGATTCGAACCCGCGGTACCCTTGCAGGTACACACGCTTTCCAGGCGTGCCCAATCAACCGCTCTGGCACCCCTCCGCGAGGCACAGACAATCAGTCAAACCTGCACCAAGCGCTTGACGGATCGGTGGCTCAGTAGTGTTCGATTTTCGTTCTGGCGGAGGGGGTGGGATTCGAACCCACGGTACGCCAAAAGACGTACAACGGTTTTCGAGACCGCCCCGATCAACCACTCCGGCACCCCTCCGGGAACCTACTTCTCCCAGTGTATCCGATTGACGCTCTGCAACCAGACGCTGCTTTAGTGCTCCACCCTCGGGAGTCTTGAAATATCGCTCACGGTCCATTGCCTGAGCCTTCGTCATCGTATTCCTCAGAGTACGCCAGTTCCAATGGCCCGGCGCCGTGTTGTAGAGCGCACTCTGCCTCGGTTGTGTTGCGATAGCCGGGCCTTCAGATCACCGGTGACGCCGGTATAGAGTAGGCCATCACCTTCGCTGCGCAACACGTACACGGTGAACGGCATAAATCGCTCCCCCGGATTCGAACTCACGCTACGCCAAAAGACGTACAACAGGTTTCGCCCGACGGGCGGCCGTACGGCCGAGACCGCCCCGATCAACCACTCCGGCACCCCTCCGGGACGTCTATACCTAGTGTAACGCTATGGACGGTAGGCGTATCATTGTCGTAACAACATGCGCAGCCTCTTCGCCATTATCGCCTTATTCCTCCTCGCCGCCGTCGCCTCGCCGGCGGCCAGCAGTGACCGCGCGCCGTCCGGCGCCGCACCCGTGTATCCGCCGCTTCAACAATCGACTGAGACAATCGACACCCCACCACCACCGCGCGGAGCCGGAGCGAGCGATGGCGCCCTCCGCCGCGCGGTGCTGCTGGAGCAACTCGGCCTCCCTAATTACGACGACACAATCCGTGGCGACTCTGCCGTAGTCGAAGTCGTCCACGAACTGGCTCCCAGCACCGCCCGGAAGCTGGTGGCCCGCGAAGGCGGCACAATCCTCGCCAGTTCCGCCGATGGCCTCGTCGAAGCGCTCGTCCCGCTGGACGCCATCGAAGCGCTGGAGCAGGCGCCCGGCGTCCGCTACGTCCGCACGCCCCTCCGCGCCAGCGTTCCTGCCGACGTCTCGCCGCAGCTCTTCATCGGCGATGAGATCGCCGAGACCAACGCTGACGACTGGCACGCCGCCGGGTACCTCGGCGCCGGTGTCAAGGTGGGCGTGATTGACTTCTTCGACGGCGACCTCTGGGCCGACGCCCAGGCGGAAGGCGAGGTGCCTGCGCCCGCCGGGACGTTCTGCATGCTCTTCGGTGAGACGTGCGACGTCTTCGACCCCTTCCTCGGCGACGCGCATGGCATCGCTGTCAGCGAAATCATTCACGAGATGGCGCCGGAAGCCGAGATCTATATCGCCTTCACCTGGACCACCAGCGACACCCAGGCTGCCGTCGATTACTTCGCCTCCCAGGGCGTCGACATCATCTCCCGCTCCCTCACCTCGACCTACGACGGCCCCGGCGACGGCACCGGCCCGCTTGCTTCGGTCGTCGATAGCGCGGTGGCGCAGGGCATGGTGTGGGTCAACTCAGCCGGTAACAGCGCAAGCTCTTCAGGCACCTCCAACGGCTCCTACTGGCGCGGCGCCTGGAACGACCCGGACGCCAATGGATTCCTGAACTTCAACGGCGCCGACGAAACCCTCGGCTTCTACTGCCGCTTCCTTAACGGCGTCCGCTGGAGCGACTGGGCCGGCAATGCCACCGACTACGACGTCTACATCTTCGACACCGTAGGCGCGATCCAGTCGTTCACGCCCAAGTACACGAGCCTAAACGACCAGACGAGCGGCTTCGATCCGCTGGAGATCATCGACGACGGCCCCGGATGCAGCGGCAGTTCCGACGTGGACTATCTCGCGATCAACCTCTGGGACGAAGGCAACGGAACCGCTGGCGACATCATCGAGTTGATGGGCAACCAGACGACATTCGAATATTCCCAGAACCCCTATAGCTCCTCCGGCCCCGCCGCCGATTCCCAGAACCCCGGCATGATGGCCGCCGGCGCCCTGGCCGCCAACAGCTCCGCGATCGCCAGTTACAGTTCCCAGGGCCCGAACAACAACGGATACATCAAGCCGGACCTCGCGGCGGCCTCCTGTGTGGACAGCTACGCTTACCAGCCGGGGTGTTTCGCTGGCACCAGCGCCTCGGCCCCTGGCGTCGCCGGCGCCACGGCCCTGGTCATCGGCGCCGGGCTGGCCGGCGATCCCATATCCGCGCGCTCGTGGCTCCTTGCCAACGCGACGATCGACCGCGGCGATCCCGGCCCCGACAACGTCTACGGAGCAGGGCAACTCTGGCTTGGCACGCCTCCACCTGACGCCGACGGCGACGCCAGGACCGACAGCGGCGACAACTGCCCCAACTGGTACAACCCCACGCAGGCGCTACCGCCCTGGCAGATCGACACCGATGATCCCGACTGTGACGGCTTCTCGACTGCGGACGAAATCTACTTCGGTACAGACCCGTTCCTGCAGTGCGGCGCCGGCGCGTGGCCGCCGGACCACTACACTGACGGCGTGATCAACACCACCGACGTCCTCTGGCTCCGCAACTACTTCTTGCAAACGGTGCCGCCCGCAGCGCCCGAAGCCGACATTTGGATTGACGGGATCGTCAATTCCACGGACGTACTGCAGCACAAGTTTTACTTCCTGCAGAGCTGCAGTCCTTAAGGGCCCGCCTGCGGCGCCACCCGGATTCGAATCGCTCTAGCGGTGTGAGCGCGCCACCATGCGCTCGTAACGCGCCGTCAACTCCGCTTCCGCTTCCTTCTGCGCCTTCTTCGCCTCGCTCATCGCCTCGTCCAGCTGCTTGCGGACGTTTTCGACGACGGACTTGAAGCCGTGCGAGCCGTTGGCGCCGTTCGCGTAAACGGGGCGCCCCAGCGAGCCACCCCTTGGGGCGGCCGCCTGCTGCTTCGTCTTGTCGGGTGCCAGCAGCACCGAGGCTGCGAATCCGACGCCAACACCAATCACTACGCCAAGTACAAATTGCATCTCACTTACCCTTCTTCCCGCGCCCGGCCAGGTTAGCCGCAACTCCCACGAAACGTTTCGCGCCCGCTGCCACCCCATACACCTTCACCACCGGCTTCACCGCATTGTCGGAGACGAACGACACCGTCCCCTTCACGGTCTCCGTCGTCTCGCGCACGTTGGCGGCCGCCGGCTGGACGTTGTCCCGCAGGATCTTGCGTACGCGGGAGAAGAGGCCCATACCCATGAAGCCGGTGATGATCGTGAAGATGATGCCGAGCAGGAACAGGATCGTTCCCGCCACCATGAACATCATGATGAACAGGTCACGCCATTCTTCCGGGGTGTCGATGTAGCCAAGCTCCAAGGGTGCGTTGCCTCCTGGCCTGCCGGACTATTGTGGGCGTTTCCGGCGGACGGGGGCGATTATACCAAACGTCACAAATTAGCGGCGATGTGGGGCGATTTTCACCCGTTACAGGCGTCTGACAATCGTGCCGCCGCCCAGCACTACATCCGCGTCATAGAAAACGACGGCCTGGCCCGGAGTCACAGCACGCTGCGGCCGCTGGAAGCGCACCTCTGCGGTCTCGCCGCTCACCTTCACCGTGGCCGGCACGGGCTCCGCGCGGTAGCGGATGCGCGCCTGCACCTCCGCGCCGGACACCGGCGCCGCGCCGCTGACCCACGTCAGCTCGTCTGCGAGGAGCGCGCCCGCCATCAGGTCCTCGTGTTCGCCGACGACGACGCGGTTGTTCTCGGCGTCGACGTCCACGACGAAGAGCGGCAGGTCGTTGCCGCGCGCGGGCAGGCCCCGCCGCTGGCCGATCGTGTAATCGACGATGCCCTCGTGCTGGCCGACGGTCGCGCCGCTCGTGTCCACGATGTCGCCGGCGGTCACCGGCACACGGTCGCGGACGAACTTGCGGTAGTTGCCGATGGGGATGAAGCAGATGTCGGCGGAGTCCGGCTTATCGGCGTTGGGCAGCGCCCACTTGTGCGCCAGCGCCCGGATCTTGTCCTTGGGGTACGCGCCCACGGGGAACAGCGTGCGCGAAAGCTCGGCCTGCCTCAGCGTATACAGGACGTACGACTGGTCCTTGTCGGGATCGATGGCCCGCAGTAGCCGCGCCCCCGCCCCGTTCGTGGTGAGGCTCTCGGATCCACGAGCGCCGTGCTCGACGCGGACGTAGTGGCCCGTCGCCAGGTAGTCGGCTTCAAGGGCCAGGGCGTGTTCCAGCAGCGGGCGGAACTTCACCTTGTCGTTGCAGGCCAGGCAGGGGTTCGGCGTGCGCCCGCGCGTGTACTCCGCCACGAAGTGGTCGACGACGCCTTCCTTGAACTCCCGCTCGAGGTTCAGCACATAGTGCCGGATGCCGAACACGTCAGCGGCGGCCCGCGCGTCCGAGGTGTCTTCGACGGAGCAGCAGCGCTTGTGGTGGCGCGCGGCGTCGGGGTCCTCCTCAGTCCACAGGCGCATGGTGATGCCGATCACTTCGTACCCCTGATCGACGAGCAGGCCCGCGGCAACCGACGAGTCGACCCCGCCGGACATGGCGACAACAGCGCGCTTCTTCTCAGTCATATCTGCTCTCCATGTTATAATGAACCGCCCATATAGATACGAATATGACCTGAGTGCTGAAGGACCACGCGCCTCCCCGCTCATCCTGAGGAGCCCGCAATCCGCCACAGCGGACGCAGGCGTCTCGAAGGACGAGCGGAGCCACGAGGCGTTTTCAACACCCAGCAACCACAGGAGCCCTTACTGCAAGCTGAAGCACTGGCGCACAAGATAATCGACATACTTTCCGACAAACAGGCGGAGGACGTGTTGTTGCTGGACATCCGCGACGTGGCGTCTTTCGCCGATTATTTTGTCATCGCCACCGCCGGCTCCAGCCGCCAGATCGACGCCATCCTGGAGACCATCGACCAGGACCTGCGCAAAGGGGAGAAGATACGTCCCAGCGGCACCGAAGGCGACCCTAACACGGGCTGGGTCCTGCTCGACTACGGCGACGTCGTGGTGCACATCTTCGGGCCGGAAGAGCGCGCCTACTACAGCCTGGAGCGTCTCTGGTCCAGGGCCGTGCCGGTCGTGCGCATCCAGTAGCGTCAGTTAACGCGCACAAAGCGCTTGCGACGGATACGCGACGATGTGTCAGGAAGATTGCCTGAAAACGGTCGCGAGTCGTCACTTGTGCTTTAGGTCGCTTGACGATCTCCCATGGATCGATATGATGTTATGCACCTGTCATGACAGGTGCATAACTATCGAGACGTCAGAACCGTTTGAACGGTTGTGACACGGCAGTCGCCCATCTGTATAGGGAGTCCCACGCGTAACTTATATAGAGGCTGTTTCGTCTTGAAGGGAGGATGGCAAAGATGACCGACACTCCGTCTCGTGCTGCCTCTCGGCGTCTCATCGGCTACATCCGCTTGACCTACAAGGTACACGAAGAGGATGGCCAGTTTGTATCCACCTGTCCTGAATTGGGAACAGCAAGTTGTGGGGATTCGGTGGATGAGGCATTCCGGAACATTGCAGAGGCAACCATTCAATATCTCGATGCAATTGAGGAGAGTGGGGAGCGAGTGCGGATATTCCGTAAGCGGAACATACCTATTTATCCAGCAAAGCCTGAAGAGCAACAGCTAGTCCCTGCAGGGCATCGCGACTTCGTCTCCTCAAATGTGTTGCCCTTAGTGGCAGCAGTTATGGGCGGACGCCGTGACACGCCTGCCTCTGTGCTCTAGCACTTAGATCATCAACGCCTTAAAGCGGGCTGGGTTCCAGCCCGCTTCTTCTTCGGGCGGCAGCCACCTGACAATGCAACGCGATACAGGGCGGCGAATCATCACAACTGTTGTTGTAATGGGCAAGAAGGAAGTCCCAAGGACGACCCTGAAATCGATCCTTAAACTGGCGGAGATGACGCAATCCGAGTTCCTGCGGCATCTGCGCTAGCGCCGCGAATTTTGAATAAGGCTCTTCTAATTCCCGGCGCGGAAAGGGAGTATGCTAGGCGGCGCGCAACCCCGCGCCCGTTAGGGCGGCCATAACCGCCCGGAAGGAGGCCCAGAATGGCAGAGAGCGTGTACAAGGTCATCGAGCTCGTCGGGACCAGCACCGAGTCATGGGAGAAGGCGGCGGCCGCCGCGGTGAAGATGGCCGCCGCCTCGCTGCGCGATCTGCGCATCGCCGAGATCGTGGAACTGGATATGCAGCTGGAAGAGGGCCAGATTCGGGCCTACCGCGCCAAGGTCAAGCTCTCCTTCAAGTACCAGGGCGGCGAGTAACACCAAGCGACCGCCCGGCACCCTTTTCATAGCACCAAACTATACCTAAAAAGGCCGTTTTTACAAAACAAAATGCCCGCCGCGGCTAGGCTTCTGGCGTGGCTACTGTGCCGGTCTGCCGCATCTCCGCCAGAGCCGCCGCCGCGCCCAGCATCATCGTGCGGCCATCGTCGGCGATCTGCACCAGCCGGAATCCCTGCTCTATGCGCTTCTTCGCCACTGCCGGCGTCCCCCCGAAGATACCCGGCACTACGCCGTGCTTCTTGCAGGCTGCGATGACGCTGGCCAGGCCGTCCCTGAAAACGGTGGCGTCCTGGTCGTAGCTCGGCGGCAACCCCAGCGAAACGCTGAGGTCGCTCGGCCCGACAAAGACGGCATCGACGCCCCGCGTCCCCACGATCTCGTCGACGTTGGCCAGCGCCTCCTTCGTCTCGATCATCGGGATGCACATCACCGTCGCGTTCGCATTCGGGAAATAGTCCATTCCGGCGTAAAGCACGGCGCGCGCCGGGCCGTAGCTGCGGATGCCGTCCGGGGCATACCGGCACGCCGCTACCGCGGCCTCCGCCTCGGCGCGTGAGTTCACCATCGGAACGATAACTCCGTAAGCGCCGGCGTCCAGCGACTTCATGATCATCCCCGGCTCGTTCCACGGCACTCGCACGATCGGCACCGTGTCCGTCGTCGAGATCGCCTGTAGCATGGTCAGCGCCACCTGGTAGTCGATCGATCCGTGCTGCATGTCGACGCACAGCCAGTCGAAGCCGGCGTGCGCCATCATCTCCGCCGAGGAGCTGGAGGGGATGCCCAGCCAGCCGCCAAGTGCCGGACGGTCTTCCGCAAAGAGGCCTTTCAGCCGGTTGGCGCGCATCGCCGCTCATTATAGACTCGCAGTCGAAGCCCGTCCTGAGCGCGGCGGAGCCGCAGCCGAAGGAGAGTGCACGCCATGGCCACATACCTGGAACTGAACAAGAACATCACCGAGGAAGAAGAGGCGGTCAAGCAGCAGGTCCACCGCTTCGCCGCCGAAGTGCTGCGCCCGGCCGCCAGCGAACTGGACAAGATGCCGCCTGAGAAGGTCATCGACGAGGACTCGCCTTACTGGAACGTGATGCGGCAGGCGTACAAGCTGGGGTACAGCCGCAGCTATCTGCCGCCGGCGCTAGGCGGAGCGGGTATGTCGCCGCTGGCCCGTCACATCTATACGGAAGAGATGGGCTGGGGCAGCGCGGACTTCGCCGTGGGGATCGGTGTGACGTCGTTCCCCTTCGGCTACGCGGCGATGTCCGGCAATCAGGAGATCTTGCAGCAACACGTGCTGCCGTTCACGCAGGACAGCGAGGCGCGCTACATCGGCTGCTGGGCGATCACCGAGCCGCAGCACGGGTCCGACATGCTGATCGTCGGCACGGACACGTTCAAGCAGCCGGACGCGGCGGGCGACGTGCGGGCAAGCATGGACGGCGACCACTGGGTGATCAACGGGCAGAAGTCGGCCTGGGTCTCGAACGGGACTGTGGCCACGCACGCGCTGCTCTTTCTGAACACGGACCGCGCACGCGGCCAGGAGGGTGGCGGGGTAGCCTTCGTGCCGCTCAACCTGCCCGGCATCACCCGGGGCAAGCCGCTGGACAAGCTCGGCCAGCGCGCGCTCAACCAGGGTGAGATCTTTTTCGATAACGTGCACCTGCCGAAGGAGTACATGATCGTCGGCGCGGAGAGCTATTCGTTCATCCTCCACAACGTGCTGGCGGGGGCCAACGCTTTCATGGGCGCCACCTTCACCGGCCTCGCCCGCGCCGCCTTCGAAGAGGGGCTGAACTACGCCCGCAACCGCATCCAGGGCACGAAGCCGATCACGGAGCACCAGGCCGTGCAGCTGAAGATCGCCGACATGTTCATCAAGGTGGAGACGGCGCGCCAGTTCTCCCGCGCTGCCATGGTCTACAACAGCCAGACCAGCCCGCCTGCCGTCCAGTACTCGCAGGCTTCGAAGGTCTACTGCACGCAGGTCGCTTTCGATGTCTCGTCGCAGGCGCTGCAGTTGCACGGTGGCATGGGTCTGGCCAAGGAGATGCTGATCGAGAAGCTCTTCCGCGACGCCCGCGCGTCGCTGATCGAAGACGGCACCAACGACGTCATGTCGATCTCAGCTGCGCGGAAGATCATCGACACGTACTAAACGCGCAGCGGGAGCGGCCTGTAGGCCGCTCCCGCTTCCGCCACAATGGAGACGTTCCGGCGCTAGAACGTCAGGGAGGTCTCGGAGTCTTCGTCCTCGGAGCCTTCGTCGCCGAAGGGGCCGCCGTCGAAGAAGCGGCCGGGGCCGCGGCCGCCCCACGGGCCATCGCTGGGCACGGTGTCGACGATGCGGTCGATGTGCTCAGCCAGGCCTTCTGACAGGCGCTGGCCCATCTCTTCGGAGATCGTACCGTCAGCGACCGCAGCGTCGATCTTGGCCTGCAGGTCTTCCTGCAGCGCGGCCTTGAAGTCGTCCACGTTCAAGCCGTTGGCCTCGGCGACATCGCCAAGCGAATTACCCTCGCCCAGATGCTCGCGCAGGTCGGCCTTGTCCATGCCGAGGATGCCGGCAGCCGACTCGAGGATGTTGCCAATGATCCGGTGGAGCGGACCACCGTGGTGCCCGCCGCCGAACGGCGGGAAGAGCCGGCCTTCGCCGCTTTCGATGCGCTCGATGATCTCGGCGGCTTCCTCTTCGCTTAGCGTGCCGTCTGCGACCTTTTCGTTGACGAGGTCGATGTGCGTCTGCGTCAGTCCTTCCTCTAGCTCCTCGACGGAAATGACGAGGTTGGCGGCCAGCAGCTCGAGGTAGTGGTCGACGCGCTCGTTGCGCTCGACGTCTTGGGTATCGGTGTCGTCGCTGGGTGTCGGGGTCGCTTCCTGGGCACCGACACCGGCGACGGCCACGATGCCGACGGCGAGTGCCGCGACAAGGCCTCCGATCGCAAGGTATTTCTTCATCTGCATCCCTCCTTTGGGGGAAAACTGGGTTGATTGCAGATTCATCGTGCTCTCAGGCTATGAGCCGACTATTAGAGGCGCATGAAAGTTCGTTAACGCCGCAGCATTTCCTGAGCGGCAACCACACCTCTCTCAACGCGACAATCCCTTCGCGAAGGGACGTTGCGCCGTAGCAAATCCCTTGACAGCTCACCCCGCAGGCGAACCACCCTACGTCTTCTAACGTTTTCTTAATGTGGCGTGCCTACGCTGCAGTCACCATGTATGTACTCGTAGTAGAAGATGAACGGCGCCTCTCCCAGCTTGTGCGGCGCGTGCTGGAGGAGGAGGGGCATACCGTTGACGTGGCGTTTGACGGCGGAGAGGGGCTGGCGCTGGCGCAGGACGGCACTCACGATGTCATCGTGCTCGATATCATGCTTCCCCAGATGAACGGCATCGACGTCTGCAAGACGCTGAGGCGCAAGAAGGTTGATACACCGGTGCTCATGCTCACCGCTCTCGATGCGGTGGAAGACCGCGTCAACGGCCTCGACGCCGGCGCTGATGACTACCTGCCGAAGCCCTTCGCCTTCCAGGAGCTGCTGGCCCGCATCCGCGCACTTTCCCGCCGCCGCGTCGCCACCAGCGACCCGCTTCAGCTCGAAGTCGAAGATCTGACCCTTGACGTGCGCCGCCGCCGTGCGGAGCGCAACAGCAAGGCGATCGATCTCAGCCCCAAGGAATTCCAGTTGCTGGAGTTCATGATGCGCAACCGGGGCCGCGTACTCACTCGCACACAGATCCTGGACCACCTCTGGGGCTATGACTTCGCCACTGACTCCAACCTCGTCGACGTTTACGTGGCGTACCTGCGCCGCAAGGTGGACAAGGGCCAGAGCCGCAAGCTCATCCGCACCGTGCGTGGCGTCGGCTACGCTCTGGGCGACTAGGCATGTTTGGCGCAGCCCGCTGGCGGCTGGCGACGTGGTTCGCGGCGGCGTTCGTCCTGATCCTCGTCGTCATCGGCGGCGCTGTGTTCCTGTCGACGCGCTCCGCGCTTTACGACCAGGTCAACGACGACCTCAAGGTGCGCAACGCGAACCTGCAGGGTGCGCTCATTCGTCAGTTCGGGCCCCAGGGACCTGTGGGTATTCGCCGCGACGACTTCCAACGCACGTCCAACCTGCTCACGGCCGGCGGGTACTCGGCTGCCCTCATCATTGAGAGCGAAGACGAACCGATTGGCACAGCCAGCATCGAGGGTGTCAACGTGCCGGACTTCGCTGAGCTGGAAGAGTCCTTTGGGCAGGGTTCGGGTACGCTGGACACGGAAACGTCCGAGGGGGAGGACATCAGGCTTTATATCGAACGCCTGGGTCCCGAGGCGTTCATCGCTGTCGGGCGCAGCATCGAGCCGGAGCAGGAGGCGCTACGGCGGCTCATCTTCTTCCTGCTGATCGGTGGTGCGGCGGGCATCGCGCTGTCGACTCTAGGTGGCTACCTCCTCGCCGGGCGCGCGCTGCGGCCGATCAAGGACGCCATGGACTCGCAGAGGACCTTTGTCGCCGACGCCTCGCACGAGTTGCGCACGCCGCTCTCCCTCATCCGTGCCAATGCCGAAATCCTCAAGCGGGAGGGTGCGGGTGACCAGGAAGGGCTTGATGACATCATCAAGGAGACGGACCACCTGTCTTACCTGGTCGGGCAGATGCTTACCCTGGCACGCTCCGATGTGCGGGAGGCGCCGTTCACGCTCGAACCGGTGGAGCTATCGAACATCACGGCCGATGTCGTGCGGCAGGCGCAGGTCCTGGCAGAGCAGAAGCAGATCACACTTTCCTATGAGAACACCGGCGGGGTGATCGTGGCCGGTGACGAGCAGCGCCTGCGGGAGCTGACGCTAATCCTGCTGGACAATGCGCTCAAGTACACCGACGACGGTGGCCAGGTCTCCGTCGCCGTCTCGCAGAATGGCTCGCGTGCCCGGCTGACTGTGGCAGACAGCGGCCGTGGCATCCCACCCGAAGACATTCCGAACATCTTCGACCGCTTCTATCGCGTCGACAAGGCGCGCTCGCGGGAGATGGGCGGCACGGGCCTGGGCCTGGCGATCGCCCGCTGGATCACGAACGGGCACGGCGGCACGATTTCGCTGGAGAGCGAAGTGGGCAAGGGAACGACGGTGGCGGTGGAGTTGCCGATCGTCCAGGAGGGGCTAGGCGCGGGCAGGCGCTAGCTCTGGCCGGCCGGACCAGCGCCAGGCGACGTTCGTGCGGCTGACACCCATGAGGATGCCGCAGAGCGCGCTTGGGTGGATGAAGACGCCGTCCTCGGTCCCGCTTTCAAGCGGCTGGTAGCGGGCCTCGCGCGCGTCGAGGCGTTCCCGAATGGGAGCAGGGTCGTCGGTTTCCACGAAGCACATGTAGATCGACGCGCCGCGGCGCGCGTAATAGCGGCCCATGGAGCGCGAGTCGTCGGTGGTCTGCGTGATCTCGATGCGGTCGAGGCGGTCGGGCGGGTCGAACAGGGTAAGCGTGCCGCCGTAGCCCCACATCGTGCTGTGGATGGGGGAGAAGCGGTCGGCGTCCAGCCCAAAGGCCCGTGCGTAGAAGTCGGCGGCTTCCTCGTGATCGTCGGCGATGTTGGTCACCTCGTAGACCCACTTGATCAGCCCAGCCGGCTCCTTCGCCTGCGAACTGCGGATGGCGGTGCGCATGCCGTGCGTCTGGTCTGGCTCGATCAGCAGCTCATCGTCCGTCTCGGTGTAAGAAACGTTGGCCTCGCCCAGGGTGCGGATGATGCCGCCAAAGTCAGGGGTGGAAAAGCCGGCGCCGAAGAGCCCCTCCCGGTTCCGCTCCAGGTGCGTGGCGACCAGCCCATCGTCGGCCGGCTCCAGCAGGTCGAAGTCGCTGTCCCCGGCACGGACGGTGATGCGCCGGGCGTTGTACTGTGGCGCGTCGCCTTCGCTCACCTTCTTCGCGCCGAGGACGGCAGCGAACGTCTCGGCGGCGGCGGCGGCGTTATGCACCGCGACCAGCATGCGGTCGAGTCTATCGATCATTTGCTAAGGGAAAGAGTGAGCCCCGCCTGTGGGGCGGGGCTCTGATACCGGTTCGTTCCTAGGACTTGCCGATGCGGGTGATCTTGGTCCCGCAGACTGGGCATTTGCCCTGAGTAGCGGGTCGCCCGTTCTTCAGCGTGACCTTGACCTCGTCCTGCATCTCGCGCTTGGTGCGGCACTTGAGACAATAGCCTTCCATTGGTCCTCCTTGCCCCGTTGGGGAGCGCTTGGCCTGTCTGTTTCGCCTAATCTTAGTCTTCCCCAAACGTAAGTCAACACGTATCAAGCACGAATTTCCGCAAAAGTGGGAGCTTTGCGTAGATTCCATGCGCGTTTGGCTAACTTCCACGCAAAAAAGTCACCTCGGCTAGATACGACGAAGCACTAACAAGCAGGCAGCATGAGCAAACCGCGACGGTCAAGAATGGCGTCAACACACTAGTCCTTAAAGGCAGTCGATGCGTGCGATACTGCCTGATTGGTTTCTTCCGTCAGTAGTCGTTGAGGGCGTTGAGCAGCTGCCGTAGCCGGCCAAAGTTGTTCTGCCGGAAGTCGACGGCCAGCCGCTTGCAGGCCAGCTCGTCACCGTCGGCGACCTCGCGCGGCGTCGGCTCCGCCGGCTCGATGCCTGCCGGACCGAGGATGTCGGCGAAGGCCTCCTGCATGGAGTCGATACGCTCTTCCGGCGGCAGGCGGAGCAGCCGTATGACGAGCTTGCCTTCGACGTAACGCTGCGACTGGTAGTTGGCGTAGAAGCGGGTGACCTCTGCCACCGCCTCCTCGATCGTGCGGGCGTGACAGATGAGGTCGAGGTCCTCCTCATCGATGAGGCGGCGGCCCAGGAGCTGCTCTCGCATGAAGTCGAGCCAGCGCCCCCAGAACTCCGAGCCCGGCTCCTCGAGCAGGACGACCGGATGCAGGTCGCTTTTGCCGGTCTGCATCAGGGTCAGCAGCTCGAAGGCCTCGTCCATGGTGCCGAAGCCACCCGGCATCAGCGCGAAGGCGTCGGACTCCTTGATGAAGGTGACTTTGCGGGTGAAGAAGTACTTGTAGTTGATGAGCTTCGTGTTGCCCTGTATGTACATGTTGGGCTCCGACTCGAGCGGCAGGCGGATCGACGCGCCGAAGCTCTTCTCGGCGCCGGCGCCCTCGTGGCCGGCGGCCATGATGCCGGGGCCGGCGCCGGTGATCACCATCCAGTTGGCCTCTGCCATGGCTTTCGCGAAGTCGCGGGTGAAGCCGTAGACAGGCTCTTCCGGCGTCGTCCGCGCCGAGCCGAAGATTGAAATCTTGCGGTGAGTGCGCCACTTCTTGAAGACCTTGAAGGAGTAAGCGAACTCCTTGAGCGCGGCGTTGGTCAGCTTGATCTCGCCGCGCTCGGCCTCGTCCCGCACGAGACGAATGGCGGTGATCATCATCTCCTGGACGAGGCCTTCGTTCTGGCCGGCGGCGTATTCGCTGGCGAGGGCGTGGATCTTCTCGTCGAGTTCCGGGTCGCCGGTGGAGTAGGGTCTGCGTCGCGGTGTATATGGTCGTTTCCCGCGTGTTCTCTGGTTGACCATCTGGAATCCAAGTGTAGCACCGCCGATGTAACAGGGGCGTCACATCGGCGGCGCTCAACATCTTCGCGCGGCATATCATTTGTCCATGGCGCGTACGATCATCCACGCCGACCTCGACGCCTTCTACGCGTCCGTGGAGCAGCTGGACAACCCGGCGCTGCGCGGCAAGCCTGTCGTCGTTGGCGGGTCGGCGGAAGGGCGGGGGGTGGTTGCAGCAGCCTCGTACGAGGCGCGCAAGTTCGGCATACGGTCCGCTATGCCCATGAGCCAGGCTCTGCGCCGGTGCCCGGATGCTATCCGCGTCTCGCCGCGGTTCGACCGCTACGGCGAGATGTCAAAGCAGATCATGACCATCTTTCGCTCAATAACGCCGCTGGTGGAGCCGCTTTCGATGGACGAAGCGTTCCTGGACGTGACCGGCCGCGAGAAGTTTCACGGCGGCACCCGCCCGCTGGCCGTCTACCTCAAGCGGGAGGTCAAGGCGCGTACCGGGCTCACAGTGTCGATCGGCGTCGGCGGCAACAAGACAGTCGCTAAAATCGCCTCTGACATGGAGAAGCCCGACGGCCTTGTCATCGTGCCGCCGGGGCGGGAGGCGGCCTTCCTGGCGCCGCTGCCGGTGCGCCGTCTCTGGGGCATTGGCCCCAAATCGGAGGCAGTGCTGGTCGACGCCGGCTTTCGTACGATCGCAGACGTCGCGGCCTCGACGCCCGAGCGCCTGGAGGCGGTCATGGGGTCCCGCGGCTATGAGCTGTACGAGATGGCGAACGGTCGCGACAACCGTGCCGTCACCGTCGACCACGAGCGCAAGTCGGTGGGGGCTGAGACGACCTTTGCGCGCGACCTGCCGGACGGTGACGAGTTGCGCCACGAACTGCGCCGCATCGCGGAGGAGGTCGCCGAGCGCCTGCAAAAGCACGGCTCCTGCGCCCGCACGATCACGCTCAAGCTGCGCTACAAGAACTTCACGACGATCAGCCGCCAGGCCACGCGCGAAGAGCCAACGGACGAGACAGACGACCTTTACGGCGAAGCGGCAGCGCTGCTGGACAGGGTCGTGCGGGACGGCGATCAGTTCCGGCTGATCGGGATATCGTGCAGCAAGCTGGAGGAGGGGCGGAGGGAGCAGCTGAAGCTGCTCTAGCGGGCGACTTCTTCGCTGCGGTGGGAGCGCACGTGGTCAGGCAGAACGAGCCCGCCGTCGCGGAGGAAGCCATCTTCGCCCTGCAACTCCGGACGCAACGTGAGCATCTGCAGGAAGGTGTCGACGATCGCCGGATCCCACTGCGAGCTGGCGCCGTCCTTGAGGATCGCCGTCGCCTCGTCGAAGCTCATTGCGCCGCGGTACGGGCGGTCGGTCGTCATCGCGTCGTAGGCGTCCATCACGGCGACGATGCGCGCGCCGATGGGGATGCGCTCCCCCGCGATGCCGTCCGGGTAGCCGCGGCCGTCCCAGCGCTCGTGGTGGTGGTAGACGATGGGGTAGGCGGCCTGCAGGAAGCCGACGCGCTTACAGATCTGGCCGCCGGAGTAGCAGTGCTGCTTAACGATGGCGTACTCTTCCGGCGTCAGCTTGTCCGGCTTCTTGAGGATCGAATCGGGCACGACGATCTTGCCCATGTCGTGCAAGGCGGCGCCAAGGCGGATGCTCTCCACTTCGGACGCCGACATGTGTAGGTCGTGTGCTGTCAGGGCAGACAGGTCAGCCAGGCGCCGGCAGTGTCCGCCGGTGTACGGGTCGCGGCTCTCAATTGCTTCCGTCAGCGCGATGGCGGTGTCGAAGGCGAACCGTGACAGCGATTCGCGTTGACGGACGCTGCGGATGGCGAGTTCGGTCTGCTGGGCGAGGCGCTCCAGCCGGGTCAGCTCTTCGCCGGTGAACTCATGTTCCTCCGGATAGGCGATGACCAGCGCGGCGTAAACGTCATCGTCTAGCTGGAAGGGCGCTGCTGCCGCTGAGACAAAGCCGACGAGAGCGGCGAAGTCTCGCATCTTGTCATAGCGCGGGTCCTCGAAGACGTTGCGGGCGGAGGCGACTTTGCGGTGCAGCATCGCCCAGCCGTCGACGCCTTCGCCGAAGGGGGCGCCCTGCGGGAACAGCTCGCGGTACATCTCCTCGCTGAAACCCACCGGTAGCAGCGGGCGCTGCCGTTGCAGCCCCACCGGCAGGGTGATCGAGGCAAATGGTGCGTCGCAGGTCTCGGCGACGCGCTTCGTGATCTCTTCGACGACCATCGGCTCATCGCCGCCGGATATGACGGCGTCATGGATGGCGGAAAGCGTCTCCAGCTCGCGTTCGCGGCGCAGGTTGTGCTCGTTCAGCTCATTGACGTTGGCCTCACTGTCCTGGAGCGTCGAGCGCTGGCCCTGGATGCTGGCCCACTGGTTGGCCATGACAGCGATGAAGAGGTAGAAGGCGGGCCAGGCCAGCCAGAACGAAGGCATCATCGCCTCGTTGACGTCGACGCCGATAGCCTCCAGCGCCGGGCTGCTGAAGGCGCTGGCGATGGCCGCCAGGAAGACGCTGAACGAAAGGTGATAGCGGTAACCGGCCAGCGCGATCGGCACGAAGAAGGCCGTCGAGAAGACGCTGGGCATGCGGCCATCAGCCACGACTAGCGCGGCGATTGCGGCCGTCATGGCCAGCCAAGCGGCAGCCTCCGCCACCCGGCCCGATTTAAGGTTGGTTCTCTCGTCCAACTAGTGTTTGCCCCCTGTATACGGTCGTCGATTTCGGGTGTACATAACTTGAGACGTTAGCCCGTGAAACCCGTTACACGCGCCACCGTCGCGGGAGGCCGAAAGTTGAGAATTGGTTTAGAGATAGCGGCCAACCGACACTTGAATTTCCGTCTAACGCCGAATACGGTCCCATCATCTAGCCCGGCTTCCGAGTAAACACCTCGCCAATACCCCCATCTCCCGTTCCCCAACCTCCAATCTGGTCTAGCATCCTCGTCGAATCAATCAGCCTCCGCAGCCATGCCTCCGCGTCGCGCTACTGCGCTCGCTCGTCCAGCCGCCCTAAGTTCAGACGCCTGCCTTGGGCTGAGACGCGGTTGTGTATCTGAACGCTGTTAAGATCATAAACATGTGAACTAGGATCGTGGCAGTCGCCTCGTTACATTGCGCCCACTCGATCTCACCGTGTGCCGTCTGATTGCGAATGTTTTCACTCTCTTGATCAACAAGAAATGTGTGGAGGTATGCAGAGAGACTGAACCGCCCCGGGAAAAGTGGAGGCTCCAAGCCGTGAGAGGATGGAGCAATGACAAGACCGGGGAGGTATCCAGTGGAGATACGAGAACGGGCGGTGCGCCTTGTGCTGGAGCATCAGGGCGAGTACCCGTCACAGT
>DATKDX010000045.1:0-7433 GCA_035512435.1 Dehalococcoidia bacterium
CGTCCCTCAACGACAGGCGGATCTCCTTGCCCACCGACTCGACGCCAATCGCCTCAGCATCAAAGAGTAGCTTGATACCTTCCTTGCGGAATGCCTGAGTCAGAACATCGGCAATCGCCGGCTCTTCCCGCGGTATGAGGCGAGCAGCTCGTTGGACTATGGTCACCGAGCAGCCGAAGCGAGCCCACACCTGTGCCAGCTCGCAACCCACGGGGCCACCGCCGAGAATAATTGCCGATTCCGGAAGCTCGGGCCGGCTGTAGGCGTCATCACTGGTCCACAGCGGCACGGCGTCCAGTCCGGGGATTTCGGGGCGAACTGCAATAGTGCCGATCGAGATCACCAAATCGTTCCAGTCGATCCGCTCACCGTTTAATTGCAGCGTCCCCGCCGAGACGATATGTCCTCGACCTCGCATGACCTTTACCCCATCCTCCTCCAGCTGCCTTACCGCGTCCGAATCGTCCCGCTGCTCGGCAACCTCGTCTCGCCATGCAACAGCGGTCGCATACGCACCCTTGGCCTTGTCCAAAAGGGGCGGCCCGTTTACTGCGCCGGCTTCACGTGCTTTGCCGATGAGATTCCTTACCTCGGCCGCATACAACATGGCCTTACTCGGCATGCAGGCGAAATAGGGGCACTCACCTCCGACCAACCGTTCCTCCACCAGAGCGACACTCTTGCCGCCCCGTGCGACCGCGCCAGCGATCGACCCGCCGGCCGATCCGCCGCCCAGCACGACAAGATCATAGTTCACCATGTTCTCGCTCCTCGCTCCTCGCTCCTCGCTGAAGGTGAAGGGCTTCCCATTCGATGGAGGGCTAGCACCCGTGACGATACCTCACCGATGATATGGCATGGGCCGACCCCTTCTGCCGCTGCGCCATTGCGCTGCGTCGAAATCGCATCACGCACCCGATCTGAGCCAGGCTTATGGTCGTTATTGATGGAGCGACGCAGGATTGCAACTGCGATTTTCGGGAGCTTAAACGCCGTTCTTTGTTTCTGATGTACCGAGGGTGGCTCTGGCGCCCCCGGAGGACTCGAACCTCCAACCCGCAGCTTAGAAGGCTGACGGTCGCGACGGCCGCTGACTAACTACCGTGGTAAGTATCCCCTTGACGTAGGTATAGGTATCATGTTAAGTTATCCCCGAAAGGTAGGTAAAAGACATGGGAACCAGCCGCGACAAGACCACTGGACAGCACTTCTACACCATCAGGGATTTCGACCGAGACTTCCCCACCGATGAGGCGTGCCTTGATTGGCTCCGCGACTTTCTTTACCCTGCCGGTATCTACTGCAAGATTTGCAAGAAGACCACGAAGCATCACCGCATCAAGAACCGCATGTCCTACTCGTGCGACTACTGCGGTCACCACGAGCACCCCATGTCTGGCACCATCTTTCAGGACACGCGCACACCGCTTCGCTCGTGGTTCCACGCTGTATTCCTGATGGCTTCGACTCGCGGCGGCATTAGCGCCAAGCAATTGCAGCGTGAGATTGGCGTCACCTACAAGACCGCGTGGCGCATGTTTCGCCTGATTCGTTCTCTCTTGGAAGAAAACACTGGCTCGCTCGGTGGGCAAGTCGAGGTTGACGAGGCGTATATCGGCGGCAAGCGGCGCGGCCAGCGCACAGGACGCCCCGGCAAGGACTCCAATAAGACCCCGGTGCTCGGCATTGTCCAGTGTGGCGGGAAGGTCGCCGCGCTCGTAACGCCCGACGTATCCCGCGCTACAGTCATGCCCATCATCGAGGCCAAGGTTCTCCCGCGCTCGATGATCTACACCGACGACTACAAGGTCTATAACCCGCTCAGTGATAAAGGGTACGGACACCGGCGCATTGCTCACTCCGAAAAGGTCTACGTCATGGGCGACGTTCACACCAACACCATCGAAGGCTTTTGGAGCCTCTTGAAGAACGGCATCAGGGGCGTCTACCACTCGGTTAGCTCTAGGCACCTTCAGTCCTACATCAACGAGTACACGTTCCGTTACAACCATCGGTCTGACGAAGTTCCTATGTTCGCTTCGATGATTGGTCGGGTGTCGAAGGCTTGACCTTTCGGCTGACTTTTCGCAATGCGCTCTCCATATCGTCACGAGTAAATGGTGTCGGTGGACTCAGCGGCGCAGGTGCCACCTTCTTCTTATTCATCTCATTCTCCCTTTCAAGATGGGGTTTAATGATGGCCAACACTTTCTCAATTGGTGTTACTAACGCCATGCCCAGATTGTAGTATTCCTCTTTGCGAAACGTGCTGGTGGCGAGTTGGTGTAACTGGGCCTTCGTGGGATACCCGGCAGATAGCACGCCTAGTAGGAAACAGGAGAGGCCCGACACAAACCAGACAGGCGCTCCGCTATTGCCCGGATACGCTTGTACGTCGATTACGTAATACTGTGACGGGCCACCATATAACCCTTGAATTGGCTCGTCTGGTACCAGGGCCATTGTTCCAACCCTTAGAGCAAGAAGGTTCTTGCTCTTGCCCAGAAAGTTAAACACTAGACCAGTGAAGGCCACATCCTCACCCTCGCGAATGGGCCATGGCCAAGGGTCCCCGTTTAGAGGTGCGTCCAAGTTGTCAAAAGCTAGTTCGTAGTCAGCCTCACCAAGCACCCAAGGCAGGGGCAAGACCGCAACATCGATTGCTTCGTCGGAGCTAAGTAGCCACTCACCCTCTTCCAAGGGAACCGGTAGGTACGAAACACCACCGTTCGGATTGTTAAGTCGAACGACGGCCTTGCCTAGTTTCTGAAGGTCTATTAGTACGTGCTTCGCAGTGACGAGATATCGAAGGTTGCTATGTCCCGACGCCTCGCTAAATTCAACGAAAAAACATGTGCCAACTGGCTCAGGCTCGCCCTTTGACGTTGGCTTGCTGCCAAAGAGAAAGGCCACACAATTCTTGGCGTCCGCAAGTTGAAAAACCATAGGCTCGATTGATAGCGTGCTGTCGATATAGCGAGTCCGAGTGCCGGTCGAATCGTATCTCACTAGACGTACCTACGTCTAGGGGATACTCCCCACTACCGTTAGTGTCACGTCCTGACGTCCGAAATCGACGCTGGGTATAATAAGGGCGAAGCGCCTGAGGCTCTCATCGCTGGTGGCAGACGGCGAGCGCGTAGGACACACCTCTCGTTAGCCTCGGCGCTTTTCTATTCACCGACCAGAAATGCCACCAATCCATATCTGAACCGAGCGACTCGCCGTACCATGCCGAAGTGGTTTCGTGTGGGCTTTGCCCGGGGGCGATGGTGGGCGTGTTTGCCGTCACCACGCGCCGCGGGGGCGAAGGGGGCGGTGAGGTGTGGCGAAGGAGCCTGGCGCCACTGTGCTCGCGCTGCGACGGCCTTCTGAAGGCGGCCGGGCGTAACGGACGAAAGCTCAAGGGAACGGACGAGCGCTGGTGGCTTGGCCACGGGATCGGTTCTTACGATTCGCCCCCGCCGATCATATAATCGCCGCCACGTTGAGGCGGTGGCGGGCTAAACGGCGGCCAGGGGGCTTCTCCGATATAAATCTTGTGGTGCCTCCGGCGGGATTCGAACCCGCGATCTCCGCCTTGAAAGTTCAAGCCACACCTTAAAGTGTGGGCTCAGTTATCATGAGGCATCCACATTCTCTATCTGCTAAACGTAGGTTTGAATGGTTTGGTTGGGCCTTTGTCCTCGTTGTTGTCACTCAGCATGGCCACAAGATGGCCACAATTGTCCTTGATGTGTGTCCTCAGATCGAGTGGCGACCTTGGTTTGGCTCGGAAGTGTTCCTTGCCCGTTTGCTGATGGATCTAATTATCCTCCAATTCATCTAGGCTGGGCCGATGTTGCCTTCGAAAGCAGCAGCCAGAGCTGCCAGGGTGATATTTTCTGCGATCGCATCGTGGGGGATCAGAGCATACTTCCAGGGCTTACCACCCTCGAACGTAGTCGCGTAGTCTGACGCTCGCTTACACCACACGAGCGCAGCGTCGCGCTTGCCAATGACTTCTGGCGTATCCATCTCGTTGCGGGCCTTTGGCTCGAGCATGTAGAAGGCGTCGGCGGTCTCTGCGACGAAGTCTGGCTGGTATTCCAGCAGATCAGCTCCGGACTTGTAGACGATCTGGAACTGGCCCTTCGCAGGCCGAAACCACCTCTCAGAGTCCCGGTCGAGGATGACAGCCAACTTCCTCTCCGTGTCTGACTGGAACTTCTCTTCGGCGTACAAGCAGCGCGTGAATCCAACAAAGAGATACCGCGCCATATTGCTCTTGTCAGCTGGCGACTGACGGAAGTCGAGGACATCACCTTCCCGTGCAACCGTGTACGCGCGGTCCTTCAGGGCAGTGAATCCGGCGTTGACTTTCTCCTCGTACTCGACGGCGTCTTCCCAATGGTGATCCTGCATTTGGGCATGGACGAATCTCGCGATTTCACGTTGGTGAATTTGCAACACCTTCCGGACGTCTTCCGCTTCCAGATAGCTACTAAGGTGTTGCACCAATTGCCCAGCCAGGTCGTACAGCAGATCCGCGTGGTCGTCGTAGGCTACATCATCGAAGTCGACAAGGCCGCCGACGACGTAGTCTTCCAGCCGTTCCTCTTGCATCCCGACCTTGCCCAGCCCGACGATCTCACGTGCACCCGTCCGAAGATGCTGGATCCACAGCTCGTCCGACGGCGCTTGGTAGTTGATCGTGCTGAGATCCAAAGAGAATGCCTTAAAACCGGCGCGGACCTCACCTTTGGGCAGAACGACGATACGTGGGATCGCGATTGTTTGTTGAACGGCCAGCTCGGTCGTTTTGGCCACGATAGCCTTGATGTCTGGCTTCACAATGACGCCATCCATCGTTGATTGAGTGGGTTGATACTGGTTGGTGACGTCGCGGATGAGATGTTGCTGGACGTCCGGCTTTTGCAGGTAAGTAACGCTCGGTACATCGTTTGGGCGTTTCTCCATGCGCCGGATTGCCGACAGAGCAAGGCGAGCCACTTCCAAGTCCGCTGGCGTCGTGAAGATCGGCGGCTGGGCAGTTTCCGCCAATTGCGCTTGACCGGTGGTCTGATCAGGCCTCAGGCCCAATATCGTCGAAAGGTTGGGCTGCGAAATTACAGTTCGCGTTTTGTGTTCGAGCGCGTCAGGATCGAGGATCACCTGTTGCAAACGAATCGGGGAATCCGGCCTGCTCGCCTCGTCGATGATCTCCTGGAACTTGTCGTGGGCGACGATGTTCAGCCTGTCGACAGCCGTCACTCCAGTGCGCTTGCCGTATGGGAGGCGGAGGCCACGGCCGATCGACTGCTCGATCAAGACGCGAGCGTTGGCTGGCCGAAGCGGCACGATGGTGTACAGATTGGTGACGTCCCAGCCCTCTTTGAGCATGTTCACGTGGATCACGATCTCAGTCGGTTCCTCCGTACTCTCAACTGCGAGTAACCGCTGAATCATCGCGTCCTCGGCCGCGCCAGTCTGGCTTGAGTCAACCTGGATAACACGCTCCGCGTACTGGCCCTCAAAGAAAGCATCAGATTGAATCAGCTCCATTAGTTGGCCGGCATGGGTTGTGTCCCGGGCAATCACCAGGACGAACGGCTTAACGATGGGATTTCCGGTTTCGCGGGCGTACGTCTCCAGCTCCACTTTGACGCTCTCGTGGAGGCGCACTCCGTCCTCGAGCTTCCTGGGGCGATTTGAGGCGCAGGGGCGACGAAATCCGGCCGCTTCCGTTGCTGTTGCGTCTCTCGGACCAGCGGGCGAAAAGATGCGAAACTGGCCGTGCCAGGCCCGGGCGACTGCGCTTTGACGTGGCTGCCGATTGAGCCAGCCCCCGCCGCTCTTCTCTGAGTACTGTCATTGTCTGATTGCGGCCTCCAGACCCCGCAGTTGCTCCTCCTTCGGTTGCAGCCACTTGACTGCCTCCAAATAAAACGTACCATAATAAGTGAGAGGAGTCACGGCATATGCCACAGTTTCAGCGTGACCACGAACTGAAGATCAGCGACCTCCGGGCGCGAGACCACCCCGCCTTCAAGGTCCACAGATATCTGCCCAGGGACGGCTGGCTCATTGAGTTCGGCTCGGTCGACCACGCCTACAACCCCCTGGCATATCCGCAACTCCTCGCCGAGTTTGCGCAGCAGCCGTTCGCCGAGAACGAAGGCCTGAAGTTCGTCGTCAGGTGGGGGTTACCGTCCTTCGCCGGTGGGGACGATGACGGTGGGCCTCCGCGGGTGGGCGATGAGACTGCCAGGGTGGCGGAGAGCACGGTGAAAGGGCACGCCGAGTCCATCGAGCGCCTGATGCGCATGCTTGAATACCGGCAGGGGGCCGACGAGGCAGGCCTTCGGAGCTACCTCCAAAGCCTTGCCGGCGCTTCGGCTCCCGGCCGCGCGACCATCCGCTTCATGAGCGGCCGCGAAGAGAGTGCCTACGAGCTGTCGCTCGGGCAGGGAAGCCTCATTACCCAGGTCGAGGGACTGGTGCGGAAGGCAGTCAACGAAAATGTGAGCGGCCCCCCGGGACTCAGCTTCGTCGTCGAGGAACCTCTGCGCCTTAACCCGGTGGCGACGAACCTCATGCAGGCAATCTACTGGCACCTGGTTGTTCTGACTTCGCACCCAGAAGACCCAGCTGCACCCAAGCCGATCGGCCGCTGTCAGAGCGAGAGCTGCGGGAAGATGTTCGTCCGCACGCACGGACATCAGAACTTCTGCGCGCCGCCGCCCGACTCGTCCGGTTCGGAGAGCCTCTGTGCCGCCAGATCACGCAAGGCGAAGCAGAGGAAGGCCATGAGAGAAACGGAGGGCCTCGATGGTCCTGGCCGCTAAGCGCGGCGCCCGGCAGGGCGGCGAGGTCCTGCCGGCGCTCCTTACCGTCGATGAGGTGGCCAGGATTCTGCGCGTGGGGCGCGGCACCTGCTATGAGCTCATCCGCCAGGGCCAGATCCCGTACCTGCGCCTGGGGAGGCTGATACGGGTTCCCCGCCACGCGCTTATGGCCTGGCTCGGCGAGGATCCGGAATCCGTTGAGAGAAGCGCCGGTGTGCCGGGCGCGCTACAACACTAGCTTGGAACTGCATTAGTGAGCCGGCAGGACTACGGCAGCGGGTCGATCAGTGAGCGAAGCCCGGGACGCTGGCTCGTTACCATCGAACTGGGACGTGACCCCCGGACGGGCAGGCGCCAGCGCCGCCGGTTCACCGTGCGCGGGACGCGCCGCGACGCCCAGAAGGCTCTGCGTCAGGCGCTCCAGGAACGTGATCGCGGCGCCGTCACTCGCGCTGGCGAAACCCGCGTTGCCGAGTGGCTTGTCGCCTGGCTGGAGCGGCACCGGGCGGAAGGCCACGTCGGCCCCAAGTCCTACGACCGCTACCGCGTGATCATCGCGCGTCACCTCATTCCGGCACTTGGCAGGCTCCGTCTCAAGGACCTGCG
>DATKDX010000046.1:0-28408 GCA_035512435.1 Dehalococcoidia bacterium
CGCAGGTCCTTGAGACGGAGCCTGCCAAGTGCCGGAATGAGGTGACGCGCGATGATCACGCGGTAGCGGTCGTAGGACTTGGGGCCGACGTGGCCTTCCGCCCGGTGCCGCTCCAGCCAGGCGACAAGCCACTCGGCAACGAGGGTTTCGCCAGCGCGAGTGACGGTGCCGCGATCACGTTCCTGGAGCGCTTGGCGGAGAGCCTTCTGGGCGTCGCGTCGCGTCGAGCGCACGGTGAACCGGCGACGCTGGCGCCTGCCCGTCCGGGGGTCACGTCCCAATTCGATGGTAACGAGCCAGCGTCCGGGGCTTCGCTCACTAATCGAGCCGCTGCCGTAGTCCTGCCGGCTCACGAATGCAGTTCCAAGCTAGTGCTGTAGCGCGCCCGGCACACCGGCGCTTCTCTCAAGGGATCCCGGATCCTCGCCGAGCCAGGCCATAAGCGCGTGGCGGGGGACCCGTATCAGCCTCCCCAGGCGCAGGTACGGGATCTGGCCCTGGCGGATGAGTTCATAGCAGGTGCCGCGCCCCACGCGCAGAATCCTGGCCACCTCATCGACGGTCAGGAGCGCCGGCAGAGCCTCGCCGCCCTGCTGGGCGCCGCGCTCAGCGGCCAGGACCATCGAGGCCCTCCGTTTCTCTCATGGCCTTCCTCTGCTTCGCCTTGCGCGATCGCGCGGCACAGAGGCTCTCGGAACCGGGCGAGTCGGGCGGCGGAGCGCAGAAGTTCTGATGTCCGTGCGTGCGGACGAACATCTTCCCGCAGCTCTCGCTCTGACAGCTGCCGATCAGGCTCAGCGAGGCCAGGCCACCCAGGTGCCAGTAGATTGCCTGCATGAGGTTTTTCGCCACCGGGTTGAGGCGCAGAGGTCCATCGGCGACGACGAAGCTGAGTCCCGGGGCGCCGCTCACATTTTCGTTGACTGCACGCCGCACCAGCTCCTCGACCTGGGTAATGAGGCTTCCCTGCCCGAGCGACAGTTCGCAGGCACTCTCCTTGCGGCCGCTCATGAAGCGGATGGTCGCGCGGCCCGGAGCCGAAGCGCCGGCAAGGCTTTCGAGGTAGCTCCGTAGCCCAGCCTTGTCGGCCCCCTGCCGGTATTCAAGCATGCGCATCAGGCGCTCGATGGACTCGGCATGCCCTTTCACCGTGCTCAGCGCCACCCTGGCGGTCTCATCGGCCAGCCGCGGAGGCCCCCCGCCCTCCTCCCCACCGGCGAAGGACGGTATGCCCCACCTCGCGACGAACTCCAGGCCTTCGTTTTCGGAGAACGGCTGCTGGGCGAACTCGGCAAGGAGCTGCGGATAGGCCAGGGGGTTGTAGGCGTGGTCGACCGAGCCGACCTCAATGAGCCAGCCGTCCCTGGGCAGATATCTGCGGACCTCGAAGGCGGGATGATCTCGCACCCGCAGATCGCTGATCTTCAGTTCGTGGTCACGGTGAAACTCTGGCATGTAGCGTGACTCCTCTCACTTATTATGGTACGTTTTATTTGGAGGCAGTCAAGTGGCGGCAACACAGAGAGGAGCAACTGCGGGGTCTGGAGGCCGCGATCAGACAATGACAGCAATCAGAGAAGAGCGGCGGGGGCTGGCTCAATCGACAGCCACGTCAAAGCGCAGTCGCCCGGGCCTGGCACGGCCAGTTTCGCGTCTTTTCGCCTGCTGGTCCGAGAGACGCAACAGCAACGGAAGCGGCCGGATTTCGTCGCCCCTACGCCTCAAATCGCCCCAGGAAGGCTTCCGGCCGGGCGTCCCTCCGGACCGGGAGAGAAAGGAGTCGAGATAATTATGATTATCTCCACTAAAGAAAAGAAGGCTGAGACGGCAACGGCACTGGTCGAGGAGTGGACAGCCGAGCTTCTGGCCTTCCGCAGCCCCGAGACCGCAAGAACATACCGTAGTGCTGCCGACCAGTTCTTGGCGTTGACAGACTCGGATGATAACTGAGCCCACACTTTAAGGTGTGGCTTGAACTCTCAAGGCGGAGATCACGGGTTCGAATCCCGTATGCGCCACCACGAAACTAAAGCCCCCTGGCATCTCTGCCAGGGGGCTTCTTAGTCGTTGAACTATCGCCTACGGTATCAAGGACAGCGACATCTGGTTGTAGTTGCCGCCCGGTGTGTTGCCGCACGTCCAGTTGCCGCTCGCTTTCGCATACAGCAGCGTCAGGCACCGGCCCAGAGCCCGCTGTCCGAACGCGTTCGGGTGCACCGACCTCCGCCATTCGACAGCTCCTCTGATGTCTTCCGGCGAAACAGGCATCGCCAACAGAATGTCAGTCTCCGGATCGAGGGGCAACGAGCCAGGCAGGGAGCGCAATGCCAAACTAAGGCGCCGGGATCGGCGCAGGGGTCCTGGCTCGCGAACGCGACGTTAGCATCAGCGCGGATGCTGCCGTAGCAACTGTCAACGTGCCGGCGATTACCGGAAACACAGCCTTCAGTCCGATCACATCCGCCGCAATCCCACCCGTCAGCGACCCGAGCAGAATGCCTCCGCTCATCGCCGTATTGAAGACGCCCATCATCGATCCGTGGCCATAGGCGCGACCCTCCTCTGTCGCAAGTGCTCCCAGCGTTGGCCAGATGAGGGCTTCGCCCGTGCCGATCACCATGAACATCGCGATCAATGCCGGAAAGCTTTCCAGAAACGGAATCGTACAGGTAGCCGCCGCCACAATGAGCGACCCGATGACCAGCAGGCTCACCTTGCTCGTCCGATCAACTAGTCCGCCAAAGGGAAATTGCAGCACAGCGTTCGTCAGCGTGCGCGCTGCGATGACGACTCCGATCTGCGTTCCCGAGGCCGACATGAAGCGCTCCATGTGCAAAGGCAGGAATGCCATCAACGGAACCATCACAAACATCGTCGACATGCGCCCCAGCAGGATCCCCATCACCCGGACGTCGCCCGCCATTTTTCGCATCGTCGAGAGGATCGGAGGCACGTCGAATCGCCGCTCCTCCGGGCGGTCCGCCGGCAGCAGCACCGTCACCATCAGCAGCGAAACCACGCTCGCCGCCGTCATGGCATAAAAGGCCGAGTTGAAGCCGAAGTTGTCACGGAACACCCCGCCGATCACAGGCCCAAAGCCAATGCCCGAGAAAAGCGCAACATTAAGCATCCCCATATAGCGCCCCTCCTGCCCCTGCGGCGCGAATCCCGCCACGTACGACATCGCGATCGGCACGATCATCGCCGAGCCCACACCGTGCACGACTCGAATGATGATGAGGTGCTCAACGACCGTGGCCAGGGGGAAGGACAGGCCCACCATGGTGTAGATCGTTAGACCCACCATCATGAAGCGTTTACGCCCCTGCCTGTCGGACAGGCTACCGACGAACGGCTGAAGCACGCCGCGGCTGATGGAGAAGCCTGCCACCATCAGACCGATCATTAGGCCGCTCGCGCCCATGTCGTCCGCATACACAGGCAGCAGAGGGATGACGATACCCAGCCCCAGCAATGCCGTGAATACAGAAATGAACAGCGACGCCAGGGTCGCTGTCTGACTCCGCGCCGCCGCTTCGCTCACGAGTCACAGCATAACGCGACGGTATACAAAAGGCCGGGCCATCGATTGAATGGCCCGGCCTCGTCTTCCCCCCGTTGATATCTAAACTGGTCGCCGCCGGTCCTGCAGGATGTGCGCGATCGCATAGTAGGCTCTCGCGTTGTACGGCAGTCCTAGGTGTGTCCCGCCTACTTCGTGGTTCAGTCGTGGGTGCGTCTCCTGCGCGTCATGCCAATCAACCACACCGTCGTGACGAGTGAAGATCGCTGCGTGACGAACGTTCTTCGGTACCTGCGCGTCCATGTCTTCCGTGAAACCGCATTCGCATTGCGGCGTGAAACACCGGCACTCTCGGCCTTGTACAAGCGATCGCATGGCCATCATCAGAGTACCTGCGGCCAGAATCTGCGGGTGTGCATGGATTGCCTGCAGCGGCGTTCCTAAGAAGATCAGCTGCGACACCATCTGCGGTTGCTGAATCGCCACACGCTTCCCAATCATGCCACCGAGACTGTGACCGATGATGCGCACCGGCTTTCCTGTTTCACCATAGGCGCGGCGGACGGTTGCCTCCAGCCGCTCGGCGAGCACGTCTGGGCAGTTGGCGTTGATGCCGATTCCTGACAGGTACGGCCTATAGCCCAGGCGGCGAAGCCAGCCGTTCATCTCCAACATCAAGGCATCGTGACACATGAAACCGGGAACCGTGATGACAGCGCTTCCATCGCCGTTCGGCAGGCCTTCCCCACGGTACACCGGCGAAAGTCGCAGGCTCAGCCAATCCATCGTCCACATCGACTCCAGCCAAAGAGGCGCGCCGGGCGATGTGTTATCGAGGCTGGCGGTGCTCTTCGTAGTCCGTCGTTCGAGCGTCATAACCATTAGACTTTCCTATCCCCTGTATAACCAGATGCCGGGGATTACCATAACCGTTATGCTCCAGGCGGTGAACGACGGGTTAATACGCCGCTCCACCCTGAGTCTCCTCGTGCTACTCTGGTGGCCGCGAAAGGAGGGCGCAGATGCCCCGTCTCACCGGCCGCCACCTCATGATCGAACAGCTCCTGGCCAACGGGACGAAGTACGTCTTCGGCAACCCCGGCACTACGGAGCAGGGGTTCATGGATGCCCTTCAGGAGTACCCCCAGCTCGAATACATCCTGGCCCTCCACGAAGGTGTCGCCACTGGAATCGCTGATGGCTACACACGCGCTTCCGGAGGTCCGGCGTTCCTGCAGCTGCACATCACGCCAGGCCTCGGCAACGCCATGGGCATGCTCTACAACTCCTATCGCACCGGCGCGCCTATCGTCATCTACGCCGGCAACCACCCACAGCGTGGCGCGTCGCAGGACCCGATCCTCACCGGCGACCTCGTTCGTCTCGCTGAGCCTCTCACCAAGTGGGCCGTCGAAGCTCAGGACGCGGCCGAAGTGCCTATTCTTCTCCGCCGCGCCTTCAAAACCGCCATGGAACCGCCGCGGGGCCCCGTCTTCCTCTCCGTCCCTACCAACATCATGGACGAAGAGGCCGACGTCGATCTCATGCCGACGACTTATGTCGATACCCGCGTCAGGCCGAGCATCGAAGCGATCGAGCGCGTCGCCCAGATGTTCATCGAATCCCGCACGCCGCTCATAGTCGCCGGCGACGGCGTTTCCGTCAGCGGCGGTCAGGCCGAACTCGTCCAACTGGCCGAGCTAACCGGTGCCCGCGTACACACCACTTTCTCCGCGGAGTTGCCCTTCCCCTCCGCGCATCCGCAATACGGCGGCCTGCTCAACGTCGTCTCCGCACCCATGCTCGCCGGCCAGCTAGCCGATGCCGACCTGATCTTCGCCATCGGCACGCCGGTACTCACCCTGCTCTTCCCGCTCGATGAATCACCCTGTCCGCCAAGCGCGAAAGTCGTCCATATCGACATCAACGCGCGCGAAATCGGCAAGAACTGGCGCCTCGACGCAGGCATTATGGCCGATCCGCGCCTCTCCCTCGTCGACCTCCTCGACGCCATCAAGCGCCTCCAGAGCGACGACTACCAGGCCGGAGCCGCCACCCGCCGTGAGAAAGTGGCCGCGGGCGGCGACCAGATGATGCAGGCTCTGGAAATGGCCGCCCGCTCCAAGTGGGACAAGGATCCCATGTCCGCCGGCCGCATGATGTACGAAATCGGCGAAGCGATGGCCCCAGATACTCTCCTCTTCGACGAATCGATTACCTCCGGCGGCTACCTAATGCGATACCTCCGCTTCCCGGACACCGGCCGGCACTACCGCGCCACGGGCGGCGGCTTGGGACCCGGAATGCCGTCGCCAATCGGCATCAAGCTCGCCCGGCCGGACCGCCCCGTCATGTCTATCGTCGGCGACGGCTCGGCGCTATACACGATCCAGTCGGTCTGGACCGCCGCCCACCACAAGATCCCGGTAACGTGGGTCATCGCCAACAACCAGAGCTATCGCATCCTCAAGCTCAACATGCTCGAGTATCTTGGCGAAGGCGCCGCCGGCCGTGAATTCGTAGAGATGGACCTCACCGGCCCTGCCCTCGACTTCGCACAGATCGCACAGTCCTTTGGCGTCAAGGGCGCCCGCATCGAGCATCCGGACGAGATCGGCGATGCCCTCCGCGAAGCCCAGTCCTCCGGCGAGCCCCGCCTCATCGATGTCGTCATCGACGGCGATGTCCAGTCACGCTGGCTCTAGTCGCCCGCATCCGCCGCTTTCATATCCGCGTACTCCCCCTTAGTATTAGCAGAGGAGACTCATGCCGGACGAAGTCAAGGACGAGTACCGCCAGGCTTACGAGGGGTGGACGAAGCAGATCACAGATCTGCACCGGGTGCTGCTGGAAGGCGAACGCCTGGATCCGCCCAGGATCAAAGGCCTGCTCAATCGCGAAGCGCGTGCGAAGGAACGATACGATAACGCACGCCGCAAGTTCCTCGGCCTGTCCGACTGACATTAAAGCCTCATGAACGAGCCCGTATCCAGCGTCGCTGAACACACGTTGCTTTATTGGAAAGCATGGAAGCAACAACGTGGGGGATTCCGTTGACACGCTCCCTGGAGGAGCCGCGAGCCGGTAACACGGCTGCTGCGACACCTGCGGGCGACGGCCGCTTGGCCCAGCCACAACAAGAAGTCGTGGCGGAGTGGGAACTCGTTCGCCGCGCACAGCAGTTCGACGAAGACGCCATCCACAACCTCTACCAAACCTACTACCCAAAGATCTACAACTACGCCTTCATGCAGATGGGCGACGTCCAGGCCGCCGAAGACCTCGCCTCCGACGTAATGCTCAAGATGATCGAGGCCATCGGCACCTATAAATTCCAGGGCCTGCCCTTCGGCGCCTGGGTATTCCGTATCGCCCGAAACCGCATCATCGACCTCCACCGCCGCCGCAAGCGCCGCGGCGAAGTCGACCTCAGCGAAACCATTTCCACCGCCCTCGCGAACCCACAAGTCCTTGCGGAAAGGGCGCTCGAGCGCGGTCAGATACAGATCGCCCTTAAGCACCTGACGCCGGAGCAGCGGCAAGTCATCGTCCTCAAGTTCATCGAAGGCTTCGACAATCGCTCCGTCGGCAAGATCATGGGCCGCAGCGAGGGCGCCATCAAGTCGCTTCAGCACCGCGCTCTCGGAGCACTGCGCCGCATCATGCAACCGGACAAGATTTAGCGATGATCAACCGTTACGACGCCATCCTCGACGAGTGCCTCGCCTCCCTTCGCGCCGGCGAGTCGCTCGACGACTGCTTGGCTCGCTACCCGAAGCACGCATCGCGCCTACGACCCGTCCTCTCGCTCGCAACCCGCGTTCAGTCCTCGCCGCGCGTACTTCCACGGGCACAGGCCCAGGAGACCGCATGGCGACACGTGCGGGAGCGCGCACACCAGCTGCGCACCGGCAGCAAACGAGTCTCCGCCGTCCGCATGACAAACTACGGCGCCTTCCTAAAGCCGGCCATGGCGGTCCTGGGCGTTTTTCTCGTCGTCGCCTCCTTTGGCGGGGGACTCGCAATTGCAGCGCAGGACGCCTCCCCCGATAGCCCGCTCTACAGCGTCAAGCTGCAGACGGAAGACATCCGCCTCTGGCTCGTCTTCGATGACACGCGCGAGGCCGAAATCCTCCTCGATCAGTCCGACCAGCGGATCGAAGAGATCCGCGAACTGGTCAGCCAGGGCAAACCCGTTTCCCAGAACGTCCTTAGCGCACTCGACGACCGCAACCGGCGCGCCGCCGCCATCCTCCAGGACAAGCCGAAGGAGACCGCCCTCCGTGCCCGCGTCCTCACACAGGCCGAACTCCAGGAGCAACTCCTCGTCGCCCTCTACGAGCAGATCGAAGAAGGCGCACGCGACACGTATACAGTGGCTGTCGCTCGCCTGCACAACACCCGTCTGAGTGGCGGCACCGGCGACGCTCTCGTCTCCGTGCGCCCGGAAGACCTTCTCGGCGGAATCCTCGACGTCAGCGGCCTCGCCCAGCAACTCGACGACGGCACCTGGCTCATCGGCGGCATGGAAGTCAAGGTTGACGAGCGCACCATCGGACGCACCAACCTGCAGCCCGGCGCAACCGCTCGCTTCGTCGTCGCCCGCAGCTCTAACGGCCGTTTGCAAGCACTCAGTCTCATCGGCACCTATTTCGAGAACAACGAGCCCGGTGGCTCAGCCTTCGTCTCCGGCACCGTCGAATCCATTACCGATGCCGGCATCGTCGTTGGCGGCATTGAGTTCCCGTGGGGTTCCTTCGCCGCACCCAGCACCATCAGGCCCGGCGATCGCGTCCAGGTCAAAGTCGACACGACTGACAAGGGCGCCGTGGCAAGCTCGGTTAAGCCCGCCACCACCGGCGCCACAGCCGCCGCCGTACACAGCTTCACGCTCGAGGGCACCATCGAGGGCGACGTCAGCCAGTCAACCAGCAGCTGGCAGGTTAGTGGCCTCGACTTCGAGATCACCAGCAGTACCACCGTAGATGCCAGCGGCGGCGACGTCCGCAACGGCGCCCGCGTACAGGTCGAAGGGCTCGCCGACGGCAGCCGGCTCCGCGCCACCCAGGTCACAGTCCTCGCCCGCGAGGCTCCCGCCACCGACATCACAATCGTCGGCACCTTCCAGGGCAACGACAACGGCGTCTGGGTCGTCGGCGGTCTCCCCATCGCGCCTGACTTCATCGCCGACGATCCGCCTCAGAACGGTCTCGTCACCGTCAACGCCACGCGAGAAGGCGACGAATTCTTCGCCTCTAACTACGACGTCATCGTCGCACCCGAGCAGCAGGACCTGATACGCCTCCAGGGCACCATCAAGACCATCGACGGCGTCTCCTGGACCATGGAATTTGGAGACATCCGCGTCGACTCCACTGCCGAAGTCACCGGCGGCGACCCCGGCGTCGGCCAGCGCGCTCTCATCTGGAGCGAGCGCGGCGTCGACGGCCGCCTCGAAGCCGTCTACGTCCGCGTCCTCGACGCCGAATCGATCCTCGCACCCGTCGTCGACGTCGTCACCACACCGGCCCCGTAACGCCACCCGGTTGGCGCACCACAACCACTATCCCCTACAATGTTTGTGTTGCCTCCGTCGTCTAGAGGCCCAGGACGCCGCCCTTTCAAGGCGGAGATCGCGGGTTCGAATCCCGCCGGAGGCACCACAAGATTCATATCTGATAAGCCCCCTGGCCGCCACGGAATTGTGCTCAGGGGGCTTATCAATTGTGGCCATTCTGTGGCCATTGCGGCGTACCCACACTGAACGTCTTCCAAACACCCCCGGCGGCACGGTCACGCCCGCGCCAGCAATAACCTGGCAGCGCCGACAAAGCACCGATTTTCCGCGCGGTGCAATGTCCACGCAGAGCGATGGCGCACGCGAACTGTCATCTCAACGACGCTGAGGCGGCTTGCCCGCGGTCAACCTAAGAAGGGGGTAGCCCGCGACCGCCTCAACGTGGCGGCGATTATATCATCGGCTGGGGCGAATCGTAAGAACCGATCCCGTGGCCCAGCCACCAGCGCTCATCCGTTCCTTTGAGCTTACGCCCGCTTTGCCCAGCCGCCCTCAGGAGGCCATGACAGCGCGAACACAGCGACGCCAGGCTCCTTCGCCACACCTCACCGCCTCCCTCGCCCCTGCGGCGCGTGGTGATCGCAAACACGCCCACCATTGCTCGCGGACAGAGCCCACACGAAACCACCTCGGCATGGTACGGCGAGTCGCTCGCTTCAGGCATGGAGTGGTGGCACTAGTGGTCGGTGAAATAGAAAAGCGCCGAGGCTAACGAGGGGGGTTTATTTCCGCGCTCGCTGTCTGCCACAGCGACGAGAGCCTCAGGCGCTTTGCCCATACCCAGCGTCGCTTTCGGACGTCGGGAAGGTGTGCACTAACGGTAGTTAGGGCTAGTAACCGACCTGGAGTGACCAGTGATTACTTCGGGACCGACCATAGCGTCGGCGACCGCCCCGCCTGGCAACGCGGCAATCACCACACCCGCACCCAGCGGCGGGCACCCCGGCCCCTGCGCCGCGCTCAGCCCGGCATCGAAACGTAGCAGCTTGAGCGCGTCCACGGGATCGACGGCGTCGGAGCAATCGATGTCGCCCCAGAGCCGGAGCGCTGCGACGGTTACCTCGAGCTGCGCGCCCATCGCCGGGCACTCGCCCGTGTTAGTGCTGAGCCCCGCGTCATGCCGTAGCGCCAGCAGCGCGTCCACGGGGTCCGCTGCGCCGGAGCAGTTGTTGTCGCCCCAGGTGCGCTGTTCGCCGCCTTCGCTCAGGGGCGTATTGGAAACAGTGATCGTGATGCTGTCCGCCAGCTCGTTGTTGTCGCTGTCTTTGGCTAACAAGGAAATCGTGTGCGTCCCCACCGACAGGTCGTACAGCTGCAGACTCGCGCCCGTCCCCAGCGATCCGTCGCGCGACGACGACCAGGTGACGGAACCATGATCTGGCGTCTCTGGCTCGAGTGCGAGGAACGGCCATTTGTTGAATCTGCCAAGCTAGTGGCCTGACCCCCTTGAACATAGGAGCGTCTCTTAGTCTCGTTGACATGCGGGGATCGCCTTCATAGACTGGCAACGCTTCATCGAGGGGGTTCGCATGTCGCGTCTTAGCCCAACTTCGTTGCGCCGGCTCTGTCCGCCGGTAGCGGCCGGTCCCAGGAGCTGCGTCATCTCCTCTAGTCTGTTCGTTGGGCGTTTCTTTTTTCTTTGCTTCGTCGCTTTGAAATCGGTTAACGCTCCTGCCTTTTTCACAATTGATCGTTACGCTACCACCCCATTAACCGCATATTGACAGTGTAGCGAGACCAGCCGATAATCATACCCATCTTCGCTGCCCACCGTAGTTACCCACCCCCCAATGGCAGCGAAGATGGGGGAAGCTATGGGGAGTATCCCCGCTGCCGACGAGGACTGGGAGAACGCTCCCGATGATCGCCCGCACACTGACGTGTCGCGGTTCTTGAACGGTGTTTATCCAGATTTCCGACGCGCCTCTTGGCGGCAGGACTCATTCTATACTCAACTGGCCGGGACCGGAGATACCGGTACAAAAGACGGCGTGCGGACCGTCTTGGAGGGCCCCACGGTTCTTGCTAACGAAGCGACCGCATGTGATTTGCATGCACCGCTCATCTCCGTGTTCTTCTTCGGGTCCTTCCGAGCATACTTCAATGGACTGCCGATAACGGGATGGGCGAGCACCAAAGCTCGATCCCTATTCCGCTTCCTGGTAGCCAACCGAGCGACAGGTGCCACAAGGGAAAAGATCCTCGACGCCCTGTGGCCCGAGACCGACGGTGACTCCAGTGGAAATTCATTGCGAGTAGCCGTGCACTCACTTCGGAAGGCTGTGGCGGAATCTGACGGCGACAGTGATCCGCGCAAGTTGGTTCGCTTCGAGCATGGAGTCTACCGTTGGGATCCAGGCATCGTGTTCTGGATCGATACAGAGGAGTTCGAGCAACACTATCTCAGAGGCCTTGAGCTTGAGCGGTCCGGAGCGCACTCAGAGGCTGCCCGAGAACTTATGTTAGCCGACCGTCTATATGCTGGTGATTTCACTGAGGACGGGTACGAGGACTGGGCTCTATTGAAGAGCGAAGCGCTGAAAGACAAAGGGCTGTCGGTCCTAGCACGCCTAATCCAGCATGCGGTGAACGAAGGGGATTTCGAGGACACTGTACATCTCTGCCAGAAGATTCTGGAACGGGATCCCTGTCGAGAAGACGCTTACCGCTGGCTGATGCTGGCCTACGCAAGGATGGGTCAGCGTAGCCGAGTGCTTGCCTGGTACCGAGTGTGCGCAGAGATACTGCAGCATGAACTCGATGTCGAACCGAGCCCTGAGACAGAAGGACTTCTGAACGACCTGCTAAGTTAGGGGTCCTAGCCACTGGCCGGAAATTGGCAAACGAGGCACGTTCAACGGCCGCACGTTGTCGGCGCAAAGGAGTGAAGGGAATGTTCTGCCCGAACTGCGGGATCGAAATCGAAGAACAGGCTCGATTTTGCGTGGGTTGCGGCGCGAGGTTGGCCCCCGAAGACGCGGCCGTCCGACCGACCGATTCAGGCACCAGCCGAAAGAGAGCCACCAGAGGCACCGGATTTGTCGAGGTGACGGCGATCCCGGAGTACGAGCTTGAACTGCGGCCGCAGCGCATCTCCGGCCGGAGGAAGGCGGATACTCACCTTCTCGTCCGCAACACAGGTAACGTCGCTGCGATGCTGCAGCTGGAAGCACGGGAGCCTGAGGAGAAGTGTGTTTTCTCCTTCGGCCCGATCGCGCCGCTTTCCCCAGGGGACGAAGCCGAGATCCCGTTGGCAGTTCGAACCAAGCAGTATCTCTGGTGGTTCGGTGATGAAAAGACGTACCGGTTTCAGATCGAGGCCGCGGCCGCCGGGGGCGGTCCGCCGTCATCCGGTAAGACCATCAATGGGGAGTTTGTGCACCGGCCATGGTTCGGCTCTCGTGTCCTTGGACTGGCCGGACTGATGATGGTTGCTGTCGCTGCTCTTCTTGTTTGGTTGCTCTTTATGGACGGCGGTGATCAAAAGGAACTGCGCGTCCTGACATTCGATAATCCGATCACCGGAACCTTCGAGCTGGATTCGGGGGAGACCCGCGCGTTTCCCTTCACTGTGGAGAAGGCCGGAGATCTGACGGTCGAACCCAGGTGGGAAGTGACGGGCAATGGGCTGGGTGTTCGAGTAGAGGTTGTGGACGCGGACACCGAGTTCGTTAACCTCCTCGTGAGCTACGGCATGTACACGAAAATCCTGAATGGGGAGCTGACCGATCCGGCGGGGAGCTTTAGTTCGCCCGTCGACGGCTTTCTCGCAGGGCATGAGATGCAGGCTGTATTTACCAACAACACGCCGGATAGCACCGAGGGTCGGTTCACAATGAGCTATGAGCCGGTAGGGGACCTGGTCGCGAGCAACGACGCATACGACGCCGAGTCCGGGCAGGCGCTTGCTAAGGGTTCCCCCGGCGTGCTCGAAAACGACACGTACCCGGAAAGGGCCGGCCTGATACTGGAGGTGGTGCAGAATGTGTCCGACGGCCAGCTGACGCTTGCGAACGACGGTTCCTTCGACTACCTGCCAGACCACGGGTTCGTGGGTCGGGACACTTTCAAGTACAAGATCAAGGCTGGAGCGCTGGAATCGGGCGAGGCAACAGTCACTATCGTGGTGAAGAGCGATCGCCCGTCGGAGGCAGACGACCCCGGCGGAGAAACAGACGGCCCCCAAACAGAAACGCCCAAGCCGGTTGTCGCCAATCCGGATAGCGTGGAACTCAACGAAGATACGAGCGTATCCGGGAACGTGCTGGACAACGACGAGGGAGCAAACATCTCCGCTTCGCCGGAGACGCAACCAGGCCATGCCCAAGACTTCAGCTTGAACCCAGACGGCTCCTTCAAATACACTCCGGAGCCCGACTACAATGGGGCGGACAGCTTCAGTTACCTCGCCACCGACGGGCGTACGTCATCCAAGGCCACTGTGACGATCACCATTAACCCCGTCAACGATCCACCCGTTGTGGAAGATGACTACTACTGCATCAACTGGAAGGCTGGGGAAACATTATTTGAAGTCATCGTGGACTGGCAATCGCCGGAGGGCCGGGGGGTTCTCGCGAACGACACTGACGTGGAAGGAGGTCTCTCGGCAGAACTTGTCCCGGGACCGGGCCTGCCGGGCGAGCTCGAACTTCTCGGAGATGGTTCGCTCTCGTATAAGTACTCGGGGCCCGTCTTCAATCTGCAAGACCCTGTCGTGTTCACTTACAGCGTGGTTGACGGCGAGCATCGAGTGGAGGGGAAGATCACGCTTGAGATGTCGACGCTCCCGTGCCCCATAATACTTATACCCGTACCCGTGCAGTAGGCTCGCCGCCAACATCCGGTCGTGGGAACGCCAGCCGCACGCGTAGGTGACCAGGTCGCTCACTCGCCGCCCGGCGTGCTGAGCGGTGCGTCCGGTAGCCCTAACGTAAGTATCGGCGGCAAGGCTGCGTGGCGGGGCGTGCCACAGGGCGCAGTGCCCCTCGTCTCTTCCGCACGGCAGGCGGCAGACGCGGCCATCCAGTCGGCGGAAATGGCAACCCAGGCGGCGGCAGGCAGGCCTGAGTATGGGGCGACGAAGTCGGCAGAGCTGACCGTGAAGCAGAACGCTGCGACGTCGAACGCCTCGGTCGTCCGCGACTCGGCCGGCGGCGCTGATATTCACCAATGCAGCACCCTGCTGCCGAGGCCTGGACCGGCTCCCGGTCCGGGCATCTGCGCGGACGTGAGCACAACCGTCCTCATTAATGGCGCCCCGGCCGCGCGCCAGGGCGACACAATCCTCGAAGCTGTTGGTCCTCCCAACAAGATCACCGGCGGCTGTCAGAGCGTGCAGGTAGGGCCCTAGGGCATATCGGTGGGGGAAATCATGGACACAAGAATGTTCCGCAGACCCTTTCCATCCTCGCTCCTAGCCGCGATCGCCGGGCTCGCCCTACTGACTCTGGGCTGCGATGATGATGAAGCCCAGGAACGAGTCCCAGTTATTCAAGTCGGAGGAGGCGGAGGCAGCGGAGAGGTGGAGATCCAATGGGAACCAATGGACGGAGTAACAGCTTACCGTATCTATTCAGGGGCAGTGGGCGGACTGTTCCATGACCTGGTCTCCGAAGTGCAGGCAACGATGCCGGCCTGCGACAGCCGCCGCTGCTCGTATCTGGACTACCCGGTATTCGGTGGTTTCAAGTGTTATGTGGTGACGGCAACCGACCCGGCCGGCCTCGAAAGCCAACCATCCGAGCCGGACTGTGGAACGCATGTGGGCTATGCGGCTCGTTTCTGGTTTGGCCAAATGCAGGCGATCGACGAGTACGTGCAAGGTCCGGGCATTGATGGCGCAGCTTACACGATTAGCAATCCTCTCCTGTGCAGAGACGCCACACTCGTGATGAGTGAAGAGAATACCGGGAAACTATGCGTATCAAAGGGAAAATCGGTATTGGAGGAAGAGGCTGCTCTTATTCATCTTCGGCTCTGGCCAAGTGAAACGGCGTGGTTGTTGACCCTGGAACAGAGCGATACGGGTAGATGGGCTGTCTCGCGCATCGCACGCTGCGACCCCTCATCCGAATGCCCCTTCGTTGGTACTGTCGAGACTCCCATGGGTGACCCGGCGAACGGCGAAACGGCGCCAATGAGGGTGCTCGCTACGGACTATGGTCGGTACCTGCTGGAGTTGGACGAAGCCGGAGGGCAGGATCTTGGCCCCGGGATACGAGTCGCGGTGACTGGAACGCTTCGTGATCCAACGGCGGGCGAAACACTGACCGTCATGCAGGTCGCACTCTTATTCGAGATCACCACGAGTAGTTGCGGTTGCGAGATGACCGGGGGCGGCGACTATTGATAGCCGGGCTTCCCAAACCCGCGTGCTACCCGTAAGTCCCGGGTAGGCCGCCGTCGTGGTCACTCTGACCGCCCTTAACTCTCCATCAATCCCTCGATAACTGTGAATTAATTCTGGACTGATATATTCATTCGCGGTTCGTTCGGCGACCCCAACGTCTTGCTTTCTCGGCGGGGCGACGAAGAGAAGGAGAAACTGATGGCAACTAAGAGTATGATTGCAGGCCGACTCCTGGCCGCGTGCCTGCTTGTCCTAGTAGTAGTGGCGGTGGCAGCAGTAGTTTCGGGGGAATTTCCGATTGCCGGGGAACGTTCCTCCGCACTTGCTCAGCAGGGTAAACCGCACGATACCGACGGCGACGGCGTACCCGACAACCAGGATTCGGACATTGACAACGATGGGCTGACCAACGAGAAGGAAGCAGAGATCGGCACGTCTCCCAACCTTCCCGATACAGACGGAGATACACTGAGCGACGCGGAAGAATTGGCCATCGGGACGGATCCCAAGGATGGCGACAGCGACGATGACGGCTTCACCGACGGTTTCGAGCGGAGCTGGGGAACGGACCCGAACGATGGCTCCGACGTTCCAGGACCGGACCTTTCGGTTGGGCCCCCGCGGGTGCAGGTATCCTTGCAGGCGGACGGCGACGATCCGGATGGCCTTTTCAGCGACTTCGAAGAGACGAGCGTGGGGTCCTCGGTCACCTTTCGCGTCACGATCGACAACGACGGCCCATCCCCTGTCACGGTCATTTCGTTGATCTCGGCAACCTACGGGGCGGTCTCATGTGTTGATGGCAATAGTGACAGTGTGGTGGGCCGTGTCTTACAGGCTGATGACGGAGACGGGTCCAACTTGACGAGTACCGGTCCGGACGCGGTTCAGTGCACCTTCATAGTAGCGGCGCCGGACGAGCCTGGTATCGAACTGACTGACGTGATCACGCTCGTGGTCGAGGACGTGTTTGGCGACATAGCCGCGGATGACGATGACGCTACGATCATCGTCCAGTAGGCGGGGGCGCCTAAAATGGGCGCGCGGCAGTACTGGCGAGCGCCGGCGAGCAAGGGCGCCCGGCTGGCCGGCAACCGGGCGAGTCCTGGTCACTGCTACTGGGCGATCAGCCGGCCGGCGATGTCAAGGCGACAGCGGCTGTTGCGGGCTGCCGCTGTTCGTCGACCTGATCGCTATGCCAGACCACGCCTGGTTCTGGGCCGAGAGCATCGCCGCGGAGTCAGTCGCCGAAGGCACGCTTGTACAGGCGTTCGTCGGCGACGTGCTCTGCGGAGAGACGCGGATTGAGGAGAGGTTTCGCTTCACCGAGCCTTGGGTGGGGTTCCAGAAGCTGCTTGTTCCATCGGAAAGCATCGCGCCCGGGTGCGGGAGCCCGGGCGCTCAAGTCACGTTGGTCATAGGCGATGACCGGCAGACGAAGGAGTGGTTAGCGGGGAGCATCCAGCAGATTGAGTTGCCAGCGGCAGAAGGACCAGACGAGCCGACGAGTTTTCCAGCGCTGGGCGGACCGCCACGCGAGAATTCCTCCAGCCTGCCGTCTCTGGCGCTCCTCGGTTTCTTAGTGGCGGGTATCGGATTGGCAACAGTAGCGGTCGGCTGGAGGCAGGGGAAACGCGATCAGCAGATGAAGAGGGGGGCTACATGAAGACTGTTCTGAAGACCGCTACGCTTGTCGCGCTCGTTGCCGCCGCTGGGCTCTGGTCTTCGGACGCTGATGCCGACCACCCGGTTGAAAACCTCCCAGAGTGTGGGCAGCTGTTACCCGGGTCCGACACCATCGCCGAATGGGACAACAACGGATCGGGCCTGGTCTGTGAGAACACGACAGTGCGGCTGGAGATCGAAACCGACGCTTTGGCTCACTTCCGGAAACTCAGCTGGGCGGTGCCGGCTGGGTGTGATCCGACGGGAATGTGTGATGATAGCCAAATTGTTATCAACGAGCCCGATAAGGAGGTGTGGGCGAAATGTAGCTCTCCGGGAGCAGTGGCGGACGCCTTTAACTTCCAAGCCTGGGGAGATTCCGACGATCAGGCGGACAAAGGTGGGTATTACGCCGTAGGTGTTACTTTGCTGACCGGCAGTTGTGACACAACCACAGCAATCACTCTTGCACAGGAAGTGCTCGGAAAGCTGCCGTTATCGAAGTCGGGGCAGGACCCAGGTGGGCCGACGACGCCCAACCCAGGCGGCCAAGAGGAAGAACCACCCCCAGGCGATGAGCCACAACCCGATCCTGCATCGACCGACTACTCGCCGCCGCCGGTCTACCCGCCCGTCGGCGGTGACGGCGAAGTCACGCTAACGATCGAGCATCCGGAGGCGTCGGACACGGAATCTGCGCATTTGCGCAGGGAAGGCGAGGATGATATCTTCGGGGATTTCGTGGCCGTTGGTGATGACGGTCTTCTTCGGGGCACGTTCGATCTCTCGGGCGCGGCGGACGGGGCTTGGGACGTAGTTTTGAATGGCGAAGACGGGCATGAAATAGTCGTCGGAGAGGGCTTCCAGAAGGACAGCAGCCTTAACAAGAAGCGGTTGCGAGTAGACGTTTACGGAGCGACGGCATTGCGGCCAGAGAGAGATCGTTGGTATGCGATTGAATATCGCAACCAGTCATGGGTCGACGCAAAGATGGTACCGCTTTCGATCGCCCTCCCCACTGCGGTAAATCCTGAACTACAGCAGGCTGGCTGGGCAACTAGTCTACATGACTCCCAAGGCTTCAGTTCGTACCGCGGTGATCTTGATCCAACGCTCTCATTCTTGGAGCCACCCGACGATGAAGCCGCCGCAACCTCAGTCAGACGAGAGATCGATTGGGATTCGGTGCCACTGGGCTATGAGCAGGGGGCAGAGACTGTCTTTCCAATCGTGGTTCCTATCATTCCGGCTTGGTCTAGAGGCACGATCTACGTTAAGGCCAACGCAGCCTTCGAGGGAGAATTCAAGATTAGAGCGTGGATCGGTGACTGCCAGATGGAGTCCCCACTTGCAGAGGCATACATCGACTGCATGGTGGGGGCAGCCTCGTTTGCCTACCAAGCGGCGACCACCCTGATACCGGGCGGCAGTTGCGTTCAGGCGGGGAAAGCGCTCATGGCGAACCAAGCGGGAACGTGGGTCGAGATCGTTCGAACAGGAATCAATGATGGCGACCCCATAGATTATGTGGTGCCAGCCACCTGGTGGGTGGGCGACTTGACGCTGGCCGTGGCTGAATGCATGGCATCTTTCAACCCCGCATTTCAGGTCGGGCGCGCTGTGAAACTGCTATATGAGGGAACAAAACTTCTTTCCTCATACGGGTCCTTCCTTGGCGGCTGTGGAGGGTTACGGGAAGATGATGCACTGTCCCTTTCGGAACTGCTTGTTTTGGTAGGATTCTCGCTGGATCCGAACGAAAAACTCGGTCCAAGAAGTGCTCACGGCGATCGTTATCTTGGAGACAGGCAGAACATCCCGTACTCGATCCTGTTCGAGAACCTTGAGACGGCGACTGCGGCTGCTCAAGAGATTCTGATCACCGACGAACTTGACGAAGACACCATGGATCTCGCCACATTCGAGCTTGGGCCGATCCTCTTTGGTCACTACTCCGTCGCGCCACCCCCCGGTCGACAGTTCTTCGAGAGAGAGATAGACCTTAGGCCCGAAGAAAACTTGATCATACACGTCGAAGCGGGCCTTGACGGCCACACCGCCTACTGGCGATTGACTTCCCTAGATCCTGATACTCGGGAGTTGCCTGACGGATTGCTGGATGGAGTCTTGCAGCCAAATGTCAACCCGCCGGAAGGCGACGGCATGGTGATGTTCAGCGTCGATCACAGGAGCGATCTCGCGAACGGCTCGGAGATTGCGAACAACGCAAGCATCGTCTTCGACACCAACGAACCGATCATCACAAATGAATGGGTGAACCTTGTCGGGGAACCACCGGGCGGGGGCGTATCGGCGCTCATGATCGCTGCCGTCTCCGTGGGAGCGATCGCGGTCGGCACTGGAACAGGGCTGTTCGTCATCATCCCTCGGATAAGATCTCGGAATCGGTCGCAGAAATGATCAAGGCGAAGGAGCAGCCGCTCTCGCTTGAGGTCAAGACGGAAGGGCGTCGTATCGACAAACGCTACAGGTATTCGAGCGGCGGAAACGCATTGACCCAGCTGGGGATCTGCTATTACATCTGCACGGTCGTTCCTGGAAGTGCTGTGGCCAACACAGCCCGATGCTGGAGGATGACCGATGAGTACGAGACAACGCTGGGAGTTCGTTCTTGCGAATGTACTTTCGACCAATCAGCAGTTCGGCTGCGCCTTGCGCTGAGATTAGCGGATGAGGTGAGGTAGTCTTGCCCGTTCGTTCGTCACTGTCAATGGCTTTCAAGTCGGCGTTCTCTGCGCTGCTGTTGAGTCTGTTGGCGCTCGTCATACTGTTGCTGATTCTGCCTCCTCTGGCCAAAGCGGGACAGCCAGACGGGGACGCCCAGTGGGTCGATGTTGACTGTAGCGGACAGTCCGACGCGGCCGATTCGCTCGCCATACTGCGCCGCTTGGCAGGTGCTGCCTTTGACCCACCTGACGGCTGTTTCTCCGTAGGGGACATCGTCCTAATCGGTGGCGTCGCCAGGCTGTGGGGCGATGTCAACTGCGACAATTCGGTCGGAATAAAGGACGTCCTCTACATTCTTCTCCGTACGGCAGGTATCGATACCGAACAGTCCGGCAGCTGCCCACCGCCGACCACCGCACCGCCGACCACCGCACCGCCGTCTGTCACTGCGCCTCCCGATAACCAGGGACCAGCGATCACGAGCGTCTTGGCAGACCCGGATCGGCTCGCGCACCCTCCCTGCACTTCGGAGTCCACCGTGTCAGCCATAGTCGACGACGCCTCGGGCATTCAGCAGGTAATCCTTCATTGGGGCTACTTCGAGGGCCTTGTCCTACTGTTCCAAGAGAAACCCATGGCGATCGAGCTTCCCATCAACCCGCTCGCGCCCAAATATCTTGCGACTGTTGACGCCGGCGATCTTCCCTCAGGATCTAGCAGCGACATTCTCTATTACATCACCGCGAGGGACAACCATGGCAACGAGGCACGCTCCCCGCTCGTCTTCTGGAATTCAATTCAAGTTGACACGTGTCCCGTCGTCGAGTATGTGACGCAGGAGGGCGACACATGGGAATCGATTGCCTTCCTTTATAACATTGATCCCGAAGAACTTGCCGCCTACAACGGCTACTCTGTCGACGACTATTTGCCACCTGGCACCATTATTCTCGTCTGGCCAGGGTGATAGGATGTCGTCCTCAATGTCACATGTGGAAGTAGTGAAGTCACTCCTCGGGCAAGCGACAAGTGGCGGTTCGGGCATACTAGTGATCGGTGGCGGCAAGAGCCCTGCCGATGATGTGACAAGATTCTGGAACGAAATCGGTCACCTGACTGGGACAAGCGTCGATTTCGTATCTGGCCAGGGGATGTCCACCAAGTCGTTCGCCGCGTACCAGGCGCTGGCGTTGGTGAGTTCAGCTTACTTCGTTTCCGGCGGGTTAGATGACAGCGAAGCCATTCAATTCGCCAATAGTGAGAGTGATGTTCTTGCCTTCTTGAGTTCTGGTGGAGTCTTGGTTGCTCTCGCTCAGGATTCCTTCTCCACCTATGACTTTCTTGGCGTGAAGTCCACCGGCGTAGGTCAGGACGAACGCGAGTTCGAGGGCATCGTCTTACCTCCGCGCGGCCTCGGCAACGCTCACGAATTGGTAATCACCGAGGCCGGGGTCGCGGCAGGCCTTACGCCTGAAGTCGACATCTGTTGCTGGCACCAGGTGCTTTGGCCGGAGGACATTGGACTAGAGGTACTGGCTACGGGACGAGAGGTCGTTGCGGGTGATCAACCATACGCGGTCGGTGGCAGGCTGTCTCAGTGACTATCTGCAGATCATGATCAAGGTGGGGCCGCAGGGCTCTGGACAGGAAAGGCAGCAACCAATGAACGAAACACAGAGCAACCCAGACAAAGGTGCCAACGCCGGGAGAGGTGGAGGTCAAGCAGTCTACCGTCTACTTGATGCCTGCGTTTCTGGTGTGGCGATAGCCGGGCTAGTATTGGCTGCTGGACTCATCCTTGCAGGAGGGTTCTCGAGCTTCCAGCGCTCTCAAGCTGCTCCGCTTGAGGCGTCTGGGGCTGTTATCCAGGCTGGCTCGGGCACTGTGGGGCTCCACCAACAGATCACGATTCCTATTACCGCGACGGGGCTACCCGGCGGTCAACTGGCGAATACCGTGACAGTTGACGTTCAATTCGATGGGTCATACTTGCGAGCGACCGACTGCTCACCGGATCCTGCAAGCATCTTTAGTGACGCCGAGTGCAACCGGAACTTTGCGTCAAATACTGTACGCTTCACTTTGCTTGGTCCCGGCGGCGTTTACGGCACGATTCACCTCGCGGACATTACGTTCGAAGTCTACGCAGAGCCGTTTGCCACGCTGGAGACACCCGTAGATCTGGATGTGGCGGCGTTCGACGACCTGGACGGCCATCCAATTCCGTATACGATGCAGAATGGGACAATCACCATATTCGGGCTGCCGACGCCTCTGTCCAGTGGAGCCCAAACAAATTTGGCATGCTCTGGCCCCGCGAAGACGACACCGCCCTGGGGTATCTTTACAGCGACTTTGACCGACAACGGCGGCACGCCACTGAACGGAAAGACGATAGCGTGGTCCGGCTATGGTGTAGCGGGAGAATCGCTGACGAACGAGGCGGGCGTCGCTGAGTTTCGGTTATTCGTTCCGTTCGATCTCGGTGTCGACGAGCCGGCGGTCATCGGCGCGAGTTTTGCCGGAGGTCCTGAGTACGCTGCGTCGAGCTGTGAGGTGCTAACGCAGATTGTCTCCCCTGGATTTCCGAAGGCCGCCAGTATTGCAGGGACAGTATTCGTCGATTCTGACACTGATGGAGAGCCGGACGGCGAAGAGGCGAGGTTGCAACGGTGGGGGGTCACGCTCTCGCAGGGAGACAACGTACTCGTTGCAACTGAAACAAACGAGGTAGGTCACTACACGTTCTATAATCTTGTCCCCGGCGAATACACGGTTACTGCAAGTTCCGAGCCGCCCCCCAGCGGTGGCCTTTGCGTTGACTCGTTCGACACCTTCGATCCATTTCTCATTAGCACTTGTGGAATCGGTGGAGGCCCATGGGTGCACACGAGTTCTGCATCTGTGACGGTGGATGTGATTCCTGAGGAGACGGCGGAGGCGCACTTCGGCCTCGCTTCCGCGGGCGTGGATCTGAGCGGTGTCGCGATTCTGCACGATGACTACGCCCCTGCCGGAACAATCATCGAGGGGCGCTTCAATGGCAATGAGTGCGGAACAGGGCAGGTTATATCAGAGCGGACGGGTCACAACGTTACGTTCGAACTACGAGCGTACAACAACCTGGGCCGAGAAGGCTGCCCGGAACCCGGAGACCACTTTGAGTTCCTGATCGATGATGTGCCTGCTAACGAGACGTACGAGTGCTGCCGCGGCGCGCTCGTGGATCTCTCTGCAACGCCGGATCACGCGTGGTACTGGGTGGAACGGGAAGCCGAGACGGGTGCATCGGAGGGCCTTCTCGTCACGGCCACTATCGATGGAGTGGAGTGCGGTCAAGCCACGGTGGCGACGAAGGTAAGAGGCGGAGACCAAACCATCGTCGGATTCGGCCGGTTGATCGTTCCATCTGCTGCGGTCCAGGAGGGCTGCGGCCGGCCGGGCAAAGAGGTCCGTTTCGTTGTGGGGGATGCCTCGACGACGGTCGGATGGGAGGCGGGGGTGCAGCGAGTGGATCTCGCGGTCGAGAGAGTAGGACCTGTTGCGGTGCCGGCTCTCGGGGGAACGCCGGCCAATCAGCGCCGAGCCGATCTTGACGTTGCCCTTCTTGTCGGCGGTGCTGGCATGCTGACGCTGGCTGTGCTCTTGGTAGCCATCACAGGTGGGACCAATCGACGCAGACGCAACCTCGAGTAGATGGCAACGATAGGGACCGAGTTAGTTTGCCACCTGTTTCGCTGATAAGCGGTCTGCGAGGCAAGGAAACTGTATCTGGAGCGGGAGTTGGGGATCGAACCCGCGACCCTTCGCTTGGGAAGCAGCTGGCCTTTGGAAGGTGGGCCCGGCATATATCAATAAGAAACCTTAGTGTCAGTTAGGGAGCGGGAGACGGGGATCGAACCCCGCGACCCTCTGCTTGGGAAGATTATCTGCCGCGATTTGTGTTTGCCCGAACCTGAAAACAGTGTTTTCGGGCCGTGTTAGCCATCTTCTTCCGGAGGCCACAGCCCTTTGCCTTCGGGCCTGTCGTGCTCGGTAGGCATCGGCTCTTGCCCCGCATTCTAGCACTCATTAGATGACCGCAGGGAGTCGAATGTCGAACGAAACGTTGAACCTTCTCGCTGAGGGCTGTCCGGCTCCACGTATGCTATTCCGGCGGACTCGCACAACGTCCTGAGGTAGCCGTGGAGCGCAGTGTGGACCGGTTCCACAGCGCTGGATGGTCGTTGCTGGCCGATTAGAGATTCAGCGTCTCTGAGCGCCCGAAGGACTGTCCCACTCGCGCTTTCGGGGCGACTCTCGCGGACGGGCAAGCCTTCCATAGCCTTGTTCATAACTGTGCCCGAACTCGTTGACAACTATTCGGGTTTCCGGGCGAATGTCTCGATCCACCCAGTTGATCCTGAGTTCAATGGCACGTTGCTTCGTTGGACATGGTGTTCGAGGATGTCGAAACCCGCCGCACGAACCGATTCGGCCCAGTCATCTTCTCGGTAGTAAAAGAAGAGGCGCCGTCCAAACCCGTCGGCGTCAACCGCAACCTCGCCTTCCTGATTGCCTTCACTCATCGATGTGAAGAGAACTCCGCCACCGACAAGGATTCGAAAAGCGTCCGTGAGCACGTGACCGATGTCCGCCTTTGGCACGTGAAGTAAGCTAGCGCAAGACCAGATACCCGCAAAACTATCACGGCCGAAGGGTAAAGCGCGGGCATCGCCTTGCACAAGGCACCCGCCCAACGATACGTGCCTGTGTGCTTCTGTCAGGAGTCCTCGCGATAGATCGAAGCCAATGACTGAAAGACCGCGAGTTGACAACTCAACCGCATCGTGACCGGGACCGCATCCTAGTTCGAGCACCTGAGCACCAGGTCGAAGGTGGCCACAGAAGCGGCTATGCAGGCGGTTTAACGGACTTCGGTCCTTCCATTTTTCCGCGTAGGCTGCCGATCCTTGGTCATAAGCACTGAGGGTTATGAAGGTCGGATCGGGTGAGGGCCCTGTGGAAGACATTCTTCTGTATGGCCTAGAAATCCCCGTAGCGGAAGCGGGATAGTACGGATGCGTGAACGACGGTGAGGAGTGGGTTTTCAATGAAGGCTAGGAGAATCTTTGGCCTGATTCCTACCCGCTCCCGGGTTGCCTTCAGCAACGGCAAAAGGGTCGGCTGGTCATTCACTCTCGCCGTGAGATCTTCCGCATAAAACGGGCAGTTCATAGTTGGCGTCGCATACGAGATGGAGGCGGTAGCCATAATGGTAGATACGGCGGCGGCGCGAGGTCAGACCACTGCTCCGGCTGCGACTACCTCGGCCATCTCTTCGTCCGTCATCCCGAGGATCTCGCGCATGACATGCTCGTTGTGCTGTCCCAGGCAGGGCGCCGGGAAGCGCGGCCCGCTGTTGTAGCCGCGTATGCGGAATTCGTGTCCGGTGTACGGGATGTTGCCCATCTCGGGGTGCTCCATGTAGTGGTGGAAGGCGCGGTGAGCAAGCTGCGGGTCTTTCAGCAGGTCGCTGCTGCGCTGCGCCACGCCGGCGGGCACGGCGGCCTCCTGCAGTAGGCGCATGACGTCGTAGGGCAACCGCTCGCGGGTCCACTCGCTGAGGTGAGCGTCGATCTCTTCCTGACCGGCCAGACGCCCGGCGGCGTTGTCGAAGCGGGGGTCGCGCGACCACTCGGGGTCGCCGAGCGCCTGCCGAAGCGACTGCCACTGCTCCTCTGTCTCGACGACGATGGCGCACCACTGGTCGTCTCCGGCGCATGGGTAAACCGCGTGCGGCGCGGCGGTCTCCGAGCGGTTACCGGCACGCGTGGCGACGCGGCCGCTCAGCTGGTAATCGATAAGTTGCGGCGCGAGGAACGTCAGCGACGACTCGAGTTGGCTGAGATCGATGAACTCGCCGCCGCCCGTGCGCCGCCTGCGGTCGAGTGCGGCCATGATCGTGGTGGCGAAAAAGCGAGGCGAAACGACGTCCGTGTAGGCCGTCCAGGGGCCGTCGGGGGGGAGGTCGGGCCAGCCGGTGACCTCGAAGAAGCCAGCGATGGCGGCGGCGTGGTAGCCGTAGCCGGCGAAGGCGGCGGCGGGCCCAGTCTGTCCCATCAGGCAGCTGCTGGCGAAGATGATCGAGGGGTTCGCCTGCCTTGCGTACTCGTATCCGATACCGAGGTCGTCCATTGTGCCCGGCGTGAAGCTGTTGACGCAAACGTCCGCCCATTCAATCAGGCGCCGCGCCACGTCGCGCCCGGCGGGGTTCTTCAGGTCCAGCGAGATGCCGAACTTCGAGGTATTGTAGTCGCCGAAGAACTGGGAGCGGTTGGCGCCCGGCACGCCGTCCTTGTAGGGCCCGCTGGCGCGTAGAGTGTCCGGAGGATTAACGGTCTCGACGCGCACCACCGTGGCACCATGGTCGGCGAGGTACTTCGTGGCGGTTGGCCCGGCCGCAATCCAGGTGAAATCAGCGACCTTGAGCCCGGCGAAAGGAAGGCTCTTGCCGTCCGCGCTATCCTTGGCGGGAGCGTGGACTACCGGCGGACGGGCCGTTGCCGCCGCCGCTCCGAGTAAGTCTTCGCCGTGCTCCCCGACTCTCGGGGCCCAGCGGCGCACGGTCATCGGCGCCTCCGACGACCGCGCGGGGAAGCCCGGCATCCGGGCCTTGGTCCCGTTGGTCAGCGGCGCCTCTAACCAGTACTCGCGCTCCTCCAGTTGCCGGAACTGCGACAGGTCCGCTACGGTGTTAGCCGGCGCGATGGTGGCGCCCTCCCGGATGCCCCGCTCCATCAGCTCGTCCTTGGTGTGACGGGCGAAGTAGCGGCGACTCGCGTCGAGTACGTCTTCCCACGAGTACTTGACCGGCTGGCCCTGAAGCAGGCGGATAATGTAGCTCCTGCTCCAATCCTCGCCGTCTATCCACTCCGCCGGAACGATGCCGTCTTCCGCGAACCAGGGCACCAGCGTCATGAGCACATTGCCGCCGCCAGCGAGGACGTGCCCATCGGCGCATTCGTACACAACCGGAAGGGACATATGCCCCAGTTGCAAGAGGGAGCCGGCGCGGTTGAAGTCGTGGCCTTGGATGGCGTGGGCAACCATCCCCTGCATCATCGACCAGACCATCGCAGCCTGAGCCGAAACGTCGACGAACTGGGCTTCGCCGGTCCGCAGCATGCGGGCGTGGGCGATCAAGGCGGCGACCGCGGCTTCCGACGCAGCGTGCAGCCAGACCTGGGGTACGGTTATCCGAACGGGAGCGCGCTCAGGCACGCCCTGGAGCGCCGCTTGACCACCCATCGCGGACAGGGTCAGGTCGCTGGCGGCGAAGCGCGCGTAGGGGCCGTCCTGCCCGTAGGGAGTGATCGCCACGTACACGAGTTGAGGGTTGACGCGGCTGAGGTCGTCGGAGCCGAGGCCTGCTGCCGCCATCGCACCGGGCGCTGCGGATTCGAAGATAAAGTCGGCGCCCGCGGCCAGGCGGATCAGCTCCGCTTTGCCGGCGTCCTCCGATAGGTCCAGAGTGATCCCGCGCTTGTTGCGGTTGAAGGCGAAGTAGTGGAGACTGCGCTCGGCTTCCGGCGCGCCGTCAAGAAATGGAGGAAGACGGCGGCTGGAGGAGCCCTCGGGCGGCTCTACCTTGATCACATCGGCGCCGAGGTCGCCCAGCATCATCGATGCCAGCTCGCCGCGGTCGTCTGTCAGGTCCAGGACACGGTATGGACTCAGCATAGCGGTCCTCCTTCTCTCACTGGCAGCTACCCGGGGTGGGGCAAATATACTACGAGACTAAGGGCCTCGGGGAATGAGTGGCCCTCAGCTTACATGACAAGTGCTCATGATTTCGTATCTCAGATCGCGTACTTAGCGACACGCCGGATTGCAGAGGGCCCCAAGCCTCCGCGAATGAAACCTCCGTTTGTCGTCTTCGGGTCAAGGAAATCGTATCTGGAGCGGGAGACCGGGGCTCGAACCTGCGACCCTCCGGCTGGGAATCAGATGGCCCTGTCGAATGCACAATAAGTGTGGTTATTGACTACTCGCCGAAGCCTACGCCAGCAAGTGGTCAAGCGCTTCCGCCGCCTGGCGCTGCTGGCCTGTAAGCATGTGCGCATACACATCCATCGTGAACGATGCCGATGAGTGACCCAGCCGCCGCGATACAGAAAATACGTCAACGCCCAATCGCAGCCACTGCGTAGCTGCCGTGTGCCGGAGCGAATGCCAGTTGACGGTGTCCAGAGAGGCGATTCCCGACCGCTCGAGAACCTTGCGGTATCCCCGATAGAACGGCCTCGACAGCCACGGCGTCCCGATGCTGGATGGAAAGACCATGTCATAGTCCTGCCAGGCCGGACCCAGCATTAGACGGCAGGACGTCTGCGCCGTCCGGTGGGCGCGCAGTCTCTCTGCGATCGCCGCGGAGAGCTCAATCGTCCGCCGGCTCCTCTCAGTCTTGGGAGGGCCGAATATCACCTGTCCAGCCACGTAGGTCATGGTCCGCTGTACCAAGAGCAGTCTCTGGTCAAGGTCGACGTCCTCCCATTCGAGGCCCAGGAGCTCACCTTGCCGCAGGCCGGTGGCCAGCGTGAGACGGATGGGAACGTCGTAG
>DATKDX010000047.1:0-210668 GCA_035512435.1 Dehalococcoidia bacterium
GCGATGCCTGCGACTCTGACGACGACAACGATGGCGTCATCGACGCCGTCGACAACTGCAGAACGACTCCTAACCCCGGCCAGGAGGACATCGACGCCGATGGGCTGGGCGACGCCTGCGACGACAGCGACGGCGACGGCATCTTCGACGCGAACGACAACTGCGTCTTCGTGGCCAACGTCTCGCAGGCCGATCTTGACGGCGACGGGCTGGGCGACGCCTGCGACTCCGACATTGATGGAGACACGGTGCCGAACGTGATGGACCAGTGTCCGACAATGCAGGAAGACCTAGACGGCGCCAACGACGGCGATGGCTGCCCCGACACTGACTCCACTATCCAGGTAAGCAAGACGGACCCGACCGACGTGGGCGTGGGTGTTCAGACCAACGTCAGCGTTGACACGACAGCTGTCAACGGCAACTACGCCGCCAGTCTCACGCTCACGCTGAAGCTGCGGACGACGCTGGGCCAGTGTGAGGCACGCTGGAACCCACTGGCCGGCGATTTCTATTCCGAAAACAGCATCGATACGAACGCCGACACCGTCGCCGACACGCTGGAAAGCACGCTGACACGGACTACAAGCGGGCTCGCGGCAGCCGGCCAAGAACTCGTTAGCCGCAGCTATCGCCTGGACTGCCCGCTGGCAGGTCCGCAGACGCTGGGTTACGCATTCAGCGTTGCGACCGAACCTCCAGTGCTCGAGGAGGTGCCGGGTGCCCTGACGAACCAGTTCAACCAGACCATCAACTTCATGGCCCGCGAGGCAGCCGACCTAGAGACTATCTCTCTGACGACGGACGACGACATGGCCGATCCGGGCAACCAGCGGCTGATCTCGCCGCTGACCCCCGTGAGCATCGTCATTGATGAGGTGCTGCACAACCACGGCCCCTTCGGCCCCATCGATACGCTGACGGCTGTCGTAGCAGACGATGTGGATGCGGACGGCGACACGAGCGTCGACTGCGACCTGGCATCGGCCACCAGTACAAACACCGCGAACCTGGCGACCAGCGTCAGCAGCGGCGCTACGCACTCGTTCAGCGCAGGCTGGCTGGACGCCGCAGTCCCGCCGAGCTCCTGTACGCTAACGTTCCGCCATTCGGCGAGCGTGACGACGCCGGCAGCGCGCGACCTGAATTCGAGTTATGTACTTGCGGATGAGGTGGAGCCGGACGTCGCGCTCCTGACCTCCGGGAGCGCGACCGCTGTCTGGACGGCGGCCGACGCCAGCACCGGCGCGAACTCCGTTGAGCTTACTTACACAAGCGGGCCTGCCGATAGCGCCGCCGCCTCGGCGCCGGTCGCTATTCCCGCCGGTTCAATCAGCGACCTGCGCTTCGATTACAGTCACGTGAGCGGAGGCCAGCGGCTCGACCTGTCGCCGGTGACACCTTATGTCACGTTACCGCTGGACTGCAGCGGCGACGGCATCGCGGACCAGACGCTGACGTCAGTGGCGGCGACTGTCGGCGACGGCAGCGCGGTCCTCCCCGGCTGGTACACGCTGGACGTCGTCGGCTCGCCGCACGACCTCTGGTACGTGCCTGGAGTTATCGCCGAGGGCTCGGCTTCCGATCTCGCGTCCACCCTCGCTGCGCTGAACACGGCAGTGCCGTCCTGCAGCGCAAGCGACCTGGCACTGGCCGTGCAGGTAGTGCACGGCGGCCTCGCTGACGTGAGCGGTGGGACCTCGCGCGTCGACCGGCTATCGGTGACCGGGGCAGAACTGGCCGCGCTCAGTGTGGACCTGGTGCTGGATAGCGACGGCGACGGCGTCCCAGACGACTACAACGGCACGACCGACAACTGTCCCCTGGACGCCAACCCGGGCCAGGAGGACCAGGACAACGACAACATCGGAGACGCCTGCGACACAGACACAGACGGTGACGGTGTGACCGATGGCGCCGACAACTGCCCGTTCACCCCGAACCCCGGGCAGGAGGACTTCGACCTCGACGGCGTGGGCGACGCCTGTGATGACTCCGACGGTGACGGCGTCTTTGACGACACAGACAACTGCCGGCTGGACCCGAACCCTGGCCAGGAAAACGCCGACGGCGATAGCCTGGGCGACGCGTGTGACCAGGACGACGACAACGATGGGATCCTGGACGGCGGCGACGCCTGCCCGCTGGTTGCCGAGGACATCGACGGCGTCGACGACCTTGACGGCTGTCCGGATACGGATCTCACCATCTCAGTGCTGAAGCAAGACCCGGCGAACATGGACGTGGGTGAGCTAGACGCCTTCACGGTGGACCTGACGATCACCAACGGCAACCACGCCACGGGCGCTGAGGCAACGTTCGTCATCGAGTCGACAATTGGCGAGTGCGAGGCTCACTGGCAAGCGCAGGCCGGCGACACCCTGGACGAGACCTCGATCGACACCGACGCCGATACGCAGCCCGACACGCTGATCAGCACGCTGACCGTGCCGACCAGCGGTATCGCGGCCAGCGGACAGGAGGTCGTGTCGCGGCCGTACACACTCGTCTGCTCATCGCACGGGGCGCGTTCGCTGGAATTGAGCGTTAGTGTTGCGCCGCTGGCGCCGGTCGTGGAGGAGAACGCGGCGGACAACAGCTTCGCTGAAAGCATCGCGTTCTCCGCGTTCCAGGTAGCGGACGTGCGCGTCGTCTCCTGGACGGTGGGCGACGAAATGCCATCGGTAACGGGCAACCAGATCACAGTGCAGCCGCTGGTGGTCACGCCGTTCGATCTGACGCAGACGCTGCGCAACGAGGGGCCATTTGGTCCGGTGACAGTGGACTCGCCGTTCAGCGTTTCGGACGTCGACGCCGACCTTGACACGAACATCGACTGTGACGTGGAACCAAACTCTGGCACGGCGTCGCCGCCATTGAGCGTCGGTGTCGACGACGTGTCGCTGCAGTCATTCACCGTACAGTGGCTTGACGATCCGGCACCGCCCTACTTCTGCACGCTGACGTTCACGAAGACGATCACGATCACGACGCCGTTCGTGACTGACCCGAATGCGGCAAATAACTCCGCTACCCTGGTCATCGACGTTGTGCGCGATACGGACAATGACGGCGTGCCTGACAACTACCAGGCGGTGGCCGACAATTGCCCGACCGTCGCGAACCCGAGCCAGTCGAACGTGGACGGTGACGACCTGGGCGACGCGTGCGACCCGGACATCGATGGTGACGGCATCCTTAACGGGTCCGACAACTGCCCGACCGTCTCCAACCCGGGTCAGGAAGACCTTGACGGTGACGGCCTGGGCGACGCCTGCGACCCGGACATCGATAACGACACCGTGCTCAACGAAATCGACAACTGTCCGACAGTGGTGAACCCGAGCCAGGCGGACATCAACGCCAACGGAATCGGCGACCACTGTGACGACATGGACGGTGACGGTGTTGTGGACGCCTTCGACAACTGTGTTGCCGTGCCTAACCCGTCACAGTCCGACATCGATGGCGACGGGCTGGGCGACGCCTGTGACTCTGACCGCGACGGCGACGGAATCCCGAACGTGATCGACAACTGCCCGAACGACTTCAATCCAGGGCAAGAGAACATGGATGGCGACGCCTTTGGCGACGCCTGCGACCCCGACATAGATAACGACGGCATCCTTAATGTGAACGACGACTGCCCGACAGTCCTTGAGGACTTCGACGGCGTTGCTGACGGCGACGGGTGCCCTGATACAGACGCTGTGCTGGGCGTGACCAAGGACACGAACCCGTTCATGGACATCAACATCGCGACAACGTTCCCGGTGGACGTCGTGGTCACAAATGGGAACTACACATCGACGCTGGACCTCTCGATGACGCTGGCGTCGCAGTCGCTGACCTGCACGGCGCACTGGAACGCGCAAGAAGGCGACACGCTGGTGGAAAGCAACCTCGACACGGACGCAGACACCGTCAACGACCTTTTGGTGAGCACGTTGACGCGGAGCTTCAGCGGGATGACTCCATCGGCGTTCCAGGCGCTGAACAGGACCTACACGGCGCAGTGCAACGAAGTCGACTTGCAGACGGTGGAATTCGACGCGACGCTAACGCCCGCGACGCCTGTGGTGGAGGAGAACACGGCGGACAACAGCGATACGAACGACATCGTGTTCCAGGTGCAGTTCCAGGGCGCCGACATGTGGTACCCCACGATGTCGATTACCGACGAGCTGACGGACATCCCAGGTAACCAGATTGTCATCAAGCCGTCGCAGACGAAGCCGTTCCAGGTGAACGACACAGTCCGCAATAACGGACCCCACTGCTGCGCCGAGGTAGTGAACTCTTACGCCATCACTGCGATGGACAGCAATGGAGACACCGTCAACGACTGCAGCGCGACGCCCGTGACAGGCCAGACGTCGCAGGTGCTGGACGTGCTGGAGGAATACGCGAGCCAGTTCGACTACAACGTGAGCTGGCCGGCGGTGGCCGACCCGAGCTATTGCACGGTGACAATCGAGAAGTCGCTGGAGGTCGTGACGACCATTGTGCGTGACCCGCAGTTGGACAACAACAACGCAACGCTAACCATCGACGTGGTGCTGGAGACGGACGGGGACGGGATCTTCGATAACTACGGCGGCATCGTGGACAACTGTCCGCTGGTCCAGAATCCCGGCCAAGAGGACATGGACCTCGACGGCATCGGTGACCTATGCGACGCCGACATCGACGGTGACTTCGCTGTCAACACGGCGGACAACTGCCCGCTGGTCCACAATCCCACGCAGGCGGACTGGAACAACGACGGCATCGGTGACCACTGCCAGGACAGCGACGTCGACAACTACCTCGACTGGCTCGAGATCTATTTCGGCACCGATCCGGCCGCTGACTGCGGAGTGGACGCCTGGCCACCGGACATCACGAACGACGGCACGGTCAACACCACAGACGTCCTCTCCCTAAGGGGGCCGTTCTTGACAAGTGCCGGCGAGCCGGGATTTACGCAGCGCGTTGACTTCTACCCCGATGGAACGATCAACACAACCGATGTGCTGAACCTGCGGCCCGTCTTTGGGCTCAGCTGCAGTTAGGTGAAATTCCGCCATTGGGAACGTGATAGATAGCGCGGCACGGAATTCGCATATCTATTGGAGGAAATCTACTTGTAATACGCCGTAAGGAGTGTTAAATACCTGTCAAGCTGGAATCGTATTTCTGGGGGTGCGCCATGCGTCAACTATCCCGCCCTGTTCTCGCCGCAACAATTGCGGCCGCCTTGGCAGTTATTGCCATCGTCGTTTCCTTTCAGGAAGGTCCGTCAGCCGAGGCTGCCGGATCCGCCGATGTCAAAGTGGTCAGCCTCACATTCGGTACGCCGAACGGCACCAATCAGTGCGTCAACCCTGCACCAACGGAAATTCCCGTCAACACAAACGTCACAGTCTGCACGCGGCTCACGTTCCACAACAACGGCCCAACCAGCCCGGTGGACGTCAGCATTGACCGGAGCGCTCAGTTCGTGCCGCAGGGGGGGCAACCTTCCAACGAGTGCACAATCAGCCCAACGAGCGGCCTGCTGACGTTCACGAATGTCTCATCTTCCGTGACATTAACCCGTGACGAAAATTACACCGTCAACTGCACGAATCCGTCATTCCACAAGTTCCGCGTCACCAACACTCTTAGCGTGGGACCGGCCGGCAACACCGATCCGGATACCAGTAACAACAGTGCCACCACAGACCTGGACGTTGGGGTGACCGCTGAAGCGGACTTCTCCATCGTCTCCCAGATTCTTTACGACGCCGACTGCACTAGCCCCGCGCCAACAACCATCCTGGTCAACACTGACGCCGTCTTTTGCCTGGTGAAGACCGTTCACAACGCGGGCCCCTTCGGCCCCACCGCGGCCGACATCTTCTTCCGCAGTGATGCCCCTGCAGACTGTACACTCGTGCCCTTTGTCGATTCCAACGGCGCGCAGTTGCAGGTATCTGTGAATTTCACGCTGTCGGAGCTCTTTACCCTTAACTGCTCCCAGCCTTCCAGCCACACCTTCATGGTAGAGAACTTCCTGGAACCGGTCGACGTTCACGTCACCGATCCTGACGGCGTCTCTTACATGGCCACTCAGCACACCGTGGCCGTCCTGGGCCAAGCGGACGTCAAGATTCAGAGCCAGAACATCTCAGCTCCGCTCTCCGCTCAGCCCGGCCAACCATTCACGGTTACCGTGAACAAGACGGTGCACAACAACGGGCCTGTGGGGCCAGTCACGGTAAGCATAGCGGCCAGTGTTTCTGCTCCCCCAGACTGCTCCGTCACACCTGATCCCGGCAACCCAACCTCTGCTAACCTTCCAGTCTCGGCCGCAACGCCGCTTACCGAAAACTTTGAGGTGACCTGCACCGATCCGTCCAACCACCAGATCACCATCGAAAACTGCATCGCCTTCAGCGTCCTCCACCTTACCGATCCCAACACCGCCAACAACTGCAGCCAGTCATCAGTCAATGTGCCGATTTCCGTGGACGCTGACCTCAAGATCCAGTCACAGAGCGTCAACGCGCCCAGTCAGGCCGACGCTGGAGTGGCATTTGACATCACCATCCAGAAAACGGTCCACAACAACGGACCCGCGCCCTCGGCGCCGGCGACGATCACATCGAACGTCTCCGGACCGGCCGACTGCACGATTACACCCGATCCGGGCAACCCCGCCGCCGTAACGCTCAGTCCCTCTGTCGCCACGAACTTGAGCGAATCCTTCAGCGTAGTCTGCACCGGCCCATCGTTCCACGAGTTCACCGTGGAGAACTGTATCGACCCCTCAAACGTGCACGTGGTCGATAACATTCCCGGCAACAACTGCCAGATAGATAGCGTGACGGTCGCCATCGTCGGCGAATCAGACGTCAAGATCACATTCCAGGAAGTAATTGACCCACCTCCCGCGCCAATTAACACCGTCGCGATCGATATGGATCCGAACAATACGCCGGCTAACACGGCTACTTCCTACGGCACGGTTGAGAACTGCGGAGAAGTCACAACGGGGAACACAACCATAATCGACGTGATCGTCGACGAGGTGCCTCCCTACAATGGGACAAACGGCGGCATTGTTGGCGTCGAGTTCACGCTCAACTATGACCCAACGAAGGTCCACGTAGTAGCCAAGGACTACTTCTTCCTCCTGGCCGCCAACGGAATTACACCGATCGATTTCTCTGACGACACCAGCGATCCATTCCCGGATGATGACGGCACATACACACTCGCGGTCGTCGACTTCGGTGCGGGAGCACCAGAAAGCGGAGTTGGCGTTCTTGGCCGCGTTACCCTGCAGGGAGTGGGTTCCGGTACGAGCCCGCTCACTCTTTCAGGCATCGCATTGACTGATGGCGGATTCGAGCCGTACTCAATCACGAACACAGTGAATGCAGAAGTCCGCGTGGATGGCGCCTGTCCGCTGCCACCTACACCCACGCCCTCACCGACCCCATCCCCAAGCCCATCACCGACGCCCTCGCCCGGCGTGCCGCCCGACCTGATCTTCGACGTGGGCGAGGACTTCGGCATCAAGCTAATCAAGACGATGCACAACAACGGTCCGGCCGGGCCGACCAACGTCTCGATAAACACTTCGTTCTCAGCCCCTCCAGACTGCGAACTGCTGGACATGCTTACGAACCCCACCAGCGCGACCCTGCCCGTATCATCCTCCGTGCAGGTGACGGAGAACTTCCTGGCTAGCTGCGATTCGCCATCGGAGCACACCTTCTCCTTCACGAACTGCATTGAAGTGACCGACGAGCACGTTACCGACCCGAACCCGGGCAACAACTGCTGGACCAGCAACCTGGTCGTCGTCATCCTGTCGCAGACGGACCTCAAGATCACATCACAGACGCTGGACGCGCCGCCTGAGGCAGAAACCGGGACTCCCTTCGGCCTGACCTTGACCAAGACCGTGCATAACAACGGCCCCTCAACGCCGGGCAACGCGAACATCGTGACGAACGTGTCAGCGCCGCCCGACTGCACCGTGACTCCGGATCCTGGCAATCCTGCTTCGGTGACACTGGACGCCTCTGTCAGCCAGCACGTAACGGAGGTATTCAGCGTCACCTGCGATGAGCCCTCGTTCCACGACTTCCAGATCGAGAACTGCCTCCAGGTAGCCGACATCCACCAGAGTGATCCGGACACCGAGAACAACTGCGAGACGTCTCAGGCAACCGTCTCCGCCACCGCCGAGGCTGACCTCAAGATCACGGCGCAACAGTTTTACGCGGCTGACTGCACTTCGCCGGCACCGGATATGCTGCCGCCGAACACTGACCTGACGCTGTGCGCCAGCACGACGCTTCACAACAACGGACCGTTCGGACCGATGGACGCCAACGTCCAGTACGTGGTGACACCGCCTCCGGGCTGTACCAGCAACCCTGACAACGTCACCGTGCCGGCCAACAACATGCAGGTCTCCACGGCACAGGTACAGAACCAGTCGTTCACGCTGAACTGCACAACGGGCGGCATGCACAACTTCCAGTTCACGACGACGCTTGCGCCGCAGAATATCCACATCGACGATCCTCAGGCCAATAACAACATCGAAACGGAAGTGGTCGAACTGCGCGGTGATGAGGCGGATCCGAAGATCACGGCGGTTGTCGTCGACTGCCCGGACGATGCGATGACAAACACGACGTTCGACTGCGACGTGCACGTGACGGTCCACAACAACGGGCCTACGACTCCCGTCCCGGTGGACGTGGAAACGGAACTGGTGGGCGCATTCGACTGTACCCTGACTCCGCCGGGATCGCAGACAGAGTCTCGCCTCCTGGTGGCCAGCACGAGCCAGGTGATCACGTACAAATGGTCAGTCACGTGCACGGAGTACAGCTTCCACCAGTTCATGGCCAACTCCGAACTGGAGATGTCCGATCCCGGCATCCTGGAGCTCGACCCCAACAACAACACAGGCACCGGCCAGGACACGACGACAGTGTCGGCGCCCGTAGACGTGAAGGTGACAGCGGTGACCGGCACTGCGCCCGCCAATTCGCCCGCCAACACACCGTTCAACGTGCAGGTGGATGTCTCCGTCCACAACAACGGTCCAGCCTCGCCGATCAAAGTGGAAGGCGGCGCCGGTATCGCGGTGCCCAGCGACTGCACGGTCGCGCCCGGGCCGTACCAGCTGTTCAACATCATGGTTGTGCCGGCCAGCGCCACGCAGGTCGTGACGAAGGACTTCACGGTGAGTTGCTCCCAGAACGGCGACCACCAGATCGTGGTCTGCGGACGCGCTGGGCCGAACACACTGCACGTTCAGGAGCAGAGTCAGCACAGCAACTTCAAAAACACGGCCATCATCGTGAACATTGGCGGCAACTCGCCGACATTCGTGCCGACCACCTCTTGCTCGATCCTGGGCGACCCACCTGAGGTCTGCGGCAACGGAATCGACGACGATGGTGATACTGAAATCGACGAAGAGCCGGACACCGACCTTGACGGCCTAAGCGACTGCGTTGACCTGGACGACGACAACGACGGGTACCCCGACGTACTAGAGGAATACATCGGGACTGACCCGCTAAACCCCTGTGCGCGCGCTCCGTTCGATTCCGCATGGCCTCCTGACTTCGACAACAACCAGCGGATCAACACGACCGATGTCCTGGCACTCAAGCCCATCTTCGGAACCAAGGCAGGCGATGCCAACTTCGGCCAACGCGGCGATCTTGATGGCAACGGCAAGATCAATACCACAGACGTGCTCTCGTTGAAGCCCGTGTTTGGAATCACCTGCACCAACTGAGCAACACCAGCGTCTGACGATTCAGGCTCCGGAAGCTAAAGCCTCCGGAGCCTGAGTTTTTGTCCCGAATCGAGCCAAACTCAGGGCGGTTAAAAACCGGTTAAAGCGCGTCTACTACTGATGTTCTTCGTTGAATCGCCAACTTTTACAGTGATATAAAGGATTTACTTACATATTCTGCAATCTGGCAAGGGGAGGGTTCGGGTGCGTAGCAGGCAGGGTCACTGCATTTCCCAACGAGGCTGTCGATCGGGTTAGACGGCACGCCAGAGTCTGCTTCCGGCAGTTTCCGCCGCGCCCGGTCAGGTACTTCGTTGAGCCAACCTCGCGGCAACGCTCCCCTCACATTCTTGCCGGGCATCGCCCTGCTTGCCGCCGGCCTGAGGTCCTCCTTCTATCCTCGCTATCATGGGACGACTTGGAACGATTAACCCGATGACAGCCCGCGTGATTACCACATGGGTCCTCTGGAGCGCCGCCGCGACGCTCCTCGTTCTGCACGTCGCCTCTAACGCAGGCGCCCAGTCTGGCACATCGCTGGCCATTGATGTCGGCTCTGCCTCCGGTTGCGATGAAATCGGCGAAGGCGACGAGATTGAGGTGCTGCTGCGCATCGAAAACGTCATCGAGCTAGGGGCATGGGAAGCAACCATCGTGTACGACCGCGACATTCTAGAAATCGTCTCGCAGGACAACCGTCAGTTTATCGTCGAAGCTCCGGGCAGCAACGTAGTCGACGCATCAGAGCCGCTCCCCGACTACAATGGGCGCCATCTCCTCAGCATCGGTGATGCCAGCGCCAGCGCCGAAAGCGGCGATGGCGTCCTCTCCATCGTCGTATTCAGGGCCGTGGACGAGGGCACCACCCTAATTAGCATTCCTCAGTACGACATCAATGGGGACGGCCGTACTGACGAAGGCGCGCAGATCTCCCGATATGGCGGCGGCTTCATCGGCGACGTGAATGGCGACGGGTTCTTCGATGGGCCTGTGAGTGGCGGCATCGTCGCAGTCGATGCTGACTGCAACGATGCGGAGACGCCCGAGCCAACCGACCCGCCAACCTCGGGACCGGGACAGAGCGACAGCGGGGACGGCGGCGCAAACACATCCAGTCCCAGCGGCGCCGGCCCCGGTGTATCCCAGCCGCCGGAGAGCGGACCACCTCCGAGCGACGGCCAGACGCCCCGCACACCCACGCCCATCGACGGAACGCCCCAGACGCCCTCTGACGGCGACCCAAATCGCAGCCCTGAGAGCGACGATCGCACCAACGATGGAAACGGCGACGGGGACTCATTCCCGCTCTGGCTGATCGCCGTCTTGCTGACCGGCGGACTGGCCGGCGGCGCAGCAGTCGTCGTTTATGCGGTCAGCCGTAGGCCCTAAACGGTGAGAGAACGGTTAGGAAACTGTAACTGAGGTACTCATGCAAGATTGGGGCGTTCATGTTGCGCCGTACGGGACCTTTGTGATACTTATTACCAAAGCTATTTAGCAGAGAAAACTCGCATAACCGCATCCCCAAGGAGGAGGGCATCCAATCATGAGAATTGCCGGAATTCATGTGCTTCCCGGCTTGACGGTCACTGCCATTGCCGTGGCAGTAGCAATGGCGGTCATCCTCGCGATCCCGCAGGCATCGAACGCCGCCACGGGCACCCACGACGGCTCAGCTGGCTCCGTTGACCAGTTCGTCGTGGACACTAACATCACAGGGAACACGCTGGGAACCGTGTCAGACACGGGCCAACTCCAGGGCCCGGTCAACGAATGCGTCGAGATATCTAGCGGTGGAACCGTGGAAGTCGACATCGTCATCGACGAAGTCAACCCGGCGGACGGATTTACGGGTGGCGAGACTCAGATCTCGTACGACCCTGCCATCCTTCAAGTCATCGGCTATACTCTTCCAACCGGCGCCATCAACTTCACGCCAGATACGTTGCCCGACACTGATGGAACGTTTACGCCGGCATGGATCGCCCTCGCCGCCCCCGCAGACGGTGAAATCGTCCTCGCCCGGGTGGAATTCCAAGCAGTCGGCACGGGTGTCAGCCAAATATCGCTGAGCAACTCTGTTGCGAATGACAACATCGGGCCAGCGCCCATACCCATTAACTCTGAGGTGGGCGGAAGGATCGCCGTTGGTACCAGCTGCACCGCGCAGGCGACGACGCCGCCCGTTTCGACGACGCCTCCGGTCGAGACCACGCCTCCGGTCGAGACCACACCTCCAGTCCAGACGACACCTCCAGCCCAGACGACACCTCCGGTAACGCCTACGCCTACGCCTACGCCTACTCCTACTCCTACTCCTACTCCTACGCCGACCCCAACACCGACGGCAACAGCCGGCGTGACGGGCACGCCGACCGGCACGGGCGGAACGGGCACCCCGATTGGGACGGCAACGCCCGGTAGCCTGCCGCGCACGGGTGGCGAGGAAGGCGCTGACGGCACCAGCATCATGCTTGTGTTGGCCGTCATTGGCATCGCGGCCGTGAGCGGCGGTGCAGTCGCCCTGAAGGCCGCCGCCCGCAGGGAACAATAGGCCGACGATCGAGCCAAGCGATACGTGATTAGTGGGGCGGCGGTGCGAAGTGCCCCGCCGCCCCACCACCCCATCCTTATGATTCCTCGCTCACAGACCTATACCGCACCAATCGCGCTCGCTGCAGCGGTGCTCTCCATGATGATTCTTGCAGGCGAAGTTCGGGCACAGGGAGTAGTGGCCGAGAACGTTGATCTCATCGCTATCGACACCGACACATCCGGCAACGACCCCACCACCGTTGGCGCGGTCGATGTCTGCTCGAGGATCGAGGTTGGTGATGAATACGAGGTCGACGTAGTTGTCCAGGGGATCCCGGAATTGGATGAAGGGGGTGAGCTTGTATCCTTCGAGTTCGTCCTCCACTATGATGGGCGTTATGTCGAGATAATCGATGCTGATGTCACAGGTCAACTGCTTGGGGAAGCGCCCGGTAGCAACGTGATTGACTTCACCAACGAAACTCCAGACGACGACGGTCAGTTCACGGTCGCGGCTGTAGACTTCGGCGAGGGAGCAGACGAATCGGGCGATGGTGTCCTTGCCCGTCTCACACTCCGCGGCATCGGCCAGGGCACAAGCGACCTCGCACTTACCGGCATCTTGCTACACGATTCCTCCCCACCTGAGCAGATCGACCACTATGAGTTCGATACCGTCCAGAACGGCCTGATCTCAGTCGGGGTGGACTGCGCGCCCAACGTCACCCCGCCGCCGTATGTCTCCGCAACACCAACCGCTACGCAAGAACCAGGACAGGACGGTGGCACCACCCAGCCGCCTGGAGAGTCTCCGGATGATAGCACTCCCGTTGACGGCGAGACTCCGCCCAGCGACAGTCCCGGCCCGGGCGATGATTCAGCGAGCCCGAGCAACGGCGCAGACGGAGACAACAGCCAGAGCGACGACGATGACGATGACGATGGCTCAGGTACGATAATCATCATCGCAGCAGTCGTCGTGGCCATCTTGCTGGCGGCGGCAGGTGCTGGCTACCTCGTGCTCCGCCGGCGCGGAGGAGATGCTTTATGATCCGCGGCTTCGTCAGCACGCTAGTAGTCGCCGTGGCGGCACTCCTCGCGGCTCTCATGGCCTCCAGCCCCGTCATGGCCGACGTCGGTGAGGTAGGCATAGACGCCGACCCCTCCGGTAATGAGGCAGGAAGCCTGGGCGACGTACAGAACTGCATCGGCGTAAGCGTGGGCGATTCGTTTGATATCGACGTGTACGTCAAAGACATCGACGACTTGATCGCCTTTCGCGCCTTCGTGCAATACGACCCCGCCGTGCTCGAGGTGAGCGACCGCGACACAGAGTTCTTCCTGACGACGGCCGACGAAACCGGCGTGCTGGACCAGTCTGACACGGTGCCTGACAGCGATGGGCAGTACGAGCTGCAGGCCGTCAACGCCAGCGATTCGTCGGCCGGCGCCTCCGGTGACGGCGTGCTGGGACGCGTGACGTTCACTGCCGTTGGCACAGGCTTCAGCACGATTGACCTGACCCCGGTGGACCTGAACACCGACGGAGTGATCGATAGGGGCATCTATTTCGCCGACTTTGAAGGCGACAACCCCGGCGACGAAGACGGCGATACGTATTACGACGGCACCTTGCGCGGGGCCGTTGTCGCGGCCGGCGAGAGCTGCGACGATGCGCCGGACGCACCGGGAAGCCAGGAAGACGATAACGGCATCAGCCTCTGGATCATCATCGCAGCGGTGGTTGCCGGCATCGTCGTTGTAGCAGGAGCCGGTGCGTTCCTTGTGCAGAGGCGGAAGGCTCCGGCAAGTTAAAGTGACTCATCGGTCACTAATTTCCCGACTGCTGCGAGAACATTCTCGTGATACCTACCTAATCTGCGTGAAGTATGAGAGTTTGCTACAGTTTTGCTACTGCGATTTTCGGAAACATTGCCTTGACACCCTATTAACCCGCCAGTATCATCGCGCATGAGCTATAGGTAGCCCCTATTCAAATGTAGAACGAGGAGAGAGCACCCATGTCACCAATCTCGCTCATTACGACGCGGCTTATGTTCGTCGTGATGGCGGTAGTAGCCCTGGCCGCGGCCATGGTCTTCGCCACCATCTTCAGCGCCGAAGGCGCTACCTTCAACCCCTTCGGCTCGGCCTGTCTCGACGACGAGACCACCGTCGACCCGGACCCCTTCGCTGCCGGTAACGCCGGCGAGTGCGACGGCAACAACGCCCCTGGCGCCGTCTCCTCGATCACCACCACATTCGGCGTTGGCGCCAGCGACTCCAACTTCGGCGCCGTCGTCGGCTTCACGCCCCCGGAGTGGACTGTTCCGCCCGACGCCGAAATCCCGGACGGCACCGTCGTCGCCCGCCTCCAGTCACAGGCCACGCTCGGCCTCCTCAACAACAGCTGCGCTACTTCCCTCCCCGTCGCCTTCGACCTCATGGACGCCACCACCAACCAGTCCGACACCGTCCTCTTCAGCGAACCCAACTTCCCCCCCAGCTTCGAAAAAGAGCAGTTCCAGACTGTTAATGGCCTACCCAGAGGTGTCACCGAATACCCCGATTACCTCCAGCGCATCCTCTGGGGGGATAACGAGTCAACCACCCTGCAACTGCACGCACGCCTCTACGGCCAGACCAACGTCTCCGGCGTAGCCGTCTCTCTTAACTTCGCCATCTTCGAACCAGGCACCACCGTCCGCGGCAACACCCTGGACCCCGCCCTCGGTTACTCATCCGTTACCGTCCTCCAGAACGGCGGCGACCCCAACATCGCACCCGCTCCCAGCGCCATCACTGACTTCTGCTCGCCGCTCGCCACCTCCACCACTACCTTCGGCGAGGTCGATGGCGTCACCATCCGCAGGAACCCCGACCAGGACGGCACTTACAATTTCATCGTCTACACCGCCAGCCAGCGCGACGCCGACAACGACGGCTGGGAAAACAGCCTCGACACCTGCCCTTACGACGCTAACCACCCGGACTGGGATCCCAGAGCGCAGGTCGGCGCTCAGGACCCGATCCCAGGCGACCAGGACCGCGACGGCATTCCCGACGCCTGCGATCCTCTCCCCAACGATCCAGGCAACCCTGACGGCGGCGCCAACTTTGACCACGACGGCGACACCTACATGAACAGGCAGGACAACTGCCCGCTGGTCCCGAACAGCCTCGGCCTCCCGGCCTTCGGCGCAGGCCCGGACAACCAGAAGGACTCCGACGGCGACGGCATCGGCGACGCCTGCGACCAGAACCCCAATGACGCCGACGCTGAAGGCACACAGACCATCCGCTGCCTCGTCAACCCCATCGAAATCGGCTCCGGCGGCGAGGCTCCGCCCTTTGACTTCTTCCCCTGCGGCACAAACACGAGCACCGGCGGCGGTGATGGCGGTGATGGCGGCGGCGGCGGCGGTGATGGCGGCGGCACCGGCACCGGCACCGGCACCGGCACCGGCAGCGGATCAGGCAGCGGATCAGGCAGCGGTGGCTCTGGCGGCGTAGGCGGCGGCGTGGACACCGGTATCGGCAGCCTGGCGCCGAGCGACGGCAACCTGCCGCTGTGGGCGCTGGCCCTCGCCGGGATCGCGGTGGCCGGCCTCTTCACCGGCGGCTTCATGCTCACCCGCTCCCGCGTCCGCGACGACAACTAACCGAAAGGTATGTACCAGAAAGGGCGGCTGCCTTTCGGCAGCCGCCCTTTTCGTTTGCCCCTTGCGTGACGCTTGCGCGCCGGGCTAACGGGAGTATCATTTTCGGCAACCCCCTAACCGAATAGGATCAGAGCCCACCTAGGAGGTCAGAGTGACTGCCAGCCGTACGTTAGTCCGGCCCCTCATTGGGCTCCTTCTCTTAAACGGCCCTCATCGCGTCTCCCGCCTTCTTCGCCTTCCGAGCGGAAGGCGCCAGCGACTCCAACTTCGGCGCCGTCGTCGCCTTCACCCCCGGGCGCGGCTGGGAGCCGCCTCGCGCGGCAAGACGAGCGTGAAGGTGGAGCCGGAGCCGGGCTCGCTCTCGACCATGATGCGGCCGCCGTGGGCGCGGGCTATCCAGTCGCTGATGGAGAGGCCCAGGCCGGCACCCGTGGTGCGCCTCTGGCCGTTCTCCGCGCGGTACATGCGCTCAAAGATGTGTGGCAGTTGCACGGCGCTGATGCCATGCCCCTGGTCCGCCACCGCCACGCGCGCCTCACGCTCATCGCCGCTGACATAGACCGTCACGGTCGTGCCGGCGGGCGAATACTTGAGGGCATTGTCCAGCAGGTTGAGGACGACCTGCTTCAGCAGGTCGTAGTCGCCCGTGACGGTGACCTGGTCTTCCTCGGCGATCTTGAGGCTGACCTCGGGGCGCAGGGCGCGGGCCTGGCGGCATGCCTCCAGCACCAGCACGTCCAGTTCGACCGGCGCCTTCGCCACTTCGCGGCCGGCGTCGGCGTGGGCGCTGTAGAGCAGGTTCGACGTCAGGCGGATCATGCGCTGCACCTCGCGTGACATGCGCTGCAGTTGGTCGCGCGACTCGGCGTCCAGGTTCTCGTCGAGGAGCAGGACGTCGATGTTGCCGCGCAGCGCGGCCAGAGGCGTCCGCAACTCGTGGGACATGTCCATCATGAAGTCACGCTGCGCGCCGAACGCCTTCTCAAGCCGGTCAAGCATGGCGTCGAATGTATCGGAGAGCCGCTGCACTTCTGCCGGTGCGTCCTCGGCGTGGATACGCCTGCCAAGGTCCTCCGCCTCGATCTCCCGCGCCACGCGGATGACGCGCTCAAGTGGCTGCAAAGCGCTGCGGGCAATGACATACCCCGCCAACAGCGACAGGACCAGAGCGATCGCGCCAACCACGACGAGAGCAGTCTGGAAGTCGCTGACGGTGTCGTTAATATACTGCGCATCACCCACGATCTGGACTGCGCCCCAGACTACGCCGTTCGAGCCGACGAGCCGCTCCGCATAGACGCGCTGGTCTCCGCCGTCCTCGCTCGCCAGCGTCGTATTTACCGGTTCGCCCGTCAGCACCTGCGCAAGTTCGGACTCCGTGAGAGGATACGGAGTCGGGTCGCGCGGCGTACCCTGCGCGTCTCCCACCGTCACGGCCACCACATCGCCGTTAGCCTCGCGGATGATCACCAGTGCTGATCCGCTGGACTGACCGCCGTACAGGTCAGCGATTCGCTGGAAAGAAGAAGCGCTGGCGTCACCACCTTCCAGCACCAGCGCCTGCGCGGCGATCGCCGCCCCGTCCTCCGCAAGTGATGCGTCGAGGTCGTCGCGCAGCGTGTCGTCGATGACGATGCGGGCGACGACGAGAATGGCGAAGAGGGTCATCACCATCGCGGCGGCGATGATGATGGCGAGCCGCCAGCGGATGCTGAGTTGCATGGCTAGGCCTTGAGCATGTAACCCACGCTGCGCACGGCGTGGATCAGGTCAGTTTCTCCCGGCGCGTTCAACTTGCGCCGCAGGTAACGCACGTACACCTTGATAGCGTCCGATTCAGCCTCGAAGTCGTATCCCCAGACCTTTTCGAAGATAGCGGCCTTCTCCATGACTCTGCCGGCGTTACGGGCCAAGAACTCCAGTAGCTCGTATTCGCGGTTGGTCAGCTCAATCTGGCGGCCGGCGCGCTCCACCTCGCGGCTGGCGGGGCGGATCGTCAGGTCGCCGACCTTGATCTGCTCCTCGCGCGGGGCTTTGCGGCGCAGCGCGGCGCGGATGCGGGCCAGCAGCTCATCGAAGGCGAATGGCTTCGTGATGTAGTCATCGGCGCCGGCTTCCAGCCCCTCTACTTTCTTGTTCACGGAGTCGAGCGCAGTGAGCATGATCACCGGCGCGTCACCGGCGGCGCGGATGCGCTGGCAAACCTGGATGCCGTCGATGTCCGGTAGCATCAGGTCCAACACCACCAGGTCCGGCTCCTCTTCGCGGAAGTGGTCCAGGCCCTCTTCGCCGCCGTAAGCGACGTCGACGTCATAGCCCTTCAGCTTGAGGCCGCGGGAGATGAAGTTGGCGATGTCTTCTTCGTCTTCGATTACGAGGATTCTTGTCATGAGAGAAAGTTAGCGGGAGCTATGTACAGATTCTAACAGGAGACGAACGGAGGCTCAGCCCGTCGCCCCCGCTTCCGCGCGGTCGGCCATTACCTGTGCCCAGAACAGCACCTGGCCCTCCCCTGAGTTACGCGGCGCGTTCGCCAGGTACTGAGCATCGGCACGCAGGAAGGCGCGCACGTTGCCCACGCGGAAGACCACCTGGTCCACGATCTGCAGGTTCTGCCCGTCCGAAGTGACGCCGGAGACCCGCACCCAGTACACCTCTTCTCCCACGTTATCAGGCGTGATCTCGGTTACCTCGACTTCCGTCAGCTCAGGGAAGGAGCCTGCCCAGTCAGCTTCCTCCGCCAGGTCGACGTCGTGGCTGTAGGAGAGCGAGCAGCCCTGCGCGTCCTCGTAGAGGCTGGCGTCCGACTGCACGCCGAGGAACGTCCGTTGCCCCGTGGCCTGCGAGTCCGGCAGGAAAGCGACGCTCAACCCCAGCTGGCGCCCCCACGCCTCGAACTGCGCGAGCGTCTCCGCCGGGTCGCGGGTGCCCTGCGCCGACTCCTCGTTCGTGCTGAACGAGCGGCTCGCCTCGATTAAGCTGAGGCCAGACGTGTCATCCTCGGTCAGCACCATCGAGCCGAGCAGCGCCTGTTGCTCCTCACGGCCCCCGCCTCCTCCGTCGTCATCATCATCGCCGGATGCAAAGGCAAGGTAGGAGATCACAGCAACGACGGCGATAACGGCGATAAGGCCCGCAAGAAGCTGCGGGAGCCTGCCAGATTTACTTAGATTCAGTGGTCGTTCTCCAGAATTTGGCGTGACTGGTATGTAATCGTCTTGACACTTAGATGGAAATACTAATATAAGGGGAGCAACCAAAAAGAGCCACCGGCCGTCGATTTGCCCGGTGGTGGAGCACGCCTCGAATGGCCTCTGCGCAGACGCTTTGAAGGAGACAACAATTGACTCTCACCCGTAACCCGCTACGCGCCCTGGTGGCTGCCACCCTTGCGCTGATCGCCGTCGTGGTCATCTCGTCGCCCAGCGACACTTACGCCGGCACCTTCGACCCACAACTCACCGTCTGCCTTGACGACCTGTCAACCGTGGACCCCAACCCAGGCACGGACGGTGACCCAGAAGAGTGCGACGGCGACAACAGCCCCGAGGTTGCATCCAGTTTCGTGTCCAGCTTCGGGATCGGCGATGAGGATGTGAACTTCGCGGCCGTGGTCTCCTACATCCCGCCTGACTGGGGAATCGTCGGGGGCAACGACATTCCGATCGGAGCGGACGTCGGATACCTCGACGCCGCCGCCACCCTGGGTCTTATCGGCTCCGCCTGTAACCAGGTGCTTCCTGTCCACTTTGACTTCAAGAACTCCAGCATTGATCTCAGCGATACAGTCATCTTCACCGATGACGAAGAGGATGATGACGCCACGGCCGAGTTCGCCGAGACTGACGAGGCGACCGGTGAGTACATGTCTGTTGTCAAATACCCGGAGTTTCTCCTGCGCGTGCTTGACGACGAGGATGGCAATCCTCTACAGCCCCTGCGCCGCTCCTCCGGCGTCGCCATCGTCGCAGGCATCCCGGTCCTCCTGCAGTTCCTGATCTTCCCGCCGGGGACGGTCATCAATGAGGATCTGCCGTCGGAGCCTGAGAAGGGCTGGCCGTCAGTGACTGTGCTGCAGAACGCCGGCGACCCGGACATAGTCCCGCAGCCCGGCCCAATCACAGACTTCTGCTCGCCCCTCTCCACTACAAATGTCACGCTGGGCGAGACACCGGAAGGCGACCCACTCTTCATCACCCCAAAGGCCGGCACGCACACGTTCACTACGGTCTCCTTCGGCCAGCGGGACGCCGACAATGACGGCTACGAAAACAGCCTTGACACTTGCCCCTTCGACGTGAATGCGGGCAACCCCAAGGTTACGCTGGAGGGCGACCTGGACGGCGATGGACTGGACGCCGCCTGCGACCCGAACGACGACCCGGCGACGGGTGGCACGAACTCCGACGAGGACGGCGACGGTTACCTCAACCGCCAGGACAACTGCCCGCTGGTGGCGAACGGCCAACAGGACGAGAGCAACCAGGCCGACGCAGACCTGGACCAGATCGGCGACGCCTGTGACCCCGAGCCGGACGTTGCCGACGGCGATCTCTCCTACTCCGAACTCACGGTCGACATTGAGATCGGCGACGCGGCCGGCCCCGGCGGCGCGCCCGACTGCGTGACGGCCGTAGGTGTAGCCTGCCTGCAGGCCGGCGAGACGCAAGACAATGGCAACGGAAACGGTGACGATGGCGGCTCCGACACGGGCCTGATCATCGGCATCGTGGTCGGCGTCATCGCCGCCGTGGTTATCCTCGGTGGTGGCGCGGCGCTGCTCATGCGCCGCCGCAACGGCGCCGCTTAACCCAAACCGAATCGCAACAAAGAGCGGGGCGCTCCAGTTGGAGCGCCCCGCTTCTTTCGCGCCTACAGTCTCCTGTGCGCCTGTCGCCTGGTCAGGATGACGGGAAAGAAGGCCTCACCGTAGTTGATGGATCGGCAGCACCTGGCCAGTAGGTAAGAGGATTCACACCCCCTTCCCGCGCTTGGGGCGTCCGCATAACAGGCGGGCGCCCCTTTCCGTTGCCTGCGGCAGGCGCCTCCGCGGACTAGTCAGGCAGACCTTGCGTCGGTGGCGGCACCGCGCTCAGGTCAAATGGTGCCGGCATAAGTAGCTCTGCGTTGCGGTCGCTCACCGCCAGGCCGATACCAGCCGGGTCCGCGTGAGGATCCGCGTATGCGACCTGACGCGCCACGCCGGCAAAGACCCGCTGATTCAGACGGTCGTCAGGTGTCGGGTCGTTGGCGTCGCCGGGGTTCAGCGTCACCGCCGCGTTGTACATCGTCGTGAAGATAGATAGGGTGCCGTCGCGGTTATCGACCACCTCCATGAGCCTGCCCTGCAAGGGGTAATCAAGCGCCGATCCCGTCGTTACCTCCCAGTAGCCCCCGCTTCCCGAAGGATTAGGCTTCGCCGAGACGCTGTTGCGCCCGGTATGGCCCGCCACGTGAAGCACCACATTCGGGAAGCGATGAAGCAAAGTCTCCACCTGCGCTCCAAGCACTCGTTCCGTCCCGTCCACCGAGGGGAACGGATTCGTCATCACGCCTGTTGGGTGGTGGCTCACCACTACCACAAGCTGGTCCCGGTTCTGCGTCGTTACCGCCTGGCCCGCGCCGTCTATATAGCTGCTGCTTCGCGCCGCCAGCTCGCCTTCCAGCCAGTCGTACTGCGGCCGGTCGATGCTCCCCGAAGGAAAGCCCGTCGGCACGGCCGAGTTCAGAACGATGAATGCGATGTTGCCGCGCTCGAACGTGTAATAAGCCTCACCATCCTCGACGCCACTCTCGGTGAATCCGTGACCCAGGGGGCCCCGGGAGGTTTCAGAGGCGAAGTGCTCCCCTATCCAATCACGCAGTGATAGCAGACGCCGGTTGCCGTCCGATCCCACGCCCCGGACCACCGTTTGCGGGTCGCTCGTCACCTCCGACGTCACGCCCGGCGGCAAAGCGTTCTGCAGCGCGCACGCCTGTTCCTGCGCCGCGGGGCCCACCGAGATCACCTTCGCCGCACCTGTCGCAATCCGGTTCGCGTCATCGCTGATCGGATACCGCCCCTGTGTCGCCACGTCGTGGTTCCCCGCCACCGCATACCACGGGTAGCTGATCCCTTCGGGAATGAACGCCTGCTGCGCGTCGTTGAGAAGGCTCTTGTAGGCCTGCGCCGGCGAACCAGTCTGCACGCCCTGATAACCTACTGCCCCGCTCTCCGGCGACACCGGCACTCCGTCCATCAGGTCGATAAACCAGCGCAGTTCGTTGAATTGCGCGTTGTCCGTCGCGTTTCCCGTGTGGATAGCGAAGTCGACATCCCTCCCCGTCACCGGGCTGCGGTCGATAGAATTCGCCTGGCCGATCAACGAGTCAGCCACGTGCAGACTCAGCGACTCCTGCGGCCGGAACGCCCCCGTCGAAACCGTCGATGGGCACGCGTCGAGCCACTCGCTCCGCAGCGGCGATTCCTCGTCCACGATGTGGAAGTCCGTCAACTGGTGAAACACCACCAGCGATCGCCGGCCGCGGTCGCGCCCCGCCTGTGCCTGCGCCAGTTCCGTCCGCACGGTATATTCCTCGCCCGGCCCGAGCACCAGGTTCCCTTCAAGGTCAACGGCTACTGTCTCCTCCAGCGTCGTTCCCAACGGCGGCTCCTCATCAGAACCACACGCCAGGAAAAGCGCCAACAAGGCCACCAGGAGGCCAGCCTTCAGCTTACCCATTCATTAGTCACCTTTGTCCCATGCTTCATGTCCCATGCTTCATGTCCCATGCCATGTTCCTTGTTCCCGGTTCCATATTCCACCCCGCCTCACCTTGACATGCCCCCTGCGCACTCCATAGCCTTTCCCCCAGCCAAACAGGAGATTTACGTTATGTCATCAGTCACCCAGTTCATCCGCGATAGCCTGCGCCAGCTTCATGCCTCCTACGACGAAGGCCTCGCCGATCTCACGTCAGATCAGCTCCACTGGCGCGCCAACGATTCCGGACAGCCTATCGCCTTCATCGTCTGGCACTACGTCCGAACGGAGGACAATATCATCCAGTTCGTGCTCCAGCAAAAGCCGACAGTCTGGATCGACGGCGGCTGGTACGAGAAGTTCGGCCTCCACCGCACAGCCCAGGGCACCGGGATGTCACTGGAAGACGCCCAGGGCCTCCGCATCGAATCGCTGGAGGACTGGGGCGCCTACCAGTCCGCCGTCTGGAAAGCCACCGATGAATTTCTCGCCAACGCCGACGACGCCATTCTCGACAGGCGCACAACCGTCAAGCCGCTGGGCGAGATGCCCGTGCGCAACGCCATCGGCATGATGTGCCTCACCCATGGATTCACCCACCTCGGCGAGGTTCAGCACCTCCGCGGCCTCATGGGTCTCAGGGGCATGGGCTGGTAGTACCGCACCCGCATCCGTAGATGCAAGGCCTCTGAGTGGACTGAGCATCGTACCTGGACACGACTGACGCCCGCCATCATTCTGTAATCCCCTGCTACTTTCCGTATCTCGCTTCGCAACCGCGTATGCCCTTAACCTCGTCGCGACAGGAAGTGAATGAGGAGGAAGGCAATGGAAGAGGTAATCATCGCAATCATCGCCCTCGTCGCCGTAGCTGCGATCGCGGTAGCCGCCTGGCTCTGGATGGATCGACGGAAGGGCGCACAGCTTCGCGATCGGTTCGGCGAGGAAGAATACCGGCGTGTCCGGACACGCGAAGGCGGGCGCCGCCAGGCCGACGCTGAACTCGAACGCCGCCAGAAGCGCGTCGAGAACTACGACATCCGGCCACTCACCCACAGCCAGTACGACCACTACTCGGACCGCTGGCGCACCGTCCAGTCTGCTTTCGTCGACTCGCCCACGAGTTCGGTGCACGAGGCGGATGACCTGGTCGCTGAAGTCATGAACGCCCGCGGCTATCCCATGGAAGACTTCGACGAGCGCGCCGCCGACCTCTCGGTCGACCACGCCAGCGTCGTCCAGAATTATTGCCGCGCCCACGCCATCGCCGTTTCTGACCGCCGCGGTGAGGCCAGCACCGAAGATCTCCGACAGGCCTTCGTACACTACCGCGCTCTCTTCGACAAGCTACTCGTCTCTACCGAACAGCACCAGGAGGTATCCCGATGACCAACGAACGAACCGGCGACTTCAGCCCCGAGCGAAGCGAAACCCGCGAAAACTACGGCCGCCCCGGCGCCGCCACCGAAACCGCCGAGGCCCGCCAGGACTTCGACGAGCGCGAAGTCCCCTCCACTACCGGCGCCGACCAAGGCGAACTATTTCGACAGGCCAGCTACGACGAGTACGCCTCCCGCTGGGAACAAATCCAGGCCGACTTCGTCGACGATCCGCAGGCCACTGTCGCCAGGGCGGACGCCCTCGTCAGTGACGTCATCAACGACCTTACCCAGACCTTTGAGAGCGAGCGCAACTCACTGGAGAACCAATGGAGCCAGGACGCGGAGGCTAACACTGAAGACCTCCGCATAGCCCTCCAGCGCTACCGCTCGTTCTTCCAGCGGCTACTCAGTCGCTAATCACTGAAGGTATTACGCATGCAGATTACTCACAAACGTCCAACCAAAGGCACCCGAGCGATCACCAAACTCCGCGAGTCGGTCGGTTGGGTCCTCGGCTCAGCGCTCGTCCTTTACATCTGGCTAGCCGCGGCCCTCGGCCTGATCGTCGGCTAACCACCCCATCACCGCAAGGAGCAAGGAGCGCAGCACCTGCTGCGCCTCTTCCGACGTCTCGCCCCATGTCTCACACACTCAGTCCCGCCTGCATGAATATCCCGTTATGAATGAAGAAGCTCCTCACCACGTTCCCGGCCTTCACCTGCTCCCGCGCCGTAACACGCGCTGAAGCTTGGAACTCGGCAATCTTCTCGTTGTACTCCCGTCGCGCCTTGATGCGGATGCGCTTGCCGCTCTCCACCACACGTGTGCACTCTGCGATCATCGTGTCAGGGTCTGTCCCGGCGAAGTCGCAGAATCCACCTAACGTCTCCAGCCGCGTCGCCATATCGGGCTCCTCGCCCCACTGCTCCTTCAGGCCGTCCCGCCACGTCCGAACGCTTTCGTATTCGCCGATGGGCTTGTCGAACGCCACTATTCCGGCAGCCCCAGTTCGTCCGTCAGCCGCCGGATTTCGTCCTTGCGGTCCGGAAGCGGCGCCGGCGCCGTGATCATCTTCGCCGCCTTCAGCTTCTCCACCACCTCCGGGTCGCGCTTGAAGGGCGTGCCATACTCGCCCTCGAAATACAGCTCCTCAAAGTCAGGCCTCGGTCGCTGTCCTCCGGCCTCCCACGACTCCGCCGGGTACCCCACCAGCATCACCCACATCGAAACCCAGTCGTCCGGCACCCCGAACACCTGCTTCGTCAGCACCGGGTTCGGCGTGTTCAGGCACGCACCCAAGCCCTCGTCGAACGCGGCCAGTAGCGCGTTCTGCGCCGCCCCGCCCGCGTCCGCGAACGCCGCTGGCACATACCCTTCGAGGTTCTTCGTCATCGGCTCCAGGATCTGCGGGTATACGAAGTCGTCCACGAACTTGTGGCTCCACCCGTGGGCCGGCGCCAGCGCGCCCACGTCTACCAGCTCTTTGAGCCGCGACCCCTTAATACGGTTAACGACCCCCAGGTCCACGAAAAAGTAGATGTGCACCGGCGCCAGGTCCAGCGTCAGAGCCGCCACCGGCGTCTTCAGCTGGTTCAGCTTCTCCGCCGGAATCTTATCCCGCTCCACCACGATTGCCCTCAGCCAGTGCGCGTTCACCGCGCACGAAGCAAGGCGTGCCGTTTCGAGGATCGTCTGTATTTTCTCCCGCTCCACCGGCCGGTCCGGGTCGAAAAAGCGAATCGACCGCCTTCTGCCAACGACTTCCTTGAACTCCATGGGGCCTCCTTCTCGGCGTGCGTGCTCTCTAACGAGATTCTGACCAGACTATACGCCACCAGCGCATCTGGATTGCTACTCTTTATTAGGGCAATAATATACTTGACTCAGTAGACTAGGTGCGGTATTGTATCTGTGGAGATAGGAGATACCGCCATGAAAACACCGTCCACTCTCATCGAAGCCATCCGCTACCTGAGCGATCCCGACGTATGTTTGGAGTTCGTCGCGGCACTCCGCTGGCCTGACGGCAAGGCAATTTGCCCTGGTTGCGGCAGCGAAGACGTGCGGTTTATCTCCACGCGGCGACTGTGGGAATGCAAGACCAAGCACCCCAAGCGCCAGTTCTCCGTCAAGGTCGGCACTATCTTTGAGGACTCGCCCATCGGCCTCGATAAGTGGCTCGCCGCCATCTGGATGATTGCCAACGCTAAGAACGGTGTCAGTTCCTACGAACTCCACCGCGCCATCGGCGTTACTCAGAAAACCGCTTGGTTCATGCTTCACCGCATCCGGCTCGCCATGCAGTCTGACACCTTTGACAGACTCAATGGCACCGTTGAAGTCGATGAGACATTCATCGGCGGCGCTGCCCGCTTCATGCACAAGAGCCGCAGGGAGCGCAAGATCAAGGGTACCGGCGGCATGGGTAAGACCGCCGTCATGGGCCTTTTGGAGCGACACGGCCCCGATGGTCACTCCCGCGTCCGCGCCAAGATTGTGCGCGGCACCCGCCGTGGTGACCTCGTTCCCGAAATCCGGCAGGCCGTGGACAAAGACGCCGAAGTCATCACCGACAACTACCGCTCCTACTTCCACGTCCGCGATGAGTTCAAGCACCACGTCATCGACCACGCCGAGAAGTACGTCGATGGTCAGGTTCACACCAACGGCATCGAGAACTTTTGGAGCCTCTTGAAGCGGGCCATTAAGGGTACCTACGTCGCCGTTGAGCCGTTCCACTTGTTCCGCTACATTGACGAAGAAGTGCTGCGCTTCAACACCCGCTAAGGCTCCCGACGGCACCCGCTTCGCCTACGTTGCTAGCGGCATCGTCGGTAAGCGACTGACCTACGCCGAGTTGATTGGCCGTGCTACGACGCCAGCGTAAGAAAGGCAGGCTCCCGCATGGAGAAAGACCGTCAAGAACCAAAGACGAAACCCAAGGCCGCCTTCCGGAAGTTTGAGGCGCTCGCAAAGAAGATCGTGCGCGTTCCCAAGGACCAGGCGAGAGACAGCGATGCAAGGCGAACTCCTCAACGGAGTCCTTAAGTCGCTGGCGTTCTATGCCGCGTTGGGCCTGATCGCGCTGGGAGTCTGGTATTTCTATGGGCGCAACGTTAGCGATGAGAGTACAGCGGTTGCACCGACCAATAGACCGTTCGTGTGCGAGGAGCGCATGCCGGCCATCGTCTGCGAACACATCGATGACAATGTCTGTGTAGACGCCTACATCACCCACGGAATCCGAGGAGACGACCTGGAGTTCTTCTGTCGCTAGCACGGATAAAATGCTCATCCTAAGTCAAGCCCGGCCTCACGATGTAGGGCAACGGTGTTGTCAATCACACCTTGTAGCTCCTCACCATAGAAGTACCGCACACTGACGTTCTTGCGGCCCCCCAACTGATCGTCCCACCCGCCAGCGGTGATAGGCGCCTGGTTTCCAACAGTAATTCGGCTGGTTACCTTGCGCATCCTCACAGCGAGCAGATCGGCCGCCTGAAGCGGGGGATACTTTTCTTTGTCAGCGTCAAGCGTGATTGTGCCGAGGCGACCATGGATGTCGTCTTGTTCCTTGGCCCACTCGAACATCTCCAGAGCGCGGGACTTAAACTGCAACTGGCGATCAAACACAAACGCGATTTGCTCACCTTCGGGATATGGGCCTTCGATAGTGGACTCAATATCCGTTAAGACGCAATCAAAGAAGAATTTGAAGCAAAAGTAGAATGGATGCTGCGCATAAGCCTTCAGCCAGTCAGGGGTGAGCCGGTTATAGTCCTGAACGTTCACGTATGCGCCTATTCCAAGGATGGTGTTGTCACGAGCTATGGGGATCAGGTCTTGTATGAACCTCTCGCGCTTCTTACCCGACCACTTGTAGTAGATCCAAGTGGGATCGTCGGTGCGATGGCTGGCATTGAAGTCGGCGTAATGAAAAACCTTGACGCCATACGCCTTTAGCTTTGCCTGCCACTCTCGCTCGTAGGTGTCCCACTTATCTTTCCAGCCCAGCCACCCGGCGACACCTACAACGTCCGAGCCAGGTTGCGTGCCCGTCTTATCATGGCTCCCTGACTCATCTACGTAGCAGACTAGACTCACTATGAACCTCTCACGAATGATGTCGGCAAGCCTCATCGGGCACCGCCTGACCAATCATCCCTTGACCCACTTACTGAGTCAAGTATATTGTCACCTTTATTAGGATAGCGAGCGCTGGAAAGTCAACGCGCAATAATAGAAACCTAATTCGGTATTACTTGTTGCAGAATGACTTGACTTAATTCAAACTTCGTCCTAAACTAGACCTCAACCTGAAACCCCGCAAGTTAAGGTCCGGAGAAGGAACCGTTAAGGAGCCGTCAAGGGACCCGGGTTTCAGAGGCGAACCGTCGTGCTAGAGCCCAAAAGGGGAGGGGTACATGCCACGGTCTACCTCTGTAGACATCGCGAACGAACCGCAACCGGCGGAACAGCTCATCGCTAGAGCGGCAAGGGGAGACCGCGAAGCGTTCGGGCAACTTTACGAGGAGCACGCACTCCGAGTCTTCCGCCACGCCTATTTCCTCACCCAGGACCCGTTCCTCGCTGAGGACCTCACCGCGCAAACATTCCTCAAAGCGCTCGAGGCTATCCCGCGCTATGAGGACCGCGGCGTTCCGTTCATCGCCTGGTTGCTCCGGATCACCGGCAACCTCACCATCAACTACAAGAAGGCGCAGAAGAACGGATACCACGCCCAGCTGCCCGACTCGCTCATCGACGACGACCGCTTCACCTCACCGGAGAAGACCGCCGAGGCCAATAGCGACGGCGAACGCCTATGGCGATTCGTCCAGAAGCTTCCGTTTGAGCAGCGCCAGGTCATCGTCATGCGTTTCATAGACGACCTCCCATACACGGAAGTCGCCGATGTGCTCGGCAAGAGTGTCGGCGCCGTCCGCGTCATCCAGTTCCGCGCGCTCGCCTCTCTCCGGCGCATGGTTCAGAACGCCGACCGCGAGCTGGCATACGCAGTCGCCCAGGCAAGCTAGGCAACCCAGAGGCTCCTTCCGACTGCAATCCAGCCGAGAGCTTCCGTTTGGCCCTATCTGGCGGCGCTGGCTATACTGGACGTTAGACGCCGAGAACACTTCTACGAAGGAGCCAGCCCTTATGTCCCTCCGCATCGGTATCAACGGCTTCGGCCGCATCGGCCGGCAAGTCTACAAGGCCATGCACGACTTCCACGCGGATAAGCTCGAAGTCGTTGCAGTCAACGATCTCACTTCCCCTGCCACCAACGCCCATCTCCTCAAGTATGACAGCGTCTACGGCCGCTGTCCGGGCGAAATCTCCGCCACCGACAACTCAATCACCGTCGACGGCAAGTCCATCAAGGTTTTCGCCGAGCGCGATCCCGCTGCGATCCCATGGAGCGCCGAGGGCATCGACCTCGTCGTCGAGTCCACCGGCATCTTCACCGACGCCACCAAGGCCCGGGCCCACATCGACGGCGGCGGCGCCAAGAAAGTCATCATTAGCGCCCCCGCCAAGAACGAAGACCTGACCGTCGTCCTTGGCGTCAACGACCACAACTACGACCCCACTCAGCACAACGTTATTTCCAACGCCTCCTGCACGACAAATTGCATTGCGCCTGTCGTCAAGGTCATCCACGAAGCCTTCGGCGTCGAAAAGGGCTTCATGACCACGATCCACTCCATCACCAACGACCAAGTCATCCTCGACACCGTGCACAGCGACCTGCGCCGCGCCCGCACTGCTAGCCAGAACATTATCCCCACCACCACTGGCGCCGCCAAAGCCGTCACGCTCGTCATGCCCGAACTCAAGGGCCGCCTTGACGGCATGGCGTTCCGCGTGCCGACGGTCACCGTCTCCGTCTGCGACTTCGTGGCCCAAACGAGCAAGCCGGCAACGCCGGAAGCCATCAACGAGGCCTTCAAGGACGCGGCCACAGAGTCGCTCCGGGGCATCCTGGGTTACTGCGACGAGCCGCTGGTATCCAGCGACTTCAGCGGCGACCCCCGTAGCTCCATCTTCGACTCGCTGAGCACGCTGGTGCTGGACGGCAACCTCGTCAAGGCGGTGTCCTGGTACGACAACGAGTGGGGCTACTCCTGCCGAGTCGCCGACCTCGCTGCCATGATGGCCGATCGCGGCTTCTAACCATTGCATCTCGGACTTGAATGAGCGGCTGATGTTTGTAAATCTGGTAACGATGTTTGCGCGTAACCCGTTCGTGCAAACCCGGACCCGGACCCTAATAATCGTAGCGATCACTACAATCGCGCTGCTCGCCGCGTGCGGCGGCGACGATGATGGTGGCTCCACGCCGAACAACGTCCGCACGCCCATCACTGCCGACCTCCTACCCACGGTCATATCGTCTGACCTGGCGGTCGGAGAAAACCGCTTCTCGCTCGGCCTGCTGGACCAGACAGCGGAGGGCGACCCCGTCGTCACCGGCGCCGACCTGCACCTCCGATTCTTCCTCGTCGACGAGGCTGGTGAGGGCACGCTCGAGTTCGAGGCGGATCCAGAGCCGATCGTTATCGACCGCTTTTCCACTCACCTGCACGACGACGGAACTGTCCATGTCCATGAAGCCGGCGAGACCGGTGCTTACGTCGCCTACGTTGACTTCGACACCGCCGGCGACTGGGGCGTCGAGGTTACGGGCGCCACCCCCGGAGGCGAGGACTTAGAGCCGGTGCGGCTCTCCTTCAACGTGCTGGAGGAGCACTTCGGGCTGGCGGTCGGCGATCCGGCACCCCCCACGGTCCAGACGATTCTGTCGGACGTGATCGACATCGCGGAGATCGACACGTCAGAGGTGCCTATCCCGGAACAGCACGACATGACGATCGCCGACGCCGTCGCCTCCGGCCGCCCCACTGTCGTCGCCATCGTCACACCTGCTTTCTGCCAGACGGTAATCTGTGGGCCGATCAAGGAGTTGTTCGACGACCTCTACGAAGAGCACAGGGATGAGGCCAACTTCATCCACGTCGAGCCGTATGACGTCGAGTGCGCCCGCAGCGGCGAGTTTCAGACGCTGTTTGACTGCGCCAACCCGATCGTCGAGGAGTGGGGGCTGCGCAGCGAGCCCTGGGTCTACATCATCGACTCAGACGGCGTCATCGCGGCCGCATTCGACGGCATCGCCAGCCTGGAAGAGATGCAGGCGGCGCTGGACGAAGTGCTGGCTTAGAAAGCGTGAGCTCAACACGGACCGTACCCGGCTTGACCTGTGCCCTCGAACCTACTCCCTGACAAACTAGCCCCTGCACGCCCACTCGCGTAAAATAACCATTTGTAGCCATGTTTGACACACTTTCCGACAAACTGCAGGGCGTTTTCCGCAAGCTAGGCGGCCACGGCACCGTCACCGAGAAGGACCTTGACGAAGCCCTTCGTGAGGTGCGGCTGGCGCTGCTGGAAGCCGACGTCAACTACAAAGTCGTCAAGGACTTCGTAGCGGCAGTCCACGAAGAGGCGCTCGGCACGGAGGTGCTGAAGAGCCTGACGCCGATGCAGCAGATCATCGACGTCGTCAATCATCAGCTCGTGAAGCTTCTAGGCGGCGAGACGCAGGCCAAGCTCGGCCGCGGCAAGCAGCCACCCACCGTCGTCATGCTTGTCGGCCTGAAGGGCTCCGGGAAGACCACCACGACCGCCAAGCTGGGCCTCCACCTCCGCCGGAGCGGCGAGCGCCCGATCCTCGTCGGCGCCGACCCGGAGCGCGTTGCCGCCGGCGAACAACTACAGTCGCTCGGCAAGCAGCTCAGCATGCCCGTCGTCACGGGCAGCGCCGGTGACAAGCCCGTCGACATGGCGAAGCGCGGCATGGAGCAGGCGAAGAACACCAGCGCCTCATATGTCCTCGTTGACACCGTCGGCCACACGACGATGGACGACGAAGACAAGAAGACGCTGCGCGACCTACAAAAGCTCCTGGAGCCGACAGAAGTCCTGCTCGTCGCTGACGCGATGACAGGACAGGAGGCCGTCAATGCGGCAGAGCAGTTCAACGAGACGATACCGCTAACCGGCCTCATCCTGACCAAGGTTGACGGCGACGCGCGCGGCGGCGCGGCGCTCTCCATCCGCGCCGTCACCGGCATTCCAATCAAGTTCTTCGGCATCGGCGAAAAGGCCGACGCCCTCGAGCCCTTCTACCCCGACCGCTTCGCCTCCCGGATCCTCGGCATGGGCGACATGCTCAGTCTCATCGAAAAGGCCAAGGAGCAGATAACCGACGAGGAGGCCGAGTCCCTCACAGTCCGCATGAAGAAGGGTGAACTCACCCTCGACGACTTTCTCCAGCAGTATCAGCGCCTCAAGAACATGGGCCCCATCTCAAATTTGTTGAGCATGGTCCCGGGCCTCTCACAGATCAAGAAACAGCTAAACACCGACGAAATGGACGAAAGCTACTTCAAGAAGGTAGAGGCCATCATTTACTCTATGACACTGAAGGAACGCGCCAACCCGGACATCATTGATGGCAGCCGGCGCAGGCGCATCGCGGCAGGCAGCGGGACGCAGCCGCAGGACATTAACCAGGTCATCAAACAATTCAAAGAAGCCAAGAAGATCATGCAACAGATTAGCTCCGGCAAGGGCCCTAACCTGGCGTCGGTGCTCCGCGGATGATCCAGGCACACGGAGGTTAGCCTTGCTACGCATACGTCTCTCACGAGTAGGAAAGAAAAAGCAGCCGCACTATCGCATCGTGGTCACCGACCAGCGCAACCCGCGCGAAGGCGCCCACCTCGAAGTCATCGGGCACTACGACCCGCTCGCCAACCCGGCCAACCTCGTCATTAAGGAGGAGCGCGCCATTCACTGGCTGAAGGTCGGCGCCCAGCCCTCCGACGCCGCCGCCAAGATCCTGACCAAGGCCGGCATCATGGAACAGGCCGGCGTCCAGCCATTCGTCTACGTCGGCAAGCAGATGCCCAAGGGCTCCAAGAACCCCCGCAAGGGTGGCGGCGAAGAAGCCGCAGCCCCGGCTCCTGTAGCCGCCGCAACCTCCGCCGCGCCTGCCGCTTCCGCCGAGGCGCCCGCACCCGAAGCCGCCGCCGAGGCGCCCGCACCCGAAGCCGCCGCCGAAGCACCCGCGCCTGGAGCCGCCCAAGCACCTGCGTCCGAAGAACCTGCGTCCGAAGCACCAACCGCCGCGGACCCGGCTGTCGCCGAGGCAACTGCCGAAGAACCAGCGCCAGAAGCCGCCGCCGAAGAGCCAGCCGCCGAGACCGCCGAAGAGCCAGCGGCTGAGGCGACAGCCGAGGAAGCGCCCGCAGCTGAAGAGCCAGCCGCCGAGGCGCCTGCCGAAGAACCAGCCTCCGAGGCGGCTTCCGAAAAAGCACCAGCCGAAGAGCCCGCGGCCGAGGAAGCCGCACCTGCGGAAGACACCGAAACCACCTAATCACCCCTACGGGAGACCCGCACAATGAAAGAGCTCATCGAGTATATGGCCCGCGCAATCGTCGATAACCCCGACGCCGTTGAGGTCATCGAAGAAGACGCGGGCGATCACACCATCTTCCATCTTAAAGTGGCGGAGGACGACATGGGGCGGGTCATCGGCAAGCAGGGTCGCATCGCCAACGCCATGCGTACACTGCTCAAGGTATCGGCTATCCGCCGTGGCGAGCGGGCCGTTCTCGAAATCGGCGAATAACCCGGCCGCCGACATCCCCGACGGCTTCGTCGCGGTCGGCCGTGTGCGTGGCGCCTTCGGCGTCCGCGGCGACCTCAAGGTCAAGCCAATGGCGCCCCCGCAGACGTTTGCGCCCGGCCGCTCCCTCACCCTTGCTGGCGAGGCTCACAAGATTGAGCGCTCGCGCCCACACAAAGACACCCTCCTCCTCAAGCTGACCGGCATAGAAACGCCTGAAGACGCCGCCGCCCTTAGCCAGGCCTATCTCCTACTCCCCGAATCCGAACTCGAACCCCTCGGCGACGACGAATACTACCGCTACCAGCTCATCGGCCTGCGCGTCGTCAGCACCGAAGGTGAAGACCTCGGTGAAATAACTGAAGTCCTCGACCGCCCCGCCAACGACGTTTTCGTCGTCAAAGGCTCCCACGGCGAAATTCTCATCCCCGCCGCCGACGACATCGTCCAAACCATCGACCTCGAAACCCGAACGATGACCATCGAAGTGGTTCCCGGCCTGCTCCCTTAGGTTTCAGGTCAGCATCGGATTGAAACACCCGTAACCTGAAACCTCAGCCAGGCCTGAGCGAAGCGCCTCGATCCGCTATAATGGTCTGTGGCGGCCCACCGCCGTCACAGGTGGGGATATAGCTCAATTGGGAGAGCGCTGCGTTCGCAATGCAGAGGTTGCGGGTTCGAGTCCCGCTATCTCCACCAAATTTGTGCCTTCCAGAGCCGCTCTCAAGTGCCCCGGTAGCTCAGCAGGACAGAGCAACGGTTTCCTAAACCGTGTGTCGGCGGTTCGAGTCCGTCCCGGGGCACCACTTACCCCTTGCGCCGGCTAGCCCGCCGGTGGCGCGCTCCAAATCGCTTCGTCCTTACCCGCATCCCACGTCTTCGCCTGGACCTCCCTGATCCACTCCGCAGTTGCGTCCGGCACCACATTGCGGAACTTCGAGCCCTCCTCCTCAACGATGCGCACGAAAGCGTCAATCATCCCCTGAGGGTCGTGCTGGCTTGAGAGGCCGCCAGCGGCGGCGGCCAGCACATCGGGCCGCGTGAGCGATTTCGACATGTCGAACCAGCGCATCATCGTCTCCGCGCCGCGGTCATTGAATCCCGTACCGTAGACGCCCGGGTTCACCGTGCAGACATCAACGCCGGTACCGGCCAGCTCTGCCTTCAGCGCCTCCGCGATGGCTTCCAGCGCGTGCTTGGTCGCGCAATAGATTCCCGCGAAGGGCACCGTGACCAGGCCGCCCATCGACGTGACCATCATGATCTTGCCCGAGCCACGCGCCACCATCTGGCGCGCGAATCCCTGCGTCAGCGCCACCGTGCCGAAGACGTTGGTCTCGAAGTTGCGGCGGACGCGGTCCATCGGGATCTCGGCCACAGGCCCCGTCTCCATTACGCCCGCGTTATTGACCAGCACATCCACCTCGTTCGCAAGGGCTGCCTGGCGGTCGCCTTCATCGTTAATGTCGAGCACCTGGACCTTGAGCTGGACGCCGGCCTCACCCGCGACCTTCATCAGCTCCGTCACCTGCGGCGCGATCTGCACACCGGCGATCACGGTATGCCCACGCTTCGCAAGCTCCAGCGCCGTCCCCCGCCCAAACCCGGTCGCCGCCCCCGTAATCAACACTCGTTTGCTCATGCCCTTCCCTCCTTCGCGAATGGCGAACTCTACTGCGGCTACCATCCTAATCCATGCCAGTGGCCTGCTGGCCACCATCAGCCCGCCCGTGAAATGATGTGACCATGCGCGAAACCGCCCCCGCGACCGGCATCTACTACGGCTGGATCGTGCTCATAGCCTCCGTCGTTGCCATGGCCGTCGGCAGCGGGATATCGTTCTGGTCGTTCGGCCTCTATGTCGATCCGCTCGAATCGGACTTTGGCTGGTCCCGCGCCGAAGTCTCCGCCGGCATCTCCGTCTCCCTCGGCATTGGCGCGCTTTCCGGACCACTAATCGGCCGCTGGATCGATTCCTCCGGCCCGCGCGTCGTCATCATCGCCGGCGCCTTCGCCAGCTCGGCCACATTCCTTCTCCTCGCCACCACCACCGAGCTCTGGCAGTGGTTCGTCTATCTCTCGATCAACACCGTCGCCCGCCAGATGGTTTTCTTCCTCCCCTTCCAGGCCCTCGTCTCACGCTGGTTTGAGCGCAAACGCGGGCTCGCCGTCGGCATCCTCGGCTCGGGATTTTCGTTTGGCGGCCTCGCCATCGTCCCGCTGATGGCCTTCGTCATCGACCGGCTGGACTGGGACGGCTCGTTCGTCTTCGCTGCCGCCCTTACCCTCGCCCTCTTCCTGCCAATGGGCCTGCTCGTCCTCCGAAACGACCCCGCTGATGTCGGCGCCAACATGGACGGTGACACCGTCGCCGATGGCGAGACCTACACGCCGGCGCCGCTCACCGGCCTCACCCTGCGGCAGACCCTCCGGACCCCGCTCTTCTGGCTCCTCGCCGCGGCCATGACCCTCTTCATCTTCGGAATCGTCGGCTGGATCGTGCACCAGGTCCCGTTTTACGAGTCAGTTGGCGTCTCCCGCGGGCTCGCCGCCGGCCTCGTCTCCATAGCCGCCGGTGGCGGCGTCATCATGCGCCTTACCTTCGGCGTCATCGCCGACCGCGTTCCCCGCATCGAGGTCGGTGCCATGGGCCTTCTCGCGTTCCTGGTCGCGTCGATGGCCGTACTGCTCGTGGATTCCGGCATCGTCGGCATCTCAATCTTCGTCGTGCTCTGGGTCATCGGCAGCGGTGGCGGCCCTCTCCTTGAACCCCTCCTGCTCGGGCGCGCCTTCGGCCTCAAACACTTCGCCACCATCCTCGCCACGATGATGCTCATCGACGCTCTCGGCGTCGTCACCGCTCCCACCATCGCCGGCCTCATCTACGACGAAACCGGCTCCTATGACCTCGTCCTCGTGATGTTCGGCAGCTCCTTCGCCGCCGCCTTAGCCCTCTTCTACCTCGCCTCCCGTCTCCCCCACCCCATGCAGGCACTGCCGCTAACCGAACAGTTCCCCGAACCGCGAGCCTAAACCTCCGTCCCCACGTCCGGGCAGTCCGGCTCCTGCGCCACAGACAGACCCGCATCGTGACGCAACACCTTCAGCCCATCCACCGGGTCCGCCGCTCCAGAGCAGTCGAAGTCGCCCCAGATGCGAGGGGTGCCGTCGACGTCGACCTCTTGGCCCATCTCCGGGCACTCGTTCGTCTCGGTAGACAACCCCGCGTCGTGGCGGAGGTTGAGGAGCGCGTCGACGGGGTCGGCAGATCCGGAGCAATTGTGGTCGCCCCAGGCGACTTGCTGGCCGGCGTTGGTTGGGGAGGGTGTAGCGGTCGGCGTGGGTGTCCCGGACGTGGTTGGCGCAGGAGTGGGCATAGCCGTTGGCGTTGGGGTAGCCATTTGAGTTGGGGAAGGAATAAGTGTGGGTGTAGCGGAAGGCGACGGGCTGGGCGTCGGTGTAGCGGGTGGCGAAAGATCAATACAGTTTGAAAACTCGGAGGAGTGCTGAGGCAGTCCATCCAGAGTCGCCACCGCTGTCACATTTCGCAGAATAGCGAAGTTCACGGGAAACGTCTGGTTGATTGTCAGGTTGCCGCTAGCGTCGGTCACCCCGCCTCCTTCGGCGATTCGCATCTCGCCCTCGCCGTACCCAGTCGGATCGCAGTTGGCACTGTCGAAGTAGTCGATGTTAATCTCGGTGTTCGGCAGGCTATTTAACGTCCCCTGGATGTTCGTCTGGCCGCCGGCGTCAGTAACCGACGTAAGGACCGGGAAGTTCTGCAGGTCGTTAGGCCCCGTGTCAGTATCACCAGCATCGTTCGGCGTCACGCCATCGTTTCCAAGGTCGATGCCCAGGCCCGCGTTCTGGAAGATCGCATTGCCGATGATGCCCGTACCCGTTCCTGACAGCACCGAGATGCCGTCTCCCCCGTTATGAGCGATCCGGTTGCCGTTGCTCGGGTGGACGCTGCCGATGCGATTGACGGGGGCGCTGTCCTCTACAAGTATCCCGTGATTTGCATTGCCCAGAGCAGTCTCGCCGTCTTCTGCGAGCCCGATGATATTAGCGTAGATTTCGTTGAATGAGTTCGCTCCAGTCAGGCGAACCCCCGCCAATTGGTTGCCGGAGATTACGTTGGCGGCGGCCGCCCCCCCTGGGCAGGTCTGGAACTGACTTCCACCAATACAGTTGCCTTCGGAACTGTCGATCACCACGCCGTCCTGGTTGCCCAGTACCGCGTTCCCGCTCACGTCTGTGCCGATGAAGTTGCCTTGCACCTTTACCTGCCCGGACATGAGAACTAGCCCCGGCCCGTTGTTTCCGGAAATGACGTTGCGCTCGCCGGCCGCGGGTCCGCCGATTGTGCTCCCCTCGCTTCCGGGGAAGAGAGAGATGCCGTTGATATTTGCGACAGCGGCCGTGCCGGTCAGGTTCGTGCCAATTCGGTTGCCGTGAACCGTTACAGAAGTCTCGGCGATGATCCCGCCCCCGGGTGCATTGCCGCTGATAAGGTTTCCGGCACCCGGTTCGCTGCCGCCAATGATGACGGGCCCGTCGAACTCAGCTGATATGCCTGTGTTGTTTGGGAGGGCCCCTGTACCGGGCGAATTCGTGCCGATCCGGTTACCCTGAATCACTGTGCCCTCTTCGGTCACCGTGACGCCCACGTTTGTGTTTCCGGAGATCAGGTTGCCGGCGCCGGGCAGAGTTCCGCCGATGAGCGTTCCGATAGCCTCATTATAAATACCTCTCGCATTCCCGATAGCGGCAGAGCCGGTGACATCGGTTCCAATGTAGTTGCCCTGGACCACAATTCCATTCCCGGACTGCAGGAACACCCCCTGCAAGATGTTCCCCGAAATGAGGTTGCAGTCGCCCGCGCATGCTCCATCGAACTCGGTCCCGCTTGTGCCACCGATACGGATGCTGTCACTCGACGCAAGTACGCCCTGAAAATTGGGTACGGCAGATGTACCGGCTGCGTTCGTGCCGATGAAGCTGTGCCTGAGCACTGTGTTGGCGGCGCCGAGGCGGATGCCGAACCCGCCGAAGTTGTTGATGACGAGACCGCTGATCTCGGAGCCGCCGGTGAAAGGGCCCGTGACGAGCCCTGTAATGCTTACATCAAGACCCGGCCCGTGTAGTTCGACACGCGTCGACCCGCCCGTCGCCCCATCTATATGGATCGATCTGCTTATCTCAGGGAGGGCCGAGCCGATGTTGATCGTTGGCGTGCCGGGTCCCAGTGCGAAATCGATTGCGTAGATGACACTTTGGTTGAGGGTACCGATACAGCCCTGATATGTCGAAATGCCCAGGTTGGTCGCAGTAATCGCTTCACGGAGAGTGCACAGCGTGTCGCCGGTGCCCGGATCGTCGGGCGAGTCGACGACGTACGTGTAGGAGATGGGCGGGCTGCCTCCGCTTGCCGGCCCAGCCTTGTGTCCGACCACTAATCCGGAAGCGGCCAACAACCCGATTACTGCGAGCGCAAACCAGCCAGCGAACTTTGGCATGTTCCTCATCTACTAAGCGCTGCTAACAGCGACCGTCTCCCCCGGGTCCGGGCACCCCGCCGGCCGCTGCACTACCAATCCTGCATCGAAGCGCAACACCTTCAGCGCATCCACCGGGTGCACCCCATCGCTACAATCAATGTCGCCCCACAGCTCCTCACCATCGCCAACATCGACAGGGTCCCCAATCGGCGGGCAGTCCGGACCCTGCGCCACCGAAAGGCCCGCGTCGTGGCGCAGCAGTTTCAGCGCGTCCACCGGATCGACTCCACCGCTGCAGTCCACGTCTCCCCACAGCAGCCCCTCCGGCGCAGCCGTCGCTGTCGGCGTTGCCGTATCAGTCGGTGCATCCGTGCCTGAAGGCGTCGCCGTCACAGATGGCGTCGCCGTCAGAGTCGGCTCGGGGGTCTCGCTCGGCTCTGGCGAAGGCGTCGGTGTTGGTGTCGCTGGCGACAGAATCGCTACGCAATTCGAGAACTCTGACGTGTCGCCAGTACTCTGGTGAGTCGCCGTCGACGTCACAAAGCCCGCCGTCGGGGCTGAGGTGAAATTCGCGGCGAAGGGCGCGTTGCCCTCAGCGTCCGTCTCCACTTCCACGAAGCCGATGAACGTCTTGCCCTCGCCGAATCCCGTCTGGTCACACGCGTCGTTGTGGAAGAACTCGATGCGGAACTGCGACAGGGGGACACTGTTCAACTCGCCCACGACCGAAACGCTGCCTGGTACAGCGGTGACTATCAGTGGGAAGTTCTGTCGGTTGTTCGCCCCCGTGTCAACATCCAGCGGATCGTTGACCGTCAGTCCTATCGGGTCCAGGTCGATGCCCAGCCCGTCATTGTCATAGATGCTGTTGCCCAGGATCGAGTTTCCGGTCGCGTCGCTGTCGTCAACGTACACGCCCGCTCCGCCGTTGCCCGTGGCCACGTTCGCGTCCTGCGCCGACGTACCGCCGATCGTATTGTTCCCATCGAAGACTGCGATGCCATGTCTGGCGTTGCCGCTGGCCACGTTATCGGTGACAGTTTGCCATCAGAACTGCCACCGATTTCGAAGCCGTCGCCGGGATAGATGCCGAAGCCGTTATCGTTACTGATGTTCTCACGCACGGTGGCCGGACCGCCGCCTACCACAATGCCCGTTCCGGCATTTCCCGTCGCCGTATTGCCCGTTACCAGCGCCGTCTCACCAGACGCACGTAGGCCGAGGTCACCGTTATTCGTGGCGACGTTACCCGTCATCACGGTGGAGCCTCCTCCCGATAGAGCGCCATAGCTGCCGTTGCCGGAAAAGACGTTATCCGTAATCGTTGAATCGGCGATGCCTGAGGTGATCCCCGACCCACCGTTGTCCGTAATCTCGTTGCGGTCCACCAGAAGGCCCGTACCCGCGCCCGCGAAGTTGGCCGCAATGCCGTCGAACTCGTTGCCCTCTATCAGATTATTGGTGACCTCAGCATCGTCTCCGTTCAGACCAATTCCGTAAGTCCCGCTGTCCCGGATGATGCTGTCGTGCACCTCTCTGCCGACATAATAGGTACCCGTCGCGGCGTGCGCTCCCATGCCCGGAAAGTTCTGAATGACAAGGCCCCGCACGATCACGTCGTTCGCCCAGAGATAGATGCCCGCCTCGCCGGAAGCGAGTGCGCTACCATCGACGATGACGATCGGCGTGTTGGCGTAATCCGGTTCGCTGGTTCCGTCTATGACCGTGCCATCCGCGGTTACCGCCGGCAGGTCATCCGTCGGCGGGCTGATCGTGCACGCAGGCGGACAGCCGGGGATGTTAAAGACGATCGTGCTGCCCGGGGCCAGGTTCGCCGCTGTGATCGCCTCCCGCAGTGTGCATTCGGCGACATCGCAGTTTCCGTCGCCTGGGTCATCGATCGTATTGACCACGAGGTCAGGCGGTACAGGGCCAGCACTCGCGTCATCGTATGCGAGCACGAGAACCAGTGCGGCGGCGGCGATTACCAGGGTGGTCAGGGCGGCGGCGATAGTGAGTGTACGCATTATGTCGGAATTCTATGGCTGGCGTAGATGAGCGTCAATCGAGACGGGATCGCGGAAGGTTACGACATCGCTAACCTATGGCACCTTCCAGCCCCAGCAGCTTCGCCGCGTTCCCCTTCAATATTTTGTCCCGCACGTCGTCCTTGAACCCGGCGGCCTCGAAGTCCGCAAGCCAGCGTTCGGGATTCATGACGGGGTAGTCGGAGCCGAAGAGGACTTTGTCCTGGATGAGGTTGTTCGCGTACCGTACCAGCGCGGGCTGGAAGTACTTAGGCGACCAGCCGGAGAGGTCCATGTAGAGGTTCGGCTTGTGGACGAGCATGGCTAGCTGCTCGTCCTGCCAGGGCCAAGCGGGGTGCGCCATGATGATGTTTAGGCCGGGGAAGTCCGCGGCCACGTCGTCGATGTAGGGGACGGGGCGCGAGTACTTGAGCTTGACGCCGCCGCCCCCCGGCGTGCCGGCGCCGACGCCGGTGGTGCCGGAGTGTATGAGCACCACCAAGCCTAACTTCTGCGCGCGCTCCCAGATAGGGTAGAAGCGGCGGTCGTTGGGGAAGAACTCCTGCATGTTCGGCATGAATTTGAGGCCGATCATGCCCAGCTCTTCAGCGCACCGTGATACCTCGCGGACAGCGGCGCGGCCCTTCCACGGATCCACGCTGCCGAAGGCGGCGAACTGTTTCGGGTACTTCTTCGCGATGTCCGCGATGTAGTCGTTCGGCGTCGGCGGGCGGCCACTTACGGACTCCGTGTCGATATCGAAGACGATGCCGAAGATGTCGAGGCCGGCGTAGTACTCTGCCATCTCCTCGACGGAGGCCGGCGGCTTGCCGACCTTGAAGTAGCGTTGCGCCTCCTCGGACGAGGTCAGGGATTCGCCGGTGGGGCCCGGCGGATGGATGTGGACATCAATCGCTCGGACCATGCCTCACCTGCTTTCCAGGCAGATTGCCTTGCTAGTCACCCGGGGCGCGGTAGTCCGGGCTCTTCTTTACCGCCTGGTCAATCTCCTCGGGTGTCAGCAGCGGCGTCGTCGTCACGCTGACCTCGCCACTCGCGTTGATCGTCAGAGCAACCGCTGCCGCCGTCACGTTGTCCGGTAGTTCGACGACCGCATACACGTCGATGTCCCCAAACGCGTAGTAAATGCTCTCCAGCTTGCCACCAACTGAGTCCAGCAGCTTCACCACAGCCTCCCGCCTCGCCGATCCGCCTTCCTCCATCAACCCCTCGACCCCCTCGCCGACATACGTCGCCATCACCAGGTACTTGGGCATCCCGTCCTCCTTATTTTGCTGTATCGAATCAGAATCGCAGTTGATACTATCACCCCGCCTCCGCTTATGCCCGATGCAGTCGTTACCTTATTCATAGCACCTAAGTTATGGAAACACCCCTCTTTTTTCCAAACAAATTCCGTACCTAAAACCCCACCACTGTCCACTGTCCACTGTCCCCTAGAATAGAGCCATGTCCCTCCCCTTCCAGCCTCCCCTCGCCCCCATGCTCGCTCGCTCCGCAGAGAAGCTGCCGGAGGGCGAGGGCTGGCTCTTCGAGCCGAAGTGGGACGGCTTCCGCACGATCGTCTTCCGCGACGGCGCCGAGCTCACGCTGCAGTCGCGCGACAAGCGCCCGATGAACCGCTACTTCCCCGAGCTCGAGGCGCCGCTCCTGGACGCCCTGCCGGACCAATGCGTCCTAGACGGCGAGATTGTCATCGTCGGCGAGGCGGGGCTGGATTTCGAGGCGCTTCTGCTGCGCATCCACCCCGCGGAGTCGCGCGTTCGCATGCTGGCCGAGCAGTCGCCGGCGTCGTTTGTTGCCTGGGACGTGCTCGCCCTCGGCGGTGAGGATATGCGGGAGACGCCGCTGGCGGAGCGCCGCAAACGCCTCGAGAAGTTGCTCGCCAAAGCGAAGCCGCCGGTCCACCTTTCGCCTGCGACGCTGGACCGCGAGCTGGCCGAGGACTGGTTCCGCCGCTTCGAGGGTGCGGGCCTCGACGGGGTCATGGCCAAGCGGCTCGACGAACCGTATCGCCCGGGCGAGCGGACGATGATCAAGGTGAAGCATCGCCGCACGGCAGACTGCGTCGTCGCCGGCTTCCGCTGGCACAAGAACGGCAAGGGCACGATGATCGGCTCGCTGCTGCTCGGCCTCTACGACGACGCGGGCGCGCTCCAGCACGTCGGCGTGACCGCTGCGTTCACGACGGCGGTCCGAAAGCAGCTCGTGGAGGATCTGGCGCCGCTGCGGGAGAACGCTCTGGAAGGTCACCCGTGGCATGACTGGGCGGAGGCGCACGACGAAGCGGCCGCTGCTGGCCAGCGGCTGCCGGGCGCGAGCAGCCGCTGGAACCGCGGGAAGGATCTGAGCTGGGAGCCCCTGCGCCCCGAACGGGTCTGCGAGGTCGCGTACGACCATATGCAGGGGACGCGCTTCCGTCATGCCGCGCAGTTCGTGCGCTGGCGGCCGGACAAGCCGCCCGAAGCCTGCACCTACGACCAGCTCGAGGTGACGCCGCCCTACGAGCTAGAGCGCGTCTTCGGCGGCTCGCCCTCAATACCTTCGAAGGGATCGTAATCCGGGTCCGGCGGTTCTTCCCGCGGGCGGTCCGCCTCGGGGACGTGGCGGAGGTTGACGCGGATGCGCGTCCAGGTGGTGAAGCGGCCGCGCATGGCGTCGACGAGGATGTCGTCGACGGCGAGGTGCTTGGCGGCCTTCGGATAGCGCTTCTTCCAGCGTTCGAGGCCGGCACGTGCCTTGGCTTCGTCTTCAGCCTTTGCGATTGTGATTAGCGGGTGCTTCGGCACACGGCGGCCGGTGCCCTTCGTCGCGGCCTTCCGCGCTTTGGAGGGCTGGACACGCGGCGGCTCGCCTTCCTGCTTCTGGTAGTGCGGTGGCCAGGGGGCGTCGCCAAGGCCGGCCGCCTCTTGCTCCTTCGACAGCTCAAGCAGGCCGTCGAGCGAACCGGCGGCCTCATCGATGCCGTCCGAGGCGTCACCGCGCTCCGCGAAGCGCTTCGGGGCCGTGACGAGCGTGAACTCGGCGGGGTCACAGTCGGGGACTTCGTCCCATGTCAGCGGCATCGAGACGCGGGCATCGGGGGTCGGCCGCACTGACCAGGCGGAGGCGACGGTGCGGTCTTTGGCGTTCTGGTTGTAGTCGATGAAGACGCCGTGGCGCTCCTCTTTCCACCAGGCGCTAGTGGCGAGGTCCGGGACACGACGCTCGACCTCGCGGGCGAGGGCGAGGGCGGCGCGGCGGACCTCGTCGAAGCCCCAGCGGCGCTCGATGCGAACGTTGACGTGAATACCGCGCGAGCCGGAGGTCTTCGGCCAGCCGGTGAGGCCGTAGTCGCCGAGGACATCGCGGGCGACGAGGGCGACCCGGCGGATGTCGTCCCACTCGACGCCGGGGCCGGGGTCGAGGTCGACGCGGAGCTCGTCGGGGTGGTCGAGGTCATCGGCGCGGACGGGGTGGGGATTGAGGTCGATGCAGCCGAGGTTAATCGTCCACAGCAACTGGGCGGCGTCGCGGACGACTACCTCCCGGGCGGTGCGGCCGGAGGGGAAGGCGAGCTCGACGGTCTCGATCCAGTCAGGATGGGACTCGGGGGCGCGCTTCTGGAAGAAGGGTTTCTCCTCCGCGCCGTTGACGTAGCGCTTGAGGACGACTGGTCGCCCGCCGATGCCCCTCAGCGCGCCATCGGCGACGGCGAGGTAGTACTGAACGAGGTCGAGCTTGGTGTGGCCGGCCTTCGGGAAGAAGACCTTATCGGGGTTGGTGACGGTGACCTCGCGGCCGGCGGCCTCGATGAGGACCTGCTTCTTCGGCATGGGCCCAGTGTTCCGCTACTGACGGAGGGCGTCAAGCTGAGGCAGCCGCCTCCCGCATGAGGGCCGCGTTCACCGCCGAAACGATCGATTCGATCAATGCGATTTTGTACCTGGTGGTTTGATGGATTTCGGGGGACCGTGTCCGGGGATTGATCGTTCCGACGCTGGGAAAAAATTTAAGGGGAGAATTGTATCTGCGAAGGCCGAAAATCGTTTGATGGAATCGAAGACCGAGCCTTCGCGGGTCGAAACGAATTCTGACGGGGTTGGCGGAGAAAAGGATGCATGAACATGGTCCGAGGATAGCCGATAACGCGGCGATCTCCGAGGGGTAAATGGCGCTGGGTGCGGCGGCTTCGGGCGCGCTCCACGTACGCCCCGGCCTCAGATAACCGAGATGGGGTCTACGTCTACGGTCCAGCCACGCGGCAGCGGTTCGTCGCCGAGGAGGGCGGCGGGGTCATCACCGCGGATCAGCACGTTCCAGCGCCAGCGGCCGCGGATGCGGGAGACGTAGGCGGGGGAGGGGCCGAGGACGTCGACGTTGGGGAGGCCGAGGCGGGCGGCTTCGGCGCGGAGGCGGGAGGTCATCTCGAAGGCCTGGCGCTGGGCGTAGTCAGCGCCGGTGTGGGCGTAGGTCAGGCGGACCAGGCGGCCGAAGGGCGGGTAGCCCATGCGCTGGCGGTTCTCGATCTCGGCGGTGTAGATGGCGTGGTAGTCGTGGCGGGCCATCGCTTCGATAGCGAAGTGGTCGGGGGTGTAGGTCTGGACGACGACGCGCCCGCCCTTCTCGCCGCGACCGGCGCGCCCGGCGACCTGCTCCAGCAGCTGGAAGGTGCGCTCACCGGCGCGGAAGTCGGGGAGGTGGAGGGCGATGTCAGCGGAAATGACGCCGACGAGGGTGACAAGCGGGATGTCGAGCCCCTTGGCGATCATCTGGGTGCCGACGAGGATGTCGGCCTCGTGGGCCAGGAACTTCGCCAGGATCGCCTCGTGCTGGTCGCGACCTCTCGTCACATCGCGGTCCCAGCGCAGCGTCCGCGCACCCGGGAACTCGTTGCGGGCCGCTTCTTCGACGCGCTCGGTGCCGATGCCGACCTGGCGAAGGCGCTTGCCGCCGCACTCGGGGCAGGTCGCGGGAAGCGAGTAGCGGCGGTGGCAGTAGTGGCAAACGAGCCGGTCGACGGTGTCATGGTAGGTGAGAGCGACGGCGCAGGACTTGCACTCCGGCACGTAGCCGCAGTCCCGGCACTGGACGAAGGAGGCGCTGCCCCGGCGGTTGAGGAAGAGCATGACCTGCTCGCGGGAGTCGAGGGCGGCGCGGATAGAGCGCGAGAGCGAACGGCTGAAGATGCTGCGGTTGCCAGCTTTCAGCTCTTCGCGCAGGTCAACGATCTCGACTTCCGGCAGCGGCGCAGGCACGATCGCGCCGTCCTGCCGGATCAGGCGCTGCGGCAACTCCAGCAAGCGATGCGCTTTCGCCGACGCGCGAAAGTGGCTCTCGACGTCCGGCGTCGCTGAGCCGAGGACGAGGACGGCGCCGGTGCGGCGGCAGAGCTCCTCGGCGGCTTTCCGGGCGTGGTATCGGGGGGAGCCTTCCTGCTGCTTGTACGTCCACTCGTGCTCCTCGTCGATGATGACGAGGCCGAGGTCCGGCTGAGGGGCGAAGAGGGCTCCGCGCGGGCCGATGACGACGCGGTAGTTGCCGTCGCGGACGGTGTGCCACATGTCGAAGTGCTCGCCCAGTGACAGCTCGCTGTGCATGACGGCGACCTCGCCGGGGAATCGCTCCCCGAAGCGGCGGACGGTCTGCGGGGTGAGCGAGATCTCGGGGACGAGGGCGACGGCGCGCTTGCCGAGCGACGCGGCGTGGTCGATCGCCGCCAGGTAGACCTCGGTCTTGCCGGAGCCGGTGACGCCGTGGAGGAGGAACGACCGGTGGGCGCCAGAGTCTAGGGCAGCGATGATCTCGCTCGCGGCGGCCTGCTGGTCCGGTGTCAGGTCAGCGGGCGGCTTCGGCGCGTAGACGCGGCCGGCGAGCGGGTCGCGGACGACGGAGACGTCTTCGACGGTGGCGATGGCTTCGGCCTCGAAGTCGCGTAGGGTAGCGGGCGTAAGGCCGATGGCGCGGGCGCGGCTAAGGGGGAGCGCGCCTTCTTCGGCGAGGGCGTCGAGGAAGACGGCGCGCTTGAGGGCCTTCGCTGAGCCGTCGGCGCGGAGGGCGTCGGCGCGGGCGCGGGCGTCGTCTTCGGGGATGCGGAGGGTGAGCTGGGAAACGGTCTTTGCCTGGACGGCGGGGCGGGCGAGGCGGTAGCTGCGGGCGAGTACGCCGAGCTTGGTGAGCGCGCCGATGGCGCGAGCGGCGCCACGGACGGACTTGAGGGAGCGCTTCAACTCCTCGAGTTCGGCTTCGGGGCGGTCCTGGAGGGCGTCGAGGACGGCGCGTTCGGCGTCGGTCAGGTCGTGCGTGGCATCGCCGGCCCAGAAGGCGGGGCGCACCAAAGTCTGGGGCTTGCGCTTGAAGCCGGGCGGGAGCATGAGGGAGACGCAGTCGAAGAGGGGGGCGAGGTAGTAGCCGCTGAGCCAGAGGGCGAGGGCGACGCGCTCGGGCGAGAGGAGAGGGCGCTCGTCGATGATGTCTTCGATGTCGCGGGCGTCCTGGTAGCGGGGCTCCTCGGTGACTTCGCAGACGATGCCCTGGAGCGTGCGGGCGCCGAAGGGGACGTAGACTGCCTGGCCGACGGCGACGTTAAGGCCATCGGGGACGCGGTAGGTGAAGGTCTGGCGGATGGGTGCAGCTGCGTTGACGGCTACCTCGGCGTAGGGCATGGGGCCAGTATAGGAAGGGCGGGCGCAGGGGCGATAGAGATTCGTGGCCCAAGAAGAAGCCCGCCTACGGCGGGCAATACGCATGAATCGAAGGCCGCGTACTCGCGCTCTAGCGCTTGCGACGTTGTCGGAGCATAGCAATCCGCCACTGCGCGGCACTGGATAGAAGTCCCGCCCCGAGACCGATTGGCAACCCAACATAGAGCGCCTCAGAAACACTGCCGCCATCCGAGATGAAGATCACGGGACCAGCGATTGCAGAGCCGATAACGACGAAAAGAGTAACTGGCAAGTGCTCACCCGAAAACAATCGGCGCCTCTCAGTCCAATATATTTAGGTCACGATTGTAGCACCGTCGAACAGACTGACTCCCACAGCGGGGGCGAAGCGCTACTTGCGTTCTTCGATGGCTTCGCCGGGCTCTTCGCCGGATTCGGATTCGATGAACTGCTCCGTAGGTGCGGCGTCAATGTGCTGTTGCTCCGCTATAGAAGACGCCGGTTGGGTGCGGGTATTGCGGTCGGCGGCAGGTCCCGTAGCTTTCGCGGGGACCCGATTCACCGCGTCGTGTGTGCTACTTTGGAAGGCTCCCAACAATGAAAGCGAGACCACTAGCCGCGATGACTGCTCCGATCAGCCACGACATGGTTCTGGTGCCATCGAGCGTTGGTTGGAACATACGGCGATCGACCCACGCGAAGCGACCCTCCCGCCTTGGCCGATGCGCAAACCGATGGCCAGCGTTGTGCGAGTTCCTCGCGCGTTGCGGCAAAATAGACTCCGCCAGCGAAGAGAATAATCCCCAAGATGAGGCCACTAGCGTCCATCGCGTGGATGTTCACTCCTTTCCGTCGGTCCAAAGAGCGGCGAATTGACGCCATCGTCAACTGTCAGGCTCATCCTCAAACCGTCTCCGTGATATAGAGACGTGTAGGTTAGGTCACGTGATACAAGGCCGGGACTACGATAAAAGGGCGACACGCTGGTCAGGGCTGAAGCCTGACCACGCGAAAATGTTGGCGGGGTTCAGCGCCCCAGGGGCCTGGCAATCGCAATTCGCGATTGCCCTAACTGGCCAGTCTTCCTATCCCTGCAACCATCGCGAACAATCCGAATAGAAGTCCGAACGCCCCGAGAAACCGGATTAGCCAAAGAACCCCGGGAAACGCGGATGGGTCCCTTGCTGACGACGCGGCGAACTCATCGGGTGGTACGCCAGTGAAGGCGCGTTGGAACCACCCGAACGGTGTCCGCGAGAATACCTTCGTATAGGCGCTGTCTTTGCCGTAGATTCGGATGCTGAGATTAGCAGTTGTGCTCAGAACCCATGCGGGCCTCAGAAGAAGAGTCGCGCCAAGCACCGCCCAAAAGATCCCGCCACTTAAGATGAACACTAGTAGAGCTCAGACCTCCTAGCAGCCAGTCGAACGAATCAGTCGGACAACGAACCGCATTAAGGCTAATTCTACCGCTTCGGGGACAGGAAGCGACGAGACCCCCCTATGTAAGCAGGGCCGAGGTGACGCGGAACTTCGAAGACTAAGAGCCTGACCCCGAGGGTGTGAAGCTACTTGCGCTCTTCGATGGCTTCGCCGGGCTCTTCGCCGGATTCGGATTCGATGAGCTGTTCGACCTTCTCTTCTTCGGGGGTCTCGGGCTCTTCGACGATGCCTTCGCCGTCGTCGGCGGGGGGTTCTTCGGCGGCGGGCTGGGGGGCGGCCTCGGTTTCTTCGGGCTCGGCGGCGGCTTCGGGGGCGGGTTCTTCGGCGGGGGCCTCGGTGGCTTCGGCTGCGGGGGCCTCTTCCTCGGCCTGGGCTTCGATCTCGGCTGTTTCTTCGGTCGTCTCGGTCTCGGCGGTTTCGTCTAGCTCTTCGATTGTCTCTTCTTCGTCGGCCTCGGCAGGCTCGACGTAGGAGACACCGGCGGCTAGCTGGGCGGCGAGGGATTCGAAGCGCTCGCGCTCGCCGGCGCGGATGCGTGCGGCCTTGCCGACGCGGTCGCGCAGGTAGTAGAGGCGGGAGCGGCGGACCTTGCCGACGCGGGCGACCTCGACTTTGTCAATGAGCGGGGAGTGGTAGGGGAAGACGCGCTCGACGCCGACACCGTTGGTGACTCGGCGGACGGTGAAGTTGCTGTTGATGCCGCCGCGGCGGATGCGGATGACGACGCCCTCGAAGACCTGGATGCGGCGCCGCTGTCCTTCGACGACGATGGCGTGCACGCGCACGGTGTCCCCTGTGCGGAAGGAGGGGATGTTGCGGTTAGGCTTGAGTTCTACGTATGCGTTAGCGTCCATGGGCAACATTCGGAGTGTACCTGCGGGGAGGGGTTAGGGCAATGGCTGGTGCGAGTGATTAGGTGCCAGGTGCGAGTGTGATTGGTGATTAGTGATTGGTGATTAGTCGCCGCGGATGCCCGCGGGACACGAGTCGCGATTCACCACTCACAATTCATATCCGCGCCGCGGGAGGAGGGCTGAAGCCCCTCGGGGCTACGGCGAAGGCGGAGCGCATGGGACGCTGTGACTGAGTGGGAGGTTGGTTGCAGGTCCTCGCCTTCGCTGCGGCGAGATCCCCTTCGACTGCGGCTGGCGCCGCGCTCAGGGCAGGCTTTGGCTGCAGCCTCAGGAAGTGATGGCGTCGTTCATCGGCGGGAGGGTGGTTGCAGGTCCTCGCCTTCGCTGCGGCGAGGTCCCCTTCGACTGCGGCTGGCGCCGCGCTCAGGGCAAGCTTTGGCTGCGGCCTCAGGAAATGTCGAATGAGCCGCCGAGTTGGTCGGCTAGCCACTCTTTGTCGTCATTACTTATAGAGATGCGCTCGAGGAGGTCGGGGCGGCGGCGGGCGCTGAGGAGGAGGTTTTGGCGGCGGCGCCACTTTTCGACTTCGGCGTGGTGGCCGGAGAGGAGGATGTCGGGGACGGACCAGCCGCGGAAGTCGGGGGGGCGAGTGTAGTGGGGCGCTTCGAGGATGCCTTCCGAGAACGACTCCTGCTCGGCGGACTGGGGGGAGCCGAGGGCGCCGGGGACCTGGCGGATGACGGCGTCGACGACGACCATGGCGGGGATCTCGCCGCCGGAGAGGACGTAGTCGCCGATGCTGACCTCGTGGGTGGCGAGGTGTTCGTGCACGCGGGCGTCGAAACCTTCGTAGTGGCCGCAGAGGATGACGAGGCGCTCTTCTTTCGCGAGTTCGAGGGCGAGGTCGTGGCCGAAGGGCCGGCCGATGGGGGTCATGAGGATGATGGGGCCGCGCTCCGGCGCCATTTCGAGGACGGCTTCGGTGGCGGCGAAGACTGGCTCCGGCTTCAGCACCATTCCGGGGCCTCCGCCGTAGGGGGAGTCGTCGGCGACGGAGTGCTTGCCCTCAGCCCAGTCGCGGATGTCGTGGAGGTGGATGGAGGCTAGGCCGGCGTCGAGGGCGCGCTTGATGATGGACTCATCGAAGGGGCCGCGGAACATGCCGGGGAAGAGGGTGAGGATGTCGATGCGCATGGCTTAGCCGCGAAGTCTCCCCATTTCGTCCCACATGGCGGCGCTAGCCGTGGTCGCTGTACTCGCCGGAGAGGAGCTCGACGGCGTGCTGGAGGACGGGAAGGACGACGGTGAGGTTTTCGCGGACGCCCTTGGGGTTGCCGGGGAGGTTGACGATGATCGTCTTGCCGCGGACGCCGACGACGGCGCGGGAGATCATGGCCATAGGGGTGTGTTTGAGGCCTTCGGCGCGCATGGCCTCGGCGATGCCGGGGATCTCGTAGTCGAGGACGGCCTGGGTGGCCTGGGGGGTGAAGTCGCGGAGGCCGAGGCCGGTGCCGCCGGTGGTGACGATGAGCTGCACCTTGCCGCCGTCGGCCCAGCGGCAGAGGTGGTCGGCGATGCGCTCAGCGTCGTCAGGGATGACTTCGTAGCGGACGATTTCGGCGCCGAGAGAGGCGAGCAGCTCCTGGATTATGGCGCCGGAGGTGTCATCGCGTTCACCGCGGGCACCCTGGTCGGAGGTAGTGAGGACGGCGGCGCAGATAGTCATGGGCCTGGCGAGGGAGTTCCGTTGACTGTCCTTCGAGACGCCCTCCGTTCTTCTGCGAAGAACTCCGGGCTCCTCAGGATGAGCGGGAAAAGGGGGGGACGAGGCGCACCCGGATTTGCGTTGTGACAGCGGACGCCCTCCGTCCTTCTGCGAAGGAATGCGGGCTCCTCAGGATGAGCGGGACGGGGGGCGGCGCAGATAGTCATGGGGTGACAAGAGTGTGGAGAATTGCGAAATATATTGTATAAGCGCTTGACACGCTATGGCGTGGTGGTATGATTTCCCACGAAATGGGTTGAAGTGGGGACTCGGCCCATCCAGTATTCGGTTCCAGACCTCAGCCGGAAGGCTTCCGGCTTCGGGCCTAGCCGATTCTAGCATAAGCGTCCCCGAGACCGCAGAAGGAAATGGCTCACGGAAAAGATGGGGTTCAGAGGCAACTTCGAGCATACGCTCGACGACAGAGGCAGAGTCGCCATCCCGGCGAAGTACCGCAGCGATTTCGCTGCGGGTGCTGTCCTGACGCCGCACCCCGACGGGTGTCTGCAGGTCTACACGGACGCAGCGTTCAACGAGATGTCTAACGAAGTGGCGTCGCGCCCGGCGACCGTGCGAGTTGGTCGACAAGTACGGCGGGCGTTCGACGGCACGGCATTCGAAGCCGAGCTTGACCGCCAGGGACGAATCCTGGTTCCCGCCCGCTTCCGCGAACAGCTGGGTCTCAACGGTTCCGTCGTTATCGTCGGTACCCGCGAGTGCCTGGAGATCTGGAGACCGGAGGCCTGGGAGAGGGAGCTAGAGGATTCACGGACGGCCTTGTCCGCGGGACAGGAGCCGGTGGATTAGGACGGTGGTTGCAATCTCCCCCCAGAACAATGTTCTAGTCCACAATCCTGTTCTGCCGGATGAGGTCATCCGTTACCTGGCGGTCGAGCCCGGCGGCCGCTACATCGACTGCACGCTGGGCGCGGGGGGTCATGCCCGCGCGATCCTGGAGCGAGGGGCGCCGGGAGCGATGCTAATCGGCTTCGACGCTGACCCGCACGCCATCAGCCTGGCCCGGGACACGCTGAAGGACTTCGAAGACAGCGTGGACCTGATTAACGGCAACTTCCGGGACCTAAAGGCTACGGCTGAGAATTTGAACTTTGTGCCTGCGCACGGCGTACTCTTCGACCTGGGCCTTTCCTCGATGCAACTGGCGGAGGAAGGCCGCGGCTTCAGCTTCCAGTACGAGGCGCCCCTGGACATGCGGTTTGGGCCGGACCAGACGGTGACAGCGGCCGACATAGTGAATGAATACGACAAGAATGAACTCGCGAATGTCATCTGGGAGTTCGGCGAGGAACGATTCAGCCGGCGGATAGCCTCGGCGATCATCCGTGCGCGGCCGCTGAAGACGACGACGGAACTGGCGGCGATCGTATCGAAGGCCGTGCCGGGGACGCGCAGCCGAATTCACCCGGCGACGCGGACGTTCCAGGCGCTGCGCATCGCGGTAAATGATGAACTGAACACATTGCAGACGGCGCTGGAGCAGGCGCGCGACGTGCTTGGCAGCGGCGGCCGGCTGGTGGTGATTTCGTTCCACTCGCTGGAGGACCGGATCGTGAAACAGTACCTGCAGCGCGAATCGCGTGACTGCATCTGCCCGCCGGAGACACCTGTCTGCGTGTGCGGGCACAGCGCCAGCCTGCGGGTCTTGACACGACGACCGGTGACGCCGACGCCTGAGGAGATGGCTAACAACCCACGCAGCCGCAGCGCAAAGCTGCGGGCGGCGGAACGAGTCGGGGCGGAGGCGCACGGTGGCGACTAGCCGCAACGGCGCACGCTCAATCCCGCAGGCTGCCGCCGGCGGCAGCCTACCTATCGTGATCCTGGTGGCGACACTGATCGTTGGCACGGCGGCCCTGTTGCCGCTGGTGCAAAACAGCCTGGCAACTTCGACCGGTGGCAACATCAGCCACCTTGAACAGCAGCGAGAAGACTGGCAAGCGCGACTTCACGAGCAGGAGGTCGCGGTGGCGCAACTGGGCAGCCTGGAGCGGATCGAGCGCGAAGCAAAGGCCCGTTTCAAGATGGTGGAGCCGGAGAACGTCACTTACATCCAGGTGGACGTGGCGCCAGCGGCGCCGCACAAGCTGCCGAGCCGTTACCTGCCGCCAGAGGACAGCAGCACGGGCTCCGGTTCATCACTTATCGACGACGTATTCGGCTGGATTCCGTTCCCCTGAGGCTGAACGATGGCTAAGAGGCGATTTCGCGAGACGTGGCGGGTCTGGGCAGTGGTGGCGGCGATCGTCGTCGGCTTCGTTGTCGTGATCGGAAGGCTGGCGCAGCTCCAGATCCTGGAGCATGACCAGTATGCCGAGCAGGCGCGCGACATCCATTACGGCGTGGAGACACTGACGGACCGCCGGGGCGCGATCCTGGACCGCAACGGATACCCGCTGGCGGCGAGCGAGGCCGCGTACAACGTGATGGTGGAGAAACGTGCATGGACCGATGCCGCAACGGCACAGGCGGCCGCCGCTGAACTCGCGGAGATCACCGGCGTTAGCGCCAACGAAATGGTGGAAACCGTTGCCCAGACTGAAGTATTCGAGATCCCGGTGGCGCGTGGCCTGCACTACCAGCAAGCTGTGGGGGTGCGGGCACTAGGCCTGAGCGGAGTGCGCCTGCTGGAAAGCAGCCGGCGCGTGTACCCGGAGGGTAACCTGGCGGCGCAGTTGCTGGGGTTCGTCGGGCAGGACAACAACGGCCTGACGGGCCTGGAGACAGACCTGGACTCGATCCTGGGAGGAAATCCGGGCTCTGTCACTTATGAGCGAGACGGGCTCGGGCGGCAGCTCGCATACGGTGAGCGCTCGGAGATCCCTGCCCAGCCCGGCGCTAACGTAGTGTTGACAGTGGACCGATACATTCAGCGGCTGGCGGAGCAGGAACTTGACAAGGCGATCCAAGATCACGAGGCCGCCGGCGGCACGATCATCGTGGTAAAGCCCGAGACCGGCGAGGTGCTGGCGATGGCGAGCCGCCCGACATTTGACGTGACGCAACCGCTGGTCGATGACGGCTCCAAGCAGGCTCTGTACCGCAACCGCGCGATTACGGACACGTATGAGCCCGGCTCCGTGTTTAAGTTGATCACGGCGAGCGCCGCAATCGACCTGGGGTTGGTATCGCCGGGGACGTGGTGGAACGATACGGGAGTGGTCCATCTGAGCGACTGGAGCATCTATAACTGGGACTACTCGGCGAACGGATCGCAGACAGTGCAGCAACTGCTGAGCAAGAGCCTGAACACGGGCGCAGCCTGGTTGGCCAGCCTGTGCGGACCGCAGAGCTTCTACGACTACATAGCGAGGTTCGGGTTCGGCATGACGACTGATAGCGGCCTCTCCGGCGAGGTCGAAGGGCGCGTCCGGACCCCGAAGACTGACGCTGAGGGCTGGAGCGCGGTGGACATGGCGACCAACAGCTTCGGCCAGGGAATCGCGGTAACGCCCCTGCAGATGGCGATGGCCGTGGCGGCAATCGCCAACGACGGGCAGTTGATGAAGCCACAGTTCGTCAAAGAGATCATCGGGCCGCTGAGCCGCAGCGAGGTGGAACCGGAGGTCGTGCGGCAGGTCATGTCTCCCGAATCGGCGCGAACCATGCTCGACATGATGGGCGTTGTTGTAGACGGGTACACGACGGTGGACGTGCCCGGTTACGAGGTTGGTGGCAAGACAGGCACGGCCAACATCGCGACCGAGAACGGAGGCTACAAGCCCGACGCCTACATCTCGAGCTTCGCCGGCGTCGCCCCGCTGGAGGATCCACAGATCGCTGTGCTGGTGAAGATCGATGAGCCGAAGGACGTGCCGTGGGGCACTGTTGTGGCCGCGCCGGCCTTCAACCGACTGGCGCACCAGGCGCTGGCCTACATGAACGTGCCGCCGACAGAAGAGGCGCTGGTAGCGAGCGTAGACAACTAGAAATGCTGACGACTAACGACGTAATCGAAGGGACAGGCGCGATGCTGGTTTCGGCGCGCGCGGGTAGGGACGTCACGTTTGCGCGCGGCGCGATCGACTCCCGCACCGTGGGCAAGGGAGACCTTTTCTTTGCGCTGCACGGCGAGAACCTTGACGCGCATGCGTTCGTGCCGGCTGCACTCGAGGCGGGCGCGGCCGGGGCGGTAGTGGCGAGGCCTGTTGAATCAGGGGACAGAGCTGTCTTCCAGGTCAGCGACCCACAGACGGCCCTGCAGAAGCTGGCAGCCTACTGGCGCCGGCGACATGACGCCAGGGTGATCGGCGTGACCGGCAGTGTCGGCAAGACAACGGCCAAGGAACTGATCGCGGCGGTGCTTTCAGCCCGCTATCGCACGCTGAAGAGCGAAGCAAACCTGAATACTGAAATCGGAGTGCCTCTGACCCTGCTGCAACTGCGACCTGAGCACGAGCGTGCGGTGCTGGAGCTGGGGATGTATGTACCCGACGACATAGCCCTCCTGGCGCAGATATCGCAGCCGGATGTCGGAGTCGTGATGAACGTTGGGCCGGTGCACCTGGAGAGGGTCGGATCGATTGGGCGCATCACCGGCGGCAAAGCAGAACTGGTGGAGGCATTGGGGCCGGACGGCCTCGCAGTGCTCAACGGAGATGACGCGCGCGTGGCATCGTTCTCCCGGCGGACCCGCGCACGGAGCGTCCTCTTCGGGCTATCCGAGCAGTCTGACGTGCGTGGCAGCGACGTCGAATCGCGCGGCCTAGAGGGCCTCTCATTCACGATTTCGGCGAACGGCGAAAGCGCACGCGTTGACTGCCCACTGCCGGGACGCCATCACGTTTACCCGGCGCTGGCGGCAGCAGCAGTTGCACTCAACGAAGGGATGACGCTGGCGGAAATCGCCGAAGCGCTGCGCGAGGCGCGCGTGGACCTGCGCCTGGCGGTGCGCGCGGGAATTAACGGCAGCACGCTAATCGATGACAGCTACAACGCCAGCCCAGCCTCCGTGATCGCTGCGCTGGACCTGCTCTCGGAGCTGCCAGGCCGACGCGTCGCGGTTCTGGGTCATATGCGGGAGCTGGGCGCGGCAGAGGACGAGGGGCACCGGCGCGTGGGACATCATGCGGCCGGTCGCTGTGACCTTCTCTGTGTAGTCGGCGAGGAAGCGTCACTGATCGCCGAAGAGGCTCGGGCGGCGGGGCAAGAGACGCGGACGTTCGAATCGACCGTCGAAGCCGCGCAGGCGCTGACCCGTGAACTGCGCGCGGGAGACCACGTTCTGATTAAGGCCTCGCGCGCGGTTGGGCTGGAAAGCCTGGTTGAGGCGCTGCTGGCGCACGATGACGAGCCGAGGAAATGACGTATGCACTGGTACTGGGCGCGATGACACTGGCGGCGACTGTGGCGGCGGGATACCCGGCCGTTGAGCTCCTGCGCCGGCGAAAGATCGGCAAGGAGATCAGCGAGTGGGCGCCGGAGACGCACCAGTCGAAGGCCGGCACGCCAACGATGGGCGGCCTGTTGATCGTCCTGGTGATTGTCGCCTTCACGCTGGCGGCCAACTTCTTCGGGCGTTACAGCATCGGGCTGCCGCTTTTGGTGGCGGGTTGTTTGTGCGCGCTTGGATTCGTGGACGACGTGGGTTCGCTGCAGGGGCGCAGACAGGCTGCACTTCAGCGGCGCGTGAAGCTGGCGGTGTTTATCGCCGTGGGCATCGGCGCCGCGATCGCGCTGTACCACGAAGATCTGCTGGACCTGCGGAGCGTGAACATACCGTTTGAGGGCCGGCACGACATCGGCTGGGTTTACATCCCGGTTGCCATCGGCATCATTGTCTTGACGGCGGGCGGCGTGGCCGTCACGGACGGGCTGGACGGTCTTGCGGCGGGAACGCTGGCGATCGCCTACGCCGCGTACGGCATCCTGGCTATGCACCAGGAGCAGACTTACCTGGGCGCCTTCTGCTTCACGGTGACCGGCGCCTGCGCCGGCTTCCTCTGGCACAATGCTTATCCCGCCCGCGTGTTCATGGGTGACACGGGAGCGCTGGCACTGGGCGGCGCGCTGGCCGTCGTAGCTTTCATGACAGGACAGTGGCTGGTTTTGCCGCTAATCGGAATTATTTTCGTAGTAGAAGGAGCGTCGGTCGGGCTGCAGGTCGGATACTTCCGGCTGACGGGCGGCAAGCGCATATTCCGCAAGACGCCTCTGCACCACCACTTCGAAGAAGGCGGCCTGAGCGAGATGCAGACGACGATGCGCTTCTGGGTCGTGGGGGTGCTGGGCGCAATGGCCGGCGTGGCGCTGGCGCTGGAGGTGTACTCGTGATCGACACGCGGCGTCTCTATGAGCTGGATTTCACGGACCGGCGCGTAACGGTCGTTGGGCTGGGCGTGGAGGGCGTGGACATGGTGCGCTACCTCTCGCGCCAGCACGCTTACGTCACGGCGTCTGACTCCAAGACTTCGGACCGTCTGGCGGACAGCCTGCGTGAGGTTGAGCCGCTTCATGTGAACGTCTCGCTGGGCAAAGACCAGGCGCAGGCGATCGCTGATGCCGAAACGTTATTCGTTTCGCAAGGCGTGCCGCTGGACTTGCCGCCGCTTAAGACAGCACGAGACAACGGCGTGCCATTCATGTCGATGGTGGGGCTGTTCTTCGAGCTCTGCCCCGGGCCGATCATCGGCATCACCGGCTCTTCCGGGAAGACGACGACGACGGCGCTGGTGGCAGAGATGCTGAAGGCCGACGACCAGGATGTCTTCGTCGGCGGCAACATCGGCGTGGGGCTTCTGGACCGGCTGGAGGACATCCGTCCGTATACGCGATCCGTGCTGGAGATAAGCCATACCCAGTTGCAACTGGTTGACCGAAGCCCGCACATAGCGGCGATCCTCAATATCACACCGAACCACCTGGACCGTTTCTCCTGGGACGACTACGTGGCGCTCAAGGCGCGCATCATCGAGTTCCAGGAGGCGGACGATATAGCAGTACTGGGGTACGACAACGCCGAGACGCGGGCACTGGAACCGAAGGTCCGCGGCCGCCTGCTGTGGTTCAGCATGACGGACACGATTCCGGGAGACGGCGTGTTCGTGCGAGACGGGCGGGCGACGGCGCGCGTGAACGGAATCGAGCAGCCCCTTTTCTTGCTGGATGAAGTGAGCCTGCGCGGCCGCCACAACCAGGAGAACGCCGTTGCGGCGGCCGCGGTAGGGCTGGCGAGCGGCGCATCGCCGGCGGCGATAACGATGGCCGTCCGCGGTTTCGCCGGCGTTGAGCACCGCCTGGAGCTGGTGGCGGAATTCAACGGCGCCGGGTATTACAACGACAGCATCGCCACGACGCCGGAGCGTACCCTCGCCGGGATGCGTTCGTTCAGCGGACCGATCGTCCTGCTCCTGGGTGGGCGCGACAAGCACCTGCCACTGGAAGAACTGGCCGCGGAAGCGCATAAGAGGTGCCGGGCGGTGGTGCTGTTCGGCGAGTCGGCCGAGAAGCTGGAAGCGGCACTGCTGGCAGCCGGATCGGAGACGGCAATCATCCGGGGCGAAACGCTGGAAGAAGCGGTGACGGCTGCGCACGGGGCTGCCCAGCCGGGCGACGTGGTGCTGCTCTCGCCGGCCTGCACCAGCTACGACGCATACGACAACTTTGAGCAACGCGGCGAGCACTTCCGGCGACTGGTCGGCCGGATAGCCGGGGAGGCACAGTCATCGATCCGGTAGAAGGAACCCCGTTCCAGGGACGCAGGGCAGGTAGCCGCCGGCCAGGCATGCCGGACTACCACCTGTTGGTGGCGACCGTGATGCTTCTGATCGCTGGGCTGCTGGCCGTCTACACGTCCAGCTTCGCGGTGGCATACCACGAGTACGGGGACCCGAACTACTTCATCTTACGCCAGGCGCTCTTCACGGGCCTGGGGATGGTTGCGCTGGTCTTCTTCATGAAGGTGGACTACAACCGCCTGCGCAGCTGGAGCGCGCCGATGCTGCTGGTTGCCCTCGTGGGCCTGGTCCTCGTTCTCTCGCCGCTGGGCTCGGAAGTGAACGGAGCGAAGCGCTGGCTGATCTTTGGGCCGATTTCAGTGCAACCAAGCGAGTTCGCAAAGCTGGCCGTGCTCGTGTACATCTCAGCCTGGTTAGCGAGCCGCGGCAAGGAGATTAACCAGTTCACGATTGGCTTCGTGCCGTTCGTCCTCCTGCTGAGCGTCGTCGCGGCGCTCGTCGTCTCCGAGCCGGACATGGGGACAACGGTGATGATCGTGCTTGTGGCGTGCACGCTGTTCTTCGTCGCCGGGGCTCCGATCACCCACCTGGCGCTGCTGCTGGGAGCGGGAGCGACGGCAAGCTACTTCATGATCGGCGCGCGTGAGTATCAGCTTGACCGCCTGACTGGCTTTCTTTCGGCGGAATCGGACCCGCAGGGGCTGGGGTTTCAGATCATCCAGCTGGCAGTCGCGCTGGGAAGTGGCGGGCCGCTGGGCATCGGCTGGGCGGAAAGCCGGCAGAAGCACCTGTACCTCCCGGGCGCGCACACCGACGGAGTGTTCGCCATCCTGGGCGAGGAGTTGGGGTTCATCGGGCTGATTGGCGTGCTGGCCCTCTTCGCATTCTTCCTTTATCGGGCCCTGCGTGTGACCTTGAAGACGAACGACGACTTCGGAATGCTGCTAGGGGTGGGGATTATCAGCTGGATCGCGTTCCAGACGCTGATCAACATCGCCGGCGTCACGCGTACTATCCCTCTCACCGGTATTCCCCTGCCGTTCCTGAGCTACGGAGGTTCGGCGCTGATCAGCCTGATGGCCGGCGTCGGAATACTGCTCAATGTGTCGCGGTATACGTCGGACGTGAGATACGCGGCGCGGGCGCGGCCCGTGGCCAAGGCACCCCCCCGACCGAAGGCGCGGCGTCGCGGCCCGGTGTTTGAGAGGGGCGCGGCATGAGGCTGGTCTTGAGCGGCGGCGGCACCGGCGGGCATGTCTACCCGGCGCTGAGCGTAGCCGAAGCCGTACGTTCCGCGCTGCCAGCGGGAGAAACGCTGGAGCTCCTGTACGTAGGCTCGGCGTCCGGAAACGACGCAGAGATCGTCGAGCGGGCAGCGGTCGAGTTTCGCGGAGTCAACGCGGCGCCGATCCGCGGGCGTATGCCCTGGCAAATGGGCATGAACGCGGCCAAGATCGCGTCCGGCGTAACGCAGGCGCGTGCGATCATCAGCGACTTCCGGCCAGAAGTAGTGCTTTCGACGGGAGGCTATGCGAGCTTCCCTGTGGCGCTGGCGGCGAGGGGCAAAGGCGTGCCGCTGGCGGTTTATCTTCCGGACCTTAGCCCCGGATGGGCCGTGCGAGCCATCGCCCGGCTGGCGCAGAAGGTGGCTGTGACGGCGATCGAGTCGCTGCGCAAGCTGCCCTCCGGAAAGACGATCGTGACGGGCTATCCGGTGCGCGGTGAGTTCTGGAAGGCGGACCGGGCATCTGGCCGTGAGCGGCTGGGGATCAGTCCGGAGGAAAAGGTGCTGTTTATCGGCGGCGGCTCGACGGGCGCGCATCGCATAAACCGTGCCGTGGCGTCGGACCTATCGGGGTTGCTGGAGTTATGTGAAGTCGTGCATGTCTCCGGACTGGGCGATGAGCCCTGGCTGCGCGAAATTCGTGACGGCATGCCGGACGAGCTGCGGAGCCGGTATCACCTGCACGGCTACATGCACGACGAAATGCCCTGGGCGATGGCGGCCGCGGACCTGGCGCTGTGCCGCTCGGGCGCATCGGTGATCGGCGAGTTGCCGGCGCTGGGACTGCCGGCGGTGCTGGTGCCGCTGCCGCTGGCAGGCGCTCACCAGAGGGTGAACGCGCACTACCTGGAGAAGCAGGGCGCGGCCACCGTCCTTGAGGAAGAGTACCTGGATAACATCCTGCCGATCGTCGGCACTTTGCTGCACGATGAGACGCGGCTGAAGGGCATGCGTGAAGCGTCCAGGCGACTGGCGCGGCCGAATGCCGCCACGCGGCTGGCCGGTATGTTGCTTGACCTGGCGAAATGGACCAGCCGATGACGCACGTAGCAGAGCGGACGATTCCGCAGCGCGTGCACCTGATCGGCGTTGGCGGCATCCACATGTCGGGTATTGCGCAGATATTGCGCGACCGTGGACATACCGTTTCTGGCTCAGATATCTACCTGACACCGCTAACTCGCAAGCTAGAGAAGATGGGAGTTACGGTGCATGAAGGGCATGCCGGCGGGAACATCGACGACGCTGAGCTTGTCGTGTATACGTCGGCGGCACACGCGGACAACCCTGAACTGCTGGAAGCCCAACGGCGCGGCATCGAGGCGATCAAGCGCGCCGAAATGGTTGCCGTGCTTCAGCAGGGCAAGCAGGTGATCGCCGTGGCGGGCGCCCACGGCAAGACGACGACATCGTCACTTATCGCGTTCATGCTTCATAAGGCTGGGCTTTCGCCGACGATCATGCTGGGTGGCGAAGCGCGCGACCTGGGCAGCAATGCCCTGCCCGGCGAAGGACCGCACTTCGTGGTCGAGGCGGACGAATACGACCGCGCATTTTTGAACTACCACTCGCACATCGCGGTGGTCACCAACGTGGAGCCAGATCATTTGGACATCTACGGCTCCTTCGAGGAGTTGCAGCGTGCGTACGCGCAGTTCCTCGCTCAAGTAGACATTTCCGGTTTTATTGTGGCCTGCTTGGATTCCCCCCCCTTGCAGGCTTGCCTGTCCCAGCGACAGGCGTTCCTTCCCCGGACTGTAGGAGGTGACGTGACTTACCCCGTCCACGTCACCTCCTACAGTCACCTCTCGCCAGAGGCTGACTGGTATGCGGAGATCGTGAGTCCACAAGATGAAGCGTCAAAGGGTATAGACGGTTCAACATTTGTGGTACGATTTCAAAAACAACTCTGGGGGGAGTTTGTGACACGGCTACCAGGTGCACACAACGTGAGCAACAGCCTCGCCGCTATCGCGGTAGGCGAGATCGTCGGGGTCCCCAAGGACACCGTTCGTGAGGCCATCGCCGAATTCAAGGGCGCCGCGCGGCGTTTCGAATTCGTCGGCGAGGCAGCCGCCGTGATCGTCATGGACGACTATGCTCATCACCCGACCGAGATCCGCGCCTCCCTGGCGGCGGCACGCACCCGCTTCCCCGGCCGGCGCATCGTAGTGCTCTTCCAGCCGCACACGTACACCCGCACGGCATACCTGCTGGACGAGTTCCGCGACTGCTTCGCGGACTGTGACGCGCTCTTCATCGCCGACACTTATGCGGCCCGCGAAGACCCGTCGGAGGGCATGGACGCAAAGGCACTCACCGGGGAGATCACAACTCCGAAGGCCGTCTGCGCCGGCCCGGTCTCCGAGGCCGCGGCCCTCGTGGCAGACGAGCTGCGTGAGGGCGACGTCTTCTTCACGGTAGGCGCGGGCGACGTCGACAAGGCCGGCCCGCTGGTCCTGAAAGCGCTGGAGGCCCGATGAGCGACGACCTGATTGCCGAACTGGGGCAGATCGCGGAAGTCAGGCTGGACGAGCCGATGTCGCGTCACACGACGTTCGGCGTGGGCGGCCCGGCGGACATGTACGTCACCGTGAAGACCGAGGACGAGCTTCGTCAGGCTTTCGCTGTGGCGCGCCGGCACGGCGTGCCGGTGTACATTCTGGGATCAGGGTCAAATACGCTGGTCGGCGATAAAGGCATCCGCGGACTGGTGATCGACAACCAGTACGCGCAGCTTGAGGGGCCTGTTCAGAACGGCGTCGGCCTGAAGGTGCGGGCTGCGAGCGGCCTCAGCTTCTCGACGCTCGCCCGGCGGCTGGCGAGTTCAGGCTACGGAGGAGTTGAGTGGGCGTGCGGGATCCCCGGCACGCTAGGCGGCGCCGTCGTGTCTAACGCGGGGGCCTACGGCCGCTCACTCGCTGACGTGCTCGTCGGCGCGCGGCTGACCGATGAGAAGGGGGACATCCGTGAGATGAAGCCGGATGACTTCGCGCTGGGCTACCGGCAGAGCTCTACCGAAGTGTTGCGCGATGCGGCGGTCCTTTCCGTCGACATTCGCGTCGTTGAAGGCGATCCTGAGGCGCTGAAGGCGCGCATCAAGGAGTTCGACCAGCAGCGCAAGGACGCGCAGCCGCCGGGCCAGAACTGCGGCTCCGTGTTCAAGAACCCTGAAGGGAAGTCCGCCTGGCAGTATGTCGACGAGGTGGGCCTGAGGGGCCATCGCATTGGCAATGCGCGCTTCTCTGAGAAGCACACGAATTTCATCGAGAACATGGGCGGCGCCACGGCGAACGACGTCCGGGCGCTGATCAACCTCGCGCAAGAACGCATCCGTGAGCGCGTCGGCGTCGATATGGAGCGAGAAGTGGCTTTCGTGGGAGAGTTCGAATGACGCCGCGCAGCCGGAAACTCAAAGTAGGCATCTTGTTCGGCGGCCGGTCTGTCGAGCACGAGGTGTCAGTTGTTTCCGCACAGGGTGTGATGGCGGCACTGGACGCGGACCGCTTCAAGGCAGTGCCCATCGGGGTAACACGCCAGGGCACATGGCTGACCACGGCTCAGACGGAGCAGGCGCTGGACCGCATCCGATCGGAACGGCTGCGGTCGCTGGATGAGCCGCTGGGCGACGGATTGCTATATCGAGTAGCGGCGCTGGCCTCCCTTCGGCGGCTGGACATCGTATTCCCGCTGATCCACGGCACAAACGGCGAAGACGGCACCCTGCAGGGCTTCCTGGAGATGGCCGGCGTGCCTTACGTGGGTGCGGGACTGGCCGCGTCCGCCCTGGGAATGGACAAGGCCCTTCAGAAGACGTTCTTCCGGCACCACGACTTCCCTGTTGTCAACGACGTCGAAGTCAGGACGAGCGATTGGAAGCGTGACCGCGAGGGAGTGCTGCGTGCGGCCGAGGCGACGATAGGGTATCCGGCGTTCGTGAAGCCTGCCAACGGTGGCTCAAGCATCGGCACGTCGAAGGCGCGTTCGGGTGAGGACCTCGACACAGCCATCGCTGAGGCGTTCCGCTACGACCGCAAGATTCTAGTTGAACAGGCCGTTGACGCGCGCGAGATTGAAGTCGCCGTGCTGGGGAACGATGAGCCCGAGGCCTCGCCCTGTGGGGAGATCACGTTCGACGCGGAGTTCTACGACTACCGCGCTAAGTACGACGACCCGCGCACGCAGCTGCACATCCCTGCGGACATTTCGGAGTCACTCGCGGAACGACTGCGTGAGACGGCGATAGAGGCGTACAAATCGATCGATTGCGCCGGGCTGGCGCGCGTCGACTTTTTCGTGCAGACGGACGGCACGTACTTCATCAACGAAGTGAACACGATACCGGGCTTCACGCCCATGAGCATGTACCCGAAGCTCTGGGAGAATGCCGGACTCTCGTATCGCGACCTGATAACGCGCCTGATCGAGCTGGGGCTTGAGCGCCACCAGGAGAAGCCAGGTGCCTGACCGCTCGCGTCCGGTCGGCACGCCGTTCTCCCGCCACAAATCATCGCGGCGCGTGCGGGGAGAGGTATTGCTGGACGACCGCACAAAGCGGCGGCTGTCGCGGATTCGCTGGCGGCGAATCGGCCTTGGACTGATGCTTACCGCGTTCGCCGCGGGGGCGATCACACTGTACGTCTCGCCGGTTGCAAGGGTACACAACGTGGAAGTGACGGGCGCGAATGGTCTCAGCACGGCGGAGATTGAAGACCTGGCCGGCCTCGAAGGCGAGTCGCTGCTGACGATGAACGGACAGGCAGCGGCTGAGCGTATCCGAGCGCTGCCGATGGTCAAGGACGTGGCGATCACGCGCAGCTGGCCGCAGACGGTGCGCATCTCAATCGTCGAGAGGACGGCGTGGGCGGTCTGGCAGGTGGGTGCCGCGTCGTACGTCGTCGACGACACCGGAGTTATCTTGCCTCTGCAGGCGCCGCCCGAGGGCTTGCCGACGATCGTAGTGGCCGGAGCGGAGGGAGGCCTCGAGCCGGGCGACATCGTCGATCCGGACGCGGTCGCGCTGACCCGGCTGCTGCGGGAGCAAGTGCCGGCACAGCTGGCGCTTAACGTAGGAACGTTCGAATGGTCGGCCCAGAGCGGCCTCACGCTGACAACCGACGCTGGGTACCGAGTGGTCCTTGGTGACAGCCAAAACATGGAGTATAAGCTCGCCGTTTGGCGACAGGTCGAAGGCCAACTGGGAAGGGAGAGCATGTCCGGACACGTCCTGGACCTGCGATTCGGGGACCGGCCGTCATTCCAGTGACGGCAGGGAGGTGATGCTGTGAAAGACAACGTACTGGCGGCAATAGACGTAGGGAGCAGCAAGATCTGCACCCTCGTCGCCGAGCCGATGCCCAACGGCGACGTGCGCGTTCTGGGCGTCGGGATCACGCCCTCGTCAGGCGTGAAGAAGGGCATGGTGGACAACATCCAGGAAGCGACCGCGGCGATTGCCACGTCGGTGGAACGCGCGGAGAAGTCTTCCGGGACGCGAATAATTTCAGGTTACGTGAGCATCAGCGGAAATCACACGACTTCGCTGAACAACCGCGGCATATCGACGATCCCCGGCCGCCAGCGTCCGATCACGGATGAAGACATTGACCGCGCGCTGGAAGGCGCCCGCTCGCTGAGCCTGCCGACCAACCGCGAGGTGCTGCACAGCATCGCGCGCTACTTCATCGTCGATGGGCAGGAGCAGGTGACGGACCCAGTCGGCATGTACGGTGGGCGGCTGGATATGGACACGCACATCGTGACCGGGTCCGTGACGGCGATCCAGAACCTGACGCAATGCGTGGAGGGGGCAGGCGTACAGGTGGAGATGCTGGTCTTCGCGCCGCTGGCGGCCGGCGAGGCTGTGCTGGAGGTAGAGGAGAAGGAACAGGGCGTGATCCTGGCCGATATCGGTGGAGGCACGACAGACATCGCTGTCTACGTGGACGGCAGCGTCTTCCACACGACGGTGCTGCCGATCGGCGGCTATCACCTGACACATGACCTGGTGGCGGGCCTGCGGGCGCCATTCAGTCATGTCGAGGACCTGAAGCTGGAGCACGGTGCCTGCATGCCGAGCCTGATCGACGCCGACGAGATGGTGGAGATCGAGGCATTCGGCGGTCAGCGGACGAAGGAGGTGCCTCGCCGCCTTATCGCGGAGATACTGCAGGCCCGCTGCGAAGAGATGCTAGAGATGATCTACGCCGACGTGAAGCGAGCGGGCTTCGACGACCTGGTTTCCGCCGGCGCCGTCCTTACGGGCGGCACCGCGGCGTTACCGGGCCTGGTGGAGCTTTCGGAGGCGGTGCTGCGAATGCCAGTGCGCGTCGGCATACCAAGGGGTGTGCAGGGGCTGTCGGATTCGCTGAACGGCCCGGCGTATGCGACGAGCATCGGCTTGCTGCGCTGGGCTATCGAAGAGGAAGCGCCTCTAACGCACAACGGGAACGGCAACGGTCACCACGCGCCGGCGCTGAGGTTGCCCGCGATGGACGGTGTGATGGGCGCCGCCGGCAAGTGGCTAAAAACGCTAATACCCAAGTAACGGAAGGCAATCGGGGAAAGGAGCAAGGCATGATGGACTACAGGGACAGATACGACCTGGACGGCCTGCCGCCAATCAAGGTCGTGGGCGTGGGAGGCGGCGGCTGCAACGCCGTCAACCGCATGATCGAGGCGCGCATCACGGGCATAGACTTCGTGGGCGTCAACACGGACCAGCAGGCGCTGGCCCGCAGCGAAGCGCCCCAGCAGCTGCGCATCGGCAACCTGGTGACAAAGGGCCTCGGCGCGGGCAGCGACCCCGAAAAGGGCCGCGAGGCCGCCGAAGAGTCCCGCGACGAGATCAAAGAAGTTCTCGCCGGCGCCGAGATGGTCTTCATCACGGCAGGGATGGGCGGCGGCACCGGCACCGGCGCTGCGCCCGTCGTCGCGCAGGTGGCACAGACCATCGGCGCGCTGACCGTCGCCGTCGTCACGCGGCCGTTCGCTTTCGAAGGTGCCAAGCGACGGGACGCCGCGGAGCGCGGAATCGAGGCGCTGCAGCAGGAAGTGGACACGTTGATCACTATCCCGAACGACCGCCTGCTCGCCGTGTGCGACCAGAAAGCGACGATGGCCGAGGCCTTCTGCATGGCGGACGACGTCCTGCGGCAGGGCATCCAGGGGATCTCTGAGCTGATCACCGTACCCGGCGACATCAACCTGGACTTTGCGGACGTGCGGCGCATCATGCAGAATGCAGGGCCGGCGCTGATGGCTATCGGCCAGGCGCCGGGCGAGAACCGCGCCGTTGAAGCGGCGCAGGCGGCGATCCAGAGCCCGCTTCTGGACGTCAACATCCACGGCGCGACGGGCGTTCTCTTTAACGTCGCCAGCTCTGGCACGATGGGCCTTCACGAGCTGAACATGGCTGCGCAGGTCATCGCAGAAGTCGTGGACCCGCAAGCTGAAATCATCTTCGGTTCCTCCACCGATGAGTCGCTCGGTGAGGACGTTAAGATCACGCTGATCGCCGTTGGATTCGAGCGCGTGCGCAGCCGCCGCGAGCCCGAATTCGAGGACGAGGAGTACCGGCGCCTTCGCGACGAGGCGCTGGAGAACAGGGACGACACCGACCTGCCTACGTTTCTACGGAGGCCGGCACCGATTCGATAACTAACTACATTCCTTCCCCGTCTTAGGGAGGGTAGCGGCACTCCCCGGGCCCATACCTTCCCCGCAACCGAGCACCGCAGGGCTGTCTGGCAATACCCTCCCGGCCAGACATCCCCGCGGTGCTCACCGTTTGTGGATAGTGAGTGGTGATTGGTGATTAGTGGCGCGGACAGTGGTTTGGTCGCGTGCTTCACAGAGTCGAAGGGGATCTGGCGGGGCCGGCGTGGCCGACGGCCGACCCACGGCAGTCCATCCAGCCCCGCTAGCGCGCAATTGCCCGTAGCGCCTCGCCCGGCGTTACGAACTCAACGTCGCCGTGGCCGCGCCTGGAGAGGAACTCACGATCGGTGGTCACGATGTAGCGGGCGCCGGCGGCGACGGCTGTTTCGACCATGCGCAGGTCGCCCTCGTCCTTGAGGGGGAGGTCGCGGATAGGAGGAGGACCTTCGACCCAGACGGTGCGGTCGCGAAGGTTGCGGAGCAGTTCACCGACTCGCTCACGGCTGACGATACGGGCCAGCCAGCCGCCGCCGAGGACAAGCTCGGCTTCGCGGACTGTGGCCTCGGAGGCGACGGCTTCGACGCGGCCTTTGAGCCAGGCCTCGACGATGCGGGCGCTGGCGCCGCCCGACTTGACAAGGGCGGCGATGAGACAGTTGGTGTCAATCGCAATGCGCACCCGGGGGTCGCTGACCTACTTTGGGGCCAGCACGAGCACCGTGATGCCCGAGGCAAACCGGGTGGAGTCGATGAGCTGCAGATGCGTCGTGTCGAGCCCGTCAAGGAGTCGCTTGCCGCCGCCGATGACCACCGGGAAGACCCAGAAGTGGTACTCATCGACAAGCCTGTGGGCCAGGAGGGGCTGATCCAATTCTCCGGTGCCGTACTTGATGATCCCCTTGCCTGGTTGCTCCTTCAGGCTTGCGACATCCTTCGCGATGTCTCCGTTAATGGCCGTGGCGTTCCACTCCAGCGGGCCGCTGAGCGTGCGTGAGGCAACGTACTTTGGCATAGCGTTGAAGAAGTCGGCGAATTCGCCTGTACGGCCGGGCCAGGCTTGCTTGAATCCATCGTAAGTGGCGCGGCCGAGCAGCATGGCGTCGCTGGCGTACGTCAGCTTCTGCCCGTAGTTACCGTGCTCTTCGTCCCAGTACGGCGCGCCCCAGATCTGCGGCTCCGCCCGCTTGAAGGTGGACGGCGACGTGTCATCGATGACTCCGTCGAGGGAGACGAACGTTGACTCGATCAGTTTGCGCATGCGTCGCTGCTTCCTGGTGGGCGCACCTATCGTCTCACTTCGCGGCGCAATTCTCCACCGCTTGTGTGCACAACGGGTGGATTGACGCCTTCGATAGTGTGGATTCATTTGTTCACAACTTTCCCCCATATCTTGTGAAGTAGGTGCTTGACAACCCCAATATCTGGTAGCAGAATGACCCTGCGCCCTCGGAAAGCGAGGGCGCAAACGACTTCTAAGACGACACCAATGTTCTGTAAAGCTGGGAAGTACCAAGTAGCGAGTAGCCAGTACCAAGAGGTCGCGGGCGCTTGTTACTTGTCACTTGAAACTGGTTACCACGCATGAACTGCCCTTTCTGCTCCCACCCGGACACCAAGGTGACGGACTCCCGGCCCGACCAGGGCGGGATCCGCCGGCGGCGGGAGTGTCTTTCGGAGTCCGGTGGCTGCGGTCTGCGCTTTTCGACGATTGAGCGCGTGGAGCTGGCCGGTGTCTCGCTGGTGAAGAAGGACGGGACGCTGGAGGAATTCGACCGCGAGAAGCTGATGAAGGGCGTGCGCAAGGCCTGCGAGAAGCGGCCAATCCCGTCGGGCGCTATCGAGGCGCTGGCGGACGAGGTGGAGAAAGAGGTCTACGCGCAGGGAAAGGCGGAGGTGCCTTCGAGCTTCGTGGGTGAGCTGGTGATGGAGCGGCTGCGCGGGCTGGACCACATCGCATACATCCGCTTCGCCAGCGTCTACCGCGCCTTCGCCGACGTGGACGAACTGGCGGAGGAGCTGGCGGCGCTGAAGGCCGGCTGGACGCGGCCGAATGTGCCGCCGGACCAGCTGGCGCTGCTGCCGGAAGTGGCGCCGGGCAGCGGCCCGGCAAAGCCGAAGCGCCGGCGGCGCAAGAGGGCGGAGGGGAGCGCGGTGGTGCCGTTTCCAGAAGATAGAGCAGCTGAACGAAAGCGAATAGTGGAGGGGAGGTGACCCTTGGACAAGAGGCACATGCTGGAATCAAAGGTACGCAAGAGCCTGGCTGAACAACTTAAGCAGGCTGAAGCTAGGCTGCGCGAGATCCCACTTGAGGTCGAGATGCTGGAATTGCGACTCGAGATGGAGGGCGATCTGCTATCCCAGACTGAGAGAGGCGCCCTAGAACGACGAATCGAAGACCTTCGCCGTGAGGAAGTGCAAACCCGAGAATCAGTCGCGGTCTTACCAGAACGCATCAAGCTGTACCGACCGCTTGGAAGGCCTGAAGCAACGTTCGTCATTCAAAGGTGATCGCACAGGAGGTAGTGGGATGAAGCGATACCGCGTGATGTACCGCATGACGGAAAGCGCCAACGATGCTTACGCGCGCACCGAGGAGGTGTATGCCGACGGCTGGCGCGTCGACACGGACAAGGTGGTGCTGTTCCAGACCGCCAACGGAGGACAGGAGAGTGACACTCCGGTCTTCGACATACCGAAGACAAGGGTTATGAGAATACAGGAGATCAGCGGGTAGCGCTGACGAACCGACTAACCAGACCTGGGAACCCAGCCAGCCGCATCGCAGAAAGGTATAGGGGATAAGGATGACGCTCGCACCTGAGCAGCCGACCACGACCAGCACCAACACCGTCCGCAATGGGGAGGCGCGACTGCCCGTCACGCGGTACTTCACCTCGCCGGAGACTGACCCGTACGACCAGATCGCCTGGGAGATCCGCTCGGCGGTGATCGAGGGGCAGGGCGGGGTGCCGGTCTTCGAGCAGCACGAGATCGAGTTCCCGGAGACGTGGTCGCAGAACGCGACGAACGTGGTCGCATCGAAGTACTTTCGCGGGCCGCTGAAGCCGACAAACGGGATGGTGCGGGAGTCGTCGGTGCGGCAGCTGATTGACCGCGTCATCAACGAGATCGCGAAGTGGGGCTGGAATGACGGCTACTTCGCGAGCGAAGACGAGCGGGACACCTTCCGCTCCGAGCTGAAGTACGCGCTGGTCAACCAGTACCTCTGCTTCAACTCGCCGGTGTGGTTCAACGCCGGGCTTGATGAGAAGCCGCAGTGCTCCGCCTGCTTCATCCTCTCGATCGACGACTCCATCGATTCGATCCTCGACTGGTACAAGACCGAGGGCAAGATCTTCAAGGGCGGCAGCGGCTCCGGTATCAACCTGAGCAACCTACGCTCGTCGAAGGAGCACGTGACGGCGGGCGGGCTGGCATCGGGGCCGGTCAGCTTCATGCGGGGCGCTGACTCCGTCGCGGGCACGATCAAGTCGGGCGGCAAGACGCGCCGGGCGGCGAAGATGGTGGTGCTGAACGCTGACCACCCGGACATCGTCGAGTTCGTGGAGTCGAAGGCGAAGGAAGAGAAGAAGGCCTACGCGCTGGGCGAAGCCGGCTACGACATGTCACTGGACGGGGACGCCTGGATCAGCGTGCAGTATCAGAACGCCAACAACTCCGTGCGCGTCACCGATGAGTTCATGCAGGCCGTGCGGGACGGCGGCAAGTGGCAGACCCGCTTTGTAAAGGGCGGCGAGGTCGCGGAAGAGATGGACGCCCGCGAGCTGATGCGAAAGATCGCTCAGGCGGCGTGGGAATGCGCCGACCCCGGCATGCAGTTCCACACCACGATCAACGACTGGCACACCTGCCCGAACACGGGGCCGATCACCGCCAGCAACCCGTGCTCCGAGTACATGCACATCGACGACAGCGCCTGCAACCTGGCGTCGATCAACCTGCTCAAGTTCCTCGGCGACGATCCTTCGAAAGGCTCAGGACAGGCAACGTTCGACGTGGAGTCGTACCGGCGGGTGATCGCGCTAAGCATCATGGCGCAGGAAATCATCGTCGGGAACTCCAGCTACCCGACGGAGAAGATCGGGCAGAACGCGATCGACTTCCGGCAGCTGGGTCTCGGCTACTCCAACCTGGGCGCCCTGCTGATGTGCATGGGCATCGCGTACGACTCGGATGACGGGCGCGCGTGGGCGGGCGCTCTTACGGGAGTGATGACGGGCGAAGCGTACGCCACCTCGGCGCGGATCGCTTCCCGGATGGGGCCGTTCGCCGGCTACGCGATCAACGAAGAGCCGATGATCAAGGTGATGGAGATGCACCGCGCTGAAGTCGACAAGCTGGACGCGGAGCGCATTCCGGCTGAGGTGCTGGCGACGGCGAAGGCGACCTGGGCAGACGCCGTGGAGTCTGGACGTGAGCACGGCTACCGGAACTCGCAGGCGACCGTCATTGCGCCGACGGGGACGATCAGCTTCATGATGGACTGCGACACCACCGGCATCGAGCCGGAGATCGCGCTGGTGAAGTACAAGACGCTGGTCGGCGGCGGCCTGATGAAGATCGTCAACAAGTCGGTGCCGCGGGCGCTGGCCAACCTCGGCTACAGCCCGGAAGAGTCGGACGCCATCATCGCCTACATTGATGAGCACGGGACGATCGAAGGGGCGCCGGGCCTGCTGGACGAGCACCTCACTGTTTTTGACTGCGCCTTCAAGTCGCCGACCGGGACGCGCACGATCCACTGGCTGGGTCACGTCAAGATGATGGGGGCGGTGCAGCCGTTCATCTCCGGCGCCATCTCCAAGACAGTGAACCTGCCGGAAGAAGGGACCGTCGAGGACATCGAAGAAGCCTACATCGAAGGCTGGAAGCACGGTCTGAAGGCTTTGGCGATCTACCGCGACGGCTCCAAGAACGCGCAGGTGCTAAGCACGAACAAGGATGGCAAGAAGGCCAAGCAGGTGGAGACCGTGTACGAGCCCGTGCGCCGCCGCCTGCCCGCGACGCGCACCTCCATGACGCATAAGTTCTCAATTGAGGGGCACGAGGGATACATCACGGCCGGGCTTTACGAGGACGGCTCGCCGGGCGAGATCTGGCTGACTATGGCGAAGGAAGGCAGCACGCTCTCCGGCATGATGGACGCCTTCGCGACCAGCATCTCGCTAGCGCTGCAGTACGGCGTGCCGCTGCGGGACCTGGTGAACAAGTTCTCGCACATGCGGTTCGAGCCTTCGGGGCGAACAGAAAACAATGAGATCCCGGTCGCGCAATCGATCGTCGATTACATCTTCCGCTGGCTGGCATCCTCCTTCCTGAGCGAGGACGAAAAGGAGGAGTTCGGGGTGCTCTCAGCGGCGGTGAAGCTGAAGCTGATGGCGCAGGAGTACGACACACCATCATCGGCGGGGAACGGCCACGGGAACATTGTCGGAACGCAGACGGACGCGCCGCCGTGCACCAACTGTGGCTGGATCATGACGCGGGCGGGCACCTGCTACAAGTGCGACAACTGCGGCAACACGACGGGCTGCGGATAACCAGAAAGGGGCATGAGAATGCCAGCAACCAAGAAGGCACCGACAAAGAAACCCGCGTCGAGCAAGCCGGCCGTCAAGAAGGCGCCGGCGCGGGCGATGCCGCGCAATCCCGCTACGCGGAAACGCTAGCGCTAACCAGATAACTACCGCTGAACGGGGTTTTGGGCGACTCCGTTCAGCACGGGCAACCTCCTTCTGGAGAAGGGGCGCTCCTTCGGGGCGCTCCTTTTCTTTTCACGTAGCCCCGCATAGGTAACGTTTTCAGAACGAGTTGCGTCTCAGGTTCAGCATGAGAAGTTCTCCTCCGGTGCGGAATGTTGCCGCGCGCCGAATGCATGTGGGGCTGCCGCGTACCATCAGGCGCCGCATGACGCTGGGCATTGCCATCGTTGTCACGATCATCGCCATCATCGTTATCGGCGTTAGCTGGCTCACCCGAGACTACCGCGACGCCGCAGGAGAAGCGCAGCTTCATTCAGAAACGTCGCAACACCTCAATAATTTCTCCATCACGGGGGCTGGCTCGATAGTCTACCTCCAGTTCTACCTGCGTACCGGCCACGAAGAAGTGCTCACGCAAGCCAGGCAGCTCCAGACTGAAGCGATCGCGGAGCTCGATCAGGCCGCGAGGCTGCAGCATGGCCACCTCGACCACTCCCTGTTACTCCAGGAGGTCCGGAGCGAGGCCAGTACCTTCATAGAGCAGACTGCAGTCGCAGTCACGGCCTACCAGAATGGCGATACGGTCGGTGCCCAGGCTGGGCTGGCCAACATGATGTCTACACTTGAAAGCGTTGGGACCAAGACCGCCGTCCTCCGGGAGAAGGAACAGGCGCTGATCAAGGATCTGACAGACCATTCAAACAGAGTGGCAAACCTGGCCCTCTATATGTTGATAGCTGCCGGTGCTCTCGGGCTTGGCACCACAATCGTCGGTTCCTGGACCCTGTTCCGGTCGATCATGCATCCCCTCTCAGGCCTGCAGGCAGCAGCAGCCGCCCTGGCCGCGGGCGACCTCACGGCGCGCGCGCCAACTACCGGCCCGGTTGAGATAGCCACGCTGGGTGAGGCATTCAACGACATGACAGACGCACTCCTTGACGCTTCCAAGCGGCACGAACTGGAAGCGCAAAGGGAGGTCCTGGTTCACGATCTAGGTGAGCGCGTTAAAGAACTGACCGCGCTCCAGCGAGTCTCCCGCCTTCTCCAGGAAGAGAATGACGTCGACGAAGTCGTTGCCGGGGTGGCGGCGATCATCCCGCCGGCGCTGCAGTACCCGGAGGCTGCCGGGGCGCTGGTGAGAGTGGACAGCCACAACGAAGCAACGATTAACTTCGCGGAGACGCAGTGGACGCACCGGGTGGCCGCGAGCACGGAAAGCGGCGCCTCGGTGACGGTGGTCGCCTGCTATCACGAGGAGTTTCCGGCGGTGTCGGACGCTGGCCCCTTCCTGCAAGAAGAGGCACAACTGCTGACGGCGATCGCGGAGATGCTGGTCTCCTACCTGGACCGGCAGGATGCCACGCAGCGAGCCGACCAGTCGATCGAGCGCTTCTCGAAGGCATTCCATGGAAGCCCGGCGCCGATCGTGATCGTGCGGTCCAGGGACGGCCGGCTGATCGACGCGAACGCGGAATTCTGCGATGTGCTGGGCTGGGAGCGAGAAGAGGCCCTGAGCCGGACAGTAGACGAGCTGAACATGTGGGCTGATGAAGGCGAGCGAGAGCGCTTCCGCGCGCAGTTTGCAGAGAACGATGGGAGTGTCACGCACGGCGAGTACGCGCTGCGGACCAGGGACGGCCAGAGGCGGTACGCCTACGGTTCGGCGGAGACGATTCAGCTGGACGGCGAGAAGTGCACGCTATCGATCTTTTACGACGTGACAGCGCGCAAGGAAGCGGAAACAGCGCTGCACGACGCGGAACAGCGCTGGAGTTCGCTGGTTAAGCACACCAGCGACATCGTCTCCATCGTCGATACAAGCGGCAAGCTTTTCTTTGAGAGCCCCTCAGCTTACGAGACATTTGGTTTCGCGCCAGGGGAGTTGCTTGGGCAGAGTGGCTTCGATTTTATCCACCACGAAGACGTCGCGCCAACAATCGCCACTTTCCAGGAACTCGTCGCTGATCCTTCTCAAGCCAAAACGGTTGAGTTCCGCTTCCAGCACAAGGACGGGTCGTATCGAAGGCTGCAGGCCGTAGGTAGCGCCCTTCTGGACGCGGAGCACAAGCTCACGGGTGTCGTCATCCTTTCCAGGGATGTAACGGAACAACGCCAGATGGAAGAGCATGTCGCCTTCCAGGCCCGGCTACTGGAAGCATCCAGCGATGCCGTCGTCGCCACCGATCCTGATGGAATGATTACCTATTGGAACGCCGCCGCAGAAGCCATGTTCGGCTGGACCAAGGATGACGTAGGCGGCAAGCCCGTCGCTGAGGTCATACGGAATGCCGAGTTGACTGATGGCGACCTTGACGGCGTCAAGAACGCCGTCGCCAACGGGCCAATTACATTCGAGTGGAATGTCCGCATGAAGGACGACTCTGTCCTTCCGATTGAGACCACGATGTCACAGTTCACGGACGACGCGGGCGCGATGGCGGGCCTCATCGGTGTGACACGCGATGTTACAGAGCGAAAGCGCGCTGAGGAAACGATTCGCCACATGGCCTATCACGACCCCCTGACTGGACTGCCCAACCGTCTTCTCCTGACTGACCGATTCGAGATCGCCATAGCCAACGCGAAGCGCGCTGGCAACAAGCTCTGCGTGCTCTCCCTGGACCTCGACCGCTTCAAAGTCGTCAACGATACGATGGGTCACGCCACTGGAGACCAGCTATTGAAAGCCGCCGCCGACCGGCTGAGGGAGCAGGCGCGTGAAGGCGACACCGTAGCTCGCGTCGGCGGTGACGAGTTCATCCTCCTGCTCGCCTGTGGTCAAGCCGGCGAAGGGGGTCTGCAATCCGCTCAACGCCTGGTGGAAGCATTCCGTCTTCCGTTTGTCATCGCTCAGGCGGAGTACCGCTCCACCCTCAGTGTAGGCATCGCCGTCTATCCGGATGACGGTGAGAGGCCGGAAGCCCTGCTGGCCGCTGCCGACGCTGCTATGTACGCGGCCAAGGAGAGCGGCCGCGACGGCTGGCGTACCTTCGGACCTGAAACGAACACCCGGCCCGCCGGGTGGCTGGCGTTGGAGGCTCAGCTGCGCCACGCATTGACGCGCGATGAGATCGCCGTCTTCTACCAGCCGCAAGTAAGTGTGGAGACCGGCAGAATCGTCGGTGTCGAAGCCCTCGCCAGGTGGCGGCACCCGCAGCAAGGTCTGATGCAACCCAGCGAGTTCATCCAGCTGGCTGAAGACTCAGGGCTTATCGTCGCGCTCGGCGACGAAGTGCTGACCCAGGCGTGCTCTCAGGGTATGGCCTGGACCGACGACGGGGCCGAGCCGCTTACAGTGGCTGTTAACGTCTCGCTACGCCAAATCGAGCGTCCGGACTTCATCGACACCGTGGAACGCGCTCTCGCTACTACCGGGTTCCCACCGCAGTGTCTGGAACTCGAGATCACGGAGTCGACCGCGCTCACAAGCATCGCTCTCACGCGTTCAGTCGCCGAGAAGCTCGCCAGCATGGGCATCCGCATTGCATTGGACGATTTCGGCACCGGCAACACGGCTCTACGCTACTTGAGCGAGCTTCCCGTAGATACCCTGAAGATTGACCAGAGCTTCATTCAGAACATGGTCCATGACGACCGTAACGCGGAGATTGCAGCCAGCGTGATCGCCCTGGGACAGGCACTCTCCCTGAACATCGTCGCAGAAGGGGTTGAAACAGAGGAACAACTGCAGTTCCTCCGGGATCATAACTGCCAGACCTACCAGGGCTTCCTTCACAGCAAACCGATGCCGGCCGCCGAAATGCGCGCTCTACTTAAAAGTGTCCCGCCTGCGCAGCTAACGGTGGCGCGTAACGGCAACCGCAAGTAATGTGCCTGCTAACGAAGACCAGTACCTCCGGGAGTTGAAGTAGACCGACCTCAGCTTCATCCGGAGCCTCTTCGATAATCCGGCCAATGCGGCTATCGCCGCCACCGTAATCGACCGCGCAGACTCGTTGGGCCTCTCCGTCCTTAAGCCGATGCCGGCGGACAAGCTACTCGCGCTGTTAGCGGAATCCGCCAAGGTGCCGGTCCAGGCCGGTATCCTAGATCCGGCGCAGGACGGGACGCGGCAGCCGCTCGCGGAGGTATTCCGCCAGTGCCTTCACCGCCCGGCTTCCCGTCGTGCGGACCATGTAGTGACCGCGCTGCGTGTGCCAGAAGCCTGCGCTGCGACCGACGTAGCTAAGGGTGTCCACCATCCTGGCCTGTGAGAAGTCATCTTCGCTGCGGCAGATTTCCAGCACATCGGGGAAGATGTGGTGCAGAGCGCCGGCGCCCAGTGGCTTCTGAATGACGTACTCCTTCGGCGTGTCGAAAGCGGTGCGCCAAATGTCGGTCGCCGCGTTCCAGTAGTTCAGGAGAAGCTTGGCGGCTTCTTCATCGCTCACGCGCTTCATGAAGCCGTCGCGCAGCACGGGTTCCAGCGAGGTGACCATGCTGTGCTGGCGGATCATGTGCTCTGCTCGAGGTGGGTCGCCCGGCATTCGGATGATGCCTTGCCAGGGGCTGGACGGGTCGCTGTTGAGGATGTCGGTAAGCGTGGTCGCACGACCGCGCAGGTAGTTGCGCTCGCCTTCCCGCTCGATGAGGGCGAGGCCTTCGGCTTCGCGCATCGTCTCGAGGTGACGGTCGACGACGTCGGTCGGTACGCCTTTGTGGCGGGTATTGATAACGTGGAAGGTGCGCATTTCTTCGTACGCCTCGATGCCATCGACGATGACGACAGGGAGCTCGTAGTCGGCAAGCCATTTGGCCTTATCCTTGACCATGGCGCGCTGGAGGCCGAACAGGCGGTGCTGGCCATCCACGATCCAGAGGGGGATGTCGGAGCTAATCGTGATCGTACCGGCGTGACCGCCATCGGGCGCTTCGAAGTTGGCGCTGTGCGGCTGGCGAATGCAGAGGACAACGGAAGTCGGGAGCAAGCCCTCTTCATCGCGGACGTAGTGCGAGATCTTGCGCAGGCGCGAGTTCGTGACCGGGCGCTGATATCCGGAAGGGTTCTCGGATGAGTAGGTGTCGGAATCGAAGCGTCCGAGCAAGTCCTTGAGCGGAATGGCGGTGACGTAGAGGTTGACGTCAGCGCTCTTCTGCCGGAACCGTACTGCCGGCGCGATGAGTGGCTTCACTCCGCTATCGCGTCCATTTTTGTGGCCATTGGTATGCGCCGCCGTGGGCGTGGCGGTAATAGTCATCGTGGGCTCCTCCCGTTTTTCCCCGCTATGTTTTCCCCGTGCCAGTTTCGGCTGGCGAATGAGAAGTGTGCCACACTGTGCGCGATTTGTGTACCCTTGCTCGACTATAATTAGATAGAAATGGCCACAAACCTTACTCTTTCCGATAACGCACGCCTTGTTTTGAGCCGACGTTATCTCGCAAAGGACGACGACGGGAATCCGGTTGAAACGCCCGAAGAGATGTTCCGGCGGGTGGCCAACAACGTGGCCCAGGCCGAAGCCATTTTCGCGCCTGATACAGCCGACAAGCAGGCGCTGGCCGACGAGTGGACGGCTCGCTTTCTAGCAGTGATGGAGAGGCTGGACTTCGTGCCGAACTCGCCGACGCTGATGAACGCAGGTCGCGAAATTCAGCAGCTTTCGGCGTGCTTCGTCCTGCCGGTGCCAGACAGCATCCCCGGCATTTTTGAGGCGATCAAGGAAACTGCCATCATCCACCAATCGGGCGGCGGCACGGGATTTGCGTTCTCCCGCCTTCGGCCGAAAGGCGACCGCGTGCGCTCCACGATGGGCGTTGCGTCGGGGCCAGTTTCCTTCCTCAAGGTGTTCGACGCCGCGACGGAAGCTATCAAGCAAGGGGGTACCCGGCGGGGCGCAAATATGGGCATCCTGGCGGTCACGCACCCGGACATCGAGGAGTTCATCTCGCTCAAGTCCGACATGCGAACGCTGACTAACTTCAACATCTCGGTGGCGATCACCGAAGAGTTCATGACAGCAGTCGAGCGCGACGAGGAATACGCGCTGACCAACCCGAAGGACGGTTCGCCGGCGGGGACCGCCCGCGCCCGCCATATCTTCGACCAGATCATTGCCAACGCCTGGCGCAACGGCGACCCCGGTATCGTCTTCATGGACCGCATCAACCGCGACAATCCAACGCCAAACCTCGGCGAGATCGAGGCCACGAATCCATGCGGCGAACAGCCGTTGCTTCCCTACGAGTCCTGCAACCTAGGGTCGCTGAACCTCGGGCGCTTCGTAAAGGGCGGCGACACACCTCGCCCAGACGGGCACCCGTCGGGGCGGGTCGACTGGGAGCGGCTGGCGGAGGTCATCCCCACTTGTGTGCGCTTCCTCGACGATGTGATCGAGATGAACCGCTACCCGATCCCGGAGATCGACGAGGCGACGAAGCAGACGCGTAAGATCGGGCTGGGCGTCATGGGCTGGCACGACATGCTCTTCCAACTCGGCGTGCCGTATGCGTCTGAAGAGGCGCTGGCGCTGGGCGAGGAGTTGATGCGCTACATCCAGCAGAAGGCGAATGAAGCTTCGGCTGAGCTTGCCCGCGAGCGCGGCGTCTTCCCGGCCTGGGAGGGATCGCGGTACGACCCCGATGCCCGCTACCGCAACGCGACGCGCACCACGGTCGCGCCGACGGGCACGATCTCGATCATCGCCGACGCGTCTTCGGGCATCGAGCCGCTGTTTGCGCTCGCGTTCACGCGCCGCCACTACCTCGACGCCGACGATCCGTCGCGCCTGACGGAGCTGCGGGAGGTGAACAAGCACTTCCTGCGCGCGGTCGAGGAGGGCGGCTTCTACACTGAAGAGCTGATGGCGCGCCTGGCTGAGGGCGGCACGATCAGCGAGTGGAATGAGACCGCGGACGACGGACACAAGGTGCCGGAAGACACCGCGCTCCTCTTTGTCACCGCACACGAGATCAGGCCGGAGTGGCACGTCCGTATGCAGGCCGCCTTTCAGCGTCACACGGACAACGCCGTATCCAAGACGATCAACTTCCCGCACACCGCCACAGAGGCTGACATCGCTTCGGCCTACTGGCTGGCCTACCGCGAGGGCTGCAAGGGCATCACGATCTACCGCGAGGGCTCCCGCGACTTCTCGGTGCTTTCGCACACGACAGCCAACGTGAAGGGGCCGGAGCAGGAGACGCAGGCGGCGCTCGACGAGATCGAGGGGCGGCTGTCGACGCTATCGCGGCCACGGCCCTACCGCGAGCCGCTGCCGGATGAGCGGCGCTCGATCACGCACAAGTTCCGGGTGTCGGACCAAGAAGGATATTTGACGGTAGGGCTGTACCCGGACGGACGGCCGGGTGAGCTGTTCGTGAAGATCAACAAGGAAGGCTCGACGGTCTCAGGCCTGGCCGATGCGGTGGCCAAGATCGCCTCGATCGCGCGGCAGTACGGCGTGCCGCTGGAAGAGCTGGCGCCGAAGCTGCGCAACACGCGCTTCGAGCCGGCCGGCCCCACCGGCAACCCCGCCATCCCCTGGGCCACCTCTGTCATCGACTACGTCTTCCACTGGCTCCAGCGCAAGTTCGCGTTAGGCGAGGACGAGGACGGCGAGCCCGTGGTTGAGGCGGGGAGTAGCGGGGTGGGGTGCCCGGACTGCGGGTCGTTGCTGGCGTACCAGGAGGGGTGTTTGGTGTGCAGGAATTGTGGGTATAACAGGTGCGGGTGATCTACCCTCGTTCGATTTGTCCGGGGTAACCTTTCCCCTGATAGTAGAATCGGGCTTGGGAGCCGAGTTTGGGACGCTATCAGTGACATCACCGAAACAGACACACGAACAAGAGTCATCTCATAATCCCGCGCTCCAGGCCGGAAATGAGGCGCTCTCTGCCGCCGACTGGCCGCGCGCCTTTGAGCTCTTCCGGAAGGCGGCGACTCAAAACCCCTCTTCGGCCGAGGCGTGGGCGGGCATAGCTACAGCTGCTTACTGGATCCCTGACGAAGAAGCGATCCTCGAAGCGCGGGAGCGCGCCTTCCACCTCTACTGTGAAAGGGGCGACACGCAAGAGGCGGCCGAAATGGCCGCGTGGCTGGGAGTTGACTGGCTCGAGTTGAGGGGTCAAGAGGGCCTCGCCAACGGTTGGATGCAGAGGGCGAGTCGTCTCATCACCGGGCGACGCACCACGCGCGAGGGGGTTCGTGTCGCCCAGCTGAGCACGCGCCTGTTGATGCTGACAGGCGCTCCGGCTTCGAAGGTGAAACGCAGGGCGGCCAGGGCCGCCACCCTGGCCAGGCAGATGGGCATGCCGGAGATCGAGGCGCTCATGCTCGCCAGCGAGGGGCACGCGCGGCTCAACGTCGGCGACGTGCGGAACGCAATTAAGTGCCTGGACGAAGCCGCGGCGATCATCCTCAGTTCGGAATGCACTGATCTCACGTCAGCCGCGCTCACCCTCTGCTCATTGATGGGCGCCTGCGAACGCACGCGCGACTTTGATCGTGCCCGGCAGTGGTGTGCTGCCGCGAGACAGTTTAGCGAGGACAGGGGCTTTCCCGTCGTTCTGTCGATCTGTCGCCCGCACTACGCCGCAGTGTTGATGTGGCGCGGCCACTGGCCGGAGGCAGAAGAGCACCTTCGGATCGGCAGCCGGGAACTCACGGAGTTCATGCCGCCGTTCGCTGTCGGTGCACTTGCCCTGATGGGAAGCCTGCGGTGGAAGCAGGGCCGCTGGGACGAAGCGGAAGCGATCTTTGAGCAGATAAGACTTGAGCCTGCCGCCCAGGTTGGCATCGCGGAACTGGCCGCCTCAAGGGGCGACGACCAAACCGCGATCGACATCGTGGAACGCCACTTGAGAACGGTTGCTATAGATGACAAGCTTGAGCGCGGGCCAGCCCTGGAGGTCCTCATCCGTTGCCTTATCTCTTCGGGAGACTCCGGGTTGGCCTCGCAGCATCTGGCCGAACTTAAGGCAATCGCCGGTACCGTCGGTTCGCAGTCGCTGCGGGCTGCCGCGGCCTTCGCTGAGGGCATGCTTGCGAGCGCCACAGCCCGCTGGGAGGATGCGGAGCATCTGCTGGGCGACGCGGCGGGACTCTACGAACGTGAGGGCGCGCCGTTCGAAAGCGCCCGCGCGCGCACAGAGCTGGCCCAGACGCTTTGCCAGCGCGGACGTCTCGATGCTGCCGCTCGCGAAGCCCAGGTCGCTGACGAGTCATTCATGCGCATCGGTGCGCGCCGGGAGGCGGACCGCGCCGGGCAGCTACTCGATCAGATCAACAACCGGCGTAAAGCGGCTACGAAAGATGGGGCCGGCGTACTTACAGCCCGCGAAGGCGAGGTCCTTACTTTGCTCGCAGAGGGGCGAAGCAACCAGGAAATAGCAGAAAGCCTCGTCCTCAGCGTACGCACCGTCGAAAGGCATATCTCGAACATCTATCAGAAGCTGGGACTTGAAGGGCGGAATGCCCGCACGGCTGCGGCCGCGCACCTACACCGCGTAAGCGCTCCGCCTTCCGTCGCACGCAGCGCATAAAGATACGTGGTCGCCTACGTGTCGGCACGCATCACGATTCCTTCCGTAGACTCTACGTTAATCGCAGTCGCGGTCCGCCGGATCCGCCAGCAGGGGGACCCGGCAGGCTGCGACGAGAGTGGTGACCAGTGGTGACCGGACAAGGAGGAATGAACGATGTACGACGCAATCGTAGTCGGCGCACGATGCGCGGGTTCGCCCACTGCTATGCTGCTGGCCCGCAAGGGATACCGGGTGCTGCTGATGGACAAGGACAGCTTCCCCAGCGACACGATGTCGACCCTGGCGATCTGGCCGCACGGCGCGGAGGCGCTGGACCGCTGGGGGCTCTACGACAAGCTGGCTGAGACCGGCTGCCCACCGACGGCGCTGAAGATGCGGTTCGACGTCGGCCCGTTCGCGCTGGTCGGCGGCGTGACCATCACCAACGGCGGCCGCGGCGGGTTCTGTCCCCGGCGCACGGTGCTCGACAAGCTGCTGGTGGATGCGGCCACGGAAAGCGGAGCGGAACTCCGCGAGAACTTCACGGTCGAGTCCCTGCTTTGGGAGAACGACAGGGTCGTCGGCATCAGGGGCCATGAGCGCAATGGATCGCCGGTCGAGGAGCGGGCCCGTATCGTTATCGGGGCAGACGGCGTCCATTCATTCGTCGCGAAGGCGGTCGACGCTCCCGAGTACAATGCCGTGCCGCCGCTGGCGACGTACTTTTACAGCTACTTCAGCGGTATCGATGCCGATGACGTCGAGCAGTACACCCTCGAGAGCGAGGGGGCAGCCTACTTCCCGACCCATGATGGCTTGACCATCGTGGCGACCGTCTGGAAGGCCCACCGCTTCAAGGAGATCCGCGAGGACATCGAGGGCAACGTGATGAGGGTGCACCGCAAGATCCCGGAACTGGCGGAGCGGCTGGAGGGTGCTCGGCGTGAGGAGCCCTGGGTGGGCACGGCGGGCATACCCAACATGTTCCGCAGGCCGTACGGTCCCGGCTGGGCGCTTGTGGGGGACGCCGGTTATGTGAAAGACCCGCTTACAGGACAGGGCATCAACGACGGCTTTATCGACGCAGAGAACCTTGCCGACGCGATTGACGCGGGTTTCGCGGGCCGCCAGCCGCTAGACGACGCCATGGCCAATTACGAGACGAGCCGGAACGAGCGTGTGACGCCGATGTTCCACTTCACCTGCGAACTGGCATCGCTTGAGCCGCCTCCTCCTGAGATGCAGCAACTCTTCGCTGCTATGCACGGGAACCAGGAGGCGACAGACCAGTTCTACTCGGCGATCACCGGCTCCCTGCCTCTACCTCAGTTCATGGACCCGGAGAATATCGGGCGAATCATGTCGAGGGCCGCCATGTCAGCTTGAAAGCTAGGTTTTGATAAAGCTGAGATGATTTCGCTGCCTTCGTGCTAGACTTCCCCCGTGTCACGCATAGCGATTGAGCCGGTCGAAGCCGCTTCCATCACGATACTCGTCGATAACAGCATCGACATCTTCCTGACTGACCAGGGGCCGGCCAAACGCATCGGCCCTCCCGGGCCACAGACTCCCAGAGTGTCGGCATCCACACTCGAGCCCGGCGAGACGTCCGATCTGCCGCATGCTGAGCACGGCTTCGCAGCGCTGATAACCATCGAAAAAGCTGGCCGGACGCATCAGATTCTGTTCGACTCCGGCATGAGCCCAAACGGCCTAGTCGAGAACATGGCCCGCCTCAGCCTGGCGCCCGCGGAAATCGAGGCGATCATCCTCAGCCACGGACACCTCGACCATACCACCGGTATGGACGGACTGATTCGCACGCTGGGCAGAACGAACTTGCCCGTAATGATCCACCCCGAATTCTGGACCCAGCGTCGCGTGACAATCCCCGGCCGCGAACCGATCGAACTGCCATCAACCAGCCGCAGCGCCCTGCTTGGAGCCGGATTCGAAATTGTGGAGGAGAAACTGCCGTCGTTCTTGCTCGAACGCTCGCTGCTGGTCACCGGCGAGGTCGATCGCACAACGGAGTTCGAGAAGGGCTTCCCAATCCACCAGGCGTTACGCGACGGCACCTGGGAACCTGATCCCTTCATCCTTGATGACCAGGCTGCAATCATCCACGTCCGCAACAAGGGCCTCGTCGTGCTCACCGGTTGCGGGCACGCCGGTATCGTCAACATCGTGCGTTATGCGAAGAAGCTGACCGGCACCGAAACGATCCACGCCATCATCGGCGGTTTCCACCTTGGGGGACCAATCTTCGAGCCCATTATCCCGACAGTCTGTTCGGCACTCACCGCCGTTGCGCCAACCGTTATTTCACCAGGTCACTGCACCGGCTGGAAGGCTACTCATGCCATCGCCACAGCGCTGCCCAACGCCTTCATCCAGTCCAGCGTCGGCACACGCTTCGAATTCTAGCGCCACCCAACGACATCTTGGTTCGTCTAATGACATGGCGGGCTCCTTTCACCGTCCGGATGCTAGACTACCCCCCATGAAAGTCCATCGCACGCCCGAGTCAGCTGCCAGCGACGCCGGCAACCAGTTCTTCGTTGGTAAGGTGAAGGTGCAGGAGATCGTGCCGTCCGACGAGGGGCTCGATATCATTCTCGTGCGCTTCAGCGCGGGCGCGCGGACGTACTTGCACTCGCACACCGTTCCCCAGGTCCTGCACTGCGTGGAAGGCCGCGGCATCCTGGCCACGAAGGGCGAACAGAACCTCGTCGAGCCCGGCGACATCGTTCATGTGCCGGCCGGCGAGAAGCACTGGCACGGCGCGACCGCCGATTCGCACTTCGTGCACCTCTCGGTCCGGCCGCCCGGCGACAAGGCCACGTGGACGAAGATTGACCCGCTGAAATGACGATCCCGCCTGAGTTCCGGCTCGATGGCCAGGTCGCGCTGGTCACCGGCGGGAGCCGCGGACTTGGCCGGGCGATGGTACTGGGCTTCGCACACGCTGGGGCCGATGTGGTCATTGCCAGCCGCAAGCTCGAGTCGTGCGAGGAGACAGCGGCGGAGGTGCGGGCAATCGGCCGCGAAGCTCTGCCTTACAGCTGCCACGTCGGTAGATGGGACGACCTCGACGGGCTGGTAGAGGCAGCGTACGAGCGCTTCGGGAAGGTTGACGTGCTGGTCAACAACGCCGGCATGTCGCCGCTGTATGGACGCCCGGCGGACATCAGCGAAGAGCTGTGGGACAAGGTGATGGACGTCAACCTGAAGGGTGCGTTCCGTCTCTGCGCCGTCATCGGCCAGCGGATGTACGACGGTGACGGCGGCTCGATCATCAACGTCAGCAGCACTGGCGCGATCCGGCCGTCCGGCAACATCATCCCGTACGCGGCGGCGAAGGCAGGCGTCAACGCGATGACGGAGGCTTTCGCGGATGCCTTCGGGCCGAAGGTGCGCGTCAACTGCATCATGCCGGGGCCATTCCTGACGGACATCTCGAAGGCGTGGGACATGACGGCATTCGAGCGACAGGCGCAGACGTTCGACCTGCGGCGAGGCGGGCACCCGGAGGAAATCGTGGGCGCCGCGCTTTACCTGGCGAGCGACGCGTCGTCGTTTACGACGGGCACGATACTGAAGGTCGACGGCGGCGCCCGCTAGCGTCGCCGATTCGCGGCGTCGTATACTCCGCATCGATTCGCTCTAACGAAACCAATGGGCAAGGAGGCCCCCGATGATTACCGTACTCGCTCGTATCGAGATATTCGAGGGAAAAGAGATCGACGCCGTGGCCGAGTTCAAGAAGATGGTTGAAGGCGTGCACCAGAACGAGCCCGGCTGTCTCATCTATGCAGTCTCACGCGGCAACGCCAACACGCGTGAGTTCTACGTTTTCGAGGTCTATCGCGACCGGGAGTCGTACGACGCGCACCGCAAGACGGACCACATGCGCACGTTCCAGCGGGCGATGGACGACTATATGGACAACAGCTCCTTCAACGTCGAATCGCTGAGGCAGATCGCCGGCTTCACGCGCGATCCCATCGAGCACATCGACGGATGATCGCCGTCACCGCGGAGTTCCGCATCAACGAGGGCAAGGAAGACGAAGCGATCGCGGCGATCGAGAAGCTCGTCGCGGCCGTCAATGAATCTGAGCCGGGCACACTGATGTACACATGGCACCGTGGCATCAAGGACGCGGCGCAGGTCCTGGTCTACGAGCAGTATGAGGACGAAGAGGCGATGAAGGTTCATTCGGCCGGGGCGAGCGGCCCGCACCTGGCGGAGTTCCAGAAGGCGTTCGCGGCCGGGGTCTTCGATCCGTCGTCCGTCAAGATCGCGCGCTTCGGCAAGATCGCCGAGATCAGCCGCTAGCCGCCGTCTTCCCGAGTTAGCCTGAAGGCTGACCACCTGGATGGATGGCAGCCTCGACACCGAGGGATCGGGCCAGATCCTGCGTGAAGTCGCGCCATTCGGCCGGATCCGCCCACCCTTCCCAGCCGGTGTAGGTGGCAAGCGGCAGCCGCTCGCCCTCCAGCCCAACCACGGCGACGACCTCGAATGTCTCCTGCGGCCCCTTGACGCTATAGACAAGCTCTAGCAGGCGCACTTCCGACGTGCGATAAGACCGCTTGTGACGGCCAAAGGGCCGCTTTCGCTGCGAAACGAGTAGATCTCCGCCTACTTCGTCCAGTGTCACGTCCATGCGTCCGCTGGTCGCCTTCAAGCGGCCCATTTCATCGCGTGACGGCAGGTTGCCGCTCTTGCGGCCGCCGGGCGCGCCTTCCTGCACGACCGTAAGTCCATATGCTGACGCTATCGCTTCGGCCAGCTTGCGAGCGCAATCGCGGTCCGTTTCGTTGATGGTCAGGTTGCCGCCGCCTTCATACTGGGCGACGACGCGGGATACGCTTGCCGGCGGAATGCCGCCGCCGGTGTGCGCCTGCATCGGCTGCTGGGACCAGCGGTACCAGGTGACGGACTTGACGGGCTGCAGCCGCTCCACGGAGTCTGGCTCATTCTCGCCCTTCTTCTGCTTGTGCGGGTAGTGGCTCAGCTCGCGCAGGACGTCGTCCCAGGCCCAGTCCCCGCAGAGCCGGCCCATATGCTCCGGCATCGTCCTAACCCACGGATCCGTCTGACTGCCGCTCGAAGTTCTGCCGCACCCAGGCGCCGTCGGGATGTGCGGCCGTGGGAATGACGGCGTCTTCCAGTGTGGCGACGGTGGCAGCGCCGCCGCCGCGCACGTAGTTGTGGCAATCGTCAGCGCTCTGCCAGGTTGTGATCTGGGCGAAGCGGCCGGGCTCGTCGAGGCTCCAGAGGTATTCGACGCCGGCGAATCCAGCCTCCGCTTCCAGAACCGACTTCAGTTTCGGCAGGACGCCCTGGAGGAGCACCTGCCACTGCTCGAGGTCTGTGACGCGGGTCTTGCGGGTGAGGATCGAGATAACCATGCGCATCGTTCTCCGATGCGCCGATTATGCAGGATGGACTAAGGCGCGTGCCAGAACTTGCGGACCGCGTAGGTATCCGGCTCCCCCACCTTCTCCCAGTAAGCCGTCATCACGCGCTCCAGTTCGAACTCGAAGATCCAGTCTTCCTCATGCACGGTGTGGGCAGCGGACTTCACGCAGAGCTCCCGTGACGGTGCGTCTTCGATCATGGTCACGCGACCCGTCATGTAGAACTCCGCATCGTCTTTCCCGGGAAGGGCGTGCATCGCGTAGCGACCGTCGTTCCTGAGGTCGAAGCGCTTGGGGGACGACTCGTTTACAGCGACGAACATACGCCCTTTGCCGATGATCGGGCAGATGGGGTGGACGCGAGGCGAACCTTCCTTGCGCGTTGTAGCGAGGTACGTGATTGGGATCCAGGCGAGGCTGGATTCCAGAACTTTCGCCATCTCTGGTTCGGATTCGGAGAACTCGCCCCAGCTAGCCATGCGCCGTCCCGCTCGCCATTTCGCCGATCCTGGCAGTCGCAGTGGCGCTTGCGGCAAGGTCGCCGCGTTCGTTGAAGAGGCGGCCCTCGAGAAAGGCGACGCGCTTCGTCCGGTGCACGACGTGCCCTTCGGCGACTACTTTGCCAGCCTGGACCGGACGGTAGAACGCGACCTTCAGCTCCAGCGTGGGCGCAAACTGGCCCGGCTTCAAGGCGGTGAACAGCGCCGGCCCCATGGCGTCGTCCAGCATCGCGGCGATGAAGCCGCCCTGTACGGATTCCTGCGGGTTGTACCACTCCTCGCGGGCCATGTACTGCACGCGGACACGTCCGGGCTCAAGCTCCAGCGGCTTCCATCCCAGCAGCAGAGCGGCAGGCGGCATCGGCGCTTCTCCGCGGGCGGCCGCCCAGAGATGATCGATGTTCGTTCCGGGTGTCGCTGTCAAAGTCATGCGCTCCTCCTCGTATTGAGTGGCGCCAGCGTAAGCAGCACGCCTGACAGCGGCTTGTCAGTAGTTAGCCCTCGGGATATCGCTCGGCCAGGGCCTGGGCCTCCGCACGTAGGCGCAGCACGAGATCTGGTGGCGAGAGCACGCGGGCCGACGCCCCGCGGCTGAGGATCCACGGCATGAGGCGCCCCAGATCGTAAACGCGGAAGTGGAAGATCACTCCGCCTTCCGCCGGCTCTTCGCCCTCAAAGCCGAATGCGGGCTCTTCCCGGGCCCAACGCGCGGCGCCCTCGGCGATCCAGACGCGTACGTCGTGCTCATCGTGCTCGTGGTAGTAGCCGTCATCGATCTTGGGGGGCCGCTCGAACTTCTCGGGCCTCAGCTCGGCGTGATCTATCCGGCTCGCGCGGAAATCGCGCACGTCTTCGCGTAGGCGACAGTAGCCGACGAGGTGCCAGTCTCCGCTGTAGAAGACGAGATAGTAGGCCTCGACGTCGCGCTCCGTTCGTTCATCCTGCGCATAAGAGTGGTATTGGATGTGGACGACGCGATCGGTGACGACTGCTTCCTGGAGGACGGGCAGGAACGGTGACAGATCACCTGCGACGTGCGGCGAGGCGCGGATACGCTCCCGAAGCCGGGCTACTTCCTGCCGCGTATCCGGCGTCAGCACCGCTTCCACCTTGGCGGCGGCGGATTTCGTCGCGTCACGCTGGGCCATGGTGCCGAGCCGCAAGGCAAGGTCGAGGCCCAACAGAATCTGGACGGCTTCCTCGGCGGCGAAGGCGATGGGTGGGAGGTGATAGCCGGAAACGAGGCGGTAGCCCTCGCCAGGCATCGCGGCTATGGGCACGCCGGCCTGACAAAGGGCATCGATGTCACGATAGACAGTGCGCACAGAGCATTCGCACTCCTCGGCGAGATCGCTCGCGCGCACTGCCTGCTCCTCCCGCAGACGCATAAGGATGAGCAAACGGCGGTCCATCTGCTTCACAGCGGAGTCAGTATACTCGCGGCATGCAGGCGCCAACGATAGCCAAACGTCTCTCAGTCGTGCGGGAGCGGATAGGCGAGGCATGCGTTCGGGCGAATCGCTCTGCGGATGAGGTCACGCTCATCGCTGTCAGCAAGGGGTTCGGTGCGGGAGCCATTCGTGGGGCGGTGGAGGCTGGGGTGACCGATATCGGCGAGAACCGCGTCCAAGAATTCGAAGGCAAACGCCTTGATCTGGCCGACTTGCGCGGCGTGACCTGGCACATGATCGGCAATCTGCAGACGAACAAGGCCAAGGCCGCCGTACAACTCTTCGATATAATCCACTCAGTGGACTCGCTTCGCCTTGCGGAAGCCATATCGAATCGCGCACTATCGAATGTGTCGGTGTTTATGGAGGTCAACGTGGCGCAAGAGGCGACCAAGTCCGGATTCAGTCTTGCTGAGCTTTCCGCGGCCGTTACGCACGCCCGGCGCCTTCATCTCGACATCCTTGGCCTGATGACGGTCGCGCCTTTCGCCTCTGATCCCCAGGCATCGCGGCCGGTCTTCCGCGCGCTGCGGGAAGAGGCACAGGCTCTCGGCCTGAGAGGCCTTTCGATGGGTATGACCAACGATTACGAGGTAGCCATCGAAGAAGGCGCGACGCACGTCCGCATCGGTCGCGCGATCTTCGGGGAGCGACCGGCGTGAAGCTGGCCTTTATCGGCGGCGGCATGATGGGCGAGGCGATCATTGCCGGTGCAATCGCGAACGACGTCACGGACGCCGGCAGTATCGCCGTCTGTGACGTTGCAGCGGCCCGCCGTAAGCACCTCTCCGCCAAATACGGCGTGACGACGTCCGATTCAGCCGCCGAGGTTGCCGGCGGCGCCGATACGATCGTGCTGGCAGTGAAACCACAGGAGTTCGCGATTGCGTCGAAGTCGCTGGGCGGGTCGCTCAAGCCCGACCAGACCGTTATGTCGATCATGGCCGGCGTGACGATCGCCACGATCGCCAGGTCAACTGGCCATGAAGGCGTTGTCCGCGCGATCCCCAACACGCCCTCCACAATCGGCGAAGGGATGACGGTCTGGACAGCGACGCCTGCCGTGGATGAGCGCGCCAGGGGCTCGGTCAAGCTTCTGCTGTCTGTCCTCGGCAAGGAGATATACGTCGAGGACGAGAAGTACGTGGATATGGCGACCGCGGTCAGTTCCAGTGGCCCCGCCTACATATTCCTCGTCATGGAGGCGATGATTGACGCGGCGGTGCACATCGGGCTGCGGCGGGAGATGGCCATGCCAATCGTGCTGCAGACGATGCTCGGCTCCGCGCGGTACGCGGTAGAAAGCGGCAGGCACCCGGCCGAGTTGCGCAACCAGGTGACATCTCCGGGCGGAACGACGACAGAAGGCCTGCTGGAACTCGAGGAGTCGGGTCTGCGGGCGGCTTTCCTGCGCGCAGTGGAAGCAGCGTACGAGAAGGCGAAAGAGCTGGGAGGCTAGCCATCGAAGCTGTCGGTCTGTTTATCGCGATATTCGCCGGCATCATGCTGGTATGCATCTTCATCCGCATTATCTTTTCGTGGTCGGGGTTCGATCCCGCCAACCCGATATACGGCGTAATTCACGAGATTACCGAGCCGATCCTGCAGCCGATCCGGAATTTCATCCCCCGAATGGGGATGTTCGACCTGTCACCAATGATCGCCAGCTTCATCCTCTTCTTCCTGCTGCAGCTCGGACTGAGGCTGGCAAGCGGAGAATAGATGACTTCGGTCAGGTGCCGCGTGGGTTAACGGGTTATCATTGAATTTGCGAAATTTTCTGGAATTGTGCCAATTGAGGTGTAGCTAAGCGGGGAACACGATGCTAGGATGCCGGCAAGAACACTTGTTCTAGCAGCCAAGCATAGGAGATTGAGATGAGCGCCAACGGAACGAGCAAGAACGGCAACGCGGCAGGTAACGACCGCCTGAAAGCACTTGAGGTCGCGATCGAGAAGATCGAGAAGGACTTCGGACGCGGCTCCATCATGCGTTTGGGCGAAGCCAGCGCGCAAATGGCCGTAGAGACCATCCCGACGGGGTCGCTTTCGCTTGATGTCGCCCTGGGCGCCGGAGGCATCCCACGGGGCCGCATCACGGAGATCTACGGCCCGGAAATGGCCGGCAAGTCGACCGTCGCAATGCACATCATCGCCCAGGCGCAGAAGCTCGGGGGCCTCGCTGCCTATATAGACGTCGAGCATGCAATGGACCCGACCTTCGCGCAGGTCATCGGCATCAACATCGAGGACCTGCTGATATCCCAGCCGGATACGGGTGAGCAGGCTCTCGAAATTTGTGAAGCGCTCGTGCGTTCGAATGCCGTCGATATCATCGTCATCGACTCCGTCGCCGCCCTAGTGCCACGCGCAGAGATCGAGGGCGACATGGGAGATTCGCTGCCGGGCCTTCAGGCGCGACTAATGTCGCAGGCGCTCCGTAAGCTGACGGCGGCCATCTCACGCTCGCGCACAGCGGTCATTTTCATCAACCAGTTGCGGGAGAAGATCGGCATCGTGTTCGGGAACCCGGAGACGACGCCCGGCGGACGAGCCCTCAAGTTCTACAGCTCGGTGCGCATAGAATTGCGCCGCGTCGAGAGCTTGAAGCAGGCGAATACGATCATCGGCAACCGTGTAAAGGCCAAGATCGTCAAGAACAAGATCGCGCCACCTTTCCGCGTCGCCGAGTTCGACATCATCTTCTCCGGGCCGCACATCGGCATCAGCCGCGAGGGCGACATCCTGGACCTTGGCACGGAAGCGGAGATCATCAAGAAGCAAGGCGCGTTCTACTCCTACAGCGACCACAAGATGGGCCAGGGCCGCGAACAGGCCAAGGAGTTCCTGCGCAACAACCCTGAGATCTCCTCCGAGATCGAAGACTTGATCCGCGTACAGGGTCAGCCCCAGGCCGTTCCTGCCGGTGTCGAGGAAGACTAGTAACAGACGCACCACCATGCGCATCACGTCCATCGAGCGACCGATGCGCAAACGTCGTTACGAGGTGCGCATCGACCACGCACTCCTAGTCTCGCTCTCGCCGGAAGTCCTGGCCGCCACAGGGCTTCGTCCGGGCCAGGAAGTCGATGAAGCGCGCATAGACGCGCTGGAACTCGCCGAAGCGCGACACACGGCGATGGCCTCGGCACTGCGTCTGCTTTCGTACCGCCCGCGCAGCGAGCGTGAGATGCGTGACGCGCTGCGAGATCGCCATCTGCCGGACAACATCATCGACGAGACGATGAGACGATTAATCGAGCTGCGCCTCCTGGACGACCGCGCTTTCGCGGAGAACTGGACGGAGAGCCGCCTGCGCAACAGTCCCCGCAGCCGCCGGATGATCCTGGCGGAGCTTGCACAGAAAGGCGTCAGCGGCGACGCCGCACGGGACTCCGTGGAGGCGCTCGATGACGAGGAGGCTGCGCTGGCCGCCGGGCGCAAGCGCCTGGCGGCGATGCGCGGTCTCGAATTCGCGGAGTTCAGGCGCAAGCTGGGAAAATTTCTGGGCCGCCGCGGGTTCAGCTACGACGTCTGCAACGCCACGGTCCGGCGGCTCTGGGCGGAAACCGAAGCCTTGGAGCGATAGTACGCATCTATCGCTGCAGGCAGCCCCGATTCACCGCACCGTTACTTCTCCTTGACACCCCTCGTTTACCGAACCTATGATGCAAATAAGACTGACTTCTGGCGAAGTCTTTTCATTTCAAATGCTTCTGACTTTTTTGCTACTTACAGGAAGTGAGGCGAAATGCCGGCCATTGCCCTTATTGTGGGCCTTGTCGGCGTTGTCATCGGTGTGCTCGCTGCTATCGGGTCTCGGCAATACCTTAGCCGAAATCGCATCGAAGCCGCTCAGCGGGATGCAGAACACATCGTTAACGAGGCCGAAAGGCGCCAGAAAGAACTACTGCTCGAGGCCAAAGAAGAGGCCATACGTATCAGGCGCGAAGCTGAATCTGAGATTCGGGACAGACGTAACGAACTTAAGAACAGCGAGCGCCGCCTAGGCCAAAAGGAAGAGGCCCTCGACCGCAAGCTCGAATCCGTCGGGCAGCGGGAAGGAAACCTTCAAAAGAAAGAAACCTCTCTCGACGAAGAACGGGAGAAGCTGGGCGCCCTCCAGGAAGAGCGGAAGCTTGAGCTGGAGAAACTCTCGAATCTAACCATCGCCGAGGCGCGCCAGATGCTGCTCGACCAGGTCGAGCATGAGATCCGTGACGACGCTAACCGGATGCTGCGCGAGATCGAGCATGAGGTCAAGGAAGAGGCGGAGGAACGCGCCCGCAAGATCATCGCTACGACGATGCAGCGCCTGACGACAGATGTCGTTTCGGAGAACACCGTATCGGTGGTGCCGATTCCGTCGGAAGACATGAAGGGCCGCATCATCGGCCGTGAGGGCCGCAACATCCGTTCCATCGAACAGGCCACTGGCGTCGACGTCATCATCGACGACACGCCGGACGCGGTGACGCTGTCGTCCTTCGATCCGGTGCGCCGCGAGATCGCCCGCATCACGATGACCAAGCTGCTGACCGACGGGCGCATCCACCCCGCGCGCATTGAAGAAATGACGGAGAAAGCGCGCAAGGAAGTCGACAACAGCATCCGTGAAGCCGGTGAAGAAGCCATCGTCGAGGCCAGCTGCCCCGGCCTCAACCCGGAGATCGTGCGCACGCTTGGCCGGCTGAAGTTCCGCTACAGCTACGGCCAGAACCAACTGCGTCACGCGGTCGAGACAGCCAACCTGGCCGCGATGATCGCCCACGAGTTGGGCGCCAACGTGGAGATTGCCAGGCGCGGTGGACTACTGCACGACCTCGGGAAGGCGGTCGATCACGATGTCGAGGGCACGCACGCTCAAATTGGTGCTGACCTGGCCCGTCGCCACGGCGTCAACGATGCGGTCGCGCACTGCATCGAGGCCCATCACGAAGAGGTCGAGCCTAACTCCGTCGAGGCCATCATCACGATCGTCGCCGACGCCATCAGCGGTAGTCGCCCGGGCGCGCGCCGCGAGTCGCTGGAGCACTACCTGAAGCGCCTCGAAGCACTCGAGGCCGTCGCGAATGCGTTCCCCGGCGTCGAGAAGTCGTACGCAATCCAAGCCGGCCGCGAGATCCGCATCATGGTCAAGCCGGAAGAAGTTGACGACCTGGGCGCTCAGCGGATGGCCAAAGAGATCAGCAAGAGCATCCAGGAGAGCCTCGACTATCCGGGCCAGGTGAAGGTCACGGTTATTCGGGAGCGCCGCTCAATAGAATACGCGAAGTAGGGAAGGAGGCCCCGCCCGCCTGGCGGACCCCGCATGGCCATCAACGTGCTCGTCATCGGCGACATCGTCGGCAAGCTTGGCCGGCGCACAGCCGCTTCGGTCCTTCCCCGACTGCGCGATGAGCACGCAATCGACCTCGTCGTCGCTAATGGCGAGAATGCAGCCGGTGGCCGGGGCCTGACATCGGACACCGTGCGGGAGCTACGCGACGCCGGTATCGATGTCATCACCTCCGGCAATCACGTCTGGGCCAAGAAGGAAGTTTTCCCTATCCTGGATGATCCCGGGCAGTCGGTGATCCGTCCGCTGAACTACCCACCGGGCGCACCTGGCCGCGGTATCCATCAGCAGGACGGTATCGCCGTGATCAACCTGATCGGCCGGACATTCATGGGGGACGCCGTTGATTGTCCCTTTCGGGCGGCCGACCGCGCCCTCGAAGAGCTATCGGGCACAGAGACGATCATCGTCGACATGCACGCCGAAGCCACCAGCGAGAAGATAGCCATCGGCCGCTACCTGGACGGACGCGTGAGCGCCGTCGTCGGCACACACACGCACGTCCCGACTTCCGACACACGGGTGCTCTCTGCGGGTACGGCCTACGTCACGGACCTTGGCATGGTGGGAGCGCGAGAGTCAGTGCTTGGGATGGAGTACGAGCCGGTGCTAGAGCGCTTCCTTACGCAGCTTCCCAGCCGCTGGGAGCCCGTGGAAAAGGGCCCGGCGGTGTTTAACTCTGTCCTCATCTCCATCGGCGACGAAGGTCGCGCAACCGCGATCCAGCGAGTAGACTGCGAAATCGACGAATGAGAAGCGTCGGCGACTTTCACCTCCACAGCACGATCTCTGACGGCAGGCTAACCCCGACACAGGTCGTCGACCTGGCATATAAGAACGGTGTCCGCGTGATGTCGCTCACTGATCACGATATCGTGGACGGCCTGCCCGAGGCATTTGCCGCCGCAGACAAGTACCCGGACCTCACTCTTATCCCCGGCATCGAAATGAGCACCGACGTCCCCGGCAACGAAGTCCACATCCTCGGCCATTTCATCGATTGGAAGAACGAGGAGTTCCGCGGCAAGCTGGCGAAGTTACAGGAATCACGCCTCGGCCGCGCGCGGCGCATGGTGGACCGCCTTGTTGAACTCGGCAAACCTATCGAGTGGGAGCGCGTGCAGTCCTTCGCGGAGGGTGCCGTCGGTCGGCCACACGTCGCGCTTGCTCTCGTAGAAGCGGGCCACGTCTCCTCCGTGAACGAGGCCTTCGACCTCTACATCAGCCGCAACGGACCAGCCTACGTCGAGCGCGAGCGCCTCGAGCCCGAAGAAGTCGTCGCCATGATCAAGGGCGTCGACGGCATAGCCACGCTTGCCCACCCGCGCGAGTTAAACGCTGCAGGCAGCCTGGAAGCACTGCTGGAACGCCTTTGTGCAGCTGGCCTTAGCGGCATGGAGACCTACTACCAGGACTACAACCAGGACGAGGTTGAGCACTTCCGCACGATGTGCGAACGCTTCGGTCTCATCCCAATGGGCGGCAGTGACTACCACGGCCTGGGCAACCCACAGCAGCGCGATCCGGGAGACATTCCCCTACCAGTCGAGCCGATTAAGCGCTTCCTTGCCCTCGCTGAAGAGCGCGGCTGTATTAAGCACGCGCAGGTCAAGCACTCAGCACTGTGACCGACGCAACTGACCCTGCCGGGACGGTCTACTGCGAGCGCCACCCTGACGTTGAGACGGGCCTCCGCTGTGGCCGTTGCGAGACGCCCATTTGTCCCCGCTGTGTCGTCATGACGGACGTCGGCGCGCGGTGCCCGACATGCGCCCCGCGCCGCCAGCTTCCGCAGTTCGAGCTATCACCGCTTTTCGCACTTCGCGGCGCCGCGGCGGCCGCCGCCTCGGGTGCCATAGTCGGGTTGGCGTGGGGGATCTTCTTACCCGGCGGCTTCGGCGGCTTCCTCATCATCTTCCTTGGCATCGGCATCGGCTACGCCGTTGCTGAGTCGATCAGCGCTGCGACGAACCGCAAGGCGGGGCCTGTCCTGCAGAGTATGGCGGTCGCCGGAGTCATTCTCGCCTACGTGGTGCGCGGCCTGATTAGCGATTACGACATCGTCCCGTCCGGGAGGTTCGCGGATTACGGTGGGTTTATTGCCCTAATTGCGGGAATCGTAATGGCGTTCAGCCGCCTGCGCGACTAACGGATGATGCCGCCGATTATGATCGCGACGATCAGCACTGCGGCAAAGATGCCGATCCGGATGACGTCGCTGCGGACGTAGCTATAATCGCGGCGCACATGGCGTTCCGGCCGGTCGGCGATGGAGCGTCCGGTGGGCGTGCGGGTCTCGATAACGGCCTCGTCCGCGTAGTCGATGTCGTCGTCTTCGTAGTCTTCCGCTGCCTCATCCGCGACGGCAGTCTCCGTCGACGCATCCTCGGGCGCGGTGGGGAAGTCGTACTCTACTGTCCTGGGCTTGCGGCGCTTGGAAGACGCCGGCGGCCGGTATTTTCTGGGCACGTTGTTGTCTCTGCTCTCCTTGTGAAATTCTCGTGCATTATATCGTCACGTTAGCCGAGACGCGAACCGGGCCGCGAGCGTTGACCGCCTGAGTGCGTCTAGATACAATTCTAAGCGAGGCCCCGTGGTGTAGCGGTTAACATGCCACCCTGTCACGGTGGAGATCGTCGGTTCGAATCCGATCGGGGTCGCCACTCAAGAAAATGAAAAGCGCCGGGCGAGTTTCGCCCGGCGCTTTGCTTTTGGACAGTTGCCTACAGCATGTCTCCGCGGGCGTTCTTGGCCCGCTCGGCGCCGATGGCCGTGACCACCTTCTTCTCCTCCTCGGGCGGGGGCAGGACGGCCGGCAAGCCGAAGGACTGCAGCCATAGCTCCCGGCTCCAGCCCTTGGTGTGGTAGAGGTGCTCGTCCTCTTCCTCTTCGACTTGCTCGTAGGCGTACTGCAACGCCTTCTGGTCCGACCCGCTCAACTCCTTGGCGATCTCGCCGATCAGTTCCCAGTTGGCGTGGTCCTTGGTCTCCGCAAGGACGACGCACTCGGCCGCGACTAGCTCGGCGTTCACGGGATCGCCAGCGTCGAGCGCCATTCGCATCGCCTTGACGAGCGACTCCCCGTGGTGCCGGACGATCTGGCGGCCCGACGTCTCAGCAACGGGGTCGAGCGACATCTTCTCGAAGACCTCCAGAAGGATGCGCTCGTGGTTCTCAGTTTCTTCCAAGTACTTTCCCCATTCGTCGCGGAGCTCGTCTTTCTTGGCGCACTTGATAGCTGCCTTGTAGACGTCCTGCCCGCCGATCTCGGTTTCGAGCGCCTGGTAGAGCAACTCGTTGACCTGTTCCTTCTTCATGGCCCTTCCTTTCTCGGTAGTCTGCTCCGACAAAGGATAAGGAGCGTGCGTCCGTTTCCGCGTAGCATTCGGGCCGCGGCGCGTATCAATATTCTCGCAGCGAATTGCAGGCTCAGCCACGCAGATGCTTCAGGTCGCGAAGCATCTGCGCCAGCGCCAACAAGTCCTGGCTAAGTCGAGGCGTCTCTTCTCCTGGCTGGAATGGAGGTTCTCCGCTCATCAGCCGGTCCAACCGGGCGCCGAAGTCCTCGGCCATCCTTAGCTCATCGGGCTCAGGCAACTTTTGCTCGGCCGGCCGTCGAGCCTCCCTCGTCATGAGCAACTGCCACACTTCACCACCTCCGCAGTGTTGGCTTTACTTCTTATGTAATGACGTCCGAGTGAATAATCTGTTACTTGGCCCATGACAAAGTGAATTTACAGTTACGTAGCAGGCGGGGTTAAGGAATAGCGAAAGCGCCAGACGTAGCCTTGTCCGGCGCAATGTCCACGTTGGGGGGTGCGGAACTTATTCGCCTCGGAGCGGGGGGTTGGCTACCCGGGTTCACCGGCGAGGTGACATCCGCCTCGTGGGGCTGCCTGCCTCCTCTTCCAGAGGTCATCGGGGCCTTTTAGCTCCGGCTCGCTCCGGTTGCTTCCCCGTCCGCCCTTCACCCGTAATGTAGCCTCTACACCACCCGCGTACAGAGTGCCGAAGGTCCCGTTCCGGAGGGGCCGTTGCGCCTATCCGCTCGCTTCACCGCGGCCAACTGGTATCCTTTCCTCGCACAACTAGAGCAGGAGCCGCACCATGCAAATCACCGAAGCCCAGCGCATGATCTACAACACCGCAAAGGCCTTCGCGGAGAACGAAATTCGCCCCCATGTCCGCGAGCGAGCCAACGACGAATCATTTCCGCTCGACATCATGCGCAAGCTCGCCGACAACGGGCTGCTGGCCGGCCCCTTCCCCGAGGGCTACGGGGGCGGCGGCATCGACAACGTCTCTTACGTCCTCCTATGCGAGGCGATCGGTGGGACCAGTCCGTCCGTTTTCACTGCAGCGCTCACTGTCCAGTTGTCGCTGGTGTCGACCGCCATCCAGAAGTTCGGTAGCGAGGAGCAACGCGAACGCTGGCTGCCGGACCTCTGGTCGGCGAAGACTGTCGGCGCCTTCGCTCTTTCGGAGCCAAATGTTGGATCAGATCCGGCGGCGATGGAACTGACGGCGGTACGCAACGAGGGAGGCTGGATCCTTAACGGCGCCAAGTTCTGGATATCGAACGGCTGCCAGGCCGATGTCATCGTCGTCTTCGCGCAGACGGACCCCGGCGCGCGGCACAAAGGCATCGCTGCCTTTGTAGTCGATGGCACGGCTCCCGGTCTCGAGCGGCAGGTCATCAAGGACAAGCTAGGCCTCCACGCCTCCAACACCGCCGCCCTCTTCTTCGACGGCGTCCACGTCGGCGACGACCGCCTTCTCGGCGACGCCGACGACGGCTTCAAGATCGCCCAGACCTCTCTCGAATCGGGCCGCACCTCGACCGCCGCCTGCGCGGTCGGGATCATCCAGTCCTGCCTTGACGCGAGCATCGCCTACGCAAACCAGCGTGAGCAGTGGGGCAAGCCCATCGCAGGCCACCAGCTAATCCAGGAAATGGTCGCCGACATGGCCACCGACGCCGAGGCCGCCCGCCTCCTCACCCTCCAGGCCGCCGCCACCCGCGACGCCGGGGAGCGCGCCACGAAGCATGTCGTCATGGCCAAGCATTTTGCCACTGAGGCCGCCGTCCGCGCGGCGCGGACTGCGATCTCTCTCCACGGCGGCGTAGGCTACCTGGGCGAATACCCGGTGGAGGGGCTGCTGCGCGACGCGATCGGGCTTTCGCTTTACGAAGGCACGACGCAGATCCAGAAGCTGTTGCTGGGACGTGAGTTGCTGGGGGTGAGTGCGTTTTAGGCGAGTATCAGTAGCAAGTAAGCAGTACCAAAACCACGTCGAGCGACGACTTGCTCCTCCCCCGCGTGCCACTTACCCCTTGCCAACAATTCGCGGCGGTGCTCTCGTTGACTTATGACGACCCGAACTACAACCTCTAAACCGATGCCTCTCACCCTCCGCCTCGATCCATGGGCGCCGTCGTACGAGTCCGCTCTCCAGGTGGAAGAAGACGAAACAGACGCTGCCCGCATCGCAGACGTCAACACCTTTGTAGAGACGGACGACTGGCGGCCGATCGCGGCTCCGGCGCCGGATCCGTGGCCGCAGCCGATCTTTTTCATCGACGGCGTGCGCCGCGTCGACACCGGCGTCATCGAAGAGGCCGATGGCGGCATCGTCTACGGCCTTTTGGGCTCTTACGCTGCCGGCGTCACCATTCACCGTGACGGTAAGGCGGCTATTCACGCCGAGAACATCGGCCGGCGCGTCGTTCTCGGCGCCGGCCGTGAAACCGACCCTATCCTCGTGCCCGCCGGAAGCCTCACGCTGGAATACCGCTTCGCGGGCATCGCCGACAACTCCCGCCACAAGGTGATGACCGAGATCCAGGTGCTGATGCGCAAGCTGGAAGGCGACCTCGGCCGCGTCATCGCGGAGCAGGGCGACTGCCTCACATTCGTAGACGGCCCGCTGACATATCTCCTCCCGCTTGAGGAGCCGATTCTCGGTTACGTGAAGACACACTCGCGCTATTACGTCGGACCTGAGCACATGCCCGTCCTCGGCGCCCTGGAGCCAGGCACGCGCACTCCGGTCTTCCAGTTCGGCACGGAGGGGGCGAGCCGCTACTCCTGGTACACCCGAGTCGGCCCTCGCCGCGCGCTTGACCACTCGATGGCAGGCGTCATCCGCGTCGAGGTGTCCGCCACCGTCGGCGCAGAAACAGCGGTCGGACTCGCTGACACATCCACCGCCATCCTCCCTCGGTTCGCCACGACGTCCGCATGGGACCCGCGCGCGCCGCAGAACCTCTACCCGGTGAGCGCGCTGGAATCGCGGCTCCATCAGCGCCTCGGCGACCGCGAGTTCGTTCGCCGCAGCATCGCCGTGCACTTCCAGCGGCTGCTCAGCGAAGGAATCGCCGCGTGAAGTCCGTCGGAAACGTCCTCGGCACCGATGACGCGCATCCACTCGACTTCTGGGTCGCCGTGGACCCCGAATCCTATCTGCAACTAGACGACATCATCGCTGTGCAGACGGAAGTGCCCGGCCGGCAGGAGATTACGACGTACGGCGTAGTCGACATGGTGCGCTCCCGCCACGAAGGCACGAAGTTCGACTCGGACGTCTTCCACAGCGATGTTATCCCGATGAACATTGCCACTGCCGCCCACGTCTCAGTCACCCGCGTCGAGCCGGAGATCTTCGTGCCGCCGCAGCCAGGCCAGTCCGCCTCCCGGGCCACCGGCGACGAACGCGACAAGGCGCTCTACTTCGACGCCATGGAGAATAAGTTTGCGGCCGGCCTCTCCCGCGAAGGCGATGTCATCTGGGGCAACCTCGAATTCCTCGACGGCACGCGTGGCGCGCACGTCAACATCTCCGGCATCTCCGGCGTCGCGACGAAGACCAGCTGCGCCATGTTCCTCCTCTACAGCCTCTTCCAGTCGGGTGCGCTGGGCATGCAGGGCCCCAACGCGCGCGCCGTCATCTTCAACGTCAAGGGCGAAGACCTCATGTTCGCCGACAAGCCCAACAAGCGCCTGACCGTCGAACATGAGGAGCAATACGCCAAGCTCGGCCTGCCCGCCGCCCCGTTCAACGACGTGGGGTTGTGGTCCCCGGCCAGCAAGAACAGCGCCTTCGAGATCGTGCACAGCCTCGGCTCGCGCCAGGACGGCGTCACCGCCTATTGCTGGTCGCTGCGGGAGTTCTGCCAGGGCCGCCTTCTGCGCTTCCTTTTCGCGGACGCCGACAGCGAGACGAGCCAGCTCTCCTACGCCGTCTCTGTCGTGGAGCGTTACCTGTCGTCCGAGACATACGGCCAGCCGACCGACCGGACGTGGGTCGAGCTTGACGGCAACCGCATCACCTCTTTCGAAGACCTCGTCAGCCACATCAGCGACAACCGTGACGTTGTCTTCTCGCGTGGAAACCTCGCTGTCGGTACGCAGGACGCCTTCCTGCGCCGTCTGGAAGCCGCGGGCAACCGCGTCGGCCACCTCATCCGCAAGCTCGATTCCGTCGCTGACGAGAAGACGCACCGCATCGACTGGGGCGGCAGCCAGCTCAACGTCATCGACATCCACAACCTCCACGACACTGCCAAGCGCTTCGTCGTCGGCGTCGTCCTGCGGCAGCTTCTCGACGAGAAGGATGAGCACGGCCAGCGCCACCCGCTTGTCTTCGTCGTCCTCGATGAGCTGAACAAGTACGCCCCGCGTGACGGCTGGAGCCCGATCAAGGAAGTCGTCCTCGACATCGCAGAGCGTGGGCGCTCACTGGGCGTCATCCTCATCGGGGCGCAGCAGACCGCGAGCGAGGTGGAGCGCCGCGTCGTCGCCAACGCCTCCTTCCGCATCGCCGGCCGCCTCGACACCGCCGAGGCCGAGCGCAGCGAATACGGCTTCCTGACCCAGGCGGCCCGCGCCCGCGCCTCTCTGTTGAAGCCGGGCAGCATGTTCATGCACCAGCCGGAGATCCCGGTGCCTCTGCTGATGCAGTTCCCGTTCCCAGCGTGGGCAACGCGGCCCGACGAAATGGCCACCTCAACCGAGATCCCGAAGGGCTTCACGCGCTAGGCGGCCCGCCATGCGCTTCCTTCATACCTCCGACTGGCACGTCGGCAAGCCCCTGCGCAATCACAAGCGCGACGATGAATACGCCGCCGCCCTCGCCGAGGTGCTGGACATCGCGAAGCGTGAGGCGATTGATTGTGTGCTCGTCGCGGGGGACGTTTTCGACACCAGCGTGCCGCCACACGAGGCCGAACGTATCGTCTTCGACTTCTTCTCGGAGCTGGCCGGCGCTGAGATTCCGGCCGTCGTCATCGCCGGCAACCACGACCACCCCCGCCGCTGGGAGGCCTACGCCTCCGTCTTCCGCCACCTCGGCGTCCACGTCCGCGGTGAGCCCGTCAGCGCCGGCGAAGGCGGCTGCATCGAGATCCCGTCGCGTGATGGGAGCGAATCCGCCGTCATCGCCGCTCTTCCCTGGGTCAGCGAACGCAAGGTCCGTGATTTCGACTCGCTCATGCAGGAAGGCGACCACGCGATCCAGTACGCGGATGGCGTTTCCCAGATGATCGGGCACCTCTGCCGCGGCTTCCGCGCCGACGCCGCGCGCCTGCTCGTCGCACACGTCTTCCTGTCGGGCGCAGCAGTCGGCCCGGAGAGTGGCGAGCGTCAGCTGCACGTCGGCGACCTCTACGCCATTACGCCGCAGGCCATACCGTCGGAGGTGCAGTATGCCGCGCTCGGCCACGTCCACAACCCGGACCAGCCGAACCTCAAGCTGGCCAACGGCTTCTACTCCGGCTCCCTCCTCCGTTGCGATTTCGGCGAGGCGAACCACCGCAAGGGCGTCCGCATCATCGACGTCACCGCCACGACACGGGCGAAGGACAACTTCATCAAGCTGTCCTCGCCCAAGCGTCTGCGCAACGTCGGCAGTCACAAGGAGGGCGCCACGCTCGACGAGTTGAAGACGATAGCGGGCGGCATCAGCGAGGATTACGTCAAGGTGTTCATCAAGGTCGACCGGCCCCTTCCCGGACTCGCCGAGGAGGTGCGAGAGATCGTACCCAACGCGGTCGACATCGTCGTCCAGCGCACGGACATTGACGCGCAGGACGAAGGTCCGCAGATCCAGCGCATGTCGGCACAGGAGCTTTTTGCCGCCTACCACGAAGGCACGTACGGTTCGGCGCCGGCCGCGCCGCTGCTCGCGCTCTTCAGCCAGCTCTACGAGGAGGCCTCCGTTGCGGCCAATTAGGCTGGAGGTGCAAGGGCTCACCGCCTACCGTCAGAAAGTCGAGGTCGACTTTCGCGAGCTCGATCTCTTCGCCATCACCGGCCCGACGGGCGCCGGCAAGTCGTCCCTCATCGACGCGATGACATATGCGCTCTTCGGGCAGGTGCCGCGCGTCGGCCGCAGCGTCCGCGAGCTGATCAGCCATGGCGAGGACAAGCTGCGGGTGACACTGGAGTTCTCCGCCAACGGCGACACTTACCGCATCTTCCGGGAGTCCAACCGGAAGACGTCAAAGGCTCCCCAGCTCGAGCGCTTCGATCCCGAGGTCAACGACTGGCGGTCCGAGGAAGTCGATCGCGTCAAGGATACGAACGAGTTCATCGAGCGCTTGTTGCGCATGGATTACGAGGCGTTCATCCGCTCCGTCCTCCTGCCCCAGGGTGAGTTTCAGGAGTTCCTCGCCGGCGACCGAGACCAGCGCCGCCGGGTCCTCGACGGCCTTCTGCAGCTGGGCGTGTACGGCCGCATGGGCCAGATGGCCAACGCCATGGCCGCTCGCAACAACGACCGCGCCGCCGAAATCGCCCGCCGCCTGCAAACCGAACTCGCGGACGCCACGCCAGAGGCCCTCAAGACAGCCAAAGCCGACCTCAAGACGCTCGAGGCCGAAGCGAAGGACGTCGCCGCCGCCCGCGCGGCGCTCGACGGGGCCACCCGCGCCGCCGAAACGCTCGCCCAGTCGCTGGACAAGGAACGCAGCGCGACGCAACGCAAGACCGGCGCCGAGAAGCGCCTTGCCGAAGCACAGAACGCCACAAAGGAAGGCGAGGCGAAAGCGGCGTCGCTCAAGACCGCGATCGACGAAGTTCGCAAGAAAATGGATGCAAACACCTACGACGAAGCCGAGTTCCTGCGCTACCGCGATGCCCACAACCACGCCCAAGAGTTGGGCAAGGACGAAGCGGCGCTCGCCGATGTCGAGAAGAATGGCGCAGCACTGGCATCGCAAGTCGAGGCAGCTTCCGAAGCCGCGAAGAAGGTCGCGCAGACCCGCGAGACGGCCGCCACAGCCGCCGATGACGCCTCGCAGGCGCTGGTAGACGCGCGCCGCGTCAACGCTGCCGAGGCGCTGCGCCAGAAGATGAAGCCGGGCGATGCCTGTCCCGTCTGCGGCCAGACCGCCCACGACATCCCCCACGAGAAGGTGCCGAAGCTCGACGAGGCGAAGCAGGCGGAAGCGCGCGCCAAGGAAGCCGCCGAAGCCGCCCGCCGCGCCGCGGAAGCCGCCGAACGCACTCTCGCCCAGATGCAAACGCGACTCGATGGCTTCACGGAGAACCGCGCTAACGCCGCCGCGCGCGTCGAATCACGTCGGGCCGCCCTGACCACCGCTCTCGGCGGCAAGGCGGCGACGCCCCAGGAAATCGCCGCCGCGCTCAAGGCGCTCGAAGCTGCGAAGGGCGAGCGCGACAGGCTCGCGCGCGACCTCGAAACCGCCACGAAGTCTCTCCATGACCTCAACGAATCGATGGCCAGGGCGACCGCCGATCTCGCCAACCTCCGGGCCGAGATCACGGCCGCGGAACGCGAGGCCGCCGAAGCCGCAGACGGGGCGACGAAGTCCGCCGCTACCCTACGCGAAACCGCCGGAAAGGCCGACTGGCAAGACGTCATCGATGCGCTGGACGGCAGAGGCGACGCGCCGCGCATCCTGCGCTCGCGGCTCGCCGACGCGCAGTCACGGGAACGCGACCTGAACCAGGCCGTCGGCGCCCAGAAGACGCGCATAGAGGTCATCGCGGCCAACATCGAGAAGGCGAAAGAGCTGCAGGCGGAAGAGAGATCGCTGAAGGAAGAGGGCAGCCTGGCGCGTGACCTCGCATCACTCCTCCGCGCGGACGCCTTCCCAACATTCATCCGCGAAAGCGCCCTTAAGACGCTGGCGCGCGTCGGATCCGAGCGTCTACTGGAGATATCGGGCGGACGCTACGATTTCGTGGTTGAGGGACAGGACTTCCTCGTCGAGGACCGCTGGAACGGCAGCGAGAAACGGTCCGTCAAGACCCTGAGTGGCGGCGAGACGTTCCTCGCCTCGCTAGCCCTTGCCCTTGCGCTCGCCGAGCAGCTGCCGGGGCTCTCCGGCGACGGAGCGACCGGCTCGCTAGAAAGCCTCTTCATCGACGAAGGCTTCTCTCACCTAGACAACGAGACGCTGAACGTCGTAGCGTCCGCGCTGGAGGTGCTGGGACAGGACCGCAGCCGTCTCATCGGCGTCATCACTCACGTCCCGGCTTTAGCCGAACGCATGCCGTCCCGCATCACCGTTCACAAGACGCAGGCCGGCAGCAGCGTCTCGGTCGACTAGTCGCCCAGCTTCTTGACCAGACCCGCTAACAGCGCCTCTCGCTCCCGCAGTTGGTCCTTGTACTGAGACGAGTCGGTCTTATAGATTTCTTCCCGCAGGTCCATGTACTCCTGCTGCAGGATCTCGCGGGCCAGTGTCAGCTCTTCGTCGCTCAGGTCAATCTGCATTGGGTTGCTCCTTGCTGCGTCCTCGCCGGCCGCTGGACAACAAACAAGGCGCCGTTTGGCGCCCTGTCTGACCCCTCCCTTTGGGCTAAGCGGCGGAAAGTCGAGCCGATCGCTCAGTCGGGATGTTGTCATTCTAGTCTCGTCTTTACTGTTGTCAAGATGCTAGTCTCGTCTTCACTGTTGTCAAGATGTAATCCGCGCTCCTCCTCGATTCTCCACTTTCGACTACAATAGAGGGAGGAATGGTTACAGAAAACGACGTGATTGAAGGGCTGCGGGAAGTTTACGATCCCGAGCTTCATTACAACATCTACGACCTGGGGCTCGTTTACGACATCGGCATCAAGGAAGACAACTCGGTGAAGATCCTCATGACCCTCACCACCCCCATGTGCCCCATCGGGCCGATGGTGACCGAGCAGATCCAGGAAATGATCGGCCTGATGCCTGGTGTGCGCGACGTCGATGTCGAGTTTACCTTCGATCCAGCGTGGAGCCCTGAAAAGATGTCGGATGAGGCCCGCGCCGATTTGGGTCTTGAGTAACCAGATGATCGAGCAACGCTTCGACGGCCGCATCACGATCGAGATCACCTACTGCGTCGAGTGAGGATACCTACCCCTGGCCGCCTGGATGGCGGTCGAAATCTGGCACGACTTCGGTGCCGACGCGCCCGTGACACTGATCCCTGTCGGTGAAGGTAACCTCACCCTCACCGCTGACGGCGAGACTCTCTTCGACCGCAAAGCAGAAGGCGGGATCTACCCTGAAATGAAGCGCGTCCGCGAAATCAAGAAGCAGATCTGGGACCTGATCGAAAAGAAGGAAGGGCAGGCTTAGGTCAACGCCGCCCGATACCGGCCGAGCGCCATCAGCGGCCAGTAGTTCCGGTAGAGGTGATACTTGATGTAAAAGTCACCGGGAAAGCCGGTTCCCGTGAACTGCGGTTCCAGCCACTGCCCATCTTCCTCCTGCCGCTCCACGAGCCACGAGATTCCGTCTTCAACGGCGCGACTGTGCAGCTCGTCGCCGTTCACCGACAAGAGCCCCAGCACCCCCCACGCCGTCTGCGAAGGAGTGCTTGCTCCCCGGCCAACCCACGCCGGATCGTCATAGCTTCGTGGGTCCTCGCCCCACCCGCGATCTTCGTTCTGCTGCCCGGCCAGCCACTTCGCCGCCCGCAGGAATCGCCTCTTCGACATATCGCAGCCGGCGGCGCGGAAGGCCGGCAGGACGCCCCCCGTCCCATAGACGTGGTTCACGCCCCAGCGCCCAAACCAACTGCCAGCGGACTTATGTTTGCGCCGCAGGTAGCGCAACCCCCGCCTCACTGCAGCCGAGTCACCGTCGCCGACGGCACACAACGCTTCGATGACATGCGCCGTTACATCTTCCGACGGCGGATCGATGACTTCGCCGAAGTCGCAGAAAGGGATCTCGTTCACGATCTGCCGCGTGTTGTTCCGGTCGAACGCACCCCAGCCGCCATCCGACGACTGCATCCCGATTAGCCAGCGCCGACCCAGTTCGACGGCTTTACGCTTCCGGTGCTCGTTCGGCAGTCGCACCCGCTGCAACGCAATCAGCACCTCGGCGGTATCGTCGGCGTCTGGATACATATCGTTCTCAAATTCGAATGACCACCCGCCGGGCTCGACACCCTTCGCGCGCAGCTGCCAATCGCCACCGGTCAGCACCTGCTCGCCCAGCAGCCAATTGCCCGCTTGAACCAGCTCCGGATGCCCCGTGTCCAGTCCGGAGTCCAACAGCGCGTTCATCGCCAGTGCCGTATCCCACACCGGGGAAAGACACGCTTGCGGGTTGAACGTCTCGCCATCTTCAATCGCCCAGTCACGCTCGAAGCCATCCAGGCCCTGCTTCATCACTGGATGGTCAAGCGAATAGCCACGGAGCTTCAGCGCGATCAGCGAATAGACCCAAGGCGGCTGGATCCCACCCCAGGATCCGTCCGCCTCCTGGTGCGCGACGATCCACTCCTCGGCCGCGCAATACGCCGCTTCCCGCACGGGGGCAACAGCCATTCGGTCGTAGCGCCGCAACAGCACGTCGGCGCGGTGGAAGAACGTCGCGGCAAGCGATCCATTTGGCTCCGGCAGGGAGTAGTCGGTACCCTCGCGGCCATCCGGATACAGCTCATCGATCCGAGCGCGTTCCGGCACGGCGCAGACAGGCCGCTGGCTGAGGATGATCAGCATCGGCACGATGGTCGCCCGCGCCCAGGACGCGAAGTCGTAGATGTTGAGCGGGACCCAGTGCGGCAGGAACATCAGCTCCGGTGGCAGCGTCGGGACCCCACGCCAGTCCCACTGTCCAAACAAGGCCAGCCAGATCTTGGTGAACACCCTTGCTTTCGGCACGCCACCGGCTGACAGTACCCAGTCTCGCGCCTTCATCATCCGCGGTTCGTCGACGGCCACGCCTGCAAGCTTCAAGGCGAAGTACGCCTCCACAGTGGCATTGATGTCCGGCGGCCCGCCCTCGTAAATCGTCCACGTCCCATCGTCGCGCTGCTGCGACCGGATGTAGTTCACGAGCTTGCGCCAGCGCTCGCTATCCCGGGCACCGAGGAAGTGTGTAAGCAGCAGGTACTCGGCCGCCATGCACACGTTCGTCTCCAGCTCTCCCACCCAGTAACCACCGCGGTGCTGAGTGCGGAGGAAGTAGTCCTGTGTCCGCCGGATCGTCTCGTCCAGCGCCTCTTGCCCGACGCGCGCCCTGGCAAGCGTCACGCCGCCACCTCGCGCAGCCGCGCACACAGCACATCGAGGTACGCGGCCAGGTGCGTGTGCGCCGTCCGCGAGTTCTGAGCGATGGCGGACAGCTGCGCCCCGGTCTCTGGACGCTCCTTAAGCACCGTGAGGAACTTCTCCTGGTCCAGCGAGCCATCCGGCCGCATCACGCCAAGATTCGGCAGGCTGTCCTCATGCGTATCAGAAATCGCGCGGACTGCCAGGAAGGGCAGCCCCCGCCGCGAGGACGCCTCGGCGATCCAGAACCCCTCCATCTCTACAATGTCATGGGACTTCCAGGCGTGGTGCGCCGCCTTTTCCGCCGGCCCCCACGCCACCTCGTCCACCGTCAGTGATGTACCCTGCCTCACCGCCAGATCAACGTCGCGCGCGACCTGCTGCGCAACTTCGAACAGGCGCTGGTCGGCGTAGATCGTCTGCTCTGTGTCGGTCTGGCGGTGCGATTCGTGGTCAACGTGCGTGCAGATGACTACTTCACCAATCTCGATGCCCGGCGCAAGCCCGCCCGCCACGCCGACGGACAACACTGCCGACGTAGCGTACTGCGAGAGCACGACTGCCGCCGCCTGCTGTGCCTGCTCCCTCCCGATGCCCGTTTGGCAGACTATGGCGTTTTCGCCTTGCGAGACGCGCACGCCTTCGATGGTCTTCGTCTCGCCGGAGCGGATCCACTTTGGGCAAGCGGCGATTTCTGACTCCATCGCCGCAAAGATCGCGATCATCGGGCCGAAGTGCGTTCAAGCTCACGGGCGCGCTTCGCGATCCCCGGTTTAGAAGAGCGCATCGCCATCTCTACAAACATCTTCGGGCTGGCCAGCGCTTCCTGCATGGCGGAGCCCTCGTAGCCGCAGTGCATCATGCAGGTCTCGCAGCGCGGGTCCTTGCCCCGCCCGTATGCCTTCCAGTCGGTTGTCTCCATTAAGTCGGCGAAGGTCGTAACGTGCTCGTCGGCGATCAAATAGCAGGGCTTGCGCCAGCCGGCCGGGGTGTAAGTGGGTGTGCTCCACTGTGAGCACTCGTACTCACGCGCGCCGATGAGGAAGTCGAGGTAGAGCGGGTTGTGGTAGAAGCGGATTCCGTCGCGACAACCTTCAAAAACACGCCGGAAGAAGCCGTGCGCTTCCTCCCGTTGCAGGAAGATGTCGTGCTGGGCGACTTCCTTGTACTGAAATCCCGGCGCCACCATCATCCCCTCGACGCCCATCTCGTTGAGCATCGCGAAGAGGCGGTGATACTCCTCTGGCCGGTTACCGCTGAACAGCGTCGTGTTGGTGCAGACACGATGCCCGGCCTCTCTAAACTCCTGGATGGCTCGAATCGCCACGTCATAGACACCCTTCCGTTCAACGGCGATATCGTGCGTCTCCTTCAGACCGTCCAGGTGCACAACGAAGGAAAAGTACTTTGACGGCGGGATTTCCCGTAGCGCTTTCTTGTACAGCAGCGCATTTGTGCAGAGGTAAACATAGCGCTTCTGCTCAACGATCGCCGCAACGATATCCGCAATCCGCGGGTGCATCAGTGGCTCGCCCCCGGCGATTGAAACGACCGGTGCGCCGCATTCCTCAACGGCGGCCAAGCACTGCTCGACGGTCAGCTTGCGGTCGATGATCGGCTCGTACTCTCGGATGCGGCCGCAGCCTGTGCAGGTGAGGTTACACTCTTCGAGCGGCTCGAGGATCATCGTCAGCGGAAAGCGCTCGCGGCCCTTCAGCTTCTGCTGAAGCAGATACCAGCCGAGCTTGAGGGAGAGTCCGAGGGGGCGTCCCGGCATTGCGAAGCCTAGTATGCCGCCTCTAGCGGCGCCATGGGAACCCCGCTCAGTGTCGCGATTACTCGCCGATGATTTGGACGACGACTTCGCGTTCGCGGCCGTGATCCAGCTCCACCAGGAAGACGCGCTGCCACTGCCCGAACAACATTCGCCCTTCGGTGACCGGGATATGCTCACTTGCGCCCAGCATCAAGTGCTGGCAGTGAGAGTGGCCGTTCGGCTCCTCGCCGCTGTCCACGGGGTGGCCATGACGGTTGTGATCATAGTCTGTCTCACACGACGCCACCTGTTCCAGCATCTTCTCCATGTCACGGATGAGGTGGGGTTCATTTTCGTTGATTGTGATCGCAGCGGTCGTGTGGCGGGAGAAGACGACAACGAAGCCGTTTTCCAGGCCCGACTGCTCCACGAGCTCACTCACGTGGTCAGTGATGTCGATGAACTGAGGGCCGCGTTCCGTCTGGAAGACGAGTGTGTGGGAGGCGAACTTGATGCGGCTCTCCTCACGTGTACTCTTAAGCACGCGCACGCTCCTTTGGCTGCTGGTGGGTCAGTGAACGGCCCGAATGCGGCGAAATCACCTCTGTGGTGACGGGGCTGGGGGCCGTTTGGCGGATCGTCATGAGCAATCAGGAAACTTTGGCTCACGGTACCATGATTCCGCCGTGGCGGCATCTGTGGCACCCGCCGAGCCTGTCTCCTGAACCAAAGTTTACAGCCTGCAAACGCCAATTGCACGCTTTTTCACAAGCTACGTCATGCCCTTACTGCATTTTCCCTCGGCACGTACGTCATGCCCTTACTGCATTTTCCCTCGGCACGAGTGATCGCATCGCCGCGGCTGCCGCCGCCGCCCCGCTGCGCACCGCGCTTTCCATCGTCGCCGGCCATCCGGTGTCAGTCCAATCGCCGGCCAAGAACAGGTTGCGAACGGGCGTCGCCTGTGTGGGCCGGAGGCGGCGCACTCCCGGCATCGGGGCAAGCGTAGCGTCCCGCTGCTTGACGACGAGTGCCTTCACGAGTTTGGCCCCCCGCGCCCGTGGCAAGAGTGACCGTAGCTCCTTCGCGAAATGGTCTCGTATCTCCGCCGCCGGCACGTGGATCCACTCCCTCGCACCGCTCAGGGAGACGTCCAGATACTGTGGCCCATTCAGCCCCCATATGCGCGACTTATTGAAGAGCCACTGCACGGGCGTGTTCAGAAACGCCGCGAAGGTGCGATCCCACACGGGCCGGTCGTACCAAAGGTGCACGTTGACGATCGGCGACGTCTCGATCCGCCGGATGCGCGAGAAGAAAGGATCATCGTAAATTGCCTCAGGCAGGACATCCAGCACCGAACCGGATGGCAGTGCAACGACATAGGCGTCTGCCGTGAACTCGCCGGCGTCTGTTAGCGCTCGTGTCACCCCGTCGGCGCCCGCCTCGACGCCCTGGAGTCCCACCGTCGTCAGCACTTCCCCTTCGCGCGACTCAATGTACGAGCGCGCCGCCGCACCGAGCAGTGTCGACAGCCCAACTTTTGCCCAGCCGACGTTTGCGCCATCACGAGAGCGCAAGAAACCCTCCTGGAACACCATTAGAGCCAGGTCAGCGCTTACCCGCGAAACGTGGTCGTTGAGCGTCGGCTGGATGATCAGGTTCCACAGGCTGCGTATCGCGTGGGGAGACTGCTTTCGTGCCAGCAACCAGTCCTCGAAGGTAATCTCGTCCAGCTGCGGCTGGGCCGCGCGATCCGTCTGGCGTATCTGAGCAAAGGCGTACCCCGCCAGCGCCTTCTCTGCCGGGGAAAGCGACTTGAACCGCAGCAGCGATGGTAGGAGATGCGCCGGTGGCGGCAAATCCACCGCCGTAAGCACCGACTCACCCCACACCTTGTCGATCACCGGCACTCGCATGCGCTTCTGAAGGTGCACTCGGTCTCGCACGCCTAGCCGTTCGACGAGTCTGATGTACTCCGTGCAGCAGCCGAGGAACACGTGCTGACCGTTGTCTACCTCTGTTCCGCCCGCGTCGTAGGAGTAGGAGCGACCACCGAGGTAGGGACACTTCTCGATGAGGCGAACGCGAACGCCGGCGTCGGCAAGCTCGCAGGCGGCGGTGATCCCCGCAAGTCCGCCGCCTATCACGAGCGCCGTCGGACGCTCCGTCATCCGACGACGGAGCGCACGACTTCACGCCCGGCCAGCGCCAGTTTCTGACCCGTACCCGGGCCAACGCGCCGTCGGTAGACCACGCTCGGGCTGCGCTCAATCTCGTCCAGGATGCTGGTGTAGATGCCGGACATCACGCTTACGCACGCACGCGCCCGCAGTGGTAGGCGGTCCAGCAACTTTCGCCCGCTGTCGTAGTAATCCCGCGCGCGGTGCGCCTGGTACGCCATCAGCCGCCGAAACTCAGGTCCCGTACGCCCTGCTGCCAAGTCGGCTTCCTCGTACCCGAACCACTCCAGTTCCTCTTGCGGTATGTAGATGCGGCCCCGTTCCGCATCCTCGGCGACGTCACGCATGATGTTGGTAAGCTGCAATGCGATCCCCAGGTCTTCCGCATACTTGCGAGTCTTCTCACCGCCCTTGTAGCCGAAGATCTCGATACAGATCAGGCCTGTTGTCGAAGCTACGCCATAGCAGTACTCGCGTAGCTCATCGAATGTCGAGTAGCGTCGCTTCGTGAGGTCGATTCGCACACCGTCGATCAGCATGTAGAGGTACTCGGACGGGATCTTGTATATGCGAACTGTTTCGCTTAGCGCCTTCATTACAGGGCCCTCAGGATGACCTGCGAGGCACCTATCTAACGAAGCGCGCATCGCGTCCAGCTGTCGTTCGGCCTCCGCCTGCGCCAGGTCTCCGTCCACGATATCGTCGCACTGGCGGGCGAAGGCGTACGCGGCGTAAATCGCGCGACGCTGAGCCGGTGGCAGCATCAAGAAGCCGTAGTAGAAGCTAGAGGACGCCCGCTTCGTGATCTCGCGGCAGATGTCGTAGGCCACATCGAGGCCGTTGCGCCTCATCTGAGCCTCACCCGAAGTGGCATCACACCCCGCAGTCCTATCACCGCCTTGCGACGGCGCGAAAGCGCCGGTCGTGCCGTCAGCACATCGTGTCCTCGTCGAGCTATCTCATCGAGCACAGCAAGCCCGCCGAGGGTGAAGAGGCGCAGGTCCGTCCGGAGGCGGCCCCTAACGTGCCCGATGAGCTCCGCGCCTTCCGCGAAGTACTCCCGCGTCCGCGCCACCTCGAAGGCGATCAGGCGCCGGAAGTTGGGGGTGATTCGCCGGTCGCGGATCACGTCATCCGTCACGTCAAAGCGCGCCATATCCTCCTGCGGAATGTAGACGCGGCCCTTCTCCCAGTCCAGCGTCACGTCCTGCCAGAAGTTCGTCAGCTGGAGGGCGGAGCACGTCGCGTCGCTGAGCCGCTGGCGAGCGGGGTCGCGATATCCGAAGACGTAGAGGACAAGATGCCCCACGGGGTTCGCGGAGTAGGAGCAGTATTCGAGGAGGTCCTCGAACGACTCGTATCGGGTGACGGTTTGGTCCCGGCGGTTCGCCTCGATCAGCCACAGGAACGGCTCGATAGGGATGTCGAAGCCGCGGATCGTGTCGGCAAGGGCAACGAAGCGGGCCTCCGTAGGAGCTCCGTCGTAGCAGGCATACAGCTCACGCTCCCAGTCGTCAAGCACAGCGAGCCGGTCGCCCTCCGCCTCGTCGCCGAGGTCGTCGACGCCGCGACAGTACGCGTAGATTGCGTACAGGTGCTTGCGTAGATCGCGTGGGAGAAGCCAGGAGACGACCGGGAAGTTCTCATAGCGGCCGAGAGCGATGCGGCGGCAGTGCTCGTATGCTTCATCGAGCGTCGGCGGGGTATAGGTGGGAGAGCGGGCGAGCACAACGACATTCTAGCAAGGCGTGGCGGCGCTTGACCGGTCTCGCCGCCTGAGCCTAGGCTTTCACAGTAGGAGGTGCCTTAATGGCTAAAATAATCGATTGCAACAAGGTCAACCCCAGTGGCGAATGCAACCACGTGGTGCGCGGTGAGACCGAAGAAGAGGTGATGGAGAACGCCAAGAAGCACGCCGTGGAGCACGGCTTCAAAGAGGTGACGCCCGAACTCGTCGCGCACATCAAGGCTAATATCCGCGACGAGTAGGAGCCAGGGAGCAAGCGCGCTCGGAGCGCTGCCTCACATTGCCGGCGCGGCCTCTGGCGCATCACCATCGGGTTCATCGGGTGGCGCGTCCGACTGCCGTGCGGGGATCTCGTACTCGTAGTAGGCGTACATCAGTAGTCCGACTGTGCCCGCTGCCAGTACAGTGAGCCGGGCGATGTCCCAGGCCGCATCAGCCCTGCCTACGGTCGATATGAAGACAGCGTAGTAGGCGCTCAAGGGATCTCCGTTGCTGGCGCCGGGCGGTGCGCCGAGGAGCAGCAACAACAATCCGCCGAACATCAGGCCCAGTGGTATGACCTGCATCCGCTTGAACAGCACCGCACCAACGATGGCCAGGATGATACCGACGCCGGCATGAACCGACCCGGCACCTGACGCCTTCGACGCGACGTCGCTCAGATACTCGTTATCAGGCTCATCTCCGCTGAATATCTCTGACGAGTCGCCAGGCAAATCGGGCGGTCGGATTATGGCCGTTGTCGCGCTGATGGTCAGTAAAAAGAGCGCAAAGGCGATCGCGACCTGGATGCCGCGGCGCAGCACTTCTGTGTCGCCCCCCAGGCGGCTAGCCAGGAAGATGACTACGACAAACGCGGCGACGACGAAGCTAGTACCGAATCCGGCTCCGATGTCGAACGAACCCATTGGCAGGCCTCCCCTCGGGCTAAGCGTTCATTGTCTGTAAAAACGCACGCGGCGGGCGAACGGTAAGTCAGTCGCCTGGGGCCGGATGGCGCCACGCCGGTAGGCGGCCTTCGCAGCGGCCCTTCTTGCGCTGGATACCGGAGAGGATTTTGAAGGTTCGCTCGATGTAGGAGGGATCCTGGGGGACGGGCACGTCGCCCGTGGGAAGGATTTCGCCGCCGGCAGCGAGGGAGACGCTGGTCCAGCCGCCGGGGTATTGCTGGACGGAGGCGCGGCGGAACTCGTATGACGCACCCTCTTCGAGCCGGGCGTCGCCGAGTTCCATGCGCATGAGGCCCGTCGGGTCGCCGACGAGGGCCATGCGCAGGCCGCCGACCTCCCAGAGGCGCAGGACTTTCGCCGTGAACGCGGCGGTCAGGCCGGGGGCGAGGGACTTCAGTTCTTTGACTGTGCTCACGTCACTTACCCTCCAGCCAGCGGGCGATATCGGTGATGTTTTCGCGGAGGGAGGTGCGGGCCTCCCCCATTAGCCAGCGGTAGCAGAACATGACATCGGAGCCGGGTGGCGGGTAGTCCTCGTAGGCGAGGACGTAGGCGCGGCCCTGAGCGCGGCCCGGCCAGCCGGGGCGGGGGAGAAGGTGCACGTAGATAGTGCCGCCATCGTCGGTGAGGGCGACTTGGCCGGCTTCGAGGAGGTCGGGCCGGTCGTGTTGGTGGAGGAGGCGGCGGAGTTCACGTTCGAGGAAGCGGAGGGCCATGCCTTCATGGTACAGCGCGGGCGACGGCATTTTGTTTTGCAAAAGCGGGGTTTTTAGATATGATTAGGCGCTATAGTTAGCTATGTGCCTACGCATAGAACGCGCCGGCAATGGCTGCGCTGTAGGCAAGCAGTTTGTCCGGGCCGAGGTTGTAGGCGGGCGGCACGAGAGTGAGCGAATCGACGAGTTCATACATCGGTTCGATGCGCTTGCGGACCTCATCGGCGGTGCCGCAGACGACGAAGGTCTGCGCCATCTCGTCCGTCACGTGCCTGGCGGCGCCGATGTAGTCGCCCTGCTTGACACCCTCCTGGAGGAGCTTCGCTTCGCGCTCGAAGCCGTGGGCGGCGAAAAACTCCTGGTACTGGGCGACGCCACCGTAGAACGCGACAGTCGCCCTCGCATCGTCGAGCGCCTGCTTCCTGTCATCGTTGATGGCGACGAAGAGCCAGGCGTTGAACTCGATATCGCTCCTCTGCTTACCGGCCTTGTCGAGACCGCGCTTGAGCCAGGACGGAATAGTTTCGACGCACCACTCGACGGACCAGATGGGATGGCCGATGACGCCGTCGGCGATCTCGGCGGCGAGGCTGGTGAGCGGGCCGCGGAGGGCGGCGATCCAGACAGGGATGTCGGTGCGCAGGGGCGGCGCGGGCGGCTGCAGCTCGCTCCAGTCGTGGTGATGGTAATGACCTTCGTAGTTCGTCAGTTCGCCAGTGTGCGCCTTCGCGATCGACATGCGGACAATCTCGACCGTCTCGCGGAGGCTGGCGAGGGGTTTGCCGTACTCGCCGCCGTAAAATCCCTCGCTCCAAGAGCGAACGCTGGTGCCGAGGCCGAGCGTGAAGCGGCCGCCGCTGATGCGGTCGAGGTCGATGGCGGCCATGGCTGTCTCGAAGGGACTGCGTGCAGAGGCAATTGCGATGCCGGAGGCGAGACGGACTCGGTTCGTGACCATCGCCGCGGCGGCGAGCGGTATGAAGGGCGGCCCGTAGACCTGTGCGGCGAATAGCCCCTCCAGGCCGACGTCCTCGGCCATCTTCGCCTGCATCTGGATGACAGGGGCAGGCAGGGGGGTGACGATGCTCCAGAACTTCGGCTTGTCCATGCGCCGAAGTGTGGGGCACGCTGGCGGCGCGCGTCAATGCTCGACACCCCGCGCTGCCCTTGCTAGCATTTGGCGCGCCATGCCAGACTTCGTCATCGCCCTGGACCAGGGCACTTCGTCATCTCGCGCGATCCTTTTCGACCACGGCGGCAACATCGTGGCGGTTTCGCAGCGGGAGTACGCGATCCAATACCCGCAGCTGGGATGGGTGGAGCAGGACCCTGAGGACATCTGGGAGACGCAGATCTATACGGCCCGCGACGCGCTGAACCAGGCGGGCGCGAAGCCGTCCGACGTCGCAGCCATCGGTATCAGCAACCAGCGCGAGACGACGATCGTGTGGGACGCGGAAGGCAAGCCGATCGCGCCTGCGATCGTCTGGCAGGACAGGCGGACAGCGGCGACCTGCGACGAGATGCGCGGGCGGGGACTGGAGGGGACGTTCCGTGCGAAGACGGGCCTGCTGCTGGACCCGTACTTCTCCGGTACGAAGGTGAAGTGGCTGCTGGACAACGTGGAGGGTGCGCTGGACCGCGCCAAAGCGGGCGAGCTGCGGTTCGGGACCGTCGATTCCTGGCTGCTCCACCGGCTCTGTGGCATCCACGCGACCGACTACACGAATGCCTCGCGGACGCTGATGTACAACATCTACGAGAAGCGCTGGGACTCCGACCTGTGCGAGGCGCTCGGTGTGCCGGAGTCCATGCTGCCGGAAGTGCGTGCCTCGTCGGGCATGTTTGGCGAGACGGACTTGCTGGGCGCGCCGATCCCGGTTACGGGGGTGGGAGGGGACCAGCACGCGGCCCTATTCGGGCAGGCGTGCTTTGCGCCGGGCATGGCCAAGAACACTTATGGCACAGGCGCCTTTCTGCTGATGAACACCGGCGACGATCCGCCGCACTCCGAGCAACTGCTGACGACGATCGCGTGGGGGCTTTCCCACAACGGGTCAGACGAGGTGACGTACGCGCTTGAGGGCTCGATCTTCATTGCGGGGGCAGCCGTCCAGTGGCTACGCGACGAGCTGGGCTTTTTCGCGAGCGCGGCGGAGAGCCAGGCGCTGGCGGAGAGCGTGCCGGACTCCAACGGGGTGTACGTGGTACCGGCGTTCGTGGGGCTGGGGGCGCCGCACTGGGACCCGCACGCGCGCGGGGCGATCCTGGGCTTGACGCGTGGCGCCAACCGAGCGCACATCACGCGCGCCACTCTCGAGTCAATCGCCTACCAGGTCCGCGACGCCGTCGAAGCCATGGAGCGCGACTCTGGCACTCCCCTCAGCGAACTGCGCGTGGACGGCGGCGCGGCGTCTAACGACTTGCTGCTTCAGATACAGGCCGACATTCTCGGCCGCGAAGTGGTACGCCCCGCGTGCACGGAGACGACCGCGCTCGGCGCTGCCTACCTGGCGGGCCTGGCGGTGGGGTTCTGGAAGGACCGCGACGACGTGACCCGCAACTGGCAGGAGGAGCGCCGCTTCAGGCCCGAAATGGCGGCTGACCAGCGCGAGGAGATGTACGCGGGCTGGCGGCGGGCCGTGGAGCGGGCTAAGGGCTGGGCGTCGGACTGACCGACGGAGCCGGTGTCGGCGTGGACGTCGGAACCGGCGTCGGCGTAGGAGTCTTGGTCGGCGACTTCGTTGGTGTAGCCGTCGGCGGCTGCGTCGGGGCCGGCGTGTCGGTCGGTTCGGGTGTGGGCGACGCGGTGACAGGCGGGCCTGGCGGGACCGGCGGCGGCGCGGGCTGCGCGGCGACGCCGTAGCGCGGGGCCATGAAGTTCCAGGTCAGCAGCGAGAGCCGCGCGCCAAAGGAATAGCCCGCGAACTCGCTCGGGGCGTACTGGCTGAAGTAGGAGATGGCGTAGGCCTTCTGTCCTCCATCGGCTCCGGTGAAGGTCACGATGCCGACGTCGTTGTTGACCCAGCCATCGTAATCCCAGTGATAGCCGATCTTGTGGCCGACGGTGGCGGTGTATGGCAGATGCTTGGGCAGGATGTAGTCGACGTAGGCGAAGCTGTCGCGGAGGACGCCGAGGGTGTAGTCCGTCCACTCGGAGTTAAAGAGTTCGCCCCAGTACAGGCGCGCCAGGATGTCGTTCGTTTCCAGAGCGGTCAGGATGTTCGATAGGTAGGGCTCGGCGCCGTAGTAGGGTACGTGGTCGAACTGGTAGGTCTGCATCCCCCATTTGGCCATGAGGTCGCGGGCGTGCTGCTCGCCGTCGCGGAAGTTGCCGAAGAAGACATCGAGGAAGTTCTTGACCTCGGGCGGGAAACTGCCGCCGATGCCTTTCTTGATGCTCCAGCTGGCCCAGCTGGGCACTGCCTCGCCGGCCTGGAACTTATCGACGGCCGCGAGCAGGGCGAACATGTTGATCACGCAGCCGGTCTTGTGCACGTTGTTGCCGTTGACGGAGACGAGTTCGCCGGTTACGAGGTCGGTGACGGCAATACCGACGTCAGTGCCTGTCTGCGCACGATAGGCGTCGACCTCGGCCTGCAGGATGTCGCGCAGGCCCAGCATTTCTTCCTGGGCTGTGTTCTCGGGGCGGCTGCCGTGAGTAGGCGGCAGCTGGCCGCCGGGCTGGTCGCCGCCCGGGACGGGGCTGGCCTGGGGCGTCTCGGTGGGGCCGGGCGTCGGGGTCGGAGGCTTGGTGGGCACCGGCGTCTTCTGCGGCGTATTCGACGGTGAAGCGGTGGCAGTCGCTGTGGGCGATCCGGGCGCGGAAGCAGGCGCGTCTTCGTCGGAGACGAGCAGGAAGACGCCCAGCCCGATGGCGAGGGCCACGAGCGTGACTACTGGAATCGCTATGCGAATCACAAGACGGCGGATATCAGTACCCCCTGAGGGCATATGCTTCTGTGCAGTTCAGTCATCTATTGTTAGCGCGACTCCAATGTGGGTCCAGCCCGCGAAACCGTTCATAAATTCAACAACGTCGATGTTGCAGACTACGATACCCTTGTCTGGCGCTGTTTTCCACATCTTTTCCACATTTCGCACAACCTCGTGCTACACTCGCTCCGTGCCTGAGAACCTCGTTCGCGACCTGCAGGCCGCGCTCGGTACGAAGTACGTCCTCCACGCTCCCGAAGACCTGCTGGTCTATGAGTACGACGCGACAATTGAGCGGGGGCTACCGGAGGCGGTCGTTTTGCCGAAGACGACCAAGGAAGTGGCGGCGGCGGCGGGCATCGCGCGCAGGCACGGAGCGCCGGTGACGGCGCGGGGATCAGGGACGGGACTGGCGGGCGGCGCTATACCGTGCGAGGGCGGCGTGGTCATCGTGACGACGTGCATGAACAGCATCCTCAAGCTCGACGCGGAGAACCGGCTGGCAGTCGTGCAGCCCGGTGTGATCAACCTCGACATTTCGAAGGCGGCAGCCCCGCATAACCTCTACTACGCGCCAGACCCATCGAGTCAGAAGGCGTGCAGCATCGGCGGCAACGTAGCGCAGAACGCAGGTGGCCCGCACACACTGCGCTACGGATCGACGGTGAACCACATCCTCGGCTTGGAGATCGTGACGGCCGAGGGCGAGATCGTGACGCTGGGTGGCGAGGAAGTGGGGCTTCCGGGATACGACCTGACGGGAATCGTCGTGGGGTCGGAGGGGACGCTGGCGATCGTGACCAGCGTGACGGTGCGCCTGCTGCCGAAACCGCCGGCGGTGGTAACGCTGCTGGCGGTGTTCGACGAGGTGCGGCAGGCGTCTGAGGCGGTCTCGGCGGTGATCGCTGCAGGGGTGTTGCCGTCGGCGCTGGAGATGATTGACGACAAGACGATGCAGGCGGTGGAGCCGTTCGTGAAGGCGGGTTATCCGCCCGACGCGAAGGCAGCGCTGTTAATCGAGGTGGAGGGGCTGGAAGACGAGACGAGAGAGCAGGCCGAGGCGGTCCTGGCGACGTGCGAGGCGGCCGGGGCGCGGGAGATACGGATCGGGATGTCGCCGGAGGACCGGGAGCGGCTGTGGGCGGGGCGCAAGGGCGCGCTGGGAGCGCTGGGGCGGCTGGCACCGTCGTACTACATCCTGGACGGCGTGGTGCCGCGGACGCGCCTGCCGGACGTCCTTACGGGCGTCTACGAGGCGTGCGAGCGCTACAACATGCCGGTCGCCAACGTGTTTCACGCGGGGGACGGCAACCTGCACCCGAACCTGATGTTCGACGACCGTATTCCGGGCGAGTCGGAGCGGGTGCTGGAGCTGGGCGAGGAGATCATGCGGCTGTGCGTGGACGCCGGCGGCACGATCACCGGCGAGCACGGGGTCGGCTTCGAGAAGCGGAACTACATGTCGTGGATCTTCACGGACGACGACCTGGAGGTGATGGCGCGGGTGAAGGGGGCGTTCGGAGCGGAGGAGGGCTTCAACCCCGGCAAGATGTTTCCGTCCTCGAAGGGCTGCGGCGAGGTGTCTTCGCGGATGCAGGCGGCGATCGCGAAGGTCGGGCCGGACGCTTACGTTTAGCGATGGTCAGGCAGGCGTCGCTCCAGACAGAGCTTGAGCCGATCGTCGGGCCGGAGAACTTGCGGCCGGCGGGGGCGTATGTCGTCGACGGCGTGATGCCGCGGGTGGCGGTCGCGCCGCGGGATGCCGAGACCGTTGCGGCGGTGGTGCGATACGCGAACGAGCGCGGGCTGACGATCATCCCGCAAGGAGGACGACGGCACATCGCGCTGGGCAACGTGCCAACGCGCTACGACATCGCGGTGGATACGACGGGACTGGCGGATGTGGTGGAGTACGAGCCGGAGGACTTGACGATCACCGTGCAGGCCGGCATGACGCTGGGCGCGCTGCGTAAGGCGACGGCGAAGGCGGCGCAGGCGGTGCCGTTCGATCCTTCGTTGCCGGATGAGGCGACGGTGGGCGGGGCGCTGGCGGCCGATGCCTGGGGCGCCGCGCGGATGTCGCTGGGGGCGGCGCGCGACTTCACGATTGGGCTGCGGGTGGTGACGGGGGATGGGTTGGTGACGCGGGCGGGGGGACGGGTGGTGAAGAACGTGGCGGGGTACGACATGTGCAAGCTGTACATCGGCTCGCTGGGGACGCTGGCGGTGATCACGGAGGCTACGTTCAAGACGCTGCCGCTGCCTAAAGCCATGGAGCGGCTGGCGTTCGGCTTCGCGGGGGCGGAGGAGGCCTGCCGGGTACCGAATGAGGCGATCATGCGCGGGCTGACAGTGCGCTCCGCGGTCGTGAGCCGGGAGGGGTCGCGGTGGCTGCTGGATGTACAGTTGGCGGGGAGCCCGGCGGCGGTGAAGCACTCGGTGGCGGAGTTGCGGTCGTTGGCGCGGGAGGAGGGGGGTACGGATGCGCCGCCTCCGGCGAAGTCGCAGACGCGGGCGGTGACGTCGCGCGTGCTGGCGCTGCCTTCGAGGGTGGCCGGGGTCATCGCTGCGCTGCCGAAAGACGCGACGATTGCGGCGTATCCGACGCTTGGCGTGGCGCGGGTTGGTTCGGACGCGCCGCTGGAACTCGGCGTGCCGTCGGTGATCGAGGCGTGCCCGGCGGCGATGAAGGCGGGGCGTGAGGTGTTCGGGGATGCGCCGGCGAGCCTCGAGCTGATGCGCGCGATGAAGGCGAAGCTCGATCCGAAGGGTGTGCTTGGCCCCGGCCGATTCGTGGGCGGAATCTGATGACGGACGCGCGGCCTTTCGCGCCGAGCGAGGTTGACCTTTCGCAGTGCGTACGGTGCGGGCTGTGCTTGCCGCACTGCCCCACGTACGTGGAGACCGGATTGGAGACTGAATCCCCGCGCGGGCGGCTGTACCTGATCCGCGCGTTGACAGAGGACCTTGTGCAGCCGACGGAGAACGCGCTAGGCCACCTGGACCAGTGCCTGCAGTGCCGCAACTGCGAGGCGGTCTGCCCGTCAGGCGTACCGTATGGGCGGATCATGGAGCACGCCCGCGCAGACGCGATCGAGCGCGGGGCGGCACCAGCCTCCTGGCGCTTGCGACGGGCGTTCCTGCGCGAGGTCGTCGCGAAGCCGGCCCGACTGAGAGCATTCGTGGCCGCGCTCCGGCTGTCGCAGAGCCTGGGGCTAACCGGGGTCGCCGAGCGGCTGCCGTTTGCAGGCGAGATGGCGTCGCTGGCCCCCCGCGCACGCGGCGAGTCGTTCACAAGGACTGGCGTGGTCGGTCGCCCAGAGGGAGAGACGGAGGCCCGCGTGGCGATGCTGAGCGGGTGCATCATGCCGCTGACGTACGGGCCGGTGCACCGCGCGACCGTGCGAGTGCTGGCGCGGAACGGCTGCGAGGTGAACGTGCCGAAGTCGCAAGTGTGCTGCGGGGCGCTGCACGCCCACAACGGGGACCTGGAAACAGCGCGCGACCTTGCACGCCGTAACATCGACGCGTTTCTCGCCGAGAAGCCTGACGCGATCGTCGTCAACTCGGCAGGGTGTGGCGCGGCAATGAAAGAGTATGACCGACTGCTGGTGCATGACCCCGAGTATGGCGCCAGGGCCGCCGACTTCTCACGCCTGGTCAAGGATGTCCATGAGTTCCTGGTCGACCTCCCGTTTGTACCGCCCACGGGCAGCGTCGACGCGGTCGTCACGTACCAGGACTCCTGTCACCTGGCCCACGCGCAGCGCATCACGGCGGCGCCGCGGGCGATCCTCAACTCGATTCCCGGTCTGCGCTTCGTAGAGATGGCGAACGCCGACCGTTGCTGCGGGGCGGCCGGCGTCTACTCGCTGACGCAGCCCGAGATGTCGCTGGCGCTGATCGATCACAAGATGACGGACGTCGACGCCACCGGCACGGACTTCATAGCTACGGCGAACCCAGGCTGCCTGGCTCAGCTGGACGCGGGCGTCCGGCGTAGCGGCGGAGAGGCGATAGTGCGCCACGTCATCGAGCTGTTGGACCGCGCTTACCGCGCATCCTGACTTTTCACTTCGCGTACACCCGCGTACCCCCATTTCTGAACCGATCCTTAACACTGCCCCTGCAATACTGATGTTGGGCCGAAAGACCTAGACCAAAAGTTGATGGGGGCCTCAACTCCGATGACGGAAGTTCAGAGAGCGGCAGAAATTGGTTAACGGAGGGTGTAACAGGGTTCAGATGGTTGCGTCTTTTCTTCGTCTCAATAGGAAGACATTCAACCATCCATACTCGATGGAAGTGAGGGGCACATGACCACGGGACGATCAGTAGCGCTGGATAGCGCCCACAATGCGCCGGCGCGCACAACCGCCGGGAATGCCACTACGGAGAAGGCAGCGAGCGTCTCACCGGAGACCGTAGCGCCCACAATCGGCGAATTCTCCGAACTGTACAACGAGTACTTCCCGAAGGTCTTCGCTTACGTCTACGGACGGGTGCAGGACAAGGAAATCTCCCTGGACATCGTTTCGGATGTCTTCGAGAAGGCCTTCATGAAAGTGAAGTCATTGCGCTCCCGAGACTCGTTCGGGTCGTGGCTGTTCACAATCGCAAGAAACGAAGTGTCATCCCACTGGCGCAAGGAGAAGCCGGCTCAGAAGGCGGCGCAGGAAGCGGCCATTGAAAAGGAGCTGCACTCCTCGCCCAAGAGCCCGGAAGACATGCTTCTTCACAAGGAACGACTCGCCTTCCTCGCCGGGCAGGTCAAGCAGCTGCCACGACGGGAACAGGAGATCATCGCCCTGAAGTTCGATGCAGAGCTCACCAACCGAGAGATTGCCGCCGTGCTCAGCACGAGTGAGGTCAACGTGCGCGTCACCATCTTCCGGGCACTCCGCAAGCTCCGTGAGCGCATGCAGAACGTGGGCGACAACCTGGGATGACCGATGATGAGCGAGCCGAGATGCTCGCTCGCGCCATCGATGAACTGATCCGCGGCATCGAAGAACCGGAAGCGTCCCACGGCCTTGAGGACGAGGAACTGGATGCTCTCCTCGAGGTGGCCCGGGACCGCCTGGAAAGCGGACGCGCCGCGCAGCAGGAAGCGGCCAGCTACGAGGCCGACATCTGGAACGAGCTTAAGGGCCGCCTGTCGCCTGGCCAGCCATCGCCTCTCGATATCGATCTACCGCGCGACCAGCACGATGCGCTGAGCGACATCATCGCCCTGCGTATGCGGATGGCGCGGGAGGTCTTAGACCTTGCTGAGTCGCACCGGGATGAGGTCTGGGCGCGCCTGGAGTCCCGCCTGGCTACCGGGCTGGGAGGCGCTCCACCACCTTCCGCAGACGGGGTACCCATCGACGGTGCCAGCGAGGCTGAGGTCGAGGCGATAACGCGGCGCTCTCTCGCGCGTCTCGCCGAGATCGCCTCTGATCCGTTGCACATCCGCTTCAAGGAGCGCCTTAAGCGGGACGTTTCGGCCGCCACACACCATATCGAGCCTGCGCCGCCGTCGCGCACCCTGAGCCCCCTGCTACTAATCAGCACGGCGATCCTCATCCTGGTGGTCGCGATTATCGGCTTAGTAGCGCTCACAGGGCTCGACGACATCCCGGCACTGCAGGTCGCAGGGTCGCTCGTGGGAGGCAGCCCGGACGGGGCAGGAACGCCACCCTAGACTATCAACGAAGCGCGAAGCCTGAAAGGGCTTCGCTCTCTTCCTTCCTGCGTGAGAGAGGCCCGCCAAATGGCGGGCCTGTCACTTTCAGGCGCGAGTGTCGGTCATTCCAGGTCTTCCCTGGCGCGTCGTTCTCTCATCATCTCGAAGAGCAGATTTTCCACCACCATGAGGAGGAGGAGGACCTGTCGTTGCTGGCGGCGGGACATGCGCGCCAGCATGCTGAGAAGCTCCGGGTCGATCTTCTCGGCCATGGCGCCGGGGTCGTCGAAATCGGCCATTGTCTAGAGCGGCACCTTTGTGAGGTGTGCGGGCGGCTTCACTTCGGATGTGTCCGGTGCGCCGCCTTCTCCGGGCCAGGCGACGTCCTCGCCGTTGGTGAGCACTTGCTCTATGCCCTGCAGGAGGGACAGCAGCTTGCGCTGCTTCTCACGCGGAAGTTGAGCCAAGTAGTGCAGCAGTTCGCCGTCGATCGTCGATTCGTAGCGCTCGTAGACCTCACGCAGGGCGCGGACGGTCGGATACCCTGCCGCCTCGAAGAGCTCGTCGGGGTCCACGGCCATGGCCTGGGCCACGCGCAGCAGGACAGAGGCGGAGGGATTCTTCACCTCACCGTTCTCCAACTGCGAAAGGTAGCCCTGGCTCACTGAAGATCCCTGCGCTAACTGTCCCTGAGTAAGTCCACACTTGTCACGTAGATTTCGTATGTGATCGCCTAGATTCATGATTACCCCCAAGGGTAGAGGGCCGCAGTGATTGTCAGTGCGCTAGTCGCGCTTGTCAATAACACCAGCGGAAAAGTTATGTTCGATTGTTGTGGTCCCAGTCTGGTCGTCGACTACCAGCATGTCTCCCTGTTCGATCGCGGTGCGCCGGGCGCCGCCGGCTGCCAGCTCCAGGCAAGAGTGGCCCTTGCTGAAGGCCAGGCGGTACGGCCTCAAGTTCTCGGCAACCTTAACCACGTTGAGGTCGCGGTCAAGGAAGATAACGTCGATGGGAAATCGCATGAAAGCGGTGTGAACCGATGCGCTGGGTTCGATCAGCAGGCCCGCGTCATCAGCCAGGGCCTTGCGCAGCATCAGTCCGCGGAAGCGGCTCCGGAAGCTGCGCGCCACGGCAAGTTCCTCCGCGACAACGGTACCCTTGCTGGCATTGAGCATGCGGGGCATCGGCCGCAGTTACCCCTTGGCCGCGACTTTTTGGGGCGCTGCCTCTTCTTTGCTGATGCCGCTGTCCAAGCCCTTGAGCACGCGTAGCAGGTAAGCCTGCTGCTCGCGCGGGAAGCGTGCCAGGAAGCGCAGAAGCTCCGGGTCCACGGTGACAGCGTATTCGCCGTCCCCGCCGTTACCACTTGCGTAGCCAGCGGCGTGCATTAACACGCGAGGGTCCACGTTCAGCGCCTGCGCCAAGCGGAAGATTACTGCCGCGCTGGGGTTCTGTACTTCGTCGTTCTCCAGCTGAGAGAGGTATCCCTGGCTGAGGCCGCCCTGCGAGGAGAGCTGGGCCTGGCTCATGGAGAGTTCTTCTCTTAGCTGCCGGATCTTCTTACCAAGTGCCATCAGAATTACCTACAGTGCCTGCGAGATCCGGATAGCGGCGGGGGCGAGGATCACCGCCAGGAAGGACGGGAAGATCAAGAGCACCAGCGGGAAGATCATCTTGATGGGCGCCTCGTGGGCGGCCTTTTCGGCGCGCTGCCGGCGGGCCGTGCGCAGCTGGTCGGACTGAACGCGCAGGACCTGCGCGATGGCCACACCGAGCTGCTCGGCCTGAATGATGGATGTGATGAAGGTGGTCAGCTCTTCGACGCCAACGCGGTCCGCCATCTCTTCCATGGCTTCACGGCGCAGCTTGCCCATGGCAACGTCGCGCAGCATTCGCTGCAGCTCAAGGGCAAGGGGGCCTTCGCCGCGTTCGGCCACGCGGGAGAGCGCCGCGTCGAGGCCAAGCCCGGCTTCGACGCAGGTAGTGATGAGGTCTAGATTGTCGGGCAGCGCCTTGATGACGAGCTTCTGCTTGGCCTTGACCTTGCCTTTAAGCCACTGGCGGGGGAATACGTATCCCACGACCAGCAACAGCAGGAAGAGGCCGAGGCCCTGAATGCCGCCCAGGCTGAAGAGCATCATCACGCCGATGAGCGTGAAGGCAGCGATGGAAACCAGCCAGAAGGTGACGAAGGTGTTGAGCTTCATCGGGTGGCCGGCCATCATTAGTTGCCTCTGGATGTCCGCCAGAACGGACTGCGGGAGCAGACCGGTGGCACCGTGAGCCAGACCCTCGACCGCGGGGCGCAGGACGCGCGCACCAAACGAGAGCTCCAGGATGTCGTCGACGTCGTCGCGTTCGACGGCGTGGTCGCGGAAGGACTGGATGCGGGTTTCCATCGCCGAGACGTTACGCTTGCCCATCATGGCAACGGTAGCGGAGGCGAAGGTCGCGAAGATTAGAATGACGATTACGAAGATGATCATGGATCTCTCCTATACCTCGATCGCCATGATGCGCTGCATCACGAAGTAGCCGGCGATCTCCAGCAGGATGGCGGCCACGAGGACGATGCGGCCGGCGGCTTCCTGGAAGAGGACGCCCATGTAATCCGGGTTGATGATCATGAAGATGATGAACATGAAGATGGGCAAGCCGCCGACGACGATACCCGTCATCTTCTGCTGGGCCGTGAGGGTGCTGATCTCGCCGCGAATGCGTTCGCGTTCCCTCATGGTGTAAGCGACGTTGTCGAGGATCTCGGCGAGGTTGCCGCCGACGGAGCGCTGGATGTTGATCGCGGTGAGGACCATGTCGAGGTCCTTGCTGTCGATGCGGCGTCCCATGGCGGCCAGGGAGTCCTCGGCGGACAGGCCGAGGGTGGCCTCGCGGAGCATACGGCGGATTTCGAGGCCGAGCGGCGGGTTCATCTGGCGGCCAGCGAACTCGAAGCTCTGCATGAGGCCGTATCCAGACTTGAGGGAGTTTGAGACCATGCCGAGCATGTCCACCAGTTGCTTATTGATGCGGCTGGTGCGGCCTTTGCGCTTACCGTTAAGCCACTGGAGGGGGGCCATGTAGCCCGCTCCCCCGAGCACGACGCTGAGGAAGAGGTTAAACATGGCGAAGCCGAAGATGAGCGGCACGATGAAGAGCAAGCCGCCCATGATCCAGCGGATCATGTAGAACTCGCCGACGCGAAGGGGGACGCCGGCGCGCTCCAGCTGGAGTGCGGCTGCCTCGGAGCCGCGCATGCGGGCGAAGACGGCGCTGAGGCCGGGGATATCCGAGTAAGAGCGGTGCTTGAAGGCGTCGCTTTCGGATTCATCGGGCCCTGCCTGGCTTTCGTCGTTCCGGAAGGCCTGGAGACGGGATTTGAAGGCCTTGGAAGAACCGCCCTCGCGGCGTCCGAAGACCAGCGCCACGAAGACGAAGACCGACGCGAAGGCGAGGACTGAGATCGCGATAATCAGCGGGTCCATCTATGCGCTCCTGGCCAAGAAGAGGCCCTCTGTCAAGGTGATGCCGGCGGCGCTGAAGCGCTCGGCGAAGCTGGGCCGGATGCCGGTGGGGGCCATGCGGCCGTGGATCTTGCCATCGCTATCGACGTGGGACTGCTTGAACATGAAGAGGTCCTGCAGGGTGATGATGTCGCCCTCCATGCCGGTGCATTCGGTGATTGCCGTAACGCGGCGGACACCATCGGAATGGCGCTGGAGCTGGACGATGACGTCCAGCGCGGAGGCCATCTGCTCACGAATGGCGCGGTCCGGCAGCTCCAGGCTGGCCATGAGGACCATGTTCTCGATACGGGCGAGCCCGTCTCGCGGTGTGTTCGCGTGAACTGTGGAGAGCGATCCTTCGTGACCGGTGTTCATGGCGTTAAGCATGTCGAAGGCCTCGGGGCCGCGGACCTCGCCGATGATGATGCGGTCAGGTCGCATGCGGAGGGTGTTTCGCAAGAGGTCGCGCTGGGTGATCTCACCCTTGCCGTCCACGTTGGGCGGACGGGCCTCCAGGGAGACAACGTGGGGCTGCTGGATCTTGATTTCGATTGGGTCCTCAATGGTGACGATGCGCTCGCTCTCCGGGATGTAGGCGGAGAGGGCGTTGAGGAAGGTCGTCTTACCAGTACCGGTACCACCGGAGACGATGATGTTCAGCTTCAGCCTGACACAGGCCTTGAGGAATTCGACCATGTCGGCCGTGACCGAACCTGCGGTCACCAGGTCGTCCATGCTCAGCTTGTCTGCGCGGAATTTTCGGATGGTGATGCTGGGACTCTTCGGAGCCACCGGAGGGATGATGACGTTGACACGGGAGCCGTCCGGCAGGCGGGCATCGACCATCGGAGAGGATTCGTCGATGCGGCGGCCGATCGGCGCGATGACACGCTCAATTACGCGGATGATGTGGGTCTGGTCGCGAAAGCGGACGTCGCTGAGGTAAAGGATACCTTCGCGCTCAAAGAAGACCTCTTCCGGCGCGTTGACCATGACTTCTGAGATGGAGGGGTCACGGAGGAGCGCGTCAATCGGGCCGAGGCCCACGACTTCGTCCACCACGCGGGATACGATCTGGTCGCGCGTAATGCCGCCGACGTTGGGCAGCTCGCGCTTGAGCAGCGTTTCGGCAGAGGTTTCGACTACTTTGCGCCGCTCTTCAGAGGGCATGGCGGCGATCTGGTCCGCGTCGAGCTCTTCGATGAGCATCTGGTGGATGCGGAAGATCAGTTGCTCCATGTCCTCGTTGTAGCGGCCCGGGGTGGCGCGCAAGGCGGAGCCGGTTCCGCCGTGGGCGCCGGGGCGGCTGGGCATGCCGGGCCGGTCGCTCATTCGTCCAGGTTGCCAGCTTGTCATTGGGTTACTCCACTCTTACTTCTGTGTGCTCAGGCGCGCCGAGGATCTTGCTGAAGAGGCCGCCTTTGGCCGGTTCCTTTGGCTTGGCCTGGCGCTGCTGGCGTACGCCGCTGAGGGCGAAGGCCATTTCTACCAGGCTTTCCGACGCCTTGGACTGCGGCTTGGCCAGCACAACGGGCATGCCCAGTTGCGTGGCGGTGCTGATATTGCGGTCGTAGGGGATAGACCAGAACACTTCGCGGCCCAGCATGCGCTTGACTTCCTGTGGCTGCACGTTGGTGGCCTCGTTCGTCGCGTTGATGACGAGCTTTATCTTCTCCTGCGGGAAGTTCCAGGAGCGCAGCATGTCGATGGCCAGCAGCGTGTCCTTGAGGCTGGCCATATCGACGGTCGCCACGAGGACGACCATGGACGCGAGCTCCAGGGCGCGCGCTACGATGTCGTTGAACGTGCCGGGCGTATCGAGGACAACATAGTCGTAGCTCTGAGTGAGGACGGTGACGATCTTCTCGATGTGGCCGGCGTGAACGTTGCGCCAGTCGGTCGGTCGAATGGGTGCGGGCAGTATGTAGACACCGCTGTTGTGCTGGTAAAGGCAGTCTTGCACCATCTCGCGGGTGATCTGGTCTTCCGGCACCGCCATGTCGGCGATGCTGCGCTCGACCGGGATGTCCATCAGGATTCCGACGTCGCCGAAGCGGGTGTCGAGGTCGATGAGGACTGCGGACTGGTTGGTCTTCTGCACCAACGCGGTGGCCAGGTTGGTCGCGATAGTCGTCTTGCCGATGCCGCCCTTGGCGCCGAACACGGTGATGACGGAGCCGACCGCGACAGGCTCGTCTGCTTCGCCGGTCATGCGCTGCCGCTTGCGCTCTTCGGTGGCGAGGACGGTGTAGATCGAATTGATCAGGTCTTCATCGCGGACAGGCGCCAGGAGGTGGTCGCTGACGCCGGCGAGCATGGCCTTGCGCATGGCGCTGGCCTCGCGCAGGGTGGAATAGGAGATGATGGCGGCATGCGGGAGCATGTCGGCCAGCGCTTCCACCGTTTGCAGCGCGCGGACCGTCGGCTCCTCGATCGCGATCACGACGACGTCTGGTTCGGACTGCTTGGCCAGCGTAACGGCCTCGATTCCGTACCCGGCTTCGCCGGTGACGGTGAAGCCGGAGACCGAAAGCATCTTGTTGATGTCGGCCCGGTTATTGAGGTCCTGGTCGATGACTGCCACTCGAGGATTACGTGTCATTGTTCTGTACTTTCTTAGGATCCGGGAACAGGGTTAGAGGCGACCGCGACGGAGCATGTGGGCAGGTCTGCGCGAACGCTGGAGTCACCGAAGGGCCTCAGTGAGACCCAGAGCTGACGCTCGACGTTGCCGCCGTTGACGGCCTTCTGCACGGCGGCGAACTGCCAGGCCTGCTCCGGAGAGACGGCCAGCGTGGCACTGGATGCCTCCGTGTTGGTATCAGAGGCCGCAATAACGGCGGCGTCGCTGCCGCTGGTCGTCTGCGTGGTGGTCGTCTGCGTGCTTGTCGTCTGCGTGATGGTGGCATCCCAGGCAAGGACCTGGAGGCTCTGACCCATGTAACAGGCGGTAGCGGCGGTAAAGTCTCCGCCCTCCTCGCCGCCCTGGGCAAAGCCTTCCAGGCTGCCGGAGAAGATGACGTCCACGCGGTCGCCGGGCCGGACAAGGCCGTTGGCAGCGCCGACTGCGCTTACCTGCAGAGCGAAGCCGCGCATCCCATCGGGAATCGTGTACGAAAGCGGCGCGTTGAGGCCGAACTGGTCGGTGGCGGTGTCGGGGCTGATGATCTTGGACTGAATCACCTGCTCGCCGGGCACCAGGGTCACCTGGGTCTTCTGACCAATAACATCTTCGATGGACGTGAAGCCGCCGAGAAGAGCGAGGTCTTCGGGTATGGCGCGCGTCGTCAGCATCTCTGGTGTAATCGGGGTGAGTGGCGGCACTTCAATGGCAGCGACGACGACGACGCGCGTTTCTGCAGGCGCGACGGTGCCGTCGTCGTCCTCAAGGCTGCTAAGGTAGACGCCGATCAGGACAGCGGCGATCAGACCCAGCAGCAGGGCGAGCAAGAGGAGCGTCCGGTTAGAGCCGCCCCCAATAGCCAGATTCTTGATCATGGTGTTCCCCTTGGTCTTAAGAGATGTAATGGGTTAATCAAAATAAATGACGCTGCTTACGTTGCATCGTTACAGTAATTTTTCGTGTGGGCGGCAGAGTCTGGAAAACTTCAAGGGCAAGCGGCCCCTGAGGCAGCCCGGCTACGGGCAGGGCACAAGACGCGCACTGTGGTGGTGTGGTGGCCCGGAGACGCGGGCGGCCGAGACAAGGGAGACGGTGGCAAAGTTGGGGTTGGTTGGGAGCTGGCCGGTGTATGAAAGAGGCCCGGCCCTGAGGGCCGGACCCCGCCGATTGCTGATTAAGAGCGTGGCTACTCGAGCCGCATTTTCGATGTTGCGTCGAAGTCGATCGTCTCTCCGAATCCGCCGCCAATGAGTCCAAGAAGGGTGGAGAGTGGTGTAATCATCTGGTAGTCATACGCAACTGTGACTTCGACGGTATCGCCCGGGCTGCCCTGAGGGTTGACGACGGTGATGGTCATATTGTCGTCGTTGAGGGAGCCGGAGGTGTTTTCGACTTTGCTGATGATGGTTGCTTCGTTGGCGCCGACAGCGCCGACCCGCGCGCCTTCGCGGGCTGCGTTGGTGACGGTGATCCAAGCGTGGAAACCCATACCGAAGTCAACAATCGCAAAGACGAGAATAAGAAAAATCGGGACGACCATCGCAAACTCTACGAGGTTCTGTCCCTTCTCTCCGTTTGTTCGGTTTTTGAGATTCATTCTGGGGATCACGTGTCTGTCCTTTATCTGGCCCTGCGGCCTGGTCTTCGCCTCCCGGGGTGCTGAGGGGCTGATGGAGCGGGCGGGCCTGAAGGCCCGCCCGCATCCAAAGCTTTGTGGCGCTTTAGGTGGTGGTCGTGGTGGCGCCGCCAAGAGCGCTCGCGATGCTGCTGAAGACGCCACTGATGCCGCCGGCGAGAACGCCGAGACCGACAATCAGGACGACCGCAACCAGCGCGATGATCAGACCGTACTCGGCCAAAGCCTGACCGGTCTCATCCTGCACGCGGGCGAAGAACTTGCGAAGCGCCTCGTTGATCGTGGAGAACATGTTCTCCTCCTTTCCTGAGTTAGCACTGCTAAAACTGGCTGGATATTTTGTCCGGCCGTCTTGGCTGGACCGTTCGAAAGCTAAGATGGCGGTGTACTCAAAGGCGTTACAGGTTGTTGGGGTGCCAGTGGCTGTATTCACCGGGCAGTCACCCTCTAGTTACCTGCGTGTACACCGGCGCTTCTGAGAGCGGGGCCGAAATGCCCGTTTTCTGGGCGTCTTCTGCGTTGTCCTGCGGGTTGCTGATGGTCGGCGCCTGGATAGATCGTCCTGCTACGCTCATAGTCGTCCGTGTACACTTGGGCTGAGCCAGTGCTTACTAAAAGGAGACGTATAGCTGTAGCAATCGTTACCTTCGGTTACGCTTTGGGGGTGAGCGGCGTCTACCAATCCAGACCATGACTGAACTGCTGGCCGCTTTGGGCGGCCTTTTCTTCGGGCACCTGATCGACCTTTTCTTTGTGCGCTTCTATACCGGCGAGGAGCTGGCCGCGCCGATCCACCACTGCCCGGCATGCCGCGCGCCATTCCGCGCGCGCTTTGCGGCACCCGTCTTCGGCTACTTTGCGTCGCGGGGGCGCTGCCCGGACTGCAAGGCCTGGCTGCCGGAGCGGTCCGTCGTGCTGCCGCTGGGCAGCGCGGCGCTGTTCGTCATCTCGTTCCTGGTGTTCGATGACGTCTTGCCGGCGATTGTCGGTGGCGTCTTCGCCACGATCTTCCTGACGCTGACGCTTACGGACCTGGAGCGACGCCTGCTGCCGAACCGCATCGTCTATCCGGCGATCCTGCTGGCGATCGCACTTTCCTGGGTGTGGCCGGACGCGTCGGTGGCGGAGATCATCATCGGCGGGCTGGCGGGGCTGGCGCTGGGCATTGGCCTGCTGGTGCTCTCGATGCCGTTCGGCCGTGGAGCCTTTGGCCTGGGCGACGTGAAGATGATCGCGCTGATCGGCTTCGTGGTGGGGCCGGCATCGCTGCTCGTGGGCATCTTCATCGGCAGCGTGGTGGCGGGGCTGCTGGCGGCGACGCTGATCCTGAGCGGGCTGAAGGGGCGCAAGGACTACATCCCGCACGGGCCGTTCCTGGCTATCGGCGCGATTATCGCGCTGTTCTGGGGCCCGAAGTTGTGGGACATCTACCGTAGCTAGGGCCAAGTAGCAAGATCACGGACCCGTCGCGCCTGGTTTGTCAGTGTGGGCTCTGCCACTCGGCCATTGACACCCTTGCGTCGCCACACGCATCATTTCCCCTGCCATGACCGCCCCGGCTACGACGATAGTTCTTGCCGATTACACGCCTGCCTGGGCGGAGCTTTTCGCCGAGGAGCGCGATCGCCTGCAGGAGGCGATCGGACAATGGGCGGCGGCGATCGAGCATGTAGGCAGCACGGCGATCCCCGGAATCGCGGCCAAGCCGATCGTAGATATCGGGGTGGCGCTGCACGACCTGGGTGATGCGATCAAGTGCATCACTCCGCTGGTAGAGATGGGATACGAGTGCAAGGGCGAGTTCGGCATCCCAGAGCGCATCTACTTCCGCAAACCGACCGACGAACCGCTGCCCGGACAGATCAACGACGGCGTCGGGCGGACGCACCAGATCCACATGTATCAGCGCGACCACCACCAGTTCATCTGGCACATCGCCTTCCGCGATTATCTGCGTGCCCACGCGGAGGAGCGCGACGCCTACGAGGCCCTGAAACGGCGTCTGGCCATCGAGCACGCCGGGGACATCGAGGCCTACGCCGAGGCGAAGGGCGACTTCGTGCAGGGCGTCCTGCGCAAGGCAGGGGTGCCGGCCAGGGAGGCGAGCGGCTGATGGCCAGGTACGAATTCCGCACGGTCGACGCCTTTACCAGCGTTCCGTTCAAGGGCAACCCCGTCGCCGTCGTACTGGATGCGGACGCGCTCTCCGACGAGGAGATGCAGACAGTCGCCAGCTGGACCAACCTCTCGGAGACGACGTTTCTCTGTGAGCCGACGCCCGAATCCGGCGCGGACTACCGGCTGCGCATCTTCACCCCGCAGAATGAGCTGGCGTTCGCAGGGCACCCGACGATCGGGACGGCGCACGCTTACCTTGAGAGCGGCCGCGCGCGGCTGGACCCGGAGGTACTGCGGATGGAGTGCGGGCTAGGGGTGCTTGCTATCCGTACTGAGCAGATTGGCGACGAGCAAATCATCTTCACGGAGACGCCGGCGGCGGAATTCATTCACGAGTTCGGAACGTCGGCCGACGCGATCTCGGCGGCGCTGGGCGTGCCGGTGGGCGAGAGCCCGCCACCGGCCTCGATCTACAACGGGCCGACGTGGTGCTTTGTGTACGTGCCGGATGGGGCGGACTTCGACCGCCTGAAGCCGGACTTCTCAGCGATCACGCGGCTGAGCGACGACTTCTCGCTGACGGGCTTCGCCGTGTTCACGCTGACGGGCGCCGATCCGGCGGTACGCATCCGTTGCTTCTGCCCCATCATCGAGGTGCCGGAGGACCCGGTAACGGGCAGCGCTAACGGCTCGCTGCCGACATACCTCGCCCGCTACGATCTGCTGCAGAAGACGGGACGCTCCTACGTCTCGAGCCAGGGCAGGGAGATTGGCCGGGACGGCCGCGTGCAAATCCGTGTTCGCGAGGACGACCGGGTGGAGGTGGGCGGGGCGGCTGTGACGGTGGTTGCGGGGGAGATCCGGCTGTGAGGGCCACGACGGCCTCGCGTGTCCGGGCGAAGCGGGTGTATGAAACGACCGACGCGGTGGATGGCTGGCGAATCCTGGTCACACAATACTGGCCGCGAGGAATATCGCGAGAATCGGTGGATGAGTACGTCCGGGTGCTGGGTCCGTCGCGCGAGCTGCTGGCGGCATACCGGTCCGGCCAGATTTCCTGGACGGACTACCGGATGCGCTTCCTGGACGAGATGGACGGCGAAGCGCAGCGGGCGGAGATACATCGCCTGGCGAAGCTGGCTCGTTCGGAAACGATCACGATACTGTGTGTCTGCGACGATCCCGAGAAGTGCCACCGCTGGCTGCTGCGCGACCTGATCGCGAGGTTCGATGACGACTGATGAGCATCCTCGACTTTTTGTTCGGCACGGCAAAGTACCACCGGAGCACGGTGATCACGGACGTTACTCGCATGCGCGACGGAAGGGTCTGCGTAGCCGCCCTGAAGGGGGCGCGACAGATTCGTCTAGCCAACCCTCAGCCTGACGAAGACTGGCTCGAGAGCATCGGCGGACTGACGCCGGGGACGCTCGTCGATCTATCGTGGCAGCAGGCACGCCCGACGGAACGGCCACACGTAGAGGACGGGCACTGGATGCCCGCGAGGTTTTCGCAAGGTGCGGAAGACCGGCGTGCCAGCCTTGTGGGAGCGGCTCGAGGCGGGGAAATCGATACGAGCAGCGTTCGGCGACCCCCTCTACTTCGCGTGGAGGGGCAACCCGGCCTTCCCGCCCAGCCGTGGTAACCGGTCACTGGCGACGATCCGAGCGAAATCTGTCCGCGCTTACCGGGTAAACGGGAAGATCCGTGCGGACTTCGAGGACGGCGAGGGCAAGTGGACGATGGTGCCCGTCGAAGACCTGCGTCTCTGGCATCAGGCGAGAGGGTGCGACGAGTGCCGCGGCGACGCGTTCGACCGGCGCCTCGAATCAGAAGTGACTGGAAAGGGAGCGTTGTTGCGGATTGGCCTCGGCAGGCCGTTTCGGCCCGATGGCCAGCAGCGCGGCTGCTTCCTGCAAATCAATTCTGTCGTCTGGCCCAACCGCAAGGGCCTGCACTTGCACGGCGAAGTGGCTTCGGCCATCGGAATGTTTCCAGAACCGGAGAGGATCGCCGTTAGATAGGCATGGGGCTCGACAACTGGATACGCACGACCCGTTAGCATCGGCTCCCACCCGCGGCACAACGTATAATCGCCAGCGAACGCCACACCGCGTGCGGAGGGCGACGGAGCTTCGGCGCCGAGGGGTGGCCCGCGCACAACCTCCGGGCGGGCGGGTGGGAGGCACAAACCTAAGCGACACACAGCAGTGGATGTAAACGCCAGGCACCGCTTGGCGCAATTACCAGGAGAACACCCATGACCACCCTCAACATCATCGCCGAAGGCACATCCGAATACCTCAAAGTCGACCCTGACGGCTTCCGTGAGTACGTCCGCGACAACAAGCAGCGGGCGATGGTGCCCAAGGTGATGTCGGAGAAGGAGGCCGTCGAGAAGTTTGTGGCCGACGGGGATTACCTGGTGTACGAGTGCAACTACCTGCAGCGCGGCCCTGCCGCCCTTATCCGTGAGGTGATACGGCAGGAAAAGAAGGATTTGTGGCTCGGCGCGAAGTTCACCTGGGTCGCGGCGGCGCTGCTGGTCGGCGGGGGCTGCGTGTCGAAGCTGGACGTCGGCTTCTTTCTTTTCGGCCCCGTCGTCGAGCAGGCCATCCGCGAGGGCAAGGTCAAGGCCTACGAATACTCGAACGTCGTTATGTCGAACAGGATCATGGCCGGGGCGATGGGGCTGCCCTTCATCCCGGTGCGCAGTTTCGGCGGCACGGACGGCTTCAATCATTCCGGCGCGAAGCTGATCGAGGACCCCTACACTGGCCTACCGATCACTATCGTGCCGGCGCTTAATCCTGACGTGGCGCTCATCCACGCCCATCAGGCCGATGTCTACGGCAACGCCCGCATCTACGGCACCGGCATCTCGCACGTTGAGTCGGCGCTGGCGTCGAAGAAGGTGATCATTTCGGCGGAGGAGATTGTCGACACGGAGGAGATCCGCCGCGACCCTGCCGCCACGTCTGTTCCGTACTACGTCGTCGACGCGGTCGTCCACGCTCCCTTCGGCGCCTACCCCGGCGAGATGCAGGGCCGCTACTCCAGCGATGTCGGGCACGTCGTGGAGGTCGTCGGCGCGACGATGCGGGGCTTCATCCCGCAGTACCTGGACAAGTACGTCTACGGCGTCGCCAACCACACCGAGTTCATGGACAAGCTAGTGGGGTTTCAGAGGATGCGGGACATCGTCGCGCGGGCGACGATCAAGGAGGGGTATGGGGTGTGACCGGGCGAACGATCGATGAACGCGGTCCGGAGCTCATGTGGAGTCTCGTCGACAAGACCCACGAGGCAATCCTTGACAATCCACTTCTGGCCATCGACGACTCGACCTACATATACCTGTGGCGCTCGCCAGTTACGTACGCTGAGGATGAGCAATACTACGCCGTGGCGTACACTCTCATTTCTGGCGATAGGAACGTGCGTGACTCCGTTCAGGAGTTAGCCTGAACCGCTGAAGGCCGCTGTGATGGTCGTATTCGTGCTGGGACAGCGCGTCGCTCGCATAATTACGGCCCGAGAGATGACGCTGACTGAACGTCGTAGATTCCGAAGAAAGTAGGAACTCAGATGGCACGCGCACCTACTCAGAAGAAGCAACGCGACTGGCTCGCGGAGAGCGATTACTGGGACAGCCTGTCGATCGACGAGATTCTGGCCATGTCCGAGCCCGCGGACGATGTGACGTTCGTCGACAGGCGCCCCAAGAAGGCGATCTCCCTTCGCCTGACGGGGCGCCTTATCGATGAAGGCAAGAAGGCCGCCTCCGAGGTCGGCATCGGTTACCAGACCCTCTTCCGCATGTGGATCATCGACGGTCTCAAGCGCTACAAGATCGATGAGCTAGAGCAGGCCGCGAAGCGGGGGCGCAAGTCCGCGTAGTCTGGGCTATCATCCACTCGTGCAATCCGCCACCGTCAACGGCATTCGCATTGCCTACCAGCGCGCCGGTTCCGGGCCGCCGCTCGTCCTGCTGCACGGCTTCATCTGTGATTCGCGCGCCTGGGGTCCGCAGATTGATGACCTGTCGGGCGACTTCGATGTCATTGCCTGGGACGCACCCGGCTGCGGCCAGTCCGATGACCCGCCGGAAGACTTCACGATGGCCCAGTTCACGGAGTGCCTGGCGGGCCTGCTGGACTACGCCGGCGTCGAATCGGCGCATTTCGCCGGGCTGTCCTGGGGCGGCACCTGCATCCTGGAGTTCTATCGCTTGCACAAGGAGCGCGTCCGTTCCATCATTCTCGCCGACTCCTACGCCGGCTGGACCGGCTCACTCGGCGCCGATGCCGCGGCTGCGCGCCTGGAGCGCTGCCTCAACGAGTCACGACTGCCGGCGCACGAGTGGATCCCGGAGTGGGTGCCTGACGCGTTCAGCGCCGCCGCCCCGCAGTCCCTCCTCGACCAATACGCCGCCATCATGAACGACTTCCACCCCGTCGGCTTCCGCGCGATGTCGCGCGCCGTGACGCCCGACTTCAGCCACGTCCTGCCGACGATCGGGGTGCCTACGCTCCTTCTCTGGGGCGACGACGACAGGCGCTCGCCGCTCGCGGCAGGCGAGGAGATGAGCGCTGCAATCCCGGACTCGCGCCTCGTCGTCATCCCGAACTCAGGCCACGTCAGCAACTACGAGCAGCCGGACCGGTTCAACGCAGAGGTCCGGGGGTTCCTGCAGACAGTTGCCTGACCGGGATTACTCCACATCCGCTATACTCCACCAGCGGAGGACCCAGCTATGACCGGAACCCCGGCAACCTACTTCAACGAGCGCGAGCACCAGATCTGCCTCGTGGCCCGCATGATCGAGGACGGCAGGACTTACTGGGTGGCGGGCGGCGGGTCGCCGATGGCGAGCATCCTTCTTGCGAAGAAGCTGTACTCTCCGGGAGCCGTTTACGTCACCGAGGATGGGGTCATCAACCCGGAGCCGATGCTGCCGCTGGACCCGCTGATGACGATGGTTAGTTCTCGGGCGTCGTACCGGGCGCTTCAGTGGGGGACGATGAACAGCGTTGGCTTCCAGGCCCAGACGGGCCTGATGGATGTCGGCATCCTGAATACGCTGCAGGTGGACCCTTACGGCAACATCAACTCGACGGCGCTGGGCGATTACGAAGGCGAGCACCGGCGCTTCGGCGGGCCGGGAGGCGCCGACTCGATCGCTTCGATGTGCTGGAAGACGATCCTGATGACAGACCAACAGAAGCGGAAGTTTGTGCCACGGGTCGACTTCATCTCTTCGCCGGGATGGCTCGACGGCACGGAGGGCGCCCGCGAGCGCGCCGGCCTGCCACGCGGCACCGAGCCATACCGCGTCGTCACTCCGTGGGCGCTTTTCGACTACGAAGAGCGCTACATGCGGCTTATCGGCGTCTCGCCGTTCGTAACGGTGGACGCGGTGCTTGCGGAGATGTCGTTCGAGCCGAAGATGGCGGCGGAAATCGAGACGCTGCAGACGCCGACCGAGGAAGAACTAGAGATACTGCGCAGCGAGCTGGACCAGCGCGGCCAGATTACGGACGTGGGAAAGCCGATCATTCGTCTCGACGACGGGACATATCAGTTCGTCGAAGAGGAGAAGGAAGCGAAGGAGCTGCCGAGCAGCTGGTAGCTACCTGAACAGATCCATCTCCCGCGGGCGGATGAGGTCTCGCGAGGAGCCGTCCCCCCTGGGGTACTGATAACCGCGGATGATGGCGACCGGTACGCCGTCCAGCTTGTTCTGGACGAGTTCTGCGGCGCCTGCGAGCTCGTCGGCGACGCAGAGGGTGCTGACTCGCAGTTCGTAGCCGTGGCTGTCCGTCTGGCCCACGTAGTCGGCGAACGCGGACATGCCTGCGAGGCCAATTGCGATGTTGGTATGGCCTTCGCGGAAGGGGCGGCCGAACGTATCGCTCATGATGACGGCGATGTCGTGGCCGGTTGCCTCGCGGATGTGGTCGCGGATGCGGTGGCAGGAGGCGTCGGGGTCCTGCGGCAGGAGGCAAACGGTGCCCTCTGGGCCGACGTTCGAGGCGTCGATGCCTGCGTTGGCACAGACGAAGCCGTGATGCGTCTCCGTGATAAGTACGGGCCCGCGCTGGCGCACGACGCGCACGCTCTCGCGGAGGATTAGCTCTACGAGGCGCGGGTCTTTCTCCGTCTCGGAGGCCAGGCGCTCGGCTTCGGCTGACGGCGTGACTTCGGAGAGGGCGATGACGCGGCCCTCGGCCTTGGAGACGATCTTCTGCGTGACGACGAGGACGTCGCCCGATTCGATACCGGGATCGGCGTGCGCAGCGGCAACGATGAGGGCGCCAACGTCATCGCCCGCGTGGACCTCCGGGATGCCGCGAACAGGCAGGATCGTGACGGTGCCGTCCAATCGCGTTTCCTATATCCCGGTGATGCGGATGCCGGTGTGCGCCTTGTAGTTCTTGTTCAAATGGAGGAGAAGCACCGTCAGTTGCTCGGTGTAGCGGGAGTTCTTAAGCGCGCCTCCGTCGAGCCCGCGGACGTAGTTGATCTCCTCGACGAGGTCCAGGACTTTGCGCTTGGCGCTCTTGTCGTCGCCGCAGACGACGACGTCGCCCTGCATGGGCGTGTCGACTCTCTGCAGTTGCTTTGCATCAAGGTGATGGAAGGCGCTGATGACTTTGGCGTTGGGAAGGAGGGCCTGGGCCTCCTCGGCGGCGGAGCCGGCCTCGGGCATTGCAGCGCTGGGACCTTCTTCCTTGTCCCAGATCATGGGCACGACGCAGTCGACGACGACCTTGTCTTCGATAGCCTCGGCGAGTTCCTGCAGGATGTCAGCGTGTGCTGCGGCCGGGACAGTGATGAAGACGAAATCCGCTTTAAGTGCGCCGTCCCAGTTGGGACCGCCATACAGTTCGCTTTCGGGGACGGTTTCGTGGATCTTTGCTACTGCTTCCGCCGCGCGTTCTTCGGTGCGAGATCCGATATAGATTGCGTGTCCGCTCTTTGCGAAGCGCACGGCGAGGCCGACACCTTCGGGGCCTGTGCCGCCAATGAATGCAAGTCTTGCCATTCTGCTGTTCCTCCGATAAAAAGAGGGCTCGCGCTCACCCGACGCCGCCCTGCGGCTCAGTGTACCGCGATGCTGTGCGTCGCGTCACTTGCCAGGCCGGCGGAGCGGGGCATACAATCGTGCACGGCTTGCCGGACAGGTTGGCGCGGGGTGCGCCGTCCGGTCTTACGAGCTTTTGGCCATGCCCTCGGGCACTGCACCCCCGCAGCGAACAGCCCGGTTGAGGGATCTGTATCGGCATGGCCAACGCAACGCACCACATCTCCCTACGCGACCTATCGCACGTCTTCACCGACGGGCGCACTCCGCTGCGCGCGCTGGAGGACATCTCGCTGGACGTGCCGCGGGGCGCCTTCACGTCCGTCATTGGGCCGAGCGGGTGCGGTAAGTCTACGCTGTTGCGTATCGTCGGCGGGCTAACAGAACCGTCGGAGGGGAGCGTAGCGATCGACGGCGAACGCCCTGGCATCGCGCAGCGGCATCACGACATCGGTTTCGTCTTCCAGGACCCAGCGCTGCTGCCGTGGCGGAGCGTCGCCGCTAATGTGCGGCTGCCGCTCGAGATTAACGGGCGCCGCCGCTCGGCAGACGTGGACGGACTGCTCGATCTTGTGGGTTTGAGCGAGTTCCGCGACTACTATCCGCACCAGCTTTCGGGCGGCATGCAGGGGCGGGTGGCGATAGCGCGCGCGCTGGCCGTGGATCCCAGCCTGTTGCTGATGGATGAGCCCTTCGGGGCGCTGGACGAGATAACCCGCGGGTCTATGCGATACGAGTTGCTGCGCATCTGGGCATCGCAGGCGGAGGCCGCCGCGCGCAAGACGATTCTGTTTGTCACGCACTCGATCACGGAAGCGATTGTGATGTCAGACCGCGTTGTTGTGCTGACGGGGCGACCGGGCCGAATCGTGGACCAGGTTGACATTGAGTTGCGCCGTCCGCGAACCCGTGAGATCGAGCGCAGCACGCCGTTCCTGGACTACGCCGACCACCTGCGCGGACTGCTGAACGGGGCGGCGGCGTGAACGAGGCTATGCGTGGCGCGCTGCGCTGGCTGGCCTACTACGTTGTGCCACCGGCAGTCACCTTCGCTTTTGTCATCGCCTGCTGGGAGGCTTACGTCTCGTGGCGTGACATCTCCATCCTCGTCGTGCCGGCGCCGACGGACGTAGGGGAGCGCTTTCTTGACGATCCGGGTTACTTCTGGCGGGAGGGCTGGTGGACGTTCTATGAGGCGACGCTAGGCCTGATAGCTGGCTCTGCGGCCGCAGTTGGGCTGGCGGTGTTGATGGCGCACTCGCGACTGCTGGAGAGGGCGATCTTCCCGCTGGCGATCGTCATCAAGGTCACGCCAATCGTGGCCATCGCACCAGTCCTCATAATCGCGATCGGCTTCGGGACAACGCCGAAGATCATCCTGGCGGGGCTACTCTGCTTCTTCCCGATGTTAGTGAACGCCATGACTGGCTTCCGCGACGTCAATCCGGGCGCTCTCGACTTCATGCGCTCGCTGAACGCTTCGCCGTGGCAGGTGTTCTGGAAGCTGCGTGTTCCCAGTGCGATGCCGTACCTGCTGACTGGGCTGCGCATCACATTTCCGCTGGCGCTGATTGGCGCTGTAGTGGCGGAGTGGTTTACCGGCAATCGCGGGCTCGGCTACGTCGTCTACACGGCCTGGCTGAACCTGCGCACTCCTGAGATCTTCGTCGCGATCGCGGTGCTGGCGACGATCGGTATCGCCATCAACACCGGCCTTTCGCTTCTTGAGCGGAGGCTGCTGTTCTGGCATGAGTCCGTGAGAAGCGCCCGTTAGGAGAGACATGACTCACCGCGTACTGATTACTCTGGTACTGCTGCTCACCTTCGCCTGCGGCGACGATGACGATGACAAAGTGACGCCGACGTCGCCGCCTGCGTCCACCGCAGCCGGAGAGGAAGCGACGCCGACTCCTGCCGCGCCGGATGAAGTGACGTTCATGGCGGGGTTCAGAGCGCAGGCCAATCTGCCGTTTGTCGGCGTTTATGTGGCGGAGGAGATGGGTTTCTTCGCTGACGAGAACCTGGCCGTCGAGATCCAGCACGTAACGACGCCCGGCGACAACTTCCGTTTTCTGGCGACAGGCGATATCCAGTTCTCCACGGCCGACGCAACCGCACTTCTGGAGAAGTGGACCACCGAACCCATCATCGAGGTTGTCTCGCTGGCCCTGATCGGACAGACAGGTCAGCAGGCCTTTGCTGTGCTGGAGGACTCGGACATCGAGACACCGGCGGATTGGGCGGGCAAGACGGCGGGCTACAAGGGGGGCGACCTGACGCCGGACTTCCTGGCGGTCCTGGAAGCCAATGGCCTGACACGCGACGACGTGGAAGCTGTTCGCGTCGGCTTTGAGCCGCAGATTCTCACCGAAGGCACGGTGGACATCTTCCCGGTCTTTGTTTCGAACGAGCCGGATACGCTGGAGCGCCTGGGCTACCCGACGAGGCTTTTCACTGCCGCCGAGTACGGCGCGCCCACGCTGGGTCTCAGCTACGTGACAACAGGCGATTTTGCTGCCGAGCAACCCGACATCACTGCCCGCTTCACGCGCGCCGTGTTGCGAGGAATCGCCTGGGCTGACGAAAACCGAGAGACCGCAATCAATATCGTGCTGCAGTATGCGGCAGGGGCTGACCGCGAGCACCAGCGCTACATGCTGGATACTGAGTTCGACATGGCCAAGACCGGCGGCGTTTATGGGGATCTCGGCATCGGCGGGCAGACGCTGGAGCAATGGCGGGCCCTGCACGATTTCCTGATCGAGCACGGTGCGCTGCCGGCGGAAGTACCCGACATCTCGGCGGTATTCACGGAGGACTTCGCCGCTTACGAAGCGGAATAGCGCGCCGCGACGGCCGGTGACGTATCACAATAGAGCCGTGCGGTACATTGCTGCGGCGTACGCCGCCTGCCTGACCTTTCTCAGCGCGATTGCCTTGATCGGCGCGGTAGTTCTGTTCGAGGAGACGGGGCCTGATTCGGCGGCGGAAGCGGCTGCCGATCGCCACGCGTTCAATTTTGTGACATGGGAACTGGAGAAGTTCCCGCAGAAATGGCTCTACAAGATCGGCGACGCTTTTCGCGATGACGAGGGGAACGACGACGAGGTATTGCGCCGCTACTTCGCGCTGAGCGAAGAGATCAACCGCCTGGCGGCAGAGGACCCGGCGTCCGGTGAGCTTGCGGACGCGACGGACGAAAGGCGGGGGCTGGAGGCGCGTGTCGAGGACATCATCGAGGGCCGCGTGACGTCAATTTTGGAGGAGGAGGGCATGGCGCTGCGCCCGCCGATCTTCTCCGACCTCGGGATAATCTTCCCGCCGGTCGATTTCGAGCTGGACGAGCCGGTGCGCGTGCTCGCCGTATCGGCGCGCGACCGCATTCAACTAGAGGGCTCGCATCTGCTTTCGCCGGGTTTGGACCGCGAGACGGCGCTGGACATCGAATCGGAGGTCGAGGCTGAGGATGAGGGAGTGTCGGCGCTGGTGGTGGTCTCCGGCGGCGTCGCTACGTATCCGGCCACGGTGAACGCCGGTCGCTCATACGAGTCGCTGATCGATACCGTGTTCCACGAGTGGCTTCACCACTACCTGGCGTTCTTCCCGCTGGGTCGCAGCTACTTTGAGGGCGATGAGGCGCGCACCCTGAATGAGAGTGCTGCCAACATCGGCGGGCGGGAGTTTGCGCGCCTGTACTTCGAGAAGTACGGCCCGCTCAACCCACCGCCGCCGACGCCATCACCGGAGCCCAGCCCGACGCCCGAGCCTGAGCCCCCTTCGGGCGAGGAGCCGTTCGACCTCACGGCGGCGATGCGTGCGCTGCGCGTGGAGGTTGAGGCGCTGCTGGCTGACGAGGAAGTGGAGGAAGCGGAGACGCTGATGGAGGAGAAACGGCAGGAATTCGAGGGTGAGGGCTACTTCATCCGGCGCTTGAACCAGGCTTATTTCGCATTTTACGGCTTCTACGCGGACACCGGCGCCTCGATCGACCCCATTGGCCCGAACTTTGAGACGTTGCTCGAGCGCTCGGAGACGCCCGGCGAATTCGTACGGACGGCGCAAGCAATCACGAGCCGCGCGGAGCTGGAAGCGCTGTTGGCGGCCGACTAGGCTGTCGCCGGGTCGCGGACGTCGAAATCGAAGTCGACCACACGGATGGCTTCGTGCGCCTCGAGGAAGGGGCGCAGGCGGCGGATCGCCTGGTTGTGGAGCAGCCCCTCCCACCAGTGGTAGGCCTTGAAGCCGGGCAGGACGACGGTAATCGCGTCGTCGCCCTCGGTGCGCTCCAGGCTCTCGATGTAGGCGATCATCGGGCCGGCGAAGGCGCGGTAAGGCGATTCGATGATGAGGAGAGGCACGTCTGGCATCGCGCCTTCCCATTCCTCCCGGAAGGCCTCAGCTTCATCGCGGTTGTCGGCGAGGTGGACAGCGGTGACGTTGCTGGAGATGACGCGGGCGAAGTCGACGGCGCCGATGGCGATCTTATTGAGGCCGTCGACTGGCACGATGATGTGCTGGCGGCGGGCGCGCTCCTCCATCGCCTGCGCCGTGGGCATGACGCGCTGCAGCTCGTCCTTGTTGACGTGGATGATGCGCTCATACCAGTCGTAGTGGCGGCGGATGATGGAGAAGATGATGATCATGATGGCGACCATGACGAGGGAGATCCAGGCGCCGTGCGTGAATTTGGTGAGGCCGATGATGACGGCGACGGCAGCCGTGCACGTGAGGCCCACCAGGTTCAGCGCCATGCTGCCCTGCCAGCCGGGCTCCCGCCGGATCCACCAGCGTTTGACCATGCCTAACTGCGAAAGGCTGAAGGCGATGAAGACACCCACGGCGTAAAGCGGAATGAGGTTCGTAACGCTCGCGTCAAAGACGATCACCAGGACTATGGCAATGAGCGCCAATAGCAGGATTCCGTTAGAGAAGGCGAGGCGATCGCCGCGGAAGCTGAATTGCCGAGGCAGGTATTTATCCTTGGCCAGGAGCGCGCCGAGCAGCGGGAAAGCGTTGAATGCGCTGTTGGCGGCAAGGAAGAGGATCATCGCCGTCGCCGCCTGGAACATGAAGTAGATAACGTTTTCGCCGCCGAGCACGGACCGCCCCAGAGACGACACCAGCGTCTCATCGTGAGACGGCACGAGGCCGAAGCGGCTGACGACGAACGTGATCCCGATGAACAGGTAGACAGCAATGGCGGCCATTATCGTGAGGGTGATGCGTGCGTTGTCGCTCTCTGGTTTCTTGAACATCGGCGTGCCGTTAGCGATAGTCTCGACACCGGTCAGCGCTGAAGCCCCGGACGAGAACGCCCTGAGGACCAGCCATAGGGTAAGGCCCTGCGTCGCCACGACTTCCTCTGTGGGCGGGGCGGCCTCAGTGAAGGTCCCCGGCGCATCGCCGATGATCACCCGAAAGATGCCCGCGGCGACGGTGCCACCCATCATCAGGATGAAGAAGTAAGTAGGCGCCGCGAAGAGAGTTCCTGATTCGCGGACGCCCCGCAGGTTGCCGAGTGTGAAGAAAATGATGAAGAACACTGCCAGCGGCACGCGGTAGTCGAACAGCTCTGGAATGGCGGAAGTGATGGCCGCGACGCCCGCGGAAACGCTGACAGAGACGACCAGCGTATAGTCGACCATCAAAGCGCCGGCGGCCGTCAGTCCCGGATATCGTCCCAGGTTGTCGTGGGAGACGGCGTAGGCGCCGCCGCCGCCCGGATAGGCCTTGATGGTCTGGCGGTAGGACATCGTTACGAGGATCAGGAGTGCGGCCACCACGATCCCTATCGGCAGGACGTAGTCCAGGCCTTGCGTTCCGGCGAGCGCGAGAATGATGAGAGCTTCTTCCGTCGCGTAGGCGGATGAGGAGAGCGGGTCGGAGCCGAGGATGGCGAGGGCCTTGAACTTTGTCAGGCGTTCGTGAATGGACTGCGCCGTCGCCAGCGGGCTGCCGAGGATTGTGCCCTTGAGGCCCTGCAGCAGGCGCTCCACACGGCCAACGGGACGGCTGCCGACGCGGGTCGCCTCGATGTGGCCTTCGCCAACACGAGTGAATCGGCGTTGGGAGGGGACGACGCGGAGGTAGACGCCTCGAGAAGAGGCTCCGCGCCGCACCTCGCGGAGTTCTACGTCGAGGGGTGATTTGCCGGCTCCCCGCTCCTGGCGGGGGACGACGATGCGGTCGCGCTCAGGCCGCCTTGGGCCGTCGGGAGCGGGAGGGTCTGGCGGGGTCTCTTTAGGTCTATCGGGAGGAGTGGGCTGCTGCCCTTTGTCCTTCTGCCGGCGCTTGCGGACGAACGACGACGCCTTCGGTTCACCGTCTATAGGCGGGCCCCCGGCGTCTGACATTTCAGAGTTAGGCTAGCACCGGGCTGTGGCTCAATCCAGCAGGCGCGCTAAGAGGGCGAATCAGGCAAAATCGCAGCCTCAGCGCCTGCCTCGGCCTCGTCATTGAGCTCCTGGTCGGGAATCACAAGGATGTCCCCCTGGAAGATCTGACTATTCTCAGTGAGGCCGTTGACACGGAGCAGGTCCTCGAGCGAGACGGCGAACAGCTCAGCGATAAACTCGATAGTGTCGCCCGGGCGCACCGTGTAGTAGAAGACAGACGGCGGCTCTGGCGTTGCCGTCACTACTTCTGTTGGGGCGGGCGATGGCGTGTTTGTCGGGAAGACGGGGCCGCGGGGTGACGGCGTGGCGGTGGCCCCGCCGCCACCACCGGCGGGGCCGCGGCAAGCACCGTTCTTGACGACGGGCGTGTCTTCCTTGAAGACCTCGGTACGGCCGCCGCACTGCGCGGTGAGAACGCTGTCCGGAACGTCAAAGGGGCGGGGCGGAATCTGTAGATACGAGTGTGCCTCCTCCATGAAGCGGCGCCAGATCGGACCGGAGCCGACGGAGGAGAAGGTGCCTTCCGCCATCGGCGAGTTATCGGCGTTGCCCATCCAGACACCGGCCGCCAAATCCGGTGTGTATCCGAGAAGGAGGCCGTCGCGGAATTCTTCACTGGTGCCGGTCTTCGTCGCTGCCGGCCGGTCGATGGAAAGGCGGCTCCAGGTGATGGCGTCCCGTGAAAGAATGTCAGTGATCATGTAGGCGTGGGCGGGATCGACGACGGGGACGCCCTGCGGTTCGCCGAACTCGTAGATCGGGTTGCCGTCGGAGTCGGTGATGGTCAGCACGGACACCTGGTCGAGTTCGCGGTAGCCGGTGGGCAGGTCTTCGGAAGTAGGGCGGCCGACCATCATGCCGTTGTTGGCCAGCACTGCGTAGGCGAAAGTCTGGTCCACGAGCTTAACCTCGCAGGCGCCCAGCGTAATCGTCGGGCCGCAGTCACCCTGTCGCAGGTCGGTGATGCCCATGCGGTGGGCAAGCTCGCGCATGCGGTCTTCGCCGACGTCCATGAGCGTGCGCACGGCAACGGTGTTGATTGACTCGGCGAGGCCGGTACGGGCGGTGATGGTGCCCTTGTGGGAGAAGTTCCAGTTGTTCACTTCGCGCTGCGTGCCGCCAACGTCCAGCAGAAGCTTCTTGTCCTCGACGTAGGTGGAAGGGACCCAGCCGTCCTCGAAGGCCTTGAGGTAAGTGAACATCTTCATCGTGGAGCCGTGGGACTGCAGGGAGCTGGCGATATCGACGCTGCCGTCGATATCGACGTTGTTGTAATCGCGGCTGCCGACGTAGGCGAGTATTTCGCCGGTCTGCGGCTTAATGGCTACGAGCGATCCGTTGTGCCCGCCATAGGAGGCTTCCGTCCTCGCCAGCTCTTCCTCGATGATCTGCTGGCCAATAGCGTTGAGGCCGAGGTCCAACGTTGAGGTGATGCGCAGGCCGCCCTGCTGCACCACCCTATCGCAGGGCATCCCGCCGGGCGCTTCGAAAAGGCCCGCTGCGCACATCTTCTCAACCTGGTCCCTGATAAAGACCACCCAGTGCGGGGCCAGGATATCGACCGTCGGATTCGAGTAGACTAGCGGTTCCTGGCGTGCCGCCTCGATCTCTTCCACGGTCAGCGTTAGGAGAGGGGTATTCTCGTCGCCGGCAGTTGGGATTGAGTTCACCTCTTCGATGTGGTCAATCATGAGGTCGAGGACGTCGTTCTGGCGCTGCTTAGCCAGCTCCTGGTTCGCGGGATTGGAGGGGTCATAGAAGCTCGGGCGCTGTGGCAAACCGGCCAGCAGTGAGGCCTCAGCGAGCGTCAGTTCGGCTGCGCCCTTACCAAAGAACTGCCGGGCAGCCGCCTCTGCACCGATGGCGTTGTTGCCGTAGAAGATCTGATTCAGATACCACTCCAGAATTTGGCCATCGGAGTAGTTTTGCTTCAGCTCCAGCGCGATGACCGTCTCTTTGATCTTGCGCTCGGCCCCTGTGCGGCCGCGAGCAGACCTCTCGTCGTACTCGATGTAGACGTTGCGGGCGAGCTGTTGGGTAATGGAGCTACCGCCGCTTCCCTCGAAGAGTCCGGGGCCAAATGGGGTGAGGTTTTCCCAGGCCGCACGGGCCAGCCCTTTGAAGTTAACGCCGGGATTGCCGTAGAAACTGGAGTCCTCCGTGGCTATCGTGGCGGCGATCAGGTAAGGGGATATTTCGTTGAGCGGGACTGGATCGCGGAGATTGGCGAACTCCGGGAAGTATTCGTAGAGCTTGGTACCGTTGCGGTCATAAACGATGCTGCTGCCGATGGTGTTCTCGTCGATGACCTCCTGTGGCGGCCGTAGGTCGTTGGCGTAGCTACGATAGACGAGGAAACTCGTCAGGAAAACCGCGAATACGGCAAGGACGCTGGCGAAGAGCGCGAGCGTCAGGAGGGACGTAAGACGGGAACGGAAGAGGTTGCGGCGGTCAGCCACGGTCCTGCGGGCGCGCTTACGGCGGGCTCTGTAGATTTTGTCCAAGTTATATGTAGCCTCTATTAGTCCTTACGCTTTAATACAACGTAGTGGGATAGGCCAAAGATTCGCAGAACGGTGTTCTCAAGGGGGTATAGGACCCATCGCAATACGCGCCCCACGACCTTCCGGCGCGCCAAAACGTGGTCGAATCCGGGATAAACAAAGGAATGGACCTGCGCCCTGAGGCCGGCTTTGCGGTAGATCCGCTTGAGCTTGCTCTTCGTGTAGACGTTCGCGTGGGGCACGAGCCGGTTGCGGATGAAGTCCGGAAAATAGTTGACGAACGGGATGTTGCCAAAAATGTATTTGCCGCGGAAGAAGATACCGTGCGTTTCGAAAGGATAGAGCCGGTTAGGGCAAAAGATCACAAGTCTGCCCTCGGGCGCCAGGACGCGGCGCATCTCACGCAGAGTCTGGAGGTCATCGTCGACGTGCTCCAACACCTCGTGCATTAGGATGACGTCGAACGTGCCGTCTCGGTAGGGCAGCTTTTCGCCGACGCCAAGCATGATGTTGGGCACTTCTTCCACGCCGCGAAGCACGCTCTCCCGTTCGACGTCGAAGCCGTAGACTTCCGGCGAGTACTCGCGCAGGCGACGGACAAAGGCACCGACGCCGCAGCCGGCGTCGAGGATGCGCTTGCCTTCCAGTTGAACGTCCCGCCGCATGCGGTTGAGCCTGCGCTCGAGGCCGGGAGTCCAGACCTGGCTGGGGTGGCCACGGATGGCACGCTTGTCGTGTGTCTTCAGTTCTGCCCGCTTGGTCATCGCTTACAAGCGTACAGGCGAGGCGAACAACGGGCCAGACGAAAGCGTCTTGCGGCTGCCCGCACGCGAACCCATAATCGAGCGCGGAGGCCCCATGTCCCTGACACCCGACGAAGTGCGCCACATTGCCCGCCTCGCCCGATTGGGCGTGACGGACGACGACGTGGATAAATTCAGCCACCAGCTCTCGGATATCCTGGACTACTTCGAAGAGCTGAACCGGGTCGACGTGTCGGATGTCCCGCCGTCCGCCTACGCGCTTGACCTCCACAACGTGATGCGCGGCGACGATCCGGGGCCCAGCAGCGACTCCGAGGACGTACTGGCCAACGCCCCGCTGCGCGAAAACGGTTTCTTCCGCGTACGAGCGATCCTCGAGGAGTAGCGTGTCCGAAGATCTGACCCGTCTGACCATGACCGAGGCGGCCGCCCTCCTCCGCCAGAAGCAGGTGTCGTCCGTTGAACTGACTGAGGCGGCGTTCCGGCGGATCAAGGCCGTTGAGCCGCAGATCAACGCGTTCATCACGCAGACCGAAGAAGAGGCGCTGGCCCAGGCCGTCGCTGCCGATGAGGGGATCGCCGGCGGCCGCGGCACGCCACTTACGGGCATCCCTGCCGCGATCAAGGACGTCATCGTCACGAAGGGCGTCCGGACAACAGCTGGATCGAAGATACTTGAGCCGTTTGTCCCGACTTACGACGCGCATGTCATCACGCTTCTGCGGGAGGCGGGATTCGTGATGGTCGGCAAGACCAACCAGGACGAGTTCGCGATGGGCTCGTCCGGCGAGAATTCGGCGTATGGCGTCACGCACAACCCGTGGGACCTGGAGCGCGTGCCCGGGGGCTCGTCGTCCGGCTCCGCGGCGTCAGTCGCCTCTGGCATGGCGTACTGGTCGCTAGGCTCCGACACCGGCGGCTCTGTGCGGCAACCTGCGGCGCTTACGGGCGTTGTTGGACTGAAGCCGACGTACGGTCGCATATCGCGTTACGGACTAATCGCGTTCGGCTCTTCGCTTGACCAGATCGGCCCGTTCGCGCGTTCCGTCCGCGACGTGGCCACGGTCTTCCAATCCATCGCCGGACATGACCAGCGCGACTCGACTTCCGCCGAGGTTCCGGTGCCGGACTTCACCGCCGATCTCGACCGCGGCGTCAAGGGGCTGCGCATCGGAATCCCGCGCGAGTACTTCGTCGAGGGGATGGACCCGGATGTCCGCGAGGCGGTTGAGATTGCGGTCCGTGAGCTGGAGGCGCAGGGAGCGGAGATCGACGCCGAAGTTTCGTTGCCATCGACCGGACACGCCGTCTCGGTCTACTACATCATCGCGCCGTCTGAAGCGTCGGCTAACCTGGCGCGATTTGACGGTGTTAAGTACGGCTACGCAGACCACGAAGGCGCCACCATGTGGGAAGACATGGAGCGGACGCGGCAGTTTGGCTTCGGCGAGGAGGTCAAGCGCCGCATCATGCTCGGCACGTACGCCCTTTCGGCCGGCTATTACGACGCCTACTACCTTAAGGCCCTCAAGGTGCGCACGCTCATACGGCGCGAGTTCGAAGCCGCCTTCGCCGACCACGACGTGCTAGTCGCCCCAGTTGCGCCGACGCCGGCGTTCAGGATTGGCGAGAAGACCGACGATCCGCTTGAGATGTACCTCAATGATGTCTGCACGATACCTGTCAGCATCGCCGGGTTGCCGGCGATCTCGGTGCCTTGCGGCTTCGCAGAGACGGAAGGCAAGCGCCTGCCGATCGGTTTGCAGATCATCGCCAAGCCGTTTGACGAGGCGGCGCTGTTTAGAGTTGGGCATGCGTACGAGCAGGCGACGGAGTGGCACACCGCTGTCCCGCCGTTGTAGGCGTAGAATGGATGGCAGAATGCCGAAACAGTCCGCGACTCCGGGGCGATACTTGATAAACGTTGAAGTTGAAGCGCTTGAAGAAGGCGGATTCCTCGCAAGCGCTACGAACCTACCTGGGGCGCACGCCGAGGGCGAGACCATTTCCGAAGCTATCGAATTCCTCGAGGACGTCGCACGTATCACTATCGAGCTTTGTCGTGAGAAGAACCTCCCTCTTCCGTCGCAGTTCGAGGGAGATGCGGCGACTCCTCTGATTCGGGCCGAGGTCCTCATTCAAGTTTCGGGGTGAAATACTCAGAGCTTACCCGCAAGCTTCGTCGGCTCGGCGTCGAGTTTTACAGACAGGCCAAGGGAAGTCATGAGAAGTGGTGGTGGCCAGAGCGCGGCACGCATACAACCATTCCGAATCATCCGGGACGAGAGATCGCAGCCGGTACGCTTCGGAAAATCCTGAAAGACCTGGGCCTGACGGAGGAAGACCTAACTGGCAAGTAAGCTTGCCACTCGAGGCTTCTCCCGGCAAACTCTAGCGCATGACTCCGCGCACCATCGCCGATATTCAGACGCCCGCTCTTATCCTGGATGCGGCTGCTATGCAGCGCAATATCGAGCGCATGGCGGACTTCTACCGCGACGGCCCGACGAAATTGCGGCCGCACTTTAAGGCGCACAAGACCCCGGAAATAGCGCGACGACAGCTGGCGGCTGGGTCCGTCAGCGGGCTCACCTGCGCCACCGTTAACGAAGCCGAGATCGTGGCCGACTTCTGCGAGGACATCCTTATCGCCAACCAGGTTATTGGGGCTGACAAGGTGGCCCGCGTCGCCGCGGTCGCGGCCCGCGGCATCGACATGAAGATCGCGATCGATTCCACGACCGGCCTAGAGCAAATTTCGCGCGCCGCCCAGGACGCCGGGACGGAAGTCGGCGTCGTAGTCGACATCAACGTCGGCATGCCGCGCTGCGGGGTGGCGCCTGAGGAGGCCGCGGAACTTGCCAGGCGCGCCGCTGAAGCGCCAGGCGTGGTGCTGCGTGGCCTTATGGGCTATGAGGGTCACGCCGTCGGTATTCCTGAGCGCGACAAACGTGAGCACGTTGCCCGAGGTGCGATGGTGCGTCTGCTGGAGGCGGCAGCGAGCCTGCAGGGCGCGGGCCTGGCCTGCGAAATCGTATCTGCCGGTGGCACCGGAACGTATGACATCACGGGACGCATGGACGGGATCACGGAGATACAAGCCGGTTCGTATGTGCTGATGGACACCGCTTACGGCAAGCTGGACATCCCCTTCGAGCAAGCAATGTGGGTCCTGGGCACCGTTATCAGTCGCCCGTCGCCGACGCTATGCGTGACCGACTCCGGTCACAAGGCATGCACGGAAGACCACGGCAATCCGGACGTGCACGGCGTCGAAGGAGCGAGCTTGCTCTTTCTTTCGGATGAGCACGCCAGCATCATATTGCCCGCAGACTCGCGTATCGAAGTCGGCGACCGCATCATGCTGACGCCGTCGCACATCGACCCGACGATCAATCTGCACGACGCCTTCTACGTCGTTGATGGCGAGACCGTTGTCGACATCTGGCCTGTGACGGCACGGGGCTACGCGGAGCAGCGCCGCTATGAGTGACCGCGAGGGCAGCGTGGTCGCCGTCTGCCTCAGTGAGGGGGGCGGCATTTCAAAGCACCCGCGCGCGCCGTGCGCATCGTAACTGCGGGGGTTGAGGGGGACCACCATGCCGGCGAATTGGACAGCCGAGGGGCGCCTAACCTGCGCCAGGTCACCGTCGTCGGCCCGAGTCGGTGGAAGCCGTCGGAGATGAGCTAGGCGTTAACATTCCGGCAGGCGGCCTGGGCGAAAACGTCCTTGTGCGCGGGCTGGGCGACCTGAGCGACCTGACGCCGGGACAGAGGCTGGGCTTCTCTTCCGGAGTTGAGCTTGAGATCACGGCGCAGAATGACCCCTGCCGCAACCTGATGGTCTACGGCGATACTGCCGTAAAGCGCTTATACGGGCGACGCGGCCTGCTCACCGCCGTGCGCGCCACCGGCGAGTTGACCGCCGGCGATACCATCAGCGTTCTCGATCGCACCTGAGACGCGCAATGACACTCCTCTGAACCCTCTGTTACCATAGGCGTCACATCTTCGGCGGAGGCACTTTTTGACGGAGGCCGGTCACAAACGCAGAGAACTGCGGTTTTCGCGCAAAACTGAGGCTATTTCTGCGTCTGGAATCCGACGCTTCTTCGAACTTATCGCAAACCTCGACGGGGTTATCTCGCTCGGCGTCGGTGAGCCTGACTTCGTGACTCCCGAGCGCTACAGTCGAGCGGCCTTTGAGGCAGTTGAGCAGGGCGAGACGCATTACACCTCGAACTACGGCATCGCCGCCCTGCGCGAGGCGATCGCGAACCACCTGCAGGGCCTTTACGGCGTCCGCTATGATCCGCAGCGGGAGATCATCGTCACGATCGGCGTCTCGGAAGGGCTTCTGCTGTCGACCCATGCACTCCTGGACCCCGGCGACAATATCCTTTGCCCGGACCCGTATTACGTCGCTTACCCGCCAGCCGTTGCCCTGGCCGGAGGAGAGCTTATCCCGGTGCCGACCGAGATGGAGAACAATTTCCGGGTCACTGCCGGCGAGATAGAGTCGCGGATCACTCCTGACACTAAGGCGATTCTTCTCGGGTACCCGTCGAACCCAACGGGCGCGCAGATGCCGCGCGAGGACCTGGCCGCTATCGCGGACGTCGCCGCCCGCCACGACCTGATCGTCATTTCGGATGAAATCTATGACCGGCTGAGCTATGGCATGGACCACACGTGCTTCGCCTCACTCCCTGGCATGAAAGAGCGAACGGTGCTCCTCGGCGGATTCTCCAAGTCCTATGCGATGACCGGCTGGCGCGTGGGTTGGATTTGCGCTCCCTCCGACATCCTGGAAGCGATGATGAAAATCCATCAGTACATCATCATGTCGGCGCCGACGCCCTCCCAGTATGCCGCACTCGAAGCGATCACCAACGGCGAGGAAGACGTACGGCGCTTCGTAGCCGAGTTCGACCGGCGGCGCAAGCTGATGGTGAAGGGCGTGCAGGACATCGGGCTCACTACCTACGAACCGCACGGGGCCTTCTACGTCTTCCCCTCCATCCGCGTCACCGGCATGGATGACGTCGAGTTCGCGGAGCGTCTTCTCGATGAAGAGAAAGTCGTCGTCATCCCCGGCTCCACCTTCGGCGAATGCGGCCGCGGCCACGTCCGCATGTGTTACGCCGCGCCATACAACCTGATCGAAGAAGCGATCGAGCGCATCGGCCGCTTCGTTGACCGGCACCGGGCATAATTAGCGTTCTGCAATCCATTAATCGAGTCCATTCGCCGTCACTTCACGTTTCTACAGCGTGAGCCTGAAAATTCGCGCCCTGACGCCCATCGTCCTGGGCGCGAGTCTCGTTCTCGGGGCATGTGGAGATGACGACGCCGACGACGGGCCCACTTTGACGCCTACGACCACCACAACTGAATCTGGGTCGCCCGGCACGCCGACTGTCAGTCAGTCGAGCGATCCCACGGGTGCCGTGACTGAAGCTCCACTACCGCCCCAGGAGAACGGCTACCGCCTCGAGGCTGTTCTTTCGGCCGATTACCTCGGTGGAGCAGTTGGGCCTGCGATCGCGCTGGCTCTAGTTCCCGAGGAGGATAACGCGGCCATTGTGGCGCTGCAGAACGGCCTCATGTATCGTGTGGCGCTCGACGGCTCGGAGGCGCCGGCGCTGTGGGGCGACGTGCAGCACCTGATGCCGAACGTGGGCCTCGATAGCCTCGGCGAGCAGGGCTTGCTTTCGCTGGCATTCTCACCCAACTTCACGAACGACGGCCGAGTCTACCTGTACTACACGCGCGGCAGCCCGAGTCCATCCGTGCTGTCACGCTTCGAGGCGACGATGAAGGCCCTCGATGTGGAGAGCGAGGAGGTGTTGATTGAGTTTCCCCAGTTCGCGGCCAACCACAACGGCGGCCACATCGTCTTCGATGCGGACGGGAACCTGCTTCTGTCGCTCGGCGACGGTGGCGGTGGGGGTGACCCGCAGGGCAACGGTCAGAACACGAACACGATGCTCGGATCGGTGATCCGGATAGATGTCTCGCCGGGAAGCGGTTACGAGATACCGCCCAACAACCCTTTCGGCAACGAAATTTTCGCATACGGCCTGCGTAACCCGTGGCGCATGAGCGTCGACTCGCAGACGGGCGACATCTGGCTGGGCGATGTGGGCCAGGGCCAGTACGAAGAGGTGGACCGCATCGTGGCGGGCGGCAACTACGGGTGGAACTGCTACGAGGCATTTGTCCAGTACGAATTTACGGACGCCTGCGTTAACGAGAGCTTTGTGGAGCCGCGCGCGGCATACAGCCACGAGTCCGGCGTCGCCGTCACCGGTGGCTTCGTCTACCCCGGCTCCGCGCTGCCGGAACTGTACGGCTGGTATGTGTATGGCGACTTCTACAGCGGCATCCTCTGGGCCGCCAACACTGCGGATTCTTCCGATCCCGTCCTGCTCACCGAGGAAGGCGTGAACATCGCATCGTTCACGGAATTGCCGGACGGAGGACTGCTGATCGTGTCCTACTCCGACGGGATTTTCCGGCTCGCGCGCGATTGAGGTGGGTTTGGCAGCGCGCCAGTATCCGGGCTAGTATGTTGGCGTGGCACCCCGCCTTCTTCGTTTCGCTATCGCCGTTTCGGGGCTCGCTTTCGCAACTCTCGCCATCCTTACACCCGGTGGTGCTTCACGGGCAGGCGATTCACTACAAGGCGACGCAGACTGTAACGGCCTGATCGGAGGGTCAGACGCCCTCGCCGTCATCATCGCAGTCGCTACAGAGAACTCGCCCGAGTGCGACTTCGCCGCTGATATCGACTGCGATGGAGATGTCGACGAGGCCGACGCCCTGGGCATCCTCCGCCACGTCGGCGGAATCATATCCAACACGGCAGATGATGGCTGCACACCCATCGGCCAGCCGCTTCACCTGGACACGCCGCCACCATCCGATCCTCCGACCATCGTCGAAACACCGACGCCAACCGTAACACCCACACCGACACCATCGGCGCCGCCAACACCCACGAATCCGCCGACAACGCCGATTGCTGACGGGTACGGACTGCAGGAGGTGCTGGCCAAGGCGCAACTGGGCGTCGCTGGCACCGACAAGGTCGAGCTAGCAATGATCCCCAGCGTGGAGAGCCAGGCCATACTGGCTCTACAGACCGGTCAGATCTTTCGGATCTCGCTCACTAACTCTTTTGCGCCCGTGCTCTGGGGCAATCTCACTACTCTCGTCAACTTCGATGGCAACGAGCAAGGCCTCCTGTCGGTGGCCCTTTCCCCCAATTTCGATGGCTCCGGCGAAGTCTTTGCCTACTACTCCGTCCCTGATCCGCGTCCGGCGAACCCCTGGTTCACCTACCTTGCACGCTTCACGGCCACGACGAACGAACTCCACGAAGCCAGTCGTGAGACCGTGATCGAAATCGAGGAGTTCGACCACCGGCACCAAGGTGGCCACATCGTCTTCGACTTCGATGACAACCTGCTCCTCTCCCTGGGCGACGGTGGCTTCAGCGGTGACGCGCTGGAGGCCGCTCAGAACCTGAATCGGCTGCTGGGCAAGGTCATTCGCATCGACGTTTCGCCGCTGCCGTACACCATACCGCCGTCGAACCCATTCGTCGGCGTGGGCGGCGGCGTCCGCGAAGAGATCTTCGCTTACGGGTTCCGTAACCCCTGGCGGATGACGATCGACTCGGCGACCGGCGAGATCTGGCTGGGCGATGTGGGTGAGGGGAAGTGGGAGGAGGTGAACCACGTTGTCGCAGGCGGCAACTACGGCTGGGACTGCTTCGAAGGGCATGAGGTCTTCGAGACCCCCGGCCCGAACGATATGTGCGAAGGCCCCTTCGTGACTCCGCGCGCTGTCTACGGGCACAACCTGGGCATCGCGATCATCGGCGGATACGTGTACAGGGGCTCCGCCATGCCGGAGCTAAACGGCTGGTACGTCTACGCGGACTATTTCACCGCGCGCGTATGGGCGGTCAACACGGCCGACGACGGCGACCCCATCCTCCTGCACGACGCCGACTGCTGCATCACATCTTTCGCCGAAGACGATGACGGCGAACTGCTCATCGTCTCCAAGGACGAGGGCATCCACCGCCTGGTGCGCAACTAGTCCGCCGGCACCTCCAGCGACTCCACCAGCGGCGTGAGGAAAGGCTCGTACTCGGCCAGCGCCTCTGCTGACTGAAAGCCTTGCTCCGCGGCGATTGCCTGGTCGTAGAGCGCGACGACGAGGTACAGTTTCGCGGCGTCGAACGTCGCGCGGCCTTCGTAGCGCTCGATGACGGCGCCGTCCTCGTTCGTGATGGTGTAACCGTAGGAGATGCCGCAGAACTCACCGAAGGAGACCGGCGCCGGCTCGTCCAGCGAAATGTTCAGTCCTGGCGCGTCCCTATCGATTTGCACGCCTCCGTAGAGGCCGTCTGCCCAGTCGGCCATCGCCTCAAAACCCCCGGACGGTTCGAACGGGAGATCGAACTGGAGCAACTCCACGGTGCCGACGATGCCAACTGGGTTGCTCACAGCAAGCAGGGGCGCGTCACCCTCGGCGTCGGCGACTACCCATCCCTCGGGCGCGGGTATCGTTGCGGGCAGGACCGCGTCCCAGGTCAGGTCGCCGCCGGCGGCCGGTTGAGCGGTGTTCGGCTCGCACTCGCCGGTGGCGGGGGCGGGTGTGGTCGGCTCGGCGGGGGCGGTTTCGCTGGCATCCGGCGAGGTTGTCTCGCCGGCGTCATCGTCGTCGTCGTCATCGTCTCCGCAGGCCGCGAACAGCGCGACCGCGAGCGCGGCGAGGAGCATCAGGAGTGCCTTCATGTCCACCTCTCTCTTTTCATGGGCATGATAACCGTACTCTGGGGCTGGTGACTGCTATCACAACGAATCGCGCAGATTATCGCTAAACTACAGACGACATGGCGACTCGCTACGATATTCCGCAGGGGGCGCGTCTGCGCGTCCTTACCGTCTCCGGCCACGTGGAGATTGACACCGGGGACAACCCGTACATCGAGATCGATCCCGAGGACCGTCGCATCGAGATCCGCGATGAGGAAAAGGTTGCCGAGACGCGAACCCGCTCCACTAACCTCCGTATCACCGTGCCTGCCGGCATGAACGTGTCGGTCGGCAGCGTTTCCGGTCACGTTCACCTGCGCGGCGACTTCGGCAGCATCAAGGTGAGCACCGTGTCCGGCCATATCGAGGTAGGCGCAGTCCGCGGCGATGTCGACATCCGCAGCATCAGCGGACACCTCATCGTCGACCGCTGCGACGGCCGTGTCCGCTGCAACACGAAGAGCGCGCGTATCGAGGTGGGCTGGGTGGGCCAGGAGGCGCGCGCCCAGACGATGAGCGGCGACATCGAGCTGGGGACCGCCGGTAACAAGGACATCGAACTCCGCTCGATTTCCGGAAGGATCAACGTCAAGGTCGACTCCGGCAAGCATCCGAAGGTCCACCTGAAAACGCTTTCGGGCAAGGTCCGCTGCGAGATCCCCCAGGGCCAGGACTTCGACATCGTCGCCAAGACGCTCTCCGGTTCGATCCAGGTCGAAGAGGCATGACTGGAGCCACTGCCGTGGAGACGCTGCAGGGCACTATCGTCTTCACGGACCTAAGCGGCTTCACCGAGTACACAGCGCTCCGCGGTGACGACGCCGCCATCCGGCTGCTGGACCTCCAGGACAAGCTGGTCACGGGCCGCATGAACGGCCGCGGCCGCATCGTGAAACACCTGGGCGACGGGCTGATGCTCTGGTTCGACGACCCGTGCGACGCCATCGACCTCTCGCTCGCGCTCCAGGAGGAGTTCGAGGAGCACTCCGGCGATGAAGACATGCCCCTCTGGGTGCGCATCGGCATCCACTACGGCGAGCCGGCCCGGCGCGGCCCGGACCTTATCGGTCACGACGTCAACGTCGCAGCCCGCATCGTCGATCTCGCAGCGCCCGGCGAGGTGCTGGCCTCCGAGGTGTGCACCTCGAAGGCGGGCCAGATGAATGGCATCGTCTTCGAGGAAGTGGGGCCTACGATTATGAAGGGGCTGCCGGAGCCGGTCGGCATCTACCGCGTGATGCGAGACTGGGACGCCTAACGCCAGGCGTGGTCCTTGGTCGCCGCAACGAACTCGCGGACGGGGCCCGGCGCACCCGCCACGACGCCCTCGCTATAGATTGTGACCGGCTCCCCAGCGCGGTCCAGCGCAACTCCGCCGCCCTCCCGTATCTGCACGATTCCAGCAACCATATCCCACGGTGCCAGGAAGCTGTGCGCGTAGATGTCGAAGCGCCCGCTCGCTGTGTAAGACAGGCCGAGCGCCGCGCTGCCGATGTTTTGCGCCATCTGGATCGCCGGCCAGACGTCCGCCAGCAGCGACAGCAGCATCTTGGACCGCGTGTAGCTGTACCCCAGTCCGAAGCCCAGCAGGGCGTCCTCCAGCCTCGCCGCGTCTGACACACGAGAGGGCGTACCGTTCAACGTCAATCCCTCCCCTGCAACCGCCACCCACTCGTCGCCCGTCACCGGCTGCAGGGTGACGCCCAGCAACGGCTCCCCGTCGAAGCACAGCCCGATGTTGAAGCAGAACGTCGGAATGCCGCGCGCGAAGTTGGACGTGCCGTCGATGGGGTCGACGACCCACAGCCAGCCCTCACGCCAGTTCTCAACCGTATCCGACGTCTCTTCGCCGAGCACAGGCATGCCGGGGTATTCTGCCGCGAGGATGTCCATTGTCGCCTTTTCGCAGGCCAGATCGAACTCTGTAAGGAAGTCGCCGCGCCTCTTGATGGTCTTGGCGATGGGGCTGCGGTAGGCCGCCATCATGATGTCTGAGGCGGCAGAGGCTGCCTGCCGCGCCACTTGCAAGGCGGACTGGCCGGATGCGCCGGCCGGTAGGTCAGCCAAACTACATGCGCTCGGGGGCGCTCATGCCCATCAGGTCGAGACCGCGCGCGAGCACTGTCTTTGCCGCTGATACCAGCTTAAGGCGTGCTTTGCTCAGCGCTTCGTCGTCGCTTAGGACGCGGCACTTCTCGTAGAAGTCGTGAAAGGCTGTCGCCATCTCCTGGGCGAAGTACGGCAGCTGGTGCGGTTCGTCCGTCTTCGCTATGTGCTCTATAAGCTCGGGCAGGCGCAGCATCTTGCGGATCAGTTCCAGCTCCGCGTCCTCCTTGAGCAGGCTTACGTCACCGTCCCCGTAGTCGAGGCCGCGCTCCGCCGCCTGCATCAGGATGCCGGCGATGCGCGCGTGGGCGTACTGGACGTAGTAGACGGGGTTTTCGCTGCTCTGCTGCTTGGCCAGATCGATATCGAATTCCATGTGGGTTTCGGCGGCGCGCGTCACGAAGTTGAAGCGCGCCGCGTCGGGGCCCACTTCCTCGATGATCTCGCGCATGGTGATGATGTCGCCCGCGCGTTTCGATAGCTTGATGACCTCGTCGCCGCGCTTCACCGTTACGAGCTGGTAGACGATGATCTCGAGGCGGTCCGGATCGATGCCGAGGGCAGAGACCGCCGCCTTCATGCGCGGCACATGGCCCTGGTGATCCGCCCCCCAGATGTTGACCGCGCGGTCGAAGCCACGTGTCACAAGCTTGTCGTAGTGGTAGGCGATGTCGGAGGCGAAGTAAGTCGGCGCGCCGGTTGAGCGCACAAGCACATTGTCCTTCTCCTCACCCAGGGCCGAGGACACGAGCCAGATTGCACCCTCGCGCTCGGCAACGAAGCCACGCTCCTTGAGCAGCGCCATCGTCTTTTCGTAGGTGCCATCCTGGTACAGGGACCGCTCCGAGAACCAGTTGTCGTAGGTCACGCCTATCATCTGCAGATCTTCTCGGATGCTGAGGAGCATGAGCTCAATGCCGCGGTCATGGACTTCAGGCGGGCAGGGTTCACCCTCATCGCGCAGGAGTGAATCTCCGAACTCCTTTTTCAGTTCCTCCGCCAGGCCGATCATGTACTCGCCGGGATAGCCGCCTTCGGGGATCTCAACAACGCGACCGAAGAGCTGCTGGTAGCGCGCGTAGAGCGTTCCGGCGAAGACTTCCGTCTGCGTACCGGCGTCGTTCACGAGATACTCGCGCTGCACCTCGAAACCGGCAGCTTCAAGCGCCCGCGCCAGTGTGTCGCCCAGCGCCAGGCCGCGTCCGTTGCCGACGTGCAGCGGCCCGACGGGGTTCGCGGAGACGAACTCAACCTGCACACGCTTGCCCGCACCCAAGTCGATGTTCCCGAACGTCGGCCCGGCCTCCAGGATCGCGTCGACCTGAGAGGACAGCCAACCGGTGGAGAGCCGGAAGTTTATGAAGCCGGGCGGCGCCACCTCGACCCCGGCGAAGGCGCCATCCGCTTCGATGTGCTTCGCGATCGCGTTGGCGATGTCCAGCGGCTTCATCTGGGCGGCGCGGGCCATGCGCATGGCCAGGCCGGTGCCGTAGTCGCCGTGCTCCGGGCGCTGTGGCCGCTCGATGGGCGCGTCGGGTATGGCGGCGGGCGGCAGGTCGCCAGCCTCCTGCGCCTTGCGCACGGCCGCCTGCACCATCTGCTCGATCTCGTTCTTGATCATGGCTCCAAAAGACGAACGCCCGCCTCAGGGCGGACGACATGGTGAATTCTAACGCAGTACACGCGGAAGCGCTACGAAACGTCTGGCGTCACGCGGTCCCAGATGCGGTTCACGTTCGCGCGCAGGGTGATATGCTCCGGCGCCTCCAGTTCCGGATCTTCGTCAAGGATGCGGGTCGCCTCGCGGCGCGTTTCCTCGATCATCTCGACGTCCGTCAGGCTCGCCACCTTCAGGTCTGGCAGCCCCGACTGACGCGTGCCGAAGTATTCGCCCGGCCCACGGATGCGCAGGTCCTCCTCCGCCAGGTCGAAGCCGCTCTCCATCGTCTCCATGATCATCAGCCGCTCCATCGCATCCTCCGACTGCGTTTCCGAAAGGAGGAAGCAGTAGCCCTGCTCCTCACTGCGACGCACGCGGCCGCGGAATTGGTGCAGCTGGGAGAGGCCGAAGCGGTCCGCCCCCTCGATGAGGATGACCGTCGCATTTGGCACGTCGACACCCACCTCGACTACCGAGGTCGACACGAGGATATCGAGTTCGTGGTCACGAAACGCCCGCATCGTCGCTTCCTTCTCGCCGCTGGACATGCGCCCGTGGAGCAGCCCCAGCCGCAGGTCCGGGAATTCCTCGTGCTTCAGTCGCTCGTACTCCTGGACTGCCGCCTTCGCCTCGATGGCCTCGGACTCTTCAACCAGCGGACAGATGATGTACGCTTGCCGCCGCTCGTCGACCTTGGTGCGTGCGAAACGGAACGCTTCCTCACGTCGTCGCGGCGGCACGAAGAACGTCTTGACGGGAGGTCGGCCGGGCGGCATCTCCCGCAGAACTGTTATGTCGAGATCGCCGTAGACCGTTAGCGCAAGCGTGCGCGGGATAGGCGTGGCCGTCATCACCAGGACATGCGGGCTGCCGCCCTTCTCGCGCAACGCGGAGCGCTGCTCCACACCGAAGCGATGCTGTTCATCGATAACTGCCACACCCAGCGCCTTGAACGAGACCGACTCCTGGAGCAGAGCGTGCGTTCCGACCGCAATGTCCACCTCGCCCCGCGCGATTGCTTCCTGAACCGCCGCTTTCGCCGAGGCCTTCAGGCTGCCGGTGAGGAGCGCCACGCGCACCGGTTCCGACATGTAGGGCGGCCGCATGACGATGAACCCTTCGCCGGATTCCTGGAACCACGGGCCGTCTTCGGCGGGCGCAGCGTCGCCGGGGTTGAGAATCGAGGTGAAGGTGCGCAGGTGCTGTTCGGCCAAGATCTCGGTCGGCGCCATAATTGCGCCCTGTTTGCCGCTCGCCACCGTGGCAAGCAGCGCAGCTGCGGCGACGACTGTTTTGCCGCTACCGACGTCTCCCTCCAGCAGCCGCGTCATCGGCGTAGAGTCGCCCATGTCGGCCAGCACCTCGTCGATAGCCCGCCGCTGCGAGGCCGTGAGGGCGAAGGGCAATGACTCCACGTAGCCCTCCAGGGCCTCGGGCGAGAGGTCCAGCACCGGCGCGCCGCCGGAGTCCTGCCATTCCCGCCGGCGCCGCACGACACCAAGCTCGATCCAGAGCAACTCCTCGAATGCTAAGCGCCGGCGCGCCGCGTCCGCCTCCTCGAGCGAGTCCGGGGAATGAATCTTGCGGATCGCGACCGGCGCCTCCATGAGGTCGTTGAAGTCGAGTACGGCCTCCGGCAGAGTCTCCAAGACGCGATCGGCAAAGCTGTCGATCGCCGCTTTCACAAGGTTGCGGATCGTCACCTGCGCGAGCCCTTCCGTACTGCGGTAAACAGGGACGAACCGCCGCGTGAAAATCGATTCGTCGTCCAGTGACTCGATCTCGGGGTTCTCCATCTGCATGCGGTTGCGGAAGGCGCCGATCTTGCCGCTGAGTGCCACCTTCATTCCGGAGCGCAGCCGCTGAGCGACCCACGGCTGCCCGAACCAGAGGACGCGAATCGTCCCGGTTTCGTCGCCGATGATCGCCTCCGCCGCCCGCCGCCGCCCGAGCGCCACCTGCTTCACGGACTGCACGTGGGCGATAACCGTCTGCTCGTCGCCATACGTGAGCCCGGCGATCGGGCGCACTTCGGAGTAATCGTGGTAACGCTTGGGGAAGTGGAACAGGAGGTCGCGCACGGTGCGAATTCCGGCGCGCTCCAGCTTCGGCAAGTTGCCGCGCGCCTTCGCCAGCGGAAACACCGACACAGGCGAATCGAGGTTACCCACAGCTTTGGGCGGCGGCGTCTTACGTTGAGCAGCTTGTGTAGTCGTCACTGCCTTCCGGGGCGCCTCCGGTTCCTCTTCGTCCGCCGTTATTTCGACCACCGTCAGGTGCGGCGCACCGTTGCCGGCCACCCGCAGCAGTTCGTTGACCACACGTTCTCGCTGAATCGGGTGAAGCGCGCGGTATCCGCCGGGCGGCAGCGACTGCATTACACGCGATACGGGGTGCGACGTGCTGATTCCCGCTTCGCGCGCGAAGTTGAGCAGAAAAGCGTCGAGACCGCCGACTACGGCGCTATCGGAGAACCTCCTCTCGCGCTCCAGCGCGAGGACTTTACGAAGCCCGTCCAGGGACCCCGTCACGGCCGCTTACTTTCCCTGGAGTATGCCGATCCCCAGCACGCCCGGGCCGCCGTGCACGCCGATAACGGGACCCAGACGCGTGATGTACACGGCCACGCCTTCCAGCGCCTCCTCCAGCCTCCGCTTCATCTGCTCGGCTTCCGCTGCATTGGTTGAGTAGGCGACGCCGATCTCCTCGATGCTGGGCACTGCGGTCGCGATCTGGAACATGCGGTCCATGGCCAGCGAACGAGTGCGGACTCGCTCTTCGGGATGCACCTCTCCTCCCTGGAAGGAAAGGATTGGCTTCACGCGCAGCACCGTGCCGAGGAAGGCCCGTGCACGGCCGATGCGGCCGCCGCGGCGGACGTACTCCAGCGTGTCGAGCGCCACGTAGACCGATATGCGCGGGATCATGTCATTCATCAACGACCTGATGTCATCAGTCGTCGCGCCTTCGTGGGCGGCACGGGACGCCGCCTGGCAGAGGAAGAACAGCCCCATGGAGATCACCTGCGAATCGACGACCTCGATCTTAGCGCCCTCGTCAGCCAGGATAGCCGCGGCCTGCACGGCGTTCTCGTAGGTTGCCGAGAGTTTGGAGGATAGGTGGATCGAGACGATCTCGTCGGTGTCGTCCAGCACCTTGCGATAGGTTTCAACGAAATCGCCCACGGAAGGAGCGGAGGTAGTTGGCAACTGCTTGTCCTGCGTCAGCCGCTCATAGAAGAGATCGTGGCTGATTTCTTTGCCTTCCTTATACGATTCTTCGCCAAAGATGACGCTAAGGGGGACGACTGCGATTCCGAGTTCCTGGGCTACGTGGGGCGGTATGTCCGAGGTGCTGTCGGTGACAATGCGAACACTCAAAGCGGGGGCTCCTCTCCTTCAGAGGGAGTATATCAGCGCGGCGTGTAACGCGTAGAGTAAGCCGTGGCGCTACTCCAGCGATGCGATGTAAAGGTAATGCGGCTGACCGCCACTTACGACCTCAACGTCATGGCCAGCGAAACGTTCCCGAAGGCGTGCGGCCATGGCCTCCGCCGTGGCGTGATCGGTATCGGCGCCGTAGTAGAGGGTGATGAGGCTGGCGGAGTCAGAGGCAAGGTCCCCCAGCGCCCGTTCGAGCGCATCTTCCGGCGTTTCGGCGGCCAGCTTGAGTACGTCGTCTACGACCGCGATGACCTGGCCTTCAGCAACCTTCACCCCGCCGATTTCCGTGGACCGTACCGCTCTCGTAATTTCAACGGTGCGCACCGAGGCCAGCGCGTCGGTCATGACCTTGACCGCCTCGTCGAGCGTGTCTTCCGGCGTATAGGCCAGAAGCGCCGACAGCCCCTGCGGGAACGACCGCGACTCCACGACAGCTACGTGCTTCGCGGAGGCGTCAGCGGCCTGTCGCGCGGCCAGGATGATGTTCTTGTCGTTCGGGAGAACGACGACGTCCTGCGTTGGGCATGCCTCGATTGCGGCGAGTAGCTCCTGCGTGCTCGGGTTCATCGTCGGCCCCCCAGAGACGATGTGCGTGCAGCCGACGTCGCGCAGCACACTGGCAAGGCCCTCGCCCGGCGCCACGGCGACGCTGGAGATCGCCGCTTCCGGCAGGGGCGCCGTGACGGGCGGCCCTTCGCGGTGCATCTCCACGAAACCCTGAGCCTGTCGGTTAATGTTGTCGATTTTGACCTGCACCAGGGCGCCAACCCCGGTTCCGAGCGTTAGCACCGCACCGGGATCGTCGGTATGGACGTGCATGCGCAGCAATTCTTCGTCGCCGACGACGATGACGGAATCGCCCAGCGCCATGACCTTCGGCCTCAGTTCATCGGCGTCCAGGTTTTGGCCCTCGACCAACACCTCCGCGCAGTACCCATATGGCGATTCCTCGGTCTGGTGCTGCACGGCGCTCAGCCACTCCATCTCGATCTCGCCCTGGGCGCTGAGATCGACTTCGATCGTCTCGCCGCGCAGATGACGGGACATCCCTTCCAGCAGCACGAAGAGCCCCTGCCCTCCGGCGTCGACAACGCCTGCTTCTTTGAGCATCGGCAGCAGTTCCGGGGTGCGCGCAACACTCTCGCGCGCCGCTTCGACCACGGCGTCCATCATCGCCGAGACGTCGCCGTTGGCGCTGGCCCGTGCAGCCGCGGCGGCGTCCCGCATCACCGTGAGAATCGTGCCCTCGGTCGGTTTGGTGACAGCCTTGTATGCCGTCTCCGCGCCCCCCTCGAGCCCGCAAGCCAGCTCACCCGCATCGATGTCGGCGATGCCTTCGGTGGCCTTTGCCACGCCGCGAATGATCTGACTGAGTATGACGCCGGAGTTCCCGCGCGCGCCCATTAGCGCCCCGTGAGACATGGCCGCCAGCATAGCGCCGGCGCCGCTTTCCTGGCAGCGTTCGGCCTCTTCGATCGTGCTGCGCATTGTCAGATGCATATTCGTGCCGGTGTCGCCATCGGGCACGGGGAAGACGTTGATGGCGTTGACCTGCTCTTTGTTCTGCTCCAGCCAGATCGTGGCGGCGCGGAACATCTCACGGACGTCGGGGCCGGTGAGGGAGAGGATGAGTGTCTCTGACATATGCTGTGCGCCTGATCTTGCGGCCCCGCAGGTACGGCCGTCGCGCCTTGATTATAGGGAATTGTGGATGCTACGATGACCTGGGCGCAAATGGTGCGCCCGTTTTCCACGTAAAAGGACTTTTACTATGGCAAGCTGCGAGGTCTGCGGCAAGAAAACCGGCTTCGGCCGCAATATTCGTCACCAACACTCCGGTCGCTGGGAGCGCAAGGCTCCGCGCACCAACCGCAAGTTCAAGGCCAACATCCAGGCCAAGACGTTCCTTCTGGGCGGCGTGCCCATCCGCCTCAAGATCTGCACTCGCTGCATCCGGACGACGACCAAAGACCGCCTCAAGTAGCGGTCTAGGCGATCCCCACGGGCTGGTTCGGGCCGTTCCCACCGTATTCGCCGCTGCTTTCGCTCGCCATCTCTCGAATCCACCCCCACCACACGGCGCAAATCCAATAGCTAACCACAGCGCCAAATACCGCGAAACCCGTTTTACTGCCTATCGTCGCTCAGAAGCGCCCAGCCCATTACTTGTCCCAGTCTGGGACGATGTCTTCGAGCGCCCATCCCTTCCGCTTGACGATCTCCTGCCACTCGTCCTCTGGCTTCCGAAGAGCATCTAGCCATAGGCGTAGATACTCACGGTATCCGGCCTCCATATCGGTGTGGCCGGACTGAACGATGGATCGCACATTGAAGGAGTTCCGGCGCCAAAAATAGGCGAGTCGATGATCAGGTTCCTCTGGGTAGTCTTGATCGAAGTAGAACGCGAGAACCTCAGGGAAGGGATCCTAGAATTCCCCGATATCCTTTCGTCCGTCTAGGTAGTCGGTGACGTGCTGAATGGTCCATTCCAATGTCGGCGCGCCCCCCATATTACGAAACAAACTTCATACCTAAACTGCTGACGCCAAGAACAGGTACCTAGGCGAGCGCCGCGACAGCGTCCCGCAGCCCCCGGATGTTCTCCCCAATCGACGCCTGCTCGTTGAAGATCGCGCTCGCTGCCACCAGCACGTCCGCTCCCGCCGCCGCGCAGCGTGACGCGTTGCCAGCCTTCACCCCGCCGTCGATCTCGATCTCTGCGCGGTAGCCGTTGGCGTCGATAGTACTGCGCAGCCGCTCCACCTTAGGCAACACCGACTCGATGAACGCCTGACCGGACGCTCCCGGGTTCACCGCCATCACCATCACCTGGTCCAGCTCCGGCAGCAGCTGGTCGAGCACGTTTTCGTGGGTGCCAGGGTTGATGCAGACACCCACCCGCCGACCCTGCGCCCGCACGTCGCCGACGATGCGGTGGATGTGGGTCGCGGCTTCCCAGTGCACGTTGATGATGTCGCCGCCTGCCTCGATGTAGCGCGGCGCCTGCTTTTCCGGGTCGGCGACCATGAGGTGGATGTCTAGCACGAGGCCGGTTCCCTTGCGGATCGCTTCGACGATCGGCTCGCCGATCGTAATCCGCGGCACGAACTGCCCGTCCATGATGTCGATGTGTATGTACTCCGCGCCCGCCTCCTCGCAGTGCCTGACCTGGTCCGCGAGGCGCGAGAGGTCGGCGGAGACGATGGACGGGGCGATTTTGACCGCCATCACGAAGCCGCCTCCAGCCGCTTACGCGCCTCTACCAGCGCGGCGGCGACCTGCGCCGTGGCCGTGCCGCCGGTGGCCGACCGCGCGTCCACTGATGCGCGGGCGTCAAGTGCGAATACATCCTCCTGAAATTCTGGCGAGAAGCGTCGGTATTCCTCGAGGGTCAGATCGTTCAGGGGTTTGCCCGCCGACTCGGCATAGCGCACGAGTTCAGCCACGGCGCCGTGCGCGTCGCGGAAGGGTACGCCCTTCTTGACGAGGTAGTCGGCGACGTCGGTCGCCAGCAGGTAGCCGCCCGAAGCGGCCTCTGCCGCCCGCTCGGTGTTGAGTGCCAGGCGCGGCAGCATCGCCGCCATGACGTCCAGCGTCGGCAGTACTACGTCGACGGTGTCGAAGAGCGGTTGCTTGTCCTCCTGCAGGTCGCGGTTGTACGCGAGTGGCAGGCCCTTTAGTGTCGTCAGGATTGCTATCAGGTTGCCGAATACACGCCCGGTGCGACCGCGCGCGAGTTCGGCCATGTCCGGGTTACGCTTCTGAGGCATGATGCTCGAGCCTGTCGCGAAGTCGTCAGGCAAGCGCAGGAAGGCGAACTCGTCGCTGGCCCAGATGATGATCTCTTCGCTGAGGCGCGAGAGGTGCATCATTGTCGTCGCTGCGGCGGCCTGGAAGTCGACAACGAAGTCGCGGTCGCTGACGGCGTCGATACTGTTGCGCGAGACGCGACTGAAGCCAAGCTCCCGAGCCACGAAGTCGCGGTCGATGTCGTAGGGCACGCCTGCCAAAGCGCCGGAGCCGAGCGGCAGTTCATCGGCGCGGTCGCGTGCGGTGGCGAAGCGGGCGGCGTCGCGGTCGAGCATCTCGAAGTAGGCAAGAAGGTGGTGCGCGAAGAGGACAGGCTGCGCGCGTTGCAGGTGTGTGTAGCCGGGCATGATCGCCTCGCGGTTGGACTCTGCGAGATCGAGGAGAGAGCGCTGGGCTCCGCGTACGCCGTCGATCGCCGCCAGGCACGATTCCATGACGAACAGGCGGACGTCGGTCGCCACCTGGTCGTTGCGGGAGCGGGCGGTGTGCAGGCGCGCGCCGGCGTCGCCGATGCGCTCGCGCAGCGCGACCTCGATGTTCAGGTGCAGGTCCTCGAGGTCGTCGCGCCACTCGAAGCGCCCGGCGTCTATCTCATCGCGGATCTCTTCGAGGCCGCGCACGATGAGGTCTGCGTCTTCGGTGGGGATGATGCCCTGCTTGCCGAGCATGCGGGCGTGCGCGATCGAACCAGCGATGTCCTGGCGGTACAGGCGGCGGTCGTATGACACGGAAGCGCTGTAGGCCAGCGCACGGCGGTCAAGGCCCTTCGCGGTCGGGCTCTGCGATTTCCCCTCTTGCATTGGCCTATTATACGGTCGTAGCCCGCTCTGAATCAGGAAGGACTTCGCCCCATGGATTACGTGCAGCTTGGAAGCACCGGACTCCGCGTCTCTCGCATCTGTCTCGGCACGATGACATACGGCTCGCCGCAGTGGCGCGACTGGGTGCTGGGAGAAGAGGACTCGAAGCCGTTTTACAAGAAGGCGCTGGACGCCGGTATCAACTTCTTCGACACGGCGGACGTGTATTCGCTGGGAGCCAGCGAGGAGGTCACGGGATCGGCGCTGCGAGAGTACGCTAAGCGCGACGACGTCGTCATCGCCACTAAGGTCTTCTCGCCGATGGGCGGCGGGCCCAACCAGCGGGGCCTCTCAAGGAAGCACATCTTCGACTCCATCGAGGCTTCGCTGCGTCGGCTGCAGACGGACTACGTGGACCTCTACCAGATACACCGCTGGGACTTTCAGACTCCGATCGAGGAAACGCTGGAGGCGCTGAACGACCTGGTGCGCGCGGGGAAGGTGCGCTACATCGGCGCGTCGAGCATGGCGGCCTGGCAGTTCGCCAAGGCGCTCTACATCTCGGAGATGAAGGGTTGGTCGCCCTTCGTCAGCATGCAGAACCACTACAACCTGGTCTACCGCGAGGAGGAGCGCGAGATGATCCCGCTTTGCCAGGACCAGGGCGTCGGCGTCATCCCCTGGAGCCCGCTGGCGCGGGGCTTCCTGGCGGGCAACCGCACTCAGGACAAGTCAGGCGAGACGGCGCGCGCCAAGAGCGATGAGTTCGCGCACTACATGTACTACTCCGAGGCGGACTTCGCGGTGCTGCGCGAGGTGGAGACGATGGCGAACGCGCACGGCGTCAAGCCGGCGCAGATCGCGCTGGCGTGGCTGCTGCACAAGCCGGGCGTGACCTCGCCGATCGTTGGGGCGAGCAAGATGTACCAGCTGGAAGAGGCAATCGCGGCATGCGACATCAGGTTGTCAGACGAGGAGGTCAGGCAGCTGGAGCAGCCCTACATCCCGCACCGGGTGCTGGGCCACCAGGTGGCGCCGGACATCGCTCGATAGGCCATTTGATTAATTCAGGATGCCACTCGATTGAATTTCGCGTTTTTTTCTGTCGGCGGTCTCCGCAGGTTTGGGGCCGGCCCCGGCGGGGACCAATCTTGACTGAGTTCAAGATGATTGACCCTTCGCCTGCCCTTGCACAGATAGCGGCGGTCGGGTCCCTTGATTGACCCTGACTGTGACTTGATTGATTCGTGTCACTTTCCGTCTGCTCAGGACAGGCTTTCCTTCACCTTCGGCTCCGCTCAGGAAACACTAGAGCTTCGCGTCGTGTTGGGCCTCGCCCAGGCAGTGATGACCTCATTTCCTGATCGAATTCAAGATGATTGATTTTCGCGCGCCGCCGATTGAACGTGAGCGCGCGGCCACTTATATCGTAGCGTGAGCGGCTGCGCGAAGTCATACGGAAATGGCACTAGCGCTGGAGCGGGGGGACGTCGAGCAGCTCGGCGATCTGATCGATGATGTAGTCGGGCTCGACGGGGCCGTTAACCTCCGGCTCGTCGGTGCCCGCCTCGACGGGCTCACCGAGCGGCGGCTTGCGCCAGACGGCCATCATGCCGAGCGTCTTCGGGCCTTCGACGTCGGCGCGGAGGTTGTCGCCTACCATGATGCACTCCTCCGCCTCGACGCCCAGGCGGTCGAAGGCCGCCTCGTAGATGCGCGGGTGGGGCTTCATGTAGCCGACGTCGCAGGAGATGACGATCGCTTCGAGCAGCCGGTCCAGTCCGAAGGCTTCTACCTCGGCCCAGAAGTCGGGGCCGCTGTAGCCGCGGTTGGTGACGCTGGCCACGCGAAAGCCGCGCCGCTTTATCTCTTCCAGCGTGGGCGTGACGTCGGGGAAGAGCTCGCGCTGGAAGAAGAGGCCGCCGAGGTTCCAGCGCTCCCATAGCTCGGCACCCTGCTCCCGTGTCAGGTTCATGCCGTGTTCGCGGGCGATGCGGCGGCAGAGTTCCGGGTAGCCGGGGTCGACGCAATCACCGTGGAAGGCGCGATGTGTCTCTTCGTTGACTGCCATGCGGATGTCGCGGCCGAGGAAGGGGCGGTCGCCGCTCATGTCGTAGCCCCAGCTACGGATGAGCTCTTCGATGCGTCGCATGGTTTCACCGCGGATGCGCTGGGCGGGCGGCATCTTCGGCAGGTGCCACAGGGTGTCGCCGAGGTCGAAGAGGACGGTGGTGATCTGGCTCACGAAGGTTACTTTAGCGAAGGGGATGCGTTAGCGCTTGCGGTGGATCCATTTCCTGAGCGGAGGCAAAGCCGGAGCGAAGGACCTCGCTCGCGGGGCAGATCATCCCAAGCCGGCCATGACAGGCAGCGCGACCGGCGCTCCGGTTACGCAGCCAGCGTTTCGCTCAGGTCGCGCCAGGTTGGGTTGATGGAAAAGATCAGGGCCACCTTCCGCCGCCTCAGCCAACCCTTGAGTTGGCGCTCACGAGTGCGAGCCGTGTCGAGTTCGTCGATGTACTCGTAATAGTCGAGGCGGGTCAGGCGGTAGCGCGAGGTGAAGCGGGAGCCGTTTCCTGACTTGTGTTGTTCGACACGATTCGCAAGGTCATTGGTGACACCGATGTAGAGGGCCCCGGAGTTGTTGGTCATTATGTAGACGGCGTAGTCCTTCGAGGCCATGACGCCATTTTGCGCGTGGTGATTGGCAGACCGAAATGCTTCGATGTCACTCTACAGCGGAGCGTTGGTGGCATTCCTCGCCTTCGCTGCGGCGAGGTCCTTCGCTGCGCCTGCGGCTTCGCTCAGGAAATTTAGATTAGCTTCATTTCGCTGGAGTGGCCGGGGAACATGCGGGCCTTGGGGTCGATCTTGGCTTTGGCAGCGTTGGCGGCGATGGCGGCCTGGCCGAAGCCGGTAACGATGAGGTTGAGGGGGATGCTGCCTTCCATGGCGGCGATGTCGCCGGCGGCGAAGACGCCGGGAAGGTTCGTCTCCATGAAGATGTCGGTCTTGATGTGGCGCTTGTCGACCATTTCGAGGCCCCAGCCTTCGATGGGGCCGAGGGCGGCCTTGAAGCCGATGCTGATGAGGACGATGTCGACGTCGAGCGTCTTTTCTTCGCCGGTGCGGTTCTCGTAGATGGTGGCGGTTTCGGGCTTGTCCTTGCCGTCGATGCGCTTGAGTTCCCAGTAGGTCATGATCGGGATCTCGGTGGTGCGCAGGGCGGCGAGGCTTGCTTCGTGGGCACGGAATTCGTCGCGGCGGTGGATGAGGGTGATGTCGCTGGCCCAGTCCTTTAGGTTGAGGCACCAGTCGACGGCTGTGTCGCCGCCGCCGATGATCAGGATCTTCTTGCCGCGGAAAGGCCGCTTGTCCTTGACGAAGTAATAGACGCCGTTGTCGAGGAACTTCTTGACGCCAGGGCGGTCCAGTTGGTTGGGTGCGAAGGCGCCGATGCCTGCGGTCAGGACGACGGTGCGGGTGAGGTGGGCGCTGGTGGGGCTGCCGACGCGCCAGACCTGCTCGCCGTCTGCGTCTTTCTGCGTCAGCGTCTCGATGCGCTCGCCCAGGACGATCGTGGGCTGGAAGAGCTCGAGTTGCTCGAGGAGGCCCTTGACGAGGTCCTTGGCCAGGATCTTGGGGTGTCCGGGGACGTCGTAGATGTACTTCTCCGGGTAGAGGACGGCGAGTTGCCCGCCGGCTTCGGGGAGGGCTTCGATGATCTTGGTCTTCATGCCGCGGAGGCCGGCGTAGAAGGAGGCGAAGAGGCCGGTGGGGCCGGCGCCGATGATGGTGATGTCGTAGACGTCGTTGTTGTCGGGCATGCGCGGGCCTCCGTGGGTTGTTGGCGTCGTCTGGGTCTATGGTAGCGAGATGGGGCGTATGGGCCAACGGATGTGGTGCGATGGCGGGGCGTGGGACGAAGCACTTCGACAGGCTCAGTGCGAACGGAGGGGGATCGGGATGCGAGTGTTGTTGCGCATCGGTATGTTCTCCGGCGAGCGGGGCGTGGGACGGAGCACTTCGACAGGCTCAGTGCGAGCGGAGGGGGATGGCGGGGCGAGGTGGCGCCGCTCATGGATTCGAGAGCCTCACCATGAGCGGCCGACAGGTTTCGCGATGGCGGGGTGTAGGGCGTCCTTCGACTCGGTTTCGCCCTGGCGGGCTCTGCCGGCTCAGGATGAGCGCACAATGCGGGGTGTCAGTGCGAGGAAGGGGTGTGGGGGCGTGGGTGTGTGTCTGTGGTACCGTGCGGGCGATGGACCCGATCGAGAAGCTCCGCGCGATCTGCATGGCGTTTCCGGAGGCGACGGAGAAGGCTTTCGCGGGCCACGGACCCGCCCGCCTTCCGCGTCCGCGACAAGATGTTCGCCATGGTGGCGACGGGCGACGGGCGCTTATCGGTCTGGATGAAGGCGCAGGCGGGCGCGCAGGATGTGCTGGTCAACGGCGACCCGGAGCGCTTCTTCGTGCCGCCGTACGTCAGTAAGAACGGCTGGATCGGGATACGGCTGGATGCGTCGGACGTGCCGTGGGGGATGGTGGAGGACCTGGCGGCGGAGAGCTACCGGCTGATCGCGCCAAAGCGACTGGTGCGGGGGATGGACGGAGGTTGAGCGCTATACTTGAAGCGCGATGGGCACTTTCACAGTCCCGATAACAATAGGCGACGACGAGGGCGAGCAGCTAAACGCGCTCGTAGACACGGGCGCCACTAATACCGTCATTCCCGGCGACATCCTGAGGCGCCTAGGCGTCGAGCCACACCGCCGCTCGACGTTCCAGTTTGCAGACGGCCGCGAGATGGAGTTGGACATCGGCCGCGCATGGGTGCGCGTCGATGGCCAGCGCGAGTTCACGCAGGTCGTCTTCGGCCCCGAGGGCACGGACGCCATCCTCGGTGCGATAACGCTCGAAGAGATGAACCTGGCGGTGGACCCAGTGGCTCAGCGGCTGGTCCCGGTCAACCGTTACTTGATGTAGCGGCTGACAGTCGCACCCCTCTCCGGACGCCCCACGGAGCCACGAAGGTCGCTGAGCCAACACAGGGCTGCACGAGTAAAGTATTGTCATGTCCGAAATGCACTCGTACCCCGAATCAGAAGTCGGCCGATGCCGCTCGTGCGGATTCTTCGCCAAGCACCAAAAGAAGTCGTGCGATATATTCCGGGCGAGGTTTATTTCGAACTCAACTGGGACGAACGGCAGGAAGGACATCCTCATCAGGGAGACGGGTTCAGTAAATGGATCCAGACTGAGCCGTCGCCGCAACTGGCCGAAGGCAGCATTCCCACTAAGTTGGTGTGCCTCGTTCGCGCTGAGCCTTTCGAGATCGATGAGGACATTCAGCGTGCGAGAGAAGAGCTTAATAGGGACCGTAAATGCTCAGACTGGTTTCCGTATCAGCCCGGTCGATCTCCGAGCCAACATCTGGAAGACCGCAAGGAGAAGGAGGTAGAGACTGAGCGCCGGAGACATGAACTACAGATTGCTGAGATGCAAAGCAAATTCTCGGAGAAGGCGCTGGAGGTCGAAAGCAAACTCCTAGATGTTGAGTCGAGGATTGCAGATGCGGCGACGTCTCAAAAGACTGCAGCGTGGTTTACGGTCGGAGTTTCGGTTCTCGCGGTTTGCGTTGGCGCAGTCGTCGTGTTTGTAGCGGCTGCACTGTTTGAAGGGGAAACAACTGTAACTGTCGGCGTTCCTGCGCCGACTGAACAGTCGAGTCCAGAGACTGAAGGGTCACCGCCTGAACCAGCCCCCTAAGGTTATCTCGAAATTACACTCGTTGACGGATAGGCGGCTGGCGCCTCGCTCCCTCTATATCCCGTCCATGTACTCCGCGATGGCGTCGAGGTGGACGTTCTGGACCGCGATTTCGGGGGCGTAGACGATCTCGTCGGCGGCCCAGACGAGCGTGGGTTTGCCCTCCTTCGTCACGCCGATGACGTCGCCGAGGACCTTGATGACGTTGTCGTTGATGCGGAGGGTGTTGGGCATGACGGGCTCGGCGAGGCGGCCGTTCTTGATGACGTAGGAGTCGGCGACGACGGTGCCGGTGAAGTCGCCGGCGCGGAGGCCGTTGACGGGGTAGGTGTACCAGATGCGGCCGATGTAGATGCCGTCGCCGACGAGGCGGCAGATGGCGTCGGTGTCGGGGACGTCGCCGGGGAGAAGGATGTTGGTCGGGTGTGTGCCGGGCGTGGCGTCGAAGTGGCGGCCGCCGCCGCGGGCGTAGCGGAAGCCGTTGCGCGGCACGAAGGCTCCCGGCATCGATTTCGGGTCGACGCCCAGTTTGTCCCGCGCCTTGGGGTCGTTCTGGATGCGCTGCGACTCGTACCAGTTGCTGAGCAGGCCGACGAGCACGCCGTCCTTGATCAGCTCCGTGCGGCCGGTCGGCAGGCCCTCGCACGTGATCCCCTTGGAGCCGACGAGACCGGCAACTGCGCCGTCGTCGATGATGGTCAGCTTCTCGGAGGCAACCTTCTGGCCTAGCTTGCCCATGAAGGGCGAGGCGGCGGCATAGAAGATACCCGTGTCGAGGCCGGGCATGACGATGTAATGGAGGATCTCCATCACGGCCTCGCGGCCGAAGACGACGTTGTAGTCGCCCGTGGGCAGGCGGACGCCGCCGATGCCGGCGATCGCGTTCTGCGCTGCCTCGACGCCGGCTTCGTCGGTGAAGTCACGAAGGCGGGTGGAGGCCTGGTAGCCGCTGCCCTTGGCCTTCTCGCGCTCCACCATCGAGGTGATGAAGGACATGACCATCGTCGTCTCGTCGGTCTGTGGCTCGGGCATGGCGCTGGAGGCGATGGCGATGCGCTCCTGGATCATCGTGACGTCTCCGGAGACGATGAGGCCAAGCTCGGGCAGCTTTTCGGGGCGCTCGACGAGCGTCGTCAGCACCTCCGACTTCTCGAAGACGCGGAGGGCGCCGTTGACGACCGTCCACCCCGCTTCGGGTAGGGCTTCGTCTTTGAGGTCCATGATGGCGGGGTCGTGGTAGTCGTTGAGCTTGCGGGGCTCGCCGGTGGGACGCGCGAGGGAGACGAACTCGGGGTCGTCGCTGGCGCCGCGCCGTGCCTTCTCGAGCGCCGACTGCACGCCGTCGGGCGAGATGTCGCTGGTCTCGGAGCCGAAGCCGATCTTGCGCTTGCCGCCCTCCTGGAAGACGGCCTGGACGCCGATGCCGTAGTTGACGACGGACTTCGGCTCCTCGACGCCGTTGGAGGGGATGTGGGAGGTGTAGTTGAGGCGCGTGAGGAGGTTGCCATTGGCGGAAACGAAGACCTCCGCCTCCTCGACGTCGTCTTCGCCCTGGACGATTGCGAGGCCTTCTTCGGCGGCTTTCTTCAGTTCATTCAGTGGGATCATGGCGTCTCTCTTTTCCAGAACACTTGCATGGCATCGCTTGTCGGTCAACCGCCGTCACAGCAGCTTTACCCCGACGCTCTGCTCGTACACGGTATCGACCTTTGTGGCGTTGCGGGCGGCGGCGAGCGTAGCCAGGGCGTCGCAACGCTCGTTCTCGCGGTTGCCGTTGTGTCCGCGCACCCACTGGAAGTCGACGGCGTGCTTCTCGCAGAGCTTGAGGAGGCGCTCCCAGAGGTCGGGGTTGAGAGCGCGGTCGTCCTTGTTGCGCATCCAGCCGTTGGCCCGCCAACGTTTGGCCCAGCCCTTGGAGATGGCGTCGACGAGGTAGCGGGAGTCGCTGAAGAGGGTGACACTGCAAGGCTCCTTGAGGCCTTCGAGGCCGATGATGGCGGCGAGCATCTCCATGCGGTTGTTGGTGGTCTTGCGGTAACCGGCGGAGACTTCGAGGCGGTGCTTGCCGTACATCATGACGACGCCGTAGCCGCCGCGGCCGGGGTTGCCGATGCAGGCGCCGTCGGTGTAGATGGTGACGTGCTTGCGGTCGGTTGGGTTCGGCGTGCGGGGGATGGTGGCAGGAGGCGGCGAGCGATGCGCTTCGACTAGCTTCGAGCGTGTGGGGGAGTGGGAGCGGGCGGGCGGGGGTCCGGGACGCGACCCTTCAGCGCGAGCGCCGGGGTGGTCATTCTGCGAGCGGGGTGCGGGACGAGGCTCTTCGACAGGCTCGGAGAGAACGGTAATCGTGTCGCTCCCGCCGACCGTTCGCCCTGAGCCCGGCGCGAGCCGGAGTCGAAGGGCTTCGTCTTCAGCGCTCGCCTTCGCCTTCTTGGTTTTCGCCAGGAGGCGGACCCGATCCCGGTTGCCCATTATCAGCGCTTCCTTCTTAGCTCTTGACCAGCCCTTTATCTGACGCTCCGCCTCCAGCGCCTCAATCCGTGTCGCGAATTCGTCCGAGAACACTAGTCGCACGGGCCTGCGGGTCTGAGTGTATCCGGGGATTTCGCCCGCTTCGTGCTGAGCGATCCGAATCTCAAGGTTATCTGTGTGGCCGACGTAGTAGGAGTGGTCCACGCAGCGGAGGATGTAGACGTAGAAGCTCATGTGATCCCACGCCCGGGTGGACGAAGCCCTTCGACACGCTCAGGGCGAACGGGTGCGGAGGGTTGGGCGAGAAGAGCGGTGTTGATCGACGGGCGGGGTGGACGGAGTTCTTCGACAGGCTCAGAGCGAACGGAGGCGAATGTCATCGCGGCATGCCCTCTGCGCCGCCGCCGACGGTGATGACGCAGCCGCTGGTGTAGGCCGAGACGTCGGAGGCCAGCCAGAGGGCGGCTTCGGCGACGGCAGAGGCGGGTACAGTGGCGGTGTGGAAGAGGCTGCGCTCAGCGTAGCGGGCGAGCGTTTGTTCTTCGCTCTGGCCGCTGCGCTCTGAGCGCTCCTTGACCAGCGCGCGGAAGAGCGGCGTGTCGATGGCGTCGGCGTTGATGTAGTTGGCGGTGATGCCGTGGCGGCTCAGTTCATTGGCGGCGTTGCGGACGTAGTGGACGAGTGCAGCCTTGGCTGCGCCGTAAGCGGCGGCGCCTTCGCCGGGTGCGAAGGCGGCCTTCGAGGCGTTGTAGATGAGGCGGCCACCCAAGCCCGCGGCGAGCATGTCCTGCGAGGCGGCGCGGGTCGCGGCGACGGCGCCCTTAAAGTGGACTCGCAACTGTACCTCGACCTCCTCGTCCCCCATGTCCGCGACCGGGTGCAGTTCCGGCGGAACGCCCGGGGAGTAAAAGAGCACGTCGATGCCGCCGAATCGCAGGCAGGTCTCGCGGACGGCGTCCTCCATCGCCTCCGGGTCGGCGGCGTTGGCGGTTAGAGGGTAGGCGCGCTCGGCGTTGAATTCTTTGATGGCATCCGCAGCGGCTTGCGCTCGGTCGAGGTCGAGATCGGCGAGGGTTACGTGGGCGCCTTCGGCGGCGAAGCGCTGGGCGGTGGCGAGGCCGATGCCGCTGGCTGCACCGATGACGAGTGCGATCTTGCCGTCGAGAGGGTGGCTTGCCTTGAGGCCCTCCTCGATCTTGCGGCGCTCGAGGGGCCAGTACTCCATCTCGCAAACGTCGGCGTCGGGGAGTGACGCGAAAAATTCGATGGCTTCGGCGCCGGCCATTGCGCGGAGGGTGGCTTTGTAACAGGTGGCCGCGACAAGGGCGCTGCGGCGGTCCTTGCCGGCGAAGAAGGCGCCGACTCCGGGGACGGCGATGACCTTGAGCCAATCGGGGATGGGTTTGGTTTGGCCGTTGGCGGCGAGGTAGGCCTCGTATTCGGCGCGGAAGTCGTCGAAAGCGGAGGTGATGGCGTTGGCGTTGGCGGGATGTAGGGGCGCAGCAACCTCTGCAATCTCATCCGCAGACGAATGCGGTTCCGCAGGTTGCTGCGCCCCTACGGCGGGGTCCGCGAGAAGGCCGGGATCAAGAACCAGCGGCTGCCTTCCCGAGCGCATGATGTGTTCGGGGGTCATGACGCCGCGGGAGGCGAGTTCCGGGAATTCCGGAGAAGATACCGCCTCCAGCACCTCCGCCGAATCGTCAAATGCCAGAACACATCGCCAGCCGAGGCGCGCCAGGTTGCCGCGGATCAGCGGGGCAAGGCGAGCGGCGGTGGAGCGGCGCTCCGGTTCGGCAGGTATGGGCGAGTCGCCAGCGAAGACTTTCTTGCCCGCGGAGTGCTCCGCGACGTATTCCTCGGCGCGAGTGATGATGGAGACGAGATTGGCGTAGCACTCTTTCGCGGTCTCGCCCCAGGTGCAGAGGCCATGCTTCTCCATCGCAAGGCCGATGGCGCTGGCGGGAGGTCCGTCACCATAGCGTTCCGCCATCCGCTTCGCCAGTGGAAACCCCGGCCGTACGTATTCCAGGAACGCCACGTCTGCGCCGAAGACCCGCTCCACGTGCTCCCACGCAGACGGCGTGTCCGTCAGCGAGAGCGTGGCGACGTCGTGGGTGTGGGCGACGAACCGGTATGGGATGATCGAGTGCAGCGGCGTCTCGACGCTCGGCGCCGGATCGCGGTCAACGAAGAGCATGGAGGCGCGCATTAGGGCCATCATCTCTTCGTCGGACATGGCGTCGCGTTCGCGGAGGGTTGCGAGGCGGTCGAGGTAGAGGTGGGTGAAGCCGGCGGGAGTGATGGTGCGGAGGGCGGTGCCGCTGCCCTTTACGGCGAGCGCATGGACGCGGCAGCCGAAGACGTCTTCGACTTCGAGTTTGACGGACGTGTTGCCGCCGCCTGGCTGCACGAGGTCTTCGTCGGCGCCGATGAGGTTGGAGAGGTAGACGAGTTGGGAGATGGCGTCGCCGCCGGCGTTCTCGTCACGCCAGAGGTTGTTCAACTTGTCACCCTGAGGAACGAAGGGTCTGTCCAGATTGGGGCGCAACGAAAGCGCGATGACGTGATCGGGACCTCGCTCAACGTCCCGATCGAGGCAGTCAGCGGGGAGCGCTTGCTTGAGGACAGATTCTTCGTTCGCTGCGGCCGCCAATAGCGACCTGCGCTCCTCAGAATGACAGGTGTCATCGCCCGGTGAGACGGGCGCGGGAGCGCATGGTGGGGCCACCGTTGGACATGCGTTTTGTTTGCATCGGCTGACCCTTGCCGCAGTTGGGGATCGAAAACAGTTGGAAGTCGTCGGCGACAGCGTCGACGTTCATGAAGAAGTCGCGCGTGTCGCTGAAGAGGCCGCCGTCGCGGAACATCTCGCCGATTTCGCCGTTCTCGATCTTGTAGACCTTCATCGCGGTGATGCGGAAGTTCTCACGGGACTCGGCGATCGAGGGGATGCGGTGGCCGACGACGTAGTATCCGTCGTCGACCTCGCGGATGATGTCGTGGTGGTCGCGGTCGCCGGGTGCGAAGGCCGTGTTGGACATGCGGATCAGTGGGACGAGCGAGGCGTCTGTCGCCTTGTAGTGGCCGTTGGGCTCAACGTCGGTGATGGCTGCGGTCTGGCGGCTGTTGGAGAAGCCGTTGAAGATGCCCTTGTCGAAGTGGTAGATGCGGCGGGCCGGCGTACCTTCGTCGTCGTACTTGTAGTGGCCGAAGCCATCGATGGTCGGATCGCTGAAAGCTGTCACGAGGTCCGAACCGACACGCTTGCCCAGCTGGTTTTCGTTCATGTCGCGCAGGAACCAGGAGCGGCCCGCGTATCCGGTTTCGAACTTGAGCGCGCGGTCCAGCTCCGTCGGATGGCCGACTACCTCGTGGCAGAGAAGCGCGTTGTAGTGCGGGTCGGTGACGACGACGACGTCCTTGTCCGTGGCCTTTAGCGGCTTGCAGGCACTCAGCGACACCGCGTCGCGGGCCACTTCCAGCGAGAAGTCCATGAGGTGCGGGAACTTGATGAACTCCTCGTCGACGCCGTGTGTGATGACCTCCCAGCCGCGCTGGTGGCCTGTGTAGTCGTAGAGTTCCTGGTGACCGTCCTCGCCCTGGGCGATGATGAATGTCGTCCCCTGCGATATCGCGTAAGCCTGGTCGATGTTGGCGCCCTCGCTGCTGACGAACAGCTGGCGCTGGAGCTCCGTGAACGCGGAGACGTAGTTGTAGGCGACTCCCTTGTCGAGGTCACGGACCCTTGCAGAGACATCGCGCACATAGGTGACCGCGTCGTCGAGGTCGACTTCTCGCGGATCGATTGCGTACTGCGCATCCGTCTGGTCCTGCCGCACGTCAATCGGTGCCAGCGTGAGGTCATATAGGGAGCTACCGAGGGCGCCATAGCGGCTCCGCGCCGCATCCTTGCCCCGCGCGTTGGCCACTGCGCGGTTGTAGGCGCTGTCAAGCGCGTCGCGGAGGCGCTCCTGAAGGCGGGGCAGGTCGGCCGTGCCTACCTGCTCTCCGAAGAAGCCGGGCGACGCCAAGTGCTCGCCCGCCAGCACACGAACGCCGAAGGAGAAGCCGTAGTCCTCACCGCCGAACTTGTCCATGCCGTTCTCGGCCACCGCCACCTTGCCTTCGCTGACCTCTATGCGTACGTCGGCGTATCGGCAGAACCGCTTGCTCCTGGGGTATGACGAAAGCAGGTCGAACACGGCGTCCCGAATGTCGGGGATTACTTCGATGCTTACCTTCTCAGGCACGGGAAGCCTCCGTCTAGGGAATCGTGGCGGCGGGTATCGAGCGGCCGGGGCAGGGGCACGCCCGAATTGTAAGGCGGAGCGCAGGACAGGTCTAGGTGTCGATGACCAGCGGCGCCCACTCATCGACCAGCAAGGGATCGAGGCGTTCGGTGCCGTCGATGGCGTCGAACGCCTTGTCGGCGGAGACGACGCGTCTGCAACCGACGCGATTCATGATCGCGAGGTGAACCAAATCGCGGGCCTGGAGGTTGCCATGCATTAGGGCGAGCGCACCGGCCGCTCGAATGTCTTCCGCCCTGACTTCATGAATCCGATCCTGCAAGGCAGTGAAGGCGTCTTCCACGAACATTCGCGCCTGCTCCCGGCGTCGTAACGCCATGAAACGATGGAGAAGCTCCTGGAGCACTTCAGCGTTTGTGAAGAAGTGCTCGCTTCGCGCTGCAAGTTCCAGAATTCGGATCGACGGAAGCTTTAGCGGATGTTCGCCGCCGACCGCATACATGAGAATGTTGGCGTCAAGGAAGATCGGGGTAGCGCTTGTCATAGTCTGCCAGGATCTGGCGCCGCAATTCCTCAGGATCAGGCATCTCTCCGAGGTCGGTCTCCGCCATCCGCTTCACTGCCTCAAGCCGCTTCTGCAGCATCACCTTCTCGTACGCCTCATCGATAGCCCGGCGCACAGCCTCCGAAACGGAGCTGTGGTACGCGGCCTTCAACTCGCCTATTTTCTTGATGTGCTCGTCGTCCAAGCGGACTTCTAAACGTTCGTACTTCATGGCGTACGCCATGGTACGGCATTAGTCATACGGCGTCAAGGGTACGGCGCTTAGTTGCCGGGAAGGGCGGTTTCGCCCATGAGGTAGCGGTCAATGCCGCGGGCGGCGGTGCGGCCTTCCTGGATGGCCCAGACGATGAGGGACTGGCCGCGTGTCATGTCGCCCGCAGTGAAGACGCCGGGCACGTTCGTCATCTTGTCCTTGTCGCCGACGACGTTGCCGCGCTCGTTCAGTCCGACGCCGAGCTGTTCCACCATGTACTTCTCGGGGCCGAGGAAGCCCATCGCGAGGAGCAACAGGTCGACCGGCTCCTCGAATTCGGTTCCCGGCACCTCGCGCAGCTGGGCGCGCCCGTCCTCGAAGGTGAACTCAACGCGACAACCGTGCAGCTTCTGAAGGACGCCGTTCTCGCCGCTAAGGTGCGTCGTCTGCACGCTATACTCTCGCTCGCCGCCCTCTTCGTGCGCGGAGGAGACGCGGTAGATGTTGGGGTAGGTAGGCCAGGGGGCGCTGGCGTCGCGGTGCTCCGGCGGACGCGGGAGGATCTCCATCTGGATCACTGACCTGGCGCCCTGGCGATGCACGGTACCCAGGCAGTCGGCGCCCGTATCGCCGCCGCCAAGGATGATGGCACGCTTCCCCTTCGCGGAGATGAACTGGTCTTCCGGGATCTCGTCGCCAGCGTTGCGCTTATTCTGCAGCGGCAAAAACTCCATCGCGAAGTATGTGCCTTCAAGCTCGCGGCCGGGGACCTGCAGGTCGCGCGGGTGCGTCGCTCCGCCGGTCAGGCACAGGGCGTCGTACTCCTTCAGCAGGTCGCGCGCGTCGACGTCGGCGCCGACGTTGACGCCGGCCTTGAAGACGACGCCTTCGGCCTCCATCTGCTCCATGCGCCGGTCAATCACCCACTTTTCCATCTTGAAGTCGGGGATGCCGTATCGCAGCAGGCCGCCGATGCGGGTGTCGCGCTCGTACAGGGTGACGCTGTGGCCGGCGCGAGCGAGTTGCTGCGCCGCCGCCATTCCCGCCGGCCCGGAGCCGATCACCGCCACGCGCTTGCCGGTCAGGCGGTCCGGCGGCTCCGGCTTGATCCAGCCTTCCTTGTAGGCGTGCTCGATGATAGTGACCTCGATCTGCTTGATCGTCACCGGGTCGTCATTGATGCCCAGAACGCAGGCGGCCTCGCACGGCGCCGGGCACAGCCGGCCAGTAAACTCCGGAAAGTTATTCGTGGCGTGTAGCCGGTCGATCGCCTCGCGCCAGAGGTCCTTGTACACGAGGTCGTTCCAGTCGGGGATGATATTGCCGAGCGGACAACCCTGGTGGCAGAAAGGGATGCCGCAATCCATGCAGCGCGCGGCCTGCTTCTGCAAGCTCCCGGCGGGGAACTCCTCGTATACCTCCAGCCAGTCGCCGACGCGCTGCTTGACGGCACGCCGCTTTGGCAACTCCCGGTCGAACTCTATGAAGCCGGTGGGTTTACCCACGTGTCTTGCCCTTCACGGTGCCCGGCGAAACGGCACTGTTCCTGGCGGTGCGCCCGTTCTTGCCGTTCGCCGAGGCCTTCACCTTCGGGCGCACTGACTGTGCTTGCTCCAGCAGCACCCGCTTGTAGTCGATCGGCATGACTTTGACAAATTGCGCCGTGATCTTCGGCCACTGCTTCAACAGGCCCTCGGCCAAGGTGCTGCCGGTGTGTTCGCGGTGGCGCTCCAGCAGGCCCCGCACGAGGTCGATGTCCTCGGCGTCGTCCAGTTGCTCCAGGTCCACCATTTCCTTGTTGCAGCGGACGTGGAAGTCGCCGTCAGGGTCATAGACGTAGGCGATGCCGCCACTCATGCCGGCCGCGAAGTTGCGGCCCGTCTTGCCGATGATCACCACGCGGCCTCCGGTCATGTATTCGCAGCCGTGGTCACCGACGCCCTCGACGACCGCCATGGCGCCCGAGTTGCGGACGCAAAAGCGCTCGCCGGCGACGCCGCGCGCGAAGAGCATCCCGCCGGTCGCTCCGTAAAGGGCGACGTTGCCGATGATGATGTTTTCCTCCGCCACGAAGGTCGATTCCTTCGGCGGGTAAACGATCAGCTTGCCGCCGGAGAGGCCCTTCCCGCAGTAGTCGTTGGAATCGCCTTCGAGGAAGAGCGTCATGCCGCGCGGCACGAAGGCCCCGAAGCTCTGGCCGGCTGAGCCCTTGAAGCGGACCGTGATCGTATCGTCGGGCAGGCCGTCGATGCCGTACTTGCGGGAAATCTCGCTGCCGGTAATCGTGCCGACTGTGCGGTTGACGTTGCGGATCGGCATCTCGAGCGCGACTTTTTCGCCGCTGGCGATCGCCTTTTTCACCTTCGGCAGGATCTGCTTGTCGAGCGCCTTGTCGAGGCCATGGTCCTGCTCGATGATGCAGTGTGTCGCCACGTCTGGCCCCATATCCGGGCGGTAGAAGATGGCGCTGAAGTCCAGGCCTTTCGCCTTGTAGTGATCCAGGGCCTTGCGCATGTCCAGCAGGTCGCTGCGGCCGATGATCTCGTCCAGGTTGCGGTAGCCCATCGCCGCGAGGTATTCGCGTATCTCCTCGGCGATGAAGCGGAAGAAGTTGACGACGTGCTCGGCCTTTCCCTCGAACTTTTCGCGGAGCTGCGGGTTCTGCGTCGCGATACCGACGGGGCAGGTGTCCAGGTGGCAGACGCGCATCATAATGCAGCCCATCACCACCAGCGGCGCCGTCGCGAAACCGTACTCCTCCGCACCCAGCAGCGCACCGATGATCACATCGCGGCCCGTCTTCATCTGGCCGTCCGTCTGCACGATGATGCGATCGCGGAGCTTGTTCAGCACCAGCGTCTGCTGCGTCTCCGCCAGGCCGAGCTCCCAGGGGATGCCGGCATGCTTGATCGAGGTCAGAGGGCTGGCGCCGGTACCGCCGTCGTGGCCACTGATGAGGACGACGTCGGACTTCGCCTTGGCGACGCCCGCCGCGACGGTGCCGACGCCGACTTCGGCCACCAGCTTGACGCTGATGCGGGCTCGCGGATTGCTGTTCTTGAGGTCGTGGATGAGCTGGGCCAGGTCCTCGATTGAGTAGATGTCGTGGTGCGGCGGCGGGCTGATGAGCCCCACACCCGGCGTGGAGTAGCGGACCTCGGCGATCCACGGCCAGACCTTGTGACCGGGCAGCTGACCGCCTTCACCGGGCTTGGCGCCCTGCGCCATCTTGATCTGCAGTTCGTCGGCGTTGACCAGGTACTCGCTGGTCACGCCGAAGCGCCCGGAGGCAACCTGCTTGATCGCGCTGCGGCGGCGGTCGCCGTTGGCGTCGGGCTTGAAGCGTCGGCGGTCCTCGCCACCTTCACCCGTGTTGCTCTTGCCGCCGATGCGGTTCATGGCGATGGCCAGAGTCTCGTGTGCTTCGGCGCCGATCGAGCCGAAGGACATGGCGCCGGTAGCGAAGCGGCGGAAGATCGCCTCTGCCGGCTCGACTTCGTCTATTGGTACCGGCTTGCGGTCCGACTTGATGTTGAAGAGGCCGCGGAGGGTGCAGAGCCGTTCGCTCTGGTCGTCCACCATGCGGGTGTATTCCCTGAAGACTTCCTGGCGCCCGGAGCGCGTTGAGTGCTGCAGGCGGAACACTGTCTCCGGGTTGAAGAGGTGAAACTCGCCGTCGCGGCGCCACTGGTACTGGCCGCCCCAGAGCAGCTCCTCCAGCCCGCCGTCCCGCTCCGGGAAGGCGCGTGTGTGGTGGTAGAGCGCGTCCATGGCAATCTCTTCGACACCGACGCCGCCGATGCGCGAAGCCGTGAATGTGAAATATTCGTCGATGAAGTCCTGCGCCAGGCCGATGGCCTCGAAAATCTGGGCGCCGCGGTAGCTCTGGATGGTGCTGATCCCCATCTTGGACATGATCTTGACGACGCCCTTCTTGCACGCCTTCAAGTAGTGCGCCACCGCCTCTTCGTACGAGATCGAGGCGTCCATCAGGCCTTCGTCGCGCATGCCGCGCAGCGTGTCCAGGGCTAGATAGGGATTGATGGCGCCGGCGCCGTATCCGATCAGCAGCGCGAAGTGGTGCGCCTCCCGCGCGTCGCCGGTCTCCAGGATCAGGCCGACTTGCGTGCGGCGCCGCTCGCGCACGAGGTGGTTGTTGAGGCCGGCGACGGCGAGGAGCGCCGGTATCGGCGCGTTGTCCTTGTCGACGCTGCGGTCGGAGAGGATGAGCACGCGAGCACCGTCGTCGATGTAGGCGTCGGCGTCCCTGCAGAGGCGCTCCATCGCCGCCGCCAGGCCACGCGGGCCATCGGCTGTCCGGAACGTCGTCGGCAGGACGCGTGCGCGGATTTTGCCGTTCTTCGCGGCCTTGAAGCGCGCCAGCGCCTCATTGCTGATGAAAGGAGAATCAAGCTCGACCATCGCGGCGTTGCTCGCCGCGGGATCGATCAGGTCGCCCTCGGGGCCGATGGTCGACTTAACCGAAGTCACGATCTCTTCGCGGATGGCGTCGAGCGGCGGGTTTGTGACCTGGGCGAAGAGTTGCTTGAAGTAGTTGTAGAGCGGTTGTGGCTTATCGGATAGAACGGCGAGCGGCGTGTCCGTGCCCATGGAGCCGACGGCCTCCTGGCCGTCCCGCGACATGGGGCCCAGGATGTACTTCAGGTCCTCGACGGTGTAGCCGAAGGCGATCTGCTGTTGCAAAAGGGTGCCGCCGGTCAGCGGCTTCTCCGGCTTGCCCTGAGGCAGGTCGTCGAGGCTGCGCAGGTTCTTGCGGAGCCACTCTCCGTACGGCTTCTCGCTGGCCATCCCGTGCTTCAGCTCTTCGTCGGCGATGATGCGCCCCTGGGCCATGTCCACGAGGAACATGCGGCCCGGCTGCAAACGCCCCTTGCTCAGCACGTTCTCTGGTTCGACCGGCAGCACGCCGACCTCGGATGCCATGATCACGTAGTCGTCCTTCGTCACGTAGAAGCGCGATGGGCGGAGGCCGTTGCGGTCGAGCACGGCTCCGATCTTGGTGCCGTCGGTGAAGGCGATGGAGGCAGGACCGTCCCAAGGCTCCATCAGGCAGAAGTGGTAGCGGTAGAAGTCCTTCTTCTCCTGGCTCATCGACTCGTGGCCGTCCCAGGGTTCCGGGATCATCATCATCACGGCATGCTCAATCGGGCGACCGGCCATGACGAGCAGTTCCAGGGCGTTATCAAAGCACGCCGTGTCGCTGCCGGTCTCGTCGATGACGGGTATGACGCGCTGGATGTCCGGTATCAGAGCCGATTCGAAGAGGGCTTCGCGGGCGCGCATCCAGTTGATGTTGCCGCGCAGCGTGTTGATCTCGCCGTTGTGGGAGATCATGCGGTAGGGGTGGGCCAGCTTCCAGCTGGGGAAAGTGTTCGTGCTGAAACGGCTGTGGAACATACAGAGCGCGCTTGCCAGACGCTTGTCCTGCAGGTCCGGGAAGTAGCCGCGCAGCTGCGTCGCCATGAGCATGCCCTTATAGACGAGCGTGCGGCAGGAAAGGCTGGGGAAGTAGTAGGAGTGCGCGTCCGGGATGTCGGAGCGGTCGATGGCGTTGCGGAAGAGCTTGCGGATGACGAAGAGGCGGCGCTCGAAGGCATCCTGGCTGGTGATGTGTTTCCCGCGGCCCACGAATACGTGGTACATGTCGGGCTCGGCGGCGAGGGCCGTTGCGCCGATCATCGAGTTGTCGGTCGGCACCTTTCGCCAGCCCAACAGATGCTGTCCGTCTTCCTCGACGACGTTCTGGAAGAGGCGCATCGCCTTCGTCTGCTCCTTGGCGCCTCTGGGCATGAAGAAGAGTCCGACGCCGTAGCCCTCAGGGTCCTGCGGCAGGCGGATCTCCTCGTGCGCGCAGACGTGGGCGAAGAAGTCGTGCGGGATCTGGATGAGGACGCCTGCGCCGTCGCCGGTGTTGGCCTCGCAGCCGCAGGCGCCGCGGTGGTCCAGGTGCTCGAGCGCCGTGATCCCGTCCTCGATGACTTTGTGGGACTTCTGCCCCTTCAAGTGCACCAGGAAGCCGACGCCGCAGCTGTCGTGCTCGTGGAACGGATCATATAACCCTTGCGCCGTTGGGGCGGCCGCGCCGGGGGTATGGTTGTCGATAGATATACGTCTAGTGGGGTTAGTGTCCATGTGCCCTCTCCTTAAAGAGTGCCGCTAGTTCGTAGCGGGAGGGGTCAGCCGCCCTACAGGCGAATCGGGCGACTCGGCCTTATTGCGGGAGGTCAGAGAGCGGCAGGCGACCGGAGTTAGCGGAACTCCTGCGGTCGCGTTACGTGTTCTGGGCTTCTTCATGGTTTTCTCGCTCCCGCCGCGCGAAAAACGTATGTTCAGTATATCCGTGCGCCGGAAAGTTGTCACGTTCCCGGCGGGGTTATAGACAACGCTAATCGCAAAGTCAGATTAGCATAGGCGCGACGGGGACGTAAACGGTGCCGTCCGGTCTACCGCCAGACCCTCGACGCGAGTCCGGCTGATAGCCGTTGACCGCAGACTGAATTACCACCACCTGCCGCAGCACTAGGCCCTTTATGCTGTTAAAGAGCTCAACTTGCCGGCCGGGTCTTGCGCCCGTCGTCAGAGTGCGCTACAAATGTCTTAGCACTCCGCCCCTGTGAGTGCTAAATGCGATTCCGCAACACACAAAACTGCAGAACGATTAAGTTGCCCACGCCCAACGGGCACGAGCAATCAAGGAAGAAGGAGTAACCATGGCCAAGCAACTGCTCTTTGATGAGGCTGCGCGACACGCCCTCAAGAACGGCGTCGACGCCCTCGCCGACGCCGTCAAGATCACCCTCGGCCCCAAGGGCCGCAACGTCGTCCTTGAGAAGAAGTTCGGCTCGCCGACCATCACCAACGACGGCGTCACCATCGCCAAGGACATCGAGCTGGAGGACCCGTTCGAGAATATCGGAGCCCAGCTCGCCAAGGAGATCGCCTCCAAGACCAACGACATCGCCGGTGATGGCACCACCACGGCGACCGTGCTCGGTCAGGCGATCGTCCACGAAGGCCTGAAGAACGTGGCCGCCGGCGCCAACCCGATGGCCCTTAAGCGCGGCATCGAGAAGGCCGCTGAGGTCGTCGTCAACCAGATCAAGTCCAACTCCGTCAAGGTCACGAACCGCGACCAGATGGCCCAGGTGGCCTCCATCTCCGCCAACAACGACGCCGAGATCGGCGAGTTGATCGCCGAGGTCATGGAGAAGGTCGGCAAGGACGGCGTCATCACCGTCGAAGAGTCGAAGGGCATCAAAACCGAGACGGAATTCGTCGAAGGCATGAACTTCGACCGCGGCTACATCAGCCCTTACTTCGTCACCAACCCGGAGCGCATGGAAGCGGCGATCGACGAGCCGTACATCCTGATCACCGACAAGAAGCTGTCCAGCATCAACGACATACTTCCGATCCTGGAGAAGGTCCTGCAGAGCGGCAGCAAGAACCTGCTGATCATCGCCGACGACGTCGACGGTGAGGCGCTGGCGACGCTGGCCGTGAACAAGCTGCGCGGCACGATCAACGTCATCGCTGTCAAGGCGCCCGGCTTCGGCGACCGCCGCAAGGACAACCTGGGCGACCTCGCCACGGTCACGGGTGGCCAGCTCATCAGCGAAGAGATCGGCCGCAAGCTGGATGCCACGGAGCTGACAGATCTAGGCCGGGCCCGCAAGGTCGTCGTTACCAAGGAAGAGACCACGATCATCCAGGGCGGCGGCGGCTCCAAGGCCGTGCAGGGCCGCGTCCAGGCCGTCAAGGCGGCTATCGACGCCGCTACCTCCGACTGGGACCGCGAGAAGCTGCAGGAACGCCTCGGCAAGCTCACCGGCAGTGTCGCCGTCATCAAGGTCGGCGCCGCCACGGAGACCGAGCTTAAGGAGCGCAAGCACCGCGTCGAGGACGCCGTGCAGGCAACCCGCGCCGCGGTTGAGGAAGGCATCGTCTCCGGCGGTGGCGTGGCGTTCATCAACGCCCTGCCCGCGCTTGACAAGATGCAGCTCGACAGCGATGAGGCCACAGGCGCGGCCATCCTGCGCCGCGCGCTGGAAGAGCCCCTGCGCCGCATTGCGACCAACGCCGGCCAGGACGGCTCAGTTATCGTCCAGAAGGTGCGCTCGCTGAAGGTCGGCGAAGGCTACGACGCCGCGAGTGACGACTACGGCAACATGATCAAGAAGGGCATCGTCGACCCGGTAAAGGTCACGCGCTCGGCGCTGGAGAACGCCGTTAGCATCGCCGCGATGGTGCTGACGACGAACTGCCTGGTCTCCGAGATCCCGGAGAAGCAGCACGCGGCCGCCGCTCCGGCAATGTCGGACATGTACTAGGCTTCGCCAAACAGACAAACAATAGAACAAGCAAACAATGCCGGCGTCATCCACAAGACGGTGACGCGTGAGCGCATCGAACCAGCGCAGCGCCGTTATACTGGAATAGAGGCACAAGCATTTGCACACGGAGAATGGCGTGATGATTGATCTGGAAGAACTGCGACGAGTCGTCGACAACGCGGACGTGTTTACCATCGGCTTCCGGATGTTCCCGGAGCGCCTGATCATCGACACGCGCAGCACGGACGAGACTCCGCCGATGGTGCGCGTCGTGGAGCCGGTGACCAGCGTCGAAGAGCGCTTCTTCTGGCTCGGGCGCGAGCGGCCGCAGTTCGCCGTTCCGGAGCGCTTCACGTTCTTCGTCTGGCCGCACTCGCTCCGTTACTTCGAGGACTCCGGCCTCGGCGACATGATCCGGCAGCGGGTCTGTCCTGTCTCGGAAGCCTGCGAAGACGAAGTGCGGCGCAGCATCCACCAGTTGCGCGTCCTCGAACGCAGGGCCGAACACGACGCCATCAGCGGCCGCAACTACCAGACCTTGTGGGAACGAAGCGACAACTGAGTTAGGACTGCTCAGTCGCGCTGCTCGAGGGCCGTCCGATTTCGGGCGGCCCTCCAATTTTTGTCAAGGCGGCCGCATCCGCAGTACCATCGCGTCAGCCCAACACGAGCGAAAGGAACTTCGAATGGAACAGCGCCCCGTTAACCCCTGGACCTGGCAGGACAACTTCGGCTTCTCGCAGGCCATCGAATTCAGCGGCCACAGCCGCGTCCTCGTCTGCGCCGGCCAGACCTCCGTCGACGAGAACGGTGCGCCCCAGCACACGGGGGACATGGCTGCTCAGGTCGACCAGGCGATGACGAACCTCGAGGCGGTTCTCGCCAAGGCTGGCATGGACCTGAGCAATATCGTGCGCATGAACCTCTACACCACGGACGTCGACAAGTTCATGCAGGGCTTTGCGCCGATCATGCAGCACATGAAGGGCCACCGTCCCGCCAGCACGCTGTTGGGCGTCGCGCGGCTGGCCTTCCCTGAACTGATGGTCGAGATCGAGGCTACGGCCGTCGCCTAGCAGGATGCCCGATCCCTCGGCTGCCGCTAGCGCGCCGCTCAGGACAGGTCTCTACGGCGCCATCGACCTGGGCGGCACGAACGTCCGCGCCATCGTGGCCGATCTCGATGGCAACATCCGCGGCGATGACAAGCGCCGGTCGCGCGCCGGCGAGGGCCCTGAGGTCACCATCGGCACGCTCCTCGACTCGCTTGCCCACGCCTGCTCGGACGCGGACGTCGCCCCGTCTACACTGGCCGGGCTCGGCATCGCGACGCCCGGCTGGGTGGATAGCGAGAAGGGCGTCGTTCCCGCCGCGCCGCAGCTCATCGGCTGGCGCGACGTGCCGATCGTGCGGATGCTCGAAGAACGCCTCGGTATACCCGTCCGCCTGGAGAACGATGCGAACGCCGCCGCCCTCGGCGAGAACACCTACGGCGCCGGGCGGGGAACGAAGCACATGGTCTACATCACGGTTAGTACAGGCATCGGCGCCGGCATCATCGCCGAGGGCCGTCTTTACGGCGGCGCGCGCGGTTCCGCCGGCGAACTGGGGCACACGATTGTCGACCCGGACGGCCCACCCTGCGGTTGCGGCAACCGCGGCTGCCTGGAGTCGCTGTCGTCGGGCACGGCGATCGCGCGCTCGGCTGCCGAGGCCGCGACGGATGGCCGGTCGCCGGCGCTGGCGGAAGTCAAACAGCGGGAGGGCCGGATCAGCGCCCGCCTGGTCGCCGAGGCCGCGCGGGCGGGTGACGGGACTGCAATCCGGATCTACGAGGAGGCAGGGCACTACCTGGGGATCGCGCTGGCGAACGTGGTCAATCTCCTCAGCCCGGAGGCCATCGTCCTCGGCGGCGGCGTCATGCTGTCAAAGAACCTATTCCTCGATACGGCTGAGCGGACGATGCGTGAGATGGCGCTGGAGGAGCCGCTGAAGTATGTGAGGCTGGTGGCTGCGGAGCTGGGCGACCATGCGGGGTCCCTGGGCATGATCGCGCGGCTGGGCGAGATGGCGGCGCCGCGATGACCCAGCGGTCGACTGGTTGACCAAAAGCGGGGCTTACTGACACTCTTACCGCATGCTTGATATCCGCCTCCTGCGCGAAAACCCGGACCTTGTGCGCCGTTCGTTGGCATTGCGCCATACGGAGGCGCCGCTGGACCAGGCGCTGGCCACGGACAGCGAGCGGCTGACGGTGCTGCAGGAGGTCGAGGCGCTGAGGGCCGAGAAGAACGCGATTTCGAAGGAGATCGGCGAGCTTTCGCGGGCGATGAAGCAGGAGGACACGAAGGAAGCCAAGCATGCCGAGCACCGGCGCTCGGACCTCGTGGCTCGCTCCTCGTTCATCGGCGAGCAACTGGACGCACTTGAGGCGAAGCTGACAGCCCTCGACGAGACCCTGCGAACGGCGCTACTCGAGATTCCGAACATCGTCTCGGACACCGCACCTGAGGGGCCCGACGAGAGCGGCAACGTCGTGCGCCGCCAATCGGGCGAGCCGGAGCCACTCGGCTTCGAGGCGCAGCCCCACTGGGACCTCGGCGAATCGCTCGGCATCATCGACTTTGAGCGGGGGGTCAAGCTGGCGGGGTCGCGGTTCTACGTACTGCGCGGGGCCGGCGCCCGGCTGGAGCGCGCTCTCATCAGCTTCATGCTGGACTACCACACGGCGCGCGGCTACACAGAGGTCTACCCGCCGGCGATGATCAAGGAGGAGAACCTCTGGTCCGGCGGCTGGCTCCCGAAGTTCGGCGAGAACATGTTCCACGACGCCGAGGATGACTATTGGTGGATCCCAACCGCCGAAGTCTCGCTGACGAACATGCACAAGGACGAGATACTGGAGCCGGGCCAGATCCCGATCAACTACGTCGCCTATACGCCGTGCTTCCGGCGCGAGAAGTTCTCCGCCGGGCGCGACGTGCGCGGCATCAAGCGGGGCTTCCAGTTCGACAAGGTCGAGGTCTATCGGTTTGCCGAGCCCGACAAGTCGTACGAAGCGATCGAGGAGATGACCGCGCAGTGCGCCGGAGTTCTAACGGAGCTGGGGCTGACAAGCCGCATTGTCGAGCTCTGCACGGGGGACCTCGGCTTCAACGCGGCCAAGACCTACGACATCGAGGTCTGGGCGCCCGGCTCTGACGAATGGCTGGAATGCTCGTCGGTATCTAACTGCACTGACTTTCAGGCCCGCCGCGCCAACATTCGCTTCCGCGCCGAGAAAGGCGGGAAGCCGGAGTTCCCCCATACACTCAACGGCTCGGGCCTCGCTATACCCCGCACGCTGATCGCGGTGCTCGAGAACTACCAGCAGGCCGACGGCAGCATTGTAGTCCCGGAAGCCCTCCACCCCTACATGGGCGAGATCGAGCGCATCACCGCGGGCTGAGGCTCAGTAGCCGTACCCGTAGCCGCCCGGCTCGTAACGAGGTCCGGCTGCACCATCATCGGCGGCGGGAACTTGCGCATCCGCCTCGTCCACCTGGACGGCCTCGAGGCTGCCACCTTGCACGACGGCAACGTACGACACCGTGCCCGCCACAACCGCGAGTTACAGCAGGCAGGCCGCCAGCATGATCAGGAAAGTGCGGTTCGCCATCATATACCCTCAGTTAACGACGCCGCAGCAGGCCACCGTTACCCCCGCAGTAGAAAAATGCCCGCGCTGTCCGCGCGGGCATTCACTTTCCAAGGTCGTCTGGCTTACGGCTGAGCGACTTCCTCTTCCTCGCCGGCCCCCGGTGGCGGGCCCGGTATCCAGTCCGGCGGGCCGCCCGTGGTCGCGCCTTCCGGCGGACCAGTGTCACCGTCCTCACCGTCGCTGTCAACGTCGTCGCCTGTGCCAGCGTGCGGCGGCGGACCCGGTACCCAGTCCGGCGGGCTATCCTGGTTCACGCCTTCCGGCGGACCAGTGTCGCCGTCCTCACCGTCGCTGTCAACGTCGTCGCCTGTGCCAGCGTGCGGCGGCGGACCCGGTACCCCGTCCGGCGGGCCGCCCGTGGTCACGCCTTCCGGCGGACCCGCATCGTCACCTTCAGTGTCAATCTCCGCGCCATCCTCGGTGCCTGCCCACGGCGGCGGCCCTGGCAACCAGTCCGGAGGCCCACTGGGGTTCACGCCCTCAGGCGGGCCGGCGTCGTCAGCTTCGTCGCCGTCGTCGGCTCCCGTGCCACACGCCTTGATTTCGTCGATTGAGGCCTGCACGTCTTCGCCGGCTTCCAGCTCAGCCATGAGTGTCTCAAGGGCATGAGCCGTGGCGGCCTGACAGTGCTCTGCGCCTTGGCCGGGGTGCTCGTCAAAGGGCGTATCATTTTGCGTGGTTCCCTGCGTGTCGGTTTCCTGTGCGGGCGCAGGACCGGGGCTGCCGGTCAATGGCGACTCCGTGGCGACGGCGAATCCGCCGACAAGCAGTGCGGCAACCGCAGCAATTATTCCGGGCGTGAATGACCTTCGAAGCATGGCTCACCTTCCTCCCTACCCCGATTCTACACTTGCTCGACAGATTTCCCTCATCTGAAGGTTAAAAGTCCGTGTGTAATCCACCTAGAACCCAATTGTAACTGCAGGGCGTGGCCTAGTCGTCGTCGTCATCATCATCGTCGTCGTCATCGTCGTCGTCGTCGCCGTTGTCGTGGCCTCCGCCATGGCCGCCGGGGCCGTTGCCATTGCCGTTGCCTTGTCCGAGGCCCTCAGCGTGGCCCCTATTCCCCGGCCGGTCGTCGTCTCCATCCTCGTCCCGATCGTCATCGCGATCATCGTCATCACTGTCGCCCTGGGCTGCAGGTGGAGGCGGAGGCGAGGCGGTCTGCGGATGCACCTCGGGCTGTGGCGCGGACGCAGGGGCCGGATCCGGCGCCGTGCCATCGTTTATCTCGCGCACGACTGCCTGGGTGCACTCCAGCCGTATGTCGGTCGCCTCGAGTTCGCCTTTTTGGCCAAGGATGCCCGTAATCCTCATAGCCTCGCCGCCGAAGAAATCGCCCTCAACGTCGGGGGACCTCTTCAGCCGGACGTCATGCTCGCCCGTGGGCCCGCTCACCGCAATCCCGTTCTGCGAGACATCCTGGAAGGTCCCGACGAGCACGAAGCCGTCGCCCTCCTGAACGTATGAACTGAGGATCTCTCGCCCATCGCCACAGAGGATCGGCTCGCCGCTTGCGCCCTTGCGAGGGCCTTCATCCGCTTCTTCTTGCGCCCGCGCCAGCTGGTCGAGGCTGCCGTCCCCCTGCGACGAGACCAAGAGGCCGACTGCAAGAAACAAGACTGATAACCCTGCGAATTCCAGGACGAATGGGGCGTTAGTACTCTTCCACTTCATGAAACCTCCTCCTTCCTTTATGTCTAACGCACCCGCTGCCCGGCGGGCATGCAGGGGACGTTTCATCCGCGTGACACTGGCGCTCCTATAATCGTGAACATGAGACTGCTCGCCGTGGACGTAGGGACAGGCACCCAGGACATCCTCCTCTTCGACTCAAGGGAACCGATCGAGAATGCGCTCCAGTTGATCGTGCCGTCACCTACGCAGATAGCCGCCGCCCGTATCCGCGAGGCGACGGGGGGCGGCCGAGCCGTGGTGCTCACAGGCGTCATCGCAGGCGGCGGGCCCTGCCACTGGGCGCTGGAGGACCACCTGCGCGCAGGCCATGCTGCTTACGCCACACCCGAAGCGGCCGCGACCTTCGACGATGACCTGGATAACGTCCGCGCCATGGGAGTCACGCTCGTCTCGGATGAGGAAGCCGCGCGCGTCGATGGCGAACACGTCCGCTTGCGAGACCTTGATCTTGATGCGATCCGCACCGCGCTCGCAGCGTTTGGGGTGGGCGGCGACTTCGACGGCATCGCCGTCGGCTGCCTTGACCACGGCGCTGCGCCGGCCGCCTACTCCGACCGTCTCTTCCGATTCGAGCACCTGAAGCGGGTTGTCGAGAAGCGCAACGACCTGCGTGCCTTCGCTATGCTTCCAGCCGAACTGCCGAAGTACCTGACGCGCGCCCGCACGCTTGTGGCCTGCGTCGACTCTGACGCCCCGACTGTCTTCCTGGATACGGGGCCGGCCGCCGCGCTCGGCGCGCTCCAGGACCCGGCCGTTGGCGAACGGGACGAGCAGCTAGTCGTCAACCTCGGCAACATGCACGCCCTGTGCTTCCATCTGCAAGGGACGCGGGTCGTGTCCCTCTACGAGCATCACACGGGCGAGATCACGGCCGCCCAAGCGGAGGACTTCACGGAGCGCCTGGCGGCGGGGACGCTGGAGCACGAGGAGATATTCGGGGGCAAGGGGCACGGGGCGATGTACGCCGGAGGGGAGAACCCAGGACCTGGAACCAAGAACCAGGTTGTGGCCGTCACGGGGCCGCGGCGCGGGATGCTTCGGGAGTCGCGGCTGGCGCCGTATTTCGCGGTGCCGCATGGGGACATGATGCTGTCGGGTTGTTATGGGCTGTTGTGGGGGTTTGCGGAGAAGCACCCGAAATCGGCGGAAGAAATCCTTCCGGCGCTCGGGCTTAGAGTCTGAACGTCGGCCCTACGCCGCGCGGTCGCCGAAGCGCTTTTTCTTCTGGGCGACGTAGTCGACGAGGATGTACTGGCCCAGCCGCTCGGGTGTCGTGTAGAAGACGCGGCCCTTGTTCATCTTGGCAATCTGGTTCACGAACTCTTTCAGGTAGTAGTTGCGGTCCAGCATGAAGGTGTTGATCACGATGTCCTTCTGCGTGCAGCGCCGCACTTCCTTCAGAGTCTCGCGGATGGTGATCGGGCTCGGCGGATAGGCGAAGTACGAGCGGCCGTGCTCCAGGTGCGCAGTCGGCTCGCCGTCGGAGATCATGATGATCTGGCGTGTCCCGCCCTTGTGCCGCGCCAGCATCTTCTGGGCGAGCATGAAGGCGTGGTGCATGTTCGTCCCCAGCACCGACTCGTCCCAGCGCACGTACGGTAGCTCTTCGGCCTTCAGCTCCCGCGCGTAGGCGGAGAAGCCGACGACGTAGAGGCTGTCTTTCGGGAACTGGGTGCGGATCAGGTTGTTTAGCGCCAGCGCCACCTTCTTGGCGGCCTGGAAGCTGCCCCGCAGCGCCATCGACCACGAAAGGTCCAGCATCAGCACGGTCGTCGTCGTTGTAAGCTGCTCGGCGCGGTAGACCTGGAAGTCCTCCTGCTGCAGCCGAACGGGGACGGCAGGGCCCTCACGCACGACGCTGTTCATGATCGTCTCGCCCAGGTGCAAGTGGAACGGGTCGCCGAACTCATACACCTTCGTGTCGTCGGCACGCTCGCCGCCGCGGCCCTTGTCGCGCTGCGGGTGCTTGCCCTGCGTTGATTTCTTGAGCTGTGCGTAGATCTCGCCGAGGGCCTTCTCACCGATCTTGCGCACGCCGCGCGGCGTCAATTCCCAGTTGTTGCCCTTGCGGCGGATGTAGCCGGCGTCTTCCAGCGCCTGCAGAAAGTCCTTCAGCTGGTTCAGCGTATCGGCCGCCTCGTCGCCGAGGAGCTCCCGTAGCTTGTCTTCGTCGATGTCGTCCAGGTCGCCGCCGTACTGCGTGCGGTCCAGCTGGCGCTCCAGGTCGTCCATCTCCTGCAGGTCGCCCATCAGGTGCATCGCCTGCAGCAGGTCCAGCTCTTCGTCGCCGCGGAAGGGGTAGCTCTGGCTGTCCGGCTGCCCGCCGAGGATATCGAGGTTGATCGCCAGTTCCTGCATTTCGCGCTGTAGCTCCGGATCGTCGATCTTGTCCATGAGGAGGTCCTGCAACTGGCGCCGCGCGTCGGGCGGCAGCGAGTCGAGCAGCCCCTGCATGGCGGCGATGCCCGCCTGCATCTGCTCGATCAGCTCGTCGAGCGACTGCGGCGGGTTGTCGCCGAAAAGGTCGCCGTACTTCTGCATGAAGCCGTTGAAGTCGGGCTCGCCTCCGGCCATCTTCTCGGAGAGCATCTGGTTGAGGTCGTGCATCATCTGCTTCATGCGAGCGATGTCTTCCGGTGACATGTTGGCGATCTGCTGCTGCAGGTCCTTGAAAAAGCCGTCCATCATGGTCTGCTTGAGCATCTCCATGAGTTCCTGGTACTTGGCCGCGGCCTCCGGGTCCATGAACTCGTACTCCTGCAGGCCTTTCACCTTACCGCCGGCGTCTTCCGGCAGGCTCTCCAGCTGGCTCTTCTTCTTCTCGACGACGTTCTTCAGCATCTGCGCCAGGCGCTCGCTCTCCTCCGCCGTGTCTTCTTGCTTGGAGCCGCCGCTGGCAGACTGCAGTGCGTCCTCGAAGGCCGAAAGCGGGTTGTCTTCCCCGGCCAGCCGCGCGTCGGCCTCGGCCAGCTTGCGGTCCAGGGTACCGGTCTCGAGCTCCATGATCTCGTCGAGGCGCTTCTTGATGTCTTCGAAGGCGGACGCGAGGTTGTACTGGTCCAGCTTCTGGCGCCGCTTCTGGCGGAGCTGCTGGAGGAGGTCGCGCAGGCCCTGCATGCGGTCGCCCATGGGGTTACGCATGCCGCGCTGCATGAGGTTGCGCAGAGCGTGCTGGAGGTCGCCGAAGTTCATCAGGTCATCGGTCAGGCCGGCCAGGATCTCGTCCGGGTCCAGCGGCCCGATGTTCTGCGTTCCGTCCCATTGATAGTAGCGGTAGGCCTCACTCATAGCGCATCTCCTCGTGCGGCCATTATAGGCGATGCGGCTCGTGACACTGCGCACAAGCGGTTTGTCTCGGTGTAGACTATGCGCCAGCGAGGAAGCATGGACTTCAAGAAGTTGCTCATCCGGCAATACCGCTGGAATACAGCCATCGTCCGCCATATGATCGGCCAGCTGACGGATGACCTGACCGAAGACGAGCTGAACTGGCAGGCGCGGCCGGGCCATCACTCCATCTGGCACCACATCTGGCACATGTTCCTCTCGAACGACTACTACTCCGCCAATGCGCTAGAGATGGAGCCGGTGTGGGAGAAGAGTAGCTGGAAGGACCGCCTGGACCTGACGCCGATGGCGCGCGCATTCGAGTACGAGGGCAACGCCGAAGATGGGCCGGTGCCCCGCTGGGTCATCGCCGACGTCCCCGACGAGCTGGTCGACGAGTTGAAGGCGATCCCGCTCCCCTCATACCTGGCGTACGTGGACGAGCTCTTCACAACGACTCTGGAGCGCCTGACCGAGGCACCCGACGAGGCTCTCTTACGGCGCATCCCTTGGTACTTCGACATGACGAGGCCCGCCTATGAAAGCGTGGTTGGTATGGGGCACGTCTACCGGCACATTGGAATGATGGAAGACCTGCGTGGCTTGATTCGTGGCCCCGGAGCCGGAACGGCATCGATCTAGGCCCGAACAAGTGCGTTCTAGCGGCGTTCGGCGCATATGCTGAAGCGCGGGCGCGAGCACGGCGCGACTCGCGCCGAGATCGGCCTCTTCATCGGCAACGAGACGGCCCAGCGGGCGTATGCGAAGGCCGGGTTCGAGGCGGTGGCGGAGCACCGCGACGCTGACTTCGAGGCGGTCTACGGCTGTCCCGGCGGCATGATGATGGCCCGCGCGCGATCTAGCGCCGTCCGCAGGTGTAGGATGGTTTCGTAATGGCCATCGAAGAGCGCTCAATCACGCACGAAAACCTGGCGCTTCTGCTCGACCTGGTTGAGTGGGTGGCACGGCAGCCACGGACTCGCGCGGAAGTAATCGAAACCTGGGGCACGCACTGTCCGCGCTTCCCCGTTTGGGAGGACGCCGCCGAGCTGGGCCTTGTCGCGCGACGAGTGACGGCAGGGTCGGAGACCGTCGAAGCGACGCCGGCCGGGCGCGATTTCCTCCGCGAACACGCCCGCTGACCGTGATTGTCGTCACACTTGCCGATCCCGTAACACACTCCTGACACGGCGTAGGCGCGCCCACTTCTCCACAGTGAGATAATTAGCGGCATGGAATTGCGGATGCAGTACGCGAGTACTGCCGATAACGTCCGGATCGCTTACGGCGTCGCCGGCGACGGGCAGATGATCGTGCGCGTGCCAAGCCTCCCGTTCAGCCACACGCAGCGGGAGTGGGAATCCGGCAGCGACTTTTACCGTGAACTCGCCAGGAACTGGCGGATTGTTCAACTGGACCCCCGCGGCGTCGGCCTCTCCGACCGGAGCGTGGCCGACGTTTCGCTGGAGGCGCGCATGCTGGATATCGACGCTGTCGTCGAAAAGCTGGGCCTCGAGACATTCGCGCTGCACGCCATCGGCTGGAGCGGGCCGCTGGCGGTTACTTACGCGGTCCGCCATCCCGGCCGTGTAAGCCACCTGATCCTCGACGACTCTCAGGCCCGCACCGAAGACTTCATGAACATGCCCCAGATCAGGGCGCTCGACTCCCTCATCCCAGAGTGGGACACGTTCCTCAACTATCTCGTCTACATGATCTACGGCTACGGCCGCGACCAGGCCGCCCCCTTCGTCGAGCACATGAAGGCCTGTGTCTCACCGGAGGGTGCCCAGCTCATCTTTAACAGCGCCCGCGGTGATGACGTCACCGAGCTTCTTCCCCGGGTCACGCAGCCGGCCCTCGTCGTCCAGCACAAGGGCCTCAGCGGCAAGTCCGAGGACGCGGCGCGCGAGCTTGCGGCCCTGATTCCGGATGCGCGGTTGATGCTGCTGGAAGGCCACGCCGCCGACGACACCGGCCGTATCATCCACGGCATCGCCGACCTGCTGGGCACGGATCACGCGCATGCTAAGGCCGCCAGAGATGCACTTTCGACATCCGGCGTGCGCACGATTCTCTTCACGGACATGGTCGGTCACACCGAAATGATGTCCCGGCTCGGCGATAGCCGCGGACGCGAGATACTGCGCGAGCACGAGTCGATCACTCGGAACCTGCTTCAGCAGCACGGCGGCGATGAAGTGAAATCGATGGGCGACGGCTTCATGGCTTCGTTCGGCTCGGTGACGCGGGCTGTTGAGTGCGCAATCGACCTTCAGCGAGCCATCGCCGGGCGCAACGAGTCGGCAGACGAGCCACTGAACGTGCGTGTCGGCCTCAACTGCGGCGAACCGATCGAGGACGGCGGCGACCTGTTCGGCGCCACCGTCATCCTTGCTTCGCGCATTGCGATGAAGGCGGAAGCTGGTGAGATACTGGTCGCCGATACGGTGCGGGGCCTCTGTTCCGGCAAGGGCTTCCTCTTTTCCGACCAGGGCGAATTCGTCGCCAAGGGTTTCGAGGACCCGATTCGTGTGTACGAGGTGAACTGGCGGCAGTAGGAACGGCCCCGGCGCTATAATCGGCGCAGCATGGAACCACGCATCCAGTATTGCACGACCAGCGACGGCGTGAGCATTGCCTACTCGACCGTCGGCGAGGGCCGGCCACTCATCGCCATGCCCGTGCCCGGGTTCAGTCATGCTGAGCTGAGCTGGCAGATGTTCGCGGCTATCTTTCGCCCTCTCGCTGAGAAGTACCACGTTATTGCGTATGATTCACGTGGATCAGGGATGTCCGACCGCAGCGCTATCGATTTTTCGATGGATGCGATGCTGCGCGACCTGGAAGCCGTGATTGAAGTGAACGGCCTGGACTCCTTCGTAATGTCGTCGTTCATCAGTGCCTCACCGGTAGCGATTCGCTACGTGGCGGAGAATCCGGGCCGCGCCTCACATCTAGTTATCGCCGATGGGTGGGCGGACTTTGCAGACGTGGCGAAGTCGACCGCATATCGAGCTGGAATGCCGATGCTGGATGCGGACTGGGTCCTCTTCACCGAGACGTTTGCGCAGGTGTTGTGGGCATATCAGGCCCCGGAATTCGGCAGACTATTCGCCGAGTTCATCCGCTTATGCGTTGATCAAGACGCGATGCGGGCCGTCTGGAAATCCTGGGAGACCTTCGACGTCCGGGAGCACCTTGCACAGGTAACAGCCCCGACGCTGGTTGTCTATAACAAGAACAGTCGCTGGTTCCCGGTCGAAGTGGGACAGCGTCTCGCGGCGTCGATCCCGAAGGCCCGCCTCGCGCTCATCGATGACATCACCTATGCGCCGGTGCCGGACCTCATTATAGAATTCGTCGGTGAGGACACCCAGCCGCCGAAGCAGGCGCCGGCCGGACAGGACTCCTCCTTTCGCACCATCCTCTTCACCGACCTCGTCGGCCACACCGAGATGATGTCCCGCCTCGGCGACGAAGCCGGCCGCGACGTCCTCCGCGAGCACGAACGCATCACCCGCGAAGTCCTCAAGGCTAACGGTGGCACCGAGGTGAAAACGATGGGCGATGGCTTCATGGCCTCCTTCGGCAGCGTGACGAAGGCAGTGGAGTGCGCGGTGGCCCTCCAGCGTGCCTTCGCGGACCGCCACTCATCCGCTCATCCTGAGGCTCTCGAAGGATTGAACGTCCGCGTGGGCCTCAACGCCGGCGAGCCCATCGAGGAAGACGGCCCAGACGGGCGAGTCGATCTGTTTGGCGCGACGGTGATCCTGGCGTCGCGGATTGCGGCGAAGGCGGAGGGTGGAGAGATACTGGTGGCGGATACGGTACGCGGGTTGTGCAGTGGTAAGGGGTTTCTGTTCAGCGACCGAGGGGAGTTCGTGGCGAAGGGGTTGGAGGAGCCGGTGCGCGTGTATGAGGTTAGCTGGCGCGAGTAATGGCTGATCTGAGAATTCAGTACGCGAAGACAAGCGACGGTGTGAACATCGCTTACGCTCAGTTCGGTGAGGGTGTGCCGCTGGTCTATGCGCCAGGCGCTTACGGGTTGGGTGTTCACAACTACTCCGAGCTGGCGTACTCCAGAGGCAACGTGGATAGTCTGGTGGCCAACGGTTTTCGAGTGATTCGTTACGACAGTCGCGGAGCGGGCTCTTCGGATCGCGATAACCTCGATTATTCGCTTGATACGTCGGTCTTTGACCTTGAGGCCGTAGTGGAACGCCTGGGATTGGACCGTTTCGTGCTTGTGGGTCACCTCCATTCGGCCCGGGCGGCGATCGCTTACACGGTTCGACATCCTCAACACGTCACACACCTCGTGCTGGGCGATCCCTGGACGTCAAGAGCAGATTTGGATGCAATCTATCCGGGTTCCGCCGTCATCGACGCGATGCTCCCTCTGGCTGCGGAACAGTGGGAACTTGTGTCCCTCAACGCAGCGGCGATTGGGCTTGGCATCGTTGACCTCGAGGTTACAACGGAGTTCGCGAAGGCGATCAGATCCGGGATCACGGTGGAGTCATTTGTGGCGCAGCAGAAGGCTCTGGACGCCATTGATTCAAGTGGCCTCCTCGGATCGGTGCAGGTGCCGACTCTCGTAATCGTTGACAAGGCGGTCCCGGGACGAACAGCAGACCCGGCTGCCCGATGGAGCGTTCATATGAAGAAGATTGCGGCGGCGATTCCGGATGCGCGGTTGGAGACGACCGACGACTTCGCGGCCGCTGTGGCGGCCTTCGTCCACGTCGACAAGATTACGGTTGCCCGGTCTGAATCCGGTGCCGCGTCGGCCCTCCAAACGATCTTGTTCACCGACCTCGTCGGCCACACCGAGATGATGTCCCGCCTGGGCGACGAGCGCGGCCGCGCCGTCCTCCGCGAGCACGAACGCATCACCCGCGAGGTCCTCGCCGCCTATGGCGGCACCGAGGTCAAGTCGATGGGCGACGGCTTCATGGCCTCCTTCGGCTCGGTG
>DATKDX010000048.1:0-28457 GCA_035512435.1 Dehalococcoidia bacterium
GGGGGTGGGTGACGGGGCCCTTCGACTGCTGCTTTGCAGCGCTCAGGGCGAACGGGGGGGGTGAGTTGTGCGGGGAGTGCGAGGGTGCGGTGAGGAGCAGCTTTTGCGGGGTTATTTGCCGGCGCGTTCCAGGTATTGGCCGGTGCGGGTGTCGATTTTTAGTTTGTCGCCTGGGTTGATGAAGAGGGGGACGGTGACGGTGATGCCGGTTTCGAGCTTGGCGGGCTTCGTACCGCCCTGTGCGGTGTCGCCTTTGACCCAGGGGTCGGTTTCGGCGACGGCGAGTTCGACAGCTGAGGGGAGTTCGATGCCTACGGCTTCGTCGCCGTACATGAGGAGTTCGGCGTTGGCGTTTTCGGTGAGGAAGTTGCGGGCATCGCCGAGGAGGCTGCCGTTGACGGGGAACTGGTCGTAGGTCTCGGTGTTCATGAAGTAGTGGAGGTCGCCATCGGCGTATAGGTACTGGGCGGGCTGGCGTTCGACGCGGACCTGTTGGAAGCGGGCGCCGGCCTGGGCGGACTTGTCGACGATGTGGCCGGCGCGGATGTCACGCAGTTTCATGCGGACCTGGGCTGAGCCGCGGCCCATCTTGATGTGGTCGATTTCGATGACGGAGTAGAGCGTGCCGTCGATTTCGATTGTGTTGCCTCGCCGGAGCTGGGAGCCTTCGATCATGGGGTCCTCGGTGGTTAGTGAGTGGTGAAAGGTGATTGGTGGCCGTGGGATAGGTTAACTGGTGGCGTCGGGCTGTGTCACGCGGTCGAGGCCGTTGAGGATGCGGGTCATTGTGTGTTGGTCGAAGGGTGTGGCTTCGATTTCGGATGCGAGGCGCTCGTAAGTGAGGTAGAGGAGGTCGCGGAGGGCGGTCTGCTGGGCGGAGGTGAACGTTAGCCAGCGGTCTTCGAGGTGGAAGAGGACGTCGCCGGCGTTGTAGTGCTCGCCGGTGCGGGGGAGGTAGCGGAGGATGCCGGGGGCGAGGTAGGCGAAGGCTTCTTCGGTGAGGAAGGCTACGGGGAGGGTTTCGAGGGGGTCGGTGAGGGCGGCGAAGGTTTCGGGGGTGTGGGCCTGGAAGAAGATGTCGGTTTCGGAGCATTCGCAGCAGTGGCTGTGGCCGGTGAAGTGTTCCGGCCGCGGGGCGCCGGTGAAGGCGCGATCGATCGCGGCGAAGGCGGTGGCCCAGGCGGAGTCATTGGTGAGGTCTGGGATCATGACGTTAGTTTAGACGCGGGTGGGGTGTGGGTGTGACGGAGGGGGGCATGGGAGATGGGACATGAGACGGGGACATCAGACATGGGACATGTGACAAGAGTGGGGGTTGTGCGGGCGGGTTGCGGGTTTCGGGGGGTGGGTGACGGGGCCCTTCGACTGCTGCTTTGCAGCGCTCAGGGTGAACGGGGGTTGTGGGGAGGTGGTGGCTTGCGAGGGACCGCCCACGCGGGTGTTGGCGGGGGCCGGTGTTAGGCTGACAGCTTTGGGGCGTGGGATTGGGGTCGGACGCGGCCGTTTTCGAGGAGGCACTGGTCTTCGATGCGGACGCCGCCCCAGCCGGAGATATAGATGCCGGGCTCGACGGTGATGATCATGCCGTCGAGGAGTTCGTTGGTGGCGCTGCGGGCGACGCTGGGGGCTTCGTGGATCTGGAGGCCGACGCCGTGACCGAGGCCGTGGCCGAAGTTTTCGCCGAAGCCGGCTTCGGCGATTACGTTGTGGGCCAGCATGTGGGCTTCGTCGCCGGTCATGCCGGAGCGGATGAGTTCTTCGGCGGTGAGCTGGGCGGCGAAAACGATGTCGTAGACCTTCTTGAACTGGTCGTCGGGCTGGTTGGCGCAGACGATGGTGCGAGTAAGGTCGGAGCAGTAGCCGTCGACGATGACGCCCATGTCGATGACGACGGGGTCGCCTGCCTGGATGGCGTAGCCGGTGGGCTGGGCGTGGGGCATGGCGCCGTGGGGGCCGGCGGCGACGATGGTGGGGAATGACATGAACTCGGCGCCGTTTTCGCGGGCGTACTTTTCGATCTCCCACGCGACCTGCTTTTCGGTCATCCCGGGCTCGAGGCGCTCGGCGGCGTGGACGAAGGCAGCGTCGCCGATATCGACGGCGCGCTGAAGGGCGTCGAGTTCCTCGGGCTCCTTGATGGCGCGAAGGTCGGAGATGAGAGCGGGGGCGGAGAGGAGCTTGGGGCGGTCGGGCTCCGGCATGGAGTCGACTGATTTGCGGATGGCGTTGAGTCCGGCGACGGAGAGGTCGCCGGGCTGGAAGCCGATGCGCTTTCCCGCAAGGCCCGCTTCGCCGGCGAGGTCGGCGAACCACTTGTCGACGGCGCCGGTGGTGCGGAAGACGTGGAAGCCGGGGCATTCGTTCTGCGCCTGCTCGACATAACGGAAGTCGACGGCCATGAAGGATTTTTCTTCGGTGATGAGTGCCCAGCCGGTGGAGCCGGTGAAGCCGCTGATGTAGCGGCGGTTGGCGGCGCTGAGGTGGAAGATGTCTTCGACGGGGCAGCCGACGAGGAAGGCCTGAAGGTCGTTCTCCTGCATCTTCTCGCGGAGGCGGGTGAGGCGTGTCGCGGTCGTCATTTGCGGTCCTTAATGATGCCGAGGAGGGAATCGAGGGCGGACAGGTAGCCGCGCCAGCCGAGGCCGGCGACCTGGGCGACGGCGATGTCGGCGAGGACGGAGTGGTGGCGGAACTCCTCGCGGGCGTGGACGTTGGAGATGTGTACCTCGACGAACGGCTTCTGCAGCGACTCGAAGGCGTCGCGGATGGCGAGTGAGTAGTGGGTGAAGGCGCCAGCGTTGATGATGACGCCATCTGCGTTGGGGGCGTTCTGCTGGATGAAGTCGATGATGGCGCCTTCGTGGTTGGACTGGAAGGGGATGATCTCGGCGCCGTGCTCCTTCGCGCGCTCGGTGACGCGGCCGACGATGTCGTCCAGTGTTGTCTTGCCGTAGACCTCGGGGTTGCGTGTGCCGAGGAGGTTGAGGTTTGGGCCGTTGATGAGGAGGATGCGCATGGGGTTAGGTTACCCCGACGGGTCCGTTTAGGACAGGTTTGAGGTTTCAGGTTACAGGGGAGGCAAGGGACGCGATGTTGGTGGCGAAGGGCGTCTACGGTATGGCCGCTGGCGGAGGCATGAGGTCCTTCGATTCCTCAGGATGAGCGAGTGGTGCGTTTGCGGGCAGATTCTTCGAGGCGTTTGCGGGAGATTTCGCCTAGCTGCTCATAGGCTTGTTTCATGGCGATGCGCTGGCGCTCTTCGGTGACGTGGGTGTAGATCTGGGTGGTCTGGGCGCTGGCGTGACCGAGCAGCTCCTGGACGACGCGGAGTTCGGCGCCGCCGTCGAGGAGGTGGGTGGCGAAGGAGTGGCGGAGGAGGTGGGGCCAGACGTGTGTTTCGAGGCCAGCTTTGAGCGCGTGCTTGCGCACGATGTTTTGGACGGAGCGGCCGGAGAGGCGGCCGCCGTCGCGGTTGAGGAAGAGGGCGTCTTCGGCGCCGATGGCGAGCCTGGGGCGGCCATGCAGCAGGTAGCGGCGGACGGCGGCTTCGGCGGGCTCGCCGAGGAGGACCTGGCGCTCCTTATTGCCCTTGCCACGGACGATGACAGTGCGTTCGTCGAGGTCGATCTGGTTCTGATTGAGGGAGACGATCTCGCTGAGGCGGACGCCTGAGGCGTACATGAGTTCGAGGATGGCGCGGTTGCGGAGGCCGATGGGTGTGGTGTCGTCGGCGGCTTCGATGAGGGCGTCGAGGTCGTCGCGGGAGAGGATAGTGGGGAGCTTGCGTTCGCGCTTGGGGGCGACGAGGCCGACGAGGGGGGAGGATTCGGTCTTGCCTTCGCGGACGAGGAACTTGTAGAAGCTGCGGATGGTGCTGACTTTGCGGGTGAGGGAGGCGGTGGCCATGCCGGAGTCTTTGAGGGTGGCGAGGTAGCGACGGGCCATCATGCGGTCGGCTACGAGGATGTCTACGCCCTCTTCGTCCTGGAGGTAGGCCGCGAAGTGGAGGAGGTCGCTGCGGTAGTTGCGGAGGGTGAAGGGGGAGAGGTTTTTCTCTGCGATGAGGTAGCGGACGTAGGCTTCGAGGAGGTGCTCCATGTGGGTTAGAACGCGGGAGGGGGGTGTCAGGTTGTGTTCGGGGTGGGTGGTGAGTGGCGTGGGATGCGTGCGGGGGCGGAAGGTGGTCGCACCGTTTGGGCGCGTTGGCGGGATTCGGGCGGGTGGCGGGGCCCTTCGACTGCTGCTTTGCAGCGCTCAGGGCGAACGGGAGGGGTTGTGAAGTTGGGCGATGGGCTACTGCTGCTTTGCAGGGCTCAGGGCGAACGGATTTCTAAGATGTGACTTCGGCGGGTTCTGGGGTGGTGGCGGGGGCGGGACCGCGCCAGTCGCATTCGGTGCATTTGGCCATGTTGTCTTTGTCGGCGACGATTAGTTTGCCGCAGTTGGGACAGGGGTCGGGGAAGGGTTTGGCCCACGTTGTGAAGTCGCACTTGGGGTAGTCGGCGCAGCCGTAGAAGGTGCGGCCGCGGCGGGTGCGGCGCTCGACGAGGTCGCCGCCGGTCTTTGGGCACTTGACGCCGGTGGGCTTGTTGAGGGGCTTGCGGCCCTTGCATTCGGGGTAGCGGGTGCAGGCCATGAATTTGCCGAAGCGGCCGCTGCGTATGACCATGGGCGTGCCGCATTCGGGGCATGGTTCGTCGGTCTGTTCGGGCTCGGAGGATTCATCGCCGTCGAGGGGCTTTGTGAAGTTGCACTGGGGGAAGGCGGGGCAGCCGAGGAACTGGCCGCGGCGTCCCCAGCGGATGACGAGGTTGGGGGGGTCGCCGCCGTGGACGTTGTTAGGGTCGGGGCACTTTTCGTCCGTTTCTTTGACTTGCTTGGGCGCGGCGGCCATGGCGCCTTCGAGGGCGGATTCGAGGGGATCGTAGATGGCCTTGACGACGGGCACCCACTCACGCTCGCCGCTGGCGACCTCGTCGAGTTCTTCTTCCATTTCGGCGGTGAAGTCGATGTCGAGGAAGCTGTCGAAGTATTCGACCAACAGGTCATTGACGGTGAACCCGAGGTCGGTCGGCTTGAGGGCGCGGCCGTCGCGCTCGATGTAGCCGCGGTCCTGGATGGTGGACATCGTGGGGGCGTAGGTACTGGGCCGTCCGATGCCGCTTTCCTCGAGTTTCTTGACGAGGGTAGCCTCTGTGTAGCGGGGAGGTGGCTCGGTGAAGTGCTGTTCAGGGAAGAGTTCGAGGAGCGCGAGGAGATCGGCCTCCGAAAGTGACGGGAGGGGGTTGGTGCCAAACGTCTCTTCCTCGCCGTCGTCGCGGGCCTCTTCGTAGACCTGGCGGAATCCGGCAAACTTGAGCTGGGTGTTAGTGGCGCGCAGGAGGTAAGTGTCGGCGGTTTCATCCTGAGGCTTCGCGTTGATCTCGACGGTGGTTACGTCGAAAAGGGCGTCGGCCATCTGGGAGGCGACGAAGCGCTGCCAAATCAGTTCGTAGAGGCGGAGTTGCTCGGGCTTGAGGAAGGCGCGCATCTCTTCGGGATCGCGCATGACAGAGGTGGGGCGGATGGCCTCGTGGGCCTCCTGGGCGCCTTTGACCTTGCGGGTGTAGACGCGTGGGCTGTCGGGCAGGAACTGCTTGCCGTAGCGGTTGCCGATGTATTCGCGGGCCTCCATCTGGGCGGAGGCAGCGATGTTGGTGGAGTCGGTGCGCATATAAGTGATGAGACCGGTCTCGCCGCGGGCGCCGAGGGCGATACCTTCGTAGAGCTGCTGGGCGACGGCCATGGTGCGCTTGGCGGTGAAGCCAAGGCGCCGGGAGGCTTCCTGCTGGAGGGTGCTGGTGATGAAGGGCGCGGCAGGGCGGCGGGTCTGGACGCGGGTCTGGACCTTCGCGACGTTGTAGGCGGACTCGCGGAGGTGGCTGAGGATGCCGTCCGAGGTGGCCTGATCGGTGATTTCGATCTTGTCTTTCTTGTCGGCGTAGCCGGCGAGCTTAGCGCGGAAGGCGGGCGTGACGCCGGCCTTTTCGAGCTGGGCTTCGATGGTCCAGTATTCCTGGGGCACGAAGCCCTGGATCTCGCGTTCGCGCTCGACGACGAGGCGGACGGCGACGGACTGGACGCGTCCTGCGGAGAGGCCGCGGCGGACTTTGCGCCAGAGGAAGGGGCTGAGGCGGTAACCGACGAGGCGGTCGACGACGCGGCGCGCCTGCTGGGCGTCGACGAGCTTCATGTCGATGTCGCGCGGGTGGTCGAAGGCTTCCTGGACGGCGTCGGCGGTGATTTCGTGGAAGACGACGCGGCGCATGGGCTTAGAGCGGAGGCCGGCGGCTTCGACGAGGTGCCAGGCGATGGCTTCGCCTTCGCGGTCGGGGTCGGTGGCGAGGAAGATTTCCGAGGCGCTGGCAGCGGCCTTCTTGATTTCGGTGATGGTCTTGGACTTGTCGCGCGGGATTATGTACCTGGGCGCGAAGGAGTTGTCGACGTCGACGCCGAGGTCGGACTTTGGCAGGTCGCGGACGTGTCCGACAGATGCCTTGACGTCGTATTTCGAGCCGAGGATGCGGGCTATGGTGCGTGCCTTGGCTGGCGATTCGACGACGACGAGGCTTTTTCCTGTTTTAGCTTTGGGCAATCGTTATGATCCTCCGCCAGCCCGGCGCGTATTCGGCACGCGCCTCGCGGGCTCTGACGTATGTTTTGGAGCCGACATCCCGGATGAGGCCCTTTAGCTCCATCATCGCCAGCAGGCTGCTGACGGTGGCGGTGGGCATACCGCTTTCGCGGCAGACCTCGTCGATGTGGACCGGCTCTCTGGTTATATGACGCAAAATTGCTGCTTCCGTATCTGTGGCGGGGGCGATCTCCTGCATTTCCAGTTGCTGGGGGACCATGGTGAGGTTTAGCTCTTCGAGGATGTCCTCCACGCGCTGGACCAGCTTTGCTTCGCCCTTTGCTATTTTCAGGTTAGTGCCCCGGCTCTGGGAGGAGAAGATGCTGCCGGGAGTTGCGAACACTTCGCGTCCCTGGTCCAGAGCGCAGTTGGCGGTGATGAGGCCGCCGCTTTTCAAGTCTCCTTCTATTACTAACACACCGAGGCTCAGTCCGGAGAGGATACGGTTGCGGCGTGGGAAGAAGTCGCCGCGTGGTTCGGTGCCTAGAGGCTGCTCACTGATGAGTGCTCCGCGTTCGACGATATCGGAGACGAGGCGCTTGTGTTCGGGCGGGTAGATGACGTCGAGGCCGGAGGCCATGACGGCAAGGGTGCGGCCGCAGGCGGAGAGGGCTGTGCGGTGTGCGATGCCGTCGATACCGCGGGCGAGGCCGGATACTATGCAGACGCCGTTGGCAGCGAGTTGATGCGACATCTCTTCGGCGACCTGGCGGCCATATGGCGTTGGACGGCGGGTGCCGACGACCGCGACGGCGAGGGCGTCGGCTTCGGTGATCTGGCCGCGGAGGTAGAGGACGGGTGGCGCGTCGTCGACTTCGCGGAGGTTGGGTGGGTAGGCGGGATCGCTAAGGGTTAGAGCGCGGGCGCCGATGGCGTCGAGGGCAGCCATTTCGGCTTCGGGATCGATGTCGCCGCGGCGGTCAGCGATGGTGCGGACCATGGCGTCACCGATGCCGGATTCTTTGAGTTCGGAGCGGGTGGCGCGCCAGGCTTCGGCAAGGGTGCCGAAGCGGGCGAGGAGTGCCTGGTAGCGTTTGGCGCCGAGGCCGGGAATCCGGTTGAAGGCGACCCAGTGGGGGGTGTCGTTGTGGAGCTTCGGTTTACGGGGTGGCATTTCAGGCGAGGATGATAGCACGCGCCGTCGTTGTGGCAACGGGCGACTGTCACACGAGGCTACTGCACGACGGCGATGGCGTCGATTTCGACAAGGAGATCCGGGCGGAAGAGGGACGAGACTTCGATGGCAGTGGAGGCGGGCGGATGGGCGGTGTCGATATAGCGGTCGCGGATTTCGCGGAGGACGGCGGCTTCGGCGATGTTTCGGATGTAGGAGCCGAACTTGACGACGTGTGTGAAGTCGGCGCCAGCGGCGGCGAAAGCTGCCTTCAGATTTTCGAAGACCTGAACCGTCTGGGCGGCGAAATCATTTTTGCCGACGAGGTTGCCTTCTCGGTCGAGGGCGACCTGGCCGGAGATGAAGATGAGTCTGGCGGCTTCTGCGGTGACGACATGGGAGTAGCTGCGGGCAGCGTGGAGGGTGTCGGGATTGAGATGGGTTGGCATGGAGACTCCTTTTCGTGGTGTTGGTGGGGAAAGGATATGGCATAAGACATGAGACAGAGACATGGGACAGGGGGGCGTGTGCAGGGGGAGAGCGGTGGTGCCTTATAGCCAGCCGTGGGCGCGGTACCAGTCGTAAGTTAGGCGGGCGCCTTCTTCGATCTGGACGCGTGGCTCCCAGCCGAGGTCGCGGCGGAGGTCGTCGGCGGAGCAGACCCAGGCGGGCTGGCGCATTTCTCTCACCTTGTCCCGGTCGAGCATTTGGGGCCGGCCGGTCAGGCGGCCGAGGATTTCGCTGGCGAGGCCCGCCACCTGGTAGCCGAGGAGCGGCACCGGCAGGGTCAGCGCCCGGTGCCCGACGGCCTTCTCGATGGCATGGAGGAGGTCGCGCCAGGTGTAGACGTTGCCGTCCTCCGCGGCGTAAATCCGGCCTCCGACGCCGGCCTCGGCTGTGGTCGCCTGGACGACGGCAGAGGCGGCATCGGTGGCGTAGATGATGGAGAGCTTGTTGCGGCCCGAGCGGAGGAGCGGGGCGACCCGGTACTTCACGGCCTTGAAGAACGGCAGAAGCGCCGGGTCGCGGGGGCCATAGATAACGGGCATGCGGAAGATGACGCTGCGGGAAGCAAGCGATGATGTGCGAGTTACGTCCTCGCCGGCCAGCTTGGAGCGGCCGTAAGCGCTGACCGGGTCCGGCTCGTCGTCCCGGTGGCGCGGCCGCGAGCCGGGGGCCGGGCCGTGGGCCGACTGGCTTGAGACGTAGACGAAGCGCTGGATCTCGGGGGCGTTCGCTTCGATGGCCCGGATGAGGGTCTCGGTGCCTGTTTCGTTGACGGAACGGAACTCGGCTTCGTCTCTTGCCTTGATCAGTCCGGCGGGATGGACGACGGCATCGACGCCGGCGACGGCAGGGGCTAGCGAGTCCAGGTCTGTCACGTCGCCGATGGCTTCGTCGAAGGGAAACGTGAGGAAGCGCCGATTACTGGTGGGGCGGAGGAGGAGGCGGATTTCGTGGCCGGCGGCGGCGAACTGCTCCGCGATATGAGAGCCGAGGAAGCCGCTGGCGCCTGTGATGAGGACCTTCATCAGAGGTCTTTCTCGAAGATGCGGTAGGTCTTGTACTGCTCCGCGCCGATCTTCTTGATCAGCGAATTAATGAGGCCGTTGTCTTCCAGCGTCCAGCCCATCTCCGCCCACTTGTAGCCGCGCTCATTGGCGCCGCGGTACAGCTCATCGCAGAGCAAGTAGGCAAGGCCGGCGTACTGGCGGCTGCGGAATTGCTTCTTGATGCCGAGGAGGAGCAGGCGGCCGGACTTCGGCCTGCGGACCTTGAGACGCCAGAGGAATCGTGCCCAGCCGAAGGGGAAGAGCTTGCCGTTGAGCGGCTTCATCGCCCAGTTGATGTTGGGCAGCGCGAGCGCCATGCCGGCCGGCACGCCGTCCACCTCGACGACGGGGATGATCTTGGTGTCGACGACGAGCTTGAGGTCGCTGGCCATCTGTTTCGCCTCGGCGTCGGTGGCGGGGACGAAGCCCCAGTTGTCGCTCCAAGCGTCGTTGTACATATCGAGGAGGCGGCGGACTTCGTTATTGAAGTCGCTCATGCGGGCACGGCGGACGGAGACGCCGGGGCGTGAGCGCAGCTCTTCGACCATGCGGCGGGGCGCGCCTTCGGGGACGGGCTGAGATTGCCAGCGCCAGGCGTGGACGTCCTTGACCTTGGCATAGCCGGCCGCCTCCATGAGACGCAGGTAGTATTCGTGCGTGTAGGGCATGAGGGGGAGGGGCGAGCGGTCGAAGCCTTCGGCCAGGAAGCCGACTTCGCCATTGACAGAGAAGTTGAGCGGGCCGCGGATGCGCTCCATGCCCCGTTCGCGGAGCCAGTCTTCGGCTGCTGTAAGGAGGGAGGCGGCGACTTCCGGATCGTCGGGGCATTCGAGGAAACCGAAGATGCCGGTGCGTTCCTGATGGTACTTGTTGTGTTCGCGGTCGACGTGAGCGGAGATGCGCCCGACGACCTTGTCGGCCCGCCGCGCGAGGAAGAGTTGAACGTCGGCGTGCTGGTAGAAGGGGTTGTGTTTCGGCGAGAATTTTTCGTTTTCGGTGTAGAGGAGGGGCGGCACCCAGTAGCGGTTGCCGCAGTAGATGCGCCAGGGCAGGCGGATGAACGCCTCGCGGTCCTGTTTCGACTCGACGGGTGTTACTTCGATGGTGCGTGCCGGGGCGCTAAGAGATGACACCGAGTCTGCGTCCGACGAGCTCGAACTTGCCGAGGGCTTCGTCGACCATCTCTTCGTTGTGGGTGGCCATGCAGCTTGTGCGGAGGAGGGCTTCGCGCATGTTGACGGCGGGATAGATTGCGGGGTTGGTGTAGACGCCCTCTTCAAGCAGTTGCTTCCAGAACATGACGGTGCGGTACTCGTCGCCGACGTTGACGGGGACGATTGGCGTCTGGGAGCCGCCGACATCGAAGCCGAGGGCGCGCAGGCCCTCCCGCCATTGTGTACCGATTACCCGCAGGCGCTCCACGATTTCCGGCTCGCGGTCCAGGATTTCGAGCGAGGCGAGCGCGGCGGCGGTGGAGGCGGGCGGCAGGCTGGCGCTGAAGATCATGGAGCGCGCGAAGTGCTTGATCCAGTCGAGGACGGGCCGGGGGCCAGCGACGAAGCCACCGATGGAAGCGAGCGACTTAGAAAAGGTGCCCATGATGAGGTCGACCTGTCCGTCGAGCCCGAAGTGGCTGGTGGTGCCGCGGCCATGATCGCCGAGGACGCCGAGGCCGTGGGCGTCGTCGACGACGAGGCGGGCGCTGTGCTTCCGGCAGGCCTCCAGCAGCTCCGGAAGGGGGGCGATGTCGCCGCCCATGCTGTAGACGCCGTCGATGATGACGAGGGCGGCCTTATCGGAGCGCTCCAGGACTTGGTCCAGGTGGGCGGCGTCATTGTGGCGGAAGCGGATCATCTCGCCGTCTGAAAGCTGGCAGCCGTCGTAGATGCTGGCGTGATCGGCCTTATCGACGACAGCGATCGACTTCTTGTCGACAAGGGCTGAGATGATGCCGAGGTTCGTCTGGTAGCCGGTGGTGAAAACGAGGGCAGCTTCAGTGCGGAGGAAGTCGGCGATGCGGGCTTCCAGCTCCTCGTGAAGCTTCGTGCTGCCGTTGAGCAGTCGCGACCCGGTCATGGAAGTGCCGAACTGGAGGATGGCTTCGCGGGCCTTTTCGACGACGTAAGGGTGACGGGTGAGGCCCAGGTAGTTGTTGGAGCCGAACATGAGGACGCGCTTGCCATAGATCTGGGCGACCGGTCCGTCGTTGTTGTCGAGCGGTTGGAAGAAGGGATAGATATCGAGACCGCGGGCGCGCTCCACCATGGTGAACTGGTAGACCTTGGAGAAGACGTCTCTGGAGTCGTCGCCGTCATAGCGCTCGCGAAGGAGGCCTTCGATGGCCATATCTTCGGGAAGCTGGGGCAGGGCAGTAGCGCTGGAATCCGGCGCTCGCTCAGTTTCTCTCATCGTTTGCGCTCGTTACAGTCACTATACGGAGGTGAGGACTCCGCAACAAGGCTGGTTATCCACATCATGAGTCCAGTCGCTTGAGGTAATGGGAGACGATGGCGACGGGGCGCCAGCCAATGCGGAAGTAGATTTGCTTGGGTGTGTCTGTGGGGTCTGCCGCGATGACGACCTGTTTCGCGCCCCGGGCGCGGGCTTCGGCGACACAGTGGTGGATCAGCGCTGTGGCGATGCCCTTCTTGCGGTGCTTCGGTTGGGTATAGAGGTCGTCGACCTGGCCGACGCCATCGATGCCTTCCCAGGAGTTGAAGTAGGCGACGGGCTTTTCTTTGACATAGGCCATGAAGTAGCGGACGGGGGGCACCTTGAGGCGGTGCGCCTGGTACATGCGGCGGGCGACCTCATCGGCGGCCTTGCGCTTCGTCCGGCGGTGGTGCTCGCGCCAGTCCTCGATCATCAGCTCCCAGTAGGCCTCCCAGTCTGCTTCCGACTCTATGGGCCGGATGTCGTACTGCGGCGCGGTGCCGATGAGGGGGCCTTCGAGGAGAAGGATGAGGCCGTCGTCGCGCTCATAGCCCTCGACGGCTAGGCGTGCCGCGAACTCGGGCGGGGTGCGGAAGTCGACGTCGAAGCGGCGGTGGCCCGCGTGCGTGTACTCGCGTTCGACGGCGACGAGGAAAGCTTCGATTTCGTCAGGAGTCGTCGGCCGGGCGAACTGGACGTGGTTGGCGTCGTAGATGTCGGGGATAGCAGTGTTGCGGACGAAGGTTGCTCCGAGCAGCTCAAAGGACTCATTGCCGAGGGCGAAGTTGGCCGCATCGACGGCAATGGCGTGTTCTACCGGGGAGGGCATGCGCCGAATGATACCGCCGATCGGTTGCTGGAAATAGAGGACGGGCAGAGCAAGCTGGGGGGCTTCGCTTGCTCTGCCCGCGTTAATGGAGGGACGTTATGGGCGGAGTTCAGGCGGGGCGGAACTGGGTGGAGAAGCGGACGCCATTTCGTTCGAAGGGCGTGGCCTCTTCCTGTGGCTGGGCGGAGTTGAGCGTAACGGTAGCTGAGGCCGCCGTGGCCACCGGGGCTTCCTCCTCCTGGTCAGCGTCTTCACTGGGGCTGCCTGAGTCTGTCTCCGGAGGAGCTTCGTCGCCTTCGGCTGTCATCAATGAGACGACCGGGCGGTGGTGGACCTGCATCTGGAACTCTTCTGCTGAGAAGACCCGGATGCGCTCCTGCTCGTAGCCCGACTCGAGGAGCGTCTCGACAAGCCTTGCGGCTTTCTGCGGGGTTTCCATGACGTTGATTTCGCCGCGTGCAGCGTTATCCGGATCGCTGACTACGACTATTATTGTGTTCGACATATTTTCCAGCGCCCTCCTCCTCTAAAAGGATTTCCGCCGTTGTCCTTGTGTGCACAGTGTCGCAAGTGTCTCTCGCCAAATTCTGACCGTGAAGTTATGGTCAATTAAGCGCGCGTTGGGTAAGCGACTGGACATCTGACGTAGACCATGCACATATGGGTGACGCTTGTCCCTTGACATCGTTTCACGTCGTTCCTACGCTTGCCAAGCCTCTTTTTGTATGGATGACGTTAAGACCGCTCTAAAGTCTATCGCCGATGCGCGCTCCGGCGATCCGTTGCGCCCTGTGACTGTAATCGCGCCATCGCACGCGGCGGCGTTACAGATGCGCAGGCGTCTGGCAGATATGGGACCTTTCGCCGCGGTGCGCTTCGAGACGTTGCCGCGGCTGGCGGAACTCCTGGGCGCCGGCCGCCTGGCGATGGCGGGCCGTTCGCCGCTGGCGCGGCCGATAGGCGACTACCTGGCGGAGCAGGTGGCACGCGAGTCGGGCGAGGCGTTTTCGGAGGTGCGGGAGCTGGCCGGCTACGCCCGGGTGCTGCGGCAGCTGTTCCGGCGGCTGCGTCGCGGCGGCATCGTGTCGTCAGGGAAGATCGCGGGCTCGTATCCGGCGCATGGGATGGAGGTATTTCGGCTATACGACCGTTTTCGGGAGGCGAGCGCGGAATTCTATGACGAAGAAGACTTGTTGGATGCGGCGGCCGAAGCCGTCGAGACGGATCAGGCCGGCGCGCTGGCCGACCTGGGCGCGATCTATGTTGCGCCGCCTGGCGCTCTGACAGGGGCCGGGACGCGTTTTCTGCTCGCGTTAAAGGCCAGGGCGCCGGACTTCCGGGAGATCGGGGAGTCTGAGGGCTCCCCCGTGGCTCAGCGTTTCCTCCTGGCGCCTGATCCGGCCAGCGAGGCGCGGATGGTGGTGCGGGAGGTTTTGTCGGCGCTAGCGACGGGGGTGCCGGTGCATGAGATCGCCGTGTTTCACGGGGCCGGGTCATCATACGGCCGGCTTTTGCGTGAGACGTTTGAGTCGGCGCGGGTGCCGGTTTCGGCGTTGCCGGGCGTGCCGCTGATCGAGACACGAGCGGGGCGAGGCGTACTGGCGCTGGCAGAGCTGCCGGCGAACGATTTTTCGCGGGCGGCGGCGATGGAGTTGCTTTCGGTGGCCCCTTTGAAGGGCTGGGTGCCGGGGGACAGTGAGGATGTCCGCGTGCAGACCAACAGCTGGGACCGGGTTTCGCGGGAGGCGGGGATCACGCGCGGACGCGTCGCCTGGGAAGAGCGGCTGCGGGCGTTTGTTGCGGACAGGGATGGGCAGAAGGAGCGTTTAGCCGGCGAAGAAAACGAGGCCAGGGTCAGGGCTATCGAGCGAGAGCGCGATTCGGCGGCCGCGCTGCAGGATGTGGTGACGCAGTTGTTTGCACGGCTGGAGCCGCTGCGCTCGCCTCAGCGGGCGGAGATATTCATCGAGTCGTTCAAAGGGATCGTCTCAGAGTATTTCGATGCGAAGTCGGAGGCGCTGGAGGGCGTCGTCGATGAGATCGACCAGCTGGGGACGGTGGGTGCCGTGGGCGGGGAATTCAGCCTAGAGTCCTTCACGTGGGCGCTGCGGGCGAACCTGGAGCAGGCAGCCGGCCAGCGCCGGACGCGGTTCGGCGAGGGTGTGACGCTGGCGGAGTACAGGGTCGCGGGCGGGCTGGAGTTTCCCCGGGTCGTGATTTGCGGCGCCTTTGAGGGCGCGATGCCGGCGGGCCCGGGCAATGACGCGATACTGGATGACCGCATCTGGCGGCGGCTCAGGCAGGAGCACCCGTTCATCGAGGACGCGACGACGCGGATCGCACGCTCGAGGGAGGCGGCGATGCGAGCGATCGCCGCGGCCGGCGGCGGTGAGTTGATGTGGTCCGCGCCGTCATTCGAGCCGGGAGGGGCGCGCGAATACTACCCGTCGCCGATGATGGCAGAGGCGTACTCGCGGGTCGTCGGGAGGCGGGTTACTGCGTCGGAGTTGCGGGCGGAAAAGACATGGGAGATAACGGCTCGGCCCGGTTCGGCGATGGGGTCGATGCTGGCCGGGCCTGTGGTGGACGAGGGCGAGGCCGCCCTGCGCGGCGCCATTCAGATCATCCGCTCCGGCGACATGACCCCTGGACATGCGCGCCGGCGGTCAGTCGAAGCGTTCGCGGCCCGTCGCGGCACGGCGTTCACGGAGTGGGACGGCAACCTGGCGCAGGCGGCGGCTGAGCTGGCGCTGGGGCCGGGCCGCGCTGTCTCGCCGACATCGCTGGAGAGCTACGGCACGTGTGGCTTCAAGTACTTCGGGCGGTCGGTGCTGCGGCTCAACGTGGTCGAGGAGCCCGATGAGCGGCAGGTGATGGACGCCAGGGACCGCGGTTCCCTGATCCACGCGGCGCTGGAGCGCTTCTTCATCGAGAAGCAGAGTGAGGGGCGCCCGCGGGTGCGGGAAGCGTGGAATACGGACGACGAGGCGCGCTTGCTGGAGATCGCGCGCGAAGAGATCGCGAAGGCGTCGGAGCGGGGGACAACCGGCCTTCCCGTGTACGCGCAGCATGAGGTACGGACAATCGAGTCGGATTTGCGGCTGTTTCTCGGGCAGGACAGCATGTTCCGCTTCGAGACCGGCGCCGTGCCCGCGCAGTTCGAATACAGGATTCCGGAGGCGCAGGTGGCCGGCGTCACGCTGCGTGGCTTCGTTGACCGGATCGACCGTACGGAAGATGGGCAGAAAGCCTGGGTCATCGACTACAAGACCGGGAGTTCCTGGGACAAGACAACGATGCCGATTGATAACCCGTTGGCGAGCGGCCAGAAGCTGCAGTTGCCGGTGTACCTTGCGGCCGTCGCTGATGTGCCAGAAGGGCGGGCGATGTACTGGTACAACACGCAGCGCGGCGGGTTCGAGAAGCACGAATACGAGAACACGCCGGAAAACCGTGAACTATTTGAGGCCACGCTAGGCGCGATAGTCGATGGCATAGGGTCGGGAGCGTTTCCGGCGATACCCCTCGAAGACGATGAGTTCCGCAACGGGTTCAAGAATTGCCTTTACTGCGACTTCGACCGCATCTGCTCACGCCGGCGCGACTTTGAGCAGAAGGCCAAGGAGGCGGACCCCGGCATGCAGGCATGGGCGCAGGTAGGCGTGACGGCGCGGAGGCAGGGCCAGTGACAGTGGTGGACTACGAGGCGCAGGACGAAGGCGTCCGCAGGCTGATCAGCGAGGCGCTGGATGAGATGCTGTTCGTTGAGGCAGGCGCTGGGACCGGGAAGACGCGCGCGCTTGTCGAACGCTTCGTAGCGCTGGTGCGCTCCGGGCGCGAGGTTGACCGCATCGTCGCCATCACGTTCACGGAGAAGGCAGCGGCGGAACTGCGGGAACGTGTGCGCTCCGCGCTTGAAACGGATGGATCGGAGGAGGCGGCGACGGCGCTGGCAGCGCTCGACCGCGCGCAAATATCCACGATCCACGCCTTCGCACAGTCGCTGCTGAAGACGTTTTCGGCGCAGGCGGGCGTCGATCCGGACTTTGAAGTGCAGGACGAAGTCACGGCAGAGCGGCGGCTGCAGGACCGCTGGCGGTCGGCGCTGGTAGAACTGGGGAATGTGCCGCAAGCTGTCGCTGCGATCGACAAGGTGCTTAGCCTGGGCATGTTTCCGAACGAAATCGAGCGGCTGGCGACCGAACTGACGGAAAAGGGGGCGCTTGCTGAGGTGCTGCACGCACAGCGGTTTGCGGCGCCAGACCCGGTATGGCCGGACCTCGCTGGACTTCAAACCCAGCTGGAAGCGGTCCTGGCCGGCGCCCCTGACGACTGCCGTCTGACGCACCGTCTGCACGCGGTGAAGAGCGGAATCGTCGCGGTTGGTAACGCTCGTCCCGGCGACCGCGAGACTGCGCTTGCCGCCGTCGCCTCGAAGTTCGCGGGGAGTTACAGCGGCGATAAGCGAAAGTGGGGCGGCGGTGCCGCGCGTGACGCCGCGCTCTCGCTCTGTCAGGAGGTCTCGGCGGAGATGACCGGCCTGCTGGCCGGCCTTCGCTCGGCCGCCCTGGCGGAGCTAATGCCGTACATCGTGGCGTTTGTGCGGCAGGAGGAGAGGGCGCGGGCGAAGGAAGGGGCGCTGACCTTCGACGACTTGATCTTGCGGGTGCGGGACGTGCTGCGCGACAACGACGGCGCCCGGCGGGCATTTCGCGAGCGTTACGATGCGCTGCTAATCGACGAATTCCAGGACACCGATCCCCTGCAAATGGAGATCGCGCTGGGTTTCGCACAGGACCCGGAGAGCGGAGCGCTCGAGCCCGGTCGCCTTTTCCTGGTCGGCGACCCCAAGCAATCGATCTATCGCTTCCGGCGGGCGGACATGGAGATGTATTCGCAGACCAAAAGCGCCCTGGAAGCGGCCGGGTCGAAGACGCCTGAGCTGGCGCACAACCAGCGATCCCGGCCCGAGATCCTGACCTGGGTAAACAAGGTCTTCCGGCCGCTGATCGGCGAAGGGGACGAGCCGGCGGTGCAACCACCCTACCGCGACATCTACCCGCGCCGAGAGATTCCGTTAAAAGGGCCGGGCGTGGCCTGGATGCAGCCGGCCGATCCGGGCCTCCCTGCCCGGGATATGCGGGCGAACGAAGCACAGGCGATCGCAATACAGTGCCGCCGGGCGATCGAAGAAGGCTGGCAGGTGCAGGAGCGGAATGGTGAGGTGCGTGAGGCGACGTTTGCGGACATCGCGATCCTGATTCCAAGGCGCATCCTGCTGTCGCCGTTGGAGAGTCAGCTGGCCGCGGCGCGTATTCCCTATCGCGTCGAGGGTGGATCGCTGGTGTACCGGACGCAGGAAGTCCGCGACATCATCAACTGCGTGACGGCGATCGACGACCCGGCAGATGAAGTGGCCATCGTGGGCGCGCTGCGCAGCCCAGCCTTCGCCTGCTCCGATGTTGACCTGGCGCGGTTCGTGGCGGACGGCGGACGCTTCAACTACTTTCACCGCGCCCTCGACGAGAAATCGGGTCCGGTCGCGGACGGACTGCGCGCGCTCCGCGAGTACCACGAAGAGCGGCACGACAGTTCGCTGGCCGGACTGGTCGAGCGGGTTGTCTGGGAGCGGGGGATCGTGGAGTCGGGGACGCTGGCGCAAGGCGACCGCAACGCCTTCCGCCGCGCGCGCTTCGTCATCGAGCAGGCCCGCAAGTTCGAGGCGGCGAAGCCGGAGAGCGTGCGGGCTTTCGTAGCCTGGCTGGAGCGCCAGGCGGGACGCATGATCGTCGACCACGAAGGCACGGGCATCGACGATGACGAGGACGCCGTGCGCATCATGACGGTTCACGGCGCCAAGGGGCTCGAGTTCCCGATCGTCATCCTGGCGGGGCTCGCCGCGGCGCCGAACACCGGCAACTACCCGGTGTTTCTCGCGGACTATGCCCGAGGGCGGGTGGGTGTGCAGATCGGTAGTGTCGGGGCCAACCGTGTGTTCCAGCTGGGTGATTACGCGACGCTAAACCAGACGGAACGCGCGCATGAGGCTGCAGAAATGGACCGTCTCGCATACGTCGCAGCGACGCGTGCCCGCGATCACCTGCTCGTGTCGCTCTCGTATTCGCTCAAGTCGCCGAGGGGCTGCATCGGTCACCGTCTGACCGTGTACGGCGCGCGGGAACACGCGCCGGAGCTTGCGCCGCCGGACAGACTGCGGGTGAACGGGTACGTGGAGCCGCTCGCTGGGCTCCAGGTCGATCTGCCTCCTGACGGACCTTTCGGCGAGGCGCGCGAGGCGCTGGTTAGCTCGGCGATCCAGAAGCGTTTCACCAGCGCGACGGGGCTTAAGCGGGAGGCGGATGACGCGCCGGAGGAAAAGGGGCGAGAGGACGAATCGGAGCCCTGGTCGCGGGGCCGGGCGGGGACCCGCGTCGGGCGCGCGGTGCACGCCGCAATCCAGAGCCTGCCGCTTGACCCCGACGACGCGACGATCGAGGCGTTTGCGCGCGCGCAGGCGGTGGCGGAGGCGGTCCCGCAGCGGGCCGGCGACGTGGCCCGGCTGGTGCGCTGGGTAGTGCGGGAATCGGAGGCGTGGAAGCGGGCAATCGCTGCGCCGCGGGCGATGCGGGAGACGCCGTTTGCCGTAGCGCTGGACGGGCGCGTGGTAGAGGGATTCGTCGACCTGCTTATCGAAACGCCGGACGGTATCGAGATCGTCGACTGGAAGACGGACCAGGTACCTGAAGCGGAGGTGGAGGCGCGGCTGAGGGCATATGGGCTGCAGGCGGGCCTCTACGTCCACGGCATACAAGAGGCGACGGGCCGTGCGGTGAACCGCGTGACATACGTCTTCGCCAGCGCAAAGGCCGAAATGTCGCCGGGCGAGCCGCGGACGCTTGCGGAAGCTGCGCTCGCGGGTTTGCAAGCGTCGGGTTAAGCGTCGCGACTTCGGTTAAAACGACTCTAATACAGGTTTCATTGTTCCTTAATCTGGCTCGGCTAGTGTTGGAGATGACCATAGTCACACCCCCTCCCAGCAGCCCCCGCCGAGACAGCCTCCAGCGGGGGCTGATGGCATTCCGGGCGGCGTGTAGTAATCTAGCGCCGCAATGCCCCGAATCAAGGTCTCGACCCTGAACCTTTTCAATCGCATGGGCGACTGGGATTCGCGGATGCCGCTGGTAATTGACCAGCTAGATGCACTGTCTCCCGATGTGATTGGCCTGCAGGAGGTCGACCTGGGCATCGACCAGGGGATGGAGATCAGCCGCGCGATCAACCGCCGCGTGGGTGAACGTCCGCACTACCGTATCAAGCACGCGACCTCACCCGGCGTCCGCGCGGCGATCTTTGGGATCGGCACGATGGCCAGGATCGAATGCCTTGAGCACGAGGTGCTTGACCTGATGACTTTCGACCGCATCGCCCAGAGGATGGTGTACCAGGCCGAGGGCGTCCGCTTCGCCTTCGTCAACACGCACCTGCACCACCCGCCGGAGGCGACGGCCGAGCGTACGGAGCAGGCCGAGTATCTCCTGCGCTGGCTGGATTCCCACGAAAAGCTGCCGACCATCGTAAGCGGGGACTTCAATTCCTATCCCGGTGAGCCGGTGATCGACGTGATGAAATCCCGTTTTCGCTCGGCTTGCGGGGTGGCGAACGGCTGCGAGCCGGAGAAGACGTGGCCGACGCCCGTGAACACTTACGACGACTCGCCGCCGGGGACGCTCGACTACATCTACGTCTCGCCGGAGTTTCAGGTGGCGGAGGCGGGCCTGGCGTTCGACATGCCGAGCCCGGCCAATCCCGACCTCTTTCCATCTGACCACCTGGGGCTCTACGCGGTGCTCGACCTGAACTCATGAGCGAACGCGAAGTACGGATCGAGGTTGGGGAGGGGCGGTCGGTGACGGCCCTCGTCGCTGAGCCGGAGAAGCCTGGTGACATAACGCTGCTATACGCGCCGGGGGCCGGGTCTAACGTTCATGATGCGTTCGGGAAGTACCTCTGCCGTGAGTCTGCTGAAAGGGGTGTTACCGCGGTGCGCTTCCAGTTCCTCTACCAAGAGGTGGGGAGGCGCTCACCGGACCGGCCGGACGTGCTGGAGGCGACATGGCGAGCGGTAGTTGCGAACTTCGCGGGGAAGCGGCTCGTCGTCGGTGGAAGGTCGATGGGCGGGCGCATCGCGTCCCAGGTCGTGGCGGGGGGAGCGGAGGTGGCCGGACTCGCGTTGTTCGCGTACCCGCTTCACCCGCCCGGTAAGGCGGACGCACGACGAGTGGCGCACCTGCCGCAGATCACGGTGCCTGTACTGTTCTGTTCCGGGACTAACGACGCCTTTGGCTCGCCGGAGGAGTTGCGCGAGGCCGCCTCGCTCGCGCCAAAGTCGTCGTTGCACCTGATCCAGGGTGCGGACCACGGCTTTGCTGCGCGCAAAGCGAGCGGCCGTACGAAGGAGGACGTGTACGCGGAGGCGTTCGCGGCGTTCTGGGAATGGCTGAAGGCGATCGGTTAAGCTGCGGGGCGCGCTTCCGTGGTGCCTTTGCCGGCGCGCAGGAGGTCTTCGAGCTCCTGCGGGGCGACCGGTCGGCTGGCGAGGAAGCCCTGGAACTCATCACACGCCATCGTGCCAATGCCTTCGACCTGCGGGTCGCGTAGGAAGTCGAGCTGCTCCGGCTTTTCGACACCCTCGGCGATGACGCGCAAGCCCAGGCTGTGGGCCATGGTGATGATGGCGCCGACAAGCGCTGTGTCGGCGGCTACGGCGCCCACGTTACGGATGAAGCTGCAGTCGATTTTCAGGGTGTCGATGGGGAAGCGCTTCAGGTAGGCCAGGGAGGAGTAGCCTACGCCGAAGTCATCGAGCGCCAGTTGAACGCCCATGGCTTTGAGCTGGCGGAGCGTCGAGAGGGACGAATCGACCTCTTCCATCGCGACGCCTTCCGTGATCTCGATCTGCAGGCATGAAGCGTCAAGGCCGGTTTCAGCGAGAACGGCTTCCACGCGCTCGATGAGGTCCGTGCCCTGGAACTCGCGGGCGGAGACGTTAACGTTGACGCGGACCGGGGGCAGGCCGATGTTCTGCCACTCGACGGCCTGTGTGCAAGCCTCGCGCAGTACCCAGTGGCCGAGCTGCGTGATGAGGCCAGTCTCTTCGGCGACCGGGATGAACTCGGAGGGAGGCACGTATGTGCCGTCCTGGCGGCGCCAGCGGGCCAGCGCTTCGACCCCGGTGACTGCCATGGTCTTGACGTCGAACTGCGGCTGGTAGTGCACTTCCAGTTCGCCACGCTCCACTGCGTGTCGAAGCTCGGCCTCGAAGGCGATGCGTTCCAGGATCTCGTGGTTCATGTGTGGCGCGTAGAGCTGGTACTGGTTGCGTCCCAGCTCCTTGGCGCGGTACATCGCGATGTCGGCGTTGCGCAGGAGCGTGTCAACGTCGTCGCCGTCATCGGGGATGATCGTAATGCCGATGCTGCCGGAGACGATGAACTCCTTGCCATCCTGGGTGAAGGGATGGCTCAGCCCTTCGAGGATGCGGGTAGCGATGCGTACGGCGTCCTGCACCTTCTCGATGGTCGGCAGCAGCACGGTGAACTCGTCGCCGCCGACGCGGGAGACCGTATCGCCCTCACGGACGATGCGGCTGATCTTCTCGGCTACCTGGCAGAGCAACTGGTCGCCCGCGGCGTGGCCGACGCTATCGTTGACCATCTTGAAGCGGTCGAGGTCGAGGAATATGACGGCGGCCATCTGGCGGCCCCGGCGGGCCTGCGCAAGGGCCAGCTCCAGACGGTCGCGGAAAAGGGCGCGGTTGGGCAGGCCCGTGAGGTGGTCATGAAATGCCAGGTGGCGCACGGTCTCCTCTGCCTTCTTGCGGTCGGTGATGTTCTCGATCATGCCCAGACCGTAGAGGGCGTTGCCGTCCCGGTCGCGGATAACGGTGGCCGTCGTGTCACCCCAGACGATTTCGCCGTCCCGGGTGATGAAGCGTTTTTCCAGGCGGTAGCTGTCGGCACGGCCTTCGGCCAGCTCCCTGGCCATTTCAAGGTCTTCGCCGAGGTCGTCGGGGTGGGTTACGCCGGCGAGGCCGCGCCGGCGGAGTGTGTCTTCGTCGTAGCCGAGCATTTCGCAGAGGGCCTTGTTCACGCTAAGCACCGTGAAGTCGGGCTGCACGATGGACATACCGATCGGCGCCTCCTCGAAGATCGTGCGCATCCGCTCTTCACTTTCGCGGAGGATGGCGGCGGCTTCCTGGCGTTCGGTCACATCGCGCCCGTTGATGACGATCTCCGTCTCCGCCGCGTGGGGCGTCAGCGGGCGGGCGGTGGCTTCGATGATGCGAATGCTGCCGTCCTTATGCCGGGCATGGAACTCTGCGGTACCGGACCGCTCATCGCCGCCCTGGAACTGGGCCGCGAAGACCTCGACGAGCTTTTCGCGGTCTTCCGGCTCCACGAGCTGCAGCGCGTCGACCCCGACCAGTTCATTCTGGTCGAAGCCCAGCATGCGGCCGAGAGCCGGGCTGGCGTACTTCACGGTGCCGTTCGTGGCGACGACGACGATGGCGTCTTGGGCGTTCTCGATTAGCTGGCGGAAATACTCTTCGCGCTGGCGCAGTGCGACTTCCGCCGCCCGCGTGTCGCTGACATCGCGGACGATTGCGAGCACCTCGTCATCGGCGACAGGCACGATACGTGCTTCGCGGTAGGCGGTGCCGGCGGGGGTCTGGAAGTCGTACTCCATGCGCTGGAGTTCGCCTGTGGTGAGCGCGCGGCGCAGGGCCTCGCGGACTTTGCGGGCCAGCGACTCGGGCAGGAACGGGTAGAGGCTCTGGCCGACCGGATTCTCGACGCTGATCAGGCGGTCCTGCTGGTCGCGGCGAAAGACGTAGTAGGTGATCGTGCCATCCGACTTGATTCGCAGGATGACGTCCGGGATCGCGTCGAGCATGGCCTTGCTGTGTGCTTCCTTGCGCTTCAGTTCCTCGCGCTGCCAGTGTGCTTCCAGGAAGATGCCGACTCGGGAGCCGATGTTCTGCAGAAGCTGGGAGTCAGAGGCGTCCGCCTGGCGGGTGGCATAGAGGACGAGCGCGCCGATCTCGCCGTGGGCACCGAGGAGCGGGACGATGACGATCTCGCCGTTGCGGTAGGACACGCGCGAAATGTCGCCGGACTGCCGGGCTGCCTCGATGGTGGGCCGGAAGGACTGGAGGATGGCAGTTGCTTCAATCAGCGAATCGGCGTCGGTGAAGAGCGATTCCTCGCCTTCGCCCACGAGGACGGCGGCGATTTCGACCTGGAGTAGTTCCGTCGTGCGGCGCGCAGCCTGGCGCGCGGCCTCGGCAGACGACTCGGCCTGGCGCATCTCCGCGAGGATGGACGTTGGGTATGCCACCCGCTTGCGGATGAGGCGGCCGTTTTTGAAGGCGCCTTCGATGGCAAGTGTCGCAAGCCCGAAGAAGTACGTGTCGCTGGCGAGCGCGTACTCCAGCGGCATGCCGATGATCCAGAGCTGGATCGGCAGGAAGGCGAGCAAGATGCCGTATACGCCGCCCTGCACGTAGCGGTGCAGGACCTTCGTCTCGCGAAGGGGATGCGGCGCTGGCGGCGCGTCTGGAGTCGGACTTGTGGTTTCAGACATAGGTAGGTTAGGTGATAGCGATAGTTATTAGAAAAGACGACAAGTAATAGGGGGGTGTTACCAGTGGAGAATCAAGTGGCCAGCCCGACGTAGCCGAAGCGAGAGAAATGAACTGGGGTGATTGCGGTGGTTACGGGGGCAGTGTTTGTGTGACGGCTGTAGGCGCGGTATCAGGCGGGGTCAGGCGTTTAGCCTGACCCCGCCTTCTCAGCGTTCAGATTAGCGGCTAGGCGGGCGGCTCGACGACGAGGTATGTGAAGTCGACGGCCGTGCGCTGGGGCGGCGGTACGTCGGTCATGTGGACGTTGAAGCCGCCGGCTACGATCTCCACCCAGTTCAGCTGGCGCTTTCCGGGGTCGCCCGTCAGCGTCACGCTTACGTGGCTGTTCGGCTGAACAGCCTCGTTGGCAACGAATGCCGAGGCCGCGCTCTGGGGGACTGCGCCCGCGCCGGCGGTGGAGAAGCGGGCCTTGCCGATGACGTCCAGAGCGATTCCGGCTGGGTCCAGCACTTCGGCGCGGACGCCGGTGCCAGCCTCGCTGCGGCCGTGAACGCCGATGCCGATACCGGGTTCGCAGGGGCCCTTGCGCGTGCAGCCCACGGCGTCCCCTCGCACCCCCGCCTGCTCCACGTTACCATTCACGTCGTCGGCTGGGGAACTGGAGACTATACCAAGAACCCCGGCATCACGGCCTTCGCCGATTACCCCGGTCGGCCCGAAGCCGGAGACGCCGAACCCGTCACCGCTGACGTTCACTCCCTGCACGCCGGACGCGCCAAATCCGTGTAAGGTGAGTATGTCCTCTTCCGCCACGCCGCTAAAGCCAAACACGCCACTGGCGCTCTGACTGTGGCCGACAACGGCGTCGCCGCTGTCGCTACGGCCGAGGACGCCGATGCCCGTGTTCGTTACGCCCTCTGTGCCATTCGCGGTATCGCTGTGGCCCTTAACGCCGGGACCCGCCGGGCAGAATCCTTCGACACCGAACCCGGTGTCGCTGAACCCGGCGGCGCCGGTGCCGCCGGGGCTGTAGGCGGAAACGCCGGGGCCGCTCTGGCTGTTGAACTCGCCGCCCGGTCCGTTCTGGCTGTCTCCCCGGACGCCCGGTCCGTCCTGGCTGCCGCCGGACACGCCGATGCCGCTGTCGCTGGTGCCATCGGCGCCAGAGCCACTACCGCTGATTCCCTGGACGCCAGGGCCACTACCGCTGATTCCCTGGACGCCGATGCCGGTGCCTTGGCCGAACGTCTCACCAGCGCCGGCCACCCCCTGCACTGCCGGACCCTCACCTTCCAGTATGTCGGCCTCAATCACCGGCTTTCCGCCCTGGCCGGTTACATAGAGGCCTCCCGCAGCCTCGCCTGTTCCGGCGTTGGAGATGCTAAATCCGAAATCGTCCGTGTTAGTGCCGACATCCGTTCTGCCGGAAAGGCCTCCATCAAGCGGGGTGCTGTTGACCTCCCCCAGGTGTAAGACGTTCGTGGCATCATGCCCGGCCTCCGCCCCGTTCTTGTGGCCGAGCACCGCGGCCATCGCCGCCACTCCTCCTGCCCCAGCCATAGCCAGCAACTGACGCCGGCCCTTCTTCCCCCGTGCTGAATCGTCAATGACCTCTGACATGACCGCACCTCCCGCAAGAAATAACTATTTCTAGCATGATGGCCGTAATTGGTCAAGTTTGCGGGGTGGCCAACCGGGTCGAGGGGCGGTTGTTGGGATCGGTTTGCACGGGGATCGGAACAGCTGGAACTCGGGGGCACGCCCTGCCAGCTCCCGACTTCAGATGAAGTTCTCTCCGCATGGCGTCAGCCCTTGTGTTGTGGGGTTCTGCCAGCACGAGTTGCCAGGGGCCCCGTGTACTGGTCCAGCGGGAATCGCCGGACGCATGGCGAAGCAGACGAGTCTCGAGATCCCCTGTCGAGCCAAAACGTATAGACGACCTTGCGGATTTCGCAGCACGTAAAGTGAAAGGCCATTAGAAATGAACTGGCTCCCGGGACAGGACTCGAACCTGTAACCTAGCGGTTAACAGCCGCCCGCTCTACCAATTGAGCTACCCGGGAGCGCGTATCTAATTGTCGCACGGCGCTACGCTAACCTGGCTGCCGAGCCAGGATTCGAACCTGGACCAAAGGATCCAAAGTCCCGTGTGCTACCGTTACACCACTCGGCACTGGGGCCGGCGTATGCGTTTTGGTGCCGAAGGCCGGACTCGAACCGGCACGCCCTTGCGGGCAGCAGATTTTGAGTCTGCCGCGTCTGCCAATTCCGCCACTTCGGCAGTGCAGACGACTAGCAAAGGAGCGGGTCGAGGCCCGCTCCACTCATCCCATCGTACGCGAAATGCCCGTGCTGTACAACGAAGTCGCCGCTTACACCGGCTCCCAGTAGCGTTTGCCCTCTGCCATGATCACGCGTCCCAGCGTCAGGCCCGGGAAGTGAGCCGCCGTTAGCAGCACTTCGCCATCGGATTCCATCTCCTTAATGACCGCCTCCTGGCTCGCGCGGGCGAGGGCGGGGTCCAGGTCGCCGAGGCCGGACCACTCCGTCTCCGTCAGTTGTACCGGGCAGGAGATCGCGTCACCCAGGATGAAGGCGCGCTTACCTTGCGAGGAGAGGACGATGCCGCCGTGACCCGGCGTGTGCCCCGGCGTCGCGATGACATTAATGCCCTCGGCGATGGAGGCGCCGTCGTCGGCGGGCTCGAAGCGGTCTGCCATGGCCTGGATCATCGAGCCGCAATCGAAACTGGGTGAGCGCGAACGCGGGTCGGGGTCGGCCCAGTAGTCGTTCTCGGCGGTTGTCCAGCGCAGGGTCGCGTTGGGGAAGAGTGGGCGCCAGCCGCCGTTTTCCGGCGCGGCGATGTTCCCGGCGTGATCGACGTGCAGGTGCGTGATGAGGACGATGTCGACGTCTTCCGGCTGCACGCCGCCGGCCGCCAGTTCATCGAAGAGGGCGCCGCCGCGGAAGCCGAACATATCGAACTGGCCCAGGCCCGTGTCGATGAGTACTTTCTTGTCGCCCGCCTGCACCAGGAAGCAGCTGAACGGGAACTCCACCATGCCGGCGGCGTTCAGCCATTGCTTGTGCTTCTCCCACATTTCGTCGGTGGTGCCGCGGAAGTAGAGGGTGCCTGGGGCCGCACCCATGCCGTCGCTGACGGCGAGCACCTCCAGATCGCCCACCTTGAACCTGTTCGCCATGAGGTCTCCTCTCTATCGCCGGGCAAGCATGCCCGTGGAAGCGTTGGTCTGGATGACTACCCTGGTCGCGCCTGATTCCTGCAGCGCCCGCGCCAGCGCCGGGGCGTCTGCCCGATCCACCTCGAAAGAGACCAGCGGTTCCTCGTCGGCAAGCTCACGGCCGGAGCGGTCGGCCAGCAGCGCATAGCCCGCCCAGAGACCGATGATCAGGTGTGCGAAGATCGCCCAGCTCACGACCTGCAGGATGAAGCCCTCGGTGCCGTGCGGCCCAACAGTGTACGAAAGCAGAGCGCCGATGGCTCCTCCGACGGCCGTGCCGGCGACGCTCCAGGCCGCGATGATGAGGACCAGCCGCACCATGAAGCGGCCCTCCCGCGCAGTTCGCGCCGGCGCCGCGGAAGCACCGCCGATCTCGGAGGCGGGGTCGGCGAAGCGCCGGGCCGCCACATCCGCGGACGCGGTGTCCGGGAATGAGGCGACGACCGTGACGTTCTCCACGGGGTGCAGTATATGCGCCCGATGTACGGACGGGGATTATGAAAGATTTGTGGTGGCTTCGCAACCCGTTTTCTAACCCGTGCGTACTTGATTAAATAATTGGTTCACAATAACCTGAGTGGACTGTTACGAGGGGACAAGGGAGGAATACGGGCATGCAGGCACGCCAAACTGCCATACGTGGGGGATTCCCAAAGCTCAGCTTATTTCTGATCTCTGTGCTAATTATCGCTGGTGCGCTTACCTGGGCCGCTCTTAACGCGAGCGGTCCCGCCGGTGCCGTAACCGGCACACTCGACGGATCAGCCGGCTCCGTCGAGCGGTTCGTGATAGACGCGGACCCGAACAATACGCCGGCCAATACACTAAACTTGACCGGCACCGGCCAGCTGCAGGGGACTGTGCAAGAGTGCGTTGCGGTAGCGATTGGCGGGACGGTCCAGATCGACATCGTTATCGACGAAGTCAATCCTGCTGACAAATTCACGGGCGGAGAGGTCGACGTAGGAT
>DATKDX010000049.1:0-16560 GCA_035512435.1 Dehalococcoidia bacterium
CCTGAACTGTTGGTACGTTGCCGCCCTCTCGTAGAGGTCCTTCTCGGTACTATCAACGCGCTGGCGGGCGGTGACGGCCTGGTAGCGCTCGAGCCGGCGCGTCTTCCAGAGGGTGAGTGCGATGCGTTCGACGAACATGTACTCCATGGCGCCGACGGGCTGGAGCGACTCGATGATGCCGTCGAGCAAGCCCTGCCATTCGGCTTCGTCTTCGATCTGGTCGATGACTACGAGCTCCGAGGTTCGATGCCGTGCTTGAAGGCATTACGGCTGGATACGGATTTACCTTTGGCGGTGCGGGGTCCTGTTTGTTTTGTCATAGTGCAGACATGGTTTCATGCCTGGGTTGTATCTGGAAGGGGGAAATGGCACACCATTTCGTTTCGCAGTTTTTGTTTTGGGGCTTACAGCCCAATTCTAGAATAATACTGCCTGCGTGCTGAATGTGCCTTGAGAAGCGAGTGCAGATTTCATACAATCCCGCCACCACGAATGTCCGTGAGGGGGAAAGCGCACCAATGTCTGACACCCTGATCGAGAATCCGATCCTCAATTCGCCCTACGCTGAGCCGAACCCGTAAACGCAGGGCGCGCGGCAAAGCGCCCCTATACCCCCTTCATCCCCACCCGCCGCATGATGACCCCGTCCCGCACCCCAAAGCCTCTGGCTACTTGCTCCTCGCTCCTTGCTCCTCCCAGAGCTGCCGCGTCAGCGAACAATGCGCCACATGCTGCCCCAGATGCTCCAGCGCGTGCAGCAGCGCGAACGCCGCCGGCACCGTCTCCGGCGCGTCACCCGGCCGCGCGTGCGTCTTCCGCACCGCCGACCAATCCACCTCCCCCGCATCCCGCAGCCGCCCCCGGCACTCCTCCGACATCTCGTCCACCAGCCGCAGCAACGCCCCCGGATCGTCCTCCGTCACCCGGAACTCCGATGCCCGGTCCCGCTCCGGCAACTCCGCCCCCACTGCCACCGACAGCCACGAGCGAGTGCTGTGCATTACGTGCGTCGCCAGCACAGCAATCGAATTCGTCTCATCCCCGCCCGGCTTCCAGTTCAGCGCCTCCGCCGGCACCCCCTCAATCGCGGCCCTCAACTCCTCCAGCGACTGCTTCAACACATAACTAGCAGACGGTGTGATTGCGTCAGGCATGGCGTTTTCCTTGTCTCATATCTCTTGTCTCATGAAGCAATCTCCACCACCGTCACCCCGTCCCCTCCATCCCGCCGCTCCGCCGTCGCCTGCGCCTTCACCAGCGCGTGCTTCCCCAGCATCTCCCGTACAGCGCGGCGCAGCGTCCCCGTCCCCTTGCCGTGGATAATCCGCATCTCGTGGACGCCGGAGCGCATGGCCTCGTCCAGTCGCTGATCGATCAGCATCAGCGCCTCGTCCACCGCCAGTCCACGCAAATCAAGCTCCGGCGCCGCTTTCGGCATCGCCAGCGACGGAATGTACTCCCTCGTCTCCTGTCCCCTGTCACCTGTCTCCTTCTCTACCTCAGCGATCTGCTTCACGTTCACCCGCGCACGCAGCGCCCCCAGTTTCACCTCGAGGTCACCCGAGCCATCTGGCGCGCTCAGCGCCTCGCCCGGTGTGGGCACATCGTGCAGGAACACGCGGTCGCCAACGGCAATTTCCGGCAGCGGGCCCCGCCGCTTGCGGCGCTCCCGCTTCTGCACGCGGTCGACTGCCTGCGCCACCTCCTCCGTCTCAGCCTGCGCTTCCTCGATCGCCTTCGCCCGCTCGAAAACGGTTGTCCGTTCCGCTTTCTGGACTTCCTTGAGCGCTTCGCGGAGCTTCGCGCGAGCCTGCTGCAACTCTGTCTCCATCTCCCGCCGTGTCTGCTCGATCAGCTTGTTGCGGTTCGATTCCAAGGACTGCAGCTCCTTCGTCACGCGTTCCCGCGCGCGCCGCGCTTCGTCGGCGGCTACGCGTTGTTCGGCGCTGGCCGCCTCCGCCTGCTCGCGGTGCTTGTGCAAGTCGGTGATCATCGCTTCGATCGCCAGCCGGTCAGGTGAGATGCCCTCGCGCGCCTTCTCGAGCACGCTTTCCGGCATGCCCAGGCGCTCGGCGATTGCCAGCGCGTTCGACGTGCCGGGAAGCCCGATGTTCAGCCGGTACGTTGGCGAGAGCGTCTCGTCGTCGAACTCCACCGAACCGTTGGAGATGCCCGGCGTCGAGTGCGCATACGCCTTCAACTCACCGTGGTGGGTCGTCGCGATAGTCAGACACTCCACCGTCCGCAGCCACTCCAGGATCGCCACGGCCAGCGCGGAGCCCTCCACCGGGTCTGTCCCTGCCGCCAGCTCGTCCAGCAGCACCAGCGACCGGTGCGTCACGTTCTTCAATACCGAAATGATGTTGCTCATGTGCGACGAGAACGTCGACAGCGACTGCTCGATCGACTGCTCGTCGCCGATGTCCGCGTAGACCGCGTCGAATACCGGTAGCCGCGAATCGGCGTCCGCCGGCACCGGGATGCCAGCCTGGGCCATCAGCGCCAGCAGCCCCGCCGTCTTGAGGGCGACGGTTTTGCCTCCCGTGTTCGGTCCCGTAATCAGCAAGATCGTGAACGGCTCACCGGCCGCCACGTCGCGCGCCGTCGGCCCGCCCTCGCCCAGCCAGATGCTTACCGGTACAACGTCACCTTTGAGCAGCGGGTGCCGCGCGTTCTGCAGGTACAGAGATCCCGGTTCCTCCATCAGCCAGTTCTGTTCCTGGTCGTCGTGTGGCAACGACCGCGCTCCGATCGACTCGCCGTAGCGCACCTTGGCCACCAGCACGTCGACCTCAGCCAGCGCCGCCAGCGCTTCCGCGATCTCTTCCGCTCGCGAGCCCACCCGCGCCGAAAGGTCGCGCATGATACGAGCGATTTCGCGCTCTTCCTCTGCCTGCAACTCCCGCCACTTGTTCCCCATCTCCACCGTCTCCAGCGGCTCGAGGAACACCGTGGCGCCAGACGACGACACGTCGTGCACGATCCCCGGCAACTGCGATCGCAGTTCCGCCTTCACCGGCAGCACGTAGCGCCCGTCCCTTAGCGTCACGATCGGCTCCTGCAGCGACGTCTTGTGGCTGTTCAGCACCTGCTGCAGCCGCGAAGACAGCCGCTCGTGCGCGATCCGCGACTCCCGCCGCAGCGTCGCCAGCGCCGGCGCCGCCGAGTCCAGCACCTCGCCCTTGGCGTCGATGCAGCGCGCAATCTCGTCCGTGATGCCGCGGAAGTCAGCGATGCGGTCCGCCACCTCCGCCAGAAACTCCATGTAGATGCGCAGCTTGTCTACCGCGTCGCTGATGTTCCGCGAAGCTACGAGGGTAATCCGCACATCCAGAAGCTCGGAAGGCTCCAGCTGTCGCCCCAGCGCCGCCGCCTGCACGATCGAGCCGATGTCCTTGATCTCCGTCAGCCCCAGGTTTGGCTTCAACTCGATCAGCCTCTGCGCGTCGGACGTCAGCCGCTGCGAGTGCCTAACGTCGCGGTACTCCATCGATGGCCGCAATGCAGCCGCCAGCGAACGGCCGCGTTCCGTATAACAGAATCGCCCCAGCCGCTCGATAACCTTGTCGTACTCAAGAATCGAGTACGTTTTCTCGGGTATGCCCATATGGGGGATAGTTTATCCCCCTCAGTCACCTGAGGCGCTCTGGCCCAGGCTGGATATCCGCTTCTGCCCGGGCCTAGTCCTTGCCGAAGAGGCCCTTGGCCTTACCCAGGAGTCCCTCACCCTTTTCGGCGACGTCGCCCGTGGCCGCCTCGGCGCTGCCGCCTTCACCGGTCAGGTAGGCTACGCGTCCTGCAGGACGCTGATCCCAGGCAGTTCCCGCCCCTCCAAAAACTCCAGCGACGCCCCGCCCCCCGTGCTCACGTGCGAGAACTTTTGTTCCAGCCCCAGATCCTCCACCACCGCCGCGGTCTCGCCGCCGCCGACGATTGTCGTTGCGTCCGTCAGGTTCGCCAGCACCCCCGCCAGCCGGTGCGATCCGTGCGCGAACGCGGGCATCTCCATCACCCCCATCGGCCCGTTCCAGACCACCATCTTGCAGTCCTGAAGAGCCCTCGCGAACACGTCCACCGTCGTCTCGCCAATGTCCATGATCCGCCAGCCAGGCGGCACTTCCTTCACCGAAACCCGCCGCGCCGGCGAATCCGCCTCGAACCGCTCCGCCACGACAACATCGGCCGGCAGCAGCAGCTTGACGCCGCGCTTCGCAGCCTCCTCCTCGACCCTCTTCGCCTGCTCGACGAATTCGTCCTCGACCAGCGACTCGCCCACATCGAAGCCTTCCGCCTTGAGAAATGTGTTGGCCATCCCACCGCCGATCAGCAGCTTGTCCACCCGAGCAAGGAAGGACTCCAGCACGCCCATCTTGCTGCTCACCTTGGCACCGCCGATGATCGCCGCGTAAGGCCGCTCAGGCGCTTCCATCGCCTTGCCGAGGAAATCGATCTCCTTCTCCATTAAGAAGCCCGCCACGGCCGGACGTCCGCTCATGGCGGACGCCACGCCCTCCGTCGAAGCGTGCGCCCGGTGCGCCGTCCCGAAGGCGTCGTTCACGTAGACGTCACAGAGGCTGGCCAGAACCTTCGCGAAATCAGGGTCGTTGGCTTCCTCCTCTTCGTGCCAGCGCACGTTCTCCAGGAGCAGCACGTCGCCTTCGGCCAGTCGGCCGACCGCCTCCTCAACCGCCGGCCCCACCACGTCATCCACCGTCTCGACCCGCCCGGTGATCAGCTCCGAAAGGCGCTCGGCCACCGGCCGCATGCTCAGCGACTCGTCGCGTCCCTTCGGCCGCCCGAGATGCGAGACGAGGACCGTCTTCGCGCCGTGTAGACGCAGGTAGTCAATCGTCGGCAGTGTCGCTCGGATGCGCTTATCGTCCAGGATCGCGCCCGTCGCCTTATCCAGCGGCACGTTGTAGTCGACGCGCACCAGCACGCGCTTCCCGTCGAGGTCGATATCGCGGATCGTCTTCTTCTTCATGGCTACTCCGTTGCTTCGACTTCCATCAGCGCCTCCGCCAGCGCCACCAGAGCGTCGACCGAGTTGTATCCGTTCAAGTCTTTCCCCGCCGCGTTGATGCGGGCGAAGGCTTCCACCTGCACAGTCGTATCGCCAATGCTGAAGACGACGCGCCGGTAGAGCTGTGCCGATGTCTCCGGGCATTCTGCCTGGCCGCAGCCCAGGTCCGCCGGCGATAGCAGGCTCGTGTACAAGGGCACCGTCTGCCCGCGCACCACCACGTCTCTTGAGTCTTCCGGCAGCGCGCCGCCTATCTCGGGGATCGTTGGCGGCCCGAATCCGTCAGCGTTCAGTCCCAGGCGCACCACCACTGCTTCCAGTAGAGGCTCAGCACTCGTCTCCGATGTGGGCACGATGAGCGCGTAACGCAGCTCGCCCTCCTGGTTTCCCGGGTCTGGGATAACCGCCCGCGCTGGCGGCAGGGACAGCAGCCCGTTCTCACTCTCGAAGTTCTCCCCCAGCCAGTACGGCGTGATGCCGATGTCCCGCATCAGCGCTATGTTCTCCTCTATCGTCAGCTTCTGCTCCTCCACGACGGCCGCATCGAACCAGTCTTCAGGCAGGTCGGACCGCGGGATCAGTTCCGATGTCGTGTACACAGTGCGCGTCCTCGCCTGCGAGGGCGTCGCCTCCGGCGGCACGTCCTCGCGGCGCTCATAGGCCAGCGGCAGCCACGTCTCCGGATCCAGGTCCACCCGACCCACCAGCACACGCCCAGTCGGCTCGCCGTCCGAGGTGATCGGCGTACGCGCCTCCACTGCGAACACCAGCCGCCCGTCCGCGGACGTCTCGCCGATCACGTTGAACTCCTGCGCGAACGCCAGCGCCCCCAGCGGCTCCGACCAGACGACCATCGGGCGATCGATTCGCGGTCGCTGCGGGCCCGTCGGGTTCTGGTCCTCCTCCAGGACGACGTTCTGGAGGGGGTCGTATGAGATCTCTGTCCAGCCCGTGCCCACACTTGTCAGTCGCCCTGCATCCGTCTCGTCGACGCGCCGGAACATCTCGTTCTCCGTATCAATCCAGACTTCGCTGCCGTCGTCCCCCACCGCGTGGTACACCATCCCGGCCTCACTCACCGCATCTTCCACCCGCCGCGTAACCTCCTCCCCGCTCGGGTCATCATCACCGCACGCAGCAAACGGCAGCCCAGCGATCGCGACTAAGAGCCAGACAGTTACCCATCGACGCGCCGATGCCCTCATGCTCGAATGTCCTGTCGCGTTAGCAATCCTTGTCTCATGCCTCTCGTTCCATGACTCGTACTTTCACGGCCGCAGGCCCGCGACCCAGCACCGCCTCGATCTCGGCCTTGCTCACCACACCTTCCCGCACCATCACGGGGCCGCCTTCCTGCGTTATGTCGATTACGGTGCTGGCGGTGCCGGTCAACCTTCCGCCGTCGATCACCAGCGCAACCATATCGCCGAGCGCGAACGCCGCTTCGGCTGCCGAGGCAGGTCCGCGCCCGCCGCTGCGATTCGCGCTCGTTCCCACGACCGGCTCGCCGGCTGCCCCTATCATGTCGCGCGCGAAATCATAGTCCGGCACTCGCAGGGCCACCGTATCTCCGCCCGCCAGGGCCAGGCTGTGGAACGAAGCCTTCCTGCGCATGACAATCGTTAGCGCGCCGGGCCAGAAGCCCGCCATCAGCATGTGCGCCACTGGCGTTTCCTCTGCCACCCAGGCCGCCATCTTGCTATCGGCAATCAGTAGCGGCAGTGCCTTCGATGGCGCCCGGCCCTTGGCCGCGAACAGCGCTCGCAGCGCTACATCATTCCCTGCCAGCGCACCCAGGCCGTACTGCGTATCGGTCGGGTACACCACCAGCTCGCCCACTTTCAGCGCGCTCACCGCGTAGTCCAGGGCCCGCGGGTCCCGCATCGGGACGATCTCTGCCATCGCCATGCAGGTTACCCGAATCAGCCTTTACCGGCATTAACCGCTGCCCGTCACGAGCCGATCGCATCACGACAGGCCAGGACTTCCCACAATCCCGTTCGTCCTGAGCCGGTCGCGCCCGCAGGCCAAGACCGGAGTCGAAGGACTTCGCAACCACGCCCGTACCGCCACCACATCCCACTGCCGCCTGACCACTGTCCACTCACGACTCACCACTCACCATCACCGCCTCCTCCTTGCTCCTTGCTACTGGCTACTGGCTCCTCCGTCCCGTATCATCCCTATATGGAAGGCCAAACCGACACCGCACCCCCGGCAAATCTCCCCACCGACCACCGCGTCCCCACCTCCGGCGACCTCGAAGTCTCCACTTATCTGGAGATCGCCCGCGAGCGCGAGGGCGAAGCCCCCGCCGAGCCCCCGCCCGATACCGCCCACCCCCAGACGATCGTCGTCCTCGACTTCGGCTCCCAGTTCTCCATGCTCATCGCCCGCCGCGTCCGCGAGGCCGGCGTCTACTCGGAGCTCGTCCCCTTCGACGCGCCCTGGGAGAAGGTGCAGTCGCTCAACCCCGCAGGCTTCATCCTCAGCGGCGGCCCCTCCTCCGTCTATGAAGAGAACGCGCCCCACGCGCCTTCTTATGTCTTCGACTCCGGCCTCCCCGTCCTCGGCATCTGTTACGGCATGCAGCTTCTCGCCTACCAGCTCGGTGGCCGCGTCGAACCGGCCGGCGAGCGTGAGTACGGCCACGCCGTCATCCACCACGCCTCCGACTTCCCCCTCTTCGAGGGCCTCCCAGCCTCGCTCCCCGTCTGGATGTCCCACGGCGACCGCATCACCGAAGCGCCGCCCGGCTTCCGCTCCTTCGCCCACTCCGACTCCAGCCCCATCGCCGCCATGGCCAACGACACCGGATATATCGGTATCCAGTTCCACCCCGAAGTCGTCCACACCCGCGACGGCAAGGCCATCATCGAGAACTTCCTCTACAACATCTGCCATTGCGCCAGAGACTGGACCGCCGGCAACTTCATCGCCGATTCCATCAACCGCGTCCGCGCCCAGGTCGGCGAAGGCCGGGTCATCTGCGCCCTCTCAGGCGGCGTCGACTCCGCCGTCACCGCCGCCCTCGTCCACAAAGCCGTCGGCGACCAGCTGACCTGCATCTTCGTCGACAACGGCCTCCTCCGTAAGGAAGAGGCGGAGCGCGTCGTCGACACTTTCCACCGCCACCTGCAGATGAACCTCATCCACGTCGACGCCGCCGACCGCTTCATCGACGCACTCGCCGACGTCACCGACCCCGAAGCCAAGCGCAAAATCGTCGGCGAGACCTTCATCCGCATCTTCGAAGAAGAGTCCGAGAGGCTCTCCGCCGCTCGTCCTGAGCCCGCCGAAGGCCCCGCTCATCCTGAGGCTCTCGAAGGATCCGTTCATCCTGAGCCGGTTGAGGCCGAAGGCCGAATCCGAGTCGAAGGACTACGGAATTCCCGAGGCGGAACGCCATCACAACCTAACACCTACGACTTCATCGCCCAGGGCACCACCTACCCCGACGTCATCGAGTCCGCCGTCGGCCACAACGCCGCCGTCAAAATCAAGACCCACCACAACGTCGGCGGCCTCCCCAAAGAAATGACCTTCCAGCTCGTCGAGCCCCTCCGCTACCTCTTCAAGGACGAAGTCCGAAACGTCGGCCTACAGCTTGGTCTCCCCGAAGAAATCGTCATGCGCCAGCCCTTCCCCGGCCCCGGCCTCGCCATCCGCGTCATCGGCGACATCACCCGCGACAAGCTTGAAACCCTCCGTGAGTGCGACTGGATCGTCATGAACGAGATCAAGAAAGCCGGCCTCTACCGCGACCTCTGGCAAGCCTTCGCCATCCTCACCGACACCCGCAGCGTCGGCGTCATGGGCGACTTCCGCACCTACGGCCATGTCGTCGCCATCCGCGCCGTCAGCGCCGAAGACGCCATGACCGCCGACTGGGCCCGCTTGCCCTATGACCTCCTCGGCCGCATCTCCAACCGCATCGTCAACGAGGTTCCGGCGGTAAACCGCGTGGTGTATGACATCACGAGCAAGCCGCCCGGCACGATAGAGTGGGAGTGAGGACGAATCCAATCCTGAATTAGGACAGTTGGTCCTTCAGATAGAAAGTCACTGCTGACGAATATTCTTTGTCGCTTCCCGCTAGTGATTCGATCTGCTTCTTAGTAACAGTCTTCAGGTCTCCATCCGGCAGCTTGTGCCAGCGAGCCAGAAGGGGCCTAAGTTCTTCCAACTTGTCTGTGCGTCGATCAATCAGAGCGGCCCTGTTTAATCCGATAACGTCGATAGTTCGCTGCCCCAGATCATTACCTGTCGGCTCACAAGCCCACGGACCATAGAACTTAATATGGTCTTGAGGTTCATCAGTAAATGGGTTAACTAACGGTTCCAAGTCACTGCAGTACTGACCTTTATCGTGATTGCATTGCCAACACGCGTACGTGAGATTTTCCCAGGCACATATCAACTCCGGGTGCTTTGACTTCGGCCTTATGTGCTCGACATCACCGGGATACACGTGGTTTACTCTGCTTTCGCAATAGGCACACTTTTCATGGGCTTCCTCCTCCAGCGCTGCCTTAATCTCTGCGTCCGCGTAGCATCTTCCGAGACTGTCAGGGATCGGCTCATTCTTGGCGCGGAGCTCAACATAGCGTTTCGTCCATGCATCGCCATTCTTAATGAGGACAGCCGGTTTCTTAGTCTTGGTTATTCGTATCACTAGACTTCAATAGTGAATCCATGGCCTGCGGAAGGAGAGCACCCAATCCCAATTTCTCCAGCTCTGCTCTCAACTCCGTCAGTGATTCCGACGTAATCGGCAATCGAGAGTATTTAGTAGCCAACTCGTCGATGGCGCGCTCGACCCAGACAGGCAATGCATTATCCAGGCCCAAAACCTCCCTAAGAATCTCATTCGAGCTTCTCGCCATGTTCACCATGTCCAAGCGCCCGCTCTCGACTGAACCATCAACGAACCTTAGGACGTAAACATTCGAATCTGGCACTGAACCAACCACCAGCGGATTGTGTGTACTTACAACAAATTGCGCTTCCGGAAACGCAGCAAGAAGATTGGGGAGGACTGTTCGTTGTAGTTCAGGATGCAAATGAGTCTCCGGCTCATCAATCAGGATGACCGCCTCTTCATCAATTTGTGTTTGTAAGTAGATCTGCCACGCAAGGTCAGTTAAGGCCGCAAGACCACCCGACACTGAGTCTATTGGGAAATCTCCGGTATCCGTCATCAAAACCACCTCAGGCATCCTGACTTCGAGCCGCCTGAATCCCAACGAAGACGGGAGGATCTTGCGAAGTACATCTTGAAAGCCGATCAATGTCATCATCGCTTGCGAATCGGCCTGGACATATTCGTTGCCTGGGCCAAATGTGGCAAGAGAAATTAACGAGCGCTTTAGGTGGTAGCTAGGAGATCTATCGATTCGACCCGACACGTGGCGAGTTCTCTCAGCCTCGCTGTACACGTTAAGGAGCTGCCCCCTCGCCGTGACCTCAGTAGGAATTTCGGTCACCCGCTCATAGACGTACATTGGCCGGTGAGAGGCGACGAAAATCCCTGTCACGTCTTGCCGTTCAGGGATCTCGACGACGTACTGCTGGTTGATATTCTTGGGAAGCCTAAGTGCGGAACGTCTGCCGTTTGAATAGGAAATTGAGCCGATGACGGCATCATCAGGAGCGACGACCTGCATGGCTCTGTGCCACATATCAACAACTAATCGGAAAGTGCGTTCGCTCAGGGAATCTCCGTCTGCTATAGGCGTCGCAAGGTAATGAAAGTCCCAGCGCATGTGCTGGGCAAGAATCTGCAGTATCGTCGTCTTTCCAGCGCCATTCGCCCCAGTGAGAACGGTCAACCTCGGATGGAACGCAATATCTATGTTGTTGATCTGTCGCCACTGGTTTAGTGCCAAACGCTCGAAGTTCATCGACCATACCCTCGCATTGCCCAACAGTATAGTCGCGATCCTATTTGCACTTGAACCGCGCCACTTCCCCCTCCCAACTCCCCGCCCCATCCCCTACCATAACTACATGGCCATACTCATACCCGTCACGCTCATTGTGCGGGAGCCCACACCCGCCAAACCGCTCACCCCTGCCACCCCGCGCACGCCCCTCACCTAACACCAAACAGAAATCAATCAAACACAGACACCACATCCCCAAATCAATCAAACACCCCGCCAAGCCAACCGCTCCGCCCTGGAACCTGTCTGCAGGACCCCGTAGGGAAGCCTCAACCCCCCCCGCACCTTTCCACACACCTGTAACCTTAATCCCCTTCTAGGTCTTGCGTTCTCGTTACCCTCCCGTTACTCATGCTATAGTGGCCCCAGCCCCCAGTTCGGCCCCGCAGGCTCAAGCCTCCGGCCTCAGGCTCGTGGCGACCTGAACTGAACCCAACGCCCAGCAGAAAGAGGTCCGCATTGAGCCTGTCCGACGTTACTCCAGCCGTCCTCGCCCCCGGCTACGACCCCATCGCCGAGCACGCCCACCACTGGCTTATCGCCGGCCAGAACGGCCCCTCCAGCGAGGGCACCTGCAAGTCCTGCGGCGCCACTAAAGACTTCGACAACGGCTACTCCCGCACCTACCGCACCACGATCTTCCTCAACCGCAACACCCGCGCCGCCAAACCGACTACCCCCTAACACGTATCGCGACAGCCCGACCCGCCCCATGTTTGGCGAAGCCCTGCTTGCATGTTCGGCGAAGCGTGTCATACTGAATACAGGCAATAGCTTCGCACCCCTAGTACCCCTGAACCTGGATAACAGTGCTCTCGGCTCCTGACGGTCGGACCTTCGCCCAAAATAACACCGAAAGGAGAGCCTCATGAGCTTCCAGGACAAAGACCTTACCTGCGTAGAGTGCAACCAGTCGTTTACCTTCACCGCTGACGACCAGCAGTTCCACTCAGAGAAGGGCTACACCGAGCCAAAGCGATGCCCCAGCTGTCGCGCCTCACGGCGTGCCGGCAGTGGCGGCGGCGGCGGTGGCGGCTACAGCAGCTACGGTGACAGCAGCTACGGCGGCGGCGGCGGTGGATACCGCGCCCAGCGCGAAATGCACCCCGCCACTTGCGCCCAGTGCAACAAGGAAACACAAGTTCCCTTCCTGCCCCGCGGCGACAAGCCCGTCTACTGCAGCGACTGCTTCAGCAAGCGACCACAATCCAGCCGCAGCTGGTAAACCAACCTGCGGACACGAACGAGAGGGCCCCGAAGGGCCCTCTCTCCGTTTGTGCGCGGCACTCGCCGCTTGCATGCCGGGCTAAAGCCCACCGCGCCGCCACAGTCCACTCGTTCACTTTCGGCCGGAGAACATATCTACACGTCAGTTGGTAGGGCGATAGGGTTAAGGACTGTCCATTAAGCCCTGACACGCCTGCGCCACTCCCCCTCCCATCCCACACCCCCACGCGCTACCATATCTTCATTCCACACAGTCTCCCGCCTTCAGCCGCGCCGCGCTCCCGCGCCCCTCACCCCGCAAACGGCAATGGAAAAGGGCGTTTTTTCCAAACAAATTAATTCAATCAGACAACAGATACGAACCCCAAATATCAATCAAACAAAACCCCTGAAATTCGCCGGTTCCGGGTTTTAGCCTCTCCCGCGCGGGCCGATGTTTGCATGTTTGCCTGCTTCCATGCTTGAGCTGCACCCGGAACCCGGCGCCGCCTCCCACCGTGGTCTAATGACCCCAATGCCCGACGAGCCGGATCCCTCCGCCACTGCTGCCATTCCCGCCGGCCCCTTCACCATGGGCGACGACGCCGGCCGCCCCGACGAGCGCCCCGCCCACCGCGTCACCCTCGACGCCTTCCGCCTCGCCGTCCTCCCCGTCACCAACGCCGACTACGCCCGCTACCTCGAAGCCACCTCCGCCGAAGCGCCCCGCTTCTGGAGCGACCCCCTCTTCAACCGGCCCAACCAGCCCGTCGTCGGCGTCGCCTGGGCAGAAGCCGTCGCCTACTGCGACTGGCTCAGCGATGCCCTCGGCGAGTCGTATCACCTCCCCACCGAAGCCGAGTGGGAGAAAGCTGCCCGCGGCGGCGTCGAGGGCGGCCGCTTCCCCTGGGGCGATACCTGCTGGGACAACTCCGGTGGCAACTTCCCCATGGAAGCCACCTGGGATGTCGGCACCGCCCCACCCAACCCCTACGGCCTCATCGACATCGGCTTCAACATCCACGAGTGGGTCAGCGACTGGTACGACCCCGGCTACTATGCCGTCTCCCCGGAACACAACCCCCAGGGCCCGTCCTCCGGCGAACGCAAAGCCTCCCGCGGCGGCGCCTGGCGCCACATGATCAAGATCTGCCGCTGCGCCGCCCGCTCCAGCATCCCGCCCGAGTACCGCTACAACGATTACGGATTCCGCATTGCTATCAACACGTAGCCCTTGCCCTTGCCGCGCTATAGCACGACGCGTGATAGCATTAGCAGGTACGAATGTTCGCGGCGGCTAGTTGAGGCGGAGACCCCTCAATCGTCACTGTCGCGGGTGCCCGGACATCCGCCATGCACACAGTCGAGAGGCAAGCCTTATGGTCTATCTAACAAGCTCCCCCTGGACCACAGAGGGACGATACAACGCGATACGCAAAGCCGTCGCCGAAATCTACGACCACTACTTCCGTAAGGGCCCCCGCTGGATCGCCAAGCACCTGCCCGAACGCGCCCAGATGGGCGAATGGGCCAGCCGTGTCTCCCCCGAAACCAAGGAGATGCTCCTCGGAGACTATGGCGTCGAGTCCTACATCGAAGACTACGCCCAGATGGCCATCCTCGCCTCGGGCGACAGCATCAGCACCCGCCAGATCTACACACAGTGGGTCTTCGACGAGATGCGCCACCCCAAGGCCCTCTGGTACGCCATGTCCGACTCCGGCCTCTACAGCGAGCACGAACTCGCCGACTACACGGCCCTCGCCGGCGAAGATACGTGGACTTTCGAGCGCCAGACCGGCCACGAGGCCACCCCGGAGCGCGGCGCTGCCTACGCCATCGCCCAGGAGCGCCAGACCAAGCGCAACTACCAGGCCCTGCAGAAGCGCATCTGGGGCGAGTACGGCGAGCCCACGGATAACGGCGGCCACCCGTACTACCCAGCGATCGCCGGCGTCTGCCGCACCCTTTCCATCGACGAAGGCTTCCACGAGGCCGTCTTCCGCAAGATAACGCTCGCCTATCTTCAGTACTGGCCCGACAAGGCCATCCAGGCCATGTGGGATGTCTACGAGAAGTACCGCATGCCCATCGTTAAGCTGCCGAACCTTGAGGTCTTCTTCCAGACCGTCCTCGACACCGGCATCGAATCACCGCGCTCTGTCATCAAGGACGTCCTCCAGCCCACGTACGAGGCTCTTGGCTTCGAGAGCCGTGCTGCCCTCAAGAAGGCCGCGCGCGCGAGCTGGGACCTTCCCGAAGGCGCCCTCATCCAGGTCGGGGACGAACCCCCGCCCGGCATCAGCGACGACGCGATCCCCTACAAGATGTCCCCCGACGGCACCCTCACTCCCGTCGCCGCCTAACCCCCGGCGCTTGCCGTCATTCATCTCGCCCTGCAACCAGATGATCTCGGGGATCCAGCTTCCTCAATCAGCTGAACTCCGGCGATGAGACGCCCGGCGCCGTCAACTACGACACCTGGTGGTCGCCCTGCGACGAGATCATCAACACGGACACCAGCACTATCCTGAGTGGTGCGACCGACACCCAGCTTCCTGTATGAGCCACTTCAGGCAACCACCTGGAGACTCAAACAGAATTCTTACTGATCTGTAGCTCATCCTGGCCCCTAGCTTTCATTCTTGACGTTATCTATACTTTGCTAAATTGTACAAGTCTGCTCAGACAGTCAGCGGGGGAGAGGGAAGATGGACACATTAGGCTCAGCGACACACACCGGCGATCGGTTTCCGTTCGGCCGATCGTTATCAATCCTGGTCATCAGCGTCATAGCCGTCGCAGCGAGCCTCGTGTTCTTCGCGGGCCAGTCGACCGGGAACCCTGACCACAGCGCCGCCGACTTCTTCGTCTTCTCCAAGGCCTCTTACGGCACCAGCCGCATCCAGAACGAAACCGACTGCGATGGGTCAAACGACGGCCAGGTGGAGTTGTCCGGTAGTAGCAGCGACTACTACGGCCGCATTCACAGCAACGCCGATACCAAGGCCTTCTCCGGGTCCGGTAACACCCATCACGACCTGGCATTTATAACCAACCCCGAGAACACCTACGGCACGCACGACGAAGACTGCCAGGAGCAATCTGAAGACACAAACACCTACGACGCCGGTGGACCAACCGACATTGACACGCTAGCTCCCGGCGTCACCGCTGGCGCTGCCGGCGAGCAAGACGACTGGCCCGGCAACCTCGCCACCTTCCTCAACGCCGACGGCATCACGTTCGGCAACGACATCACCCAGGTGCTCCCGGGTGAAACGTGCGACGTCGGCACCCTGACCACGTCGGACAACTACGACATCCAGGCCGCCGGCGACGACGGTAAGGTCATCTGTAGCGGCACAGGCAAGGTAAGCATGGGGACCTCGGACGTCGGTAGCCTCGCCGATCCCTTCAACATCACCATCGTCTGCCACTGCGAAATCAGCATCGGCGGCCAGAACCTGCACCTCGCGCCAGCCGCCCACGGCGTCCTCGCCTGGACGGACATCGACGGCAACTCCAAGAACCCTGCCATCGTCCTCAGCGGCAGCGATATGTCCATCCTCCACCGCTCCATCCTCTTCGCCCCTCGTTCCGGCATCGACATCCCCGGCTCCGATGACTCGACGCTCTGTATCCAGGTCATCGGCCAGGGCCGCAACAAGGTCCAGGGCAGCAACTCCCACTTCGGTCCCTACGCGCCCGGTTGCATCCAGCCGCCGACACCCTCGCCGACACCTTCTCCAACTCCGTCGCCGACACCTTCTCCGACACCTTCTCCAACTCCGTCGCCGACACCTTCTCCAACACCAACACCGACGCCTTCTCCAACTCCGTCGCCGACGCCTTCTCCAACTCCGTCGCCGACCCCGTCGCCGACGCCTTCTCCAACTCCGTCGCCGACGCCGACGCCTTCTCCAACTCCGTCGCCGTCGCCGTCGCCTTCTCCAACTCCGTCGCCGACGCCGAGCGATACACCAACACCGACGCCAACACCGACACCGACGCCAACCCCAACGCCAACGCCAACAGACACGCCGACGGCTACGGAGGAGATCACTGCAAGCCCGACGCCGACGATCCTCGAAGAGACGGAGACGCCGTTCGATACGCCAACGCCGACTCCAACTCCAACTCCAACTCCCACGCCGACTCCCACGCCGACTCCCACGCCGACGCCAACTCCCACGCCCACACCTACCCCGACGCCAACTCCATCGGCAACCCCGACGCCCAGCCCGACGACTCTGGAAGTGACCGCGACGCCAACACCGTCGCCAACACCGTCGCCAACACCGTCACCAACACCGTCGCCAACACCATCCCCAACGCCGTCGCCAACACCGTCGCCGACACCCTCGCCAACGCCGTCGCCGACGC
>DATKDX010000050.1:0-5748 GCA_035512435.1 Dehalococcoidia bacterium
CGCGGGCGACTCAAGCACTGGGCGACGCGATCCGCTTCGGCAGCTTGAAGGGCAATCCCCGCTGTGGGGCGATAGTCAAGGCCGCCATCCGCGCTTGCTGGGGTAGGCGCGAGTCGGCCACGCTGCTCCAACTCCTGATCGGGTCGGGTGACGCTGATGGGAGCGTACTCGCCGCCGCGATCAACGCCAATGACGACGACGCCGTGAAAAGGCTTCTTGCTGGCTTCTGAGTGAGGTACCTTGAGAGCGTAATCACCGTGGCGCCTACCAAGGAGTTGCACCCGACGAGGGGCGCCGGCCAGGGCACCGCCCCTCGCAGGTGAACTCCGTGTTCGGCAGGAGGACCAAGGCAATGAAGAAGGCAATCGGTAGAACTCTCGCCGTACTCGTAGTGGGGGCGCTCGCCGTTGCGGTAATCCCGGCCACGCGCGACGAGGCCCAGTGGCGGTGGGCTGCGCACGAGGACGACACCGTTAGCTACGAGTCGTATTTGAAGGCCTGGCCAGACGGACGCCGCGCCGCCGAAGCGCAGGAACGGTACGATCAACATGGCTGGACGGATGCGCAATCCGCGAACACAATCAGCTCGTACAGAAACTATGTCTCGGCCCACCCTCAGGGGCGATACGCTCAAGAGGCCGAAGCCGCTGCGTCCGCGCTCCGTACAGATGACACGCCCTTTGATTCGGCCATACGAGCAGGAACGGAGGCTTCCTTAAGGGCCTTCCTGGCGGCGTATCCGGACCATGTCCAAGAAGCAGCGGCTCGCCAGGTTCTGACAGACATCACCGAGGGGCGAGACGTGGTCGACCTTCTCGACGAAAAGAAGATCGAGGTCGAGGCCCAGGGTGGCGGAATCGAGACGGTTTCGGTCCGGATACGCAGGCTCGTACCATACCCATTCACCGTTCGGATCCCAGTGGGCACGTTCTTTGTCTCCGCCAATCCTTCCGCCCAGAATATGGTCTCCACTGCTGAAAGCACAATCCGGCTAACAACTGATGAGTGGAGCTCTGTATCCCCCGCTGCCGCGTGTGCCAATAGACCAAAAGACATTCCGGGCGGCAGTGATAAATTTACGGTCCGGCGCTCGCCGCAGCAGGCCGAGTTGGCGAAGCTCATGCCGGTCTTGGACGGGGCACGCGTTGACACTGAAACCAGGCAAGCCGCGGTGTGGATCGTCACGGACAACGCTGACTACGGAGACCTGGGCATACTCGTTGCCAGCCAGTTCGGGTTTGGGGGCTCCCGGGTGATCAATGAGCAGGAGACGGCACGTGCAATGAAGATTTGCGATGAGGCTGGTATCGACGTGACGAGGAAGGCCATCTGGAGAGACCGGCAGAGAATTCTTTCCGGTCTCAAGGACGGCGATCTCAGGACATGGCTCGAACAGAGGAAGTGAGCTCTGCCTAACATCAGCATGCAGCGAGATAGGAGGCCCGACATGAGAGATCATCGCCTCAGGTTGCCACTGCCACGGGTGAACTCGCGCACACCTGCACGTCCGTCCAGATTCTCCGGTGTGGTATTGGCGGCGTTTCTCGTCACTGTGCTGGTGACATCCTCTTGTCGTAAGCCGCCAGGCCCGTTCACCGATGCGATAATTCAAGAGTATATTGCTATGGCAAACCTCCCTGAAGAAGCGATGCGGGATCCGTATATCATTGGTAAAGCTGTCGTAATCAATGCGGGGGCCTCACTTTCGCACCGTCACAGAACCGCATTTACTGAGGACCCTGTCTTCAGAATTAGGTCTCAGGCGCTCAGTCATATCCATGAGAAGATCGATGGGCGACTTCGAGCTGCGAGTCCTAGCGAAGTTGGTACTGTTGTTCTCCTTAGGTGGGAGAAGAACGTCGTGCGTCGCAATATAGCTGGCATCGAGATTGTTCAAGTCCGATGTCACGTGATTGTGGTGGATGCGACGACACGCCGCATAGTTGGGCAAGAGAGGCTTTCTGGGGGTGTCCCTTCGGGTACGCATCGATGGGGATCCTCTCCAGACGATGCGATCATTGGCTACATCAACAGGCTTACGAGACGGACGAGGTCGACCGAGGGCCAGCCGGGCCCGCAGCCGGCATTCCCCGGCCAAGCGTCCGTAGGTTCAGCTGCTAAACCGGGGCAGCCGAAGCACTACACCGTTACCGCAACGGTTACCGACCAGAACGGTGCACCGCTCGCGGCGACGATCGTTTACGCCATCCCTTGCTTTAAGGGCCAAGAGTGCTTTGTACCACTGGGCTTCGATTCTGAACAACGGATCGTTCCCGATGCAGTCCATGCCGCCACCGACAACGCGGGCCGCGTCGGCATAACCCTTGGGCCAGAGTTCCTCCAGCGGCACCAGGCGGCCGAGAATTACAGTCTGGTCATCTGGGTCAACGGAGAATCTCGCAAGCTGAGCCCCAATAAGGAGGCGATCGAGATGGGTCTCGGTATTCTCTTCGGCTTAGACGTTTTCACCGACAAACGCCGGACCGTCGACCTTGGCACCTTCTACGTTGACCCAGGGCCGCGTAGGCGGTGAGCGGTCGCCGAACAAGCGCATCCAGCCGACGGCGCGCAAAGCGCGCCGCGGCTGATACGCCGCGTTGGGCAGACAGGAACGGAGATGAACCATGGCGTTCGAACGCGTGGATACCCAGTCGCCCTCTGAAGCGCTTGAGGTTCTCTTCAGTCAGGCGGTACCGAGCCTTCCGGTCATCAGCATGGAGGACATCAGTCGGATCTGCAGAAACGATCTTACCTATGACGTCATGGGCGGCCAGCGTCACGTCGCCGGTACCGCCGACCACTTGAGGCCCATCGTCGTGTGGAATCTCGACGCTGCGCCGCGACAGCTGAATTCGGGCCAGCGAGTCATCGGGTACCAGGTGACGGTTCAGCCACAGCTCCAGTTTGCCGCGCTCTCGATCGTCGTGGGAGACGCGCAGGGATCGCCCGGATACATGTTTGGTGCACGGGTGTGGAGGACCGCGGACCAGCTATTCGTTCAGGGCTGGGAGGGGTTTCGCACCTCACCGCCAGGGTCTCCGACGCCTCAGCCGGCGGGCTCTCTGGTGGCTGCCGCGCCCGTCCAGGCCGGCACCCCCTCCGCGCCGGCGCCGGACAGTCGTGCGCCCGATAGACTGATGGCGGCTCTTCGCAGCGAGTCATGGGAGACTCGCGCGGCAGCGGCCGAGCTGATGGGTGAGAGACGAGACCCACAAGCTGTCGAAGCGCTGATACCTCTCTTGAAGGACAAGAAGGAGGACACCATCGTGAAGGAGGCTGCGGCTGGAGCCTTGCGAACGCTGGGGGATGCTCGCGGAATCGCGAGTGTGAACGAATGGGAGAACAGCGGACGGCCGATATATATGGACTTCGGTCCGGATGACCCAGCCGCCAAACGCAGAAGAGACCTCGCCGCAGAGGCGAGGGCTCAGGTGAATAAGGCCCGGAGGGCACTCGACCGAGCGTTGCGCGAGCAGGAGGAGTTGTCCCCAGCATCGCAAGACAAGGAACGGCCAACCCAGCGTCCCTGGTGGCGCTTTTGGAGATAGCGCGCGATCGGTGGCAACAGAGGAGGATGAAGCATGCAACAAGGGAGACCTAGTGCCTTTCTGATCATCAAGGAGCCTCCGTTCCCGCCCTCTTACGACAGATCCGTTTACATCGACCGAGTCCTTGGGGAAATGGAACCAACGTATGACCACGCAGAGTATAGAGGCATGGTCACGTTGCTGATCCGAGCCCTGCCGAGATCGCCCACGGAATTGAACAGACTGATCACTGCCGCTTATCCTGACGCAGACTTAGATCGGATAATGATCGGCCCGTTCGACGACACGGATGGTGGAAAGGGGATTCGTGTTGCGATCTACCAGTCGACAACATAGGAGCGGCCGGCCACCCAGCATCCTTGGTGGCGCTTTTGGAAATAGCGCATTGTCCGCGGCGGAGTTGCTGCCCAACAACCGCATGCACCCGACCGCTCGCTTCGCTCGCGGCGGGTGATGCGTGCCGTTGGGCGGACAAGTGCTAACGGCGTTAACAGTCCAAGATGAGGAGGTCACGCATGGGTCTGTTCGACTGGCTGTTCGGGACGAAAAAGACAAACGTTGCGCCCGACCCTGGCCCTGGGCCCAAACCGAGGAGTGTGGATGAAACAGTTCGGGTGTTTAGCATGGGGGCCCATGAGCTTGGAGGGCTTGAGAAAGCGCAGCGAGTGAGAACGGAAGCCGAGAGGGAGCTAGTCAGCATCGGGCACCGCGCCGCCGGCCCCCTCGTGTCCCTCCTCGATGCCGATCGCATCAGTGTCGGGGGTCGCCCTAACCCGAAATACAGACAGCTACCTCTCGAGACTGTACCCTATCTAGCCCGCGCCCTGACGGCGATCGGTGACCCATCGGCAGTCCCTGCCATGGCAGCCCTTCTTCACCGCCGGATCGATGTCGAGCTTCTCCTGCTGCAGCGCTCAGATCCGACTGCGCTGCTGGGACGAGACATCTCCGCAACAGTTGGGCGGGCCGCCCTTGACAGGCTCGCTTCTGGACGCCCTGGCGATGTTGGTGCTGCCACCAAGGACGCCGCGAGGGCGATGGTTGACATCGCGAGTCGCGATGCATGTCTCGCATTGATCGAAGCACTCTCGGTCTTGCGAGGGCGGTGGACAGGATCGCTGTCGGGCTCCTCTGCTGCGGCACCCGAAACCGCGATACGACAGGCCGCAGACGAAGCCCTGAGAAAGGCTCTAACGAGCCCGCATGATGATGTCAGAAGAGCGGCTGATCAGGCCCTGGCGCGCGCCTGATCGAGCTGCCGAACTAAGGCGCTGCGCCGGACACCGTCGCGCAACACCATCTATTGCGACGTGTTACACTTTCCCGTGCGCGCCGGTGCAGGTGAGCGCCGACCGTTAGGCGGCAGGGAAACTATCGTGTTCCTCTCAGCCATTTATCCGATGCACGAGTTGATCCGGTCAACCCTATTCACCGTATTCGCGGCCTGGCTCTACCTCATCCCCTGGTTCTTGCTCCCGGGTCTCACCCACTCATCCGGGCCGACACCCGACAGCGCTGCCGTTGGCTTCGGCTCACTGCTCCTTGCCGGAACCGGCGTCTACTTTCTTCTTCTCGTTGTCGCCGGCCTCGGCCTGGTGCTCGGTTTGATCTCAGCGTGGCTGGCCTATAGACGCGTCTCCGCATCCTCTGCCGCCCTCATAGGGGCCGCTACCGGGCTTGTTGCGGGCGCTGTCACAACGCTCATTGCGTCGGACCGCCTCGCAGGCACCGCAGCTCTCGTGCTCGGTGTCTACAATTCCGTTCTCGTGCCGGCTTTTGCGGTTGCGGCCGCCGCCTTTGGCTCGCTATACCTGTGGCTCACTGCAAAGGAGGCCCTTGGCCAGTCCGACCAGACGCCTAACCCCTCGTTGCAGCGGACGCCACCCGGGTGATCTCTCCAACGTCCTCACGTCTGGCGCCGACCAGCTGTGGCTCCGCTCGGCAGCTCGGCCGGGTGGCGCCGCTGAACTCATACGCCGTTAGGCGGACGAACGCGTGGCAGAACCAAGGGCGTGATAACGTTGCATCGAAAGGAGAGTGGTATGCCTAAGACGTACACATGCCGCGACGTCGGCGTCGACTGCGACTGGAAGGTTCGTGGCACGGATGAAGCTGAAGTCATGCGCGAGATCCAGGACCACGCTCGCACAGTACACAAGATCGATCCCATTCCGGCCGATCTCGAGCGAAAAGTTCGGGC
>DATKDX010000051.1:0-5236 GCA_035512435.1 Dehalococcoidia bacterium
CCCACGCGACGTGCAGGTACAGATGTTCGATGACGTGGCCGTTGCCGCGTTCTTCAACGATGGATCAGTGACCTATGCAGACGGAACGACGGACGCGCGCACCCGGCGAGTAACTGAAGTGTGGGTTCGGCAATCTGATGGCACGTGGAAGGAAGCACATCACCACGATTCTCCGATTACTAGTTGAACCGTGGAGCGGACCGACCGTCCGCCTTAGCATTCGTCGCAAGTGCGTTCTAACGAAGGCGTGAAGCTGACGCGTGAAGAGTAGCGGGTCCGGAGCCGTTCGCTTTCGGCTCAGGGCTCCGGGGATGGAGCACGGGCCGCGCAGCTTACGCCCGAGGCGTTAGAACGCAACAAACCAGCAAAGGAGGGCCCATGAAGAGGGTGTTGGGAGTGCTCCTGTGGATCGCCATTCTCAGCGCGTGCAGCCAAGCGCCAGCGCCAGCAGATTGGGAGGGGCGAATCCGTGCGGCAAACGACGCGCTCTTGAACGAAGGGAACGTGGACGCGGTGCCCGAGTTCTTCCTGCCGACGTACGTCAATCACGCGACTGACGGGGATATCCGTGGCCAAGACGTAATCACTGGCTTCGTCGGGGCGCTAAGAGATGCCTTTCCAGATCTGCGGGTGGAGATCCAAGTTCTGGCGACAGAAGGCGATAGAGTGGCCTGGATCCGCACCCACCGCGGTACCCACGAAGGTGACTTTATGGGACTTCCCGCGTCGGGCCGGACGATTGTCTGGCGGTCTATGGTGGTGACGCGATTCGAAGACGGCATGATCGCCGAAGAGTGGGGGGTGTCAGAACTCGGAGCACGCTTGCGCGGCCAGTAACCGCAGGGCCTGCACTGAGATACTCGACTTGTTGCGTTCTAACACGTCGTTGCACCTGACGGTCCGCTGCGCGGCCCGCAGGTGAACGCCGAGGCGTTATCTGGCGGTAGCAGGTATCGGCCGTGCAGGAAGAGGAGTAACACGGGTACGTAGGTGAGCCGGTCACGCGAAGCGAGACGAGCAGCATTGCCCAGCCGTACGGAACCGTACAGCTTTCCAAGTACGATCCGAGCAGACTGAGTCGTCGAGAGTAGAGGAACCCATGATCAGCCCATCCATGCGTGACAAGGTTCTCCGGGAACTGGAGAAGTTAGGCGCCGCCGATCAGAAGCGGGTCATGGACTTCCTCCGCGGGTTGAATTCGGCTGAGCTCCGCGGTACTCCTGGCTCTGAGCTGGCTCGATTCGCAGGGACCCTGTCCGATCGATCGGTCGATGAGATGATGGCTGCGATCGAGGACGGCTGCGAGCGTATCGATGACGAGTGGTAGGTATCTACTCGATACGGGAATCGTAGCTTCTCTCTTCCGCGGAGACGCCGGCGTCCAAGACAGGATCGCCGGCTCAGAGGAGATCTTCGTCAGCAGCATCACCCTCGGCGAGTTGTTCTACGGGGCATTCAAGTCGCAACGGACCGAGGACGAACTCGAGAAGATCGGCGAGTTCGCCCAGGTCGTACGAGTTCTCGATTGCGACGCTGATACGGAAGTCTACGGCCGAATCAAGACCGCCCTACGAGTCAAAGGACGACCTATTCCTGAAAACGACATCTGGATTGCCGCAACGGCCATGCAACACGAGCTCTCCCTGGCCATGCGGGATTCGCACTTCGAGCAGGTCGACGGACTGACGTTCGCCTCTTGGTAGCTGAAAGGAATTGCCCCGCCAGATAACGAGGCGTTGCACCTGACAGCGCGCTGCGGCGCCGCAGGCGAACGCCAGCGCGTTAGAAGGCGTGAGAACGATTCCAAGCACGACAGCGCCTACCCCGCGCAGACGTGCCCCCGACATGTCTTGACTTTACAGGACGGAGGCTACTCGTGAGAAATGCTCTGATCTACCTGGCCGTCTTGTCGCTGCTGGCGACGGCGTGCGTGCAACGCCTCCACAGAACCGTGGCGCCGCCCGACGCTCTGAACACCGTCGACCGGACCGCGCCGTTCCTCAAAGTGCACATGGACGATGGAACCCTCTACGTGTTTTCGACCTGGGCGAGCAATGACGCGGAGGAACTCGTGACCGGATCCGGCACGCACTATGGCGTCGACCGGCAGGTCATTGGCGAGGGGGTCTTTTCCCTGACGCTCCGTGACATCGCGCTCTTCGAGACCAACCTGGCCCGTCCGTCGCCCTCCGTGGCCGCCCTGGCCGTGATCACCGGCATCAGCGCAGCCGTGACGGTCTATTGCGCCATGAACACCAAGGCCTGCTTCGGATCGTGCCCTACTTTCTATGTGACGGACGGCGAGCGCGAGCTGCTGCAAGCCGAGGGTTTCTCGGCGAGCATTGCGCCGCGCCTGGAAGCGCGGGACGTGGACCACCTCTACCGTGCAAGGACTCACGGCTCAAACCTCCAGGTGCACATGGTAAACGAGGCCTATGAGACGCATGTTGTTCGGTACGTGAACTTGCTTGCCGTTCCGCGCGCAGGTGATCACCGGGTCTTTCAGGACGACTCGGGTAACTTCTGGTACACCACCCCGCCCCTGGCACCATCGAGCTGTCAGGTGCCCGAGGGGGATTGCGCCAGCGCGGTCCTTGCCTTCGATGGGCAGGAGCGCTGGACTGAGGCCGACTCCACGGACCTCGCCGCGCGTGAGACGATCGACCTCCTGTTTGATGTAGGTCTGGAGGCGCCTGCTCTCCTGGTGGCGTCGCGGCAATCGCTGCTGCCCACCTACCTTCTCTACCAAGCTTTTGCCTACCTCGGTACGTCGCTCGGTCAGTGGCTGGCGACATTTGAGCGCGCGGACGGTGCCGCCTTTGATGCCACCAGGAGTGTCGTCGAGGCGCTCGGAGGGATCGACGTCTTGGTACAGGGCAGCGATGGCGGATGGGACACGGTGACCACAATCCTGGAAACCGGGCCGCTTGCGGCGGACGTCCGCCTCGTGCCGCTCCCGGTTTCAGAGGGTCCAGTCAGGGTGCGCCTGAGTATGGCCAAGGGCGCATGGCGGATCGACTGGTTCGCCCTTACCTCCATACAGGGTCGCGCGGAGCCGGTGCGGATCCAGCCGTCCGACGTCTTCGCTCGCGGGCGCCCCGCCGCGGACGCCCGGGCCAAGCTCAGCAACGCCGAAGATGCGCTGGTGACATTTCCCGGTGACCGGTATACCATCATGTACCGACTGCCCGGCGACGCACAGGACTACGAGCTCTTCCTCGAATCCCAGGGTTACTACCTGGAATGGATGCGTGAGGAATGGGTTGCCGAGGAGGATCCCGCTCGCGCGGCGGCGTTCTTCCTGGACCCAGCTGGCTCGCTGCGGCGTCTCGCTCCGGAGTTCAAGAAGGTCGAGGCACAACTCGATTCGGCGTTTTGGAGGAGCAAGTATGCGGGCTTCTAGCTGGCGGGCGACGCCCGCCCTCGCGCTCGTTCTCGGCTGCGCTGCCTGTGCAGCAAACCCCGCACCGCGCGGCTGGCTTTCGCCGCCCGCCCAGAGCCAAGCGGATCCCTACGGAGCTTGGATCGTACTCTCTACGAGCGTCGACCTGTCTCTATCTGGCGAGTTCCTCGCCGTCGAGGACGACAGCATCTTCGTGCTGCTGACGGATGGTGCGGTACAAGGCATTCCGATGCACAGCATTCTACAAGCACGGATCGCGTGGTACGATTCCCAGTGGCGCGAACTATCTCTGTGGACTTTTTTAGGGTCCATCAGCACGATTTCCCACGGGTTCGGTATGATTCTGTCATTCCCGGTTTGGGTCATCGGCGGATCAGTCGCTGCTGGCGGCCAGTCACGTGCGCCACTCCGTGGCGTCGACCTACCGAGCGGATGGGACGTGGTTCGACCATATGCGCGATTCCCCGGAGGCCTCCCGCCGAACTTGCCACCAACGCTGCCACCCAAGTCGTATCGCTGAGCCGGCCGTGATCCTCCCAAGCCGCTAACCTTGGCCGCTCGCCCTCTAACAAGGGCGTGAACCTGTCAGTCGCCTTCGGCGCCTGCAGGTTACGCCCAAGGTCGTTAGGCAGCATACCTAATGGAGGGTTCGGGAGATGAAAGCGCGGATACTAGGGTACGCAGTCCTTGTATATGCCGCGCTGACATCCGGCGTCGTACTCGACTTGGTGAGATTCATCTTGAAACCGGGGAGCGGTGGCTGGTGGGCGCTCGGCGATTCTGTGCTCTGGCTTGCGTTTGTTTCAGGCGGTTTTGGGCTCATCTTTGGTCGAGCTTGGAGTCGTTTAGTGCTTCTGGTTGCTGCTGCAGCGGCGGTCGTGCAAAGCATTGTGGGCATGGTGTTCCTCTCGGAGTCGGGCACACCTATGGAGGCTGTTTTAATTAATGCCGTCATGATTCTGCCGCCAGTCGCAATATTTGTGGGGGCACTGAGCTTGCCGGCGCCCGCTGCTTGGGAGGTCCAACCATCATCCGGCCCGGCTGCACAGCGAGTGGTTTCCACTCGTAAAGATCTGGCCTACGGGTGCTTCGTCTGGATCGCGTTCGTACTCTGCGCTGTCCCACTCATGTCTCTTCTACCCCTCGACTTCACCACCCGCCAGGTTCTTGGAATGTTGGTTGGTATCCCCGTTGCTTTGGCAACGCTGGCGGCTGGCCTCGCCGCCGTAGTGCTTTCCATCGTTGAATGGAGGGAGTGGCCTCTGGTGACGATGTCAGCGGTCAGTGCCTCGATGTTGTTATTCATTATTGCCGAGGATGAGTGGAACCTCGTTGGTGGGGACGTCGCACTCGCTTGGTACGTTGGGTCCACAGCGGTCTTGATATTCTTCTGTGCTCGGTGGTTCGCCTTTACTCGGAGGTGAGCAACACAGACGCAAGCAACCGATGAGCGAGTGCCGTAGCGCGCAAACCATGCTGCCGCTCGATCTGCGAGTGGCGTCAGGTCCGGCTCCCGGGTGCCCTGGCGCCGATCGTAGATCTTGCGTTGCCCACAGTCCCACCTTAATCAGGACTGCAGCTCGCCCTTAAGCGATGGAGGCCCTATGAGCGCGTTCATTCGTGTTGTCTCAATTCCGACGGTGCTTCTAGCCCTGGCAGGGTGCGCCCAACCGCCTGCTTCAGACGCTGGCAACCGCTCGAGCCCACTTCAAGGAGTCTGGTCGGTGGTGAGAGTGGATCCCTTCAACGGATCAGTGATCGATCCGGCTCAACCTGGGCTCTACATCTTCGCGGCGTCTCACTACAGCGCGGTGCACACACCCGGCCCCGACC
>DATKDX010000052.1:0-112259 GCA_035512435.1 Dehalococcoidia bacterium
CCTATTGGGCTGGCCAATATCCACCAGTAACGCTAACCACGGCGGTACCGTCCTGCAATACTGGAACGCATCGTCTGCGGTCCTATCCACTGATTGTTCACCGACCGGCGACAGCGCGGGCCATCACTTAGAATGACCATCATGAGAACCGTCGAGGAGACCATTCCGGCAGAGACCTCTGAGCCGCTGGATGTCTCGATCATCATCCCTTGCCTTAATGAAGAGAAGGCCGTCGCGGATTGTGTGCGCAGCGCTCGCACCTGGCTCGACGGCTCTGGCTTCACCGGTGAAGTCATCGTCGTCGACAACAACTCAACCGACCGGACATCCGAGGTGGCGCGCAAGGCGGGAGCCCGCGTCTTGCGCGAGGAAGCTCGCGGCAAAGGAAACGCCTTCCGTACAGGCGTTCAGGCGTCCCGCGGGCGCATCATCGTCATGTCGGACGGCGATGGGACTTATGATCTCACCAACCTTGATCCCATCGTGGACCCCCTTCGCGACGGCTACGACATGGTCATCGGCAATCGTCTGAAAGGCGAGATGGAAGCAAAGTCGATGCCGTGGCTGCACAAGCGCATCGGCAATCCTCTGTTCAACCTGGTAATTGGCGCCATAGCCCGCAAGCGATTCGGCGACGTCCTCTCCGGCCTGCGTGGGTTCACCCGCGAAGCCTGGGACACGATGTCTCCGGTTGCCGTCGGTTTCGAGCTGGAATCCGAAATCTGCCTGCGCGCGGGCCGCAATGACCTGAAAGTCAAGGAAGTGCCGGTCCCTTACGCGGTTCGTCGTGAGCCGAGCAAGTTGCGCGGTCTCACCCACGGCTGGGCTATCGCTCGCTTCATCATGCTGGAGAGTGCTGACCTCATCTTCATCTACCCGGGCCTCCTCGCCATCGCCCTCGGCGTTGTTTCGCTGGCCATTGGCGCGCTTAGCAGCAGCGGTGTCGATGTCGGCTCCGTGCGCTGGCAGCCCGTGTTCGCGGGTGGCATTCTGGTGCCGGGCGGCGTCGCCTTCCTCACGCTTGGCATCGCGTCCAAGTGGCTTGCTTGGCGTCGTGGCGTGGCACCCGCTGGCCGTATCGTCTCGATATTGCGCAATGAGACTGTTCCTGTTGGAGACTACTTCTTGCTGGCAGGGGGCGGCTCCCTGGTAGCTGGCCTCTCGCTCGATGCTTATCTCCTCTTCACCTGGACGATTCTGAACGATGAACCCTCTCTTGCGCTCGGTCTTGGCGCAGTGGCCCAAACGCTGGTAGTCGCCGGACTGAATCTGATAGTCGCGTCAATGTTGATCGGCGTGCTGAGAGCACGTGACCGTCCGCAGACGGCTCGCGAGCGGGAGAGCGATCGCACGTGACCAACTCAGCCGAAGAGCCACTTGTCGGTGCCCTCCGGGAGATGGAGGCGACGATGCCTCGCTTCGCTCGCTGGATGTATGACACGATAAAGGCGGGGCTTGGCAAGCGCGTTGTCGATGCCGGCGCGGGCACGGGCGCCTATACGGACCTGATGCTCGCCGATGGCAAGGAAGTTGTGGCCCTCGAGTACCTCCCTGAGTTCGTGGCTAGTCTCGGGGAACGGTTTCGGGACGATTACGATGCTTCGGTAACGGTCCTTCAGGCGGACCTTGGCGATCCTGCTGGCTTGCCCGACTTCCCACCAACCGATTCGATGATCTGTCTAAATGTGATTGAGCATGTAGAGGACGATTTGCAGGCGCTGAAGAACATGCGCGAACGGGTCAAGCCGGGCGGCCGCTTAGTCATCTTGGTCCCGGCCTACCCATGGCTCTACAACTCCATGGACAGAGCTATCGGCCACTACCGGCGGTACGGGAAGGGTCAGCTAGAATCGCGGCTGGAAGAAGCTGGCTGGATCGTTGAACGGACGCTACGATTCAACGCGTTCGGCGTGCCGGGCTGGTTCGTTGGTGGCATTCTCCGGCGCAAGACGGCCGGAAAGACGCTATTTGCTTTGTACGACTTCCTCACTCCCGCCTTCTCTGTGACCGAGCGCTTTCTGATCCGTGGCATGTTGGGGCTTAGCCTTATTGCCTACTGCCGGCGCCCAGCCTAGAATGTCACCCACTCCCAGCCCCACGTGTGGTCAGGCTGGAACTGGTAGTGCCAGAGGACACCCATCGCGCTCATGGCGAACGCAGCGATGATCAGCGGCCACACATACCAGCGAATCCGGTCGCCGATGACGTGGGCAGCGAGAAGCCAGAGGAACGGCGTGAAGTCCAGCGCGTAGCGATAGCCGAACTGCGCCCAGCCTGTCGCGGCGAAGCTAAAGATGACCAGGGCGGTCGGGATGATCGCCGCCCAGCACGCCAGGACCAGCCGATCAGAGTTGCGGAACGCGTAGAGGATCGAGACGCCGATCATAGCCCAGAAGGGCAGCAGATGGACGCCGAGAGGCATGTTCTGGTTCGCCCAGCCGGAGTCGAAGGCGTCGGCGACGGCGCGCGAGAGTAGGAACGCGCAGGCCAGCGCCACTAGCCCGCCGCCAATCCAGACAATGCGCCGGTCCCAGATGCCCGCCACGAGCGCCAGCAGGAACGGCGGCGTCGTGGCCCAGATGGCGGTCCCGAAGAAGGAGGGGCGGATCCAGGCGCACTCACGCTCTCCGCAGGAAGTGTCAGGCGTGTCCAGGAGCGGCATCTGCTCCAGCGCGACCGGCGGGTGGCGGGTGATGTAACGAGGGTCGAGGATGCCGTGCTTGAAAAGCTCCTGGAATCTGTCTTGGTGAACCTGCTCGCTATAGTTGTAGCCGGACTCCAGCGGGTTGTCGAAGCGGAGGTAGTTCACTGTCAGTGTCGCCAGCAGGAGCGGCGCCAGCCCCGCCGCGAACGACGTGATCGGCGAGAAGTCGATACGATCCAGCAGTCGTTGCCCTGGCGCAGCTGGCCGCAGCCAGAGATGGGAGAACATGATCACGAAGAAAAGCCCGGTCATGATCGTGGTCGGGCGGCACATGAACGCCGCGCCGAGACACACTCCGGCCATGAGCGTGTTGGGTCTGACGAGCGTGAAGTAAATGGCCGCGAATAGGAAGAACGTCGCTGTCGTGTGCGCGAAGAACCAGACCCCGCCGTTCGACGCGACCCACCAGAAGGTGGTGCCAAACAGCATTAATGCGGTCATGGTCAGCTGAACGTAGCGGCGCTGGCTGAGCGTGCCGGCGATGGCGAAGACGAGGGGTGCGGTCATCGCACCGAAGACGGCTGAGACCAGCGTCTGGTTTAGCTCCACGCCGAATAACAGCACCCCGGGCAGGACGATAAACGCCGGCCCCAGCGAGTGTTGCATGTATGTCTTGCAGTCGTCCGTGATGCGTGGGTTCTCGATGTCCTCGCGCCCGCGTGGATCGTCCGCGGGCAGGCAGAACCCCTCGCCGTCGTAGAGGACGCGCTCGAGCACTCCGAGGGTCGGAGTGTATTCCTCCACGAGGTCCAGGTGACCGTGGATGATGTTGTTGGCCTGCTGCACCTGGTAGCTGTAGGCGGTGTCCTGCGGGCCGAGATACCAGTAGGCGGCGAAGGTGACGACGACGAGCAGCGCGCACCAGCCTCCGAAGGTGATGACGCCCGTCTCTACGACGTATGGGATGTCGAGGTCGCCGAGGAGACGGCGGCGCGGTGGCGCCGCCTCGGCTTCAGTCACGCGGCGCCTTCTCCGGTTCGCGCAGGTGCGGCCAGATGATGTAGGCGCTGAAGAGGTAGTTCGCCATGAAGCCGATTATCGTGCCGATAGCTGTTGAAATATAGGGGCTGATGCCGAATACGGGCGTCAGCACGTTGACGGTGACGACGACTATCGCGGGGCTGAGGATGGCGCTGAGGTTGAACTTGAGGAAGCGGTAGGGCATCCAGCCCCTGCGCGGGCGGTTGCGGAAGGTCCAGCGTTCGAGGGCAAAGAACTTGAAGATGACGGCGAATTCGACGGCGATGATGGAGGCGATGAGGAGGCGAATGTCGGGGTGGGTGAAGAAGCCGAAGTCGGCGTCCGTATCTTTGGCTGGGAGGACGGGCAGGATGTCGTAGAAGAGGGAGAGGCCCGCGACGTTGATCCAGAAGGCAATGCCGCCGACGACGAGGAACTTGACGAACTCCGGCGAGAAGGGCAGGCGTTCGGCGATGCGATCGAAGATCAAAGTGGGGTTGCGGCCTGCGGAGGCATTCTCCATATGGCTATCGGGGTGGCGCGTGGCCTGTGAATTCAGTATGCGTTGGGATAGGAGATGAGACAAGATACGGGAACAGGAGATATGGGACGGGCATGCGCATGGGCGTCTCACACTTGGGCGCTGCGGTTATGGTGCGAGCGGCGTGTAACCCACCTGCGGCGTATCATCGGGCGCATGGTTGGAGCGCGCGCCGTTGGAGCTTGAGCTAGCAGCCCTGGTCGTGCTCGGCGTGGCGATTGGCGCATATGGCACGGTGGTAGGGGCGGGTGGGGGGTTCATCCTGGTGCCGGTGCTGCTGATCGCCTATCCGGATATGGCGCCGGATGAGGTGACGTCGATTTCGCTGGGAGTAGTGTTCGTGAGTGCGATGTCCGGGAGCGTTGGTTATGCGCGGCGGCATCGCATCGACTACACGACAGGGCTGATCTTCGCCGGTGCGTCGATCCCGGGCGTAGTAGCGGGGGCCCTGATCGTGGGCTACATCCCGCAGCGGTTGTTCACGGGCTTGTTCGGACTGTTGTTGCTCGCCGTTGCGGTCGCTTCGCTGCGCGGCCGTACGCAGGCTATCCGCGAGCCGCTGCGCGGTCCGGGTGTGGTTAGACGCCTGGTGGTGGACGAGGAGGGGCGGCAGTACGTCTACGCCTACAAGCTGTGGCAAGGCGTGGCGATGAGCGTCGGGGTAGGGCTGGTGTCGAGCCTCTTTGGCATCGGTGGCGGGGTCGTGTCTGTGCCGGTGATGACGATGCTGCTGCACATGCCGGTGCAGTTCGCTACGGCGACGTCGCTCTTTGCGGTGAGCTTCATGTCCGGCAATGCGACAGCGATTCACGTGGCGACGCGGACGTTTTCCGAGCAAGAGTTGCTGAAGACGGCGGCGCTGGCGGTGGGCGCACTGGTCGGAGCGCAGGCCGGGACTCGGATCGCGGAGCGGGTGAAGGGCCGCGTTGTCCTGATGATGCTTGCGTCGGCGCTGGGGGTGCTTAGCCTGAGGTTGCTGTTGAGGGCGGTGTTTGGCTTCTAGACGCTGCGGACGCCATCCACGACGAGTTCGAGGGCGATGACGACAATAAAGGCGCCGGAGAGGCGGCCAATCATGCCGAGGGCCAGCGGGCCCATCTGGCGGCCGAGCGGTTCGGCGAACCAGAGGATCGCGTAGGCGAGCGCGACCGCGAGGACCGTGGCCAGCGCGGCCTCCAGTTCGCTGTAGCGGGCGGTGTAGGCGAGAACGGCGGCAAGCGAAGGCGGCCCTACCAGACCGGGAAAGGTGAGCGGCATGAGCCAGGGGCGGGAGGTGACGCGCTCGCCGGGGTCCATAGAGCGGCCGGTCCAGAGAAGCTGGGCCGCGAGAGGCAGCATGATAACGGCAGCGCCCGCCTGAAAGCTTTCCGGAACAACGTCGATGAGGCCGAGAAAGGCGTCGGTGACGACGACCGTTAGGAGAAGGACGGCGAGCGACGTTGCGGCCGCATAGTTGAGCGTGCGCGCCTGGGATTCACCGTCCGTTTTCGCGGCGGGGTTCACTGGAAGTGCGAGGAAGGCCGGGATGAGCCCGAATGGGGCGAGGGTGGCGAAGATGCCCAGGGCTGCGCGGATGATCTCCGTCATCGGATGGGCTCCTCGGGCGCGCGCACTGTGTGCTCGGCGAGGGCGTCGAGGGCGTCGAGGGCGTAGATGATCCCTGAGAAGGCGTGCTGCATATCGTCCATGCGGGTCTCCTCGTTGATGAACCAGGCGCCCTCGACGATGCCCGGGCGCGGGTATTCGGCGGCTTCTTCGGGCGTGTACTGGCGCTCGGCGAGGATGCCGGCTACGCAGTGCAGGCGCTTTTCTGCCTTGTTCTTGATGTCGGCGAGGCGTTTGTCCTGTGCGGCGACGCGCCAGAGGCCGGCCATGCCTTCCGCCCAGGTGCCGATGCCGGAGGCGCGTGCCTCGCGGCCTCGGACCGTAGTGCCCCAGGCGCTGCCCTCGCGCTGGCTCTCTGTGCGGATGAGTAGGCCGAAGCGCCCGGCGAGACGGCGGGCGTAGTCGATCTGGAAGTCGCTGAGGCCCCATTCCACCATCTCGGCCAGGCCGTAGGAGGCCCACTGGTCGGGCAAGGGCGGGAACTCAACGCCTTCGACTTCGTCGCGGTCTTCGGTGATGAAACGGAGGGTGGCCCAGGCGTGGTCGTCCCAACCCTCGCCTGGGAACGCCTCGTGCATGAGTGCCAGGGCCCAGAGCGCCTCGCCGGGATAGTAGCGGGACGTGCCGTACGTGTCGGGAGCGTCGGCCTGGACGTCCCAGCCGATGTGGAAGCCGCCGTCGGGCCGTTGAAGGGTCGTCATGTAGTTGCCAACCTCGTGCATCAGGTCGTCATACTGGTCGTCGGCGGTGGCCAGGCGCCGCTCCGCGAGAGAGATGACCATGAGGGCCGAGGCGCCGAGCGGCGGCCGGTCCAGCCGGCCGCCGTAAGCAAGCGCCGCCCAATCGTGGCGGCGCACGAGGTTGTCTTCCATCCAGCCGACAGCGCGGTCGGCGGCGGCCAGGGCGTCGCGGTCGCCGAGGCGGCCGGCGGCTTGGTAGAGGGACATGGTGACGCCGGCGTGGCGGACCTCGTTGTAGTCGCGAGGGATGGTGTCGGTGTCCTTGTAGTAGAGGTAGACGTAGCTGCCGTCGTCGTACTGGTTGCGGGACATCCAGGCGGCGGAGCGCTGGGCCGCGAGCAGGATCTGGTCCTCGTCCTCGATGCCGCAGGACTCAGGGGGCACGACAGCGAAGCGGACGCCGCCGAGGAAGACGATCCAGAACGTGAGCGAGAGGAGGGTGCCGCGCGTAAGCCAGGCCGGGGGCTGCATTGGTGTACATCATGAAGAGACAAGCGACAGTAGACAAGAGACACGGATGCTGTCATGTCTCGTGTCCCATGTCCATGTCTCAGCTAGAATGGCGACAAATGGCGGTTCACCCTATCGTTTATTTGCCGGATCCGGTGCTGCGTAAAAAGGCAAAGCGCGTGCCGGGGATCGATGCGCCTTTGCAGAACCTGATCGACGACATGATCGACAGCATGTACGCGGCGAACGGGGTGGGGCTGGCGGCGCCGCAGATCGGGATTTCGCTACGGCTGGTCGTGTTCGGCATCCCTGATGAGGAGCCGTTCGCGCTGATCAACCCCCAGATCGTCAAGGTCAGCGGCGAGCGCGAGGTTGACGAAGGGTGTCTCTCGGTGCCGGGGTATCGCGGACAGCTGACGCGACACCGGGTAGTGGTGGCGAAGGGGCAAGACCGCGAAGGCAAGAACGTCCGCATCAAGGCCCGCGACGACCTGCTGGCGCAGGCGCTGGAGCACGAGATCGACCACATCAACGGCATTCTCTACATCGATCACCTGGACAGCCTGGATGACCTGGAGAAGCTGGAACCGGGCGAACCGGTGCGGCGCGAGGCTGCGCCCTCGTAGGAGGCGGCGTTTTGCGCCTCGTCGTTCCGAAAGACCTGCAACCCTTGATCCGCGAGATCGCCGCGTTCTTCGCTGCGCGCGACGTCGCTGCATACGCCGCCGGCGGGTTCGTTCGGGATGTCGCGCTGGGGTGGGCGCCGCACGACGTCGATCTCGCGGTATCGGGCAACACGCTGGCGTTGGGGCGTGCGCTGGCAGAGGGGCTTGGCGGTTCGTTCGTGGCGCTGGATGAGGGGCGGGGCCATGTGCGGATCGTGTTGCCGGAGCGCGACGTCTTCGTGGACTTGACGCCGTACGGTGGCGATATCGAGGCGGACTTAAGGCGGCGAGACTTCACAATTGACGCAATGGCTGCGCCGCTCTCGGTGCTTGCGAACGGCGAAGCCGATGTCATCGACCCGCTTGGCGGAAAGGCTGACCTGGCCTCGAAGCTGGTGCGGGCGCTGGGCGAAGAGCAGTTCGAGGCAGACCCACTGCGGGCGCTACGGGGCGCGCGTATCGCCGCCCAAGTGGAGTTCGAAATCGAACCCAGCACGCGCGACCTGGTCGCGAAGTATGCGGCGCGGGTCGTCGAGGCCGCGCCGGAGCGCCAGCGCGAGGAGCTCATGCGTGTTTTCGCCGTGGAGCGGGCCGGGCGCGGCGTCCGCCTCATGGACGAGCTGGGGCTGCTTTCAGCGGTGCTGCCGGAGATGGACGTGGCGCGCGGCGTGGAGCAGCCCAAGGAGCACTTCCACGACGTCTTCGGACACAGCGTGGCGGCTGTGGAGGCGCTCGACATAATACTTTCAGAGTCAGAGCCGGAGAGCGAAACTGAATCGCGCCTCTGGCGAGAGCTATGGTCTCAGCTGGCCTGGTGGGACGGCGCGCGCGACCACTTCCGCGAGCGCCTCGCCGCGGGTACGACGCGGCGCACGCTCCTCAAGTTTTGTGGCCTCCTGCACGACATCGGCAAGCCCGCGACCAAATCCTTCGAGGCGTCGGGGCGCATGCGCTTCTTCGGACACTCGGATGTCGGCGCCGAGATGGCGGTGCGCCTCATGCGGCGCCTGCGCTTCAGCAGCCGTGAGACCGATATCATCCGTCGCGCGCTGGCGGAGCACCTGCGGCCGGTACAAATGGCGCAGGAGCGCGCGCCGACCCGCCGCGCCGTCTACCGCTACTTCCGCGCGGCCGGGGACGCCGGCATCGACACGCTCTTCCTCTCGCTTGCCGATCACCTGGGCACCGTCGGACCCGATGTGCGCTGGGAGGGCTGGCGCGCCCACGTGGCGATGGTGAGCCACGTGCTGCGCCTCTGCTTTGAGAACCCGCAGATCATCCGGCCGCCGAAACTCATCGATGGCGACGACCTGATGCGGGAGTTCGGGCTGGAGCCGGGGCCGCTGCTGGGCGAGCTTCTGGAGGCGGTGCGCGAGGCGCACGCCGCGGGCGAGGTGGCGACAGCGGAGCAGGCGCTGGCGCTGGCGCGGAAGCGGCTAAGATAGAGCGATGAGATTGCTGGCGGTCACCTGCGCTGTGCTTGCGCTGGCTATGGCGTCTGCGTGCGGCGGCGGCGGTGACACGGACGTGACGGCGACGCCCACCGTCGAGCCCGATGACGGCGCATTCCCGGAATCGTCTGACTGGCAGGACTGCGACCTGTTCAGAGGTGGCCCGCCACCGGATCCCGCTGTTCCGACACCGAGTCCGATCCCGGCTCGCTGTGCGACTCAGAGTTTGGAGACGGATGAGGGCGTCGAGGTGACTGAGGTGCAAGAATGGCGCTGTGAACACTTCTCTGCGACTGCGCAGGGTTTTCCTGACTGCAGCGGCGAGTTCGGGCGGTACACGGTCATATACGTTCTTGATGGCGATGAACCGAAGTCGTACCGGATCAGCGGCCACTTCCCGCCCGGTCTCGTCGAGTAAGGCCCGCTGCATCTAATCGCTGAATCTATTACCCTAGACAGGCTATGGATTCCCTGTGGGTAATCGCGCTTGCCTACCCGGCCATCATTGCGGGGCTCTTCTACTTCGCGTTCCTGCGGCCCGTGCAGCAGGAGCAGAGGCGTCAGAAGCAGCAGCTGCAAAGCTTGCGCGTGGGCGATGAGGTGCTGACACAATCGGGATTCATCGCTGTTATCAGGGACGTGCGTATACCTGAAGAGGCGGACCGCCCCACAGAGGTGATCCTGGACCTCGGCGGCGTCGAAGTACGCGCCATGGCCTCGGCTATAGCGCAACGCTTGCGCCCGGCCGGGGAGGCGGCGGAGACAGCCGACCAAAGACGAACGCTGGAAGCTACTAGAGGATAACGATGCGCCACCGGACCACCTGGCCCCTGCTTTTCGCCGTCACAGCGCTGACGGTCTTTTCGATCATGGTCGTCTGGCCCGGCTACCCGCAGAAGTACCTGCCGGACTGGATGGACTACCCAGAGGGCCCGCTGCTGGAGATCGGCGGCCGCGAGGCAATGCGCCTGGGCCTGGACCTCAAGGGCGGCACCTACGTTCTGACGGAGGCCGACGTCTCGGCGCTGCCCGCCGGAACGGACGTGGATCAGGCCATGGAGAGCGCGAAGTCGATCATCGCGGACCGCGTCAACGAGTACGGTGTGTCGGAGACGGAGGTGACGCGCGAAGGCAAGAACCGGCTGGCGATACAGCTTCCGGGCATTGGCCCGGAGGAGGCGGAAGAGCTCATCGGGCGGACGGCCTTGCTGCGATTCATGGAGCCGGTGACGAATGAGGCAGGGCAGATCCTCTGCGAGACGTCGGAGGGCGTGCAGTTCCCGCTGGAAGTCTCGCCGCCAACGAACGGCATCTGCCAGGAGAACGACCAATTCGGCACCGTCGTCTGGACGCCGGCGACGGGGGTCCGCAGCGGCGAAGTGCGGGCGCTGACCGGCCGCCAATTGCGGCCCGGCTCCGCGCGCGCCGATCTCGGGGTTAGCGGGCCGGAAGTTACGGTGAAGTTCACGTCGGAAGGCACCGTCCTCTTTGAGCAGATCACCGGCCGGCTCGCGGGCAGCTTCCTTGGCATCTTCCTGGACGATGAGCTGATCAGCGCGCCGACCGTACAACAGCAGATCACCGGCGACACGACGAGCATCACCGGCCTCGAGGACCTGGACGAGGCGAAGAACCTGGCGATCCAGCTGAACGCCGGGTCGCTGCCGGTGCCCCTGCGCACCATCCAAACGTCGGAAGTGGACGCCACCCTGGGCGACGAGACGCTGGTCTACGGTGTGCAGGCGGGCATCGCGGGCGTGTTCGTGGTCATGCTGTTCATGGTCCTTTACTACCGGCTGCCGGGCCTGCTGGCATCGATAGCGCTGCTGGTCTACATCGTAACGGTGATGATGCTGTTCAAGATCGGGCCGATCATCGGTCCGGTGACAATCACACTTTCGGGTATCGCAGGCTTCGTGCTGTCGGTGGGAATGGCGGTTGATGCCAACATCCTTGTGTTTGAACGTATGAAGGAAGAGTTGCGGGGCGGCAGAAGCCTCGCCTCCGCGGTGGAGCATGGCTTCGACCGCGCCTGGTCTTCCATCCGCGACAGCAACATCTCCACGCTGATAACCTGCGGCATCCTCATCTGGTTCGGCGAGCAGTTCAACGCCGACCTGGTGCGCGGATTCGCCATCACGCTGGGCATTGGTGTTCTTGTCAGCATGTTCTCAGCCATTACGGTGACGCGGACGCTGCTGCGGGTGCTTATCGGGGGTGGCCTGGAGCGATATCCCTGGCTCTTCGCGCCTGGTCTGCGGGCCAGCACCGCGACCCAGGCGGACGTGCAGCAACACCGCGAGCGGCGTCCTTTCATGTTCGACTTCATCAAACGCCGCAACCTCTACTTCGCCGTCTCGGCGTTATTGCTGGTGCCGGGACTGTTCTTCCTCGTGGCGTTCGGCCTGAAGCCCGGAATCGAGTTCTCCAGCGGCGCGACGATGACGATCGACTTCCAGGACGACACGATCTCCCAGGACGACGTCCGATCCGCGTTTTCCGATCTCGGCCATCCAGAGGCGCGAGTGCAGAAGACCTCCGACAACGACTTCATTATCCGCATCAACGAACTGGAGTCGCCGCCCGCGCCGCCCGTGGGATCAACGCCGCCTTCGGAGCGGGATGAGTTGGAGGAAGGGCTTGAGGAGCGTTTCGGTTCGTTCGACGTGCTCAACTTCAACCAGGTTTCCGAGATCGTCTCCGACGAGATTGTCGTCGACGCCGGGATCGCGATCGCTTTTGCGGCGCTCGCTATCCTGGCGTATATATCCTGGTCGTTCCGCAACGTGCCGAAGTCGTACCGCTACGGAATCGCGGCGCTGGTCGCGGCCTTTCATGACGTGGTCTTCGTCGTCGGTGCATTCGCTATCTTCGGTGAGCTCTTTGACATGGAAGTTGACGCCATGTTCATCACCGGCGTGCTCACGGTGCTGGGCTTCAGCGTGCACGATACGATCGTAACGTTCGACCGCATCCGTGAGAACGTCGCCACAAACCCCGGCGTTGCCTTCGAAGAGATCGTGAACGCCAGCCTGACGGAGACGCTATCGCGATCGCTGAACACGTCGGTCACCGTCGTCTTCGCGATCCTGGCGCTGCTCCTGCTGGGTACCGGCCAGATCGACGTGCTGCTGCTGGCGTTGCTGCTTGGTATCGTGGCGGGGACTTACAGCTCGATCTTCATAGCGAGCCAGATCCTTGTTTCCTGGGAGAGCGGCGACTTCGCTGGCATCTGGCGGCGACTCACGCCGTGGGGCGGCCGGAGCAGCGGCGAGGAAGCCGCGGCAGCCGGCGCCTAAGGCGGCTTCACTGGCACGCGCTCGTCTCCGACGCGTCGGGTGACGCGCTTTGCGTCGAGGTGCTCCAGCAGCGCTTGCGCGTATTTGCGTGACGTGCCGAACATGTCGCGGGCTTCGCTGAGTGTGATCTTCCCCCGCTCTTCCAGGTGCGCCTGAATGCGGGCCAGCATTTCGCGATAGGCTTCGGCGGCGAATACGACGCCGTCCCCCGCCGGCACGACTTCGCCTCGCGATTCGAGTAAGGCGAGAAGGTCGTCGTCCGGCCTCGCGTCTGTCGGCGGCGAGTAGGGAGTGGCGCGCAGGGAGGCGACATAGCGTTCAGCGATCAGCTGTTGTTCCGGGGATAGCGCGGGCTCATGGTCGGAGATGGCGAGGGCGTTCGTCCTGACGACGACGATGTCATCATCGGCCAGGCGAACGATTAATGCGTCGTACGCATCAGCGGGAAGAGCGAGGCGGGAGCGCATCTCTTCCCGCGGCATACCGGGGCGAAGCGGAGCGGCTGCGTGATATGCGGAAAGCACCTCCTGGACGCGGGCGGATAACGCATCGAACGCCGGACGCGTAACCACGCAGGAATCGAGGCGGAGCAGCCTTCCGCTGGCGACGAGCGAATCGGCGACGGCGGCATCGAGCGATGCGACGGGCACAGGAACGGCGCCCAGCGATGCCAGCAGCGCTTCCTCGGGCGAGCCAACGGCGAGGCGTTCGAGTTGGGCGATCGTGTCGGCGTCGAAGCGGCGGTGGCGCGGGGCGTCGGCCACAACGACACTACCACCGCCGAGCGTGTCGTTGGGATCGCGAACGATGAAGCGGTCCCCTGGAAGGGCGATCGCTGGGGTGGCGAGACGGATTTGCGCCCAGACCTCTGCGCCCGGGGCGACTTCTCTCGTGTCCAGAAGGAGCAACTTGCCCTCCACTTCCGCCGAGCCGGTGTGGAAGGTAACGGTCAGGTTGTGTCGGATCACGCGCCCAAGATACGGGACCGCCTTAAGCTGCACGTCGACGGAAGTTGTCACGCGGACGGTGCCGGGGCGGGCGAGCACCATGCCGCGATGCAGGTCATCGACGGCGATGCCTGAGAGGTTGACGGCGGTGCGTCGTCCCGGTTCTGCCAGCGCGACCGCGCGACCGTGCATTTGCAGGCCGCGGATCCGAGCGCGGGCGTTGCCCGGGAGAACTTCGACTTGGTCGCCGGTGCGTAGGGCGCCGTCGATCAGCGTGCCGGTGACGACTGTACCGAAGCCCGGCATGGTGAAGGCGCGGTCGATCGGCAGCCGGGGCCGGCCGGTGTCGTGGCGTGGCTGCGTCTCCGCGAACTGCGTTTCAATGGCGGCGACCAGTGCGTCAAGGCCGTCGCGTGTCGTTCCGGAACAGGGGACTATAGGTGCGGCGGAAAGGGTGGTGCCGGCAAGCGCCTCGCGGGCGTCCGCTTCGGCGAGCGCAAGCATCTCGGCGTCTGTAAGGTCCGCCTTGGTCAGCGCGACGACGCCCCGCTCGATCTCCAGCAGATCGATGATCGCCAGGTGTTCCCGTGTTTGTGGCATGACGCCCTCGTCCGCCGCTATGACGAGCAGCGCTAGGTCAATTCCGCCGACTCCCGCCAGCATATTCTTGATGAAGCGCTCGTGGCCCGGCACGTCGACGATGCTGACCTCCTTTCCGGAGGGCAGCGTCAGCCAGGCGAAGCCGAGGTCGATAGTCAGCCCCCGCCGCTTCTCCTCCTCCCAGCGGTCCGGGTCGATCCCCGTTAGCGCCTGGACTAGCGTGGACTTCCCGTGGTCCACGTGGCCGGCCGTGCCGATGACATACATAGGAGTACCAGAGTATCAAGGAGCCACGAGTGAGGAGCCAGTGGCGTGATCCAGCGATAAGGCTTGCGGCGGGCGAGGGGGCGGGTTTTGTTTTGCAAAAACGGGGGGTTTAGATATGATTAGGTGCTATAGTTAGAGAATAGCAGGGTGGGTCGGGATGGTGAGGTAGCCCACGCTTACGACCACGCCTTTGTGGAACTGGCCGCGCCGGTCATCGCGAGAGTTTCTCTGGCTGCCTTGAGCGCTTCTTCCAGAGTCAAGCGGTTATCGGTCGCTGCGGGCCCCCCCTTATAACCGCCGACGGAATCCACGGAGTAAAGTTCGTGGGATAGGCGATAGGTGGTCCGCAATCGAGAGCTAGAGGTGGAACTGCATGCGTCGCCGATTCCATCCTGATCAATGTCAGCTTGAAGTGGGTTGTACGTGTTGGTGCAGTTATCACAGGAATCTCCCACGAAGTCATTGTCGGTATCAGCCTGGGCCGGATCCACGACACTTGGACAGACGTCGCAGCGCTCACCTACGCCGTCTCCGTCTGTGTCTTTCTGGTCTGGGTTGTAGTACTCAGGGCAGTTGTCACAGGCGTCACCGCTCGCATCTTCGTCGCTGTTCGTCTGAGCAGGGTTCGGCATGCTCGGACAGTTGTCACAAGTATCACCGATTCCGTCCCCGTCTAGATCGTCGAGGGACGGATCGATGGCACAATTGTCATTCATGTCCACGATCCCGTCGCCGTCCGCGTCTGTGTCACATTCGTCACCTAATCTGTCTTCGTCGAAATCTAACTGTGCCGCGTTGCTCTGAGTCGGACAGTTATCGCAGCCGTCAACCTACCATGTCGCCGTCTGAATCTGTTTGATCCGGGTTCATTAGCTCGACACAGTTGTCTGATCCCGTGCAGCTGGAAGGGCCAAGACTGAGCGCAAGTGGGTCACAGATTAGGTCACCATCGAGGTCAACTTGTATGTCAGCGCAGCCGTTAGGATCGACCATGGCGTCTGCCGCTGACTCTTCACAAAGATCAATAGCGTCGGAGACACCGTCGTTGTCATCGTCGTCATCGCAAGTGTCACCCACACCATCTAAGTCAATGTCGACCTGCAAAGAGTTCTCGGTAGTAGGACAGTTGTCGAGAAAATCCGGAAAACCGTCGCTATCTGAATCACGGCAGCCCTCATCGTCATCATCGGTAGCGCCGTCAAGATCGTTATCCGTATCGTCCTCACAGCTCGTCCCATTACCAAGGAACTCCGGCTGACTATTAGGATCGCTAGGGTCGGATCCTGCAAACAGCTCAATGTCATTCGGGAACTCATCCCCGTCGAGATCGGTGCCACTGCCTCCGCTGACGGTGGTCGTCGCGCGCTCGTCTTGGGCGTCGCTTCCGGCAGAGCAACCGGACCCGAGTACACCGACGATGATGAAACACCCGATACACGTGGCCACGTGTGGAATGGTGCGTTTGGTAATTATCACCAGCCAATTCGACCGAAGCATGGCGTTAGTATGGCTGCTAATCTGATCTTTGGCCCCCTTCACCTCGACGATACTCGCTCGTCTACTCGGCATAACCGCGTGGCGGCGATGGCATAATGGTCAATGGCTATATCCACTAACGGCGCGAGATGTTCATCCTCTGGCAGCGAGTTGTGCCTAAAGATACTCCACTTCTTCTTATGGAACAGTCGGCAGTCTCGGAACGGACACGGGCCTGCCCTCCTTGAATCACCGGAGGGCGAGTTCAGAAACTTGCGGAAATTATACTCCTGCGGCGGCGCGCTCGGCGCACGTGTAGGTGGGGTAGCTTACGCCTCCTAGGAGCTACGAACTAAGGACGGCGAGGCCATTTTGGAACTTGCTACGCATTACTTGGTACGCTTGCGCCATGCCCCGCGTCGGCTATGTCTTCGATCCCCTCTACCTTGAGCACGATGTGCCGGGGCACCCGGAGTCGGCGGGGCGTCTGCGCTCAATCATGGCGCACCTGGAGGGGGCAGGGGTGCTGGGCCGGCTGGAGGCGCTGGAGGCGCGAGACGCTACACTCGCAGACTTGAACCTCGTACACGGGGCGACGCTGGTAGAGACGGTGCGGCGTGCGGCGGCTGGGGGAACGAACTGGCTCGACCCGGACACGTATGTCGTCGCGAAGTCCTACGAGGTGGGGCTGCGGGCGGCGGGCGGAGTGCTGGTGGCCACAGATGCCGTCGCAAACGGCGATCTCGATTCAGCGTTCAGCCTGGTGCGGCCGCCGGGACACCACGCCACCCCCCTGCGGGCGATGGGCTTCTGCCTCTTCAACAACGTGGCTATCGCCGCCGCGCACCTCCTCGCTCACCAAGGACTGGAGCGCGTGGCGATCATCGACTTCGACGTGCATCACGGCAACGGCACGCAGGACGCGTTCTACAGTGACGGGCGCGTGCTCTACTTCTCGACGCACCAGTACCCGTTCTATCCCGGCACCGGCAGCTGGGACGAGACCGGCGAGGGACCTGGATCGGGCGCCATCATCAACGTGCCGCTCCCCCGCGGCTCCGGCGACGATGCCTTCACCTCAGCCTACGGCGATGTCTGCGCGCCCGCCCTGCGGCGTTTCCGCCCGCAGTTCCTCCTCGTCTCGGCCGGCTTCGACGCCCATTTCGCCGACCCGCTCGCTCAGCTTTCCGTCAGCACGTCGGGCTACTACCAGGTTGCGCGGTTACTGCGGGACCTGGCCGCTGAGTTGTGCGAGGGCAAGATCGTCTTCGCGTTGGAGGGCGGATATGACCACATGGCGATATCGTGGTCGGCACAGGCCTGCTTCGACGCGTTAATGGGCCGCGACTTCGCGCCGGATCCGCTAGGGCTGGGGCTGGGGATGATGGCGCCGGATGTGACGGGACTGATTGCCCGCATCCGCGACGTGCACGGCCTGGCCTAGCGCTTCTTCTTCTGCTCAGCCTGGCGCAGTGACTCGATGAGGCGCTCCTTCGTCATGGCGGAGCGCCCGCGCACATTGAGCTGGCTTGCGCGGTTGTAGAGATCGCCTTTCGACCACTGTTCGTAGTCGCGGCCGAAGTCGCCGGCGTCGGTCAGGTCGGCGCGTCGGTCCTGGCCTTTCGGCCCGCGTTCGAGGCTCTTCGCCTCGGCGGCGGCCGTCGTCTTCTTCGCGATATCGCTGTCCTGGTGGCGGCGCGGCATGTAGCCGACGCCTCGTCGGTTCGGCATATTGTCCTCCTCTCCCCCAGCATAAGGCGGGCTGAGAGGCGTGACCGTTGCGGTTGCGTATCGGCTAGTCGGGCAGCAGGCGCAGGAAAACTTCGTTCGCCAGGTAGCGGCCCCTGTCGGTCAGGCGGATTCGGCCATTGGCACGCTCCAGCATGCCGTCAGCCGTCGCTTCGGTGAGGACGGGGGCGTACACGTCCTCGAAGCGTCGGCCGAAGCGCGCCTCGAAGTCCGCGAGGTCGAGACCTTCATTGAGGCGCAGGGCAAGAATGGCGGTATCGGCCATCTGGAGGTCATCAGGCTGCGGGTCGATGAAGATGACCTGCTTCATCGCAGCGAGAACGTCAGCGGGGGGGCCGACGGCTTCGATCGCCTGCGTTTCGGCGACGAGGCGCACGTATTGCCTCGGCGAGTATGCGTCGGCGAAGCGGAAGCCGCCCCAGTGGCCGTGGGCGCCGGGGCCGAGGCCCAGCCACTCGCCGTTACGCCAGTAAACGAGGTTGTGGCGGCACTCCTCGCCGGGGCGCGACCAGTTCGAGATCTCGTACTGCTGGTAGCCGGCTTCGGCGAAGCGCTTCTGCGCCCACTCGTACATGTCGGCCTGGAGGTCCGCATCTGGCGCGGCAACGGTGCCGTGCCCGATGTCATAGGCGAGCTTGGTGCCGTCCTCCACCGTCAGGGCGTAGGCACTGATGTGGTCCGGCGCGAGCTCGATTGCGCGCTCGACCGTCTCCTGCCACGCGGACATCGGCTGTTCGGACAGGCCGTAGATGAGGTCGATATTGATGCGCCGGAATCCCGCCTCCCGCGCCCAGCGGTAGCACTGCACGGCCTCGGCGGAGTTGTGGATGCGATCGAGCGCGGCCAGCTCGTCGTCGTGCATCGACTGGAAGCCGAGGCTGAGCCGGTTGACGCCGGCGGCGACGATTCCCTCAAAGTAATCGCGGTCAGCGGTGCCGGGGTTAGCCTCCAGCGAGATCTCGGCGTCGTCAGTCAAAGCGAAGTGCTCGCGAAGCCCAGCCATAATGCCCTCGATGTGAGGTAGGGGAAGGAGGCTTGGGGTCCCGCCGCCGAAGAAGACAGTAGGGACGGGGCGGCTGGCCACGTGCGACCCCCACAAAGCGAGTTCGCTGGAGAGCGCATCTACGAAGTCAGGGACGAGGTCGTCGAGTTTGGCGTAGGAGTTGAAGTCGCAGTAGGAGCACTTCAGTGAGCAGAAGGGGACGTGGAGGTAGAGGGAGACCGGCGCATCGTTCGACATGCCGGTCAAATCGTACCACCTAGGGTTCGGGCGGCGTCTCCAGTTCCATCTGCAACAGTGAGGGCGTCGGTGGCTCCGTCGCCGTAGGCTGCGGGTCTGGAGTGAGTGAGGGGCTGGGCGTCGGTACCGGCGTCTCGCTCTCATCCGGCCTTGGCTCGTCACTCGGCGACGGCTCCGTGGTGTCAGACGGAGGATGGGTCGGCGCCGCTGTTGGCTCTTCGGTTGGCGGTGGCTCGGGCGGTAGCGGCGGTGGGGCCTGCGGGATGTTGACGCCGGTGAAAGTGACGTAGATCCCACCCTCGGGCAGGTTCTCGCTGCCGACGGAGAGCGTCCACGTCCCGTGAACGGGTCGCACGATGCTGAAAAGGATCGAACCTGCCTCTTCCGTCACTTCGATGCCGGGGTAGGGGATCGGGAGCTTGGTGCGGGAGGGCGCCTGGATGGACGCCTTCATCGTGAACTCTGCGGACGCCTCATCAGTCGGGATGCGGCTGCGCCAGCGGATCTCAAGCGTCGCGCCGTCCTGGTTGGCCGGGATGTTGAAGGGCAAAGAGAGCATGTCGCCTGGTTCGATGCGCAAGGCGGAGCAGCGGCCGGGAGGCTCGCCGGCGAGAACGGCGCGCATCATGCGGAACTCGCAGTAAAGGTTGCGCACTTCGTTGAGCGGACGGTACGAGCCGCCGGTCGACTCGCTGATGCTCTCCAGCAGGGGGGCCTCGTCATCGCCCAGGCGATAGGAGAACACGGGGATGCCGTGGTGCGAAAGGCATTCCTGCGGATTACGGTCCCGGTTCACGGTATCCCGCCCGTCGGAGATGAGGACGACGGCGCGCTTGCTGGACTCGCCACGCGAAACGATCTCGCGGCAGGCGGCGTTGAGCGCGAGGCGCAGGTCCGTGCGTCCGAAGTCGTCGTCCGATTGCACCGCGGCGCCGAGCAGCGGGTCCATCTGGCCGTCACTGGCGACTGTGCGCATGGAGGCGCGGTTCTGGACGCGGCTGTTGAAGTTGATGATGCTCATGCGATCATCCTCCCGGACGGCGTCAAGGAGGGCCAACGCAACGTCGTGGCGGGTGGCGTCGCCGGGGCCCAGCCCGACGCTCCACGAGGTGTCAAGGAGGACGACGATGTCGGCGGGGCCGCCGGCCCCAACCGGATCGGGCGAGTTGGAGACGATGCGGGAGGAAAGGCAGATCGACTGTTCCGCGCGCGATAAGCAGCCGTCGCCGCTGATTTGCCAGCCGCCGAGATTGATGCCCGCGATGGGCTGCCGGGCGCCGCGGTACGTCGTGTAGAAGTGGAGGTGCGGTCCGGTGGCCCAGCAACCCTGTACCGGGCCGTCTGGACAACAGCCGGGGTTGCCTAGGCGCTCACCGGCGACGACCTTCTGGCCTTCGCTGACCTGGATGTTGCCGAGGTGGTAGTAGCCGGTGCCGAAACCCTCACCGTGGTCGATCTCCACGCCGTTGGGGCGGATGCTAACGGTGCCGTCGGCGGATGCGGTGGCCCAGAAGGAGGAGATGAAGTCGCAGCTGCGGCCGCCGGCGTCCGGAGGTTGGAAGTCGAGCGCTTCGAAGGCCTGGCCGTGCGGGCCCTGCGTGTAAGTCCAGAGACCACCGCCCTCCCAGGGGAACCAGAGCGTGACAGGCTGCGCCGCCTGCGCAGAACTGCCGCCGGCCAAGAAGAGGACGGCGGCGATGACCAATGCAGGGACAACGGGGGCGAAGATGCGCATAGTTTTGGGGCTGGGGGCGAACTTTCCGGTTAAGGTTAGGTACGTCGAGTGGTCTCGTCAAGCCTTAGTGGGAATTTGGGTGTAACCAGTTGTTGATACGCTCGTCTACCTATTAGACCAACCCAACAGATTTACGGTGACCTTGCCACGGGGAGAGACATGAGCGTCCTCTGCTACAAGTGCGGCTGCACACTCGGCGAGCTGGACCAGTATTGCCAGCAGTGCAACACGGAGATCGAAATGAAGGCCGAAGCGGCGACGGCTTTCGCTGCCAAAATCATCGCCAAGCCGTGTCCGGAGTGCATGCGCGGCGCTTCCCCCAACGCCAGCACTTGCTCGGCGTGTGGCTACGACTTCCTGCGCTCCGAGCCGCGGCCCCTCGTATACGCCAGTCTGCCGAGGCGTTTCGGTGCGGCGGCGATCGACTTTTTGCTGGTGGCGCTGCCGCTGGCGGCGCTCTGGTACAGCAACGGTGAGCCGCGCGTGGTCGCTTACTTCGCTGTGATGTTCCCGTTCTTCTATTGCTTGGGGTTCTGGGCGATGGACGGTGCCACTCCCGGCAAGGCCGCCTTCGGCCTGCGGGTCGTGACGATTACCGGGGAGCCGATGAATCCCATCGCCAGTTTTGTGCGCTATACGGGCTACCTGGTCTCAGCCGTCGTCTTCATGATCGGCTTCCTGCTGATCTTCTCCAACAAAGAGCACCGCGCCTTCCACGACTACTGGGCAGGCAGCGTCGTGGTCAAGTCACAGCGCTAGCCTGGGCGGTCTGACCATAATCGTGCGCTCCGGTATAGTGGGTGCACTATGCTCAAGACCCACTACGCAGGCGACCTGCGGGCCTCCGACGCCGGTCAGCACGTATCACTTGCCGGCTGGGTACACCGCCGCCGCGATCACGGCGGACTGATCTTTATCGACTTGCGGGACTCGTCTGGTCTCATGCAGGTGGTGTTCAGCCCGCAGGAAGCTCCCGACGCCTTCAAGGCCGCGGAGGACCTGCGCGGCGAATACGTAGTACAGGTCGAAGGCAAAGTGACCCGCCGCAAGAACGGCACCGAGAACCCAAACCTGCCCACTGGCGAAATCGAGATCCACGCCGACGCTCTGCAAATACTGAACGCCGCGCGGACACCACCCTTTTACATCGCCGAGGAGCAGGATGTGGAAGAGCTGTTGCGCCTTAAGTATCGCTACCTCGACCTGAGACGGGAGCGTATGCGCGGCAACATCGTCACGCGCCACAAGCTGGTGCAGTTCATCCGCAACTACCTGAGCGACCGCGGCTTCATAGAAGTCGAGACGCCGGTCATCACGGCGCCAACGCCTGAAGGCTCGCGGGACTACATCGTGCCCAGCCGCTTGCACGCCGGCAAGTTCTACGCTCTGCCGCAATCTCCGCAGCAGTTCAAGCAGTTGTTGATGGTGGCCGGCTTCGAGCGCTACTTCCAGATAGCCCATTGCCTGCGCGACGAAGACCTCCGCGCCGACCGCCAGCCTGAGCACACCCAGCTCGACCTCGAAATGAGCTTCGTCTCCGACGTGGAGGACATTCTGCGCCTGATGGAGGCGCTCTACGTGGCGCTGGTGCAGGAGATGGTGCCGCACTTCCGCATTCAGCAGCATCCCTTCCCGCGCATGAGCTACGCCGAATCGATGTCGCGCTTCGGCAGCGACAAGCCGGATATGCGCTACGGCATGGAACTCGTGACATTTAACGAAGTGCTCGACGACACGGACTTCCAGGTCTTCAAGTCAGTCATCGAGTCCGGCGGTGTTGTACGCGGGTTCGCCGTGCCCGGCGGCGCGGAGCTGAGCCGCAAGCAGGTCGACGCGCTGACACCATTCGCGCAACAGTACGGGGCGAAGGGTCTGGTCTGGATGCAGCTTGGCGGTACCGGGGACCTCAGCACGCTAACAGAAGACGACATCAAGTCGCCGGCGGCGCGCTTCTTCACACCGGAACAGGCGGCCCGCCTGGCCCGCCATACACGTGCCAACCGCGGCGACATGCTGCTGATGGTCGCCGATAAGGGGGCCGCCGCGAACAAGGTGCTGGACCCGCTTCGTCGTGAGTTGGCCGAACGCCTTGGTCTGGCCGATCCCAATGTCCTCGCATTCTGCTTCGTGACCGACTATCCGCTGCTGGACTGGAGCGAGACTGAGGGACGCTGGACCGCCGCCCACCATCCCTTCACCTCGCCGTACCTCGAAGACCTGCCGATAATGGAATCCGACCCCGGCGCCGTACGCTCCCACGCCTACGACTGCGTCGCCAACGGCTGGGAGCTGTTCAGTGGCAGCATCCGCATACACCAGCGGGAGGTGCAGGAAGCCGTCTTCAAGCTGCTGGGCATCTCCGCGGAGGAGGCGAAGCGGCGTTTTGGGCACATGCTCGAGGCGTTCGAGTACGGCGCGCCGCCGCACGCCGGTATCGGCGCCGGCATCGACCGTCTGATGGCCGTCTTGATGGGCGAGCCAGACATCCGCGAGGTAATCGCATTCCCGAAGACGAAATCTGCCGCGGATCCAATGACGGGCGCGCCTGCTACGGTGAGCCAGGAGCAGCTGGACGAACTGAAGATCCAGGTCCTGGCCACCGAGCGAGATGTGGAGTCCGGCGCTGAAGCCTAGCGCCGGACTATCGGCCGCTGGTATCATGCTGCAAACCGTGACGCTCCAAGCATCCGTATTTCCCTGCAAGTAATGGAATCCCGAAATCTGATCCTGGTCCTGACCGGCATCGCCGTGGTCACCATCCTTATCATCGGTGGGCTTACCGTGGCCCTCGTCGCCGGCGGCGGCGATGACGACAACGGCGGACCCTCCGCCGGCGACGACGACGGCGAAGTCGACCTGGGCGAGCGCATCGAAGGCGAGCTGCGGCTTTTCGGCCCCGACCCCATCACGCTCGACCCCGCCTGCGCTTCCGACGCCGGTTCCGCGGAGTACATCGTCGAGGTCTTCGGCGGCCTGGTCTCCTTCGACCAGGAATTGAACGTCATCGCGGACATCGCGCAGGACTGGGATATCAGCGATGACGGCACGGTGTACACGTTCAACCTGCGCTCCAACGTGCTCTTCCACGACAACTCCCGCCCGGTGAGTGCCGAGGACTTCAAGTTCAGCATGGAGCGCGCGCTCAACCCGGACACGCAGTCAACCGTCGGCGAGGTGTACCTCGACGACATCGCCGGCGCGGAGGAGTTCGCGCGCGGGCAGGCCGACGAGGTCACCGGCATCCGCGTCGTCGATCCCCAGACGCTGGAGATCACGCTGGCCGAACCGAACCGAGTATTCCTCGAGAAGCTGACATATCCCACAGCCTTCGTCGTGGACCGCAACGAAGTTGGTGACTCTACTTGCTTCGAGGGCAACTGGACCCTGACCCCGAACGGCAGTGGCCCCTTCAAGCTGGCGGAATGGGACCTGGGCCAGAAAATCGTGCTCGAAGCCAACGACCGATATCATTTGGACCCAATGCCCTCACTCGAGCGCGTCACCTACGTGCTTTCGGGCGGCTCGGCATTCGTGATGTACGAGAACGACGAGATCGACGTTACCGGCATCGGCATCACTAACATCGAAAGCGTGCGCGACAGCATCAGCGATGAGTATCGCGAAGGCCCGTCGCTGGACGTGTATTACCTGGGTTTCAACACGCAGGAAGAGCCGTTTAACGACCCGGCCGTCCGCAACGCATTGTCGATGGCGATCGACCGCGAGTTCCTGGCCTCGGAATTCCTCCTGGATCTGGTGGTGCCGGCCAAGGGCATCCTGCCGCCGGGCATCGAGGGCTACAACGAAGAGTTGCCGGCCATCCCCTTCAGCCCTGAGGACGCGCAGGACTTGCTCGACGAGGCCGGCGGGCCCGACATCCTGGAAGACGTGACAGTTCTGACGTCAGGCCAGGGCGCGGCGCCCTCCGACATCCTGCAAGCGATCACGACAATGTGGGAACAGAACCTGGGCGTAACGATCACGATCGAGCAGGAGGACTTCGGACTCTTCCTTCGAGACATCGACGAAGGCAATTTCCAGATGTTCTCGCTCGGCTGGATCGCCGACTATCCGGACCCACAGAACTTCCTCGAGATCAAGCTGCACTCCGAAAGCTCCAACAACGAAGCGCTCTACAGCAATCCGGAAGTGGACGCCCTCCTCGACCAGGCTGCCGAGGAACAGGATGACGAGGCACGCCTCGAGCTGTATCGCCAGGCGGAGGAGTTGATCGTGCAGGATATGCCGTGGATCCCGCTTTACCACGCCAAGTCCAGCTACCTTGTGAAGCCCTGGGTTGAGGGCTTCGAGGTTCCGCCCTTCGTTATCCCAAACCTGCGCTACGTCACGATCAACCGCTAGGATAGGGGCGATATGCCCACGGGCCTCGCCACCTATATCGCTCGCCGACTTCTAATCGTCCCTGTCGTCCTGCTCATCGTCTCCTTTGTGGCGTTCGCGCTGGGGCGACTGACGCCGAGCGACTACGTGGAGATCCAGGCCGGCCCGCGTGCCCAGCCGGAGACGATCGAGCGGATCCGCGAGCAGCGCGGACTTAACGATCCGATCCCCGTGCAGTACGTCCGCTACATGGGCAATTTCGTGACCGGCGACTTTGGCACCAGCGCGCAATACCGCTTGCCCGTCGACGACGTCATCCTGCCGCGCCTCTGGGTAACGCTACAGATCAACGTAACGGTGATCGTCCTGACGTGGCTGATCGCGATTCCCATCGGAACGCTGGCTGCGCTCAAGCGCTCCAGCTTTCTCGATCCGCTAATGATCGGCATCTTCGTTTTCTTTGCCTCGGTGCCGGTGCTCGTTTCCACGCCAATCCTGCAATGGCTCCTCGCCTCGGAGGTCTCGTTGCTGCCTAGCGGAGGTTGGGCGGAGACAGAATACTTCGGCGTAGAGATGGGCCTCCTCTCAAAGAAAGCAATTCTTCCCATCATGCTGATGACGCTGCCCGGCGTGGCCGGCCTCGCCCGTTACATGCGGACGCAGGTGATCGAGGTGATGGACATGGAATTCGTCCGCACGGCGCAGGCCAAGGGACTGCGCGCCGACGTGGTGGTCACGCGGCACGTCATGCGCAATGCGCTGCTGCCGATCGTCACGCTGCTCGGCTTCGAGATGTCGGCGCTTTTCGCCGGGTCGATCTTCGTCGAGACGCTGCTCGGCATCCCGGGCATCGGGCAGTACACGTACGAGGCCGTGGGAACTCGGGACTACGACGGAATCATGGCCGTCGTCATCCTCGGCTCGAGCATGTTCGTGATGGCAATGCTCGTCGTCGACGTTGCCTACGGCTTCATCGACCCGCGCATCCGCCTCGGTGAGGGGCTCGGCGGATGAGCACCTTCGAAGCCGTTGGCCGGCTCGAGGTGGGACGCCCTGCTTCTTCGGGCGTGCGCTTGCTTCGGCGCATCGCGCGGCGCCCGGTCGCCGTGGCCGCGATCGTGATTATCGTCATCATCTACGGTGCCGGGATCCTGGCACCACTCGTCGCGCCGTACAGTTTCACGGAGGCGGACCTGCTGAACCGCAACGCCGGCATCGGCGGCGATCACCTCCTCGGCACCGATAACCTGGGGCGCGACCTGCTCTCGCGCGCCATCTGGTCGGCGCGAACGACGGTCATCATCTCGGTGCTTTCGCTGCTCGCGGGGGGACTGGCCATGGGCGTGACCCTGGGCTTGCTGGCCGGATACCTGCGGGGCACTGTCGATGCGTTCATCATGCGCATGGCCGAAATCTTCTATTCCGTGCCAACACTCCTTCTCATGCTGATCATCAATGCCTCGCTGCGCACCCGCGTGGAGGACTGGGGTGAGTGGCTGGACGACAAGACCAGACAGGGCTGGATCGAGGACTACGCATCGTACTTCCTCGTGCTGGTCGTTCTCTCGTTCTTTGGCTGGCCGGGGATTGCGCGCATCGTGCGCTCGCAGGTGCTGGCGCTGCGCGAGTCCGCGTATGTGGTGGCCGCGCGGGCGTCCGGCGCCTCCACCCCGCGCATCGTCTTCCGCCACCTGCTTCCGAACGTTAGCAATCTGCTCATCGTGGCACTGACCTTATCGCTGGGTGGCTTCGCACTGGCGGAAGTCGGGCTTTCGTTCCTCGGGATCGGCATCTCGGGTCACCCGACGTTCGGGCTGATGATTTCAGAAGCGGCTTCTGGGCCTGGTTCTATTACTTACGTCCGCGCTCACCCGCTGGTTATTCTGGTGCCTGGCTTCTTCATCTCGATGCTAGTGCTCGCGTTCAACCTCCTCGGCGATCAGCTTACGGATGTGCTCTCGCCGCGGAGGCGTTAGCGTAAAATCAGGCGCGAAATGGAAGGGACGCTCAAGCCCGCGGACCGCACCTACCTCGCCGAGAAGGTCGCGGAGTTGTGGGGCTGGCCCGTGATCTCGGTCCATCGCAACTATGGGCCCGAAGACCTGGAAGGCCTGGTCTACTACGACGAGTGGCAGCACCCCCAGGGTCTGGTCACCTGGCACATCGAAGGCGACGAGGCAGAGATGGTCACGGTCAATGCCTTCGAGCAGGGGCGGCACGTCGGCGGCCGCCTGATCGACGCCGCAGAGGCGGCGTTGCGGAAGCGCGGCGTCAAGCGCGTGACGATCGTGACGACAAACGACAACACACGCGCCTACGCCTTTTACGTGCGCCGCGGCTACCGGCTAATCGGCGTGGACCTTGACGCCATGAAGCGCGTCCGCGCGGCCAAGCCTGGGGTGCCCGAGTACGGCATCGACCACATACCGCTGCAGGACATGCTGGAGCTGCGCAAGGAGCTGTGAACGACATAACCTTCCGGCCCCTGACGCGGGAGGACTTCCCCCTGATGCATCGCTGGCTGAACAACGACACGGTGGCAGCGTTCTACGGCGTCGGCGACGACAATCACAAATATCCGACCTTCGAAGAGGTGGTCGAGGAATACGACGCGGACATCGGGACGAATGGCGCCAGCGAGGGCTTCCTCGTCTTGCTGAGCGGCAGGCCCGTTAGCTACATCCAGACTTACGCGGTGTCGGCCTATCCAGAATACGCGGCGGCGATCGACATGGCAGACGAGGACCCCTGGGCGATCGACATCTTCATCGGCGAGGATGACGCGCGCGGCATCGGCCTGGGTCCTCGCATCATCGAACAGTTTGTCCAGGAGCACGTCTTCTCGCGACCCGGTGTGAACGTGGCGCTACTCAACCCGGAGCCGGAAAATGAGCGCGGACGCCGGAGCTATGAGAAGGCCGGGTTCCGCCACGTCAAGACCGTTTGGATACCTGAGTCAAGCAGTCACGAATTCGTCATGCGTCGGGACCGCGAGTGAAGGAACAGGGGTACTACGAGTACCCCCTTTCCTAGTTGACCATAACTCCCTCCCGTGTTCCGCTGGAACGGCAGGTGACGGAGGTCGCCCGTGGGATTTATTTCCCCCCTTCCAAACGGCATTCGTCACCTGCGGCTCCACCTCTTCCGGGCCCGCGAGAGCGCGCCACTTCTCCTCGTTCGCTACCTGCCCCCGTGATACACTCGAATACGTGAAAGTAACCACCCAACGCCTGCCGGAGAGCCAGGTTCTGCTTGAAATCGAGGTCGATTCCGAGCAGATGGAAGAGTCGATGGACAAGGCGTATCGCAAGCTCGTCCAGCGCGTGGAAGTGCCTGGATTCCGCAAGGGCAAGACCCCCCGCGCGATGCTCGAACGGCACATCGGCCGCGAGCGTCTCCTCCAGGAAGCGATCGACATGATCGTCCCCGATGTCTATAACCAGGCCATCGAAGAGCACGACATCGACGCCATCGACCAGCCGCAAATCGAAATGACCGGCGCCGACCCGCTCTCCTTCAAAGCCACGGTTCCCGTGCGCCCGACCGTCGACCTTGGCGACTACAAGAAGCTGCACATCACGCGAGAGCCCGCCGAAGTCGACCCAAAGGACATCGATGAGTCGATCGACGAGCTGCGGCGCCGCTACGCCGTCCACGAACCGGTCGAGCGAGCCGTACAGGTCGGCGATATCATTCGCGCCTCGGTCAAGATTACCGTTGACGACCGCGAGGTCTACAGCGACGTCGACGTCGAACTGCACCTGCGTGAAGGCCGCACGATCATGCTGCCCGGATTCGTCGAGGCGATTACCGGCGCCACGAAAGGGCAGGAACTCGAGATCGACCTTGCGATTCCGGAGGGCGAAGAGAACGGCGCGCTGGCTGGCAAGACGGCCCACGTGAGCGCCGCGATCAAGGAGATCAAGGAAGAGAAGCTGCCCGATGCCGACGACGAGTTCGCCCAGGGCGTCGGCGAAGGCTTCCCGACGATCGCCGACCTCCGCCAGCGCCTGACCGACGACATGCAGAAACGCCTGGACCACGAGGCCGAGGAGAAGTACCACGACGAAATTGTGGGTGAGCTCACCCGGAACGCCACCATTGAGTTCCCGCCGATCATGATCGACCGCGAGGTCGAGCGCTTGATCCGCGACCAGGCGCGCCAGACCGGACAGGATGTCGAGCGGTATCTCGAGCTGGTCAAGCGCACGCCCCAGGAGATCCGCGACGACCTGGGCCCGGCGGCAACCGAGCGCGTCAAGCGCTCGCTGGCTCTGGGCGAGCTGGCCAACCTGGAAGAGATCGATATCACGGAATCCGACATCGACGCCGAGATCGACAACATCGTCGCCCAGGCCGGCGGCGGCGACGAAGAGCAGACGACGCGCTACCGGCGCATCTTCGACTCCGTGGAGGCTAAGGCATCCCTCGGCCGCTCGCTGCTGACGAAGCGGACGATAGACCGCTTGGCGGAAGTCGTGAGCGCGGACGGCGCCTCCGCAAAGTCGGCTGCAAAGAAAAAAACGATCGCCAAAGCTGAAACGTCCACCCCGAAAAAGAGTTCAAGTAAGAAGAAGACCGAGACCACCGAGGAGGCATCGTGACCCGCAACATCGAGAACATCATTCCCTACGTCGTCGAGACAGGCGCGCGCGGCGAGCGCGCGTTCGACATCTTCTCGCTCCTGCTGAAGGAGCGCATCGTCTTCCTGGGCACGCCCATCGACGACCAGATCGCCAACCTCATCATCGCCCAGCTCCTCTACCTGGACCGCGAGGACCCGGACAAGGACGTGATGATGTACATCCACTCTCCCGGTGGTGTCGTCAGCGCGGGGCTTGCGATTTACGATACGATGCAGTTGATGCGGTCCGACGTGGCCACGATCTGCGTTGGCAGTTGCGCCAGTATGGGCACGGTACTTCTGGGTGCCGGCGCCAAGGGCAAGCGTTACGCTCTACCCAACAGCACGATTCACATTCACCAGGCGATCATCCGCGGCGTCGGCGGCCAGGCCAGCGACGTCGAAATCCACGCCCGCGAAATCCTCCGTCAGAACCAGCTCATCCGAGAGATCTTGGCCCGCCACACCGGTCAGGAGATGGAGCGCATCATCGCCGACACCGACCGCGACCACTTCTTCACCGCCGAGCAGGCAAAGGAGTACGGCCTCATCGACGAAATCCTGACCCGATCCGAGGGCGACGCCGTCGCCGCGCCGATGGGTGCCGACGGAGCTAGCGGATAACGCATGGCGACCACCAGGGGCCGGGGAACCGGCAGCGGCAGCGGCAACGGCAGCAGTAAGGTCAGCTATAACTGCTCTTTCTGCGGCAAGAGCCAGGACCAAGTCCGCCGCCGTCTCATCGCAGGGCCCGGTGCGGTCTACATCTGCGACGAGTGCGTGGAGCTTTGCCGCGAGATCATCGAAGAAGACTCCGGCAACACGGTTAAGCCGCGCGAGGCCCAACAAAACCTCCCGCCGCCGAAGATCATCTACGACCAGCTAAGCGAATACGTCATCGGCCAGGAGCAGGCCAAGAAAGTGCTCTCTGTCGCCGTCTACAACCACTACAAGCGCATCGGCAACCAGGCCGCCAGTGACGTGGAGCTGGAGAAGAGCAACATCATGCTCCTCGGGCCCACCGGCTCCGGCAAAACACTACTTGCCCGCACGCTGGCCCGCGTACTCGACGTGCCGTTCACGATCGCCGACGCGACAGCGCTGACCGAGGCCGGCTACGTCGGCGAGGATGTTGAGAACATCCTCCTCCGCCTGATCCAGGCGGCCGACTTCGACGTGGCCAAGGCCGAGCGCGGCATCATCTACATCGACGAGATCGACAAGATCAGCCGCAAGTCCGGTGACAACCCCTCGATTACCCGCGATGTCTCAGGCGAAGGTGTGCAGCAGGCGCTGCTCAAGATCATTGAGGGCTGCATCGCCAACGTGCCGCCGCAGGGCGGCCGCAAGCACCCACACCAGGACTTCATCCAGATCAACACCGCCAACATCCTCTTCATCTGCGGCGGCGCTTTCCAGGGCCTCGAAGAGGTCATCGACAAGCGCGTCAGCAAGGGCAACCGTGTCTTCGGCTTCCGGCTGGAGAGCGCGGCCATCGACAAGGTCAAGATAGCCGATGAGCTGATGGCCAAGGTCACACACGACGACCTGCTGCAGTACGGCCTCATCCCGGAGTTCGTCGGTCGCATACCGGTCGTCGTCTCGTTGCAGGCGCTCGACCAGGACGCGCTCGTCCGCGTGCTCACCGAGCCGAAGAACGCGCTGGCCCGCCAGTTCGAGGAGTTCTTCAACCTCGACAAGGTGGAGCTGGTGCTCACCGAGGACGCCCTCGCCGCTGTGGCGGAGGAAGCGCTCAAGCACAAGACCGGCGCCCGCGGCCTGCGCACCGTCCTCGAAGACTGCCTGCTCGAAGTCATGTACGAGATCCCGTCCCACACCGAGATCAAGAAGTGCGTCGTCGACGCCGACGCCATCCACGGCCTGCGCCGCCCCCTCGTCCTCAACCGCGCCGGCCAGGCCCTCGAAATCTGGGGCGGCGACGACGAAAAGAACCGCGAAACGGCCTAGCCTTTGGCACACTCCTTGTGGATTTCGAGCGATGGCTAATCGCGCGTTCTCAGTTCCTGAAGTCCCTGTCTGAGGGCCTTCTCGATTTCTAATGCCTGATCTTGAATGATGTCCATAGTGTCGTAGACCTGGAATTCCGTGCTGGCATCCGGGATCGTTTCGTGCAGCTCGAAGGATTTCTTTCGCAGAGCCACCCGTACCAAGAATATGTGTTTGATTGACCGCATGGTCTTACGGCCGCTTTTGTACTCGGTCGGATGCAATGCTCGATTCCTAATTGCTCGGATGTCCTTTAGCCGCAAGAAATCCTCCCAATGAATGTCAATGCCAAGACTTTGAAGTAGTTCTTTGGCCGCATCCTGCTGAATGATGAGCGACTGAAGGAGTCCGTACAAAGCGAGATAAAGATCCCCACTCGCATCGGGATACTCACTCTTCATATAGGCGGCAATCGCAAGTTCTGCATCTTCGATGGCATCCATGGAGCTGCAAATTCGCAGCCAGCGCCCTCGATCCCCGCGCGGTTGACTCTGAATGGGAGGATCGTTGACGTAATCACGAAATTCGCTGACCAGTTGCTCGATATTCGTCATGTCATCACGCTCCTAGACTGAAATTGTCCTACATCTAGCGGCGAATCTCCGTGCTATTCTGACACTGAGAGTGGCTAAACAGAGACTCGATACCCTCCTTGTCGACCGTGGGCTGGCGGAGAGCCGCGAGAAGGCGCAGGCGCTCGTCATGGCTGGTCAGGTACGCGTCAACGAGCAACCTGCCTCCAAATCGGGCGTCATGGTGCCTGACGATGCCTCGCTTGCCGTGGCGGAGGGACAGCGCTTCGTCTCCCGCGGCGGCGAGAAGCTAGCGTACGCACTCGAGGCCTTCCGCCTCGATGTCAGCGGCCTGATGGCGGTCGACGTCGGCTCATCCACCGGCGGTTTCACCGATTGCCTGCTGCAGAACGGCGCCACCCGCGTCTACGCGGTCGACGTTGGCCGAGGCCAACTCGACTACCGCCTTCGCAACGACCCCCATGTCGTCGTCATGGAAGGCGTCAACGCGCGTGACCTGGCACTGCCGGAGTCGGTCGATTTCGCGGTGGCGGACCTTTCGTTTATCTCTTTGCGATTGGTCGTGCCTGCCATCGCATCCAACCTCCGCGAATGGACGCATCGTGATGCGCCCAGGGCCGGGTCCGCGGCGCCAACGCTCGCGCGCGGCACTATCGTCGCACTCTTCAAACCACAATTCGAAGCAGAGAAGGACGAAGTCCCCCGCGGCGGCGTCATCAAGGCTCCGCACCTGCACGCCACCCTCATCGGGCGATTCGTGCGGTGGTGCACAGAGAACCGCTTCCGCATCCTCTCGCTAACGTCTTCCCCCATTTTCGGCGCGGAAGGCAACCGCGAGTTTCTTTTCTGGCTGCGGCCCGAGGTGCGCGCGTGAAGAAAGTCGGCATCTTCATCCACTCCCGCTCGGAGGCCGCCGGCAAGCTGGCACAGGACGTCAGCGCCGATCTCCGGGCCAACGGCACGGAGGAAGTCTGGATGTCCTCCGACTGGGATGACACCGAAACGCAGCACGACATCCCCGGCAGCGATATGCTCATCTGCCTCGGCGGCGACGGCACCGTCCTGCGCGCCGCACGCACCGTCATCCCGCACGAGGTGCCGATTCTGGGCGTTAACATGGGCCGTCTCGGCTTTCTGGCCGAAGTTCGCCCCGGGGACCTGCTGGACTATCTTCCCCGTCTCCGCGCTGGCGACTACCGGCTCGAGTCGCGGACGATGCTGCAGGCAAGGATCCCGGCCTGGGGCGCGACGTATTACGCCCTCAACGACGTGGTTGTCGGTCGGCGCACCGTCAGTCGGCCCGTCTACGTCGAGGTCATCGTCAACGGCTCGCGATTGGCCGTGCACCGCTGCGACGCGATCATCGCCGCGACGGCCACCGGGAGCACAGCGTACTCTCTGAGTGCCGGCGGACCCATCCTGCACCCCGAATCCAGTGATATCGTCGTCACGCCAGTGTCTACACATATGGCTGTCGCGCGGCCGGTCGTACTCCCGCCCGACACCCTCGTCGACTTCATCGTCTCCGCCGACAAGGACGCAATCGTCAGTGTCGACGGACAGATCGACCGCGACCTCAACTCCGGCGACGTCGTCCACATTTGCCGCTCCTCCCACCACGCCCGCTTTGTCCGCTTCTCCGACCCCGACGAGTACTATGCGATGCTCTCCGAACGGCTGGACTGGCTGCGAGTCCTGCGCACGAATGACAACCCTGACCTGCTCGACCTCGACGTTGACGGCGTGACGGCGCCCCACTCCCCGTGACCGGCCGCACGGCGGGTTCGTCGGGAGAGCCGGGCGTCGAGCGCGTCGTCTCCAGCGAAACAAAGTTTCAGGGCCGCATCTGCAGCGTGCGCGTCGACACGGTAGAGCTGAAGGACGGCCGCAGAGCCACCCGCGAGATCGTTGAGCACGAGCCGGTCGTCGTCATCGTCCCTATCACTGGCGACGGCGACCTCATCATGGTGCGCCAGTTCCGGCTGGCGACCGGCAAGACGCTCCTCGAACTGCCCGCCGGAATCATCGATGAGAGCGACGAGAAGGATATCGAGGCCGCGGCTCAACGCGAGCTCCAGGAAGAGATCGGCATGCGCGCCCGTGAGCTGACGCCGATCGGCGAATTCTACGCCTCGCCCGGCTTCCTCACGGAGTACATGCACATTTTTCTCGCCCGCGGCCTCGAGGACTCCGCTCTCGATCCCGACGAGGATGAAGACATCATTGTCGAGAGGATGCCGTTTGCGAAGGCCGTGACCCTAGTGGAGACGGGCGCTATCATCGACGCGAAAAGCGTGGCGGGCATCTTGCTCGCGGCGCGGCACCTTTAGCCGGACTCACACGCGGGTTACATTGCCCGCCATAGGAAACGTTGATAGAATCTCGGCGGAACCTCGGTTTGAGCCAATAGCTCGGAGCCTACAAATGATGAGACTCACTGTCCGCAGACGACTGGCCACTGTCCACTAACATGGCTCGGATGGAACGCACGATCAGCCCGCCCCATAAGCTCGGCTTCTTCCGCACCCTGCGCACCGACGCCTGGTGGTTGGAACCGGCGCTCGTCGGCGTTGGCCTCAGCATCTTCCTCGGCTACCTGACCGTCAGCGCTCTCCTCGACGGCTGGGAGTACGAGATCGGCCCCTACCTGACGCCCGTCTTCGAGCCGAAGCTGGCCGGCAAGTTCGACGCCTGGTACTTCTCGCCGGCTCTTTTCATCCTCTGGGCGCCCGTCGGCTTCCGCGCGACCTGCTACTACTACCGCCGCGCCTACTATCGCTCGTACTTCCTGAGCCCGCCCGCCTGCGCCGTCGGCGATGCATTGCCGAAGTACTCGGGCGAGTCCAGCTTCCCGCTGATCCTGCAGAACCTGCACCGCTTCTTCATGTACGCGGCGCTGGTCTTCGTGCCGCTTCTCTGGATCGGCGCAATCAAGGGCTTCTACAACACCCACGGCATTATCGACGGGCAGGAAGTCGAGACAGGCTGGGGCATCGGCCTCGGCTCTATCGTCCTCGTCATCAACGCCACGCTGCTCATGATGTACACCTTCAGCTGTCATAGCTTCCGCCACCTGATCGGAGGCGGACTGGACTGCTTCAGCTGTAGCAATTTCAAGAAGACGCGCAAGCACATATGGGACCGAGTCAGCATCTGGAACGAGCAGCACCGCACTTGGGCCTGGGCCAGCCTCATCTGGATCGTCTTCACGGACGTCTATATCCGTCTCGTAGCCAACGGCCACATCACGGACCCGAATACCTGGAGCGGGTTCTAGTGCCCGACATCCAGACGCATACCTACGACGTCGTCGTCGTCGGCGCCGGCGGCGCCGGCCTCCGCGCGGCCATCGAGTCCTCAGCCATGGGTGCGCGGACGGCACTCGTCTGCAAATCGCTCCTCGGCAAGGCACATACGGTCATGGCCGAGGGCGGCATCGCCGCCGCCCTCGGCAACGTCTACGGCGAGGACAACTGGCAGGTGCACTTCCGCGACACCATGCGCGGCGGCAAGATGCTCAACAACTGGCGCTATGCTCAGCTCCACGCCCAGGAGTCCCCGGAGCGCGTCCACGAATTGGAGCGCTGGGGCGCGCTGTTCGACCGCACGGATGATGGCCGCATCCTCCAGCGCGCTTTCGGTGGGCACCGCTACGACCGCCTCGCCCACGTGGGCGACCGCACCGGACTCGAGATGATCCGCACGCTGCAGCAGCACGCCGTCCACCAGGGCATCGACGTCTACATGGAGTGCACGATTGCCCGCCTGCTCAAGGACGGCGAGCGCATCTCCGGCGCTGTTGGCTACTGGCGCGAAAGCGGCGAAGAGGTGCTGTTCAAGTCGAAGGCCGTCGTGCTAGCCACGGGTGGCACCGGCAAGGCGTTCGAGATCAACTCCAATTCCTGGGAGTACACCGGCGACGGCCACTCCCTCGCCCTCTGGGTTGGCGCCGACCTCATCGACATGGAGTTCATCCAGTTCCACCCGACCGGCATGGTCTGGCCCCCTAGCGTGCGCGGCATCCTCGTCACCGAGGGTGTGCGCGGTGAGGGCGGCACGCTCAAGAACTCCGAAGGCAAGCGCTTCATGTTCGACTACATCACCGATTACTTCCGCGCCGAAACCGCGGAAACGGAAGAAGAAGCGGACCGCTGGTACGGCGATAAGCTCAACAACCGCCGCACCCCTGACCTCCTCCCACGCGACGAGGTCGCCCGCGCCATTAACACCGAGGTCAAGGCAGGCCGCGGCAGCCCCCACGGTGGCGTCTTCCTGGACATCGCTTCCCGCCGTTCGACCGAAGAAATCCGGCGCGCGCTTCCCAGCATGTACCACCAGTTCAAGCAGCTCGCCGATGTCGACATAACTGCAGTGCCGATGGAAGTTGGCCCCACCATGCACTACACCATGGGTGGCGTCCGCGCCGAGCCCGACAACGGCGCCGCCGTCGTGCCCGGCCTCTTCGCGGCGGGCGAGTGCGCGGGCGGTATGCACGGCGCCAATCGTCTCGGCGGCAACTCGCTCTCCGACCTGCTAGTTTTCGGACGCCGCTCCGGCGCGGGAGCCGCGGAGTACGCTCTCGGCCTGAGCTCCCAGCCAAACGTCGGCGACGCCGATGTCGATGCCGTCATTGCCGAGATGGAGTCCGTCCTCCAGCGTGAGGGCGGCGAGAACCCCTACGCTATCCAGTCTGACCTCCAGGAGACGATGCACACTCTCGTCGGCATCATTCGCATCGGCCCGGAGGTCGAGCAGGCGCTGACAAAAATCGAAGAACTCCGCGAACGCACCCAGAACGTCAGCGTTCCGGGCGGCAAGCCGTACAACCCCGGCTGGCACCTTGCCATGGATCTCAAGTCACTCCTCACCTGCTCAGAGGCGATCGCCCGCGCCGCCCTCATCCGCAACGAAAGCCGCGGCGGCCACACCAGGGAAGACTTCCCGGACACAAACCCCGAGTGGGGCAAGTGGAATCTCTCGATCACCCAGAAGGAAGACGGCACGCTCAACGTCGAAAAGACACCGCTGCCGGAAATGCCCGCTGAACTGGCGGCGCTGATGCAGGAAGGGAAGTAGCAATGCCCAGCGTCACGATGATCCTCTTCCGCGGCAGCCCCCTCGGCGGCGAGATGATTCCCTACACAGTCGAGGTCGACGAGGGCCAGGTCGTACTCGATGTCGTACACACCATCCAGGCGACGCAGGTGCCCGACCTTGCCGTTCGCTGGAACTGCAAGGCAGGCAAGTGCGGCTCCTGCTCCGCGGAGGTCAACGGCAAGCCGCGCCTCATGTGCATGACCCGTATGTCCGCTATCGACACCTCCCAGCCCGTCACCGTAGCCCCCATCAAGACCTTCCCCCTGATCAAGGACCTTGTTACCGACGTCTCCTTCAACTACGAGGTGGCAAAGCAGATCCCCGCGTTCCAACCCCGCGCGCCCGAGGGTGCGGACGGCACCCATCGCATGCACCAGATGGACATTGAGCGCGGGCAAGAGTTCCGCAAGTGCATCGAGTGCTTCCTCTGCCAGAACGTCTGCCACGTCATTCGCGACCACCCGGAGAACAAGCCGGACTTCATGGGCCCCCGCTGGTTCGTCCGCCTGGCTGAGTTGGAGATGCACCCGCTGGACACGGTGGATCGCACCGAATTCATCCGCAAGGCCGGCGGCATCGCCTACTGCAACATCACGAAATGCTGCACCGAGGTCTGCCCCGAAGACATCCACATCACCGACAACGCCATCATCCCCCTCAAGGAACGCGTGGCCGACAAGTACTACGATCCCTTCCGCTGGATCTTCAGCAAGCTCCGCGGCAAGTAGCGAGGCCGCCGGCGCTGCGTTCCGGAGTGTGACCACCGTCATTAACCGCCAGCGAGATCCCCGCTAGCATCATCCCCGCGCTGAGAACATACGTCATGCAGCGGGCAAAGGCTTTCGGCTAATCCAGCGGCGGTGCCGCCTCCATTGCCTCCTCCGCCTCCCGCGCCTCCACCGGCGCCACCTCCTCGAGCTGCTCCTCCGCTTCCAGCACCTCGCGCAGGGCCGTTAGCGCCACCTCTATCTGCTCATCGTCAGGCGGCTTCGTTGTGATCGCCTGCAGCGCTAGGTTGGGCCACATCAGAATCTTCGTTATCGGGTTCGACTCGAAGGCCCCGCCGAAGCGGATGAATTCGTAGGCAATCGATGCGATCACCGGGATCAGCACGATGCGCGAAAGCACGCGCAGCCAGAGGTCCGGGTGCCCCACAGCCGCGAAGACGACGATGCTGACGACGACCACCGTGAGCAGGAAGCTCGTCCCGCAGCGAACGTGTGCTGTCGGATGCTTTCTGACGTGTGCGGCCTCCAGCGGGTCACCTGCTTCGTATGCGTGGATGGTCATATGCTCCGCGCCGTGATACTCGTAGACGCGACGGACGTCGCCTATCAACCCGATCAGCCCGACATAGGCGATGATCACCGCCAGCCGGATGATCCCTTCGACGACGATGACCACCAAGTGGCTGCCGAGCAGGTCGTGCAGCAGGTCGGCCAGCAGCAGTGGCCCTGCAAAAAAGATGCCGCCGACGATAACCAGCGAGCCGATCATCATCCCCCACATGGCGCCCCCGGCGTCCTCCTTCTCCTCCTCACCCAGCGCTACGCTAGATGACCACATCAGCGCGCGCATGCCGAGCGCCAGCGTCTCCCAGAGGATGATGGCCCCGCGCACGAACGGCACATGCCGCCAGAGACCCGTGTAGATACTGCTCAGCTTCTGCCGCCGCGTGACGATCGCCCCCTCCGGGTTACGGCAGGAAATGGCCATCGTTTTGGGTCCGCGGATCATCACGCCTTCGATCACCGCCTGCCCGCCGTAATACACGCGCTTCGCCATGTGTCTAGGATACCGAACCGGCCGGTGAGCCACTACGCCACAGAACGAAAGAGGCCCCGTCTCCGGGACCTCTTGCCACTAGCTCCTTGCTCCTGGCTACTACGGGGGACCTACTTCATTCCGTAGCGCCGCTTGAAGCGCTCCACGCGGCCCGCCGTGTCAACGATGCGCTGCTCGCCCGTGAAGAACGGGTGGCAGTTGCTGCACACCTCGACCTTGATCTCCGGGCGCGTCGCCCGCGTCTCCCAGCGGTTGCCGCACGCGCAGCTGACCGTTGCGTCTACGTACTCAGGGTGAATATCCGTCTTCATTCTTCGTTGTTCCTCTTGTCTTCGTCCTGCTACTTACTATACGTAAGCTAACCCTCTTCGGATGCCAGGATACTGACTTTCTTGCGGCCGTCCTTGGCATACGGCGAGAACTTCACTTTACCCGGCGTCAGCGCGTAGATCGTGTAGTCGCGTCCCATGCCGACGTTGACCCCGGGGTGCACCTTCGTCCCGCGCTGACGCACGATGATCGTGCCTGCGTTGACCACCTGGCCGTCGAATCGCTTCACGCCCAGGCGCTTGCCCGCCGAGTCTCTGCCGTTCTTGGCGCTACCACCGCTTTTCTTATGTGCCATTACTTGTCCTCCTCGTCGGCCGCTTCCTCGGCAGGCGCCTCATCCAGCGCCGCCTCAGCCGGCTCCTCCGCTTCAGCCTTGGTCTCGGGCGCTTCGACTGCGGTCTCCGGCGCTTTGGCCTCTGCCTCCGCTGCTGGCGTCTTCGCCTCCCCCTTCGGCTTACGGGCGCGCGCAGGCTTGGCCTCTGTCTCGCCGTCGTCGGCCTTCGCCTTGCGGGCGCGCGCAGGCTTGGCCTCTGTCTCGCCGTCGTCAGCCTTCGCTTTGCGGGGGCGGGTCGCGCGCTTCGGCTTAGCTTCGGCCGTCTCACTGCTCGCTTCGGCGTCCGGCGCTTCAGCCTCGGCGACCGGAGTCTCCTCGGCGGCCGCTTCCGGCTCAGCGACTGGCTCTTCCTTCGGCTTGCGCCGCCGCTTGGGCGCGGCTTTCGGCTTCTCGGCAGCCTCGGTGAAGCTGCCGGATGCCGTCACGATTTCCTTAATCTGCAGGCGGGTGTAGTCCTGGCGGTGGCCCTGGCGGCGGCGGTAGCGGGTCTTGTTCTTGTACTTGAAGACCAGGATCTTGCGGTCCCGGCCGTGCTCCAGCACCTCTGCGACCACCTTCGCCGCGTCCACCTCTGGCGAGCCGACGCTCACGTCGCCGTTCCCGCCGACCATGAGCACGCTCAGGTCAACCGTCGAACCGACGTCGGCCTTGATGCGGTCCACGTCGAGCGTCTGATTCGGCTCAACGCGGTACTGCCTTCCGCCCGTGCGAACTATCGCGTAAATGGGAGTCCTCCACACTGTGAGACGACCCCATCGGGGTCGTCTCAGTGATGTCTACTGAATCGCCGGCGCTCGCACGCAGCGAAACACAGGCTCACAAAGGCAAATTGTAGCGTCAGCCACCCGCTTCTGTCCAGCGAAGTTACCTACCGTCACTCGATCAGCGCGAGGCTTAGTCGATATCCGTGTCGATCCGCGAAGGCGATTCCCAGGCCAGGCCCGGCTTCGGCGGCGCCACCGGCTTCTCCGGCTCGGATGGTGTTTCTGCCGATCCGGGAGTGTCCCCGCCGGCCTTTGGCGTCCCGCCCGTCTCGCGGGCTCTGCCTTCCAGCACCGCCATCAGCGACTCGCCCTCAATCGTCTCTTCCTCAAGCAGTGTCGTCACGATGGAGTCCAGCTTGTCGCGGTGCTCCGTCAGCAGTGACTTCGCCGTCATGTAGGCTTTATCGATGATCTGGCGGACCTCTTCGTCGATCTCCTCCGCCACCTTCTCGCTATAGTTCCGCGTCTCAGAGATCTCGCGGCCCAGGAAGACCATTTCTTCCTTCCGCCCAAAGGTGCGGGGGCCCAGGCGCTCGCTCATGCCCCATTGCGTCACCATCTGGCGGGCGATCGATGTCGCCTTCTGGAGGTCGTCTGAGGGGCCGGTGGTGGATTCCCCGTAAACCAGCTCCTCCGCTACCAGCCCTCCAAGGATCGCACCGAGGCGGTCCATCAACTGCCCGCGAGAATAGAGGTTGTGGTCTTCGTCCGGAAGGAAGCGCGTGAAGCCGCCGGCCATGCCCCGCGAGATGATGCTGATCTTGTATGGAGGATCGGCGTTCGGGAGCATGTAGCCGACAAGCGCGTGGCCGGCCTCGTGATACGAGATGATCTCCCGCTCACGCTTGCTAATGACACGGCTCCGTCGTTCCGGCCCGGCGATGACTCGGTCGACGGCCTCGTCCAGTTCTGCCATCGTGATCTTCTTCTTGCCCCGCCGGGCTGCCAGGATAGCGCCCTCGTTCACCAGGTTCGCCAGGTCGGCGCCGGAGAAGCCGGGCGTCTGCTTGGCGACCGTGTCCAGGTTGACGTCGTTGTCCAGCGGCTTGCCCTTGGCGTGCACGCTCAGGATGGCGCTGCGGCCCTTGATGTCCGGCCGGTCCAGGATCACCTGGCGGTCGAAGCGGCCGGGGCGCAGCAGCGCCGGGTCCAGGATGTCGGGGCGGTTGGTCGCCGCCACGACGATGACGTTGGTGTTCGTGTCGAAGCCGTCCATCTCCACCAGGATCTGGTTCAGCGTCTGCTCGCGCTCGTCGTGGCTGCCACCGAGGCCTGCGCCACGGTGGCGCCCGACAGCGTCAATCTCGTCGACGAAGACGATGCATGGCGAGTTTCGCTTCGCCTGGTCAAACAGGTCACGCACGCGCGACGCACCAACACCGACAAACATCTCTACGAACTCAGAACCGGAGATCGAGAAGAACGGCACGCCCGCCTCCCCGGCAACCGCCTTGGCGAGAAGCGTCTTGCCTGTACCGGGAGGCCCTACCAGCAGCACGCCCTTTGGGATGCGCGCTCCGAGCGCGGCGAACTTTTCGGGGTACTTGAGGAACTCGACGACCTCTTTCAGCTCGTCCTTTGCCTCTTCTACGCCGGCAACGTCCAGGAAGGTGACGCTGGGCCGCGTCCCGCTGAACATGCGCGCCTTGCTCTTGCCGAAGTTCATCGCCTGCTGGTTCCCGCCCTGAGTCTGTCGCAGCAGGAAAAGCAGGAATGCGACGATGATCAGGACCGGCAGGAAAGTCAGCCCGATGCTAAGCACACGAGACCAGGTGCCGGCCTCCTTGATCTGGACCGCCGGCTGGTCTGCGATGTCGATGCCGGCGTTGGTCAGAAGCGTCGTGACCGAGACGTTGTCTTCCAGCTTGACCTGGTATTCGGTATCGCCGCCGTCTTCCAGCTTGTAAGTTACCCTGTTGCCGTCAACGTCGACTTCGTCGATCTGGTCGGCTCGCACCAGTTGCACGAATTCGCCTGTTGTGTGGTCGATCTTCTCGGAGCCGTTTCCACTGATTACCGTGTAAACGATGGCAACTATTGCCACCAGGATGAGGAGGTAGATGAAGCTGTTTCGCAGCCAGCGTCCGTACATGCAGTCTCTTCTCTCAGGTTTAGATAACGGGTAGACATAGCCCACCCTTCACATATCGATTGTAGCACAGGGCCTCCCCGCGCCCGGGTGCCTGATAGTGGGACGGTTGCTGCGTCAATTCGGTTACAGACTACTCGTCGGATGCCCTACTCGTCGGATGCCAGCTTTCCGGATTGCGCCCAATTCTCCTTGTCGATGTCCTCAAATACGATAATCGTGGCCTCCGGGGTTGTATGAGCGATGTTCACCATCGCGTCTGTGAAGACTCGGGCAAGTTCCTTCTTCTGGGCCTCGGTGCGGCCAGTCCACATTTCGACTCGGATGATCGGCATTGGCAATTCTCCTCTGGTGTACCATCTCGGACGAGAATGACGGTAATTGAAGCCGGTGAGCAGTACAAGTAACGATGTCCCGTCACCGCTGCAGTTTCTCCTTCGAACGTGACCTCTGGAAGCAGGATGTCATGCTCATCGCCGGTGTCGACGAGGTGGGCCGTGGCCCCCTTGCCGGCCCTGTCACTGCCGGCGCCGTCGTCTTCGCGCCGGAAGCCCGATTCCGCTGGCTCAAGCGCGTCAACGACAGCAAGCAGGTACTCCCCGATACCCGCGAAGAACTGGCCGCCCTCATCTGGGAGAAAGCGCTCGCCGCAGCTGTCTGCTTCGTCTCAGTCGAGACGATCGACCGCATCGGTATCGCCGAGGCGTCACGCCAGGCCATGCTGGGCGCGCTGGGCGACCTCGGCGTCGTGCCGGACCACCTGCTGCTGGACGCCTTCCCGCTCCGCTCCTGCCGCCTCGCCCAGACACCTATCATCGGTGGCGACGGCAAATCCAGGTCCATCGCCGCCGCCTCAATCATCGCCAAAGTCGCCCGCGATCGCCTAATGTCGGCCCAGGACGCACGCTACCCGGAGTACGGCTTCGGCGCCCACAAGGGCTACTACACGCCGGAGCACATCCGCGCTATCCGCGAGATCGGCCCCTGCGAGCTGCACCGCAAATCCTTCGAGCCTGTGCGCAGCCTGCTCCTTGGCCGCCAGCTCAAGTTGCTGCCAGAAGAAGCGCCGGCGCCGGTCCTCTCTTCGGTATAATCGGGCGCAACTCGTAGAGGGAGGACCGTCCGTATGGCGACTATCAATTCCGTTTCCGGCCCGCTGGACACCGCTGGTCTCGGCTTCACGCTCATGCATGAGCACATCCTGGTGCAGTCGCCGGGGGTCAAGGACAACTTTCCGGTCTTCGATCGCGACGAGCGCCTGCAGGACGCTATCCAGAAGCTCAAGGCCGTCCAGCAAAGCGGCGTCCGGACGATGGTCGACCTCACTGTGGGCGACTGGCGGGATATCTCCTTCGTCAAGGAGGCGGTAGCGGCAAGCGGCATCCAGCTCATCGTAGCGACCGGCCTCTACTGGGATGTTCCGCATTACTTCCGCGCAGAAAGCGGCCGCTCCATCGACCACATCGCCGAACTCTTCGTGCGCGACATAAATGAGGGCATCATGGACACCGGCGTCAAGGCCGGCATCATCAAGTGCGCCACCGATGAACCGGGCGTCACGCCGGACGTGGAACGCGTCCTCCGCGCCGCCGCCAAAGCCCACCGCGCCACGGGCGTTCCGATCTCCACCCACACCCATGCTGCCAGCGAAGTCGGCCTCAAGCAGCAGGACGTCTTCGAGTCAGAGGGCGTCGACCTCAGTCGCGTCGTGATCGGCCATAGCGGCGACAGTGAAGACACCGGATACCTGAAGAAGATATGCGACCGCGGCTCATACATCGGCATGGACCGCTTCGGCATCGACATCTTCCTGCCGACGGCGCCGCGCGTTGCCACCATCAAGAAGATGGCCGACATGGGGTACGCAAAGCAGATGGTCCTCTCGCACGACGCTTCCTGCTACATCGACTGGGTCGACCCAAACCTCCTCCCGCGCGTCCTCCCCAACTGGCACTTCAACTACATCCCGGACGAAATCCTGCCCGCCCTCCGCGAAGCCGGCGTCAGCGAGGACGACATCACGACGATGAGTGTCGACAACCCCCGCCGCATCTTCGAAGCGCAAGAGGCGTATTAGGCAGACGTGATGGCGACTACAGGATGTAGGGGCGAAGCACCCCCAGGAACGAGCGGACGTCTCGACGATGCACCGCCATATCTGGGCCACCGGACTTCCCGCCGCCGAAGTGCCTCGCCCGCAGCGTCACGGCATCGCCATGACTCCCGTTGACCCCCGCAAGACCCTCGGCGATCTCGGCGAGCGCCTCGCCGTCGAGCACCTGCTCGCCAAGGGCTACACTATCCGCGAACAGAACTTCCGCACGGCTGCCGGCGAAATCGACATCGTGGCGGAGGGCGCGGGAGTCCTCGCGTTCGTCGAGGTGAAGTGTCGCCGCGGCGCCAGCATGGGCACCGCCGCCGAGGCGCTGACGCCCGCCAAACAGCGCCGCATGGTGCAGATGGCCGAGGCCTACGGGCAGGCGCGCGACGGCCTTCCCGCCCAGTGGCGCATCGACCTCATCGCGATCGACTTCGAGCGGGACGGGCGGCTGGGGTCAGTCGTGCACTACGAGAATGCGGTGGACGGGGGAGTAATCCAACTGTGAGCGGCTGCGGCTATGAGTGACGGATCAATGGACGATCAGGGCGCTTTGGGACGAATTCGTTCGAATGTAGCCGAATTTAGAGCTGGCAGAATAATGGCCAGTGACCTATTGCAGAATCTTGAGGCCCTCGAAGGGAATATCGACGGAAGCACGCCAGCTCCCGTCCGACTAGCTATTGCTCGACTTGTCACGATTTTTTCAGGTCCACGATTCGATGCTATCACCGGCGAGTAATCCGGCCGCTTGCGCACGGGCGTAAAATAATCGCACGCGATTCTGGGAGGTGAGCGATGACGACGATGCTCAAAGAACGCGGATTCGCCGCGGGATACGGACTGATGCTGGTGGGCGTCGTCGTACTGCTTATCGGCTTCGCCATCGACGCCTGGCTGCACGCCGACGACGAGACGCTGGCCTCCCGTGAAGGCCTCTTCACGCTCAGCAACCCCGGTCATGCGCTCATCTTCGCCGGCCTGGCGATCACGATCGTTGGCGCTTGCCTCGGCCCCTACACCCGCTGGGTGCTCGGCCGCTCCTCCGCCGTGCTCACCGTCGGCGCGCCGGTTGGCGCGCTGCTTGTCGCCGGTTTCGCCTCGCTGACCTTCGCAACCGCCCTCAACGACCTCTCTCACGACGACGAGCACAGCCACGCCGCCACCGTCGCTGACACGCAGCATGACGACGCCGCGGCTCCGCACGACGACCCCGCGACCGGCGGCATCGGCAGCATCACCGACCACAGCAGCCACAATATGGACCGCGTCCTCCCGGAGCATCGGGCGACGGTCGCCCTCTCAGAATCGACGATGCACGAGCCGCCCAACTCGCAGCCCGTAACCGCCGAAAACCTCGCGTTTGCCGAGACGTTCCTCGCCGAGGTCCGCGCGGGCACCGAGAAGTACAAGGACGTCGCAGTCGCGCAGGCCGAAGGCTACATCCGCATCACGCCGGATATCCCACTCATCGGCGCGCACTTCTTCAAGCCGGGCCTCACTGGCCTCGATCCCGCGCAGCCTGCGATCCTCCTCTACACCGGAGGTGGCGCCGAGGGCTGGGATCTAATCGGCGTCTCCTTCACCTTGGACAAAACACTGGGAGACGAGACGCTGCCCGAGACGCCCCTTGGCGGCCTCGCCGGCTGGCACTACCACACGAACCTCTGTTTCACGGAAGGCGGCAACGTCTCCATCGCTGAGGACTCGTCGAAGTGCTTCGGTGTCTTCGCTGAGGAGACCGGCTGGCTGCTGCACGTCTGGGCCTGGAGCGACAGCCCGGAAGGCGTCTTCGCCCACGCCAACAGCCTGCTGCAGTAGGCGCCTAGTCGTCGCTGAGCGCTGTCGTCGGGCTCAGCTTCGGTGCCTTGTGCCGTTTGCGGCTGTTGTCGAAAAGGGTACCGCGCGTCGCCCCCTTCACGATCGCCTTCACGAAGGCTGGCTTGTCGTTGTCGATCAGGGAGCAGCGGAAGGCGCAGCCGACTGAGCAGCCTTCTTCGCAGCCCTTCTTAGTTTTCGCGTTGGCGTCCAGGTCCGCCTGCGTGTACTCGACGATCGGCTTCTGGTAGCGCCCCAGCTGCGAGGCGCAGAGCTGCACGTCGCCGTGCTCATCGACGTACAAGTAGCGGGAGCCCGCCTTGCAGATCCATTCCGGCTCTTCGCCCTGCAGCAGCTTCTTCCCGTACTCGTAGTCCAGGAAAGTGAAGGGCTTGCCGTTGGCGTAGAAGTCCTCGTACAGGTCCAGGTACGGCTCGCCCTTAATCGCGATGTACCCCTTCGCGTTGTGAATCAGGTTCACGGACATCCGGAAGCCAAAGTTCTGCACTTCGTTGACCAGCGTTTTGAAGTCGTCCTTCGAGGAGTCGCAGAGGACCGCCGTCACATGCACGTCGAACTTGGCGAGGTTCGCTAGGCGCTCCAGCCGCGTCTTCAGCGAGCGGAACGATTTCTGGATGTAGCGGCTTGGGTCGGCGTGCAACGTGTCGATCGATACCGTCAGGTTGTTCAGCCCCGCCTCGTTAAGCGACTCGATGACGCCGTTGCGCAGCAAGAAGCCGTTCGTCACGATGCTGACGTTGGCTTTCCGCCCCGCGTAACGGACGATCTCAGCGACATCGGGATGCATCAGCGGCTCGCCGCCGAGAAGCGTGATGTTGACGGAGCCCAGCCGGTGCAAGGCGTCGATGCGCTCCCTTAGATCTTTGAGCGGGACCGGCTGCGAGAAGTTGTCGTACTCAGAGCAATAGCCGCAGGATAGATTGCAGCGGCGGGTGACGATGAGTTGAGCGTCGAGCGGTGCGTTGGAGAAGAGGACTCGGGGAACGGCCTGGAGAACGTTCTTAACCTGCATGCGGGCCCCGGGGTGCTTGTCGCGAGATGCGGCTCACTCTGCCGATTATGCGGTCTGCATCCGTCCCTGTCTACGACGCTCGCGGCTCTCCCAATCAACCCCGAAAAGCCAGTACATCCATGAAACCCAACCCTTCTCCCGCGCCGCCCGGCTCTGGGGCGAGACCACGCGCATCGCCAGCTGGCGCCCGAAGTAGGCGATGCCCAGGCCCAGCAGCATAACGGCGGCGCCCGCCAACGCGTCGATGATGTAGTGGTTCCCGGTCAGGACGATGTCCGCAAACATGACCGTCGGCATCAGCACAGCGAATGCTCGCAGGATGACATTCCGCGTCGCCAGCCAGATCGCGATCCCGGAGAGCGCGTTCCAGCCGATGTGCATGCTGGGGAAGGCGGCGTACTCGTTCACGAACTCGCCCGGCGTCCACGGCCGCCCGGTGTTGTACTGGTCGAATACCGTATCCACGAAACCGTAGCCCAGGTGGTCCGGCAGCAGCCGCGGTGGCGCGGTCGGGAAGTTCACGAAGAAGATCAGCGCAATCGCTCCGGAGATCAGGAAGGCGTTGCGCATCAGCAGGTATTGTGGCTTGTGCCAGAAGTAGAGCCAGACCGCAAGAACGCCAATAACTGGCAGGTGCCCGAACAGGTAGAAGTAGTTCAGGAAGTCAACGAGCCACTGATAGGAAAGCACCCACGATTGCAGTTCCACCTCCCAGAAGATACCTATCTTCTGCTCGACGTCGATGATGGTGACGCCGCGGTCGACGGCCTCGTCGATTCGGTTCTCGGTATTCGTCAGGCCGCGAACCAGGTAGTACAGCGGCAGCGTGCCCACAAGCAGCAGGATCTCTGCGCCGTCCTTGACTCCCGGCCGCCAATCACGCAGTACCTGTAGCTCACGACCTATCTTCCTGGCCCATCGGGCCGGGAATGCGTCGTTCTGCTGCTGCTTCGTTTGGTCCTTCATAGCTGGTATCTATCTAAGCAATTCGTTGTATCTTCAGATTAACATCCATTAAATAATTCGTGAACCATCATATGGCCCACATCATAGTCCTACTTTCGGCGGAGCAACGTGACGCGCATTACAATTCGTGGCGTGTCTCGCGTATCTGCCCTCAAAGTTCGCGTTTTCGCGACCTGCCGCCTCCGCTTCCGCTATCAATATGTGGACAGGGTGAAGGCGCGCTTGCGCCCGGCCGACACCGCCGGTAGCCTCGTTCACCGCGTACTCTGCGACATCTACGCCAAAGTCCCGCGTGACGAACGGAATGAACCGAAGCTCATCGCCCTCTTCGAAGAAGGCTGGGGAGCGCTTTCCCCCAACTATTTCCGCGTCCCGGGAGGTGTCGAGATGCATCGCGAGGCCTCGCTCTCGCAGCTGCGCAACTTCGCCCGCGTCTTCGGTCTCGACAGGGAGCCGCTCGAGGTCGAGCCGTACTTCCAGGTCCAGATCGACGACGAAACAACACTCTTCGGCCGCCTCGACCGCATCGACGAAGAACCTGACCGCACTCTCCACATCATCGACTACAAGGGTGGCACGCAGCCGGGAGAGATCGATCCCGACCAGCTGCGCCTTTACGCCCTCCTCGCTGAGATGTCGATGGGGCGCACTGTGTCGAAGGCCTCGTTCTGGTACCTCGACGACGGCACCTCCTGGACGATGGACCTCGACAAGGACGAAAAGCGCCGCACCCGTGAAGGACTTCTTGTCACGGTACAGGACATGGAGCGCGTGGCCGAGTTCCCGCCCACGATAGGCCCGCACTGCGAGTTCTGCCCCTACTACAAGGTCTGCGAATTCAAGCCCGAAATCGACCATCGCGCGGAGCGTGAAGGCTGGTGGTGAGCACCCACCACGCCCCGATGTAAACTGAAGGCGATGCCGATCTACGAATACAAGTGCCGGGACTGCGGCACGCTGAACAGCGTCTTCACCCGCAGCGTCACCGCTAAGATCGACGCCAAGTGCCGGGACTGCGGCTCAAAGAAGCTCGAGCGCGCCCTCTCCAAATTCGCCGTCCACCGCACCGACGCCGACGTCCTCCGCGACTACGGCGACAACCCTTCGCGCCTCGATGACTACAAGGACCCCCGCCAGATAGGCCGCTGGGCCGAAATGAAGTTCGAGGAGTACGGCGTCGACATGCCGGAGGAGGCACGCCAGATGATCGACGCCGCCCGCGAGGGCGACTTTCCCGACCCGGTGAAGGACCTTTGAAAACCGACGGCCTCGGCGAAATCGGTGATAGCGTCCGCGCGGAACTCGACGCCAAGCACAAGGCGCGCGAGACCGCCCTCTCCCTCTCCCGCGACCTGATTCGCCTCTCCGCCAACACCATCCGCAACGTACACCGAGCCGAGTTCGACGCAGCGCGCGCGATGCTGGACGAGGGCCGCCAGAACCTGGAGCAGACCAAGCAAGCGCTCGCCGACCATCCCGACATCTACTTCGCAGGCTATGTGCAGGACGCCCAGAAGGAGTTCGCGGAGGCCTGCACCACACTCGCCCTCATCGCCGGCGACAAGCTGCCGACCCCGAGCGAACTCGGCGTCACCGGCACCGCTTACCTCAACGGCATCGGCGAGACCATCGGCGAACTGCGCCGCCACCTCCTCGACGCCCTTCGCGGCGGCGACATGGAGCACTGCGAGGACACGCTCGCCGCGATGGGTGACATCTACGACGTCATCGTCACCATGGACTACCCCGAGGCCGTCACCGCAGGCCTCCGCCGCACTGCCGATGCCATGCGCGCCATTCTGGAGCGCACCCGCGGCGACTTCACCATCACCTACACTCAGCGCCGCCTCGAGGAGCGCCTCGCCGAGTTCGAGAAGAGGTACCAGGCATGAAAGTGCTTGCCGCCGCGGCTGCTGCGTTCCTGCTCGGTCTCGCGGCATGCGGCGGCGATGACGACGACACCAACGGCCCGACCGATATCCTGACGCCCGTCGGCACCAAAGTCGACACGCCGACCGCAGCGCCCGACGGCGGCAACGGCAACGCCGCACCGGAGCCGGCCACCCCGCAGCTCGACGAGGAGCTGACCGAAATCGCCAGCGACCGTTTCGATGCGGTCGTCGAGCCAGGCGCGACCTACCTCGTCGATACCATTGCGCTCGCCGCCGAAGTCAGCGGCGATCCTGGCCTGAATTGCGAAACCGCGTCCAACTTTGCCTTCGGCTTCACCTGGCAGGTACAAGACCCCTTCCCAACCGACGGCGTGCAGCTAGCCTGGCAGCTAAGGCGCGACTCCGGGCCGGTTGAGATAGCCAATACCCCCGCCGGCGAACAGACAGTCGGTTGCGAAGTCCTCACCGCGGTCAACTCCGGCCCCACCCCGATCACCGTAGCGATCGGCTACCGTGCCGGCGTCATTCGCTGATCCAGCCTAACCGCTGATCCCGTAAAGCCGCTTCGCTTCCGCCTTCAGTTCGCCCCGGAAGTCCGGGTGCGCCACCCCAATCAGCTCGCCAATGCGCTCGCGAACCGTCTTCCCCCGCAGCGTCGCGATCCCGTGCTCCGTGACGACGTAGTCCACCAGCGTCCGCGGCACCGTCACCAGCGATCCTTCCGGCAGCGCCCCCACGATCCGCGTCCGCCGCGTGCCGTCGACCAGGTGGCTAGACGGCAGCACGATCACCGATCGGCCGCCCTGCGAGTACTGCGCGGCGATCATGAACGCCGTCTGCCCGCCCACGCCCGTCCAGATCCGCGCGCCGATTGACTCCGAGTCCACCTGCCCCGTCAGGTCGACCAGCAGTGCGTTGTTCACCGCCACGAGGTTCGGTTGCTGCAGCAGCAGGCGTACGTCGTCCGTATAGCCGAAGTCATAAAGCTCGAACGCGGGGTTACCGTCGATCAGCGCCAGGTCCTCCTCAGGCAGCGCCACACAGGCGCTCCCGACCACCTTCTCCTTGTGCAGCGTTTTGTACTTGCCGGTCACGACGCCGTCGCGCACCAGTTGTGCGATCCCGCCTGTGATCAGCTCGGTCTGCACGCCCAGGTCCTGCTTACCCTGCAGGTACACACCCAGCGCTGCGCTAACTGTGCCCACGCCGATCTGCACCGTGTCCCGATCATGCACCAGCTCTGACGCCACCAGCGTGCAGATGACCTCAACCACGAATGTCTCTTCCTCCGTTCGCGGAGGTATCGGCAGGTTGCCGGTCGGACGCTCTCCAACGCACATTCGGTCGATCTCCGATATGTGGATGAAGTTGTCGCCGCCCGTGCGGATGAAGCTCTCGTGCACTTCCGCGACTACCGTACCGGCATTCTGGCAGATCCGCTTGGACATCCACATCCCGGGCCCGAAGCTCATGTACCCATGCTTGTCCGGAGGCGAAAGCGGCACCATGAAGACTTCGGGATCAGACCGCAACCCCGCCGGCAGTTCATCGTGGCGCCAGCGGCCGATCGGCAGGTAATCCACACGGCCGGCGTTCACTAGGTCACGGTTCATCGGCGTCGCATAGTTGTCGACGACCCTGTGACTCGATTCCTTCTCCGGATTAAGCCACGTCATAAGCGAGGCAGGATGCTGGATGTCGAGGTTCTCCAGTTCATCCAGGCGCCCCGCCAGCGCTTCGCAGAGCGTAAACGGCGTCGTTGTGAACGGCGCCACGCCGACGGTATCACCCGAGTTGACGATCGATACCGCGTCCTGAGGTGACATCAGCTTGTCGCCAGCCATCGCTTGCCAGTCCATGGGCGTCTCCTTTTCTGTGCGCGCGTTGGGCTTAACGGATGCCCAATTCTAGCAGGCAATGAAAGAGGGGAGCTGGCCGAAGCCAGCTCCCCTCACCACGATGAGCCTTAGTTAAGCGGCGTCGGCACTCGCCTGTGCAATGGCCGTCGGGTGCCCGTGGCCGTGGTCGTGTGCCGCCTCCACGAAGTGCGTGCCGAACTCGTCATTCTCGTCGCGGAAACCGTCCGGGTTGCGACGCATCATGCGTAAGAACGCCTCGACCACCTGCGGGTCGAACTGCTGCCCGGAATGACGCTGAATCTCCTCGATCGCGTCTTCCTGGGCCATCGCCTCGCGGTAGGGACGGCGGGAAGTCATGGCGTCGTAAGCGTCGATGACGGCGAAGACGCGCGCCCCCAGCGGGATCTCCTCGCCGGAAAGGCCCCGCGGGTAACCCTGGCCGTCGAAACGCTCGTGGTGCGCGTAGACGATCTCCGCTGACTCGTGCAGGAAGTCGATGCCGTTCAACACCTTGTAGCCCAGCTCGGAGTGACGGCGCATGTGCGTCCACTCGCCTTCGTCAAGCGGCTGAGCCTTGTTCAGAATGCTGTCGGCGACGCCGATCTTGCCGATGTCGTGCAGGGCCGCTGCGTACTCGATTTGCAGCACCTGGTCTTCGGTCAGCTTCATTTCGCGTGCCACAAAGGCCGACATGCGGGCCACGCGGCGCGCGTGACGGTGCGTCATTTTGTCGCGGATTTCGAGAGCGCTGGAGAGCACGTCGACGACCGCGGAGACGAGGCGCTTTTCGTCCTTGTCGCTGCGGATGCCGTGCTTGAAGCCCTTGCGCTCCAGCTTGTTGGCGTAAAGCTTGGCGTCGGCCCAGTGGATGATGTCCTCCAGTGTCTCGCCGCCCCAGGGGTAGCCCCCCGTGCCGATCGAGACGCCCACGTAGATGCTGGCGTCGTCCGTCTCACAGATCGCGGCCTTGGCCAGCTCGTCCCAGATTTTCCAGGCCAGCTTGTCGGCTTCCTTGCGGTCCTTGCCCGGCAGGATCACGGCAAATTCGTCACCGCCGATGCGGGCCGTGATGTTCTGGTTCCCGGCCGCCTGGTTCAGCACGCGTCCGAAGGAGCGCAGTACGACGTCACCCACCTGGTGGCCAAACTCATCGTTGATCACTTTCAGATTGTCGACGTCCAGCATCAGTATCGAGAGCGGTCGCTTGAAGCGTTGCGAAAGCTCCATTTCCGTGTCCATCTGCTCATAGAAAAATCGGCGGTTCTGCAGCTGTGTCAGCTCGTCCCGCCCGACCATGTCCTGCAGCTCAGCCTTGCGCGCCATAAACATCGTCTGCATGCACTCGTGCTCGCGGTTCATCTTGCCCTGCACGAAGAACAGCATGATTTGCACGATCAGCGCGAGTCCGCCCACCGCGCCAATCGCCACCACAGGCGCCACAGGGTCCTCGGCGAACGTCGACTGCGCTACCGCGACGCCCGTAATGGCCGCGACGGAAACCGCGAACGTGAAGATGCGGAAGAAGAGAATTGAGCGTCGGCGCCCCTTCTCCATGGACTCATCCGGGTCGCGTACGATTCGTGCCACTGGTTGCCCCTTTGCTGAGGTTCTAAAATCAGTGCCCCCCACAGGCACCCGATTCAGTTTCCTGTCTTTAATACCAAGACGACGTCGCTAGCCTGCCGTTATCGACTCTGCCACCAGATTTCGACGATTTACTCACTGTTAACCGCCGTGTATCCAACTAGAGTCTGTTTCCACAAAGCGGACGTCGCGCCGCGTCATCGCACTACTAAAACTATGGCAGTTGACCACTTCACACACCAATAGTGTGTGGTATTAGTGGGGCGTGGAAGTGTGTCTGGCGCTAAAACATTTGTGGGCGGCTATGGCCTTGGGCTCTCTAGGCCCGTCCGATCTTGCTCCGGGACTAAATCCCACTTTGCTTTCATGGCGGCATACTTCTGTCTGCAATCGCCCACACCCGCCTCTATTTGTGCGGCATTGGGCCACTTCGTTAGATCAACAACGCCGCGAACACCACCCGGTTGATAGCGAGCGGGACGGTATTCGCTCCTAGGCATCTCGCCAAAATCCACATCCCAGGACTCTGAAAGTAAGTTGGTGATTCGATTAACGGGGTCAATCACCTCTGAAAACTGTAGTGCGCTCTCGCGATAGGCCCTGAGAGCGTCGAGATATTCGGTTCGTGGATCGGCCATTTTAGAAAGACCTCCTGACAGCAAGATGAGCCCCATTCTAGGGCAAAGAGATAGCGCCTGAAGGTGTCGCGGGGGTGAGTCCACAGTCCTTGCCATCTGCCACAGCAAAGCCACACCTTCAGACGCTGCCCTAGTATATAATCCGCTTTACGCCGGAGTACGGTTTCGGGGCGTCCCCTTTCTTAGGATTTCCTGGGCCTGACTCCGGCGCATCTCACTGCTAGGAGGTTGTGAATGCCCATCGCAGACTTTGAGGCCAGGGCGGTAGCCTCTCAATGCTTAGCCGCCGCAAGCAGTTTCATTAACGACCCCGCTAATCCTATGGACTTTGAGGTCGCGCCAATTATGGCGACTGGCAGAATATTAATGACTGCAAAGTCGCCTGGCGGCGACCGTGAATTTAGCGTCCTTGTGATGGTCGCTGTGTCCGAAAGCGCACCGACCCTCGCAGCGCTATCCAAAGCCATTTCAGGGCATCTCTCAGACTGATAGAGCTGGCGTCCCACTGGCAGTCACTAACTGCTATTTCGTAACGTACTGAAGTGGTTTTCTGATCCATAACAAAGCACCCATGCTATACTTTCCCTGCATGGTCGTTGTGATTCGGCGCTCTTGAATTGAAGATCGGGACGGGTGCCAGCCCGTCCAGCAGTAACCCTGCTAGATCAGATTCTAGCGGGGTTTTCTATGATTGTCGATCCCCTACTTGAAGAAGCGCGCGAATCGTGGCAACACGGCATTCTCGACCAGGGAATGCATCCTGCAAACCTCTTCGAGTGTTTACGGCGAATCCGCTGGGTTCATCCAACAATACGCCGTAGGTAGGCTTTACGTAGATTTGCGTTTCATCGCCCTTTGGGCCAAAGGGGGTGGGGTTCTAGAGAAGTGCGCGAATACGGGATCGCCGTCCTTGAGCGGATTCCTGAGCATATCAACGCTTTCCATGACCCCTTCTGCGGGCACCCGTGATGCGCCATCGGGCGACAATTGCCTCTCGCAAAACGGTCAGGATGGGCGTGACGTGCTTATCGACGTTATCGAGCCGAGCAAGCTGCCAAAGCTTGGCGTACCTAAATCCATCCCGTCTATTGTGAGGCTGCATACCTTTGAGTGTGATGGCAGCGTCGGGATGGACTCTTTTGAGGGTTCCTTTGAGTCTTCCCATGCTTCCATCGTCAGTGCGAGCAAAGATCGGGAACTGGCCGAATTCATCCGTGTCGGGGTCTTCGAGCAAGCAAAGTTGCCAAAATAAATGGTCCAGCGCGGAGCGGACGTTGTGAATGTAGTCACCGAGAATGAGGTTCAGATGCATCGGCGGCTCATGGTTGATGCGGAAGATGCCGATGCTGAGGTTAGGGAAAGACGGAACGTAATCCTCGCCCACCTCAAGGGGTGGGCTTGGAGGATGGGGAACGACTCGGTAGGGTGGGAGCGCGAGGAAAGCGTCGAATTCATCATTGAACGCTGCAAGGTGTTCCTTCGCCCTGTCGAGTTTGGCGATAACGCTGGCGAGCCTGTCCATGAGTGGCACCTAAACTATTCGTGACGGGGGTTGTTATACTCTAGTTGATGGGCAAGCACGAAGATACGACCGTAAAGATCGACCTTCCCTTTGACGAAGCGATACGGCGCTTCGCCCGCGTCAAGCGTAAGGATTCTCAGGCTGAGGAGTCTGGCAGTACCACGTCAGACGACGCCCCGACACCTGACCAAAGAGAGCCGCGAAGCGCTCCTGATCGCTTATCCGGCGACGATTGAAACCTGTAGTCAAACTCTCTCAGGTACTGGTCAAGGTACGGCACCCCGACGTGGTGCCACGTCCCTATGATTCCCCGCTTGACCAGTGACCAGAAGTTTTCGATGCCCTGCGTGTGTACGTCGCCCCTGACGTACTCTATGTCGTGGTTAATGACATCATGCGGTATGTCGTTCTTCATGTGCTTGTAGACCTTGTGGCCGTCTGTGATGAGCTTTGAGCGCTTGATGTCGATGTCCCTTATCATGATCGGCCGCAGCGTCTCGATCTGAACCGCTGGCACGACCTGGGAGCGGACGCGGCCACCACGCTCTATCATCCCGAACACGATAGTCTTGCCCTCTATCGGGGCGCGTCCCTTACGCTGCTGGTAGCGAGTGAGTCCCTTTGCCTCAGCGTCCAGCTGCTTGCGCTCCCAGTTGGCGACAGGGTGACCGCGCTTGGACTTGCCACCGACGTAGGTTTCATCGGCTTCGATAACGCCGGTCAGTTGGAAGTCACCCTCACGCATGGCTTCACGGACGCGATGGCACATGAACCAGGCGGAGCGGTAGGCCACACCGAGCATCCTGTGTATCTGGTGGGCGCTGACGCCCTTCTTGGAAGAACACATGAGGTATATGGCGCTGAACCACTTGGAGAGCGGAATGTGTGAGTCCTCAAAGATCGTGCCTACAGTGGCCGTGAATTGGCGCTTACACTCACGGCACTTGTATAGCGTCGTCTTGACGTTCTTGGTGCGTGACTTGCGGTTAATGGTGTACGGCGTTTCCAGTGAGCCGCACTTAGGGCAGGTAATACCGTCTGGCCAGCGCATCTGAGCCAGGAACTGACGGCATTCCTCATCCGTCCACTGCATAGCCTTGTGATCGCTAATGTTGTCACTCATAGTGTCCTCCACCCGTATCCTAGCACCCATGTTCAGGTGTGTCAAGTGACTAATCACTAAAACTATTGTTCTAAAACGCCTTGTCTATTACAATAACTCGTTGAGCAGGTACATCCTGTACTAGCCCTGGAAGGACCCCGTTCATGCCCCTCGATCAGATCATCGTCCGCGGCGCGCGCGAGCATAACCTCAAGAACATCGACGTCCACATCCCCCGCGATAAGCTCGTCGTCATCACCGGCGTTTCGGGCTCCGGCAAGTCGTCGCTCGCCTTCGATACCATCTACGCGGAAGGCCAGCGCCGCTACGTCGAATCGCTTTCCGCCTACGCCCGCCAGTTCCTCGGCCTCATGGAGAAGCCCGACGTCGACTACATCGACGGCCTCTCCCCCGCCATCTCCATCGACCAGAAGGGCGCCTCCCGCAACCCGCGCTCCACCGTCGCCACCCAGACCGAGATATACGACTACATGCGGCTGCTCTACGCGCGGGTCGGCCACCCGCACTGCCCCGAATGCGGCCGCCCCATCGTGCGTCAGACCGTCCAGCAGATCGTCGACGCCATTCTTGCCACGCCCGCCGGCCGCAGGCTCATGATTCTGGCTCCCGTCATCAAGGATCGCAAGGGCGAGTACACCAGGGTCTTCGAAGACGCGCGGAAGGCCGGTTTCGTACGCGTTCGCGTCGACGGCCAGGTGCGCGATCTCGACGAAGACATCACGCTCGACAAGAACAAGCGCCACACCATCGAAGTCGTCATCGACCGCCTCGTCACCGCCGCCCCCGTAGAAGGCGAGGAGGATTCCCAGCGCATGCGCATCTCCGACTCGGTCGAGACCGCCCTGCGCCTGGGTGCCGGCACCGTCATGGTCGGACAGCTCGAGGATAAGAAGAACAAGATCGAACCCGAAGAGCGGATGTACTCGGAGGCCTTCGCCTGCGTCTTCTGCGGCGTCTCCTACGGCGAACTGGAGCCGCGCAACTTCAGCTTCAACAGTCCCCACGGCGCCTGCCGCGAATGCACCGGTCTCGGCGTCAAGATGGAAATGGACCCGACGCTCGTCATCCAGAACCGCAGCCTTTCCGTCGCCGAGGGCGCCATCGTGCCGTGGTCACGCACTTCCTCCGTTTCCACTTGGTACATGCGCATGCTCAACGCCCTCGCCCGCAAGCACGGCTTCGACCTCAACACGCCGGTGAAGGACATGAAGCCGGAGCACCTGAACCTCGTGCTCTACGGAGACAAGGGTGAGATCACGATCAACTACACAGGCCACGGGGGCCACGACAACCGATGGAACACCACCTTCGAAGGCGTCATCCCCAACCTCACCCGCCGCTATAAGGACACCGATTCCGATTACGTCCGCAACGAGATCGGGAAGTACATGGCCGAAGTCCCCTGCACGGCCTGCGGCGGCGCCCGCCTCAAGCCCGAGTCCCTCGCCGTCACCGTGGACGGCCGCAACATCTCGCAGGTGGCTTCGATGTCCATCGCCGAGGCGCTCACGGTCTTCACCGCCCTCCGTGAAGACGACTCGCCGCTGACGGAGCGTGAGCGCACGATCGCCAACCAAATACTCAAGGAAATTTACGAGCGCCTCCGCTTCCTGAGCGACGTCGGCGTCGACTACCTGACGCTTGACCGCCGCACCGGCTCACTCGCCGGCGGCGAGGCACATCGCATCCGCCTCGCGACGCAGATAGGCTCCTCGCTCATGGGCGTCCTCTACGTGTGCGACGAGCCCTCCATCGGCCTCCACCCCGCCGACGACGACCGCCTCATCGCAACCCTCATCCGCCTCCGCGACCTTGGTAACACCGTCCTTGTCGTCGAACACGACGAGGCGATGATGCGCGCCGCCGACTGGGTCGTCGACCTCGGCCCCAGGGCCGGCGCCGAGGGTGGTCACGTCATCGCCGAAGGCCCACTTGACGTCATCCTCAAGTCGAAGGAGTCCTCGACCGGCGCCTACCTCAGCGGCCGCAAGCAGATCACTGTCCCCGCCGAGCGCCGGGAGGGCAACGGCAAGGAGATCATCATCCGCGGCGCCCGCGCCAACAACCTCAAGGACATCGACGTCAACATCCCGCTCGGCATGTTCGTCTGCGTCACCGGCGTCTCCGGCTCCGGCAAGTCCACCCTCGTCAGCGACATCCTCTCCCGCAAGGCCGCCCAGATCCTCTACAACGCCCGCGAACGCCCCGGCGAAGCCGACGAAATCGTAGGCTTCAAGTGGCTCGACAAGGTCGTCACCATCGACCAGTCTCCCATCGGCCGCACCCCGCGCTCCAACCCCGCCACCTACACCGGCACCTTCACCCCGATCCGCGAGCTCTTCGCCTCGGTGCCGGAGTCGCGGCTGCGCGGCTACAAGGCCGGGCGCTTCAGCTTCAACGTCAAGGGCGGCCGCTGCGAGGCCTGCCAGGGCGACGGCTACATCCAGATCGAGATGCAGTTCCTCCCCGACGTCGAAGTGCCCTGCGAGGTCTGCCACGGCGCCCGCTACAACCGCGAAGCGCTCGAAATCCACTACAAGGGCAAAAACATCGCCGAGGTCCTCGACATGACCGTCGCCGAGGGCGTCGAATTCTTCGACGCTATCCCCCGCGTCCGCAACAAGCTCGAGACCCTCAACGACGTCGGCCTCGGCTACATCAAGCTCGGTCAGCCGGCCACCACCCTCTCCGGCGGCGAGGCACAACGCGTCAAGCTCGCTACCGAGCTCTCCCGCCGTGCCACCGGCCGCACCCTCTACATCCTCGATGAGCCGACCACCGGCCTCTCCTTCGAAGACGTCAACGCCCTCATGGGCGTCCTCCACCGCCTCGTCGACACCGGCAACACCGTCCTCGTCATCGAACACCACATCGACGTTGTCAAGCAGGCCGACCACATTATCGACCTCGGCCCCCTCGGCGGCGACCGCGGCGGCGAAATCGTCGCCCAGGGCACCCCCGAACAGGTCGCCCGCACCCCCGGCTCCCTCACCGGCAAATACCTCCGCAAGGCGCTGGAACGCGGCGGCGAAGCAAAGAACGGCGCACGGGCAAACGGGCGTAAACCCGCGGCAGCGAAGGCGAAGGCGAAGAGCAAGAGCGCAAAGGCGAAGGCGGAGGCGACGGGCGGGTAAAAAATGAGTGGCAGGTCGCGCAAGATACTAGTGATTGGCGCGAAGATTCCGGGTTTGCCTCGGGCCGAATGGTTCACCGGCCAGTTGCCCAACCTCGCCGACTACGACTTGGTCTTCGCAAACACATTGACGCTCGTGCGGAGATGGAGAAGGTTTCGGACAGAGGGAGTCTCTCAGAGGAAGCATATCTGTTTTGGCGAAAGCGTCTAGACTCAATCCGTGAGAGAGTCCGGAAGCTCATAAAGAGTGGGGGTCAAGTCGTCGCGATCGTTGAACAGGATGTAACACGCGTTTACGAAGGGGATCCAGAGAAGCATTCGTTTCCGAAGTTCGTCCACAGCCTAGAGCGTATAGCTCGAAATCGCCAAGGGATTCCGGTCGCCGGTGCCTTTGCTTACGGGGTTCATGGCGGCAACTGGAAAGACTGGACACGACAGGTAGAGGAGTGGTCGGGACCGCTGGTGATACTTCCGCCACCCACCGAGTGCAGCGCAGACGATGCGATCAAGGTTCTGCTGGAGGATCTTGCCGGGATGAGCTTCGAGGTGTCACCCGAGCCGGAATGGGTTGCGAACATGTCCACCGCCAGAGAACAGACGCTCAACGATCGGCTTGCGTCGGTTGACGAAGAGATTGGCCGCATGCGACAGGTACGCGAGGAACTAGTGGCACATCGCCGAGCCCGGAGGGACTTTCTGAAACTGGCTTACGAAAAGGGCATTGCCGGACTCCAGGATGTCGCCCGAAGAGCCTTTGAGGAACTAGGATATCTCACGGAAGAAGCCGACCGAGAGGTTTCGGACGAATTTATCGTTGTGCATGGTGACCGGCGTTTCCTGATTGAGGTGAAGGGCCATCGTAAGAGCGCCCAAAAGGAAGATATCAGGCAGCTTGACGAATCCCTCGACCAGTACGAACGGAAGTTTCAGGAGCCAATTAAAGGAGTTCTGTTGGTGAACGCCTGGCGTGAACTCCCGGTCGAGGAACGTGACCAAGTCGAAACGAAGAACTTTCCGGACGATGTGGAGAAGAGGGCGAAAGCAATCGACGTTTGTTTGATCTCAGGGGTAAGCCTGTTGAACGCACTAAACGGCTTTTGGGCTGGGGAGCTGACGGCGGATGAGATCTTCGAGAGAATATTTGGCTCCACGGGTATCACCTCATTCGATTGACGCCTTAGTGACCACCTTCACCATCCGCCTCCCCCAGCACCACGCCCGCCTCGTCGCCCTCGCCATCGGCTACCACCTCTCCCGCCCCGGCGCCGAGATTGACCGCGACTCCATGCGGGAGTACGAGCACGGCCTCGCCGAAGTCCTCCCGGTCATCGACTCCCAGATCGAGGACGAAATCGCGACCGTCGACCTCAACGCCGTGCAGGCCGTCCTGCTCTCGACGGCGTTCTCCTCCATCCTCAGCGAACTCAAGATGTACGGCCTCTTCGACCAGATGGCCGGTGGTAGCACACGCCCCCGCTCCACCGCCACCGGCTTTGACGACCGCCTGCGCTGGCTCTTCCCGGAAATCGCCGGCGATCCCGGCTACGCGATGGTGTTGGCCGAAGACCTGGCCATGCTCCGCCGCGAACTGCCGTTCCAACGTGCTCGCGAGGTCCTCGAGGAGCAGCGCAAAGCCGCCGAGGAGACGCGCCGCGGCCGCAAAAAGTGGTGGCAGTTCTGGAAGCGTTAGCTTACCTTGACCCTGTACACCCACCGAGATACAGTCTGATAGGCCAAGCAATTAACAGATTCGATGGTGTGGCGTCTAATAATCGACTGAACTACGAAAGGGTGCCGCAATGACCTACACAATCACCGATCCCTGTATCGACACTAAGGACAAATCCTGCGTCGAGGTCTGCCCCGTCGACTGCATCCACGAGGATGAAGCCGCTGGCGACCGCATGCTCTACATCGACCCCGACGAGTGCATCGACTGCGGTGCCTGCGAGCCCGTCTGCCCCGTGACCGCCATCTTCGCCGAGGACGATGTCCCCGCCGATCAGCAGGAGTTCACGCCGCTCAACGCCCAGTGGTACAAGGACCCTGAGGCCGTCCGCGCCCGCGTCAACGAGCTTAAGCCACCTGCCTGACCCTCCGAGAACCGCACCGAAATCAATGGCGATCCGCCTTGGCGGGTCGCCTTTTCCTACCCCGCCACCCACTCTGCCGGCGCTCGCCACTCCTCCCACGGCCTGTCATACGGCGCCCGCCGCGCCACCAGCCAATCCAGCGCCCGCTCACCCTCCGCTCGAAACTCTGCCGCCTCCTCGGCCGTGAAGTGACCAAGCGATATCGCCTCCTCCAGTTCATCCTCGTCCTTCCACCGCCACGACGACATATCCGGCTCAACCACCACGTCCAGCACGTGCTCCTCGTATTCAAAACCGGCCCCGTTGCGCTGAGCGTTGGTCTCCAGGTTGATGTACCAGCAGAGCATCTGCCAGTCCGCGTCCCATATCGCCAGTATCGTGTGGTTATGGCCAGGCGGATGTAGCGCGAGGAACCGCCGGTCCGCGGGCACCGTCGCCTCCTCCATCTGCCACGCTCTCGGTGGCAGCCGCAGCCGCTTGCCGTCCCCCAGGGTTGCCACAATCGCCTGCATCGACGGCGGCGTGTAGACTGCCAGCAACTCGTCGCTATCCTCAATCACAAATCCGTACCTCACCTCCCACGTCTTCCCCCGCCAGACCTCCCGCAGTTCGATGCGCTCGCCGTAAGCCCAGCGCTTCATGTCCGCGGAAACTCGTACGTCACGCGCCAGTACACCTCGTCTGTGAATCCCAGCCGCCGGTAGAGCCGCACCGGCGTTCCTTCCTCGTCAGCGTTGATGATCACGGCCCGCGTCCCCGCCTCCTCCGAATCCTGCAGCAGATTCGTCAGCAGCAGCCGCGCGATCCCCCGGTTGCGAAACTGCACCCTCGTCGCCAGCGAGAAAGCCAGCCGGTCTTCGCCGTCGTACCAGCTAAGGCACCCCGCCGGCTGGCCGTCCGCCCTCGCCAGCCAGTAGCGGGCGCCACCCTCCATCTCTGCGATCCGCAATCTCACCCTCAACTCCAGGTCATCCGGCGGCGACGGCTCCTCCGAGTCCGCGAACCCCTTGCGCCGCGTGTCCTCATATTCCCATAGCCCCCCGCGCCCCACCTCCTCGATTCGTATGCCCGGCGCATCGCGCCCTTCCGGCAGTTTCCCGACGTGCGCTAGGAAAACCGTCCGCTCGTCCAGCTCAAGCCCCGCCGCATCCAGCGGCGGACCCAACTGCGCCGCCAGCGCCCGATCGTCGATGGTGATCCGAATGGGGAATGTCTCACCCTCGTAGTATTCGCGTGCGTCGCGGATGATCTCCGGCATGTCGTCTGGCGCGGCGTCCGTCAGGACGATGTTGGGATACGTGGCCGCCTTCGTGTTCCGCCGGTACACGCCGAAGCGGCGCGGCTCCGCCGCCCAGCCCATCGGCGGATACGGCTCGTAATACGTCGCGCGTACGCTGGCGACGACGGCGTCGTGTTGGGGGTGCATTCTTGCGTCAGTGTACGACCGGCGGCGGCTACACCAACGGCAGCTTCGCCCGCAGCGTCTCCACAAGGTTCGCGATCGGCACCCGCTCCTGCGTCATCTCATCCCGGTCGCGGATCGTAACCGCGTCGTCGTTCTCCACCGTCTCGAAGTCGATCGTCACGCAGTAAGGCGTGCCGATCTCGTCCTGCCGCCGGTAGCGCCGGCCGATGCTCTGAGCATCGTCGAATTGCGTCATGAAATGCGGACGCAGGATCTCATGCACCTTGCGCGCAGTCGGAGTCAGCTTCTCGTTGCGGGAAAGCGGCAGCACCCCCACCTTGATCGGCGCCAGCGACGGCCTTAGCCGCAGCACTGTTCGCTTGTCGTCCTTCCCTTCGGACCCGCTGGGGACTTCTTCCTCCGCGTAGGAGTCGATGAGCACCGTCAGAAAACAGCGGTCCACGCCCATCGCCGGCTCAATAACATACGGGACGATGTTCTCGTTCGTCGCCTCATCAAAGTAGCGGAGCGACTTGCCGGACGTTGTCTCGTGCGCCTTCAGGTCGAAGTCCGTGCGGTTGGCGATGCCCTCGATCTCCGAAAACCCGCCGAATGGGAAATCGTACTCGATGTCCACCGTCCGCTTGGAGTAGTGTGAAAGCTCCTCCTTGGCGTGGTCACGGAGCTGCAAATTCTCCTGGCGCACGCCCAGCTCGTTCGTCCACCAGTTCATGCGCGTTTCGATCCAGCGGTCGTGCCACTCCTCGTCCTCTCCCGGCCGCACGAAAAACTCCATCTCCATCTGGTCGAATTCTCGGTCGCGGAAAATGAAATTCCCCGGCGTGATCTCATTGCGGAACGATCGGCCGATTTGGGCGATCCCAAATGGTAGCTTCTTGCGCATTGTCGTCACCACATTTTCGAAGTTCACGAACATCCCCTGGGCCGTTTCCGGCCGCAGGTACGCCACTGACGCATCGTCTGCCACCGGCCCGATGAACGTCTTGAACATCAGGTTGAACATCCGCGATTCCGTCAGCTCGCCCCCGCAGTCCGGGCAGACGATATTGCCCTCCGAGTCGGGTGTCAGGTCGTCCGTGCGGAAGCGGTGCTTGCACTGCTTGCAGTCCACCATCGGATCCGCGAACGTCTGCACGTGGCCGCTCGCCTCCCACACGCGCGGGTTCATGACGATCGATGTCTCAATCCCGACGACGTCGTCGCGTTCCTGTACCGTGTTCCGCCACCAGGAGCGCTTAATGTTGTTCTTCAGCTCCACGCCCAGCGGGCCGTAGTCCCAGAACCCTCCGATGCCGCCGTAAATCTCGCTGCTCTGAAACACGAATCCGCGCCGCTTGCATAGCGACACAAACGTGTCCATTGTTGGCTTTTCACTCATCGCACGTCCCTCTTAGAAGAAGTACGGGCAGCCTGGCTGGCCGCCCGTCCGTGTTCCAAACGTTAGCAGCAGTATCGCGGCTACGCAAAGTATCCAGCGCTAGTGTCATTTCCGCCTGACTTCGCCCAGTCTCCCGCGCTAAGATATAGAGGCCACCTTCGCCGACGGCTTTAGGCGGCGGCGCGTGAGGATCAATCATCTTGAGCTCTATCGAGTTCACGCCGCCCCCAAAGGACTCTCTCGCGTTCAGAAGGGGCTCGCACATGCAAATTCGCCGGCAAGCAATCAAGGCACCGTCAGGGTCAATCAAGCGCCCCGCGTGCCACTATCTGGGTTGGGCAGTTGGAGGGTCAACCATCTTGAATTCAGTCAAGAATTAGGCCCACCGGCGCCGATTCCAAACCTGCGAAACGCCGCCGCCTGAAAAAATCGCAAAAAACAATCGAGTGCGTGCCGGCCTCAATCAAGCGGCTCTATCGCGCGATGTCCGGCGCCACCTGGTGCCACAGGACTCGTGCCCGGTTCTAAGGCTACTCCCGGAAGCCCGGGCGCGTTGACACCCTTTCGCGTGCATTGCTAACATCGCCGCGTCATTCACTGTGGGCGTCGAGCCGCCCGTTGTTGTAGCCTGTTGGAGGAAAGTCATGCGCTTCATTCTCGGCCTGATAATCGGCATCGCCATTGGCGCCGCAATCGGCACCCTGCGGGCTCCGCAGTCCCGCGAAGCCACGCGCCAGGCCATCCAGGACCGCATCCGCGACATCACCAGTGAGCCCGCCGAGGAAACCGTCACCGTATGATGATCCCAGCCGGAGCCGCACTTGGTTAACGCCGAGCAGAAACTTCTCGTCGTCATCACCGCCGATGACGAAGCCGACGCGCTCATCCACAAGCTTGTGGAGCGTGGCTACCCCGCCACCAAGGTAAGCAGCACCGGCGGCTTCCTCCGTCGAGGCAGCGCCACCATCTTCTCCGGCATCGAAGGCAGCGACCTCGACGTCGTCATGGCCCTCATCCGCGATCAGTGCCAAGCCCGCACGGAATACGTGCCCGCCCAGGCGCTCCCCTTCCCCGAAAGCATCTACCCTGCCGAACCCGTCCAGGTCCGTGTCGGCGGTGCCATCGTCTTCGTCCTCCCCGTAGAGCGCTTCGAAAAGACCTAGGCGTCGTCAGTCAGGCACTCGGTCAGACAGGCAAACATGGTGAGGGCCGCCCCAGCGGGGCGGCCTCTCTGTAACCTGTAACCTCTAACCTGAAACCTACGGTATGAACAGCGGCGCCATCACCAGCGTGATCGTCGCCAGCAGCTTGATCAGCACGTGCAGCGATGGGCCCGCCGTGTCCTTGAACGGGTCGCCCACCGTGTCACCGACCACTGCCGCCTTGTGCGCCTCAGTGCCCTTCCCCAATACACCGTCCTTGTCGTCTTTTAGCTGGCCGGACTCTATGTACTTCTTCGCGTTGTCCCAGGCGCCTCCCACGTTGTTGAAGAAGGTGGCCATCATGATGCCGACGATCGTGCCGATCATCAGCATGCCTGAGACGGCCAGCCAGCCGTCGTGATGTGCCGCTTCCAGGCCCAGGTAGTCAGACTCCGGCCGCACGTAGCGGAAGACCAGGCCCACTATGACCGGCAGGCTGACGGCCAGCACGCCCGGCGCAATCATGTTCCGCAGCGACGCGCGGGCCGTGATGTCCACCGCCCGTGCGTAGTCAGGGCGGGATGTTCCTGCCATGATACCCGGGTCTTCGCGGAACTGGCGGCGCACCTCTTCGATGATGTCGCCAGCCGCTGAACCTACCGCTCGAATCGCCAGCGAAGAGAACACGAAGACAAGCATCGCTCCAATCATCCCGCCAGCGAACACGTCGACGTCCGAAAGGTCGATCGGCAACTCCTCGTTCAGCGGGATCTCCAGCCGCTCCTTAACCTTGTCTAGGTAAGCCGTGAATAGCAAAAACGCCGCGAGGCCGGCGGAAGCAACCGCGTAACCCTTCGTCAGCGCCTTCGTCGTGTTGCCCACGGAGTCAAGCTCGTCGGTGATGTGGCGTGCGCTCTCCGGCGCGCCCGACATCTCCGTGATGCCGCCCGCGTTGTCCGTTATCGGCCCGAACGTGTCCATCGAAAGCACGTAAGCTGCCGACATTAGCATCCCCATCGTCGCCACCGCCGTGCCGAAGACGCCGGTGCTGAACCCGGAAATGCTGCCGTTGTCTCCCGTAATCACAGCCTCGTGCCCAATCGCGAACGACGCCACGAGCGCGACGCTGATCGTCAGCGCCGTAGCGGCGATAGTCTCCAGCCCCACAGCCGTCCCGATGATGATGTTTGTTGCCGGGCCTGTCTTCGACGCCTCGGCTATCTCCTTGACAGGGCGCCAGCCACCGGATGTGTAGTACTGCGTGATGTAAACGAAAGCGATGCTCGTCGCGATACCGATGCATCCGCAAATGAAGAAGCGCCACCACTCATCCCCCAGCATCACGTTCGTTGTGATTGCGAGTCCCACCACTGATAGCGCGGAGACGATGAAATAGCCGTTGTTCAGCGGCGTCATCGCGTTGCGCATACCGTCCTTCGCGAAGAACGGCACTGATGCCAGGCCAACGATCGTCGCCAGGATGCCGAATGAGCGCAGCACCAGCGGGAACAGAATCCATTCCAGGTCTCCCGTTACCGCGTAGATCGAAACGCCCAGAATCATCGCGCCGATGTTCTCGGCGGACATCGATTCGAACAAATCCGCTCCGCGGCCGGCGCAGTCACCGACGTTGTCGCCCACCAGGTCCGCCACTACCGCGGCGTTGCGCGGGTCATCCTCCGGGATGCCAGCCTCAACCTTGCCGACGAGATCGGCACCGACGTCAGCGGCCTTAGTGTAGATACCGCCGCCGAGTTGCGCGAACAGCGCTACGAAGCTCGCTCCAAAGCCGAAGCCGACGATCAGGAACGGCGCGATCGACTCCGGGTTCCCCATCACTTCGCTGTAGATCAAGAAGATGCTCGAGACGCCGATCAAGCTTAGCGCGACCACCAGGAAGCCGGAGACTGCGCCTCCGCGCAGCGATACCGTGATCGCCTCCTTCAGGCTGCGCGTCGCCGCCGATGCCGTCCGCGAGTTAGAGCGTACGGCGATGAACATGCCGATATAACCGGCAAGTCCAGAGCAGAACGCGCCCACCAGGAAGGCGACTGAAGTGAGAGCGCCTTCCTCCCACGGGCTCACCTGCCGCTCGCCGTAGGTCACCGTTCCGCCGGAGGCAAGGATGTCCTTCACCCCCTCCGACACGGCGCCGACGATCAGGCCTATAGCCACCGCTGTCACGACCGACAGCACCGCGATAGTGCCGTACTGGCGGCGCAGGAAGGCCATCGCTCCCTCGTAGATCATCGATGCTACGTTCTGCATCTCCGGCGTTCCCTCGTCACGGCGCAATACGTCCCAGGCTAGGTACAGGGCGTATAGCACCGCGGCGACGCCGGCAATTGGTATCAGGGGTACCAGTTCCATTTAGTTGCACACCTCCAGGCGGAACATTTGCTGGAGCGTGCGAAAACCCTACAAGAAAAGAGGGCCGAAAACGACCGCCACGATCGCCATCAGCTTCAGCAGGATGTTCATCGCCGGGCCGGAGGTGTCCTTGAAAGGATCCCCTACCGTATCTCCTACGACTGCAGCCTTGTGAGCCTCGGAGCCCTTTCCTCCCAGCTCACCTGATTCGATGTATTTCTTGGCGTTGTCCCAGGCGCCTCCGGCGTTTGCCATCATGAGGGCCAGCAGCGCTCCCGCAGCTATTGATCCGATGAGAAGGCCGCCCAGCGCTTCCGCGCCGATCAGCGCCCCCACCGCAATTGGAACAACTATAGCGAGTGTTCCCGGTATGATCATCTCCCGCAGCGCACCCTCTGTCGAAATCGCCACCGCGCGTGCGTAGTCGGGTGTTCCCGTCCCATCCATGATCCCCGGAATCTCGCGGAACTGCCGTCTTACCTCGTTCACCATCGCGCGGGCCGCCCGGCCCACCGCCAGCATCGTCTGCGCGCCGAAAACGAAGGGCATCAGCGCTCCAATCAGCAGCCCAATCAGCACCTCGACGTCAAGTAAGTTGAACGTGTCGATTCCCACGATCTGCGAGTAGCTGACCATCAACGCCAGCGCCGTCAGTACGGCCGACCCAATCGCGAAGCCTTTGCCCGTCGCGGCCGTCGTGTTCCCCAGGCTGTCTAGCGCATCCGTCCGTTCACGGACTTCTGGCGGCAGGTGTGCCTGCTCGGCGATACCGCCGGCGTTGTCTGCAACCGGTCCGTACGCGTCCGTCGCCAGCGTGATGCCCAGCGGCGCCAGCATCCCTACTGCCGCCAACGCGATCCCGTAAAGCCCCGCCAGTTCGTACGTGACGGCGATCGCCGCCACCACCGCTAGCAGGGGGATCGCTGTCGAAAGCATCCCCAGTCCCAATCCGCCGATTAGTATCGTCGCCGGGCCGGTCTCCGCCTGCTTTGCGAGGTCCTGCGTCGGCTTGTATTCGTATGCCGTGAAGTATTCCGTTGCCGCGCCGATAACCTGGCCCGTGATCAGCCCGGCCAGCACCGCAAAGAACAGTGCGAAGTCCATGTCCATGAGCACGATCGCCCCAGCCGTCCCCACCAGCACCAACGCGCAGGCCACACCGATTCCACCCCGGAGGGCCCAGAGCAGGCGGCTTACACCCGCTCCCTCACCCGTCTGCACCGCAAATGTCCCGATGATCGAAGCGAAGATACCTATCGCCATCACCACGATCGGAAGCATGAAACCCTCAGCGTCGTACTCAGCGATTTCAGACGCGTCCAGCACGCCGTTCTCGCCGCTTACCCCGATGAACGCCAGCGCGATCGTGGCCACGATCGCTCCCGTGTACGACTCAAAGAGGTCGGCGCCCATGCCGGCCACATCACCGACGTTGTCGCCAACGGCGTCAGCGATCACGGCCGGGTTGCGCGCATCGTCTTCGGGAATCCCCGCCTCCACCTTGCCCACCAGGTCCGCCCCCACGTCCGCCGCCTTGGTATAGATGCCGCCACCCACGCGCGCGAAGAGCGCGATCGACGAAGCTCCAAAGGCAAATCCCGTCAGTGGCTGCACCGACTGAAATAGTGCGTACAGCACCGTCAAGCAAATCAGGCTCAGCCCCGTCACCGTGATGCCCATCACCGCGCCCGAGGAGAACGCGATACGCAGCGCCGGGTTCAGGCTCTGGCGGGCCGCCGCCGCCGTGCGCACGTTCGCACGCACTGCGATCATCATGCCCGCGTATCCTGCAGTCGCCGACGCCAGCGCCCCGATCACGTACGCAATCGCCGTCCGTGGAAGCGACGTCAGCTCACCCTCTGCAGCACCGAACTTGTCGAAGCTGTCCGCGTCGACCAGGATTGCAAGCGCTATCGTCACAATGGTGACGAACACCCCGATGTAAAGGTATTCGCGGTAGAGGAAAGCGGAAGCGCCTTCCTGGATGGCAGCGGCGATCCGCCGCATGTCATCCGTTCCCGTGTCAGTCGCGAGAATAGCGCGGGCAAGATACCCGGCGAAGGCCAGTCCCACCAGGCCGGCAACAACGGCAATCAACAACTCGGTCATATGTACGTTCCTCTTCGCTGTTGTCTGAACTCAGGCAGCCACGCGCCAACGTAGCTAGTGGGAATTTTCACGAACTCCCTCCGCCGCAGTCTAGCAGAGGAGGTGTCGGCGGAGCAACCCGAGTGTTGGTCGCGGGAGTGTTCTAATCCGCCGCCGCCGGCTCGATCACCAGCAGTGGATCCCCTTCGGACACGCGCGCCCCCGCGTTCACGAGCAACTCCTTCACTGTCCCGCCCAGCGGCGCGGCGATCTCGTTCTCCATCTTCATCGCCTCGATCACCAGCAGGATGTTGCCCTCGCTCACCGTGTCCCCGACCTTGACGTCGACGCGCGTGATGCGCCCCGTCATCTGAGACATGATCGCGCCCGTCGCCGCGCTGCTCTTCTTCTTCGCGGCCGCCTTCGGCTTCGCCCGCCCGGCCCGGCCCGTCACCTCGACGGAGTACGGCTTGGCGTCCACCAGCAGGTCGACCGGCCCCTCTTCCGGCAGCACGTCCGGCAGTTGTACCGCGTGCGGCTTCTCGTTGACGTAAACCGTGACTATGTTGTGGTTGCGCACTACCCGCACCGCAAACGGCTCCCCGCCCACAGTCACGGAACTCTCGCCCGGCTGCACATCGAACTCTTGCTCGCCTATCGTTACCTTCATCGCCCTATCCTCTCCACGCCCGCGCGCGGCCCGCCATCTTCCACGGGCTGTGCGCGTGCCCGTTCATGCCGGCTTCCTGGGGCGCGGAGCGTCCGCCCCCGGCGGACTCCTGCTGCAGCGCCGTCGCGATCGCCGCCACTGCCTCTGCCTCCAGCCCGCCGCCCGCGTTGCGCCATTCCAGGAATTCCTTCGCCACCTGCGGGAACATCACGAAGGAAAGCAGGTCCTCCTCCGACTTAACCAGGTCGCCCGCTTCTTTCTTGGAGTCTGCCAGCTCAGGCTTCAGGTGGTCCGCCGGCCTCTCCGTGATCGGCGTCCCGTCCGGCGCGATCTTCTTCAGCACCTTCGGGTCGATCGGCGCTGGCGTCTGCCCGTACTGGCCCAGCACCAGCGCCCGCGTCTCCTTCGTCACCTGCTTGTAGCGCTCGCCGAATAGCGCGTTCATCACCGCCTGCGTCCCCACGATCTGGCTCGTCGGCGTCACCAGCGGCGGGTAGCCGGTGTCCGCGCGCACAGCCGGGATCTCGTCCAGAACGCTGCGCAGCTTGTCGACCGCGCCCTGCTCCCGCAGCTGCGAGACCAGGTTCGAGATCATCCCGCCGGGCACCTGGTGCAGCAGCACTCCCGCGTCCACCTTCACGTTGCCCTCGAACGCCGCGTACTTCTTCCGCACGTCGCCGAAGTAGTCCGCGAAGTGCGTCAGCTGTTCCAGGTCCAGCTTCGTGTCCTTGTCCGTGCCTTCGAACGTCGCCACCAGTGATTCCGTCGGTGGCTGCGACGTCCCCTGCGAGAGTGTAGAGAGCGCGCAGTCCATGATGTCCAGGCCTGCTTCCGCCGCCTTCAAGTACGCCATCTCCGCCATGCCGCTCGTGCAGTGGCAGTGCATCTGGATCGGTATCTTCACCGTCTCCTTCATCGACCTCACGATCTCGAAGGCGTCGTACGGGTGCAGCAGCCCGGCCATGTCCTTGATGCAGATGCTGTCGCAGCCCATCTCCTCCAGTTCCTTGGCCTGCTTGGCATACATGTCCGTCGTGTGCACCGGGCTGATCGTGTAGCAGACCGTCCCCTGCGCGTGGCCGCCCGCCTTCTTCACAGCCTTGATCGCCGTCTCCAGGTTCCGCAGGTCGTTTAGAGCGTCGAAGATGCGGAAGATGTCCATTCCGTTCTTCACGGCCAGCTGGCAGAACTTCTCGACGACGTCGTCTGCGTAGTGCCGGTAGCCGACGACGTTCTGCCCGCGCAGGAGCATCTGAAGCGGCGTCTTCTTGAAGCGTTTCTTCAGCTCGCGGAGCCTGTCCCACGGGTCTTCGCGCAGGAAGCGCAGCGCCGTATCGAACGTCGCGCCGCCCCAGACCTCCACGCTATGGAAGCCGGCGCTGTCCATCTCCGCCGCGATGGGAAGCATGTCCTCCGTCCGCATCCGCGTCGCCAGCAGCGACTGGTGCCCATCGCGCATCGTTGTGTCAGTTATCTTCACGCCCATGCGTTATCTCCGTTCACAGTCGCTTGCTCGTGCTTGATGTCCAGCCAGACGAAGAGCCAGCTCAGCACCGGCGCGGGGATCGCCGCAGCAGTCATCAGCATAAGGGACTGGCTAATCGTGCCCCGAGACCAGTATTCCTGCGCTGGGAGGATTGTCAGCGCGGCGGTGACAAAGCCGACCATCGTCCCCCACACCATCCACGTTCCCCGGCTCCCTGGAAACGCAAACGCTAGACCGCTGATGGCGAGAAGCGCCATTCCGAGGGTAGCCGTCGCCTTGCCGTCACCAAACCCGAACAAGACCTCGCTGCTGACGCCGCTGTCGCTGTAGCAGCCTGGCGTGATGAATCCCAGGAAGTCGGAACAAGTCGTGCTCCACACCGCATTCGAAAGCCCGATGATCAAGCCCGCACACACAACGACCCCCAGGAAAGCCCACGTCCGCAGTCGGTCAATCGTCTCCGCGTTCAGGCGCTCACCCATGAGTCACCTCCTGTTGGCTCCTCACCGTTTTCATCCTCGTAATCGTACTCTTCCTCTTCCTCGTACGCCCAATCCGCCACCCAGCCCGCTGCCGCCAACACCGCCGCCAGCGCCGCTGCAGCAAGCAGCGCGTAGAGCGCCCACTGCACCTCCCCCTCGGCCGCCACCGTGGTCCCTGCGTTCGTCACCGAGACCAGCGCGCTCCAGTCCGCGAAGGCGTTGAACCCCGCCGCGACCAGCGCGGCCAGTGCGGCGGCCACCGCACCCAACAGCGCGCGGCCCGTGAACTCTGTCAGCGCTGCTGCCGACGCCAGCGCCACCAGCGCCAGCCCCAGCGCCGCCGTGATGTAGCCGTCGCCGAAGCCCACTTCGCAACTGCACCAGCCGATGCCGCGAGGCGCTGTTGAGTGGTCGTCTATTGACTCATCGTCACGCCACATGCTCGTATCCAGACCGGAGATCTCAACCACAGTCGGCCTGCCCGCAATCGCGCCCTCCGCCTCGAACCGCACCCACGTCAGAAACGAAAGCATCACGATTGCTAATCCGCACAGCGCTATGCCGGCTACCAGCAGTCTCTGGACGGCTTCCACGCAACCCGCCTACAGCGGGATGTTCCCGTGCTTCTTGCGCGGGTTCGTGTCGACCTTGTTCTGCAGCATCTCCAGCGCCCGGATCACTTTGATCCTCGTGTCCTTCGGGTCGATAACATCATCGATGAAGCCGCGCGCTGCGGCCACATAAGGGATCGCCAGGTTCTGCCGGTATTCGTCAATCAGCTCCTGGCGCCGCGCGTCAGGATCGCTCGCCGCTTCGATCTCCTTCCGGAAAACGATGTTCGCCGCCGCGTCCGGCCCCGTCACCGCGATCTCTGCCCCTGGCCAGGCATAGTTGATGTCCGCGCGCAGGTGCTTGCTGCCCATAACTAGATACGCGCCGCCGTAGTCCTTGCGCAGGATCACCGTGATCTTCGGCACCGTCGCCTCGGCATATGCGTAGAGCAGCTTCGCGCCGTGGATAATGATGCCGCCGTACTCCTGGCCCGTCCCAGGCATGTAGCCCGGCACGTCCACGAGCGTTACGATCGGCACGTTGAACGCGTCGCAGAAGCGCACGAACCGTGCCCCCTTCCGCGACGAGTCGACGTCCAGCACGCCCGCCAGGTAGCCCGGATTATTCGCCACGATGCCCACCACGCGACCGCCCATGCGCGCGAACCCAACTACGATGCTCTTCGCGTAATCAGCGTGGACCTCCAGGAAGTCGCTATCGTCGATCACCTGCTCGATGACCTTATGCACGTCGTACGGCTTGCTGGAGTCTTCCGGCACCAGGCTCTGGATGTCGTCGCACGTCCGGTCGATCGGATCGCCCGGCTCGTCGTACGGTGGGTCCTCGGCATTGTTCGCCGGAAGGAATCCCACCAGCCGCCGCACTTCCTGCAGCGCCTCTTCTTCTGATTCATGTATGAACTGCGCCACACCGGACTTCGTCGCGTGCACCTGCGCGCCGCCAAGCTCGTCGTGCGTCACGTCCTCGTGGGTCACCGTGCGCACCACGTCCGGGCCCGTGATGTACATGTAGCTTGTGCCAATCGTCATGAAGACGAAGTCCGTGATAGCGGGCGAGTACACAGCGCCGCCCGCTGTCGGACCCATGATGACCGATATCTGCGGCACGACGCCAGAAGCCAGCGTGTTTCGCGTGAAGATCTCGCCGTAACCGCGCAGCGATACAACGCCTTCCTGGATGCGCGCGCCGCCACCATCGTTAATGCCGATGATCGGCGCGCCGTTGCGCATCGCCAGGTCCATCACCTTGCAGATTTTCTCGCCCGCCGCCTCCGAAAGTGAGCCGCCGAATACAGTGAAGTCCTGCGCGTAAACGTAAACGATCCGCCCATCGATCTTCCCGAAGCCAACCACCACCGAGTCACCGGCGAACTTCTGCTTACCCAGCCCGAACTCCTCCGAGCGGTGCGTCACCAGTGCGTCTATCTCTTCGAACGTGCCTTCGTCCAGCAACAGCGCCACGCGCTCGCGTGCGGTCAACTTTCCGCGCTTGTGCTGCGCTTCGATGCGTTCCGTTCCGCCGCCCAGCGCCGCCTTTTCCTTGCGCTCTTTCAATTCCGCCAGGCGGTCTACTTCCTCGGCCGCTTTCTCCGAATTCTGCTTGATTGCCATGCTGTTAGTTCCAGCTTTCACTAACGGGGATGTGCGCCGTGAATACTAGCATAGCCGCCATACTGGCGAAAGGCGGAACGGCAACCCCTACTCGGTCTCTTCTTGCGTGCCGTCCTCGCCGCCTTCGCCACCTTCTTCGCCGTTGTCGCCGCCTTCTTCACCTTCGCCCGAGTCAGCGGCCGGCATGATCAGCACCTCGCCTACGGTGAGAGCATTGGCGTCGACCTCAGGGTTCAACGCCGCGATCTCTTCCCATGGAACGCCGCACTTCTCGCCGATAGTTACCAGCAGGTCACCCGCCTCCACTGTATAAGTCTCGCCGCACACTCCGGGCTCCCCGGGCTCCGGCGCAACCGTCGGTTCGGGTTCCGGATTCCCGGGGTTGTCCGGCGGAAGCGGCGAAATGTTGTTCGGGTCCAGCACCACCACTTCCGGCGCCTTGTCGCCCGCCCACGGCGTCGACGTCGGCGCTTCTTCCGGGTCGGTCAGGCGCCCGGGTTGGAATGTCGTGTCATCGTCGTCGTCGCCGCCGCACGCGGCAATAGCGGCCAGCAGCGCTGGCACAAAGATGAGCAATCTTAGAAGAGTGAGCTTGCGGGGCGGCATAGTCACCTACCCCGGCATGGTAACGCGGGCGTTTCCAGTGGGCAACATTGCTACTCCCCCAGCAGCCGGCCGATAACCCCCAGCCCCAGCGCGCCCGCCTCCACCATCCGCTGCTCGGACAGAAATTCGAAGCGGTCCGCCGCCGTGTGATAGTTCGGGTCGCAGAAGCAGTTGAATATCAGCGCCGGCACCCCCGCGTCGATGAAAGGCGCGTGGTCGCTCCCGCCGGTCCCCGGCGTAGAGTCGAGCCGATACGATATTCCCAGCGACTCAGCCACTTCGCCGGTCAAATCCACCAGCTCGGTCGTCCCGCCCAGCGGCCAGCCTTCGCCTACGGCTAGCATGTCGAAGTTGAGCATCGCCTCCACACCGGCCAGCGAATTGCTGGTCACATAGTGGCTGCTCCCGACCAGCCCGATCTCCTCCGCGCCGAACAGCGCGAAACAAACCTCATCGAACTCGCCGTCGGCTGCCAGCCCCCGTGCGATCTCCAGCACCACGCCTGTCCCCGAGGCGTTGTCGTTAGCGCCCGGGCCGGTCTCCACGGAGTCGTAATGCCCCCCGGCCACGATCCGGCACCCCCCGCCCGGCGGCCGCCCGATCACGTTGTTGGAGCTCGACTCATTGACCTGCAACTCTACGTCCAGCGTCATCGTCACGTCCTCGGACGCAAGCAAATCCTGTAGCGCCCCCCCGTCCTCCCGGGAAATCGAGACCACCGGCATTGGTACCTGGTCACGCAAAGTCCCGCCGAAGGGCCCTCCCTGATTGTTGAACACCAGCACCCCGATCGCCCCCGCCTCCCGCGCGTTCGCCGCCTTCTCCGTGAACGTAAGCTCCCCTCGCTCCAGCAGGACGATGCTCCCGGCAGTAGTCGACGGGAAGTCCTCCGGGTATCCCAGCCCCGCCTCCACGAGCGGCGCCGTCACCAGCCCCGATCCGCTCCGCGAAAGCGGCGTTGACTCGACAGTCAGCGCACCCTCGCCGTGTTCCGCTTTCGCCTCCGATCGAACCACCAGGTAAGTCGTTATCGGGAAAGGCTGCAGCTCCGCCTCGTACCCGTATTCATTCAACCGCGCGCGAATGTACTCCGCCGCCACCAGTTCCGCCTGGCTCCCGGCGGGTCGCGGCCCTATGTCCTCCGCCAGCACTCTGGCGTGTTCCATCGCGATCGCGGCAACGTACTCTGGCCCCAGCGTCGGGTTTGGATCCGCGGTCGGCGTGCCTGTTGGCCGCTCCGTGCCCGTTGTCCGGCTCTCAACCGTTGTCGGCGTGGGCGCAGGCGCGTCGTCATCGTCACCGCCATACGCCATCAGAGACACGGCAAAAATCGCCGCGACTAAGAAAAATGCTCGGGCCAGCGGCTTAGCGTCCGCGCCAGCGGTCCCACAGTGACTTGCCGTCGCTCCGGTCATTGACGTCCATCGGCCGGTCCCGCCAGTACTTCTGCGCCGGCGGCCGCGATTGTCGCCGCAGCGAAAGCACGAAGGCCAGGATAAACCCGAGGACGCCAAGAGCTATCACCCACGTCCAGAGCCCTGAAGCATCACCTGCCACCCACGCGACCACAATCAGGATGATCGCGCCCAGCAGGATGTGCCCGGCGTTGATGCGCGGTAGGCGGATACCGCTGAAGACCCGCCCTAGCGCCCGAAACGGCGCCGTCACCACGTCACCTATGTGCCGCACAAGCGGCTTCTTCGGCGGGAACTGCTCCAATTTCGTCAGCAGCTCTTCGACTTCTCGTTGTATGCGGTCGGATCGTTGGGGCATCGCAGGATTGTCCGCTTGGGGCTTCATCCATCTTAGCGCTGCACTAGATACGCGTCCATAAAGCCCGCCGGACTCCTCATCTGGCAATCCGTGGCCCCTCTCTGCATAATGAGCCACAACTTTCCGGAGGGCTTATGGACTGGCGAGAAGACTACAAGCGCAAGACCTGCTCCGCTGACGAGGCCATCGCCATCGTCAAGCGCGGCGACCTCGTCGCCATCCCCATCGCCGGCCCCCGCATCCTTCAGCGCGCCCTCTACAACCACGTACAGAACATCGGTGAGATCGAGCTGCGCCTCGCCGCCCCGCTCACCGACCCCGGCTGGCTCCTCCCCGGCGACCAGCTCTTCAAGATCGAGTTCGAGGCCTTCATCAGTGACTTCGGCCGCCCCGCCACGGATGAAGGCCGCGCTACCTACCTCCCCAACCTCTTCTCCATGAACTTCAAGGCCCAGGATGACGTCCGCCCCGAGACCCGCCCTGTCGACGTCTTTCTCACCTCCGTCACCCCGCCAGACGAAGAAGGCTATGTCCAGTTCGGTGCCCACCACTGGAACAAGCGCGTCTACGTCCGCCATGCGAAGGCCACGATCGCCGAGGTCGATGCCGGCCTCCGCCCCGTTCACGGTGACAACAAAGTCCACGTTAGTGAAATCGATTGTTTTGTCGAGGTGCCGCCCGTCGAAATCACCCAGCAAGTCGTCGACGCCTGGCTCCGCCGTGTCGAAGACGAAGCGCTGAAAGGCGAGTTCCAGTCCATTGTTGACGACCTCAAGGGCGACCTCGATCGCCTCATCGTCATCGGTCCCGCCATGACCCGCCTCCCGCCCATCCAGGTCCGTCGAACCCTCGGCCTCGCCGACCCGCCCGAAATCGCGAAAGTCATGGCAGGCTTCGTCTCCGAGATTCTCCCCGACGGCGCCTGCATCCAGATTGGCGTCGGCGAGCCCGGCTCCCACCTCGCCCGCGCCGGCGCCTTCGACAACAAGATCGACCTCGGCCTCCACACCGAAATGGTCACTCCCAAGATCGCCCAGCTGGTAGAGGCTGGCGTCATCAACGGCAAGCGCAAGAACGTCCATCCCGGCAAAGCCGTCGCCATCGGCTGGTCCGGCTCCGACGCCGAGGGCCTCAAGATCGTCACCAACAACCCGAAATTCGAGGTCTACGACCCCGATTACTTGCTCGACATCAACCTCATGTCTCAGAACGACAACCTCCACTCGATCAATAACGCCCTCTCCATAGACCTCACCGGTCAGATCAACTCCGAGTCCGTTTTCGGCTCGCGCCTCATCAACGGCACCGGTGGCCAGCCCGACACCCACATCTCAGCTGTCCTCTCCCGCGGCGGCCGCGCCATCACCCTCCTCCCCTCCACTGCCATGGAGGGCGCCGTCTCCCGCATCGTCGTCGAGCACGAGCAGGGCGCCATGATCACTATCCCCCGCTACTTCGCCGATACCATCGTCACCGAGCACGGGGTCGCCCGCCTCTGGGGCAAAAACCACCGCCAGCGCGCCGAAGAGCTCATCTCCATCGCCCACCCCGACTTCCGCCACGAACTCCGCGCCCGCGCCGCCTTCCTCCTCGGCGCCTAGCGCCTCACGTTAGACGCCTCGCCACCCAGGCCGTAGGTAGGGGCGCAGCGTGCTGCGCCCTGCCATCGCGCATCTGCCACCACACCTTGCTGTACGTCACCCATAACGTGATCCCAGCTGCAGCGCCCCTGCCACGATCCCCGCCGCGCCCGCTCATGGTGAGGTTCTCGAACCATGAGCGTCGCGACAACCTCACGCCTCCTCCGTGCCAGCGCCCCGAGTTTGTTTTGGCCAAAGCGGGGGTTCAGATAGGGTCTGAGCGGTTCTTGGCCTACTCGTTCGCCCGCTCCACGAACTGCGCCAGCACGTAGTCCCAGCCTCCGTCGTAGCTTCGCTGGCTCCGCGCGGCCTCGTCGCCTAGGCGCTCCCAGCCGGTGTGCACCAGCTCCATCCGCGTCCCCTCGCCGTCTGCCGTGAAAGTCACTTCGATGTCCGTGTAGTTACCAGGGTTGTCATAGCCCGGGTGCCAGGTGAACGCTACCTGTCTAGGAGGCTCCCACGACGTCACCACTCCCCACTCGATCTCGCCGCCGGCATCATTCGTCTCAAAGACGCGGCCACCCTCGCGCGTTTCCATTGTTACGCCGGCCGTGCGCTCCCCGCTCACGGAGTGCGTCTTGCGCGGCCACCACCTCTCTATACCCGCCGTGAAGACCTCGAACGCCTTCTCCGGCGCGGCCCTAACCGTGATGCTTTTGCGGACCGCCAGTGCGCTTGCTTCGGGCATGATTGCCTCCTTCTTTCTTCTGAGGACCGTCCTGCTCGACGGCCTCCTTGTACCGTTCCAGCACCTCGTCCCAGAAGCTGTCGATATACTGCCGCAGCTGCTCCAGGCCACGCGGGTCCAGGCTGTAGATGTTGCGTGTGCCTTCCCTCCGCTCCGCCACCAGAGCCGCCTCCCGCAGCACCCGCAGGTGCTGGGACACGGCCGGCCGCGAAACTGGAAGCCCTGCTGCCAGCGCACCAACAGGCGATGGACCCCCGCGCAGCCGCTCAAGAATCGCGCGGCGCGTCGGGTCCGCCAGGGCCTGTAGTGCTGGTCCGTAAGTCATTGCTTACCGTAAGTTACCACTTACCCAGTTTGCCTGTCAACACCCCTCGGTTTGACAACCGGTCCCCGTATTCCCATGTCCCTTCTCTGTCTCATGTCTCCTGTCTCAGCCCATCCCCTTGCCACTCGCTCCCCGCTCCTTGATACTTCCCCGCATGAAGGTTGGCGGCCATGTTTCCACCTCAGGCGGCGTCGACAAGGGCATCGACCGCGCTGAAGAGATGGGATTCGAGACGATCCAGGTCTTCTCCGGCGCTCCCCAGGCATGGAAGCGTAAGACCTATAAGAAAGAAGAGCTGGACCTCTACCGCAAGCGCCGCGAAGAGACCGGCGTCGGCCCCGTCTTCATCCACGGCCTCTACCTCATGAACTTCGCCAGCACCAACCCCGACCAGCTGGCCAAATCCTATGACGCCCTCGTCGCCGAAATGCACGCCGCCGCCCTCATCGAAGCTGTCGGCGTCATCTTCCACCTCGGCAGCCACAAAGGCGCCGGTTACGACTCCTGCGTCGACCAGGTCATCGACTATTGTCGCAAGATCCTGGACGCCACGCCGCCCGAAGCCTGCTTCATCCTCGAAAATAGTGCCGGCATGGGCGGCGCCGTCGGCTCTAAGTTCGCCGAACTCGGACGCATCGCCCGCGAGTCAGGCAGCGACCGCGTCAGAGTTTGCATCGACGTCCAGCACGCCTTTGCCGCCGGCTACGACGTCAAGACAAGGGCCGGACTCGACGCAGCCATGCAAGAGTTCGACAACGAGATCGGCCTTGAGCGACTCGCCGCCGTCCACGCCAACGACTCCAAGTCACCGCTCGGCGGCGGCCTCGATCGCCACGCCAACATCGGCGAAGGCCACATCGGCCGTGACGGCTTCATCAACATCATGTCGCATCCCGCCTTCGCCGAAGTCCCCTTCATCCTCGAAGTCCCCGGCTTCGACGATGACGGCCCCGACAAGCAGAACTTGGACATTCTCAAGGAACTACGCGCCGCCGCAGGCGATTAGGGCCCGCCTGCTCGGCCTGCATCCAAGCCAGAAGGCTGCAAGTTTCTTGACGAAGCTGCAAAAAAGGCGCACCCTTGCCTCATCGTCAGACTGCAGATGACGACAGTTGGCTCTTTCGATGCCATCAACCCCGCACTCAAAGAGGGGGCCACTCGTGAGTCGAGCACTGACCGGTCGCCTGAATACGCGCACACTCAACGCATTTACCGTCCGTTCACGCGCGTGCCGGCCTTTACTGACCCTGAACAAATCTTGTACGTGACTTCGCGATGAAACCTACTAATATAATTGCTAACTCGCGTGAGCAATCTATGGGCCGTAAGGAAGAACAGGGGGCACGTCGCCAGTCCAGCAGTCGACAGCGCCGTCTGAATAACGGCCGGCCACCGCACGGCAATTCCGGTTCCGGCCGCCCCACCTCGCACTTCGGCTCCGCCAACCGGAACGCCGAGGCCCTCCAACGCAGCAACCTGCAGTATCGCCTTCTTCTCGAGTCCGCGGCTGAAGGCATCGTCATGGCGGACAGCCAGGGCCGCATCGTCTTCGCCAACAACCGCCTCGCCGAAATGTTCCGCTACAGCCGCTCCTGGCTCATCGGCCGCAAGGTGGAAGAACTCCTGCCCCTCCGCGCTCGTAGGGTCCACGTCCGCGAGCGCGCCGCCTTCTTCCGGCATCCGCAGCAGCGCTTCATGGGCCACGAGAGCGAACTCTTAGGGCGCCGCAAGGGCGGCGAAGAGTTCCCCGTGGAGGTCAGCCTCAGCCCGGTCCCCTCAGGAGACGGCCTCATGACCCTGGCCCTGGTCACCGACATCACCGAACGCGTCAGAGCCACCCAGGCGCTGGAACAGGGCGCCAGGCGTTACCGCGCCCTCCTCGAATCCATCGCTGAGGGCGCCGCCACAGTCGACAACAGCGGCCGTATGACCTTCGCCAACGATAGCCTGTGCGAGATGGTCGGGTACCACCCGCGGGAACTGATCGGACAGCGCGTCGAAATCCTCGTCCCGCGAGGTCTGCGCGCCCAGCACGGCCGGGACCGCGCGGCCTACCAGGCTCACCCCACCACTCGACAGATGGCCGAAGCCAGCCGCATCGTCGCCGTTAGCAAGTCCGGCCGCGAAATTCCCATCGAAGTCTCACTCACACCCATCGAGACCGACGATGGAGTCCTCACCCTGGCGCTCATCTCCGACATTTCACGACGCCTCCAGGCCGAGCAGGACCTGCGTCGCTTGGCCGAGCGCCTCACCGGACTTCACCACATAGACCGCGCCATCCTCCAGTCCCGCCCGATTTCGAAGACGCTCGTGCAGGCGCTGACGGAGATGGTCAAACTCATCCAGTGCGATCGCGCCGGTGTAGTCGCCCTGGACGACTCGGGCGCGCACCTTGAGCTGCTTGCCGCTCTGGGCCGCGGTGCCGACGTCAGCGGGCCGAGCGCTGACTATTCCGCGGAGCACATCGTCGGCAGCCTGGCGAAGCTACGTAGGGGCCGTCTTCTCGAGTTTACGGACCTCCGTCGCCTCAAGCCGACTCCACTGCTGGATAAGTTCTCTGCGCTCGGGCTCCGCTCTTACGTAGCCGTGCCACTGCTCGTCGAGGATCATCTCATCGGAGCACTTACCCTCTGGTACCGCACCCCCGGCAAACGCCCGGCCGAAGAGATGAGCATCGCCCGTGAGGTCGCCGCCCAGCTTGCCGTCGCCATCCGCCAGGACCGCCTGCTCCGCGAGGCCCGGCGCCACGCCGAAGAACTCGAGCGCCTCGTTGACGAACGTACCCGCCAGCTCAAGGACCGCAACGAAGACCTCCAGGCCTTCGCCTATTCTGTTTCGCACGACCTTCGCGCTCCCCTCCGTGCCATGCGCGGCTTCGGCGAGGCCCTCCTCGAGGACTACAGCGACGCCCTCGACGATATGGGCAAAGACTTCATCGAGCGCATTGTCGCCGCCTCCGGCCAGATGGATGACCTCATCCAGGACATCCTCGCCTACAGCCGCATCAGCCAGGACCAGATCTCCACTGAGCCCCTCGACCTTGTTAGCGTCATGCGCGAGGTCCTGATCATGCTGGAGGCCGACATCAAGCGCTCAGGTGGCACCGTGGACTTCCTGCCGTCCGCCGTCAGGGTCATGGGGCACAGGCCGACACTCGTGCAGGCCCTTGTCAACCTCGTCTCCAACGGCCTCAAGTTCACGCGCCCCGGCGTCGGGCCCACGGTGCGGGTCAGCGTCGTCGCTCAGGAAGATCACGCCCGTGTCCTGGTCGCCGATAGGGGCATCGGCATCCGCAAAGGCCACCAGGAACGTATCTTCCGCATCTTTGAGCGTCTGCACTCGCGTGAAGAGTATCCCGGCACGGGCATCGGTCTCGCCATCGTGCGCCGCAGCATGGAAAGGCTCGGCGGCAAATGTGGTGTGCAGTCCGCCGGGGGAAAGGGGAGCACTTTTTGGATCGAGCTGCCAATCGCCTGACTCCCCGCGCCGGCGGCGCTATCCTCCTGGTTGAAGACGACAGCAACGACGTCCTCCTCGTCCAGCGCGCCTTCAAGCGGCTGAGCATCCTTAACGACTTCCAGGTCGCCCGCGATGGCGAAGAGGCAGTTGCCTACCTCGCCGGCCGCGCCAAGTTCGCCGACCGCCAGGCGTACCCACTGCCCGCCATTGTCCTGCTGGACCTCAAACTCCCCAAAAAGTCCGGCCTCGAAGTGCTGCAGTGGGTTAAGTCGCAGGAGGGCCTCCGCCGCATCCCTATCATCGCCCTCACCTCCTCCCGCGAGACTTCCGACGTCAACCAGGCCTATGACCTCGGCGTCAGTTCGTACCTCGTCAAGCCCGTCACCTTCACTGCACTGGTCGACCTCCTGACACAGGTCGACGTCTACTGGCTGCTCATGAACCAGGGTCCGGACGTTGCGGCCGCGTCCACGGTCCCTGTCAGGAAACGAGGAGTCACGAAGAGGCCAACATGACGGAAGATGAACTGGACAATCAAGAGGAGACCAGCATCCGCGTTCTCATCGTCGATGACCATCCGATGGTCCGCGCTGGCGCCAGGGCCATGCTCAACACGCCCGGCATCGAAATCATCGGCGAGGCCGGCAGGGGCGATCAGGCCGTCGCCATGACCGTCGAACTCAAGCCCGACGTCGTCCTCATGGACATCCAGCTACCAGACATGGACGGCGTGCACGCCACAGCCGCCATCAAGGAACAGGCCCCGGAAGTCGCCGTCATCGTGGTCACCGGCTCCGAGTCCAGGGAGCACATCCGCGGCGCCGTCGAAGCCGGTGCTTCCGGCTACATCCTAAAAGGCGCCCCGCGGGAAATGCTCATCCAGGCCGTGCGCATGGTCCAGGCCGGCGGCTCCCTCATCGATGCCTCCATGCTCGCCGCCCTCGCCGAGGACGCCAACGCCGAAGCGGACGAAGGCGGACTCACCGAGGTGGCGCGGCTCATGGCCTCGCTCTCGCCCCGCGAGCTGCAGGTCCTCGGCTACCTCGCCCGCGGCATGACCAACAAAGAGATCGCTGGCGAAATGCACTACAGCGTTGGCACCGTCAAGAACGTCGTCCAGCGCATTATCGAAAAGCTCGGCGTCTCCGACCGTACCCAGGCTGCCGTCTACGCCGTCCGCGCCGGCCTCGACGTGGATTAGTGCCCGCCTCGTTGCATGACTTCTGGCCATATTTCATTGGCCGCTTGGCACGCCAGACCATGGCCGCCCGGCACTAACCGCCTTCCTCTGCTGTGCGTGACACTCGTGTCAGCCAGACAAGAGGTTTGATATGAACAAGACCGCAATACTCGATACTGCTCGAATCAGAGCGGCGAACAGCCCGCGGACCAGCATCTACGACGGCTTGTTCAGCGCCGCGTACGAGGCCTACTCTACCAAGATCTTTGCCTTCATCTACAGCCGCGTCCACGACGTCGAGCTGACCAAGGACCTCGTCTCCATCGTCTTCGAGCGCGCCTACCAGAAGGGCGATACCCTCCGCGACCCCGCCGCCTATGGCGCCTGGCTCTTCATGATCGCCCGCAATACCATCAACGGTCACTTTCGCAAGGCAGCCCGTGAGTACCGGTACTTAGGCAGGGCGGGTGAAGAGCTGCGCTTCGTCGATGGCCCGCCTCTCCCAGAAGACGCCCTTCTCCGCGACGAGCGCGTCGGTAAGCTCATCGAACAGATGGTCACCCTCCCCCGCCGCGACCGCGAGCTCCTCTCCCTCAAATTCGACGCCGAACTAACCAACGCCGAAATCGGCCGCATCATGTGCATGTCACCACTCAACGTCCGCGTAGCCATATTTCGCGCACTTCGCAAGCTCCGCGCCAACATGGAAAAGGCGGACCACGAAACGGGCAACCAGGCCGCCTGAGTCAATCGGAATTCCCTCCCCGGGCAGCCGGCCGGCCCACCTTTTGCTTGGCCGCTTTCTCGTGTACGCCGTGGGGGAGCGCCCGCGGACCGCTTCTACGCCGGTACGGGCGTCCGGTAAATCGCCGTCAGCGTGTCGATGAACGCCTGCACCGCCCGCGACCGCTTCCGGTTCCGCCGGTAGTGCAGCGCGATCGGCCGCCGGATCGGCTCCACGTCCGTGATGTCCACACGCACCAGCGTCCCCGCGTCCAACTCTCGTTTCACCGTCACCGCGGGCACCATCGCGATCCCCAGCCCTTCCTCGACCATCCGCTTCGTCGCCTCCAGCGAGTCCAGCTCCATCGCCACGTTCGGAATCACATTCGCCTTGCGGAACAGATCGTGGATCAGCCCGTAGTAGGAAGACCCGCGGTCGAACAGCACAATTGGCTCCCGTGCCACCTCCGCGATCTGCGCCTCCGCGGACGCCGCAAACTCGTGCCCCGGGTACGCCACCAGGATCGTCTCGTCCTCGTAAAGATCGATGCTTTCCGTCTCTGGGTGTGTCAGCGCCCGTAGTATTCCCACTTGCACTTCGTCGGAAAGCAGCATGTTCAGCACCTGTTCCGACCGTCCGGTACGGATCACCACGTCCACGCGTGGGAACTCGCCGCAGAACTTGTTCAGGATGTTCGGCAGCACGTAAGTCGAAACCGTGATCGCACAGCCCAGCCGCAGCGAACCCAGTTGCACGCTGCGCACCTCTTCGACCGCATCCCGCGCCTCCTGCAACTGCTGCAGGATTCGCTCGACATACGGCAAAAATACCCGACCGGCGTCAGTCAGCCGCACGCCCCGGCCGCCCCGCTCAAACAGCTCTTCGCCCAGCTCGCGTTCCAGCGCCTGGATACGAGCAGTGATAGAGGGCTGCGTGAGTTGAAGGGCTTCCGCCGCGCGGCTGAAGGAGTTGTGGGTGGAGACCTGTACGAAGGCCTCAATCTGGCCGAAATCCAAGCGCTTCTCCCGCCGAGATATAAACGATGCTTATGATTGCTATGAAATAGCTTAGGCTTTCACGTGGGGTGTCGTCAATACAAAACGCGTTTGCTATAGACGCTTACAATTCGTGCCGCTCGACGCGTGATCGCCAGGCGCCGCTTGTATCGTGGGTCTGGAACCACTCGGCGTTAATCTCGATGAACCGCTTCTGCTCCGCCGGCACGTCATCCTCGAAGTAGATCGCCGATACCGGGCACACCGTCTCGCACGCCGCGCAGTCGATGCACGTCTCCGGGTTGATGTAGTACTGCTGGTCCTCCGCCGATGAATGAATACAGTCGACCGGACAAACATCCACGCACGAAGCGTCCTTCGTCCCGATGCATGGTTCCGTGATGACGTAGGTCATTAATGCGGCTATTCTAACGCCCGCTCAGCAACCCCAACAAGGTTATGAAGAGATTCCGGGCGTCAGGGCTTCAACCTGACTCCCGGTCCGGCTGCTTACTCCTCCCGAACCCCACGCTTGTGCACCACTACATCCCCCGAAACCCGCGCCTGGCACGCCAGCCGCAGGTGGTTCTCCCGAACCGTCGCCTCGGAGCGCTCCTCTGTCAGCGTTGCCAGCTCCCGCCGCCCAACTTCATCCAGGCTCTCGGCCCCCTCCTCGATCCGGCACATGCACGTCGTGCAGATCGCCTGCCCGCCGCACGTAGTCGGCCAGTAGAGCCCGTGCGTGTGCGCGGCCTCCATTATTGTCTCGCCCTCCGCAGCCTCAATTTCCACGTCCAGAGGCAGGATCTTGATCTTCGGCATCCTCAGGCCATCGTAGCACCGGCCCTCCGCTTGCCCCTCGGGGGGCATAACCTATACTTGGGTCTGAGCTAACGAGAGGACATCCGCATGAAGCCAATCCCCGAAGGCACTTCCGACGAAATGGTCATCGAGACCACCCCTGAGATGGGCGTCAAGCACCTCCCTATTCCTATGTATTCGACCCCTACCATGGTCGGTCATTTCGAGCAGCTCTGCCTCAAAGTGATGCTCCCCTTCCTCGAGCAGGGCGAAAACTCCGTCGGCTACAAGGTCGATATCAAGCATACTGCCCCCACGACCATCGGCCAGAAGGTGACCGTCAAGGCCAAAGCCATCGAGTCCACGGAGCGCAAGGCCGTCTTCGAGGTCGAGGCCTACAATGACTCCGGGGCCAAGATCGGCGAGGGTACCCACGAGCGGCGTGCAATCGACATGAGCCGCTTCTCTGGTGGCAGCTAACGGCATGACCTCGCTTGCTGAACTGCAGAAGGGCCACCAGTTCCCGCCCGCCACCTTCGAGTTGACCGACGACTGGACTAACGCCTACATCGCCTCCGTCGAAGACGAGGCCATCGCCCGCGCAGGCGCCGAGTTCGTCCCGCCGATGGCAGTCGCCGCGCTCTCCGTCCGCGCCCTGCTGGAGCACTCGTCCCTCCCTCCCGGCTCTCTGCACGCAGGGCAGGAACTCGCCTTCTCCTCCGCGGTCCGCCGCGGCGAGACCCTCACCGCTAGCGCCCGCATCCTCTCCCGCGGCGAGCGCCACGGCGCCGTCCTCATGAGCATCGAACTCGATGTCGACCGCGGGCCGGAAGACGTCATGACCGGCCGCGCTACCATCGCCTTCCCCTCTGAGGGGGACGCGCTGTGACCCAGGGCACTACGATGGCTCAAGCCGGCGCGGCCCTCCCTGCCACCACGAAGACCATCACCCAGGGGAAGCTTCAGGCCTATGCCGAAGCCGGCGGCGACCACAACCCCCTTCACCTCGACGAGGCTTTCGCCGCCGCCACCCAGTTCGGCGGCACCATCGCCCACGGCCTCCTCGTCCTCGCTTACGTCTCCGAAATGCTGACCGCCGCCTTCGGCGAAGCGTGGCTTGCAAGCGGAAAGCTAAAGATCCGCTTCCGCGCCCCCGCCCGCCCCGGCGACACAGTGACCACCTTCGGCTCCGTCACCTCCGTAGCGGACGGCCGCATCGCATGCGATATCGGCTGCCGCAACCAGGACGGCGAAGTCCTCATCGACGGCACCGCGGAGGTTACCGCTTGAGGCGCGCCGTCATCACCGGACTTGGCGCCGTCACTCCCATCGGCAAGAACGTCGAAGACTTCTGGGCCGCGCTGACCTCGGGCCAGTCCGGTGTCCGCCGCATCACTCTCTTCGACCCCAGCGACCAGGACTGCCAGATCGCCGCCGAGGTCAAAGACTGGAACCCCGACGAGTGGATGGAACCGAAGGCCGCCAGGCGCGCCGCTCGCTTCTCGCAGTTCGCAGTCGCCGCCGCTAAGCAGGCCGTCGCCGACTCCGACCTTCAGATCACAGATGCTAACCGCGACGACATCGCCATCGCCATGAACACCGGCGGCGGCGGAGTCGACATAATCGCCGAAGGCGAAGAGACCTACCTGGAGAAAGGCGCCAATCGCGTCGGCCCCTTCACCGTCCCCGCCTATGCGCCCAACATGGCCTCCTGCCAGGTGGCCATCAACCTGGGCATCCGCGGTCCCACCATGACGTCAGTCGCTGCCTGCGCCGCCGGCGTCTTCTCCTTCATCGAGGCTAAGCGTCTCATCGACCTCGGGGAGGCCGATGTCGTCGTCGCCGGTGGGGCAGAGGCCAACATCATCCCGATATCCGTTGCTGCCATGGCAAACATGCGCGCCCTCAGCACGCGCAACGACGAGCCCGAAAAGGCCTGCCGTCCCTTCGACAAGGACCGCGACGGCTTCGTTTACGGCGAGGGCGCAGGCGCCTTCGTCATCGAGACGCTGGACTACGCGCAGGCCCGTGGCGCGCGCATCTACGCCGAACTCGCAGGCGGCGCCATCACTTCCGACGCCTTCCACATCACCGCGCCCGACCCCTCCGGCGAGACCTCCGGCCGCGCTATCTCCAAGGCCCTCGAGCGCTCCGGCCTCGCCTCCGAAGACGTCGACGTGATTATCGCCCACGGCACCGGAACCCCCCTCAACGACGCCGCCGAAACCGCCGCCATCAAGCGCGCCCTCGGTGAGCACGCCTACAAAGTCGCCGTCTCCGCTCCCAAGTCGATGGTCGGCCATCAGCTAGGCGCGGCCGGCGCAATCTCTGGCCTCGCCGCAGTTCTCACGTTGGAGCGCGGCTTCATCCCGCCGACGATCAACCTCGAAACACCCGACCCCGAGTGCGACCTCGACTACGTGCCGCTCGTCGCCCGCCGTCACGAGTCAAGCGTCACCCTCGTCAATGGATTCGGTTTCGGCGGACAGAACGGCGTTGCCGCTTTTAAGCGCTTTGGCAACGGAGCAGCGTAATGTCCAACGGACCGCCGGGCGAACGCGAAGATAGCCCCCGCCAGTGGTGCTTCGGCTGCGGTGAAAGCAACGACGAGGGCCTCCACATCGAGTTCGAGGTTTCCGGCCTCGATGTAACCGGCCGCTTCACCCCGCGCAAGAGCCATCAGGGTTTCCCCGGCGTCGCCCACGGCGGTATCGCCGCCGCCGTCCTCGATGAAGCCATGGGCTGGGCCATGTACGCCGCCAACGCCTGGGCCATGACCGCCAGGATGGAGATCCGCTACCGCCGCCCCCTCTCTCTCGACGAGCCCGTCATCGTCACCGCCCGCGTCACCCGCGACCGCGGCCGCCGCCTCGAGGCCGAAGCCCAGATCGCTACCGAGGACGGCGAAGTCCTCGCCCAGGCCGACGCCCTCTTCCTCCGTCTGCCCGAGGAGCGCTCCCAGCAGCTTGGCGAATCCTTCCTGGGCACCCCCACCGCGTGACCGTTCTCTTGCCGTCCGGCGGCCTCGCCGGGCGCTTCATGTATCAGCTCTGCCGCCGCACCGCCCCCGTCGTCCCGTTGCCTCTCGTCCGCACCCTCGCTGGGCCTCCCGCCGACGCCGCCCGTCTCCTCTGGGCCTCTGGTCGCCGCCACGCCGAGGTGAACTTTGCCCACGTCCTCGGCACGACGCCGGACGACCACCGCGCCATCAGCCTCGCTCGTCAGGCCTTCCGCCATTTCGGTCTCTACGTCGCCGAACTCATGCACCTCCAGGGCTGGGACACCGACGACCTCCTCGACCGCATCGACGTCGAGGGTGTTGAGAACTTTGCCGCCGCGGAGGCCCACGGCCGTGGCGTCATCTTCGTCAGCGGACACATGGGCAGCACCGAGGTGGCCGCTGCCCTCGCCGTCCTCCGTGGCTACCAGATCACCGCCGTCACCGAGCGCATCCCCGTCGAGTGGATGATGGATTGGATCGTCCGTACCCGCCGCAAAATGGGCATCACCCTCATCTCCGCCGACGGTGCCGGCATCGGCCTCATCCGCCGCCTGCGTAAAGGCGGCATGATCGCCATGGTCGTCGACGCCGGCGTCGACAGCGTCGGCTCAGTCCCCGTTGATTTCTTCGGCCGCCAGACCCGCTTCCCGGAAGGCCCCGCACGCCTTTCCCGCCTCACCGGCGCACCTCTAGTCTTTGGCCTTGCCGTCCGCCTTCCCGGCGGCCGCTTCCGCGCCCACGTCTGCCCACCCATCCTCCCCTCCCGCGACTCCCCCGCCGAAACCGAAACCCAGCGCCTCACCCAACAACTCGCCTCCACCTTCGAGCACTTCGTCCGCCGCCACCCCGCCCAGTGGTACCCCTACCGCCCCATCTGGCCCCCAACCCCAATTTCCTGAGCGGAGCCAAAGGCGCAGCGAAGCCTGCCCTGAGCGCGGCGCTAGCCCAAGTCGAAGGGGACATTGGCGCAGCGGAGGCGAGCACGCACTAACTGCCCGCTACTTCACCGTAGGGCGAGTCACCCAGCCCCACCACAAATCCCTCGCCGTATCAGTGGCTCGCCCGCACCACGCGCCGCCAGTGCCATCTCGCCCGCCGGGCGCCTCCCGCCCTACTCTGACGCCTCTCCCGCGCTCCCGGGCAACTCCCCCATTCCGTCCAGCGCCCTCGCCACCTGCGCCTCAAGCTCGTCCCGGTCCGACTCTAATCGCCCGATCCGGCCACGCAACATCCCGATATGCAGCTCAATCGCCTCAAGATTCTCGATCACCCACGTTCCCGCCGCCGTCGAAGGGCCCGCCTCCTCACGGAAACGCTCCCAGGCTGTCAGCTGGCCCGCCAGTCTCCTTCCCCGCTCCCGCAACTCCGCCGCCCGCTCCCGGAACTCAGCGATCTGCTCCTGAGACTTGTGCAGCCGCAACAACCGCGCGATTCGCTCGCTCGCATCCGCATCCGCCTCCTCCCGGCCCACCGTCCGCAGATACCGCGCCACGCGCTCGCCGTCATCGCCGCGCAACCGCCGGCCAAGCTCCTCCGTGGCCGCATCCCGCGCGTCCATGTCGGCTCCGTGCAGCCCGCGGATCAGGTCCGGAAGCTGGCGCATACCGTTCCGCGGACTGCCTCCTAGCTCCCCGGACACGATACCTCCCCGGCAGCGTCCGGAGAGCGCCAGACCATTTGGACAGTATTGTCTACATTTGTCAACAACTGGTTAAGATCTCCTGCAACTATCATCAGCCCCCGCTCATAATCGGTCAAGGTAGACCGGACCAAACCCGTGCTCCTGCTATCTGAATGTCGTAGAATCTCTGAAGTCATGAGCGTCACCAAAGAACTCCGCTTCGCCATGGACGAAAAAGGTATGAAAACCCTCGCACCCACCCTCGTCGGCCAGACCATCTCCTACTGGGAGGACGACCGTGACCTGCGCCGGGGCCTCGTCAAGGCCGCCGACGTCGTCCGCGACCGCTACGGCAACCCCTTCATCGAAGTCGACATCGAAGAAGGCGCCACGGGAGCCAAAGAAGCGCCCCTCCCGCCCGCCGCCTAGCTCAGCCGGATAAAAAGCGCACCCACAAACGACAGCACAAGGATCATCGACACCACCACCACGATCCACTGCGGAATGATCTCCCGCCGCCCCGGCTCCTCCCACCCCGAATACCCAGCCGCTTCCGACAGGTCATAGTCCGGATCCTCCGGGCCGGGGACGTAACTCCCGTCCTCGAACTCGATCGTCCCGTCGTCCCCGTCGTAGTAGCCCTCCGGCGCATCCTCCCAGTTCTCTTCCTGGAAGTCCTCCGGATTGTCCCAGTCCACAAACTTCTCGGCCGTATAATCGCCGCTCCCCGTCGCCTCAATATCCGCCCGACCCGGCGGGCGATCCTTCTGCTGCATCTCACCCCAAGTCTAGCAAAAGCATCTGCCTCCCCGTGACCGCGCCTCGCCCTTTCCTGAGGCAAAGCCGAAGGACCTTGACGAAGCGAAGGCCAGCATCGGCACCAACCTCCCCTCCCCCTCGTCCACCCTGTGACCCACGTCATAACCACCATCCCCCACCGCTCGTGAAAGCCTGCGCAACGTTGACACCGTATCTAAAATCGTGCTAAAAACGACGCATCTTAGTAGCTGCTAAGTAATGATCGGAGGCTCGCTCGCAAGGCCTCCAGAGAGAGGATGACCAACCAATGGCAATCGATGCCGATACCCTCGAAAAGCTACGAATCGAAACCGCTGAACCGCCCCACGTCGACCTCAGCTGGCTGAACCTCGACGAAAACGGCCACCCCTGGGGCATGCGCGCTAAGCCCGGCAAGCGCGGCCTCACCCTCGACGAGATCGAGATCGGTCAGGTCGGCGAGGTCCCCGAGCAATCGGACAACCGCTCCGTCCGCGTCCGCGGCTCCGTCCCCCGCCCCGACGCCCCGCGCGTCCCCGGCGGCTACGCCGGCAAAGCCGACGTCTACTCTGACAACGCCCGTCTCCTCTACGAAGAAGCCGTCCAGCGCCAGTGGTCTTCTGCCACCGACATCCCCTGGGAAGGCATCGAAGCCCTCCCCGATGACATCGAGCGCGCCATGTGCCAGCTCTGCACCTTCCTCACCGAGGTCGAATTCATCGCCGGCGACACCCCCGCCCAGTGGCTCCCCTCCATCAACAGCGAACACCACGAGGTCAAGCTCTTCCTCCTCTCCCAGATCATGGACGAAGCACGCCACCTCGACGTCTTCCGCAAGCGAGCTTTCGCCAACGGCGGCGGCCTCCTCTCCTCCCTGCCGCAGGACGGCCTCCGAGTCATCATCGAGGCCAAAGACTTCACCGAGATGTCAGCCATCATGCACGTCGCCGCCGAGGGCTTCGTCCAGTCCATGTTCCGCATGGGCGAGTACATCGGCCAGAACGAGGCCGAGAAGAAAATCTTCCGCCTTTGCGGCCAGGACGAGTCACGCCACCTGGGCTTCGGCGTGATGCACCTCAAGTACGTCATGGACAACGAGCCCTGGCGGCGCGAGGAAATCCACCACTACATGGATAAGGTCGAGAGCACGCTGGCGCCGGACCCGCTGGACAGCGACGGCACCAACTTCGCCCTCTTCGAAGCGCTTGCCATCCTCATGGGCGGCGGCGTCAAGAACTTCGACAAGGGCCTCCAGCTCTCGATGGGCGTCCAACGCAAGCGCGTCAACGAGTACATGCACCGGCTGAATGTCGCCGGCCTTGGCGACCGCCGCGAGCGCATGAACCCCCTCCTCCGCCAGTTCCTCGACAACTAGCGAGCGAATAGGCTACGAACGAGCGCTCCGGCCATTTTGGCCGGGGCGCTTTGCTATGGCGCTTTGGAGGGGGGATTTTGTTTTGTAAAACGGGGGTTTTAGATAGGATTAGGTGCTATAGATAGGTGCGCCCACGGGGGTGTGGGAGCGCGTGGCGTGGGTCGCCGGGGGTGACATTTGGGTCTTGGAGATGGGCGGGGGCGGCGGTTAGTATGGCTCTCACGCAGGAGTCCTGGAAGTTGTGGATGAGGCCCGGATGGGCAAGGAGGGGAAGAGGCATGGACGAAGAGCGGAGGGTGCAGCAGAACGGGCCCGAAGTCGGACGAGGGGAAGGCGATGCTGCGTCTGAACCCGGTGAAGCACGGGATTTATAGTCAGACGCCGGTGCTGCCGCTGGTGGAGGACGCTGAGCAGTGGGAGCGGCTGAAGAACGGGGTGTTTGAGCACTTGCGATCGAGGGTGCGTTCGAGGAGTCGATGGGGCTGTTGATCGCGGGATACATCTGGCGGAGTCACCGGGTAGTGCGGCTGGAGACGGAGTCGGTGACGGGTCGGCTGCGCAATGTGCCGCGGGACTGGGCGATGAGCCGGTCGTGGCAGGGGCTGGGGGTGCCGGAGAAGGTGACGCCGGAGGTGATCGAGGAGATGGACCGCCTGGTGGCGGCGCGGCTGCTGCCGAATGATGAGACGCTGGCGAAGGTGATGCGATATGGGACGGGCCTGCACCGCCAGCTGATGGATACGATCCAGCAGTTGATCGTGATCCGGGCGCTGAGGCCGGCGTGGGAGGGCAAGACCCTTGAGGCGCCTACGCCGGCCGTGGAGGTGAGGCGGGCGGGCAAGAGGGTGGTGATCCGAGTGAAAGGGGCGGGGAGTGACCGGCAGGGACGTTCACGAGGGGCTGAGGGGGCGGGTTTCTATGAGCAGGGGACGGGGGCGCGTGAGCTGGAAGGTGATGAGCCCGGCGATTTGAAGCGATGGGTGTATGAGGCGTTGTCGCTGGCGCCGGACGACCCGAGCCGTTTGATCCGGTCGCGCAGATGCTGGAGTTGAACGCGCGGGCGAACAAGGGGAAGGACCTGGGGGAGAAGATGGCGGCGGTGTTGAAGGCGGTGGGAGGCTAGATATTGCCGCCGGAGGAGGGGGAGGGGTTTGGCGGCTGGAACGGCTGAGGGGAAATTGAGCGGGGGTGAGTTAGCCGCCGCGGCGGCTTTAAAGAGTGGCGGGCGGGCTCTGCCAAACCCGCCCGCCGTGGGACACCGAAAGGTGGCCCGGAGTTATCATAGAGCAGAACATCGGCGGCTGACTAAACAGTCCATGCCGCACCCGGCTGGGCCTCCGCTAATCAAGACGCGAACAGCTGCGAAGGAGCCTCGTACACCGGCTGCGAGCGTTCCGGGAGGTCCTGCATAAGCTCCTGCAGAATGCCGGCCCCGTTTATCTCGCTCGTGAACGCCTCGTTCGCCTGGATCAGCAGGCGGAAGGCATCAACGATCTCATCCAGTGGCACGGCCAAGAAGGCCCCGTAGATACTTTTGTAGCTAAGGTCAGGGAACATGCGGCACCTCGCTGACTGATACCAGCGCCGCAGCGCCGCAGCGCCTCATTGGCGATATACGGCTCCAAGTATCCCATTGACCGTGCCATACCTACTTTTAACTGTCATGAACTATCGTCATCCCACCACTGCGGGCCTGGAGATGGCGAGCCGGTAACCTTCACCTTAGCGGCGGCGACCCTGAGGCCATTCAGGGAGTCCTTGGCTCCATCAGCTTCAAGTCCTCGACTGCGCCGCCTTCCCCATGACCGGCCGCGACTTCGAGGCCCCGCGCGCCAAACTCACCACCAAACCCAGACCCTGACCACTATTTCCCCTACTAACCACGCCTGCGGTGATCGTCTCGACGCAAATCGATCCACGTCCAGTCGCGCCGATGGCGCACCTATAAATTCTGATGCGCTAGACTTGCGCGCGCATCAACAGCTTGACATCACGGGAATGGAGACCTAGAGTGGATTCAGCACGTCTGTTCGACGAGAAGTTTTGCAGGTTTAACTCTTCAAAGGAGGTCCCCAATGAGCGATTTGTCCTTCAAGCAGACCCAGGCGATGATCGGACTCTTGGCTAGGTCTACTATCGGTCTGGCAACGATCTTCGACACTGTAACGAACAATAAAAAAGATCCCAAGGCGTACGTTCGTGTATACAATTCCCTTAGTGGCGACCTTGGCGTCACTGGCGCGGCGAATATGGCCAAAGTTTCCAAAGGTACGATGAGCACTACACTTTCATCGTGGGAAGCACAAGGCATCGTGTACGATATCGGAGAGTCCGGAAAGCCCCAGTATGTGCGTCTCCTAAAACTGCCCGATAAGCTGTTGACGAAGTGAATGGAGCGAGATGGATCCCAATCAGTATCAGCGGCTCGAAGCGCAACTTGTTGTCATCATCAAGCTTCTATCGGCACCCATGGTTGAAGGCAAATCAATCGCTGATAGCGCGCCCAGACTGGCACAAGTTGGTCTGAAATCAGGCGAGATCGCAGAAATCTTGGGCACTACGCCGAATGTGGTGAGAACAGCTTTGGCGAGAAGCGCGAAACGGAAGGGAGCCTAGGGACGAGTAACGATGCCAGAACAAGATCGGACAGAGATACTTCTTCAACAGATCCTCAACGTTCTTGCTGCAACCGCAGTTCAGTCCAAGACCATGTCGGAGGGAGCGCCTTATCTGGAGCGGCTCGGGGTTGAACGCTCAGTGATTGCCACCGTGTACGACACGAGTGACGCCAGCGTGAGAGCAATTCTATCGCAGGTGAAGAGTAAGAAGGGGAGGAAGTGACGTGAGTACGGAGACGCTGGATAGGTTAGACAAATTGATTCGCCTCGTATCGATCCTCGTGACACGAGACATGTCACAGAAGGACCAGATCACGATGCTGTCCAAGGCGGGCTTTCAGCCAAAGGACATAGCGGACCTGATCAGCACGACTCCACACACTGTCAGCGTGACACTGTCGGAACTTAAGAAGCGGAACGCAGCGAAAACCAACAAGGGAGCGCAGAAATGATCCAAGGCGGAATAGGCACCAGGACTGACGAATTGCTTGAGCAAGTCGTGAACCTACCTTGGGATGCTCCTAGCTCGCCCACCCCTAGACGGAGAAGCAACGCAGCGGGATCGCATCCTGCTACTTCATGCTTCTGGATTGGGGTCGAAACAGATTTCCGACATTTTGTCGGCACCACTCAAGACCGTGCAAAACAGAGTCTCAGAGGCGAAGAAAGACTAGTGCCTGAGACTCTGGATACCGCTGATGAGATCAAGACAATCCGGTTCAGAATCGAGTCGATAGAGACGACGCAGCATCTCCTTTTGCGGGGTCAATCGAAAGAACTGATCAAGGACCTACTATGGCTATTCTCCCGTGATCGAAAGTTAGCCCTCGTCTACCTTTCCTTAGGCAAGCAGAGGAACCAGGGCGAAATTGTGGAGCACCTTAAGAACGCTGAGGGTGTGGCCATTAGCCAACCAACAGTGTCAAGAAAACTCAGCAAGCTTGAAGAAGAGGGCTTAATAGAGAAAGTAGGCGCGGACGCAAGCGGAACAAGATGGGGGCGTAAGAAAGTTGTGGAACAAGTATTGCGCCTCAGCAGACTTGTTGCCGAGCAAGCGAAGACTCCGAAGAAATGACTCGTAGGGCAGTTGCCGTGAATTCCGCAATTCGTGACCTCATCGAACGAGAGGGTTGGCACGATCCCGATAATTTCTCGTTGCGCCTTGCTCAGTCGGTATCCGACTACATCTCGCGAGGATATGACATAGATCAGGCGATTCGATTGTCTGTCCAAGCTATCTCAACTAAGTTTTACACGCAGAACCGCGGAGCAAAAAGCATTCTCCTAACTTCGTTACCTGAGGTGCTAATGTCACGAGAGATACTGGATGAGGGGCTACTAGAACCTCTAAGGAGATTCAAGGATTTCGCTGAGCATCAGCTTGTTTCAGACCTGACCAAGCAGCAGACCGAGGAAGTCTGTCGCTCGCACCTTCAGACCGCTATCCACGGACTTGGCAGAACCTATCGGGAGGTGCCACTTGGAGCTGGGCGGAGTGATATTTTGATCTTCCTTCCAGATAGCCGCGAAGTCGTTGAAGCTAAGCTTTGGAAGGGGCGCCAATACCATGAAGATGGTCTGGCGGAACTCACCAATTACCTTAAATCAGAAAGACTTGCTCGCGGATACTACGTAGTCTTCGAGTTCTACAAACTGGATCCTCTGACACCCGAAGAAGAAGCGGCATCCTGTGAAGGTATTGATGTTCACGTGTTATACGTCCACCTGCCCCTCACACCCCCCTCGAAGCTTGGACGCGAGCGTAGAAAGGCTTCGCGATGAGGCCACTTCCTCGCACCTCACATCTGACACCTAACACCTAACACCTTGCCGCGTCACCGCCCCTCACCTACACTTACCCACTGACCAACCCATTCATTAATCACCAACCAGCCCCGAAGGAGCAGCCCCATGGCCCTCGTAGACGGCGGCGACCTGGTCGCCCGCGCCATCAAGCAGGAAGGCGTCGACACCATATTCACCCTCTGCGGCGGCCACGTGCAGGCCATCTACGACTCCTGCCTCGATGAGAACATCAAAGTCATCGACGTGCGGCACGAGCAGGTCGCCGGGCACGCCGCCGAGGGGTGGTCGCGAGCCACGCGCAAGTGCGGCGTCGCCGTCGTCACCGCAGGCCCCGGCGTCACCGACTGCATCACCGCCATCGCCAACGCCTGGCACAACAAGAGCCCGCTACTCGTCATCGGCGGGCGCAGTCCGCTGGCGCGCTTCGAGATGGGGGCGCTGCAAGACATGGATCACACCGAGATCCTGAAGCCGATCACCAAGCTGGCCAAGTGCATCCACCAGACGGAGCGCATCCCGGAGTACATAGCGATGGCCTTCCGCGCCGCGCTGACCGGTCGGCAGGGGCCGGCGTTCCTCGAAATTCCCACCGACGTCCTCTTCAAGAAAGTCGAGGAGAGCGAGGTCGTCTTCCCCGAGAGCTACCGGCCGCAGGGCCGCGTCTACCCGGACTCGGGCGTCGTTGCCCAGGCGGCCGAGGTCCTGCGCAAGGCCGAGCGGCCGCTGGTGATGGCGGGATCGGCCATCTACTGGAGCGAGGCGCACGAGGACCTGCGCAAGTTCATCGAGACGCTGAACGCGCCCGTCTACGTCAACGCCATGGGGCGCGGCAGCATCCCGCAGGACCACCCGCTGTTCATGAACCGCAGCCGCCGCAACGCGCTCGGTAAAGCGGACGCTATCGTCGTCATCGGCACTCCGATGGATTTCCGGCTCTCGTACGGCAAGCGCTTCAACCCCGAGGCGACGATCATCCAGGTCGACACTGACCCGACGGAGCTCGGCCGCAACCACGACGTCGACCTGCCGATCGAGTCGGACGCGCGCGCCTTCCTGCAGACGATCACGGCGGAGCTGGAGGGGACAACGTACGACCACAGCGAGTGGCTTGCCGGCCTGCGCACCGAGGAGGAGAAGACCCGCGCTCAGATGGAGGAGTGGATGGCCAGCGACCGCGAGCCGATCCACCCGCTGCGCCTCTGCGCCGAGATCGCGGGCTTCGTCGACGAAAACACGATCGTCGTGGGGGACGGCGGGGACATCGTCTCGCACGCCTCGAAGATCCTGCCGGTGAACCTGCCGGGGCAGTGGTATGACCCGGGCCCCTTCGGCACGCTGGGGGTGGGGACCGGCTTCTGCATGGCGATCAACAGCGTCTACCCGGACAAGCGCATCATCATGGTTAACGGGGACGGAGCTTTCGGGCTCAACGGCTTCGATTTCGATACGTTTGTGCGCTTCGGTATCCCCGTGGTGTCGGTCGTCGGCAACGACCGGCAGTGGGGGCAGATCACGGTCGGCCAGCGGGCGATGTACGGGAAAGACCGCGTCGTGGCTAGCATGCTGGGGGACAACTGCCGCTACGACAGGATCGTGGAGGGAATGGGCGGCCACGGGGAGTACGTCACGAAGCCGGAGGAGATACGTCCGGCGATCCAGCGGGCGATCGACAGCGGGAAGCCGGCGTGCGTGAACGTGATCATGGACCAGGAGCCGCCCGGGATCATGGGCGGCTACGAGTTCATGTAGGGCTGCTGCGAACTTACAAACTGGACAAACTGGACAAACTGGGCTTCGCCCGAACATGGAGGCATGCAAACATGCAAACATGGGCTTCGCCGGAACATGCAGGACATGGGCTGCGGGGCGGGTGGTTGCGTAACGGTGTGGGGGATTCGGGGGTTGACCAGCCGTAGACCCCGTGGAAGGGGTGCGGGCTAGTTAACATAGTTGCTATACTGCTGTGACCAGCGATTAACGTATCGAATATAGAGTTCGCTAGTAGAGGGAAGAATGACGGGGGTTCGCTTTGGGGCCTGGCTCGGCTGGGCAGCGCTGGCTATTGCGGCGCTGGCCCTGGTTGCGCTTGCCTCCGGCCTGACGTCGCCGCAGCCGGCGGAGGCAGCGTCGGTTACGTGGAAGCAGCGGGGGCCGGTGACGGTGGGCAATGCGCCGCCGAGCGACGCGGAAAGCCACCAGTGGTACGACGTGGCGCTGAACGAGAGCCTGTGGTCGGCGGCGACGCTGCCGCACCAGGTGAACAGTGCGACGGCGAACTTTGACTGGTACTTCCGGGCGCACTTCACGCTATCGAGCCCATCGCAGTTCCCCAACATTTCGTTCAAGAGCGACGACTCGCTGGTGATATACGTGAACGGGGTGTTTTTCGGTGAGTTCGGGCAGGGGTACACGAACGTTGGCTGCGTGAACAGCCCGCCGACGGGGTGCGCCGTCAATACGACCGTTTCGTCGCAGAACATCCAGCACCTGCTGCACGCCGGGGACAACCTGATCGCGGTGCGGGTGAACAACGCGGCGGCGCCTTCGATTTACTTTGATTTCGAGCCGAAGACGTTTGGCACGCCGACGCCGACGGAGCCGCCGACGCCGACGCCGACGGAGCCGCCGACGTCGGTGCCGACAGCGCCACCGACGCCGACGCCGACAGCGCCACCAACGCCGGTGCCGACGGCGCCACCGACGCCGGTGCCGACAGCGCCGCCGACAGCCAGTCCGACGCCGACTCCCACACCGGCGCCGACGGCCAGCCCAACTCCGCAGCCGACGGCCAGCCCAACACCTACTCCGACGCCGACGCCGACGAGCGCGCCGACTGCTTCGCCGACGAGCCCGCCGGCGCCGAGCCCGACGCCGACGCCGACGCCTACGGCAACGCCAACAGCGACGCCATCGCCGACGCAGCCTCCGACGCCGACGCCGAGCCCGACACCGAGTCCCAGCCCGACGCCATCGCCGACGCCGACGGATACGCCATCGCCGACGCCAAGCGCGACGCCGGTGCCGCCACCTACGCCGGGCCCGAGCGCCTCGCCGAGTCCGCCGCCGACGCTGACGCCGACGCCGACCCCGACCTCGGCGGCCGTTCCGATCGCCGCGCCGCCGGTCCTCAGCCCACCGACGCAGGCGCCGACGCCGACTCCCACGTCCACACCGACGGGGGCGCCATCACCCACGGCGAACGCCAGTCCCACGTCGTCACCGACGGCGCTGGCGGCGACGCAAGAACCGCGGCCGGACGCCACTGAGCCGCCGGCAATCGTGACCGAAGAGACGGCAGGGGAGAAGGCGCGCCCGGCGCTGCTGAAGAACATACCGACTCTCTCGGACATCGTCACGAATCCGGGGGTCGTCTCGACCAACCTCGCGCTGGCAATGATCACAGTCCTGGTGTTGCTGGCAACGGCGGCGATATTCAACACGACGCTGGAAGAGAACGACCACTTGATCCAGAGTTGGCTTAAGAAGATATCGGCCCCATTTGCCGGTTTTGCAGGCGGATTTTCGATTCTTGGCGGAACGCTATCAAAGGCCTCGTGGCTGAGGCTGTTCACCGGCCCGCTTGTTGTGATCTTGCTGGCAGGGTTGCTTTACGCCCTTGAGGAACCGGAGTTCGGGTTCAATGAGGCGTCAATAGTCCTGACGCTCAGCTTCATCGTGACGTTCGTCGTGTTGACATACGTCTGGGACGGTGGGCAACTACTCGTGACCAACACGTACGGCTTGCCGGGAACCATCCGCATCTTCCCTGCGGGGCTTGCCATTGCGGTCCTCTGCGTGGCGGCGACCCGAATCCAGGGATTCCAGCCCGGACTGGTCTTCGGGTTCGTAGCGGCGCACGCGCTGACGGCGCAGGTGGTGATGACGCCGAAGCAGCGCGGTATGCAGATCCTCTGGCCCGCGCTGGCGCTCCTTTCGGTCTGCCTGCTTGCCTGGCTGGCCGTCGGCCCGACCCGCAAGCTGGCGGAGGATGGCGACACGATGTGGGCGGCCCTGCCGGAAGGCATTGCTGTCGGGTTGTTCCTGGCCGGCATCCAGAGCCTGTTCCTGATGATGATCCCGATCAAATTCATGGACGGACACAAGCTGATGTCGTGGAATAAGTTTGCGTGGGCGGGGATTACGATATTCAGCGGTTTCATCTTCTGGCACGCGATGATGAACGAAGAGAAGGAAGCGTTAAACGCCCTTGGTCAAACCGGGGCAGCGACATTCGCGATCCTGATCTTTGGCACGCTGGCGGTGGCCCTGGCGACATACGGATTTTTCTGGTTGCGCACCCGCAACGACCCGCATCACGCATAACGCACTTGCGCGGTAAATAGCGGTACTCCGTCATCTTTTCTGTCAGAGTCTCACTGCCTGCTGCATAAGCGCATAGCGGAGTCTCGCCGGCGCCGGAGAGCGGCGAGGGGACGGTTTACTTTCAGGCCGTGCCGGAAGAGAAGGCCGGCAAGAGTCGCCTGCACATGGACATAACGGCGGATGACCTGGAGGTTGGAGGTGTTTCGCATGCAGCGCAACGGGGCGAGCACTGTGCGCAATGAGCGAGGACGGTCACACCTGGGTCATCGGGGCTGATCCGGAGGGCAATGAGTTCTGCGTCTCCCCCGCCTCCGGCTAGCCGACAGCAGCGGCGGCGGCGTGCGCGGAAGCTGGCCCGGCGCTGTGATTAACCGGTTGGGAGCGTTCCGCCTTCGCCGACGCGGATGCAGGCGACCCAGTGTTCCTTGTCGGCCGTGCCGACGTTGCGGAACTCGGGGATGGCCTGGCGGCACTCGTCGATGGCGAGGGGGCAGCGGGTGTGAAAGACGCAGCCGGAGGGCGGGTGCAGCGGGCTGGGCACGTCGCCGGTGAGGATGATGCGCTCACGCTTTGCCTCGATCACAGGATCGGGGATCGGCACGGCAGAGAGGAGAGCGCGCGTGTAGGGATGAAGCGGGTTTTCGTACAGCTCCACGCGGTCGGTCAGTTCCATCATCTTGCCGAGATACATGACGGCGACGCGGTCGCTGATGTGGCGGACGACGGAGAGGTCGTGGGCGATGAAGAGATAAGTGAGCTCGAACTGGTCCTGGAGGTCTTCCAGCAGGTTGATGATCTGGGCCTGAATGGAGACGTCGAGTGCGGAGACGGGCTCATCGGCGACGATGAAGTCGGGCTGGACGGCGAGGGCGCGGGCGATGCCGATGCGCTGTCGCTGTCCGCCGGAGAACTCGTGGGGATAGCGGTTGGCGTAGTAGGGGTTGAGTCCGACGACCTGCATGAGCTCCTGGACCTTTTCCTGACGCTCTTTGCGGTTCTTGGCGAGGCCGTGGATGATGATGGGCTCGGCGATAATGGAGCCGATGGTCATGCGGGGGTTGAGGGAGGCGTAGGGGTCCTGGAAGATCATCTGCATGTTGCGCCGCATGCGGCGGAGGTCGCCGCCCTTCATGGTCGTCAGTTCCTGGTCTCGGAACTTGATGGAGCCGGCAGTGGGCTTGTAAAGGAGGAGGACGGCGCGGCCGAGGGTGGTCTTGCCGCAGCCGGACTCGCCGACGAGGCCCAGGGTCTCGCCTTTGCGGATCTTGAAGGAGACACCGTCGACGGCCTTAACGTCGGCGACTTTGCGCTGGAAGAGGATGCCCGAGGTGACGGGGAAATACATGCGCAGGTCGTCGACCTCGACGATGGTTTCGCCGAGGCGGGTTCCAGGTTCGTGGGTGGTGGTTTCTTCGATAGTCATAACTACCCCTGACTAAGCCGGCGCGAGGACGTCGGCGTCTCTGCTAACACGTTCCCATTCCCAGCACGCGGCGCCGTGCTCGGTGCCGACGTTGATGAGCGGTGGATCCTCGGTGGCGCAGCGCTCGACGGCGTAGCGGCAGCGAGGGCGGAAGGGGCAACCGTTGTCCATGTGGATAAGGTCGGGCGGCATGCCTTCGATGGGATCCAGCTTCTCCTTGCGAGCCATGTCGAGGCGGGGGACGGAGCGTAGGAGGCCCAGCGTGTAGGGATGGCGCGGGTTGTGGTAAAGCTCGGCGGCGGTGGCGGTCTCGATGACACGACCGGCGTACATGACGTTGACGCGGTCGGCGTATCGGGCGACGACCCCGAGGTTGTGGGTGATGATGATGACCGCGGTGCCGAGCTCACGGGTGAGCCGGGTGAGCAGCTCCAGGATCTGGGCCTGAATGGTGACGTCGAGGGCGGTGGTGGGCTCGTCGGCGAGCAGGAGCTTGGGGTTGCAGGAGAGGGCCATGGCGATCATGACGCGCTGGCGCATGCCGCCGGAGAACTGGTGGGGGTAGTCGTGGACGCGGCCCTTGGCCTCGGGAATACCGACCATTTCGAGGAGCTCGACGGCGCGTTGGTTCGCGGCCTGCTTGTCCATCTTGAGGTGCAACTCGAGCGTTTCAGTGAGCTGACGGCCGATGGTGAGGACGGGGTTGAGGGAGGTCATTGGCTCCTGGAAGATCATGCCGATCTTGTTGCCGCGGATGTGGCGGACCTCGTCCTCGTCCATTTTGAGGATGTTCTCGCCCTCGAAAATGATCTCGCCGCTGACGATCTTGCCTGGGGGGGAGGGGATGAGGCGGAGGACGGAGAGGGCGGAGACGGTTTTGCCGCAGCCGGATTCGCCGACGAGGCCGAGGATTTCGCCGGGCTGGACGTCGTAAGAGACGCCGTTGACGGCGTTGACGACGCCCTCCTCGGTGAAGAACTGTGTTTTCAGGTCCTTTACTTGCAGAAGTGGTTCTGCCAAGAGATCCTCCTTCAGGGCCTCGCGGCCGGGTCGCTCGTGTTGGTGGGGAAGGCGGGACTCGAACCCGCACGCCTTGCGGCACATGATCCTAAGTCATGCTCGTCTGCCAATTCCGACACTTCCCCTGGGGTTGGTAGGTCAAGGAGACGGGGCAGCGAGGGCGTTGAGCGAGCGTTAGTCCGATGCATCTCCCTGCCAGCTTCCCTCTCTGAATTCATACCTGGTGGGCCACCAAGGACTCGAACCTTGAACCTAGCGATTAAGAGTCGCTTGCTCTACCATTGAGCTAGTGGCCCAGCCTTGTTTGACGCCCTTTGATCAGGTTCGCGAAGTATATCACGGGCCCGAAAAGGTGGGCAACAAACTAGCCCCGCCCTGCGGAGGCCGGGGCCCTTCGACTGCGGCTGTCCCCGCGCTCAAGAGGGGCCCATTGGCACACCCATTGTGTCAGGAAGGCAGCGCGGGGATCAAGACGGGGCGCCCCTTCTCGCTTATCTCCTTCGACTGATACGCGCGCTGCGTGGCGGGCGGATGCTGCTGGAGGACGCAGCGGATGACCGGGAAGGTGAGTGGCCTGGTGTGCGCATGCGCCGCTCTTTGGTGAACAACACCCCGCAACGGCGACGCCCAGACAGGGCGACTGCGGGTAGACCATTCCTTAACGCAAACATTGGCGCGTGATGATGATAACTCATGACCTGTTCCCTTTGGGGGGCAACATTGAATTGGAGGAATCCAACTGTGAAATCCACTTCAATGAGCACCGCCCTGACGAATGAATACAACCTTTTGCACTTGTTGACAGAAGTTCGCGGTGACGGGCAAGCCGTCGAGCACTTCGTTTGCATGGACTGCTTGGAGCTGGCCGAGAAGTCGGCAGAGACGGAAGGCGCCATCCACGAGTGTTCTGTCACATCGCTCTGGGGCGGCTACCCCAGGGAGAAAACCAGCACCTAACACCACATTGCAACAAGACATTGCGGTGAAAAGCCGTAACGCGTCGACAATTCGCACATCCCCCTTTGTGATTAAGGAGTTTATTTGATCATGTTTCAGAAATCTATAACCACGAGACTGGCCGTAGCATTTGGCGTAGTCGCCCTAGCCATTGTCCTGTTGACGCTGGGCTCCGCCACAAACTCTGACGCTGCAACGGCGCCGGGCCTCGGCGGCGCGGGCACTTATGGCGTCCTCGGAAGCTCGACCGTGACCAACACGGGCTTTAGCGTGATCGACGGTGATGTCGGTGTCTCTCCGGGAAGCGAGGTCACTGGCTTCCCGCCAGGGATCGCAAACGGCACGATCCACGAAGGAGATCAGCACGCGGCCGACGCCCGGGCCGACGCGACGACTGCCTACAACGCCCTGTCCGACGCGACGGCCGAGCCCTGCACCCTGGACCTCACCGGCGAGGACCTGGGTGGCCTGACGCTCACTGAGGGCGTCTACTGCTTCGACACCTCGGCTCAACTAACGGGAACGCTGACGCTAGACGCCCAGGGTAATCCGGCTGCCGTCTTCATCTTCCGCATCGGGAGCACACTGACGACTGCGACCAATTCCAGCGTAGTCATGATCAACGAGGGGGTGGACTGCAACGCCTTCTGGCGCGTCGGCAGTTCTGCAACCCTGGGAGTTGGCACTTCTTTCAAGGGGAATATCCTGGCCCTGACTAGCATTACCCTGAACACGAACGCGGTCCTGTCCGGCAGGGCGCTCGCCCTCAACGGCGCGGTGACGCTAGACGACAACGATGTTGGCTTTGCGGCCTGCGCGGCAGCGACCGAGACGCCGGCACCATCGGCGACGGACTCACCGACGGACGCACCGACCGATACTGCGGCCCCGACTTCGACGCCGGACGCGCCGACTGGAACAACAGTCCCGACCACGCCGCCTGGCACCACTCCGACGCCGCCGGGGACCACTCCGACGCCGCCGGGCACGACTCCGACGTCGCCGGGGACCACTCCGACGCCGCCGGTCACGGCGACGCCTACTCCGACGGAAACACCGAACATCCCGACAGGCACCCCAACACCTTCGCCCTTTATCACCTCGTCGCCGTCGCCGACAGCCACTCCGCCGACCGAAACGCAGATGGCTCCGCCCCCGGCGCCGACCAAGACGCCTGAGATGACAACGATTACGCGCTTCCCGAACACCGGCGGGGCCCCGCCGACGACACCGGGCCTGCCGGTATCGCTGCTATTCCTCGGCCTCGTGTTGAGCGCGGTGGGCGCGACAACGTTCGCGCTAAGCCGCCGATACAAGGAACAAGCCGCAGCACATTGACCGCTAAGCGACCCACGCGACTGGGTGGTGTCCTGAAGCCAGGACACCACCCATCACTTCGTGACAAGACTTTGATTACTGGGTAGTGTCCTAGTATTCAAACTATGACACTACCGATTACTGGGCAACGTTGACCGCCTCTGCGGGCGATTGATACGATGATCCGCTAAGCGGGCGATTAGCTCAGTTGGTTAGAGCGCCCCGACTGCGATCGGGGGAGGTGGTAGGTTCAAGTCCCTCTGTGTCACACTTCGTTTACGTCCTCGAATCCCTACGCAACGGTCGTTATTACACTGGTAGTTCCGCCCAACCAGACCGCCGCCTCCAAGATCACAATGCAGGCAGAGTTAAGACAACACGGCACCTTCGCTCCTGGCACATCGTCTACACCGAAGAGCACCCGGATGGGACTGTTGCTCGAAAGCGTGAATTCGAGATCAAGTCGATGAAGAGCCGGAAATACATTGGTAGTTTGATCGACCGTCAGCGTTGACCCCTTCCTACGGCGGAAGGTACGATAATCTAGCTAAGCGGGCGATTAGCTCAGTTGGTTAGAGCGCAGCGTTGACATCGCTGAGGTCGTAGGTTCAAATCCTACATCGCCCACCATGCAAGGCAATAGATAGGTGCGGAGCGCCCCGATGCGATCGGGGAGGTCGTAGGTTCTAATCCTACATCGCCCACCACTTGAATACAGGCGTTGACCGGGACGAGTAGCCGGGGACACGGCCGACAGGAAGGCTCGACGAAGCTGAGAGCGAGCCGACCCTCTGCCCAGGCGAAGACCACCCGTGAGCCGAGCCGCTGAACTGAATAGGCGGCTCCGGAGGCACCCGTTAACGGCCAAATGAGGTCCGCCCTCGGCGGCGGACGAAGCTGGGTGGAACCACGGAACCCCCGTCCCAACATTGGGCCGGGGGTTTTTGTATGGGACAAGGGACAAGGGACAAGGGACATGAGACATGGAAGACGGCGAGATGCAAAACGATAACAGTCTGACGGCGGTGTTGCTGCGGGCCTATCTGTGGCTGGTGCCGATTGGGATGCTGCTGGCGGCGATTGCCTTCGGGGCGGTGGCGGCTGTCGATGGGCGGTGGGGTCTATTTGGGGTGATGGTGGTGATCGGGGTGGTGGGGGTTGGGCTGGGAGTGGCGCACTGGTGGGTGTTGTATCGCTTCGGGAAAGGGGCGTCGTAGTGAATTGGGTCAACCAGTGGTTGGGCGCCGAGATCTATTTCGTGTACGTCGGACACGGGGTGCTTTTCTGGGCGGTGCTGGCGATTATCGCGATGAACGTGCCGTGGTGGGCGATGGTGCTGGGGCTGCCGGTGGCGATTGGATCCGTGATTGGCTGGGCGGCGGAGACGCGGGTCATCTTGCCGGTGGCGAACCGGCTGCTGAAGGGCGAGAGTCCGGGCGGGATGACGGCTACCGTGACTACGGCGCCGTCCGGCAAGTAGCCGGGCGGCGAGAGAGGCCATCAATCCCACGACTACGAAAAGGACGAATACTTATGGCTGACCTGAAGGAGATGTCAAGAGAAGAGCGGCTGGAGCGCATGCGTCACTCGGCCGCGCACGTGATGGCGGAGGCTGTGCTGGAGATGTTCCCGGACGCGCGAATCGGCATCGGGCCGCCGATTGATACGGGGTTCTACTACGACTTCGAGCTGCCGCGCGCGTTGACACCGGAAGACCTGCCGGAGATCGAGGAGCGGATGCGGAAGCGGATTGCGTCTGACGTGGCGTTCGAGGGTTCGTCGATCAGCAAGGACGATGCGCGACTCATGTTCTCTGAGCAGCCGTACAAGCTGGAGTTGATCGAGGAGATCGGGGACGAGGAAGTGGGGCTGTTCAAGCAGGGGGAATTCGTTGACCTATGCCAGGGGCCGCACGTCGAGAAGACGGGGCAGCTGCCGGCGTTCAAGCTGATGACGACGGCGGGGGCCTACTGGCGCGGAAGCGAGAAGAACCCGATGCTGCAGCGCATCTACGGGGCGCTGTTCGACACGAAGGACGAGCTGGACGAATACCTGAACCGGCTGGACGAGGCCGACAAGCGCGACCACCGCAAGCTGGGCCGGGAGCTGGAGCTGTTCATGTCGAACGAGCTGGTGGGTGCAGGGCTGCCGATCCTGCTGCCGAAGGGGGCGACAGTCCGCCGGCTGCTGGAGGAGTACATACTGGCGCGGGAGCGAGAGGCGGGATACCGACACGTGACGTCGCCGGTGCTGGGGAAGGTCGACCTGTACATACGGTCTGGCCACTGGGCGCACTACAAGGACACGATGTTCCCGGCGATGCCGCTTGAGCACGAGGAGATGGTGCTGCGGCCGATGAACTGCCCGCACCACATCCTGGTTTATGAGAACGGATTCCACAGCTACCGCGACCTGCCGGTGCGGCTGGCGGAGTTGGGGACGATGTTCCGCTATGAGAAGTCGGGGGTCGTCGGTGGTCTGAGCCGGGTGCGGGCGATGACACTGAACGACGCGCATATCTTCTGCACGGTGGAACAGATCAAGCCGGAGTTCGCGCGGGTGATGCGGCTGGTGGAGCTTGCGTACAAGGACCTGGGCATCACGGACTACACGTACCGGCTTTCGCTGGGCGACCCCGACGACAAGGAGAAGTATGTCGACAACCCGTCGATGTGGGAGCTGGGAGAGTGTGTGTTGCGCGAGGCGATGCAGGAGTTGGGCCTGCCGTTCTATGAGGCGAAGGGCGAGGCAGCGTTCTACGGTCCCAAGCTGGACATCCAAATCCGCGACTGGCTGGGCCGGGAGGAGACGCTCTCGACGATCCAGGTCGACTTTCATCTCCCTGAGCAGTTCGATCTGAAGTACATCGGCGAGGACGGCGACGAGCACCGCCCAGTGATCATCCACCGCGGCGTGATCAGCACGATTGAGCGCATGATGGCGTACCTTATCGAGCTGTACGCTGGGGCGTTTCCGATGTGGCTAGCGCCGGTGCAGGCCGTGGTGATTCCGATCGCCGACCGGCATAACGAGTACGCGGCGAAGGTGCTAGCACAACTGAAAGAGGCTGGGCTGCGCGCCGAAGTCGACGACCGTAGTGAGCGCATGCAGGCGAAGATCCGAGACGCTCAAATGCAGAAGGTCCCGTACATGCTGGTCGTCGGCGACCGGGAAGCGGAAGCAGGCGCAGCGGCCGTGCGGCTGCGCAGCGGGGAGGACCTGAAGGCAGTGGCGGTGGCGGAGGTCATCGATCGTATGCGGGCGGAGGTGGAGACGCGAAGCGATGTGCCGAGGAAGGAGCCAGGAACCAGTAGCCAGTAACGAGTACCAAGCGCGATTGTATACGAGACGCGGTTGGTGGTATAGAATTGAGGAATGGTTAAGGGGCCATTTCAATCGCGGTGTCAGCATTGGATTTGCTATGGCAGGTTCTCCGCCGCTTGTATATTTGGGCACCCTCAGCGTTTCTCGACGCCGGAGACTATCAAGAAAAATACGTACAGCCATGGCTCGGTTGGAGCATAGACTTGCCAGACTGGGCGTTTCCCGTCGCGCTAGTATTGCTCTTACTCCTATCAGTGGTTCTCGCCTATCACGATCTGCGAGGGAAGGCTGGTAAGGCCGATGTCATCTTCGAGATACGAGAGTTGATTTTCTCACTGAACCAATATACGCATGGCCGACCGGAGCAGCCCTTTAACGGTGCCGAGGCCACCATTAAGGGTCAGTTGCGGAACCGAAGTGGCAAGCACGCAGACATTGAGGGAATTAAGGTAGCGCTCATGGAGCGCGGCTGGTTTTGGCGATGGAATGTCCTTGATAAGCGGGACGCACAAATGCTATTGAATCGACTCAGGGCACCAATCGATTTGTATCATCACGGGGTGTCTCTTGAGGCCCATAGTCGGTCACTAGATATAAGTGAGATATGGGCCTATCCATCGATTCCAACCACCGTAACTCCCGACTCCAACCGTCGATACAGGTTAGAAATCTTCGTTGAATCTTACGGACAGGGCCACCCTGAACCCACTCATGCGGAGATCGACATGAAAAGCGCTTTCGAGATAGCCAAGCGAAGATCTGAGCGCACCCGGAAACTATTTCCCGAATCTACTGAATCAACTCCTGGTACGGCAGACTCTCCGAATTCACCAGTTTAGCGAGGGTGTCACGGAAAAGGTAGTGATTGTGACGGTTGTTGAAGCGGAACGAGAACTCATCAAGGTAGGCCGGCAAATGCTTGGCCGAGAGCTGGTGATAGGAGCCGACCACGGACCGCTTGAGAAGGCTCCAGACGCCCTCAACGCTGTTGGTGTGCACGTCGCCCCTGACCCATTCGTCGGCTTTGTGGTCAACGCTCTCATGTCGCGTGTTGCCGTCTCCGATGCCCGTGTAGGACTTGAATTCGTCCGTGTAGAAAGCCTCTGCCATGTCGTCGGCAACGTCGCTGACGAACGAATGGAGCGCCTTCTTGCTTCGCCGACCGGACACCTTGAGGCGGACGTTT
>DATKDX010000053.1:0-44405 GCA_035512435.1 Dehalococcoidia bacterium
GTCAGGCCACCGGACTGCTCGCGGAACTGCTGGGCTACCAGGTCGGGGGCCATGCCCTCGGTGAGCCAGCGGCCGTTCTTGTCCTTGAGCGTCAGCATGTCGCTCTGGATGAACTCCGTGCCATCGTCACGCTGCCCGTCAAGGGCGACAGCCTGGAGGTACCACACCGGGGTGTCGAGCGGGCGCCCGGCCTGCTCCATGTACTTCTGGTAGTTCTCACCGAAGCCCTCGGCAGTGGCCTCGTCGATGTTGTCACAGCGCACGGACTTGGTCAGCCTGCCTGTGAACCCGAACGGTGTTCGTTCAGGGGGTGCATCCGGGTCATACTCCTCGTCGGAGTAGGCGGGTGCTGGTACCGGGGCCTCAGCCACGGCGGTGTTGACTTCTGGAGTCAAGATTGATACCCTCCTGTGATAGATGCCTTCCTGTGGTATCTGCCCTCCGGCTGGAGCGCTCAGCCTGATACCCTGAGTTCTCCGTCTTAGTCGGGGGGCTCCCGCTTATCTACGGGGTAACGGCCGCGCCACCACCTCCCTCCACCTCTGGCTGTATCAGGTCTATAACCTTCTGCCACCCGGTGTCCTCCTCGACCTCCAGGCGGGCTAGGTACCTGGTTGTCACGGCGAGATCGCTGTGGTCCAGGAACCGCATCACTTGCTCTATGGTTTCGCCGACGTCCCGGCGTAACTTAGCGGCTGTGTGCCGTAGGATGTGGATACCCCGGTCATGGATGCCGGCCTTGTCGAAGTACCTGTTCAGGTTCTGGTAGTACCCACCTGCTGTGACCCCGAACAGGGATTCATTGAGGGCTCGACCGCCCAGCATGCCGTCCCGGTGGAGCATCCCGACTACGGGGTCCGGTAGCTGGCGGCGCTTCACGTTGCCACCCTTGGCCCGGTATACATAGTACATACCGTTGTCACCCTGCTCGATGTCCCCCACCACCAGGCGTAGTACTTCACGGCGACGCCGTCCGGTAAGCAGGAACATCAGGGTGATCGCTGCGTCCCGCCTACCGGACGGCTTGTGGGTAGGGATAGCCTTGAACAGGTTGCCTATCTGGTCCTGGGACAGCCCACGGGCCGGCGCCTGTGGTAGGCGCGGCCGCTGCAGGCGGTCCACCGGGTTGAGGTCCAGCACGCCCATGCGCTGGCAGAACCGGTAGAAGCTAGAGATAGCCGACAGGCGGAAGCGGACGGTGCCCGGCTTCGGCGACACCTGCTTGGGGCCTACGCCGTAGGAGAAGGCGAACACCTGCTGAGGCGTGGCCTCGTTCAGTGGGTGTGGGCTGATGTGCCGGAGGAACCTATACAGGATAGCGGCGTACTCTCGGGCGGTTGACTCAGACCCAGAGCGTCGCTCCTTCTCAGCAAGGAACGCGCCCAGCACCTGACGCCAATCGGTCTGCTCTCGTCGTACGACCTGGGCAGTTACCATTGTTTACCTCCGTCCGCCCTCGGTCATCACGAGGTGAAGAACATGTTGAACAAATCAACATATGTGGATAAGAATTACGCAAAAGCCATAGCATTTACCGCAGCCCCTCCCTACAATGACGTTAGATGGCAGACGCCCCGGAAGCTCGGACTTCACGCACCGACGGTACCACAACTTCGCGACGCAGCCGCCGGCGTGCAACCGCCCCGAAAACTGAACCCGCGCCCGCGCCAGAGCCTTCGGCGGCGCGCCGCAGGCGCTCTTCCACCAGCCACCATCGCCACCGACGTCCTGCCGCCAAGCCCGAGGAACCGACGGCTGAGGTTGCTGTTATTGAGCCGCCGGCAGAGACCAAGCCGAAGCAGTCGCGCCGGAAGAGCCAGTCCCGATCCAAGCCTGCGTCGGAGTCGAAAGCCAAGGAGATGGCCGCGGTGAAGCCGAGACGGTCCTCACCTTCGCGGCGCAAGACCAGGACTCCGGAGCCCGACGACGCCTACGATGACGTTCTGCTGAAGTCACCGGCTATACCCGAACCGTCGCGCGCGCGAATACCGGTGACCGGCGCACCAACCGAGGAAGTTCCGGCACCCTTCGCTCACCCCGCGGAATACGAGTTTGCGCGAATCCTTGATTTCTACGGGATCGAGTGGGTGTACGAGCCGCGGTCGTTCCCACTGCGCTGGGAGAAGGGCCATGTCACCGAGGCTTTTACTCCGGACTTCTACCTGCCTGAGCGCGACCTCTACGTCGAGCTTACGACGCTGAAGACGAGTCTGACGGCCGAGAAGAACCGCAAGATGCGCCAGATCAAGGAGCTTTATCCGGACACGCGCATCATCATGCTCAAGAAGCGCGACTACCTGCGGCTGCTGGCCAATTACGGATACGGTCCGCTATCCCCGGAGCAGGTGCCCGACGTCGAGCGGGTGATGATTCCCCAGCAGAAGCTTGCTCTGCGGGTGCAAGAGCTGGGCGCCGAGATCAGCCGGGACTACACGGGGAAAGAGCCGGTCCTGGTCGGCGTGCTGCGCGGCGTGATCTGCTTCATCTCCGATTTGATGCGGAACCTCTCGGTGCCGTGCAATGTCGACTTCATGGCGGTCTCTTCCTATGCCGGAGCTTCTTCCGGTGCGGTGCGCATCCAGAAGGACCTTGACCTCAACATCAAGGGCCGCGACGTCATCCTAGTCGAGGATATCGTCGACACGGGCATGACGTTGAATCACCTGATGGAGTACCTGCAGACCAAGCGCCCTTCATCCGTCAAAGTCTGTACGCTGCTGGACAAGCGGGCCCGCCGGCTGATCGACGTGCCGCTCGACTACGTTGGCTTCGAGATTGACGATGAGTTCGTCGTCGGCTACGGGCTGGACTTCCATCAGCGCTTCCGAAACCTGCCCTTCATTGGTACGCTGAAGCACGACCTGCTCCCTTAGCCGCTGCGATAAGGGGTCAAATCACCGCCGGAATGGCGTCTTTAAGTATTGACAGCTTACGGCTGCGGGGTGATACTCCAATTGCTCCTGAACAAGGACGGCGGCTGAAGGGACTTCCTGGGGCGACCCGGGAAGACTTAGAGGCAACCGAGACCGGTTTGGGAGCGCTTTTTGTGTCTACGACCGGATAGGGTCGTCTTCTTCAGCGATGACTAGCTTCGTCACCAGCTTCGCGTCGATCTCGGACGCGAGCGCAAAGTCCCGTTCCGTCAGGCCGCCTTCGCTGTGTGTGGTGAGGCGGAGGGTGACGCGGTTGTAATTGATCGTGATATCCGGTGGTGGCCGGCGCCCTCCGCAAGGTAGCCGACGGAGTTGACGAAGGCGATAGTGCGAAGGAAAGTACGGAACGTGTAGCGCTTACGCAGGCGGCCGTCATGCAACTCCCAGCCATCCAGTTGGGCGAGCCCGGCCTTTGTCTGGTCTTCCGTGTAGAGTTCCGCTTTTGTCACGCAGCCAGCATAGCACCGGTGCGCGGCTCATCCGCATAATAGGCGGCAGGAGGAGCCGATGAAGATTTACGATGTAACCGTGCCCCTGCGCGCGGGAATGGCGACCTACGCTGGCGAAGAGCCGGGCCCGAAGCTCGATTTCCACTCGCTGATCAGCGAAGGAAAGTCGGCGAACGTGAGCGCGCTTTCTCTCGGTTCTCATACAGGAACGCACGTCGACGCTCCGCATCACTTTTTGGACAACGGAGTGACGATGGAGCAGGTGCCGCTCGAGTACCTGGTCGGACCGGCGCAAGTTGTCGAGTACGTGGGGGAGGGCCACATCACGGCCGCCGATCTGGAGGGCCTTGGCATTGGCGCCGGGACCACCCGGCTGCTGATCAAGACCTCCAACGGGCGCTTTTGGGATGACGATGAGTTCCACGCGGAGTTTGTGGCACTGGACGAGGACGCGGGGCCGTGGCTGGTTGAAGGGGGCATCGTGCTCGTAGGCCTGGATTACATGTCGATCGAGCGCTTCCGCTCGCCGACGCATGCGGTGCACCTGGCGCTGCTGAAAACGAATGCCGTGTTACTGGAGGGCCTGGATTTGCGGGACGTTCCGCCCGGCGAGTACTTCCTGGTCTGCGCGCCGCTGCCGGTCGTGGGAGCGGACGGCGCGCCGGCGCGGGTTTTCCTGCTGGACGGGGTGGAGTAGGCGATGCCAGTCATGACCGGTCAGACAGCCACACGCTCGCTCACTGTCGGCCAGCCGATGCTCGAGGCTTACGCCCAGATCACGGGCGACCGCAACCCGCTGCATTTCGATGAGGAGTTCGTGGCTGCGACGCGGTTCAGGCGGCTGATCGCGCAGGGGGGAATCGCCACGGGTCTGCTGCACGCCCTGGTGGCGATGGACCTGCCGGGGGCGGGATCTGTGTTCGTGCGCCAGGCATGGACGTTCCCGAAGCCGGTGTACGTTGGCGACACGATAACGGCGGAAGGCACCGTGACGTCGGCGAACGAGCGCAGGAGCATGTACGAGATGTCGTTCCGGGTAACGAACCAGGAGGGGGAGGCGGTGCTGGAGGGAGAGGCGCTCATCTACCAGGCGACGCCGGAAGGTGCGACGCCCTGAGGAATATCCTTTACAACCGCTGGCAGAACTTCCGGGAGAGCTTCTGGTTCGTCCCGTTGACGATGACATTGTTCGCGATTGTGCTGGCGTTCGCGATGACAGCGCTCGATGATGAAGTTGATTGGAACCCGAGCACTGATTCGCCGCTGGGATACGCGGGCCGTCCGGATGGCGCCCGCGCAGTGCTGGCGGCCGTGGCGGGTTCGACGATTACGGCGGCGGCGACCGCGTTTTCGATAACGATCACGACGCTGGCGCTGGCGTCATCGCAGTTCGGGCCGCGCTTGCTGCGCAACTTCATCTCCGACCGCGGCATCCAATTGGTGCTGGGCATCTTCATCGGGACGTTCGTGTACTGCCTGCTCGTACTGCGGACTATCTTTGGGAACGACGAAACGGACTTCGTGCCGCAGATCTCGATCACCGTGGCCTTCGCCCTGGCGCTGGTGAGCATCATCGCGCTGATTTACTTCATCCATCACGTGGCAACATCGATCCAGGTCACCTCGATCATAAGGGGGGTGTCCAATGAGTTAGAGCGCTCGATCAACCGGCTGTACGATGCTGCTGACGGTGATAGAAACGAAGATGCCGAGGCGCGACGAGAAGATCGTGACGATCTCGATGACGAGGAGGCGGGCGAAATCTCCTGCCGCAAGGGTGGTTACCTGCAGGCGATCGATTCGGGCGCGCTGGTGAAGGCTGCGGCTGGGCGAGAGGCTGTGATCAAGGTCAAGTACCATGCCGGCCGGTTCGTAGTCAGGCGGGGACCGGTGGCATTGGTCTGGCCGAAGGAGGCGGCGGACGAGGGCCTGGAGGAAGCGGTGAACGATGCGCTTGACCTGGGGGAAGTGCGGACTTCGACGCAGGACGTCGAGTACGCGGTGGACCAACTGGTGGAGATCGCCGTGCGCGCGCTTTCGCCGGGCATCAATGACCCTTTCACGGCGCTCTCATGCATTGACCGCCTGGGCTCGGCGCTGGTGCGGATCGTGGAGCGGGAGCCGCCTGAGCCACGGCACTGGGACGACAATGGCAAGCTCCGCGCCATTGTGCCGAAGGCGAGCTTCAGCGGCGTGGTGGACGCGGCGTTCAACATGATCCGTCATCACGGGGGCAATTACCCTGCGGTCCTGATTCGGCTGCTGGAGACGATCAGTGTGGTGGCGCGGCGAACGGAGAATGAAGAACAGCGCGACTGCCTGTTGGAACACGCGGAGATGATCAACCGCGCCGTGGACGCGCTGCCGGAAGAGCACGACAAGAAAGATGCCCGGCAGCGGTACCGCGAGCTGCTGGAGACGCTGGACCGGGCGCGCCAGGAGGAGAACGGCTCGGGCGACTGAAAAGCGAGCTGGTTAGCCGCCCGCCATCGCTCCCACGATAAGCAGCGGCTCGTCGCCACGCGCCACCGCCTCCGGCACCGGCGCGTCCGGCTCCTCGTTGGATAGGTCTTCCTCGCAGGCGAAGAAGCGGATGAGCGCGCGGCGCCTGCCCGTTGCCGGATCGCGGAGGGTGCCGCGGAGGACGGGGTGGGCCGCCTCGATCGCATCGAGCACCGACCTCTGAGTGACCTCGCCGGAGACATCGAGGATCAGCTCGCGGCCGGTACCGGCTAGGGTTTGGAGGTGCTGTGGGAGGACGACGCGGACGGCGCTCACGCCAGTGTTTGCACCTCGACGGAGAGAACGGCGGGGAGGTCGCGGACGATCGGCGACCACGTATCGCCGGAGTCCGGCGAGCAGTAGACCTGGCCGCCTGTGGTGCCGAAGTAGATGCCGCAGTCGTCCAGTTTGTCGACGGCCATGGCGTCGCGAAGGATGTTGACGTAGCAGTTCTCTTGCGGGAGGCCGTTCGTCAGCGGTTGCCAATCGTTGCCGCCGGTCTTGCTGCGGTAGACCCGCAGCTTGCCGTCGGGCGGGTAGTGGTTGGAGTCGGAGAGGATGGGACGACGTAAATCGTCTCCGGCTCGTGGGTGTGGACGTCGATGGGGAAGCCGAAGTCGCTCGGCAGGTTGCCGGACACCTCGGTCCAGGAGTCGCCGCCGTTGTCTGAGCGCATGACGTCCCAGTGTTTCTGCATAAAGATAGTGTCCGGGTTCGATGGGTGCACGGCGAGGTTGTGGACGCAGTGGCCGACCGGCCCGTCGGGGTCTGGAATGCCTTCGGAGTGGAGGCCCTGGTTGATAGGGCGCCAGGTCTGTCCCGCGTCGTCGCTGCGGAAGGCGCCGGCAGAGGAGATGGCGATGACGATGCGTTCCGGGTTGTTGGAGTCGAGGATGATGGTGTGCAGGCACATGCCGCCGGCGCCGGGCTGCCATTGGTCCGCCGTTTCGTGGGTGCGCAGGCGGGGCAGTTCGTTCCAGGTCTGGCCGCCGTCGGTGGTTTTGAAGAGGGCTGCGTCCTCTACGCCAGCGTAGACGGTATCGGGATCGCCCGGCGAGGGCTCGAGGTGCCAGACGCGGGCGAACTCCCAGGGGTGCGGCGTGCCGTCGTACCAGAGGTGGGTGCCGGTTTCCGTGGCGTAGTTGAATTCCTTGCCGACGGGCGTCCAGGACTTGCCGCCGTCGTCGGAGCGCTGGATGAGCTGGCCAAACCAGGCGGTGGACTGCGAGGCGTAGATGCGGTCGGGGTCCGCGGGCGAGCCTTTGAGGTGGTAGACTTCCCAGCCGCCGAAGTGGGGGCCATCGACCTGCCAGTCCTTGCGCGCTTCGTCCGAGGTGAGGACGAAGGCGCCCTTGCGGGTGCCGACGAGTACGCGGACTCCGGCCATGGTACGTGCTCCTTCTGGGTCTGGATGCGTTTGCTTGCGGAGTTGAGTTTAGGGGATGAGGGGCGTGGTGGTCACGAGGTGGGTGGCACGGAATCGTCTTCTTGTACGTGCGCCTTTGACAATGACGCATGGACCGTTGGTCTCGAGACGGATGTCATTTAGGCAGTCGGAGATTAACCGCCACTCCAGGACCGCCACCCTTAGCGCAGCCAGACAAGGTCCCGAATCCCTTCCGTATTGGTGAACACGCGCGTGACCCCGGATCCATCTGCGTTCATCACCCTGATCTCGTTCAGCCCATCCGCCTCATGTTCATCCTCATCCAGGGCCGCGAACGCGATGGCGCGGCCGTCGGGCGACCAGGTAAGGTAGGCCTTTTGCTCGTCGTCGTCCTTCGTAAGGTATCTCAGGCTGGAGCCGTCGAGTCCCACCGATAGCACCTGCGGACCGTCGCCGTCCGAGAGGAACGCGATCGTCTCACCGTTCGGCGACCAGGCTGGGCCGTAGTCAATGAATGGCGTCTCAATGACCACCCTCTGACCCGACCCGTCCGCAGCCATGACGAAAATATCACTGCTGGCGTACTGATCCGAGTTGCTTGCCCGCCTGCTGGCGAAGACAATTGAGCCGCCATCCGGGGACCACCGTGGGTGGAAGTCTTCACTTGGATGATTGGTCAGGTTCGTAAACCCGGTTCCGTCGACTTAATCGCATAGATCTCGAGGTTGCCGTCCTGCTCTGAGACGAACAAAATGCGCGCCCCATCGGGACACCAGTGGACCGTGTTGTCGGTAAACCTTGGATTGGCCGCTTTGTCCGTGACCAGTGCCAGTCCTGAGCCGTCTGCGTTCACGACGTAGATGAATCCCTGGTCAAACGCGATTGGATCCTGCGGATCCGGTTCGAGGAAGAATGCAATCCTCCTTCCATCCGGCGCCCATACGGGATTGCTGGCAATTTCCTCCGTGAAATCGGTCAGGTGAACGGGGTTAGAACCGTCTGCGCTCATCACCGCGAGGTTGCGGCAATAGCAATCCAGGCTTGACGTGTACGCGATGTGGGAACCGTCCGGCGACCACCGGGCATCAAGTCCATCTTGCGCCTTGGCGACAATCCGCGCCTGGCCTGACCCGTCCGCACTTACTTCGTACATTTGAAATGGCCTGTCGCCGATGTACTCACCTACCACACTGAATCCGAGCACGCCGCTCGCGTTTAGTCGGGCTTCTGGCGTAGACGTAGGCGATGCAGTCGCACTCCCCGGCCGCAAAGGCGTCGCCCTCACGACCTTGTCGGATGCGTCATAGATCGGCGACCACTCGACGAACAGGTCTGCCGGATCGGTGGCCACCTCAATGCGGTCGGTCCCGTCGACGTTCATCACGTAGACCTTCGGATCTCCGGTTAGAGATCCGCCCACAAATGCGAGTCGTGAACCGTCAGGTGACCACCTGGCGGCGAGCGCCGAATCCTGGAGACGCGACACGTTCGAACCGTCTGCGCTCATCGTGTAGAGCCCCAGCCCGCCCTCGTCTGAGTGATACGTTATCCAATCGCCGTCCGGTGACCAGGATGGCCCTCCGTAATGGTCTTCGTTGTGTGTTCGGCGGGATCCCTGTCAGTCCGGAACCGTCTTCGTTGACGACGAAGATCTTAGAGTACAGCGACCCGTTGTCGCCCTCCCTGTACCCCGAGAACAGCAGCCGTGACCCGTCCGGCGACCAGAACACGTCGAAGTTCTGGTCCCGTGACTCCACCACGGTGGTTACGTTCGACCCGTCGGCGTCCATCTTCATGATGCCCTCATCGCCCACGAAAGCAATCGATTCTCCATCGGGCGACCAATCGGGGGCTGATCCGTCGTGTAGCCTTGTCTCGCCGGTCCCGTCGGCCTTCGCGAGGTAGATCGATTCACGTCCGTCCGTATCAGAGACGAACATCACCGATTCGCCGTCCGGTGACCATCTCGGCTGACTCGCGTCGTGGGCAGTCGATATCGCCGTCTGTGCGGAACCGTCCGAGTTCATCACGTAGATGCCTCGCGTCCCGGCACGGTAGGACACGAAAGCTATCCGCTCTCCGTCCGGCGACCAGTCGAAGTTGGCCCCCTCGTTGAATCCGCTGGTCGCGTCGTCCCCTGGGTCGTTCGTCAGGTTCGTCAGGCCCGAGCCATCAGCACGGACTCTATATATATCGTCGTTGCCGTCCCGGCTGCTGACGAAGATAAGTTCCCCCGGAAGGACTTGTTCCACGGCAGCTTCCGAGCTCGGCGCTGACCCTTCCCTATCGTCATCGCCGCATGCCGCGGCGAGGAGCACTAGGCACGCGAATAGAAGGAACAACGAAAGCAGCTTCTGATAACCTCCGGTCGACAAGCCTGGCATACCCCCGTAACCGCCAGTATAGCCGGGCGCCCATGCGGTCGGACAGGCGCCGCAATCCGTTCGACAATGAACGGCGGCGTGGGGATGCAGCCGGCTTTAGCTACGCCTCCACCACCCGCTCCTCCACCAGCCCCTCAATGGCTACCCGTTCCACGCCGCCGCCCCGTGCTACCCACAGCGCCCCGTCCTTCTTCGCCACCGGCCGCAGTGTCACCCTGAGCGTCTCACCGTCCCACTCCTCGCCCGCCACCTCCAGGGCGCCCATGAGGATATGCAGGTTGGAGCCGACGACCTGGGGGTGGCCCTTGTCGGGGGTGAGGCGGAGGAGGCGCACGCCGTGTGGGGGGACGGGGAGGGTGAGCGCCCCGGAGTGGACGCCGAGGTACTCCTCCTCCCACAGCTCGAAGACGTGCCACTCACCCTCCGGCAACTGCACCGTCGCCGCGCCGGCACCGTCGTCCCAGTTGAAGGCGGCGATCAGCGAGTGTAGCGGCAGATCGAGGCGTAGTGTGCGAGCGACATCAGGAGTTTCGAAGAGGTCGACCGGCCGCGTGGACTCGCCGAACACCGGCAGGCAGAGGCTGATGTAGTCGCGGCGCTCGGGCGTGAGGGCGGTGAGCTTATCGCTGTCCAGCATCATGCCGCCAGTGAGGCCAATGACCGTCGTCAGCGCGCGCACCTCGTCCCCGCTCATCTGCGTTTCGGTGGAGCGGACGAGCAGGCAGTCGGGGTCGTTCTGCCAGAGGCGTCCGTGCATCCACCATCGGGAGATCGTGTTGCGGATGCTGTTCAACGCCGATGGATCGGACTGGGTGGGGCGGGGCGCGCCGTGAGCCATGGGATACCAGAACGGCGCAACGTCTGGCCCGATGCGGGCGGCGTCGACGAGGCCGACGCTCGGGCCCATCGGGTTGCCGCAGGCGAGCACGAATCGGTCGCCTGCCGCCTCGCGCACGATATCGAGGCCCTTGCGGTAGGCCTGAGCGCGGGTGAGGTTGGGGTCGTGGCGGACGCCGTCGACGGCCGCAGCGAAGATGAAGTCGATCTTGACGTAGTCGTAGCCCCACTCGTCGAAGACGGTGCGGAAGACGTCCGCGCACCAGGCCTGGACTTCGGGATGAGTCAGGTCGAGCGCGAAGCAGGGCTGGTTCCAGTTGACGGTGGCGATAGCGGGCATGCCGGTGGAGTACTTGACGAACCAGTCGGGGTGCTCGCGGAAGAGTTGGGATTTGGCACCGGCGAGAAAGGGCGCGACCCAGAGGCCGGCTTGGTAGCCGCGCTCGTGAATCTGGTCGGCGCACCACTTCATGCCGTGGGGGAACTTCTCGTTGACGGTAAGCCAGTCGCCGATCTCGGACTGGTAGCCGTCGTCGATCTGGAAGACGTCGACCGGTATGGCGTCGCGGTTGGCGGCGAGGTCGTCGAGGTTGGCGATAACCTCGTCCTCGCTGACGCCGGTGAAGTAGTAGTACCAGGAGCACCAGCCGCTCACCACTGATTTGACCGGGATGGCGGACATCTCGCGTCCGAGCGCGTCGCCGAAGTGCTCAAGGCCGGCGATGGGGTCGCCGGGATCGATGAGGAAGCGCTCGGCGGCGAGCCACTTCCCGGCGGGGACTTCGATGCCGTCGGCGTAGGAAGCGGCATTCAGTTCGCTGGACACCGTATCGAACCAAAGGTAGGAGAACTGGTCGAATGCGGAGATGTAGCCAGCGACGAGGCCCCGTCCGGTGGCGGGATCGGCGATTGCGGTGACGAGATCCGACGTGAAGCGTCCGGGCGTGGGCGGTGGCTGGGTGCCGGGGCCGGTGACCGGCGGACTCATCGCTATATCTTCGCCGCCGCCCAGACGGGCGGGCGTCGGCCCGCAGTCGAGGACGATGGTGGGCGACCACGACTGCCAGCCATGCTTGTAGAAACGAAGGGCGGTCGCGGGGGCGCCGAGATCGAGGCGCGCGTGGTCGGCGGGGTGGAAGGCCTGGACGCGGACGGGCGCGGGGCCGGGGTTCTCGACCATGGGGCAGACAACGGCGAACGGGTGGTCGGGGTAGAGGGTTATCGTGGCGGAGAGGAGAGGCTCACCTTCGTCAGTCTCGCGCTGGAGGACGAGCGAGTGGCCGTGGCCCTGCGGATCGTCGACTTCGAGCTTGTCGTAGGTCAACCCTGAGCCGCGGGAGGTGAATGTCGGCCCGTCCTTGAGGGCCACGGAAAACGCGGCGTCGGAAAGGATGGCATCGCCGTCCTGGTCTACCACATCGTACGTACCCTTGTTGAGGTGCACGCGGACGGTGATATGTCCGTTCGTGATAGCGGGGCCGTGCTCGTAGTCATCGATACGCAGCTTAGACATTGTGGACTCTCATTCCGTCGGTAGCGTGCGTGATGTAGGCCTCGGCGGCAATGCCCATGCGAGCAGCGTATTCGGGGAGGACGTGGGCGATGAAGGACTCGGCTTGAGCGGCGGCGACCAGGTTCACGGTGCACCCGCCAAAGCCGGCACCGGTCATTCGGGCGCCGATGACGCCGGGTGTGCCCGCCGCAATCTCGACCAGCGCGTCGAGCTCGGGTGTCGAGACTTCGAAGTCATCGCGGAGACTGGTGTGGGACTCGGCGAGCAGTTGGCCGATGCGAGCAAGGTCGGCAGCGATAATGGCGTCGCGGGCGTGGAGGACGCGGGCGTTTTCGGTGACGACGTGGCGGGCGCGCCGGTAGAGACCGTCTGTGAGGCGGTCGCCCGTCGCGGCGAGGAACGCCCCGTCGGCGTCACGCAGCGCCGGTACCCCGAGAAGCCGGGCTGCATCCGCGCATTCTTCGCGGCGCTGGTTGTAGGGAGTCGCCGCAAGGTTTCTCGGTACACGAGAGTCGATGACGACGATGGCGACGCCGGGTGGGAGCGCGACGGGCTCAGCGTCCAGAGTGCGGCAGTCGATGAATAGGGCGTGGCCGACGACGCCGAGGGCGGAGGCGAACTGGTCCATGATGCCGCACTGGACGCCGGCGTACATGTGCTCGGCGCTCTGGCAGAGGAGGGCGAGGTCGCGGGGCGGGACGTCGGCGCCGGCGGCGGCGCAGAGGACACCCGCGACGGAGAATTCGAGGGCGGCGGAGGATGAGAGACCGGCGCCATCGGGGATGTCGCCGGTGACCGAGAGATCGGCGCCGACGAGGGGTATCTGGCTATCCAGCAGCGCCCAGACGACGCCGCGGACGTAGTTGCGCCAGCTGCCCATCGGGTGGCGCTTGGCAACGCTGAGGCGGAAGTCGTCGGCCTGGTCCGGGTCGAGGGCGTGAACGACGATGCGATCATCGTCGCGGGGCGCGGCAGCGACGGCGATCGTGAGGTCGATGGCGGCGGGGAGGACGAAGCCCTGGTTGTAGTCGGTGTGCTCGCCGATGAGGTTGACCCGGCCGGGGGCTTCAGCGATGAGGCTCGGCGGGCGGCCGTGTCGCTCGGCGAAGGCGCGGGTCAGGCGGGGGATATCGGCGGGCATGGCGTGGCCAAGTATATGAGACGAGAGACGTGAGACATGGGGGATGCGAAATGGAAAAAGGGACGATGGGAAATTGGGGAATGGGGTTGGCGGTGCTTATGTACGCTCACGGGATTCGCAGGACTGGTATGATGCGTCTCGATATGCCCCTAGCGCTGGAAGGCCTGACGATTGTTGAGTGCGGCATCGATGGTGCGGCGACTTATGCCGCCAAGGTGCTGGCCGACCTCGGCGCTGAGGTCATCAAGGTGGAGCCGCCGGCGGGTGACCCCGACCGCGAGCTCGGCCCCTTTCCGGGCCATGAGCCGCACCGCGATAAGAGCGGTACATTCCTTTATCTGAACACGAACAAGCTGGGCGTGACGCTGGACCTCTCGACCGAACCCGGGCGGCAGGCGCTGGCGGGACTCGCCGCGAAGGCGGACGCGCTGATCCACGACTACACGCCGAAAGAGGCGGAAGAGGCCGGGCTGACATATGACGCGATTCGCGCCGCCAACCCGGACATCATCATGACGGCCATCACGCCGTTCGGCATGACCGGGCCGCAGAAGGACTGGGCCGCGACCGACCTGACTCTGCAGGCGGCGGGAGGCTGGCTCTGGATGAACGGCTGGCCCATGGAAGTCGATAAGCCCCCGCTGAAGGCATACGGCCGGCAGCCGTCATACCAGGGCGGCATTAACGGGGCGCTCGCCACGATGGGCGCGCTCTACGGCAAATCGCGCGGATTGCCGGGCCAGCACATCGATATCTCAATCCAGGAATGTATCGCCTCGATCACGGAGTTCAACCTTCCGATGTGGTCCTACATGGAGACGCCGCTCTTCCGTTATGGCCAGCGGCCCATCCACCCGATCGACTTCTTCCAGTGTAAAGACGGCGAGTGGATCTTCGTGCTCTGCATCGAGGAACACCAGTGGCAGCGCCTGGTCGAACTGATGGATACGCCGGAGTGGGCGACGTGGGAGGTGGCAGCGAACCGCCTCGTGCGCGCGTCCAACTGGGACGCGCTGCGGCCGTTCATGGAGGAGTGGGTGAGCCAATGGAACGCCGAGGACCTATACCGCGCGGCTCAGGATAAGCGCATTCCCTTCGCGCCTGTGTCGACGCTGGGAAGCCTGCTGGACTCCGATCACTTGAAGGCTCGCGGCTTCTTCATCGAGGTCGCGCACGCGGAGGCGGGGACGCTGAAGCACGCTGGGGCGCCGTACCAGCTTTCCGAGACGCCCTGGGAGATACGCTTACCGGCACCAACGCTGGGCCAGCATAACGACGAGGTGTTTTCCCGCTTTGGCATCGAGGTGATGGCCTGATGGCGAAACCGCTGGATGGAATCCGCGTCGCCGACTTCACGTGGGTGTGGGCAGGTCCGACGTGTACGATGCAATTCGCGCACATGGGCGCCGAAGTCATCCGCATGGAGACCAGCAACCGAGTCTGCACGCTACGGATGCTGCCGCCGTGGGCCGGCGGCGCGCCGAATCCGAACGGGGCCGGTTACTTCAACCAGTACAACCAGGGCAAGCGAGCGATCCTGCTGAACCTCGCCCATCCGGAAGGCGCTGAGATCGCCAGGCGGATCGTGGAGATGAGCGACGTCGCGGTCGAGAACTTCGCGGCGGGCGTCATTAACAAGCTTGGCCTGGGCTACGACGAGCTGCGTAAAGTTAAAGACGACATCATCATGATGAGCATGTCGGGCTACGGCGCTACCGGGCCGGAGAGCAAGTACGTTTCCTACGGCCCCGCGCAGGTGCCGATGTCCGGGCTCTCTCAGCTAACAGGATACAAGGGCCTGCAGCCGATGCATGTCGGCATGTCCTACGGCGACCCTAACGCCGGCCTGCACGCCGCGACCGCCGTCATCGCGGCGCTCTTCTACCGCGACCGTACCGGCAAGGGCCAGTACATCGACATGTCGCAATGGGAGGCCAGCATGACGGTCATCGGCGAGGCCTTCATGCACCAGGTAATGAACGGGGAACAACCACCGCGCATCGGCAGTCGTGACGCGAACATGTCGCCGCATAACGTCTACCGGTGTGAAGGCGAGGACCGCTGGGTCGCTATCGCCGCGCGCAACGACGACGATTACCGGACTCTGTGCGGGGTCATCGGTAAGCTGGAACTAGCGGACGACCCACGCTTCAAAACGCTTGCCGATCGCAAGGCGAACGAGGATGCGCTGGATGCGGAGATAGAGGCGTGGACCGTCACGCAGGAGCCGTTTGCCGCTGCCGAGGCGCTACAGGGAGCCGGCGTGCCGGCTCACGTTCCACTGAAAAACAGCGAGCTCATCGGTAGCGAGCACGTGGCAACCCGTGACTTCTGGGTGGAGAAAGAACATCCCGTCGTGGGAGTCCGTCGCCACGCCGGGATCCCGTGGCGCTTCTCCGAGACGCCGCTGGCGGTGGAACGGGCCGCGCCCGTGATGGGCCAGGATAACGAGTACGTCTTCGGTGAGTTGCTGGGAATGAGCAGCGACGAGATCGCAGACCTCGTATCGCGCGAAATCATCAAGTAGACGCTAGTGCAGCGTCATTAGACATCGATTGCTGCTGGCATCGTTCGCGTCGATGAAGTCGCGGGACCGGCGCCGTATCGCAGCTCGATGGAGAAGTCGTCGCCGGCGGTGATGCCGTGCGGCGGCGCGATCGTCAGAAACGCCGGCGCCAGCGGTTGTGAGGGCGAGCATGAGGACGACGACGCCGATGGTGGTGGTTCCGGCTTCACCACCGTGGAGTGCTGACTCGCTTGAGCAGTCGCCTCATGCCCGCCACTTCTTCCCTCCCGTGTCTCGTCACATGACCAGCGTAGGCCGTGATAGGAAAGTTGAGTAGGGATTAAGAAGGTATGTAGAAGCGGATTCACTAAGTGTCAACCCGACGCCGTGCTAACATGATCCCGCTATGAAATTCGGCATCTTCCACGAGCTTTCGGTGGGTAAGCCGTGGCACGAGAAGTCCGAATACGAGGTCTACCACAATGCCCTTGAGCAGGTAGAACTCGCCGATGAACTGGGCTTCGACCAGACATGGGCGGTGGAGCATCACTTCCTCGAGGAGTACTCGCATTGTTCCGCTCCCGAGGTGTTCCTCTCGGCGGCGGCAGCGCGGACTAAGAATATTCACCTCTGTCACGGCGTCATGATGGTTCTGCCGCCGTTTAACCACCCGATCCGCTGCGCGGAACGGGCGGCTGCGCTCGACATTATCTCGAACGGGCGTCTGGAGTTCGGGACGGGCCGCTCGGCGACGTGGACGGAGCTTGGGGGCTACCGCTGCGACCCCGACCTCACGAAAGAGATGTGGGACGAAGCCGTCCAGGCCATTCCGAAGATGTGGACGCAGGAGACGTTCTCCTGGGACGGCAAGTTCTTCAAGACTCCGCCTCGCAACGTGATCCCGAAGCCGGTGCAGAAGCCGCACCCGCCCATCTGGGTGGCGGTCTCCAGCCCGGAAACGGCGATCCAGGCCGCGGAACGGGGCATCGGTTGCCTCGGCGTCTCGATCGGCACGCCCGGCGAGTACGAAAAGCGCGTCAAGGACTATCGCAAGACGATCAAGAATTGCGACCCGGTGGGCGACTTCGTCAACGACCAGGTCAACGGCGTCACGTTCCTATACGTGGATGAGACAGACGAGGCAGCGAGCCTCTGGGGCACCAAGCTGGCCTACAACTTCTCGTACCTAGCGGCGCACCTTGTCGGCATTAGCCAGGTCTATCCGACGCCGGCCTACTCGACACCGGGCTTACTTTTCGGACTGAGGGCAGGCTCCTCGAACGAGAAGGCGCCGGGAGGCGGTGGGGTGATTCGGGAAGGCATGGGCATCGGCAACCCGCAGACGGTGATCAAGAACCTGAAGATGTGGGAAGAGATCGGTGTGGACCGCATGGTCTTCATCATCAATACAGCGGAACAGATCCCACAGGATAAGGTACTGAACTCGCTCCGCCTCTTCGCCGAGCAGGTGATGCCGGCTTTCGACAAGACGGCCGCGATGAAGACCGAGTCCCCGGCCACGGCCTGATGCCAGACGCTGGACACCTCTCGGAGGCGAGCCTGCCTCACACTACACCGGCCCCTGCGCCGTACTACCCAGCGCCGCCATGGGACCTGCCTAACGCGCAGCTGATCAAGGTCGTCTATGAGACAGATGTCGAGGCCGTGCTGGAGTGGCTGCCGCCCAAGCTAACGCGATCATCGCCGCCATACGCGATCATTACCGTCGAGCGATACGCCGATTCGCCCGTCGGGGCGTTCAACGCGGCGACGCAGTACATCGGCTGCCGGGCCGGGTTCTTTACGCGGGCGCTGGCGTTGCAGACGGTCGTCGATTCGCCGGTCGCACTGGCGGGTCTGCGCGAGATCTGGGGCTTTCCGGCTCAACCGGGAGAGGTCCAAATTGAGGAGCAGAGTGATGGCGTGGTGGTATTGGTTGCCACCCAGGCGGGCAACTTGCTGCGGCTCGAGCTCAGAGGGGCTGAGAATATCGCGCCCGGCCTTGCGCGCTTCGACCCGGTGCTGACGCTGCGGACCGCGCCCTCGCTCACGGAGGAGGCCAGGCACGACCTGTTGCAGATGGTGCAGGTGGACCCGGAGTACGAGGTCACCTCGGCGCAGCGTGGGCGGGCGGAGATCGAGCTGTCGGGCGCCTGGGCCGTGTTGCCGATGCGGGGCGTTGTGGCCGGCACCGCTTGCGAGATGAACACGGAGCTGCCGCTGGCGCGCTTCGTGATGCCTTATTAGTACCCGTGGCCTGGGGGGAACCCTGTCGCTCCGCTCATCGATTCGAGAGCCTCACGATGAGCGGGAAGGTCTGGCTTCGGCTTTGCCAAATTGACCACCTGCTCCTGGCGGCTGTATTCTGATAACGAAGCGCCGAAGTGGCGGAACGGCAGACGCGCTACGTTCAGGGCGTAGTGTCCTTATGGACGTGGGGGTTCAAATCCCCCCTTCGGCACCAACGTTGGTTATTCCGGGCGTACCCGCCCATCGCGCGCTCGTAGCTCAGTGGATAGAGCGCCGCCCTGCGGAGGCGGAGGTCGTGAGTTCGAGTCTCGCCGAGCGCGCCACTTGACTCTCCATTTTTGCGTGAATGAAGCGCTTTTGCCGAAAACGTTACCGCTTCAGATACCCCTTAAGGTAATTTTGCGCGTTATACTTATCAATAGACGTAATGAGTGGAGCGATTCTGCACCAGCTATCGCCGGCTGAGGATTCTGAGGAACCAGCCGCCGCTCCAGTATTCGATTCAACAGATCCGGACGTCGGCTGATGCTCCTGGACAAGATCAGCACTCTAACTCTGACACCTCCCCTCGTCATCCAGAGCGGCACGAGCGTCGGTGATGTAGTCGAGAAGATTCAAGCTGGCGCAGTGGGCTGCGTCGTGGTGTGCCAGGGCCATCAGCTGGTCGGCATCCTGACAGAACGCGACGTTCTCCTGAAGATCGTGGCGCGGGATGTCGATTACTCGAAGCCGGTTGACGAGTTCATGACGCCAGACCCGGTCACATTGCCGTCGCATGCGACGATTGGTGACGCCGTCAGCATCATGGTCGAGCGCAACTTTCGTCACATACCGATCACAGAAGCGGACCAATCCGATCCTATCGCGGTCGTGAGCATCAAGGACGTGATTAACCTTGTAGCTGAGTCGTTTCCCGCACAGGTGCTTAACCTGCCGCCGCGGCCGCATCAAAAGATGGAAGAGCGAGAAGGGGCCTAGGAAAGGGTGCAATGAGCGAAGACGGTCAGAAGATGGCACGCAACGGAGACAAGGGAGCGAAGATCGAAGAGCTTGACCGCGTGACGATCCGTTTCGCGGGCGACTCCGGCGATGGCATGCAACTTGCCGGTCTGCAATTCACCAACACCTCGGCCGTATTCGGCAACGATGTCAGCACGACGCCTGACTTCCCAGCGGAGATCCGCGCGCCTGCGGGCTCGATCCCGGGCGTCAGCTCGTTCCAGGTCAGCTTTTCGAGCTACGACATCTTCACGCCGGGTGATGCGCCCGACGTTCTGGTGGCCATGAACCCGGCGGCGCTAAAGGCTCACATCGATGACCTGCCGAAGGGCGGCCTTCTCATCGTCAACACCGATGAGTTCACGGAGCCAAACCTGCGCAAGGCGCTGTACACCACGAATCCTCTTGAAGACGGATCACTGAGTGGATTTCGGCTGGTTGAGGCTCCGATTGGCAGCATGAACTCGCGCGCCCTCCAGGACTCCGGGCTCAACACGAAGCAGATCGACCGCAGCAAGAACTCATTTGCCCTGGGGCTGATGTTCTGGCTTTATGACCGCCCGCTGGAGCCGACGATCCGTTGGTTCGAGGAGAAGTTCGCGCGCAACCCCCAGGTGCGTGACGCGAATATCACCACGCTTAAGGCCGGCTACAACTTCGGCGAGACGGCGGAGCTTTTCCCGGTGCATTACCGCGTGCCAAAAGCTCAGCTGGCACCCGGTCGCTACAGAAACATCACCGGCAACGAGGCGACGGCGCTCGGGTTCCTCGCAGCCTCGCGGCTTTCCGGGTTGCCGCTCTTTTACGGCAGCTATCCGATCACGCCGGCGAGCGACATCCTGCACGAGCTTTCGCGCTTCAAGAATTTTGGCGTCAAGACGTTCCAGGCCGAAGACGAAATAGCCGCTATTGGCGCCGCGATCGGCGCGTCATTCGGCGGCTCATTGGGCCTCACCGGAACCAGCGGCCCTGGCCTGGCGTTAAAGAGCGAGGCGCTCGGCCTTGCCGTCATGGTGGAGTTGCCGCTCGTGGTCGCGATGATTCAGCGCTCCGGTCCCAGCACCGGTATGCCAACGAAGACCGACCAGGCCGACCTGCTGCAGTCTCTTTACGGACGCAACGGTGAGTCGCCGGTTGGCATCGTGGCGCCGGCCACGCCTTCTGAATGCTTCCAGTTCGCGATCGAAGCGTTCCGTATCGCACTGACGCATATGGTGCCGGTCATATTCCTTTCAGACGGATATCTTGGTACAGGGTCGGAACCCTGGCAGGTGCCTTACGCGGCCGACCTGGCCCCGATCCCGGTTAAGTTCGCCACCAATCCTGAAGACTTCAAGCCGTACACCCGCGATCCAGAGACCCTTGCCCGGCCCTGGGCGGTGCCTGGGACACCGGGCCTGGAGCATCGCATTGGTGGGCTAGAGAAGGCCGACATCACCGGCAATGTTAGCTACAGCGCCGAGAATCACGACCGCATGACACGCTACCGAGCCGAGAAAGTGGCGCGCATTGCGAACGACATCCCGAACCTTGAAATCTTTGGCGAAGAGGAAGGCGAGCTGCTGGTTATCGGCTGGGGTAGTACCTTTGGTGCTTTGCACACGGCCGTTCAGCGGGCACAGGCGGGCGGGCTTTCGGTCTCACACGTGCATCTGCGCCACATCAATCCGATGCCTAATAACCTGGCCGAAATCATCTCGCGGTTCGAGAAGGTGTTGATCCCGGAGTTGAACATGGGCCAGCTTTCGATGCTGATCCGTTCGCGATTTGTGATTGACGCAGCGCAACTGAACAAGGTGACGGGCCGGCCCTTCCTGATCCGCGAGGTGGAAGAGAAGATACATTCGATGGTGAAGAGTAAGGTGAGAGTGTGATGACGACGGAAACCGCGGACACGATTCCGCTACAACGAAAGGACTTTGTTACGGACCAGGAGGTCCGCTGGTGTCCCGGCTGCGGCGACTACTCGATCCTCGCGCAGACCCAGAAGCTGATGCCGGACCTGGGCGTGCCACGAGAGAACATCGTGTTCATCTCGGGTATTGGCTGCAGCAGCCGCCTGCCCTACTACATGAACACTTACGGCTTCCACAGCATCCACGGCCGCGCGCCGACGATCGCAACGGGGTTGAAGATCATGAGTCCAAAGCTGCAAGTCTTCGTGGTCACAGGCGACGGCGACGGCTTAAGCATCGGCGGCAATCATCTTCTGCACTCCATGCGCCGCAACATCGACATCACGGTCATCCTCTTCAACAACCGGATCTATGGCTTGACGAAGGGTCAGTACTCACCAACTTCAGAATTCGGCAAAAGGACGAAAAGCTCGCCCGCCGGGACGGTCGACTGGCCGCTTCAGCCACTGAGCGTGGCCCTGGCGGCTGAGGCAAGCTTCGTGGCGCGGTCGCTGGACATCGACCAAAAGCACCTGATCTCGACGCTAGAGCGAGCGGCGCGCCACAAGGGAGCTTCGTTCGTGGAGGTCTACCAGAACTGCAACGTCTTCAACGACGGGGCCTTTATGGAATTCGCTGACAAGGCCGTGCGCGCCGACCGCACACTGCAGCTGGAGCATGGTCAGCCGTTGATTTACGGCAAGGACCGTGACATGGGCATTCGCTTGAACGGCGTCGATCCCGAAATCGTGAAGCTGGGCAACGGTGTGAGCGAGTCGGATCTGTGGGTGCACGATGAGACTCGCCAGTCTCCTACCTTAGCGTTTATGCTTTCCCGCATGCACTGGCCAGAGTTCCCAGAACCGATGGGCGTCATCCGCGCTGTCGAGCGGCCCTCATACGAAGTCCTGATGCAGCAGCAGGTCGACGAGGCCCGGGAGAGAATGGGCGAGGGCGACCTGGACGCGCTTCTCGTGGAGGGCGATACGTGGACGGTGGAGTAGCCAACGCGCAATCCAAGCGCAACGTGATGATCTGCCCGGACTGCCGGGCGGAGAACATCGAGGGCATGGACATCTGCGAGGTCTGTGGCGCCGACCTGCGCAACGAGAAGCTGCCGAGCCCGAATACGGAGTTCGAAGAGCAGCTGATGAACCACCGGCTCGCCGAGCTAGGCGCAAGCGAAGCGCTGGCGGTTTCGCCGGAGGACCCTGTTGCGCTGGCTGTTCACTTCATGCGGGAGCACGAGGCGGAATGCGTGCTTGTCCGTGACAACGAAGACAGGATCGCCGGAATTTTGAGTGAGCGGGGCATCCTGCTAAAGGCAGCGGGCCCGGGCACGGATTTGATGGCGCTGAAGGTCAAGGACATCATGACGGAAGATCCCGTGATGCTTCGCGAAGGCGATAGCCTCGCGGTCGCCCTGCACAAGATGTCGGTGGGCGGGTTCCGACATATCCCCTTCGTCGCAAGTGACGGAACGACGCTGATGGTGTCGATCCTCGATGTCTTCCGCTACGTAGCCAACTACATCCCGCACAACTAGCGCTTGTTAGGCGCTTTCTTCGGCACCCTGATCAGTCCCTCCTGCACCACCGAAAGCACCTGCGTTCCGTCCTGCCTGTGTATTTGACCGAGGATTAGCGCTCGCGAGGCGTGTGCGACGGGGCTGTGGCTGCTGTAGAGCAGCCAATCCTCGAAGCGTGGTGGGTGGTGGAACCAGATGGCGTGGTCCAGGCTGGCGGCCGCGCCGGGGGTATCGAAGCGCATCAGCTTCATGGCGTTGCGCGCCGTGCTGATCAGGCCCATGTCGCTTGAATAAGCGAGGACGGCGGCGTGGACGGACGGGTCTTCGGGCAGGGGGCCCCGCGGCTTGATCCAGACCTTGCGCCACTCATCGTCGGGGTCATCAGGCTCGGCTGATTTCAGCTCGATGGGCCGCTCGCGCCGCCAGCGCTTCATCCGGTCAGCCCACTCCGCGTTAACGTCCGGGCGCACCATGTCCCAGTCGGGCATGCCTTCGGGGCCATCGGCATCGGGCATCAGCTCCTGGTGGGTGACGCCTTCTTCGGGCCGCGTGAAGCTGCAGGACATCTGGAAGATTGCCTCGCCAGCCTGGTAGGCCACGACGTCACGTGTGGTGAAGGTGCGACCGTCGCGGATGCGATAGACGACGTAGCGGATCGGCACCTCGTGGCTGCCCGGTCGCAGGAAGTACGCGTGCAGCGAGTGAATCGAGCGGTCTTCGACCGTGCGGTATGCCGACATGACGCACTGGGCGAGGACGAGGCCGCCGAAGAGGCGGCCCTCGCCCTTGCCGGGGTCGCCGAGGAAGAGGTCGTTGTCCAGCTGGTCCAGTTGGAGTTGATTGAGGAGAGCGTCTAGTTGACGGTTTCGGGTGGGCATGACAGAAGCCATTCTATGAACCCGGTAGGCTATGGGCTATGCGCCGTTCGCACAACGTTGATCGGTTGACACAGTCCTCGTCCCAGCGATGGTTGCGGTGGTTCTGACCACGCCTACTTATTTGCTCTTGAGTTATCGGGGCTGAGAGCGCAGCAGGCGGACTCCGCTCTGCGAATTGACGGAGCACCAGCGGGCGTAGTTGGTGAGATCAAGGGTGACATCGACTGCAACAAGCGAACTACGCATCGGCCTGGAGTCTTGAAGCGTGGGCGGTCTGTGCATTCGTCGGGGCGTAGCTTTCGGGCGGCTTTGAGATGAAGATGGTGGGCGGTACAGGATTTGAACCTGTGACCTCTTCGGTGTGAACGAAGCGCTCTTCCGCTGAGCTAACCGCCCACAGTGTGGTGGTGCGGCCCATGACGGGCCGGAGTCGATTGTATCAGGGTGGTGGCGGGGGCGGGATTCGAACCCGCGACACAGGGCTTATGAAGCCCCTGCTCTAACCACTGAGCTACCCCGCCACGGAATTCGAGTGTATCAGGGCGTTTTCCCACGCGGCAATTGAAGATGGCGTAGGCTCGGCGGCCTGCTTATGCTGGCAGCTATGCCCAGCGCTATCGCGGCCGCGTGGAGTGAGCCTTCGCCGTTTCTGGCGCGGCTGTACATTTTCGCTGCGGGGGTGTTGTGGAGCCTTGGCGGGCTGTTCATCAAGGAGATCGAAGCCGGCGCCATGTCGATCGTCTTCTTCCGCTGCTTCTTCTCCGCGCTGTTGCTCTTTGCGTTCGTGCGGGGGCGGACGCTGCCACGGTTGACGGACGGAGCGATATCGATCGTCCTGTTCGCTGCGCTGCTGATCCCGTTCGTCGCGTCGACGAAGGAGACGACAGCGGCGAACGCGATCTTCCTGCAGTACACGGCTCCGCTCTGGGTGATCGCCTTCGGGCCGCTGATCCTGAGCGAGAGGCTGAACCGCCGCGACGGGCCGCCGATGGCCATCGCACTGGGCGGCATCGCCATCCTCTTCATCGGTAACTGGAGTTCCGGCGACATTGGGGGGATGGCGCTCGGGGCGCTCAGCGGCGTTGGCTTCGGGCTGATGTTTCTCTGGTTGCGGCGGATGTTCTATGCGGACGCTGTAGCTATCACTTTCGTCAACTGCGTCGGCGTCGCGATCATCACGGTGGCGTTTGCCAGCGTCTGGAAGATTGACGCCGAAAGCCTGGGACTGATTGCGTTGATGGCAGTGGTGCAGTTCGCTACTCCATACGTCTTGATCACGAAGGGGCTCGCGCACGTCCGCAGCAGCGAGGCGACGCTGATCGCGCTGGTGGAGCCGGTGCTCAATCCGGTCTGGGTTGCACTTTTCTTCGGCGAAGCCCCGAGCACCGCCACGGTCATCGGCGGAGGGGTGATTTTGGGTGGGCTGGCGCTGCGATACACCGTGCTGCGCGACCCGCAGGAGGAGCCGCTTCTGGAGCCGGTCGAGGCAGCCGAGGGACATATAATGGATGCTGGACCCGCCCCAAGTGAAGAAGATCCTGGTAGTCGATGACGAGCCGACGCTTGTCGCCACCCTAAAGTACAACCTGGAGCGCGAGAGCTTCGAGGTGCTGACGGCGAGCGATGGCGAGGCTGCGCTCGTGGCGGCGAGGGAGAACTCGCCCGATCTCATTGTGCTTGACCTCATGCTGCCAACGATGAGTGGGCTGGAGGTCTGCCGCATTTTGCGCAAGGAAACGAGTGTCCCGATCTTGATGCTGACTGCGAAGGGCGAGGAGCTGGATAAGGTAGTCGGACTGGAAGTCGGCGCCGACGACTATGTGACAAAGCCGTTTGGGATGCCAGAGCTCATGGCCCGTGTGCGCGCGATGCTTCGTCGCGCGGCGCAATCGCCCCAGCAGGCCGTGGAGGTTTTATCGTCGGGCGATCTGCGCCTGGACCTCGTACGCCGGGAGGCGATGCGCGGCGGCGCGTTGATGCCATTGAAACCGAAGGAGTTCGACTTGCTCACCTTCTTCATGCGTCACCCGGGGCGCGCGTTCACTCGGGAGGAGTTGTTGAGTCAGGTCTGGGGCTACGAATTTGCCGGTGATACACGAACGGTGGACGTCCATCTGCGCTGGCTCCGTCAGAAGATCGAGCAGGAACCGGGCACGCCGACGCGCCTGATTACGGTGCGCAGCGTCGGTTACCGGTTTGAGGGCTAGGCGGTGGGCGGCCTGCGGCTACGCTTACTCATCGCGTTTGCATTCTTTGCTGCGGCCGTCGCTATAGCCGTCGTCGCCTCCGGCTCGTCGACGCTCATCGTGACTGCGGCGTTCGTCCTCGTGTTGGCCGGTGGGGTCGTGCTGTGGCTCGCCGCAGGGGTCGTTGACGGCTCGCTGCGTGTGATATCCGGCGCGGCGCGAGAACTGGCGCACGGCGAGTTCGGCACACGGCTGCCGATGGAAGAGGCGGGCGAACTTGCGGGTGCCTTCCGCGATCTGAACGAGATGGCGCGCAGCTTCGACGCAAGGATTGAGGCGGCGTCCCAGGAGCGCAACAGGCTGATGGCCGCGATCAACAGCAGCGTTGACGGCGTCCTGGCGGTTGACGAGGCGGGGCAGGTCCGTTTCGCCAATGATGCTGCCGAAATCCTACTCGGTAAGCCCGGCGAGTCGGTCGTTGGGCATCCGCTAGTCTGGGCCGCCGCCGACCACGGGGTCATCGAAGCTGTGCGCGCGGCGAGGGAGGATGGCGAGGCCGGGCGACACCGCGTGGAGCGGCCGGGCCGCCGCTTTTTCGACGTGATCGTCGCTCCGATTGCGGGCGGAGGCGATTGGTCGACGCTCGTCGTCTTCCACGATATGTCGGAGTCGCAGCGCATCGACGACGTACGGCGCGACTTCGTGGCGAACGTCTCGCACGAGTTGCGCACCCCGCTGTCCGGCGTGAAGTCTGTCATCGAGACGCTGCGGGGTGGTGCGGTGGACGACCCGAAAGTCGCGCGCGACTTCCTTCAGCGGGCGGAATCGGAGACCGAGCGGCTGGTGCAACTGGTCGAAGAGTTGCTCGCACTCTCGCGTATCGAGTCCGGGCAGCTCCAATTTCGTGACGAACCGGTCAACATGGCGGAACTCGTCGATGCGGCGACAGAGCGCATGCGACCCTATGCCCGGCATTCAGGTGTGGAACTAAGCGTGGACACCAATGGCACGGAGCAGGCAGTCGCCGGCGACCCAGGCGCCCTTGAGCGGGCGGTCGTCAACCTGCTGGACAACGCTATCAAGTTCACGCCGGAAGGTGGGACGGTCAGCATCGCTTCCAAGATGGAGGGTGGCGTTGTCACAGTTTCCGTAAGAGATACCGGTGCTGGCATCGATGCGCACGATCTGCCACGCGTGTTCGAGCGATTCTATAAAGCCGACCGCGCGCGCCAGCGGGGCGGAACTGGGCTGGGGCTGGCGATCGTCAAGCACACGGTGGAGGCCCATGGCGGCAGTGTCGGCGTGGAGAGCGAGGTGGGACGTGGCTCCGAATTTCGCTTCACGCTACCGCAGGCAGGCGTGGGGCCGGACGGGAACTAGCCAGCCGCTTCTTCGAGGATAGCGCGAGAAATCGCGTCGGCTGGCGGGAAGCCGTCGCCCCGTCCCATCGGCTCCGCGATGACCAGGCCGTCCGCGCCGGCGTCGCGGTAGTCGCGGATGAGGGCGACGCCCTCATCGACGGCCTGCGGCGGGTTCACCTGGCAGTATATCGGAAAGTCGCCTGTGAAGCCTTGCTCCGCCCGACGCGCGCGCATGTCTTCGGCGATCCCCCTTAGCGCCTCTGGCGTGGTGCCGACCGAGATGAAGCCGTCGCCGTGAAGGATGGCACGGCGCAGGCCCTTGCTGTTCGAGGCTCCGATGAAAAACGGCGGGCCGCCATCCGTGGATGGCTGCAGGATCTTGACCGGAGGAACCTTGAAGTGCCTGCCTTCCCAGCCCAGCTCCGGCGTCGACCACAGGTGCCGCATGCAGCGGATGGCCTCAGCGAGGCGGCCTCCGCGGGTCTCGTAGTCGACACCAGTGGCATCGAACTCCTCCCGCACCCAGCCGGCGCCCGCCCCGACAATGACCCTGCCTCCTGACAGCCGGTCCAGCGTCGCCAGCTGGCGGGCCATGATCACCGGGTGGCGAACGGCGATCTGGCTGACGCACGTCCCCAGCTGCACCCGTGAGGTCACAGCCGCGACGTATGACAGCCCGATCCATGGATCGATCGACGGGTCGTATGGATGGCCTTCTAGCGGCGTCACCACGCGCTCGCTGAGCCAGACCGAAGCAAACCCCATCTCCTCCGCTCGGCGGGCGAGATCGGCGACCGATGGATCGAGGGCAGGGGTGATGCGGACGCCGATGTGCATACGCTAAGAGACCTGAGCGGCCTGCGCTATCTCCTCTCCTGACACTTCGCGGACGCAGGTGGCAAAGTACCAGGCCTGGCCTTCGGGATCAGTGGCGGCGTACGTGCGGTCGCCGTAGAACTGATCGGCAGGCTCTTGCGTGATGTTGGCCCCGGCGGCCTTCGCGCGCTCGTAGTGCTCGTCCACGTTATCGACGTAAATGTACTGCATTGCGTGGACGGACGCAGGCTTGCGATAGCCAGGGCCGGGGTTGCCTATCATAATGACGCCGTCGTCGCCGACGTTGAGTTCAGCGTGCCGGAGGACGCCGTCTGGGCCGGGCATGCGGAACTTCTCGGTGAAGCCGAAGGCCTTGATCAGCCAGTCAAAGGCTGCGTTTACGTCCTCGTAGTAGAGGTATGGGGTGACGCGGGGGAAGTCATCCGGCTTGGGGCTAACCATGCTGTTCCTCCTTGCACTATGGCCTTGATTGCGGGCCGATTCTAGCAGATGAGGAGGAGGTTTCTGGACAACGCTGTGTCAGTGGTGGATTCGGACTAGCCCTCAACTACGGCCCTGAGGTCCGCCAGCTTGCCGTCCCACCAGTCCGATATCTGGTCGAGACTGCGCCGCGCCAACTCGAAGCGGGCTCGCTCCAACTCCCACAGGCGTTTCCGGCCATGCCGGGTGCTGCGCACCAGCCCCGCATCCGACAACACTTCCAAATGCCTCGTGATCGCCTGGCGGGTTAGCGCCGTTCCTTCGGTCAGCCGCGTAATTGAAAGGGCCTGGCCTGTGGAGAGACGAGCGACAAGCCCTAACCGGGTCTCATCGCCCAGCGCAGCGAAGACCGGCGCCGCGCCTTCGAGGCGCTTTTTCCGGCTGCTGGCGTCAGCTTGTGACATAGGCCGCGATGTTCTGTAACTGCATCTCCCAGCCCATCGTGTTCATGCGGAACGCCTCGGCGCGACGAGACAGGGGGATCCCGTCGAAGCCCGATTCGTGACCGTCAGCTTCGTCCCCTCCGGAACGTCTTCCAGCACGAATTCGACAAGTGTCATGGGTTCGCTGGAGTAGTCGTATTTTGGATCGATGCCGTAGGGGTGCCAGCGGAAACTGAACAGGCGGTCCGGCTCGATACGGTCGATCACAATCTCAAAGGGATGACCTTCATAGCCCGGGTAGGTCATCTTGCCGACCGCCGGCTTCCCCGCCTCGAACGTGACGCCCGTCATGTCGACCTTGAACCATTCGCCGAACTGCTGAGCGTTGCTGATCGCCTGCCAGACACGGGCAGGTGGTGCGCTCAAGACGATTTCTTTCTGGATGCGGTCTGTTGTCGTGGATCCCGTTAGGCAACCTCCTTGTTGCATATTCCAGCACAAGCGCAGAGGAAATGCAAGAGTTTGGTTGCGGTTACTTAGAGCGAGATTCTGGTGGGCGATGCTGGACTCGAACCAGCGACCTTCTCGGTGTAAGCGTTACTTCCGGCTGATCCACGGTCGGTCAGAGACGGCCAAAATCGGTCATTTTAAATACGAAAACGGAGTTCAGGTCGCCACTCTCGGCCACGCTCGGCCACCGTTGGCCGAAATTTGGGTAGCAATCGGGTAGCAAAATTAGAGCCGAAATCCCATCCATTTTCAGGACAATTTGGGCGCCGCAACCCTTGCACCAGTGCCAGCGGCAGAATCGGAGCCAACGCGCGCCAGCGAACAATTTTCAGTGATAAATGATTGAGCCGGTGTCTGCTCCGGGCGCCCGGATCCGAAAACGATATCTTGTGGCTGGTGAGGTAAATCAGGTGAATCCTATTGCTTGGATCCGTCAAAAATTTGCCAGGTCTTCGCCGCGACCGCCCGCGGCGCTTGGTACATGGGCGAATCCTTTTAGACTTGGAGAGCACGAAAGTGCTGCCAGGTTCTTCACTCAAATCAAAGGGGCTTCCGTACATCTCTCAATCACTCAGCGAAGCAAGAGACTACGATGATGGCGTCGTCATCCTTGAAGGAGCCTATGGAGGTGAGATATACTTAGTTTGTCCGTCAAAACAGGTACAGTGTAACGAAGCTGATCTGAAGGAGTTGCTGAGCACCTGAACGAGATCGAATGGAGCGGTGCCCCAAACGACTCCGCGCGCGTCCTCTTCGAACGCCACCCCGGTCGGCGCGGTAGTTGACGGAGGCATGGGAGGAGGCGTGGTTTGGACGGGCTTTGGGGGCACACGGAGTTCGAGGGGAAGGGGCTTGGGACCGCGATCGAGAAGCTCCTGGCTGGAGAGAGGGCGTCCTTAGATAGCCTCAGGCTAATGGCGGAATCCAGATCGGACTCGCCCGAGTTAGAGCCAGGTTATCCATAGTGGTACCAGTCAAACGGAAGCGGCCGATCGGGGCAGAAGGTTCTCGGATTGAGCTACTGGTTTTCGAAGGTAAAGGGAATTCCAAGGTTGTTTCCCCGAGATAGCGTCGCTCCAGAGCCGAAACGACACTCGTTTGACGGATCCAAGTGCCTTGCTGGGACCGTATCGGTGCCGCGACGGTTCATCCCATGTTGCAGCTCATTTCGTGCGCACACGGAATCCTGTGTGTACGATGTCAGGTACGAATGGCGGCAAGGACGATACTGGGTAGTAGTCGTCCCGGAAATCGCCGGTGGGGGCGGCATCAAGATCGCCTTCTGCCCGCATTGCGGACAGAAATTGTCTGGCCGAGCTACCAAGGAGAATGGGCGATGAGGAATTCACTTTTGCGCGTAGGAGCGCTTATTGGTCTTACTCATTTTCGCTGCTTGTGGTGGTGATGACGACAACGATAGCACCGGTTCGCCTTAGACAGCGACTGTAACGGCCCAGCCGCCCGAGAGAACGGTCATCATCAACGGACAAGGCTTTACCTGCGCGGAGGCTACCGGGACATCCCCTGACTGTGACACCAAGGGCCAGGCTGTGTTCGACGAGGTCGGCCAGAACATAGACGCCTTCGTGAACGCCGGGCGGCTCGGGCTGTACTTCAGCGACGCTCCATATGAGGCCGTTGCTTATGCGGGAATCATCGCCTGTATTTTCTGGGCCGAGGGTGAGGATTCCGATGGACAAAACCCGCATCCCCGCGAAGACGAGCAAGCCTACATCGACCATATGAACGAGCAGCCCGATTTCCAGCACCTCGACTTTTACGATCTCCTGCCAGCTTGGTTCCAGGCAAAGCACGAACTCTGTCCGGACTAATCAAACTGCTGACGAATGTCAATCTGGCAGAGGAATGGTCGGATGAGGCCCGGACACGGGCGAAAACGCCCCGCAACCCGGGCATGCATAAGGCTTCCAAGCCTCGAAGCGGCGGAACGGCGCATACGGCGCCGCATTAGTGGAGGCGATCGCGAAATTGAGCTGAAATCCCTAAGAGACCGGTCGAAGCAATACGACCGGGATCTCTCTATCTGTTGTCACCTTTCTGTAATCGTCGTAGCCGGGAGACAGTTCCACGATTCGCTGCCACAACTGTTGCCTCTCGTAGCCTGCAGCCTCCTCGGCCACGACGGCTATTACCTTTCGTCCAACCTGCACCTCCGCCTGCGAGTTGGCGCCAAGGTCGAACCACCACTCTGGAAGGTAGTTCCCTGGCTTAAGCAAGGACGCCCCTTTCCAGGGGTTCACAGCGATGACGACCATATCGTCGCCGTAGGGCATGAAGGCCTCAGGGACCGTTCGCTTCTCTCCCGTCGTCCGATCGATCGTCGTAAGCAAGAGAATCGGAAGATTGCCCACCTGGCCCTCAAGGATACCTCCCGATATTCGGTACAGGAACACGATGGTCTTGTCGAGAAGCCGTCCTATCAGACCAGGCATTGCACTTCGGTCAATCCGACATACCGGGGACGCCCAAACTCACTCCCATGCCCTCCCATTGCTCGGTGCCGTGATTATGCTGCGCTCTGCTGGACCGCTGAACGTTCGTTGCCCGAGCCTTAGCGTTGAAGGCAACCGCTGAACCTGAGGGGGCCTCCTTGCCACTTCAATGGGGGCGGTACCCCGTCTCCCAGCCTGAGCGACGCTAGCTGTGAGCCTGACCCTGCCGAGCAATCAGATGATAGTGCCACCATGGTGGTCGGGCAAGATTTAGCTGTCAAATTGCTGTCAACCAGCGAGCCGCAGCAATCCTGACTGCGCAGACGGATAGGTTCGTTCGTAAATCATGGAGCCCGGGCGGCTCGAACCGGCGACCCATGGGTTTCGTGTAAATGAGCGGATCTGCATTCATATGACACTCCTGCTAACCGCAAATTTCCCACGCAATAGTCTTCTCTTAACCGGGGTTGGGACGAGGAGCTGCCCAGAATGCCCAACGTTTCCAAAAGCAAATCATTCTAGGTCGCTTGTCTCCGGCCAAGTTGGCGTAGGCGCGCGAAACCAACCGAGCAGTAAGTGCCGCATGTAGGGGCTGGCGGGGAATACTTAGACGGGCTAAGAAACCGGGCGGTACGTTGCCGGAAGGCATAGGCGGTGGCTTCGGCACGGTCTGTGCGCCCCGATTTCAAGTAGATGTTGTTGATTGTGCGGCTCGGCGGTGCGGGTACTGATCGAAAGCGAGCGCGCAAGCTCCACATTGCTGGCACCAGGGCCAGTAGCGCCCGCTGCCGCCGATCGCCGAGCGCGAACCGCCTTCCGCGCCGGACTCACCCTCCGAGCATGCGCTTGTGGAAATCCACCTCCTTCAACCTGTACTGCTGCCGAGCCGAAGTTCGCGCGCGGTACGAGGCCGGCAATATCAATGCACTGGTCGCCTTGCTCACAGAAGATATCTTCATCCCAACGCCGCCAATCCCCCCGAATACCAGCGCGCGTCCCCGTAGCCCGCTTCTACGCCAGCCTCTTCGGCCCGGGCCGGAGGCATAACCTCGTGCCGGCGCGAGCGAATGGTCAGCCAGCGTTCGGGTTCTACCTTCGCGGCCCTTCCGACAACCGCCAGGGGACCGGCCTGCTCGTCCTCAGCCTCAAGCGGCGACCGGATCAGCGCCATTACCCGATTCGACGACAGCGGGCTCCCACGTTTCGGCCTGCCGCGACGTCCTTACGACCTCAGGCTTATGCTCAGCAAAGGCAGACCTTTGAGCCACTGCCCACAAGACCACGGATCGTGTCGGTCAGCGTCCGTATACAGCGGCCCAATCGAATCCCCGTTGACGTTTCGTGTGTGTCGGACATTCGCAAGCTACGCACCCGATTCACGATTAGGCGGCCCCCGAGGCCTACATTCGATCTTGATGAGCGACCATAAGCCTTCGAAGAGATGTAGGTTTTTCTAGATGTAGGGCGTTCCCATCGGCCGTCCCTGCGACTTCGTCGAGTTGCGACCAGGTGCCTGACGAGGCAGCCGGTCGCGATGCGTGCGCCGTCCCTTCACTAGCTTCAGTCCGTCAGCGATCCTGCAGTTTAGGCAGTTGCTCAAACCTAAGGCTATGTTGAGCATCTGAGCAGTCGCGAGCCAGGTACGAATCGCCCGAATTCTACCTGAAAACGACCTGTTCCTTCTAGCTAGCGGGGTGGAGGTTCGGGGCCTCCCGCGGTGCCATTTTGTTCCCGCTCGCACCTGCCGGCAATGGCTAGACTTCTTGGACACGATAGGCCCACTGGCGATTTCTATGTACGGCGATCCATCGATGGGGCCATCTGTAACTACTTTTGTTCGTAACTGCGCCGCAATATCGGCGAGCTCACCTTAGGAGCCACGATGAAGCAGCCATCCGTGGTACGTCCACCGTTTACCGCGACCGAAACGCCTCTGCGGGCCGTCTGTCACGCCCTATCGCACCGCGTAGGACGCCTGGACGACGCCGTAGCCGTAGTTGTCAGAGTAGCAGTTCCAGCACCTCTTCTCTGGGTTCCACTCCATCGAGCGGGAGGGCACCACGTCTTCGATCCGGAACGGGACGATCGTGATGCCCTTGTGTACCGCCCTCTCGACTTCGCGCATTACCTGGGGTGAGTCGTTGGCGTTCGCCGTTACGAACGTGTACCCCTCGGAGAACCACCCTTCTAGCCTGTAGGGGCGGCCATCTGGCAACACTCCCTCGTGCGCGCCGATATCCCCCTGAGGCGAGACTTCGTCGTCTTTCATCTGATTCGGCGGTAGTTCGAGCGATCGGACCTGGGGTAGGGCGGGGTCGTGCTCATTTAGCCATCATCCGCTACACCTGCGACTCGGGTCCGTGAACCGTCTGCTTTTCCCAGGGCTCTTGCCTGCGGCGCTCCCGCTCCGTCCAGCCGGACGATCTGGAACCCCTCGCGCGCCAGGAACCTCGGCAGTCCGCGGATGAACACGCGGTCTTTTTCCCTCGCCTCCTCGGTCAGGTCCTCCCATGGCTGTAGGTCCGGGCTGGTCTTTCTCTCGATGTCCTTCTTGCCGGGCGCATACACCCAGCTGTCACGTTCTCGCTCCGCCACCCAGCGGACATGCTCCATCTCTGCCAGCCACTCCACCTCCGCCGGCGCGAATTCGAAGCCCCAGGCGTCCGAATCGATGATCGGTACGAGCGTACAGTCGATCGACCGCAGCTTCTCGCCGATGTGACTCGCCTGCGCTCGGTTCGACTCCTTCAGGTTCTGCGGCAGATCCTCCCACAGCTTCAGCGAAGGGTTCGTCTCGCGCGTTTCTCCCTTTGCCGCCTGCTCCCGGACATACTCCTCGTGCATGGCATGCGCCAGCGTTTCGTAAGTGCCACGGATAAGCAGATCCGCGTTTAGGGCGCGGTCGAACAGTCCGAACGCGCGAAGGTTCTCGAATTCCGTCTTGGTCCCAGACTCGGAGACCAGGCGCGCGACACCCTCGCTCCGCGTGAGTACCAGCACGACCAGGATGCGGCGGTTGCCAAGGCTGTTCTGAAGCGACAACCCGGCAGCCAGCGTCGATCTGTCGTCCCCACCGCAAACGTATGCCACAGTCGGCGCGTCGAAATCCGACGAATCACCGGTGATCTCATTAACGCCCGCCGCGGCCGATTCCGGCGGCATGTCCAACGCGGTCAGTTCCCATACCGTGTCCAATTCGCGGTGCCGTTCCTGCGTGGCATCGGCCTTCGCCTCCGCCTTCTCGTCGACGATCGTGACCTTCAGGGGACGCTGATCATCCCGCAGGTCTCGCCACGCCCTCGCGGCCTGCAACGCCAGCGCCTCACCGAGCAGACCGAAGCCCACAAGAACCATGCGCGGCGCAGCCCCCGGCGTCGGGCCCGAGAGCCGGAACGGCGGGTACTCTTCCAGCAGGGCCCTTGCGCCGGACTCGAACACATTGAAGAAGTCGAGGCGGAAACTCGGCGTGCCTCGCCTGGACAGTTCCTTCGTGCGTAACAACAGGCAGACCCTGGGATCCACTGTGTGCGCGAGGCAGTTGAGGGCGCCGCGCTCGCGGTTTTCGGACATCGCCTCCGCTTGGATCGCCACCTCCGTGTTCGAGCCGTCGCTGCCGCATACGGCGATCAGGTATCCCGCCCGGATGGCCCCAGCCCTTCGCAGCACCTCCTCGCGCTGCGCATCACCGACGATCACATACGCACCGCTCAGGCGTACCTCTTCTATGAATTCGTTGGCCGAATCCCTCTCGATCGCCACTACCGGCCTCCCGTTCTCCCGGAAGGAGCGGGCCAGCAACGCGCCCTTCTCGCCGAGTCCGCAAACGATCACGTGATCTCGAAGGCGTCCCACCCGCAGAAGGTCCATCTGCTCGTGCGCGATCGCCAGTACCGCCGATACGGCCGCGCCCGCCGATACCGCCGGTGCCAAGAAGCGGGCAACCTGCAACTCCCACGGTACGCTCACGTCTACGTCTCCCGAGCCCATCATGAACAACTGAAGGACTCGGTACAAAAGTGTAAGGGGGCCGGCCTCGCCGTCCGCCTCCCTGAAGCCCAAGTGGCCCAGCAACAGCGAGGCGGCCGCTCCTATGCCCAACATCGACCACCGCATGTCCCACAGGTGACTCGGCAGCGTCATCGGGAACCGAGGTCGCGGCCGCTCCCCGGTTTTCAACCTGCCCGCTTGCCGGCTATCTTTGTTCGAAGGCCTCCGGATCATGGCGGTACTATACTAAGCGTAAACGCCGCGGTGGCCAAACTGCCTTGGCCCGTTCCGTGCACTCCGCCACAACCGCAGTGAAGGCCACGCTTCGGGCCGGACCTTCGTTTCCGGGCGTCAAGGAATTGCGTAAGGTTGGCGCCGTCGCCCAGATCCACCACGATCTCGTGGCCGCCTTCGGCGTGGATCCGTATCAGGCGCGCGCGCTACCGCGCCTAATCGACTATCTTGGCCCTCCTCCTGCGTTGGGCCAGTCAGATGATATCATCACCCTACCAACTACACTACTATGGATGGGTCGGCATGCCGAATCTCATGGATTGGCTTCTTAGACTGCTTGGCCGGCGATCAGACACAGGCTTGCCTCGCGAGGAGCGTTCAAGTGTCCCTTTGAGTGAAGATTACGAAGGTATCGAGTCCGTGTTGGGCAAGCGGCCATACGGACAAGAATGGGGGTCGTTTGAGGAGGCGAAGGCATACGACGATGGACTGATTGTACTGGTAGGAGGGTTCCTGGGACAGACATACGTCATTGCTCCATCCAGGGACGTATTTTGCAGTGGCGAAGACCTTCAAGATCTGTTGGCCGCACTCGACGCCATAGCATGGCCCGTGAATAGAGGCGAGGGAGCAGAGATTCAGTATCAACGAGCCGCTCCCGGCTCGGTGTTGGGTTGGGAAGGGCCCGAACTCGTACCAGACAGTGTCTGGATTGATGAAGAGTTCGAGTCATTAGGGCTTAGCGAGGCCATTAGAGGTGTACTTGCTGGCGACCTTACTGCAATCGAACCCCTGAACGAGACGGCGAGGTTGGTACTTGAGGAGCTCCCCACTGACTTCACAGAGTACGATCGAATGATGTTCATGGCGAACAAGATGCTCCCAACATATGAGCGTGCGAGACGAAATGAGCAAGCTAGTAATCATCGCCAGGAGACCCTCGATAAGGGAGGTTCAACGTAGTTTGAACAGCGCTACTGGCTGCGGGGAAATAGCCTCTCGAGTGCCTGCAGGCCACGTCGGGAGGAGCTAGATGGGAACCTGCATTTATGAGTTCATCACAGAAGCGTGCTCCATTTGGCCAATCAAGTGTATTATCATCCCACCATCTACTAGAGGGTTCGGTAGTTTGAAGCAGCCGTTAGGAAGTGATCTTTGCGGCCCAACCCAGGAAGCCGTGGGTCTGCCGAATAAGATCACAGGCGGAGCGCCCACTGTGATGATCGGCCCGTAGGCAGCGAGCGGACAACCGATTAATCGTCGGATAATCTCGCATAATGCGTCCGGCCCAATCTATTCTCGTGCTACGCGGGATCGCCTACGGCGGACCCGAGAGAGGAGAGCCAAGTGAAGCGATTACTGATCGTACCTGTGCTGGCGATCGCGGTCGCCCTCATGTTCGCGTGTGGCGATGATGATGATGACGATGATGACGGGACGCTGACGCCCACTCCGGAGGCAGCGGCCTGTGATCCATCAGCGGTGACCCCGGGGTACACATATGACGAGCTGCGCCCCTCGGTAGTGATGATTTACGCCTGGAATCCCTCAGATCCCTCGGTCGGCGGGACTGGTACTGGATTCGTGGTCAGCCGTGGTGAAGTCATGACCAACGAGCATGTGGTCGCGGGCGCAACCGAAATAGTTGTCGAGTTCGAGGGCGGACGCACAGTAGACGTTGATCCAGATGACGTTCGCGTCAACCGTGACCGTGATATCGCCCTGATCAACGTCGACACCGGCGATGCGCCGTCCGCTGTCTTCGGCGATAGCCAGTCCCTGCAGCGAGGCGAAAGGCTGGTCGCGATCGGATATCCGAGCTTGCAGTTTGGCGATCAGGAACGGGAACCTGGCACCGCGGGCGACCCCTCCATTAGCGATGGTATATTCTCGTCGCTGACTCGGGTTGCCGACCACGACTGGCTGTTAGTCACCATGCCAATCAATGCCGGAAACAGCGGAGGGCCGGTGTCAGACTTCTGTGGGCTCGTTTACGGCGTAGCTACCGCTTCATATTTAGATGCGCAGAATCAGAATCTGGCGGTGCCGTCGAACGAAGCTCGTATCTTCAGGCAGCTCGTGCTCGACGGCGGCGGTGATCCGATTGACCCAGCGGCTCCACCTGATGACGGCATACCAGCGTCTATTGCGGCGGCGCTGAGGGGCGCCAATATCTCTCTCGCCGATCTCCCGCCCGGCTTTGAACAGGTCAGCGAGGACTTCACCAACAAGCCAGCTCTCCCAGGTAGTGCATTTGAAAGGTGCGGAACGCCCGTGGGAATCATTTCGGTCTATGAGAACGCCGACGCGATCGTAGAACTAGAACTCTTAGAGTCAGGTGTCTTCGTGTTCAGCGACGATCGCACCGCGTCGGACTGCTTCACCGACTTGTCCGACCTGTTCACCAGTCCAGAGTTTTTGGATGCGTATATAGGGAACCTGACATCGGCCGGCACCACAGTGGCAGTCGATGACACGCGTGTCATCGAGGGGGCCTTCAGCCTGGAGCAAGACACAAGCCAGATAGTCGAAGGTCGCTACCTGTTGTCCGATGGGAGCGAGATCCCATTCCAAAACATCACGGTTGGATTCAGGATCGGATCGCAAGCTGGGTATCTCGATTACCACTTTATACCCACTGCTGATTACGATTTGGCAAACGAGCTGGCATTTAAGCTGTCAGAGAGGATTGAAAGCGCCCTTGCGCCGTAGCTGGAAACCAGTGGAGTCGACAAGCTCCTTGCGATCATTGCCTCATCGTCGCGATCGTGATCGGAGCCGGGCTGATGCTCCTTCTAACACGTGAGAACCTGCTGACCGAGAAGACGCGACTCGCGCTCTCGGTCAGCGGCATCGCCCTGACAGTGCTTCTGATCACGATGTTGGTGGCGCTCTATCGGGGCTGGGACGAGAAGGTCGGCACTTTCGTCGCGCAGTCCAGCGTCGATGTCTGGGTCACGAGTCCAGGAGCCCGTGATTTCCTGGGTGCCGCTTCACTGCTGCCTGTGGAAGGACCAGATGCCGTTGACGCTCACGCCTACCTGAACGATCACGAGGCGGTAGCGGCGTGGAGTCCGCTGATTGTGAGACCGATGGACGTCTGGCGCATAGAGGCCGTCGTGGACGGGAGCGAGAAGCAGGGTCAGCGTATAGACGCCCTGTTTATCGGATTCGACCCGTTGACGGGCCTCGGCGGGCCCCTTCGCGTGGTCGAGGGCAGAGGCGACGCCTGGTTCGGCGAGATCATCGTGGACAGCGCGCTGTCGCAGCGCTACGGGGTTGAGATCGGCGACGTGCTGAGAGCGGCGGGGAAAGACTGGACGGTGGTGGGGAAGTCTCAGGGTGGCGACTTCGTCGGCACGCAGACCGTGTTCGCGCACCACGACCACGCACAAGCCGCCCTGGGCATGGTTGGCGCTACGACCTTCTATGCTGTGAGTCTCGTGGATGGGACAGATGCCAGGGAGTTTGCAGACGAGATCGTTGAACGCGCGCCGGATGAGATCGTCGCCTACACGCGTGACGAATTCGCCGGCAACACCCGCGAACGCGTCCTGGGAGACGTCCTCCCGCTGCTCGTGGTAGTCCTCGGTCTCGCATTCGTCGTCGGGATGACGGTCGCGGGGTTGACGGTGTACACGTCGACGGTTGCGCATTCACGGGAGTACGGGATCCTCAAGGCGGTCGGCTTCGGCGACGGCTATCTGTACAGGCTTGTCGTCGAGAAGAGTGTCATCATGACCGTGCTCGGGTTCGGTGCGGGTATACTCGTGGCCTTCGCAATAGCGCCACTGATCACCAACTATGTACCCCAGTTCGTGGTCCATATACGCTGGCAGGACGTGTGCGGAATATTCGGCGCTACGCTCGTGATGGCGGTCGCCGCGGCCTACCTGCCGATACGGCGTATAGCAGACCTGGATCCGGTTAGCGTGTTCGCGGCATGACACAGCCCAGCCAACCAGTCCTGGTCATGGAGAAGGTCAGCAAGGTGTTCGACGAGACCGGGGACCCGGTGCATGCGCTCGACTCCGTAGACTTCAATGTGAACGCCGGCGAGGTCTGTCTGCTGATGGGACCGTCGGGTTCGGGCAAGACGACGTTGTTGACCATAGCCGGCGCCCTTCAGCGACCGACGGCCGGGCGGGTGTTCATCGACGGAACAGAGGTTACCGCCGTCGACCAATCGGATCTTCCCGCGATCCGGAAGTCCAAGGTCGGGTTTATCTTCCAGCACTTCAACCTCATCCCTGCGCTCACGGCCCTCGACAACGTGGCGCTCGTCATGAGCGGCGGCTTGAAAGAGCGTCGCGGCCGGGCTCTTGAGTTGATCGAGTCGCTCGGCCTGGGCCACCGGGCGCGCACCCGGCCCAGGCACCTGAGCGGCGGAGAGAAGCAGCGTGTTGCCATCGCCCGCGCGCTCGCCAACGACCCGGTCCTGATCCTCGCCGACGAGCCGGTGTCGAACCTGGACGCGGCCAGGCTCGGCGAGGTGCTGACCCAATTACGAAGACTCGCCTACGACCTGGGTAAGGCGGTGGTGATAATCAGCCACGACCACCGGGTGCAAGAGTTCGCCACGCGGACGCTGTGGCTGGAGGACGGCAGATTCCAGGACGGTCCGCACATCCTGGGAAACTGAGGCTTACGGCCAAGCACGATCGCATCATTGCAAGCCGGAAACCCCACAGAACTTCATAAGGGCTAACGAGTTGGATTGCGCTCTGGTCTTCGCCCGATATCATCTCCTCTGGTAGGGTCTGTTCGGTCCTCCCTGGGTGTCAGTCCCAGCGGATCCGCGTTCGCAGCGACGGTTGTGCCAGAAACGCTTCTCAGGTGTTGGAGGGACGGCGAGGTGACTTCCGTGTGAGAGCTGGCATGCTCGCTAGCCGCCGGCGGGCGCGACCTCCTCGCATGCCCAGCGATCGACGCCCTTGTCCCGGAGGAACTCCGGCACGGCCGGCAGCGGGGCCCCGAAGATAGCGAGGGCGAGGGCGCAGGCGGCTTCGAACGTCGGATGGGTCCATAACTCCACGATGCCACCGTGCGGCCCTCCCGTCGCCCAGGCGAGGGTGACACCATCCGGGCTGAAGGTCACACTGCCCACACTGCCCACACTGCCGACGTATCGCGGCTCGCCGATCTGCCGATGGGTGGCGACATCCCACAGGCGCACGTCGTCGTCGGCCGAGGCGAGGATAGCGCCGTCCGGGCTGAACGCCACGCTCGCCACCCAATCCTCGTGGCCCGTAAGCGGTTCACCGATCGGCTGGCGGGTGGCGACATCTCACAGGCGCACGTCGCCGCCGGCCGAGGCGAGGATAGCGCCGTCCGGGCTGAACGCCACGCTATTCACCCGCTCCTCGTGGCCCGTAAGCGGTTCACCGATCGGCTGGCGGGTGGCGACATCCCACAGGCGCACGGTGTGGTCGTCGCCGGCCGAGGCGAGGATAGCGCCGTCCGGGCTGTAAGCAACGCCCCAAACCCCCCAATCCTCGTAGCCCGGAAGCGGATCGCCGAACGTCCCCCAGGTTCCTATCCAGGCATCTCGAGCACTGTCGATTGCGGCCACACTTTCCAAAGTCGGCGAGCGCTGGTAGGACTCTGCCGCCAGAAGCAGGGCAAGCTGCGGGTTGGTGTCCTCCTCGACGCGGGCGAGCGCCGCGATCGCGCGTGATTCGGCCGTCGCGAGGCTGGCCTCTGCCTCGGACCTCGCCGACTGCGCCGACTGCCACTGGACCACCGCTACGAATGCGAGCGCGGACACGGCCGCGATGACCGCCATGGCGGCGCCGACGAGAAGCCGCCCCCTACGCCGACCGCGGGCGAGCTCTTTCTTGCGAAGCGCTGCGCTCCGCTCGACAAACTCGCGTTCCGCGGGCCCGAGGTCATCGGCGCGCTCAGCGTGCCAGCGCTGAGCCTCGGCGAGCGCTACACCGCGTAGCAGGCTGCCCTCGTCTTTCCCGGTCGCCATCCAGTCGTCGAGCGAAGACTCGATGCGCCTGCGCCACATGAGAAACTCCCGGTCGCGATCGACCCACTCTCGCAGCCGTCCCCAGTGCTGAATCAGCGCCTCGTGCGCCACCTCGACCGTCTCTTTGCCGCTGGTCTCGTCGCGCCCGGCCACCAGGAGGCGGCTGCCTATTAGCTGCCGCACGATCGGCTCTAATTCGGCGCCGATCTCCTCGAACGTTGCCCGGCGGCGGGTATCGGTGGTGCCGGCCCCGGGCTGAACGAGATGCAGCAGTAGGTGGCGCAGGAGCCCCCGCGCACGGTCCCGCCACAGCTCGGCGAGCACGAACTCCAGCAGCGGGAGGGTTCCAGGCTCGTCGCCTATGTCGTCCAGGATTCGCTTCACCAGCCCCGCCTCGAAGCCGAGCCCGACCTTGCGAGCCGGCTCCGTCATCGCGCGCTCGATCTCCTCGGGCGTCATGGTGCTGAGGTTCACCTGCGCGCCCTGTAGCCGGTCCGACAGCGGGCGGTAGCCCAGCGCCGTGCCAACGAAGTCGCCACGAAGTGTCAGCACCACCGTGAGCGGTGACTGTCCTTCGGTGGCGGCGACCAGCGCGTCGATGAAGCTGCGCCGCTCGGCGTCCTCGGTCGTGAGGGTGTAAAGCTCCTCCCACTGGTCGACGACGAGCAGAAGCCTATCGGTGCCAGGTTGCTGCTCCAGCACACGGGCTACGATGTCCGCCAGTTCTATCGTCCCGCTCGCTAGACCTTTGGCGACCCGCCCGATCTGGGCGAGACGCTCCGATAGGTCCGGCTCGAGAAGGCCGATGAGAGCGGCGGCGAGGGCACTGAGGGGGCGCTCGCCGGGGACGAGTGTGGCGACCTCCCAGACATTCCCGTCTCTGGCGGCGCGAAGGCGCGGGACGAGACCGGCGTGAACCACCGATGATTTGCCACTACCCGACGGGCCGACCACCGCCACGAAGGTCTGGCGGGAAACCGTTTCGGCGAGCGTCTGTGTGAACGCCTCGCGACCATAGAAGAAGTCTGCGTCCTCCTCGCGGAAGGGCTGCAGGTCCCGGTAAGGGGCGACATCGCTGGCGAGGACAGTGGCGCTGGAACGCGACTCGTCGCCCAGCGGGTGGCCGCGGATAGCCGCATCGAGGGCGTCGATGGCGGGGCCCCGCACGCCGTCGCGCATGTCGTCTACCCACGTGTTCATTGACAGGAATCCCAGCGGTGGATCGGCACCGGGAAGTAACACGGGGATGACCGCAAAATCACTGTCCCTAGCTTGGCGATCAAGCGCGAAGTCAAGCTCACGCTCCTGCCAGTTCCCAAGCCCCCCCGAACCGAGAAAGATCACGGCGCAGGCCGACTGCCCGAGCTTCTCCTCGAGCTCGCGGCGCCACGAGTCCCCAGGTGTCAAGTACCAGCGATCAAGAAAGATCCTGAAGTTCCTAGTCGCTAGCTCGCTTGCTACGGTCTCGACCGCCTCACGATCCACCCAGTTGTAGCTTAGAAACGCGTCGTGCTCAGGCATATCGTCTCAGGATCGCTTTCCCGTGACGGCCGCCGCGCAACGCCATGTTGCGTTTCGCATTCAACTTACAGGCCACGGCAGGTAGGAACGTAGCTGAGACGCCACCATTCCAAACTTTGCCACAGGAGTTTCCTCCGAACTCACACTCCACCGTTCTTATGATAGGCGGCTGCAGGATCGTGCAATGCGAAATGAGGTAAACGCCCCAGTGGCCGCCCGGCTGAGGTGACTCGCAGTATACGCCCGTAAGAGGGGCTGTCAACCTTCTATCACGCTTCGCTTTTCTGAAGAAGTCGGGTCCGATGGCTGCAGGAAAGGAACTCAGATATCAATTGGGCATGAAACCGTCTATATCGCGATCCAGGTTCGCTCCGTTACAGGAGCCAACGCGATTCTTCCCAAGACTCCGTTCGTGACCCTGTTCCTCAAAGTCGGACATGTACTCTTCCATGTGGCAGAAAGTCAAAGCTCAAGGGATCTCAATGGTGACGGTGACACTCTGACTTCGTGCTCTTTGGATTCTCTTTCCGTGCCAGCACCGATACCTCAACCTACGGGCACTCCGACGTCTGCGCCACACCAGCCCCTACGCCGACGGCCGCTATCTGCAGCGTGAACAGCGGCTACGCGACGATTAGGAGGTGAGCTGGTCGACGGGGATCTCGTTCTGATGTGCGTGGACTAAGCCGCGCAGCGCGCACTGATCTCAAGGGCGACGGGTACGCCTCAGACTGAGCCAGGCGGATGCTTTGGCCGGACCCCAATCCGACCAACTACCTCAAACCAGCTACTCGGAAATCCCGCCGGAGCCTTTAGCTTTGGTCAGATCGGCCGCGATGCAGCTGGGGGAGCGGGCGGCAAGGGTGCAGGTGACTCGATGCATGACACTCTTCAATTAGTTAGCGACGTGGTAAAGGAGGCTCTCTGCTGCTAATGGATTGGCTCTTAGATTGCTTGGTCGGCGATCAAACACAGGCTTGCTCGCTTGCGAGGAGCGTTCAAGTATCCCTTTGAGTGAAGATCACGAAGGTGTCGAGTTGTGCAAAGCAAGGCGTAGCAATTCGCCACCCTAGATATGTGCTAGTATGCCGGCACGCCCCAAAGAGGGGGTGGGAGACTGCCAGTGGGCCACGACATATTCGTAAGTTACGCGACAGAGGATAAGACCACCGCCGACGCGGTCGTCGCCAACCTCGAACACCACCAAATCCGGTGCTGGATCGCGCCGCGAGACGTGCCGCCCGGACAGAGCTACGCGGAAGTGATCGTCGACGCGA
>DATKDX010000054.1:0-4179 GCA_035512435.1 Dehalococcoidia bacterium
ATCAGTCTGCGCCCAGCGAACGTCAGCTTGGCGTTAGCATGTGACATGAGAGGTCCTCCTTACTGGTCTGCTGGCTTCAACCGCAAACCAACAGGTTGGACCTCTCCATGTCAATAACCTTCGTGGGAACTACAACTAGGCCTGGGTTACGCCGCGGACGACTCCGATTTCGCGGAGGTCGCCGATAGTGACGATGTTGCCAGTGTAGGAGAGGGGTTGTTTGGCGATCCAGAGGGCTGCGTCCGACATGACGACCGGGTGTTCGAAGCCGGTCTTGTCGACCTCACCAAGGGTTGCGGCGAAGCCTTCGCTCCAGACGGCGAGCTCGAGGCGGATGCAGTTGACGGCGATCTTGCCTCGGAGCTCGTGGGCGAAGCCTTCGGTCATGCCTTCGAGGGCGCGCTTCGTCGTTGTGTAGTTGATGCGGCCGAACTCAGGGGTCACAGAGACTGCGGACGAGATGTTGATTACTCGCCCTTCGGATTCGAGCATTCCGGGGCAGAAGTAGCGGGTCATGTAGAACGGGCCGTTGATGTTGACGTCGACGCCGAGTCGCCAGAGCTTCGCCGGCATCTCGAGCGTCCCGCCGGGCGGCGCGATCGCGGCGTTGTTGATCACCACGTCGCAGCGACCGAATTCCGCGTACACCCGTTCGGACGCCGCGATCACCTGCTCCTCCGAGCGCACGTCCGTAGAGAGCGCGAGCGCCTTGCCGCCGGCCTCGCGCACTGCGTCTGCCGTCTCGTCGATTGTGCCGGGCAGCTTACTCGGGCCTTCCTTCGATGACCGCGCCAGGCACGCGACGTCGTAGCCTGCGCTCGCGAAGTCGATGGCGAGTTGCCGCCCGATGCCGCGGCTCGCTCCCGTGATGACAACTACTGGTTTCGACATGAGTCCCCCTTCCGTAGCAGCGCTATATTACCGCCGCTTGCTATCATCGCGAGCGTATGGACGGCCCACTCTCCGGCATGAAGGTGCTCGACCTCACCATCTGGGTGCAGGGGCCGCTCGCCGCGCAGCTTCTCGGTGACCTGGGCGCGGACGTCGTGAAGATAGAGAAGCCGGGCCAGGGAGACTTCTCGCGCGGACTCCAGACGCTGTACGGAGCCTCGATGCGGACGTCGGACGGGAAGGCGCTGCTGTGGGAGCTGGCGAACCGCAACAAGAAGAGCATCGCGATCGACCTTAGGCGCGAGGAGGGGCAGCGTCTGCTACATCAGCTCGTTGGGGAGGCGGATGTCTTCGTCACGAACATCCTGCCACGCACTCTGGCGCAGTTCGGCGCGACGCCGGAACAGCTGATGGCGGTGAACCCGCGCCTCGTGTACGCGCTTGGAGGCGGGCTCGGGGTGCAGGGCGACCTCGCGGGAATCGCCGCGCAGGACACTACGGGCACCGCATATTCGGGGCTGATGTACACGCTTTCGCGCGACGGGACACCGTACTACGCACCGGGTGCGCTGGCGGACCTCCTCTCGGGGACGAACCTGGCGTTCGCGGCCGTGGCGGCGTTGCTGCGGCGCGAGAAGAACGGGAGGGGCGAACTGGTCAGCACCTCGCTGTTGCAGGGGATGCTGTGGCTCCAGCAGCTTCACGTAGGCGCGATCACCAACGTCGGTGAACACTTGCGCCCGTTCGACCCGAAGAACGCCGCCAACGCGTTCCTCAACCTGTACCAGTGCGCAGACGGCGAGTGGTTGGCGCTGGGCATGACGGCGATGACGCGCGACGACTGGTTCGACTTCTGCGACGTCATCGACCGCGCCGATCTCAAGGAGGACGAACGCTTCGTGCGAAACCGTGGGCGCATCGACCACGCCCACGACCTCGTAGACATCATTTCGCAGGCGATGGCGACGCGGCCGCGGGACGAGTGGGTGGCGCGTATCGTGGCGTCCGGGCTGCCGTGCGCACCGGTGCGTCACCTGGAGGAGCTGCTCGCGGACCCGAAGGTGCTGTCGGAGGACGTACTGACGACGACGCCGTCCGGGATGACGTACGTCCGGGCGCCCTTCAACCTCGAAGGGGTGCCTGCGCGGTCGGACGATGCGCCGACGTTCGCGGGGGATACGTTTGAGGTGCTGACGGGATTGGGGTTAACGCCGGAGCAGATAGCGGGGCTTCAGGAAGGCCACGTGGTCTGGTAGCGCTTCATCCGGATCCACGAAGTCGACGAAGTCCATGTCGCCAGGGGAGGCGCCGAGTCCGTGGAGGAGTTGGCCGACCTCGGCGCGGTGGTGGGCGCTGTGGTTCGCGATGTGCTCTACCAGATGCCAGCGAGGTCCAGGTGTAAGTTTCGCCGGCGCGCTCTCGGGTGATGGTGGCCTCGAGGTTTCTTCCGTGAGCATGTCCAGCATCTGGTGCAGTGCGACCTCTGACTGCGCCAGTAGATCGCGAATGGCCGGCGCGATGTCCGTGGTTGGCGGTTGCACGTGGTCCGGCGTGTCTGTTTCGGCGACGACAGTTGACCAGCGGTGCTGCACCCGCGCGAGGTGGGTGAGGTCGGCCGCCAGCGTACCGTAGCTGGACCTGCGCGCCATCCGGGCGCTGCGCCCAGATAAGCATCGTGTTAGAACCTCAGCGTCTTGGTTTTCTCTCTGCAGCGGTCGGCGCCGAGTGCGCGCCGTCAATTTGCTGCGGCAATGGAATCAAGCACGTCAGCCGGTAATAGTGCCTTGAACCCGACACAAGACGGTCCCGAAAGGAGCCTGGCCATGGCCATCGGTAACTCTGGATCACCAAGGGGGACAGGCTCAACACGCCGCCACCCGCGCGCTGATGCCGCCTTGACGGCAGTGAGGTAAGTCGCTTCGGTCATTAGCCCCAAGGTTTTTGCCCGCATGAGAAGCGCCGCCAGCGAAACCTGCCACTTTCGTTTGAGTTCAAAGAGGACCGGCCAGTCGACTTGGTGCGGTAATTCCGACACGATATCCGGTCGAGGCATCAGAAAGGCCGCCGCGAATTGATGGGCTTGTTTCTCGACTTCAGGGATGCCCCAGACTAGTTGGCCATGAATTACCAAGTGTCCTAATTCATGCGCCGCGTCAAATCTGGAACGCGCACGGTCGTTCTTGTCCGTTCCGAGGACTAACAACTGGATGATCGCCAAACGGGAGAGAGAAAGCGTCGATGTCCGCAGAATGCAATGGCAAACGGAGCACCACAACCCCGTGGCTCTCCAGCAGACTTACCATGTTGGGGGCTGGGCCGACGGGGACCTTCCACATTCGCCGCACTTCGAGCGCAACCCGTTCTATCTCCGCGGAATGGGCAGTAAGTGAAGCGATCGGCAGGCCGGGAATAGAGGCAGAGGGAAATGCGGCTCCGGCTGCCGGCTGTGTAGCCAGGTCGTGAGCAATGTGGGCAATAGCTCTGGCCCTCCGCCGGTCCGCCACCGTGGTCCGCCTCAATGAACGGAAAAAGCCATCGTGCGTCTCGGCGAAAGGAAGTTCAAAAAACCGACACGGTACGTTCAGGAGCTTGGCCAACATCAGTTGGGTTTGCGGCGCTGGACGGATAGCACCCGATTCGAATTGGCTGCTGACCTCGCGGTGAAGTCCGACCTTACCGCCGCTACGGTTTCTTCGCGGAATCGCGCACCGAAATAATTGCTTGTAAATTAAGCTTAAGCCCAACTGAGCCAGCAAGCAACGCCCCCTCCGTAAAAAGCCCCATGGTGCCGACACGGGACACGAATTGAGAGACAGTTGCACTAATTAGAGATCGGACGAGGTGCAATCATGCAGTCACCACGATTGTCGATGCTCATTGCTGCAGTAGGGGTGAGCCTGGCCGTAAGCGGTATCCAGGCACTTTCCAGCGCTTCCAACGAGCCAACATGGGGTGACGTGGATTGCAGCGGGTCAGTGGATTCCGTGGATGCTCTCGAGATATTGCGTTCTGTTGCCCGCTTGCCGAACTCGAACGGCCCCGATTGTCCATCAATTGGAGATCCTGTCATCATTTCCACCCCATCTCCAGACGCTAGTTCCACTCCGTCGCCGATACCCCCGACTTCGCCTACGCCAAGCGGTTCCACTCCCATTGAGGTTACTCCGGGACCCTGTGATCCGCCCTCCACCGAGGCGCCCGGGGAGGCGCCCAGCCCAACGCCTACTCCCTGCGTGCCGACGCCGACGCCAACCCCCACAGCGAATCCACAAAGCACGCCTACCCCCT
>DATKDX010000055.1:0-20138 GCA_035512435.1 Dehalococcoidia bacterium
TATTCGTAAGTTACGCGACAGAGGATAAGACCACCGCCGACGCGGTCGTCGCCAACCTCGAACACCACCAAATCCGGTGCTGGATCGCGCCGCGAGACGTGCCGCCCGGACAGAGCTACGCGGAAGTGATCGTCGACGCGATCAGCGAGGCACGGGTCATGGTGCTCGTCTTCTCCGCGCACGCCAACGACTCACCACATGTCATGCGGGAGGTCGAAAGGGCCGTCCACAAGGGCGTCATGATCGTACCGTTGCGCATCCAGGATGTGATGCCTTCCCGGTCGTTCGAGTTCTTCATCAGCGGCACGCACTGGCTGGACGCAATGACTCCACCCCTGCAAGGGCATCTCGACCGGCTGACGGAGACGGTGCAGCGGATCCTAGGCCGGCCACGGACCGTACGAAAGCAAGCGGCCGCCGGATACGGTGGCGGAAGGCCGCCCGCTTCCGGCATCGGCGCGCTCTTCGGGCGATGGCGCGACAATCCACTCCTCTTGTTCGCGACGGGCGGCGGCGTGATCGCAGTCGTGGCGGCGATCGGGCTCTATATGTCTTTCGCTGACAATGATGGTGGAGCCGATTCGCCTGAGACAGCGACTGTAACGGCGCAGCCGCCCGAGAGAACGGTCATCATCAACGGACAAGGCTTTACCTGCGCGGAGGTTACCGGGGTGACATCCCCTGACTGTGGCCCCAAGTCCCAGCCCGTGTTCGACGAGTTTGGTCAGAACATAGATGCCTTCGTGAACGCCGGGCGGCTCGGGCCGTACTTCAGTGACGCTCCATATGAGGATGTTGCCTATGCGGGAATCATCGCCTGTACTTTCTGGGCCGAGGGTCAGGATTCCGATGGACAAAACCCACATCCGCGCGAAGACGAGCAAGCCTACATCGACTATATGAACGAGCAGCCCGATTTCCAGCATCTCGACTTTTACGATCTCCTGCCCGTTTGGTTCCAGGCAAAGTATGAACTCTGTCCGGACTAGGCAAACTGCTGACGAATGTCAATCTGATAGAGGTATTGCGATGGTTGCGGGCGAGCTGTCTGTCTGGAATTAGTCTCGTTGAGAGACTCTGACTGTTGGAGTCTTCTTCGATCATTGGGGTTCCCGGGAGGAACTCGATGGATACTAATGAGGCACTCAGAAGCTTCACGGATGAGGAGGGGACGCTGGAAGAGTCAGGGTCATGGAGTCTGCAAGGAGCAAATGTGGGTCGCTATGTGGAAATGGTCGATTCAGAGGAACGGGCAGCGATTTTCTGGACATACGAATCCGGCGGGTACGAAGGGGCGCTAAAGTCCGCTACAGCGACATGGTACCCGGACGATGACCCTTCAGACGACCGAGATCAGCTGCAGGCTTGGTGGTAAGGTGCCGCTGATGCGGCTGGCTATCCGTCGACGGCGGGCATAATCAGGCCGGGTTGTCCCGTGCTCACCTGCTCAGTGAGTCATCCTAGCTACAGCGGCGTCGAGGTCATCGTCCCGTGGCGGCTCGGGCCTGGGCTCCTCGTCCGGCGGACACGATCTGTGCTGCAGCATTCGCTCGAAGGTGATCGGATCGATCTGCATCTCGGCAAGGTTGCCGCGCATACCATCGCCGAGCGTGAACGGGAGCTCCGCCCAGCCGGGGCCGGGAAGCCAGTAGCCATGGCGTACAGGGAGTAGATGGGCCACAACGACGAGGCCCCGGTGAAGATTGGCAGCCCACTGGGCGCTGCGGACCTCAAAGCGCTCCTTCTCGAGCTCCAGGTAGACGCTGCGCCCAGTAATACCGGTCGCGAAGGCAAACACAAACCGCGCTCCCCGAACAGCGGTTAGCGCTTCGGCCTGCACGTCGCCTTGATAGAGGCGCTTGACGGCAGACTCGCTAACCGGGTGCTCACCGGACGGCAGCTCCCAGTTGAAAAGGAAATAGCCCAGGAAGCGGCGCTCTTTGGAGATGAGATCCCCAGTGCCCGGCCAGTACTCGACTGGAAGCTCGTCCTCGCCGAAGAAGTGTGAACGCGCCTCCCGCCTTGCCGCTTCGAGCTCAGGATTTGTCCGGCACCAGTCGACGATCTCTTCAAGCATCCCCACTTCCTGTGTCATCGCAAAGTCGTAGTCGCAGGTCAAGTCCTCAGGCGAGAGACCGAGCGCCGCCGCATCCCGGCAGTCGAGGACGGCCTCCAACGCGACGTCAATTTCGCTAAGCCGGTACTCGTTCAGTTGCGGGAGCAGTTGAGGAGCAAAATGACGGACGACTTCGCCCAGGGATACTTCTGGACTGAGCGCGAGGTAGAGCGCTACCCAGACCTCGGACCGTGGAAACTGGTCTGGAGCGCGATGATAGCGTCCCGAAACAAGTAGCGCGCCGCCGGAGTCAGTGGGGCCGTACGTGCGCCTGTGCAACCGCCAGGCCTTCCCGCTCCAGGGCGCCGCCTGAATTGCTGGCAATCGCCGTCCGAGCGTTCCAGCCAGCCCGACCGGTCACTGGGTGACGACCCTACAGGAATATGCCAGAGTCGAGAGCTTCCAGTGCCGCTTCTGCTCTGTCCAGGCGTCCCACGCGAAGCGCCTCCGCCGGGGTGATGCCGCCGAGGTAGCGGCTCTGGCTGTGGAACCAGCGGCGACATGCGTCCGGGCCTTCGAAGGTCTCCTGGACTCGCCGCTGAAGACGGAGCAGCTTGGCCAGCCGTTGCCGCGCCAGCTGCTGCGGGTATGCCGTCCCGGCTCGCCAGCGTTGGACCGTGCGGTGGCTTGCTCCGAGGGCGCCAGCCAACTCGTCCTCGGACAGCCCGTTGCCTCCAGCAAGGCATCGAGAGCCTGGCTGGGCGTCATTTCGAGGAGAGTTGTAGAAGCGCTCATCTATCGTCCTTTCCGAACGCCGGGCCCTTCGCCGCCGGGGAACCACAGTTTGACCATACGGGGATCGGGCGATCTGTCAACCAAAGTTTGTCGGACGTAGAGGCGTCAAATCTCAATCCCCGAATACGGTTGAGAGAGCGTGTGCAAGCTTAGGGATGCTCGGAGGGTAGTGCGGCATCTAAAGGGGGGCGGCCTTCGTACAGTGGAACTTCTCGCCACGTCCGCGGCTGCCCGGAGTTGTGTGGCACAGGCGTGCTGTGGCTGTGACGAAAGTGTGATTGGACCTCCTGAACACGCGTTAGCAGGGCAGGGCAGTCGGCGAATCTACTCCTGCTGACTTAACTAACTGCTCCAGGAGACCTGTCAACCCTCCAAAAGCCGAGCGACTCGAACGGCCACCGCTAGCAAGAATCGATCGCTATTTCCTCTCTTGCGCCGCCTTCTCACGCAGGCATCGCAATAATTCGGGTAGCAATACGCTAAACCACAAATGATCAAAAGGCCCATAAAGCCCGGTTTTCGTATCTAAAAATGGTGGGCGATGAAGGACTCGAACCTTCGGCCTCCTCGGTGTAAGCGAGACGCTCTAACCAGCTGAGCTAATCGCCCCAGGAACGGTTCTATTCTAACAAGCGTCAGGGTGGGCCGGTGCGGTCCGGTGGGCGAGTGTCTTTCGATGGTGCGTTGCCTTCTGGGGCTTCCAGGCCACCGGGGTGGGTCCATGAGGCCTTGGCAGCGCGGAAGAAGGGCGGGAAATGAGGGATGTCGCGGAGGAAGATGAGGAAGGCGAGGAAGCAATACATCACGCCGTATCCCACGCGTATCGTCCCGTCGGTGAAGATGAACTGGGTAGCGAAGAGCCCGGCAAGGGCGATTGCTTCCAGTCGCCCCATGCTCAGACTGACGAGGATAGCGACGGCGAACAGCGATTGTCCCGCGGTCAGGAAGACCTCGTCGGATTGGCGCGTGTCGAAGTCGAGTGGCTCCGTGACCGTTCCCCCGGAGATGCTGTAGGCCAACGGCAGGCTACCGATGAGCAACGTCCACTGGTTGACCTTGGATGAGATGAGAATCGTCATCCCGGCGTCGTGCCGCCCCCGCATGGCCAGCATGCCTGCCAGGATGAACTCCGGTGACTCCGAGGCGAGCGGCGCCACCCACTGGACGAGAAGGAACTCGTCGATGCCGACGTCCTTTCCTGTGTGAACGAGCCCTTCGGCAAACGGCTCGGCCGCAGCGAAGATCACGGCCGCGGCGTAGACGAAGATGCCGAGCACGGTCCACCGGCGGGTATTTCGGTTGAGCGCGCCGATGGCCGCCGCCGGCCCAACGAACTCCCGCTCCGCTTCCGGCGGCGTCCGCGCAGAGATGAAGAGGTAGGCGCCGAAGAGCCCGAACATGACCGCCGTGTCGATCAGCGAGAGGTGGCCGCGGATCGGGATGGAGAAGCTGTAGGCGGTCGCGGCGCCGAGGAAGATGATGCCGAGGGCGTTGCCCTTCTGGACGGGCATCGTCGCCAGCTTGGTGCGGAAGTAGAAGATAAAGAAGATCGCCGGCCAGGCGAGCCCGACAAGCAGGCGGTTGCCACCGGTCATGTTGGCGATGGCCAGGTGGCTCGGATGTGGGTCCTCGCAGCCTACCGGCAGGTCCGGGTTGAGGCTGACGCATTCAACGGCATGCGGCGCTTCGATCGCGAAGTAGAGATCGACGGCGTACTCTGGAAGGACGGCGATCAGCGCCAGGACGACCAGCGCAAGGCCTGCTGATACTTCCGTCTCCGCCACTTCCGAGGCCCAGGTGAGCAACGTCGCCGCGCTAAAGATACCAAGGCCGAAGACGAGCGCCTCCACCGTGACGTTAATGTGCGGATCATAGACATTGGTGATTTCGAGGAGGCGGATGACCGGTGCGGGAAGGGCGGCGATGGTGGCCGCCGCGAGCAGGATCCACTGGCGCACGAGAAGCCGGCTGACCTCGATAAGTGGTTCGGCCGGCGAGCCTGGTTCGCGCGGGGGATTGCCCTTGGCGGGCTGGCGGTCGCCGGGGGACATATTGAGCGAAAGTATATCTGGCGCACTCACCTGACGCGAGTATTTTTCGTTGACACCCCGAAGCGCCGAATTATACAGTGAATCGCGCTGGCACCCGCATCCGTGGCCAGACGTTTGCCCCGCCCAGAAAGAGGTTTCACGTGAGCGAGCCTAACGGCAGCCAAAGTAAGACAGACTGGCTCGAAGGCACGTATGGCAAGAGCGTAACCAAGGCGCCCGAGCGCGACTATCCCTTCGAGACAGCGGATGGCTTTAAGGTCGAGCCGCTCTACACGCCCGAGGACGAGAACGGCTGGGACTACGAGGAGAAGCTGGGTTTCCCGGGCGAGTTCCCCTTCACCCGCGGCGTACAGCCGACGATGTATCGCGGCCGCCTCTGGACGATGCGCCAGTACGCCGGCTTCGGCGACGCTGAAGAGTCGAACCAGCGCTACCGTTACCTTCTCGCGCAGGGCCAGACCGGCCTTTCCGTAGCCTTCGACCTGCCGACGCAGATCGGCTACGACTCCGATCACGCCATGGCTGAAGGCGAAGTCGGCAAGGTCGGCGTCGCGATCTCTTCGCTGGCCGACATGGAACTCCTGATGAAGGACATCCCGCTGGAGAAGGTCACGACGTCGATGACGATCAACGCCACGGCGGCTGTGCTCCTCGCCTTCTACGTGGCGCTCGCTAAAAGGCAGGGCGCCGACCTTACGAAGATCGGGGGCACTACCCAGAACGATATCCTCAAGGAGTACATCGCCCGCGGCACCTACATCTACCCGCCTGAAGGTTCGATGCGCCTCATCACTGACACCTTCGCATACTGCAAGGACAACCTGCCGGCGTGGAACACCATTAGCATCAGCGGCTACCACATGCGCGAGGCCGGCTGCACGGCGATCCAGGAAGTGGCGTTCACTTTCGCCAACGCGATCGCCTACTGCGAGGCCGCGCTCAAGGCAGGGCTGGAGTTCGATGAGTTCGCGCCACGGCTCTCGTTCTTCTTCGCCTCCTTCACCAACCTGATGGAGGAAGTCGCCAAGTTCCGCGCGGCCCGGCGTCTCTGGGCCAATCTGGCGAAGGAACGCTTCGGCGCGACCAACGAACGCAGCATGACGCTCCGCTTCCACACCCAGACTGGCGGCTCCACGCTCACGGCCCAGCAACCGGAGAACAACATCGTACGCACGGCCATCCAGGCGCTCGCCGCCGTTCTCGGCGGTACGCAGTCCCTGCACACGAACTCGATGGACGAGGCGCTGGCCCTGCCGACGGAGAAAGCGGTGCAGATCGCCCTTCGCACGCAGCAGGTCATCGCCTACGAAAGCGGCGTCGCCGACGTCATCGACCCGCTGGCCGGCTCTTACGAGCTCGAAGTTCTGACCGACCGCATCGAGACGGAGGCGCGGAAATACCTCGAGCGCATCGAGGACATGGGCGGTTCACTGCGCGCCATCGAAAGCGGCTACCAGCAGCGCGAAATCCAGGAAGCCTCCTATCGCTACCAGAGATCGGTCGATGACGGCTATCGCACAGTCGTCGGCGTCAACAAGTTCACGTCTGACGAAGAAGTCCGTCCCGAAATCCTGCGCGTGCGAGAAGAAGTCGTGCGGCGCCAGATCGACCGCCTGAATAGGGTGCGCGCCGAACGCGACAGCGGTAAGGCCGAGCAGATGCTCAAGCAGCTGGAAGACGCGGCGCGCTCCGACGTGAATCTGATGCCGGTGTTGATCGAGAGTGTCGAGAACTACCTTACGATCGGCGAAATCTGCGACGTGTTGCGCGGCGTCTTCGGCGTGCAGCGCGAATTTATGGTGTTCTAGCGGATCCGGATGTGTCTTCTCCCCGCGACGGCGCCTACGCCAACCTTCGCTCCAACCGCGAGCTCCTGATAGCCGCTTTGGCCCCATTAACGCCGGAACAGATGACCGTTACTGCGGTGGATCGATGGTTGGTGAAGGACATCCTCGCGCACCTGACATCTTGGGAGCAGATCATCCTGATCGATCTGGAGCGCATCAAGCTCGGCCGGACGCCGGCCAACTACTGCCGCGGCACTGACGACTGGAACGAGTTCCTTATGCTGGGCCACGAGAACTTCGGTCTGGAGCAGGTGATGACGGAGTTCGCCGAGACGCGCGATGCGGTCATGCAAACACTGGACGAGATCCCCGAAGAAGCTTTTGCCTTCGGGGACCTGCTGGGTAACCTGCAGATCATGGCCACGCACGATTGGCAGCACGCGACTGACATCAAAGCATGGTGCGAGACGAGTGTGGGCTGATGGGAACGATGTCGGACGCCGAGCGCGATGCATTTCTGTCCGAGACACGTTACGCAATCCTGACGACGTTGCGTCGCGACGGCTCGCCCGTGTCCGTGCCCGTTTGGTTCGACTGGGACGGCGAGGCCGTGCGCATGTTCACGCACGAGGTGACGCCGAAAATACGCCGAGTCCGCAACGACGCGCACGCAAGCGTCCTCGTCGCTAACCGCATCGATGAGAAGGAGAAGTGGGTGGCGTTCGATGGCGACATCTCAGTACATGACAAGGGTGGAATGGCGCTGGCGGAAAAGTTAGCCGCGCGGTATTGGGAAGACACACCGGACCATGCGGCAGCACTAGACAGCTGGCGACAAATGGAAAGCGGCTGGCGGCTGCTAGAGTTAAGGCCGGCAGCGATCCGGACCTACGTTGATTGAAGGAGCCGAGATGAGCAGAGTCGAGGAGTTGATCACGGAGCTGGAAGCGTCCTTCAAGGAGCTACAGGAATCGATGGACGGCCTTTCTCATCAGCAGATGCTGGAGAAGTGGTACGGCGCCTGGTGCGTCTACGACATCTGCAGTCACATCGTTGGCTGGCACCACGAGATGGATGAAGCGCTCCAGCGCATCTCCCGCGGGGAGCGGCCGACTCCGGACGGCGTCGACTACAGCGACGCCGATTCGTGGAACGCGCGCTTCGTCGAGACATGGCAGCAGTCCAGCGGCCAGGCCGTTCTGCAGGAACTCGAGGCAAGCAAGGACATCTTTGTGTCGGCCGCCCGCACGGTGCCGGAGGACAAGTTCGAAGAAGGGCGCTCCGCCGACCGCATCATGCACGCGACTGCTATCCACCACTACCGTGAGCATGCCAACGATATCAAGAAGTGGCGGCAAGAGGCCGGCTATTGAGGGCGCTGACCGGACGCCAGCAACTCGTGACCGAGTGGCAAGCCGCCGGCGAGCACATCGCCGCGGCGATTGCCGGGCTAACGGAGGAGCAGGCCTCGGTCGCCGGCATCGACGGTTGGTCGGTAAAGGACCACCTGAACCATATGTGCCTCTGGCACGAGTTCCGCGCCAATGAGATTATGCGCGTCAGCCGCGGCGGCGTCTCGGCGATGCCGGCCGTCAACGACCAGCAAGTCGAGGCGATCAACCAGACGTTCGCCGATCTTCGGCGGCACCTGCCCCTGGCACAGGTCGTCGCGGATCTCGAGTTCGCCCGCGGTTTCGTTCTCGAGGCGGTCCAAAGCTGTCCCGAAAACGCGCTTGACCAAAGCCTTTACCCGGAAGTGTCGGTGAATGGCGGCAGCCACGACATTGAGCACGCGGAAGTGATAGCGAACTGGCGAAAGAAGGAAGGCATATGATCACCAAGATTCACCACGTCGGCATCGCCGTACACGACCTCGACAAGTCGCTCGAGTTCTACCGTGACACCCTCGGCCTCCACGTCCACGCGCTGGACTCCGTCGAAGACCAGGGCGTCCGCGCGGTGCTTCTCACTATCGGCGAGAGCGAGATCGAACTCCTGGAGCCGACGAGCCCCGAAGCTAACATGGCGAAATTTCTCGAACGCAAGGGCGAGGGCCTGCACCACATCTGCTTCCAGACTCCGGACGTCGATGGCGACCTGGCTGAACTTGAGGCGAAGGGCGTGGAGATGGTGGACCACAAGTCGCGCGTGGGATTGGCGGGTCAGATTTGCTTTCTGCACCCGCGCGCCAGCTCTGGCGTCCTCGTCGAGCTGGCTACGCCGATGGACATGTACAAAGGCTCGCATGAGTGACGATTACCCGGCCCCGCCGCCCAAAGCTACGCGACGCAACCTCACAACGCCCGACGGAATCCGCACTGTTACCGAAGAGACCGCGCAGAAGCTCATCACCACACTTGAGCAGAGCGAGCCGATTCCGCCACCTCCGTGGGAGCCAGCTGGACCGCCTTATTTGGCGCAGTCGGCCTCGCGCTGTTCCTCGTCGGCGTTGAGCAGGTGGCCCAGGACCTGCCGGTCGTCGATAACGGTTGGGGCTCGATCGCCGTGGGCGTCGTGCTTCTCGCCGTCACCGGCGCGCTGTTCCGGCGCTTCGGCGGCGGGCAATAGTCAAGGAAGGTAAGAATGGAAGTCAAAAAGCTCGACCACGTGATCATCGCCGTCGCTGACCTAGACAAAGCTCTCGCGCAGTGGGAGACCAACGTCGGCCTCAAGCCGGACGCTTCACTGGACCAGCCGCTTGGCGCCGGCTTCAAGGTCTCGCGTCTGCCCATTGGCGATGCCTTCCTCGAATTAGTGCAGCCGGTAGAGGACAAGGGCCGCTTTTACGAGCAGTTTCGGGAGCGCGGCGAGGGCCTTTTCTCCATAAGCGTCGAGGTCGACGACCTGGATGCCGCCGTGGAACACCTGCGCGGCCGCGGCGCCAAAGTCTCCGACCCGGAGCCCAGCATCTGGCCCGGCGCCCGCCTCGCACGCATCAACCACGAGTCGGCGCACGGCGTCTCGATCCAGCTGATTGAGCGCAAGTAGCCTCCTAACCCCGGAAGGATCGCCCAACATGGCCCATGACCCAATCGTAGATAACGTTACCTCCGACGCCGAGAACCTGGCCGGCCGCTTCAAGTTCTCCGACCAGATCGAGGCGTCCAACGCGAAGCTGGCCGCGCGCAAGAAGCCACCAAACATCCTCGTTGTCCTGATGGATGACGTGGGCTGGGGGGACTTCGGATGCTACGGCGGCGGTATTGCCATCGGCGCTCCGACCCCGTTCATCGATTCGCTTGCGGCGAAAGGCCTGCGCCTGACGTCCTGTTACTCGGAGCCCTCCTGCTCGCCGTCGCGCGCAACCCTGATCACCGGCCGCTACCCGATCCGCCACGGCCTGCACCGACCGCCGATGTACGGCGAGCCCGGCGGCCTGCAGGGCGAGGTCACTATCGCAGAGATGCTGTCGGAAGCGGGATATGTGACGCAGTGTGTTGGCAAGTGGCACATGGGGGAGAATCGCGCCTCACAGCCGCAGCACGTCGGGTTCGACGACTTCTATGGATTCCTCTCCGTCTCCGACATGTACTCCGAGTGGCGCGACCCTTACTTCTTCCCGGAAGTGGTTTACAGCGAGGAGCGGATGAAGTGGGTGGAGAATCGGCCCTTCAACAAGTGCTTCGTCCACGCCACCCGCGGCGGCGAGACAGAGAACGTAGAGGAGGTTACTCTGCCGGTGCTCTCGCTTCTCGACGACAAGTGGTGCGAGTATTCAATCGACTTCATGAAGCGAATGTCGGACGAGGACAAGCCCTGGTTCCTCTTCCACAACACGCGCGGCGCCCACTTCGATAACTATCCGCACGAGAAGTACCTTGGCAAGTCCCCCGGCAAGCACCCGTATAAGGACACGATGATGGAGCTCGACGACATCGTGAAGCGCCTTGTCGATACCCTGCATCAGACAGGGCAGGCGGAGGACACCCTCGTTTTCATCTCGTCCGACAACGGCCCGCACATGGAGAACTGGCCCGACGCGGCCTACACTCCGTTCCGCAGCGCCAAGGGCTCGACCTGGGAGGGTGGGTTCGCGTCCCCGCCATCTTCTACTGGCCGGGCGCCATCGATGCCGGCCGTGCCAGCGACGGCCTCTTCTCCTTCGCCGACTTCTTCACAACTGCTGCAGCGCTTGGTGGCGCCACGCTCCCGGACGACCGGTACATCGACGGCATCGATCAGACTTCGTTCCTTCTGGCGCCGGAGGGTTTGTCGAACCGCAAGTATCACTACTACTGGCTCGGTGCGACGCTTTCCGCCGTCCGTTGCGGGGAATACAAGCTGATGGTCGCCTCCACGTCGGACGACGATACGGACGTTCATGGCCCGGGCGGCTTCACCGGTGTCTCCCAGCGCTACACCTATCCGCGCTTCTTCAACCTCTACTTGGACCCCAAAGAGACTCACAGCTACCTGACGCGCAAGCTCGCCTACATTGAGGCCTTCACCAGCGGCATCGTGCAACACATGCTGACTCTTCGCCGCTACCCGCCCAAAGAAGGCGTCCGCATGGGAATGTGAGGCGCAAGTAACGAGCACAGCGTCCCGCTCCGTAGGGTTGTGCCTTAAAGGCTCAACCCAAGGGTGCGAGTACGGTGCTGGCGGTTATCAACCTCTCCGCTATACTTGCCTGCAGGAGGGTTGCCCAGAATGACGCAGGAACCGAAGCTCAAGATCATCATCGCCAAGCCCGGACTCGATGGGCACGACCGCGGCGCCAAGGTTGTCGCCCGCGCACTCCGCGATGCCGGCCACGAGGTCATCTACACGGGTATCCGCCAGACGCCGGAGATGATCGCGGAGACGGCGCTGCAGGAAGACGCCGACATGATCGGCCTCTCGATCCTTTCCGGCGCGCACCTGGAGCTGTTCCCCCGCATCGTCGACGAACTCAAGAAGCGCGATATGGATGACGTCATCCTCTTCGCCGGCGGCATCATCCCCGATGAGGATCGTGACAAGCTTCGGGCGATGGGCTTCGGCGGCATCTTCGGCCCCGGCGCTTCCACCCACGACATCGTAGACTGGGTCAAGGACAACGCGTCCAAGAGCGGCGCGGCTGCCTAGCGTGACGCAGGACCGCGTCAAGCTACTCCTCGAAGGCGACCGGCGTTCACTCACCCGGGTGCTCACCTGGGTCGAGAACGGCCTGCCCGAGGGCCGCGATGCCCTCCGAGAGCTTTTCCCGAAGAGCGGCCGCGCGCAGATCATCGGCGTCACCGGGCCGTCTGGGTCCGGCAAGAGCACCCTGACTGGCTCGCTGGCGCGCGAGTACCGCAAGCGCGGCAAGACGGTCGCTATCGTGGCCGTCGACCCCACGAGCCCCTTCAGCCATGGCGCAATCCTCGGCGACCGCATCCGCATGCAGGACCTGACATCCGATCCCGGGATCTTCATCCGCAGCATGGCCACCCGCGGCGCGCTGGGCGGCCTGGCGGCGACCACGAATGATGTGGCGACAGTGATGGACGCCGCCGGCTTCGACATCGTGATCGTGGAGACCGTGGGCGCAGGGCAGGACGAGGTAGAGATCGCAGATACGGCGCACACTACCATCGTCGTCAACATCCCCGGCGCCGGCGACGACATGCAGGCGATTAAAGCCGGCATCCTGGAGATCGCCGACGTACTCGTCGTCAACAAGGCGGACCTCCCCGGCGCGGAGAGTGTATACAAGCAGCTGCACATTTACACCGATCTGCAGCGCCAGGCCGGTTGGGACGTGCCGATCGTGAAGACGATATCGAACCGCGACGAAGGCGCCGTGGAGTTGGCCGACGCCGTGGAGCGCCACCGCGAATATCTGACTGAATCAGGCCGCCTGGAAGAGATGCGCCGCAAGCGAGCCCGCCGTCAGCTGCTGGCCGTCACACAGGCCGCCCTGTTAGAAAGCGTGACCGCCGCCGCGGGCGACCGCATCGACGAACTGGTGGAGCAAATCGCTCGCCGGGAGATCGACCCGCGCACGGCGGCCGAACAACTGATAGCGTCGGCGAAGCGTTAACGCACGTAAAACGGCGTCGTGCTGAGCGCCGTGATGGCCAGGATGACGATTGCGGGCAGAATGCCACCGAGGAACGTCTCGTTCTGGAACAGAGCCTTCATTGGCTGACCTCCGCTTTAAGTGATGTGGTCAGCGTAGGTTCGTCCGGTTAAAGGAAGATTGAGAGACGATTAGAAGCCGCTAACGTGTGCTAGTACCGGATCACCAAGATCTTATCCACCGCCGACTCTGGCGCCCACAGTTCGCCGGGCCTACCCAAAAGCTGGCGCACGCTCCCGCCGGCGTCAGGAAGCGGGAGCGTCTCGAACGTCTCGGTCTCGGGATCGAAGCGGTGGATCGCATCGCCTCCGAAGTCCGTCAGCCATACGTCGTCGCGGTCGTCGACGTAGACGGCGTACGCAGAAGGTGCTGCGCCCGGCAGCCGCCACTGCTCCCAGGCGTCTGTTGCTGGGTCGTAGACGGAGACCTGGCCGGCGTTCCACTCACTGACCCAGATCAGTCCGGCCGAGTCAGACCAGACGCGGCGTGCGCCCTGGCCCGGCGTCGGCGGCTCGATGACCGTGGCCTGGCCAGTGTTGATGTCGATGCGGGCAATGTGGCTCCCGGCGAGCGAGGCGTAATAGACGTCGCCGGAGGGCGTTCCCGTCATGCCGTACGGGCCGCGCCCGCGCGGCGCGTCATACACGGCCATATCGCCGGTCGCCGGGTCGAGGCTGCCGTAAACGCCGTTCTGGCCGGTGAACCAGAGCACCCCGTTGCCATCGAAGGCCGCAGTGTTCAGGTTGGCGTTGGCGCGGCCGGCGGGCAGAGGGTAGACGGTGACTTCCAGCGTATCTGGATGGACGCTGACAATCGCGTTCTGGCCGCCGTCGGTGATCCAGGCCACGCCCTCGTCGTCGACGATAACGCCGTGGGGGGAGGAACCGGGGCCGAGCGGAGTCTCGCGCACCTCACCCGTATCAGGGTTGAGCCACCCGAGGTTACCCGTGGCCTGCGCCGTGTACCAGACGCCGCCGTCGAGCGCGGGAGCGACGTCGTGCGGGCGGGTGCCGGGCGGGACGTCGTAGACCTGGATTTCAGGCTCGCGCGGCGTTGGAGAGTCAGTCGGCGCGGCGCTCGCGGTTGGCGCTTCGGTCTGCGCGGCGGTGGCGGCGATGGTCCCGATTGGCGTCGTCGTCACATCCGCATCATTGTCGTCCCCGCAGGCGGCGAGGGCGAGAGCGATGAGCGGAGCTGCCAGCAAAAGCCGTATCACGTCACAAGGATACGTTCCCCAGCGCTCCAGCGATGCGCTCTCCCTTACGGAGCGCGCAGCTCTTTGCGCTGCACCCAGCGCATGCCGTCGGGCTCGATGACTAGGACATCGATGGGGCCGCCGACGGAGGGGAAGCGCGGCTCGAAGCGCATCGTCTCAATGGTTGTGCGGATGAGGTGGACGGCGTAATCGATGGCGTCCTGCAGCGGCATAGCGGCGAAGAGCGGCAAGGTTGCCTTGTTGATGAGGCGGTTGACGATGGCGGTGTCGCCGGCACGGACGACGCCAAACTGCAGATCTCCTTGGTCGTTCAGGTTCACGCGCCGGACTACCGTCTCGCGAACGGTGTGGCCGACGAGAACAACCGGCAGGCGCGCCTTGCCCTGCGTCCGGTATCCGGCGACGTGCATGCCGACCGGTACTGACGGATAACGTTCATGGAAGTACGCCATGAACTTGTCGGTGACGGCGTCGATGTCGTCGCCTTCTTCCAGCACCTCGGTCTCAAAGCGCTGGACATGGCTCTCGATCGGCTGATTGTCCACGATGAGCGAATCGTAAACGGCGATGCCGAGGCCGGCCCGGTCGAGGGGCAAGATCTTGTAAGCCGAGTCCGAGAGGACGATCTGCTGCTGAAGCGTGGTTTTCTTGCCGTCGAGTTCGCGTTCCTCGCTGCGGAGGGCGCTCATGCGTGAGTCGGCGGCCATGACGATGCCGCTGGGTACGTATACGGTAACAGTGAGTGACATGGGCTAAGAGTATCAAGTAACTAGCGCGCCAGTAACCTGCGGGTATCCGCCGCGGCGCTGCTATAATCGGCGCAGGGCTGGCGATGCGCCGGCTCTTTGATTAATGGACGAATTTTTATCCATCGCGCTCAGGCTGTTGCTGGTCCTGGCACTAGTGTTCCTCAACGGCATGTTTGTCGCCGCGGAGTTCTCCATCGTCGCCGCCCGCAAGACGCGGCTGGAGCGCCTGGCGGAAGAGGGCTCCGCGCTGGCACGGCTTTCGATGCGAGCTGTCGCCAACCTCAACAACTACCTGGCAGCCACGCAGCTCGGCATCACCATCGCCAGCATCGGCCTTGGCTTCGTCGGCGAGCCACTGCTGGCCAGCATGATGGAGCCCGCCTTCGAGGATCTCTTTGGCGACGAGTTGGCGGGCGTCTCGTCGCACGCCGTCGCCGTGCCGATCGCCTTCATGATCATTACGTCCCTGCACATCGTGCTGGGCGAGCTGGCGCCGAAGAGCACGGCGCTGTTCGCACCGGAGACAGTCTCGATGTGGACCGTGCCGCCGACAGAAGCGTTTCGACTGGCGTTCTGGCCGGCCATCTGGTTCCTCAACGGCCTCGCCAACAGTCTGCTCCGTCCGTTCGGTATCAACATCGCCGAGGGCGGGGCGCACAGCGTGCACTCAGCCGAGGAGATCGGGTTGCTCGTCACGCAGAGCCGGGAAGCGGGTGTGCTGGAGGCGGGGGAGGCGGAGCTACTCTCCGGCGTCTTCACCTTCGGCGACCGCCGCGTGAATGAGGTCATGGTGCCGAGGACGGAGGTCGTATGGGTGATGAAAGGAACGGCCTTGCGCGACTTCTATCCCACTTACCTCGAGAGCCCGCACTCGCGCTTCCCTGTGTACGTAGACACGCATGACAACGTGGTCGGCGTCGTCAACATCAAGGACATCCTGCGCGGCCTGGGCGAAGGCACGATGACGGACGATGACGCCGTTGACCTTGCCATGCGTCCGGCCCTCTTCGTGCCCGAGTCCAAGTGGGTGGGCCCCGCCTTCTTCGAGATGCAGCGGGCGGGCCACCAGCTGGCCATCGCCGTCGATGAATACGGCGGCACGGCGGGCATCGTCACCCTGGAGATGCTGCTGGAAGAGCTTGTCGGCTACGTTAGCGACGAGTTGCGGCGCCACGAAGACGAGTTCGTCGAAGTGGACGAACGGACGGTCCAGGTGGACGGTGGCATGGCTATCCACGACGCCAACGACGAACTCGACCTGGATCTGCCAGAAGGAGACTATGAGACCGTGGGCGGATTCGTCCTCAGCAAGCTGGGCCGCATTCCTGAGGAGGGTGAGCAGTTCGAGCACGACGGCCTGCGCATATCCGTAACCAGGATCGAGAACAATCGTATCGAAGCAGTCACCATCACGAGACTCTGATCCGTGAAAGCACAACGACTCCGCATCCGCTACCGCATCACGCCTGCCGCGCTCGGCCTTGGCCAGCGCGATACCGTCGATGCGCTGGTGCAAGCGTTCACGGCCGCAGGCCTGCCGATCGCGCGCTCCCAGGGTAAGCGCGAAAGCGCGCTGATCAGCCTGGCGGCGCCGCTGCCACAGGGTGTCACCTCCGACGGTGAGCTGGCCGATGTCTTCCTGTCTGAGGTCGTAAGGCCGGCCGAAGCGCTGCGCCGCGTCGCCGCCGCCGCGCGGCCGGGGATCGAAATCATTGGCCTCGAGGAGATCGGCGTCGGCTCGCCCTCACTGCAGTCCCAGTTGCGTTGGGCGGAGTACGAGGCGCGGATTCCGGCGAACGCCCTGAGCGAGGCCGGCGTGCAGGAGCGCATCGATTCACTGCTCTCATCGCGGTCGCATGCGGCGGAGTATAAGCGAGAGAAGAAGACACGGACGTACGACCTGCGGCCTCTGATACAGGACATAACGCTGGAAGGCGTGGACGAAGGCGGCTTTCGCCTGCGACTGATGCTGCGCGCCGAACAGGAGAACACCGCTCGTGCCGATGAGACGATCGCAGCGCTGGGCCTGCCGGCGCCGCTCGCGGTTCACCGGCGCCGCTTGCGGGTGGAAGAGATACCGGCCGTCGTGCAGGCGTTCCGGGCGGCCGGCGAGCGTGAGCGATGACAAGCCTATACCTCGTGCGCCACGGGCAGACCGAACACAATCGCGGCGGCCTGGCCCTCGGCCGCGCCGACGTGCCGCTCAATGAGACAGGTGTGGCACAGGCTGAGGCAGTGGCGCGCGCGCTCGCCGGCGAACAGATCGCTGCAGTCTACTCCAGCCCGCTACAGCGGGCTTTAGACACGGCCGCGGCCATCGCAGCGGCGCACGAGCTGCAGCTGGTAACGGATGACGGCCTTATCGAGATGGACGTCGGCGATCTGGAAGGGCTGGAATACCCGGTGCTCGGGCAGAAGCATCCGGAATTTCTGGAGAAGTGGCTGGGCCCGGAAGGCGCCACAACCGTAATGCCCGGCGGCGAGAGCCTGACCGCGGTGAGGGATCGCGTTTGGCCGACAGTCAGCCGCTTGCTCAAGGCGCACGAGGGCGAGGCGGTCGTGCTGGTTACACATAATTTCGTCATCCTTACGCTACTCTCGGAGTACCTGGGTCTGGGGCTCGCAAACTTCCGGCGACTGCGGCACGAGGTGGCGGCGATCAGCCGCGTGGAATGGGTGCGAGGGCGGTCGGTGGTGGCGCTCCTGAACGACACGTGTCACCTGCGGGAATAACCTCTGCACATATTCGCGCGTTGTTAAGTATTGCCGGATTTGCGCAAGCCTGATAGGCTATCCGGCTAAGGAGGCATGTGCTTAAGCGCCTACCCCGTTTATCAGCTTCGCAGATAGTACTGGCGGCCGCGGCCGTCATGGTCGTCTATTTCCTCGCCTCGGGGGCGTTCAACGTTGTCCGCTCCCAGCAGTTAAACTCGCAGGAAAACCGGCTACAGGCGGAGATTACTGACCTACAGACACGCTACGAGCGATTGACCGCCCTCGAGCAATACCTCAACTCCGACGAGTACATCGAGATTGTCGCCCGCGAACAACTTGGCCTCGTCAAGCCAGGCGAGACAGCGTTCCTCGTCGTTCCCACACAGCCGTCGCCGGTGTCCGCCGAGGGCGCCGCCTCTGACCTCTGGTGGGAAACGCTAATCCGCTAGTAACAACCAAGCGCGATACAATCCTGCTCTGAGCCGAGGCTCATTTATCAGATGGCAGGCAAGATCACTTCATCCCGGTTCACGCGCGGCGTCGATCGCGAGGTGCTGGATGACGTCCGCCGCCGCGGCCACCTGCTCAGCGGCGAAGCGGTTGTCGTGGGCGTCTCTGGAGGGCCAGACTCGACTGCTCTACTCCTCATCGTCTCGCGGATCGCGAAGGATCTTCGGCTCAAGCTGACAGCCGCGCACTTCGACCATCAGCTTCGCAGCCGGCGGGAAGCGGACGAGGACCGCCGCTACGTGGAGCGGCTCTGCAAAGACCTGGATCTGCCACTCGAGTCAGGCATCGGCGACGTGCAGTCTCGCGCCCGGCGCCACAAGGAGTCGACGGAAGAGGCAGCGCGAATCATGCGCTTCCGTTTCCTCGGAAGCGTCGCCGACAACGTAGGCGCCTCGGCCGTGGCGCTGGGCCACACACTGGACGACCAGGCGGAGACCGTGCTTCTGCATTTGGTGCGCGGCGCTGGGCTCGGCGGCCTGGCGGCGATGTCACCACGCGCGGCATGGCCGTTCGGCGCGGGCCCGGACATCGCGCGGCCGCTTTTGGAACGGCGGCGCGAAGAGACCGTGCGATATTGCCGGGAGTCCGGGGTGGAACCGCGCCGCGATCCGACGAATAACCAGCCGGTGGCCACCCGTAACCGCTTGCGCGCCGAGCTGCTTCCCCCCCTCCGCCAGTTCAATCCCCGCATAGAGGAAGCGCTGGCGCGGCTTGCCGAGGCAGCCGCGATCGACGACGAGTTCATCAACCGCGTGGCGGACCGCGACTGGTCTGCCTTGGCCTCGGCCACGCGAGACCGGGTCGTCTTCCCGCGCGAAGCGTTCGCCTCCTTCCACCCAGCGGTGCAAGCGCGACTACTCAAACGCTCCGTGGAGAAGGTTGGTGGCGATGCCTCGGTCACCAGCGAACACGTGGCCGCCGTCCGGGCGGCTCTAGAAAAGCGGCTGACGCGCGTCTCCCTGCCTGGTGGGCTGATCTGCACATTGAGCGTCGGCCGCGTGACGATCAGCCGAGGAGCCGAGAAGGCGGCGCCGAAACAGAACGCGGAGGCTCCTCCCGGTCGACAGGTCGCGCAGCTGCAGGTGCCCGGCAAGACCGACTGGGGCCGCTGGACGATCGCCGCCGAAAAGCGCACAGGCCGGCTGCCGGGCCGAATCGGAAAGATGGATGCTTACTTGGACGTGGCCAAGCTAAGGGGGCAACTGGTGGTGCGCAGCCGGCGTCCGGGGGACAGGATGCAACCACTGGGCATGCGGGGCGGCCGCAAGCTCCAGGACATACTCGTCGACGCCAAAGTACCTGAGGCTGAGCGAGACGAAGTGCCCGTAGTTGCGGACGAGAAGGGCATCGTCTGGGTGGCCGGGCACCGGCTGGCGGAGCGCGCAGCAGTGAGCGGGGATGGGCCCATGGTGCACCTGAGAGCGGCGCGAAAAAGAAGATCCGCGCATCGTTGACTCGCCTGAACAGGCGTGCTATAAATGATATAGCACAGACAAACGGTTCTTTAAGAAGCCACGGAAACGACGGCGCAAAGCGGGCCGCGACGGCTCAGCGAAGACCAGAGTAACCCACTGATTGACAGTGCGGTAACGCCGTCCTAAACTCATTCGTTGGCAGAATCAAAAACAAGCAGTTGGGGGCCTGAAAATGCGCAGGTCGCATCAGGTCTCGTCCAACTGTGTGTTTGTCTGCGGGTTAGGGAGCGATTCCTGGCCCGGGCACCTTAACATCTGAATAGTGGATGGAAGTGCGAGGCTTCTGTAAATTCAAACAATTAGAGCCATATCAATGGACCTGAATTGATTTTTTTCATGAGGGTTTGATCCTGGCTCAGGACGAACGCTGGCGGCGCGCCTTACGCATGCAAGTCGAACGGACCTTCGGGTTAGTGGCGGACGGCTGAGTAACGCGTAGGTAACCTGCCCAGTAGTGGGGAATAACCCGCCGAAAGGCGAGCTAATACCGCATAAGCTTTCGGTCTGAAATGGCCGTTAGGAAAGCAGTAATGCGCTACTGGAGGGACCTGCGTCCTATCAGGTAGTTGGTGGGGTAATGGCCTACCAAGCCGATGACGGGTAGCTGGTCTGAGAGGACGACCAGCCAGAAGGGGACTGAGACACGGCCCCTACTCCTACGGGAGGCAGCAGCGAGGAATCTTGGGCAATGGGCGAAAGCCTGACCCAGCGACGCCGCGTGAGGGATGAAGGCCTTCGGGT
>DATKDX010000056.1:0-10965 GCA_035512435.1 Dehalococcoidia bacterium
ATCCGCCGTCCACCGGAATACACGCGCCGCTGATGAAATCCGATGCTGGAGAGGCAAGCAGTACCGCGATTGCGACGAGGTCGTCCGGACGTCCCCATCTCCCTGCGGGTGTTCTGCGCCGGATCTCCTCACCAGTTGCGGTCTCCGGCATGCCTCTGGTCAAGTCGGTTTCATACCAGCCAGGCAAGATCGCGTTGACCTGGATGTGATGGCGGCCGAGTTCCACCGCGAACGAACGGGTGAGTCCAAGCACGCCAGCCTTGGCCGCCGCATAATCAGCGAAGTCGGGGGCGCCAAACAGGGAATACATCGAGCCAATATTGATGATCTTGCCGCCTCGGCCTCCTTGGATCATGGCTTTCGCTGCAACCTTCAAGCAAATGAACGTTCCCGTCAGGTGAGATGAAATGACCTCCTCCCAATCATCGAGGCTAAGCTCGACAGCAGCCCCCCCACGGAAGCTTCCGGCGCAATTGATGAGCACGTCGAGACGACCAAATTTGGTCACGATCTCGGAGATGACCGATTCGGCTGACATCTCATCCCGGACATCCAATTCAAAGACTTCTGCTAGCCCGTCGATCTTCTCCCTCACATTGCTATTCTTAGCGCGATCCCTGCCACTTACTGTCGTCGTCGCCCCACCGGCGATTAAACCCGCAGCGATAGCCTTTCCCAACCCGCCATTCCCTCCCGTAACTAACGCCACTCTTCCTCTAAGTGACATCGATTCCAGCATGACACTCCTCCAAGAATCACGTTGCCGAGCCGACAGGTTGTAGCCGATATTTCATAGAATGCTCCGAGCAGGCGTGTGGCAGGCCCACCGACTCGCTACGTGTGCCAGCTCACTTCATACAGCCGCACTGACTCCTCGAAGCCTTTCGCCACGAACTCGCCGCGGTCCGCGAAGAGGAAGCCTTTGCCGCTGCACAACCCACGCACCGTATCCGCGACCAGTACCTCGCCGCCCTCTGCTTTCGCTGCGATGCGGGACGCGAGGATCACCGTAGCGCCAAACAGGTCGCCATCTTCCTCAATCGGCTCGCCAGCGTTTAGGCCCACTCGCACACTGAGTGCTTCTCCTTCGTGCCCGTCGAAGGCATGCTGCAGAGCGATGGCGCATTCGACGGCCTTTGTCACGGAGCCGAACGAGGCCATGAAGCCGTCGCCCATGGTCTTTATTTCGGTACCCCGGTTCGCTGTGAGGACTTTGCGGGTTATGCGTTCGTGGTCGCGGAGGACGTCGCGGCCGCGCTCGTCGCCGAGGCGGGCCATCATCTCAGTATGTCCGACGAGGTCGGTGAATAGGATGGTGCGGAAGGCAGATTCGTGCGATGGCGAGCCGGCAACTTGATCCACGCCGATGAACGTCTTGATAACTTCTGGGAATGACACGTAGTTGGGATCGGAGCGAGTGATAAGTTGCGTGCCTGGGATCAGTGCGGCTAGCCTTTTCGTGGCCTTGGCTGGAATCGTGCGGTATGACACATCGTCGTATATCAGGGATGGGCATTTCACCTCGGGCGCCTGGCTCGAGATATCCCAGCTACGTGTTGCCTCCCTCGCGGCAAGAAGCGCGTTCTGCTCGAAACAGAGTTTGAAGTCGTCAATAACGGCGGGATCGTTACCGTTTACGACGCAGAGCGCCTCAAGGTACTCGTCCCAGTCACCATCCATGAGCTGGTCGATCTTCCGCACCGGAGAGTCCTGCGTGTCAGAGAAATCGACATAGCCGCCTGCCAGAATCAAGTGCGAAACAAGCTCAGGGTGCTTCACCGCGAAGGTCGTAGCGACGAGTGCCCCATTGCTGAACCCGACTAGCGCGACTCGCTCGATGTTGAGCTGGCGGACTATCGCCTCGGCGTCCCTGATCATTGCCTGCATGGAATAATCGAGGTTGTCTCGGTTCGACACGCCTGAACCGCGGGCGTCGTACCAGGTCACGGTGAACGATTTCGCCAACGAGACGTAGAATGCTGAAAACATGCTCCACTCTACCTGCACATGGCTAAACGGCATCCCAGGTACGATTAGCAAGTGAGGCCCAGCCCCGATCGAGCAAAATCCAATACTCACTGCGTCTTCCGTCTTGGCGTAACGGATGCGAGGCTCGTTCACGCGCCCATTCTAACGGTATTGTCACCGGCCGGTTGGGACGCAGATCGGTCTCAGTCGGTTCCCCAATTCACCTCGTACACCAGCACCGGCTCCTCGATCCCCTTCGCCACAAACTCCCCGCGGTCCCGGCACATATCAACAAGAAACCTTAGTGACCCGCTGGACCGAAGTCAGGTCACGGTTGTCACAACGCGGGCCTGAGGCGCCGCCTCTCGTTTCGGGGAACCGGCCCGTGCCGTAGAGGCGGTCTAAGCCGTGCAGGTACTCGGGACTACTGCTTTCTTCAGCCCTAAGGCGCGCAACTCATTTGGAAGAATGGCCTTAGTTGCAGTACATCCGTCGTATTGATAGTCCCGTCCGGAAACAGGTCATACCTCGAACTCGCCGGCGGGACCGATTGCGTGAATACCGGTCTCAGCTGCAGAACGTCCGTGGTGTTGATGCTGTTGCTCTCAAAGAGGTCCACCGGCCAGTTGTCCGAATCCAGATCCCCACCGTCCGTGAAGCCGCAGGCCGCTGCTGGGTCTGTCCCGAAATACGTTTCTTGTTCAGTGGAGAAGCCGTCGCAGTCTGGATCGTTAGCGGCGATCGGCCAGGCGGGCAGCACTTGCGTGGGGTTGTACCAGTTCGGGCAATTGTCGAGGGAGTCTGCTATACCGTCCTGGTCGGAATCTGGCTCGAGTACGAATACTGATTGCGGCCCGAAAACGTTATTTGCCTCATCCGACTCGACTACAAGTTGATCAGCATCCACCTGCGCCCACATTTGGAAGTTGCCGGAGTCCGGATATAGCCCGTCACCGGTGCAGTTGATCGCAGCACCTGCACCCAATGATGCAGGTTGACAAAAGAGGTCTCCGAGATCCGTCGGTAGTGGCGGCGACGCGCGGTCGTAGTAGAAGTCAATCCAGAATGTACCTGCCGCGGCGGTACCTTGATTTCTGACGGTCACCGTCAAATTGAACGTCTCACCCGCGACGGGTGAAGCCGGGTCGACGGTTATTGACTCGACGACGAGATCGGGCTGGCCCGCTGGCGTTGGAGACGGCGTCGGGCTGGGTGTCACCGCCAACGTGGGTGTTGGTGAAGGAGTCGGCGTCGGCGACGGTGTCGGCGTTGGGGTGGGTGTCGGCGTTGGCGGCAGGGTTGGTGTTGGGGAGGGCGGCGGCGTCGGTGACGGGCTGGGGGATGGGGATGGGGTCGGCGACGGTGTCTGCGTAGGCGTCGCAGTCGGTATAGACGTTGGGGTCGGGCTGGGGGATGGCGTGGACGAGACGGTGCCGCAGCCAGCGAGAGTGAAAGAACCGATGCGCGTCTGCCAGGGGGCGCTTCCAACCACCGCGTAGTACTCCTGCGTGTACCAGAAAGTGCAGTCGTCTGCGGGGTCCACCGACATCGTGCTGTAATCGCCCCACCGCCCCGAAGTGTGCTGCTGGTAACCAGCGCCGGCCATGATCGTCGCCTCGCCCTGAGGCAGCGTGCCCGGTGGGTCACCAGGCAGGCGGCCTGTCACCCGGATAGATGGGTAGACGCTGCTGCTAGACGCAGAATAGCCGAGCGCTATCTCGCCCCGGCCATTCATCGCGATGCTACCCATCCAGCGGTTGGTAGCATCCGGGGAGAACGTCCCCTGCTGGTTGATGGACCAGGGTCCGCCGCTACTTCGGAGTTCGTACCAGCGGATTCCTGCGCGGTCGAGACCGTTCGCATCAACCGTGTGGTTGACGACGAGTGACTGGTAGGGGCCAAAGTTGCGGTACTGAAGGCGGTACATCAAGCGGTCAGAGAGAGCGTCCACGTTGGTGCCGCCAGGCTGAGGAATGCAGTTCCGGCTGTAGCCGCAGAGGTTCGAATCAAAGGCAGCAGTTACCATGGCCGTGGAGAACGTGAAGGTTGAGGACGTGGGATTTACCCAGTCCGCGTGGAAATTCCAGCATTGAATCTGATCTGGAGAGTAGCCCCACGCGTCGTCGTCGATCTGGCAGAATGGGTTTGGAGCGCCCGTAGGCGGCGGTGGCCCATCGAGATCCGCAGGCAACATCCCGCCCAGGTTGGAGTTCACACTGTAAAGGTCGAAGTAGACCATGCGCGCAGGCTGGCCGTTGAGCATCTTGTCGCGCTCGAACACCACCGCACCCTGCCCGGCCCAGCTGCAGCGCACGAAGTTGCACTTGAACTGATTCGCCGAATAGTAGTAACCATCGGACCACACCCCAAACTTCCCGTAATCGTTCAGTTTGCTGCTGCTGATCGTGAACTCGTAGCGGTGCCAGGCTCCAAGGGGGTCACCCGTTTGCGAGACGGCGATGCATTGATAGAAAGGTCCTTGTGGGAAGCTGGGCAGAGCGAACTGGCTAATCATCCAGCGATCGGCGAGGTGATCGTAGAGCACCACGGGGTCGCCATCGTTTGTTGATTGACACGGCCCACCGAAGCTCTGCCAGAGCGTGTTACTGGCTACTGGCCCATAGAGAAGGTTCCCAGATTTGTCCCACACCGCGAAGGAGAGGTTGACGATCTGGACGTAGTGATTAGGGCCAACATCGCCGTTCGTGTCCGGCGGCAACACGCCGTTGACGTTGTTCACCCCTTCAAAGCCCGCCCCCGTCGTGGGTAGGTTGGGCCCGCTGGATGTTTGAAGTGCCGGGTCGGGCCCGCTCGCGTTGGCACTGCCGACCCGGTTTGGCAGGAGCTTGGCCTTCTTGGTCTCTCTCAGCGGCCCACCGGCCTCTGGCGGAATCGTCGGCATCTCGTGGAGAGGCACCGTGGTGTCGGTGCGGCTGGCGTAGCTGACGTCAGGTGGCGGACCCGAGGGCTGAGCCAACGTCGTGGATCCACCGCGACCCCCCGACAGCAACAGTACCGCCATCAAGGCGACGGGCAAAAGCGAGATAATAGTGAGTTTTCCCAGAACGTACCGCACAGCTGACCCCTTTTAAAACCGGTGTCCGCTGGTGGCCTAAGCCACGCGGCGCGAGCAGCGTTCATCCCCTCTAATCCGCAGGTAGATGCCGATGTTGCAGGTGCGCGTCTCTGTTGTCATGGTGACATTCTAGCACCCTGCGGTGGCTGAGCGTGATCTCGCCCGGGCGAGGGAGGCGGCCGCCGCCGACGAGGCCGGCGTGCGAAACTGTGTGGTGTGGAGCGCGGAACGGCCGAGTGCGCAAAATCGGCGTGCCGGGTGGCAGCATGCCGGCCACGCTATAGATCTTTGTGACCTCAAGCGCTTCCTCCGTAGACATGCGCGGAAGGATCGTCGGCGTGGCGCGCGCCAGGAGTGTCTTACCTGACCCGGGCGGCCCGACCATCAGCAGGTTATGGCCGCCCGACGCTGCGACTTCCAGCGCGCGCTTGACGTGCTCCTGGCCTTTGACGTGGCGAAAGTCGACGCCTTCTGGTTCGTCGCCATCCAGTAGTTCATCGATGCGCGGCGGGACATGCGACTCGATCTGCTCCAGACCACGGAGGTGCTGGGCAAGTTGGGCCAGCGTGGCGACCGGCACGACTTCGACACCGTCAACAAGCGCGGCTTCACCGCCGTCGGCTTCGGGGACGAAGGCCATCGTCAGGCCCCATTCGCGTGCGACGCCGACCATGGGCAGCATGCCACCGGTATGGCGCAAACGCCCATCTAGCGAAAGCTCCCCCAGGAAGACGCAGTTGGGCCGCGGTTCCGGCGCCTGGCCGGAGGCGATGAGGATGCCTACGGCGATCGGGAGGTCGTAAGAGGGGCCTTCCTTTCGCAAGTCGGCGGGGGCCAGGTTCACGGTAATGTGGTGCAGCGGAAAGGTGTGGCCGGAGTTGCGAATGGCCGAGCGGACGCGCTCTTTCGCTTCCTGAACAGCGGTATCAGGCAGCCCGACGATATTGAATTTAGGGAGGCCCTGGTTGCTGATATCGACCTCTACTTCGATGATTTCACCGTCGAGACCGAGGACTGCGCAACTGTTCACCTTGGCTAGCATGCTGCGACCGTAGCAGGTTTGGGCGCTAACTCGTACAGGCATGTGTCACTGAGCAAGGTTGACCGGAACCATATTATTTAAGTGCTGCCATGAATCCGCTCATTCAGTTCACCACCACGGAGGACGGCGTCCGAATCGCGTACTACACCATGGGCCGGGGCATGCCATTCGTATCTACGTCCGAGCTCCAGTGGAGCCACCTGGGAACAACGCTCGGATTCAAGGAACACTATCGCAGCCACAGTCCGGGCGGGCTGGGCCCCGGGCTGCAAATCGTGCGCTACGATGCGCGCGGGACGGGCCTTTCCGACCAGACCGCCGTCGATTTCTCTATCGACGCTCAGTTGCGGGACCTCCAATCCGTGCTCGACGCGGTCGGTCTGACGAGCTTCGTTCTGTTTGGGCATGCTCATGGATCGCCACTGGCGATAACCTACGCGGCGCAGTTTCCGGATCGGTTAAGCCACCTTATTCTGTCTCTCCCCCATGCGCGCGGGCACGACCTCCGGCCACTGGCCGAAAATCTTGGCCTGACAACCGTAGAGGAAATATCAGCGGAGCAGTGGCCGGGCCTCGCGCGGACAATGGCCCTTGCAGCCTTCAATTTCTCGCCCAGCCCCGCTGCGGAAGCTGTAGCCAAGGTTTACAGGGAGTCCATGACGCCTGCTTCGTATCGCGCCTTCCTGGAGTGGCGCGAGGCCGTAGACGTGTCACCCCTCTTGGCGCGGATCGCAGTGCCAACGCTCGTCTTGAGCCGCCGGACGAAGACTCGCGCCCGTGTCGAAGTGGAAGTTGCGGGTGCGATCCCCGGCACCCGGATCGTTACCAACGACGCCGACGAGCAAGTGCCGGGGCGGTGGCTTGGGCAGGAAACAGAAGCCGTCCTCGATTTCCTGGGAATTGCCGGTGTGTCTGAGGCGGAAGAAGCCAGCGGGAAGGTCCTGACTGCGCGCGAACTCGAGGTTTTGGCGCTGCTTATCAGGGGCCTCAGTAACCGGCTGATAGCGGAGAACCTCGTTCTCAGCGAGCGCACAGTCGCTAGACACATCGCGAATATTTACCAGAAGACAGGCGTCCATGGACGTGCCGAAGTAACCGCGTACGCTCTGCGCCACCGCCTCATCTAGGCAAGAACTACACAGTCCGTGACACCCAACGCTGGCGAATTACATAGATCAGCCGATAGGCAACGCCCGCATCTGGCGGCAGACTGACTTAGGCGGGGAGTCGCCGGACGCCTTGCTAAACGCAGGTCGCTCGGCGGCTTCACCGCCTATATCAGGGAGGTGACGTGATGCGAAGCCAATCTTGTTCTCCTGGGCATGAATCACGGGCAAAGTGGCGACTGCTGCTCGCGACGACCAGCCATCACTGTAATCTGATGGCCCTGGCCGGATTGTTCATCATGGTGGCGGCCCTCCTGATTACGTCGCCTACCGCGTCGGCAGGCGGCAACCTGTCCGGCGACGCGAACTGCGATGACTCCATTGGTACCGCCGATGCACTGGCGCTGATCCAGAATATCGCAGGGCTACCAGCGGTCGACTGCCCGGCTGCCGCCGATGTCGATTGCGACGGGGACGCAGGCCTGGCTGACGTACTCCTCATCCTCCGCCACGTAGCCAGCTTGCCGGCGGTCATCCCTGGCGGCTGTCCTCACATCGGCACGCCAATAGATAGCGCGCCCCCGGAGCCGCTCTCCTTCCAGATGGTCGATGACCTGGCGCCGGTGCAGCCAACAATCGAGGGCATAAACGGAGGTCCGCCGCGCGAACTGACGACCATTGCGGACGAATACGGGAACCAGGCGGACTTTGTCGCGAACGAAGTAGTTGTGGCGACCAACAACCCGAACAGCCTTGCCTCCTACATTCAACAGGTCGATGGCGAAATAGTCGCCAGCGTAGACGGCGGCGGTAGTTTCGTTGATATACACCTCATCAAGTTCGATCCTGGCCTCCCTGACCCGGACGTCCTGGCCGCAAGCATCCGCGAGCGGGACGGCACCCTTAGCAGCCAACTATTCATCACGGAGACGGCTGCGCTTAGCACCCTTGCCGCAGCCGTGGTAGATGCAGGTCCCGGCGTAGACATCGGCATCAACTGGGTAATGTATGGAGACACCCTGCGGGAACGGACGACGACCGAGGCCGCAACAGGACCCGGCAGCTTCAGCAGCGACGCCTACGATTGGAACTACCTGAACACGGGCAGCGAACAAGACATCGGCGTAACCGAGGCCTGGACGGCGCTGACGAAAACTGAGCGACTGGACAACAAAAGCGCAATCGCTGTGATCGACGGCGGCTTTGCCCCGGACGATGACTTCCCGGAAATCGATGCGGGCCTGGGCGCACCGTTCAACCGGGCTAACCCGATGACCTGCAGCGGCGGCGCGGCCTGCCGCTGGCACGGTACGAATGTCGTCCATGCGGCAATGGGTATCCCGGACAACGGGTACGGTGCGGCAGGTCCTGGCGGCCCGGTGGCGACGGCGATCACCCACCACGGTGACGCGGACATCTTCAACGTGATTGAGGCGCTTATAGACGTGCAGAACGCGGGTGCGGACATCATCAACATGTCGTTCGGTGCCGACGTGCCGGCCAGCCTCGCTTGGACCGTCACACCTTTCGAGGTCACGACCGCTGTGTCGGCCGCCAGCGGGACGGTCATCTTCGCAAGTCCGGCAACGACGGCATCAATGTCGACGCCGAGGACTGTGTCCTCGTTTTGTGCTGGGAGGAAGGTTGGACTGCACCGTGTGAGAACGCGGGCGTCATCTGCGTTGGCGCGCTGGACGTAAACTCCCGCTTCGCGGCGACATACTCTAACTACGGACCGCATAACGTGGACATCTTTGCGCCAGGCACAGTGTTCGTCGGGCCGGATCCTGACGTTTCGGGCGTTAGTTCGATCAGCGGGACGAGCTTCGCTTCACCATTCATGGCGGGAGTGGCAGCGCTGGTGTGGGCGGCGGACCCGAGCCTGAGTGCGGATCAGGTCATCGGTTCGATCTTCGCCAACGCTCACTCGAGCCCGCACATCAAAGTACCGCGCTACGTCAACGCCTGGGGTGCCGTGCAAGCGGCTCTCGGTGGAAATACGCCGCCAAACCTGGACATCATCGGACCATCCAGCGGCGCAAGCTTCTCGCGCGGATCGGAGCTGGTCTCGTTCTCGGCCATCGCCTCGGATGAGGAGGACGGTTCACCGGTTGTCAACTGGGTCTCGAGCATCGATGGCGCGTTAGGGAGCGGCATTCTCGTGCAGCGCAACAACCTTTCCCTGGGCACTCATACGGTGACGGCAACTGCCGTCGACAGCGGTGGATTTACCGACTTCGAAACGGTCACCGTCACGATCGTTAATGACCCACCGCTGGTGGAAATTACGAATCCACTCGACGGCGCAGAGTTCTTCCAGGGGCAGACGATCCATCTCTCGGCGACCAGCCTCGATACGAACGCGATACCGCAGTCGCCGCTTCCCGACTCGGCACTCAAGTGGTCAAGGGACGGCGCGGGAGACTTTGCGACCGGCCACAACGCGACGATCCCCGGCGGCACGCTGCCACTTGGTCCCGTCGTCATCCAGGTAATCGGATCGGAAGAAGACGTGGTTGGTATCGACACGATCACGGTCACCATCAACGAAGATCCCGCCGATCTGCCGCCCGATGTCGTCATCACTAGCCCGGCTGACGGGTCCAGTTTCCTGGCCGATCAGTCGGACGCCGGCGGGCCGTACAGAGTTGTGACATTCGCCGGCCTGGCCGACGACCCGGAGGACGGCACGCTTTCCGGCGATAGCCTGCAGTGGCACTACCGCGAGGGGACGAGTGGCATCTATCAGCCGGTCGGCACCGGCAACGGGCGCAACATCAAGCTGTACGCCACGGACTGCTTCGGCACGGACTACCAGGTTCGGCTGACGGCGATTGACAGCGCGAATAACATCTCAACCTACACGATTACGGTGACGATCACTTCGCTCTGCTGAGCCTAATTTGATACGAGAGCGTAGCGCGCCGCTGCTTGCATGGCGGCGGCGCGCAATGCGTCGCGGCCTACGATTCTGGCGACAACCCTGAAGTATTTTGCAGGAGGACGAACATGAATATCATTGCCTGGATCGTAGTTGGCCTAATCGGCGGGTTCATCGGGAAAGCGCTTCTGCCGGGCAAAGACCCGAGCGGCTTCATTATCACTATCTTGCTTGGCATCGCCGGCGCACTTCTCGGCGGATTTCTCTCCATCGCGCTCGGCCTCGGCGACGGCGTCGACGACTTCGACATCGGCACGATCGTGTTGGCGATCGTCGGGACGATAATCCTGCTGCTCGGCTACAGGATGGTCGCCGGGCGAGCCTGAGTTTCGGCCGCTCGAGGCGGCGCTCCTTCTAGAAGCAACCTGATTCCTCCGCGGGACTCCCATCACGCGGTGACGTGCGCTTATAATTACCCGCACTACCTGGGGTATATGTTTTGCTACTCGTCGCGCGCAAGAATCTAATGTCGGAACGGCTTCGCCTGGTTATATCCGTGGGCGGAGTCGCGATGTCCGTCTTCCTGATTACGATCCTGCTTTCGCTGTTCCGGGGCTGGAACGAGAAGGTCGGCAGCTTCGTGGAAGATTCGGATGTCGATGTTTGGGTGGCGGCGGTGGGGACGAACGACTTCCTGGCAGCTGCATCTGTGATGCCGCTGGAGGATGCGGTGCTGCTGGACGATGTGATTACGATTGAGGAATGGAGCCCGATAATCGTGCGGCCGATGGGCGCCGTTGGGGTGGAGGTAGACGACGCGGGCACGGCGAGCGGCGAGACGGACATCGACATTCACCTGATCGGTTATGACGCGGAGACTGGGATGTCTGGA
>DATKDX010000057.1:0-119350 GCA_035512435.1 Dehalococcoidia bacterium
GGGTTTGGTGGCTGGATGCGGGGGATTGGGTGGGGGGGGGCGGGGCGCTGGTACGAGGCACGGAGGTGCGTATGGGATGGCGGTTAGGCGGGGTGTGGTGGCTGGGTGCGGGGGCTGGTCGCGCTGGGGGGTGGGGATGGAGGCGGGAGGGGGTGGCACGCGAGCGAGGTCCTTCGGCTTCGCCTCAGGAAGTGGGGTTTGGTGGCTGGGTGCGGGGCCTGGTGGCTAGGGGGCCATTGGCTTCGCCGGCGGGATGCTGTATTTTGCTACGCCGCCGGTAAACATGTATTCGATGATGCCGATGCCGTGATCACCGTTCTGCATCTGGAAGCGGCAGTGTTGATCGAAGCCGAAGGAGTCGCCGTCTGCCCTAGCGACCAACTCGGTGTCGGATTCGTCCCACTTGCCGCCGAGCATCGGGCCAAGCATTACGGCGCTCATGCCTTCGGCTGTCAGTTCGGCGGTTTCGGCTGATTTGAGGCCGAAGAGGTAACGTCCGCGGCTGGGGCACTTGCGCCCCGACGCGAACTCCAGTTCGTGAGCGATCGTTTTGATCGGCTGGATCTCGCCTGATTCATGCACGATAGCGCCGTCCTGGTGGATGACTTCGCCTTCAGGGGTCTCCCAGAGCCAGGCCGTGACGTTGTACGTCGGGAATTGCGCTGAGACCCAGATCCACATCGGGACCTCGGCCATGGCACGGATGCCCCACGAGCGGTCACGCATGCCGGTCAGTCCGTCGGACCAGGTCGATTCGCCGATGCGGAAGGTGCCGGTGTAGCGGCCGGATTGCGTGTAGTGCAACTGGTTCACGACCGTGCGATCCCTGTTCTGCCACTGCACCGGGCTGAAGGTGTAGAGCGGGCATCTTGCGTCGAACTGGAGCGACGCCTCGATGCCGTTTGCCTCATCGGCGACCTCCAGCCGCCATGACTTCAGGGGCTCTATGACCTCAAAACGGAGGGAGCCAGCGTACATTTCATCTCGGTCTGCGTTGAGGGGGCGGATGTTCAGGTAGTTGTAGTGGACGCCGTTGTGGACAACGAACATGTATGCCTGGTGATAGCCGCGGTTGGGATAGGCGCCAAGGCCCGTGATCGCGGCGAAGTCACCGGCGGCATCGTGGATATTGAAGTAGAAGCGATCCTGCCAGTCGGGGTGATCGGAGACGACGCGGGCGAGCGGCAACTCCGCCTGGTGGACGAGGTATTCGTCCACCTTGCCGATGGGGCCTATATCACTCAATCGTCACCTTCAGGACGCGGCCGTCGTGCGACCAGGTGCTCGCCTCCCGCCGACCGGCCTCCTGTGGCATCGGGAACAGCCGCCGCCGCCCGTTCAGGTGCACGATGATGCCATCGTCGACCTGTTCCAGCCGCAACTCTTCGCGGCTGGCGAAGGGCACGACCACCCGCAGAACGAAGTTCGTACCATCCTTCGAGAACTCCCACGGTTCGCCCTGCGAGAGAAACGCAGTCGGGTCGGCATCGCCGTATACTTCGCGAGCCACGTCGAGAAGCGCCGATTCGCCCAGCGGCGCCTCACGCCGCAACGCGCACGTGATCACCGGCGCACTCGTCGACTTCCGCACTTCCGCGACGACGTCAGCCTCGCGGCCCTTCGCTGGGTCGAAGAAGGGGTCGGTGACTTCATCGGGGATCAGCCGGGTCACCACGACGGCGTCTTTCAGGTAGCCGAACAAGCTCAGCACGCCCGCCGCTTCCTGGAGGTCGCCTGGCGCGCTGTGGTCCGGCGCCACTACCAGCCGGACGGATGTGGTCTCGTGGTCGGTGAAGAGGTCGCGGAGCGAGGCGAGCCGGGTGAGGAGCGCCCGCCCCGTCTCAAACACCTCTTCCCCGGCGTTGGCGTAGTCGGCGAAGAACGGCCGCACGAAAGGCTCGAAGACGCTCGACTGGCGCGGCGCGAAGGCGCGCTCCAGCCAGCGCGCGGCCGCCTCGAGCGCCCCGGGCAGGTCGAGGAACATGGCGAGCGGAGCCGCGTCCAGCACGGCGACGTCGTAGTTGCCGGACGAGATCAACGACTCTAGCTCGAGCAGCCGCCCGATGTGGTTGATGCCGGGCAGCGAGGCGAAGTCGTCGGCAAGCTCGGCGTCCATGTCGCGGAAGTCCAGCACATCAGTCAGCCACTCGCGGAACTCGTCGTCCTCGGCGGCGCCCTGAACCAGTTCAAGGTTCGGCGCGACGGCCTGCGGCACATGCTTCGCAGTCGCCTCCAGCGCCCGCCCGACTCCGTGTCCGAGCCCGAACACCAGCGTACGCCGACCCGTTCCGGCGGCCGCCAGTGCTGTCGCCGCCGAGAGCGTGCTTACGCCACTGCCGCCACGTCCGGAAAAGAGGATGATACGCATCAGAAAGGGGAGCTTCTCAGAATAGCGGGAAGATGATAGCACAGGCTTCGTACGCTGGAAGGCACAATGGATCTAGCGGAGCCTCTGGTGACGGCCGCCAGCGTCGCGGCCGGCGTTGTGGTCATCTACGTGTACGTCGTAGTGCTGTTGCGCGTAACCGGCAACCGCACGCTCTCCTCGCTTCGCGTTTTCGACTTTCTGGTTACGGTGGCCATGGGCACGGTGATCGGTACGGCGGCGATCCAGGCCAGCTTCGATAACATCTGGCGCGCCGGGGTCGCTGTCACAGTTCTGGTTCTGCTGCAGGTGTTCGTCGCCTGGCTATCGACCAGATACCAAGTCGCCGAACGAGTCCTGACGAACGCGCCGCGCGTCGTCCTATATAACGGCGACTACCTGGAGGATGAGATGCGTAGCGCCCGGGTGACGAAGCAGGAAATCGACCTGAAGATACGCGAGCAGGGTATCGTGGGCGTCGAGCGGGTCTGGGCCGTGGTGCTCGAAGCTAATGGCGAGATGAGCGTGCTGCGGCGCGAGGCCAGGCAGGGGATCGACGGGCGAACGACGATCGCAAGCGTTAGCCTTCCCGGCCGGAACCGAGGTCAGTCATAGTTGATCAGCGCTGTGACGTCGTAGCCCGTGAGCTGCGAGCGCCCTGCCAGGAACCCCAGCTCCACGAGGAAGGCGAAGCCGTGGACGACACCCCCCAGCAGCTCCACCAGCCGGGCCGCCGCCATAGCGGTGCCCCCGGTCGCCAGCAGATCGTCGACGATCAGCACGCGATCGCCATTCTTTAGGGCGTCCGCGTGGATGTCCAGAGTGCCGGTGCCGTACTCCAGCTCATATTCCACGGTCATCCTGGCGTGCGGCAGCTTGCCCGGCTTGCGCACCGGAACCAGCGGCAAGCCCAGGTTGTAGGCCAGTGGCGCTCCGAAGAGGAACCCGCGCGACTCGATGGAGACGATGGCCTGCAGATCGGCCTCCCTGTAGCGCTCTGTAAACTCGTCCACCACGTGGCGCAACGCCTCCGGCGACTGCAGGAGCGGAGTGATATCGCGAAAGAGGATGCCTTCCTGCGGGAAGTCCGGCACGTCGCGGATGAATTGCTTGAGGTCCATCAGGCGTAAAGGCTACCCGCTGTGCAAGTCCCAGTCCACGTCTTGCGTTAGAATCCGGTCAGAAGGAGGCCCCGTGACCGAAGCCAACGGCATCAAGTCGCGCGCCGTCGCCGAAATCGACGCCCGGCGCGACGCTCTAATCGATCTCTCACTGCGCATCCACGGGACACCGGAGATCGCGTTCCAGGAGCACGCGTCATCGGCGATGCTGGCGGATTTCCTGGAAGCGGAGGGCTTCGGCGTTGAGCGCGGCATCTGCGAGTTGCCGACAGCTTTCCGCGCGACATTCGGGAGCGGGGAGCCGCGCATCGCCTTCGTAGCGGAGTATGACGCGCTACCGGGGATTGGGCACGGCTGCGGGCACAACATCATCGGCACGGCGGCGGCAGCGGCCGGCATCGCGCTGAAAGGCCTGCTGCAGGCCGACGGCGGCGGCACGGTGCTGGTGATCGGGACGCCGGCGGAGGAAGCGGCGGGCGGCAAGGTCTACATGGTGACCCGCGGCGCCTTCAACGACGTCGACTGCGCGCTCATGATCCACCCGGGCAACCGGAACACGTCGGTGGCATACGCGCTGGCGTGCCTGGAGCTGGATATCGAGTTCAGGGGGCGGGCGGCGCACGCGGCGGCGCGCCCCGAGGCCGGCGTCAACGCGCTGGACGCGATGGTGATGGCGTTTTCGGCGCTGGGCCTGATGCGCCAGCAGATACGCGACACGGCGCGCGTGCACGGCATCATTACTGACGGCGGGGCGGCGGTGAACGTCATCCCCGACCGGACGGCGGCCAAGCTGCTGGTTCGGACTGAAGAAGACGACTACATGGACGAGGTGCTGAAGCCGAAGGTGCTGGCCTGCTTCGAGGGTGCGGCGCAGGCGACCGGCTGCACGCTGAACTACAAGTGGGGCGAGGAGTCGCGCTACAAGACGATGCGGACCAACATGACGCTGGCGGAGGCTTACCGCGCCAACATCGAAGGCCTGGGGAGGGTGACGATGATGCCGGAATCCAAGCGCTCCATGGGCTCGACGGACATGGGGAACGTGAGCCAGGCGGTGCCGGGAATACATCCGGCGATTGCAATTGCGCCGCAGAACATCCCCATCCACACCGAGGAGTTCCGCGAGCTGGCGAAGAGCGAGGACGGGCACGCGGGGCTGATGGACGGCGCCAAGGCGCTGGCGATGACGGGCGTCGACGTGCTGCTGGACCCGGATCTGCGCCGGCGGATGAAGGAAGAGTTTGAAGGCTCCGGCCGGGGCGCCGGACACTGATGTCGGCAACTGATCCCGTCATTGCGCTGGACGCGATGGGGGGCGACTACGCGCCGGGGGAGATTGTGGCGGGGGCGGTGGAGGCGGCGCGCAAGCTGGGCGTGAAGGTGGCGCTGGTCGGTCCGCAGGAGGTGATCGTCGGCGAATTGGCGAAGCACGGAGAGCGGCCGGAAGAGATTAGCATCATTCACGCGCCGGAAGTGATCGGCATGGACGAGTCGCCGGCGCAGGCGTCGCGGCAGAAGAAGGAGTCGTCGATTGTCGTCGGGCTGAAGATGCTGAAGGAGGGGACGGCGGACGCTTTCGTGTCGGCGGGGAACACGGGCGCGATCATGGCGAGCAGCATCATGTACCTGACAAGGATCCGCGGCATCGAGCGGCCGTCGATCGCGGGGCTGATGCCGCTCTCGGGCAAGCTAACGGTGCTGCTGGACGTGGGTGCCAACGCCGACGCGCGGCCATCGTACATAGTGCAGTGGGCGCAGATGGCCGCGGCCTACATGGAGCGCGTCTGGAAGCGCGAGAATCCGTCGGTGGCGCTGCTGAACATAGGCGAGGAGGCGAGCAAGGGCTCGACGCTGGCACAGGAGACCTACGAGCTGCTGGAGCGGAGCGGGCTCAACTTCATCGGTAACGTAGAGGGGCGCGACGTGCCGTTCGGGACGGCGGACGTGATCGTGACGGACGGTTTCACGGGCAACGTGGTCGTGAAGACGATGGAGGGGATGGCGGACTACATCCTGGGCGAGATGCGGAGCGCGATCAAGAGCCGGCCGTGGTACATGGCAGCGGGGGCGGTGCTGATCCCGGCCTTCGGCAGGGTGCGCAAGAAGACGGACTACCGCGAGTACGGGGCGGGGCCGCTGCTGGGCGTGAACGGGCTGGTGTTCATCGGGCACGGGCGGTCCGACGCAAAGGCGATCGAGAGCGCGCTGCGGGTGGCGGCTGAGTCGGCGAAGTCGGGGATGCTGGAGGCGATCCGGGAGATTGTGCCGGCGGGCGCGGACGTCGCAGACGACCTGGCGACGGCGTAGGGTTTTCGCGGGTTGAGGCGGGGTTGGCACTGAGTTGCGTGGTGCGGGCGAGCCACTGGCACGGAGGGATGCTGTGGGGAGTCGATGGGTGACTCGCCCCTACATCGGAATGCACTTCGTTTGCTCGCCTTCCCTGCGCCGAGGTCCTTCGCTGCGCCTGCGGCGTGGCTCGGGAAATAGGAGAAGTCGGTCGGAATAGTGTCGTGCAGGCGGGAGGTGGTGGCGTGGGGACGGGATAGGGGTCGTTCGCGGGTTGGGGGGGGTGTGGCACTGAGTTGCGTGGTGCGGGCGAGCCACTGGCACGGAGGGATGCTGTGGGGAGTCGATGGGTGACTCGCCCCTACATCGGAATGCACTTCGTTTGCTCGCCTTCCCTGCGCCGAGGTCCTTCGCTACGCCTGCGGCTTCGCTCAGGAAATGAGAGAACTCGGTCGGGGATCGTGTGGTACAGGCGGGAGGTGATGGCGTGGGGACGGGATACGAGGTGAGGCTGAAGCCTCAGGACTACGTCATTGGGCGAGGTGGAGCTCGCGTTCGCTGGGCCCTGGTTTAGCGGCGGACGACCCAGTCGGCCAGCAGTTTCGCGAACGACTCGACGTTGTCGCTGAGGCGGAGGCCTTCGGGCGCGAGCTGCGACTGGATGAGCGCCCCCTCGAATGTCGCCATCAAGGCGGAGGCCTGCAGCTCCAGGTCCACGTCGTCGCGCACCATGCCGCTCTCACGGCCGAGGCGCAGGGTTTCGACGACGAAGGCGTGCCAGCTGGCGTAGAATTCCGCCAGGCGTTCGCGGACCTTGTCATTGCGCATCGCGTGCGCCACGAACTCGTAGTACACGGCCGGGCCGAGCGGCTCTGTCTTTCGGGCGTCGAAGAGCGTCGTCAGGATCCGTCGTTCGGCCTCCACCACGTCCAGGCCAGGCTCGATGGTTTCGCGGAGCTGGCGCTGATTGGCCTCGATGCGCTCGCGCAGGATCTCCCAGAAGAGGTCCTCTTTGCTTTCAAAGTGAACGTAAAAGGCGCCCTTGGAGAACCCGGCCTCGCGGACGATCTCGTCGACAGTGGCGCGCTCGAAGCCGTTGCGGGCGAAGACGCCCAGGGCAGCATCCAGCAGACGCTGTCGCGTTTCTTCGCGGCTTCGGCGGCGCTTGGGCGGGACTTTCTCGGCAGTCGTCATATTGATCGCAATCTGCGCGCCAAATACTAGCACGGCGCGCCGGGATACTGACTGGTCGGTTAAGTTACCAGATAAGAGCGACAAGGAGCAAGGAGGCGGGCCGGGGATGAAATGCGCGGGATTAGAAAAGTGGAGCTATTCGCGGTTTTGGGGGGCGCCCATGCGCATCCAGAGCTTGAGCGCCTGCTGCATGTCGCGGGCGGCCTGCTCGGGGCTAGCGTCGCTGCAGATGCAGCGGTCGATGTGATGCTCCAGGAGGCGCACGCCGACCTGGTCCAGGCTGCTGCGGGCAGCCATGAGCTGGGTTACGATGTCCTCGCAGACGCGGTCCTCCTCCAGCATGCGCTGGATGCCCCGTATCTGGCCTTCCACGCGCCGCAGGCGCGCCAGAAGGCTGTCGACGTCTTCCGACTCGACAGGGACGGCGTCAGGCTTTACTTGCATACCCATGGGGGGTATGGTAGCATACCAGTAGGAAGCGCGTCAAACCGTTTTTGGCAAACCGCATAAGGAGGAACGGATGAGCAAGCCCCAGAACGTATCGGATGAGGAATGGAACAGCGAGGTCCTGATGTCGGACACGCCGGTTCTAGTGGACTTCTGGGCGCCCTGGTGCGGTCCCTGCCGCATGGTAGCGCCTATCGTGGACGAGCTGGCCACTGAGTACGACGGACAGGTCAAGTTCGTCAAGCTGAACACTGATGACAACGTGGCCACCGCGTCCAAGTACGGGATTCGTAGCATCCCCACAATCATGGTCTTCAAGGGCGGTGAGCCCGTGGACCAGGTCATCGGCTTCCGCCCCAAAAGCGAACTGAAGAAGTCGCTCGATAAGGCCCTCGCGTAAAATGGCGGACGCCCCCCGCCAGTACGATGTCATCATCATCGGCGGCGGTCCGGCAGGACTGGCCGCCGGTGTCTATGCCGCCCGCGGCCGCCACAACACTGTGCTGCTAGAGGAGGGCGTCATCGGCGGCCAGATCGCCCTGACCGAGGCCGTCGAGAACTACCCCGGCATCAAGAGCATCAACGGCTTCGACCTTGCCCAGGAGATGCTCTCCCAGGCCGAGAGTTACGGTATGCAAACCGAATACGTCGAGGTCTCCGGCATCGAGCAAGATGGCGACTACTGGCTTGTCCACACGAACGGGGGCGACTTCCGCGGGAAGGCCGTCATCATCACGGCCGGCGCCGACTACAACAAGCTCCAGATTCCGGGCGAGTCGGCGCTCACGGGCAAGGGTGTGTCCTACTGCGCTACCTGCGACGCCGCCTTCTTCAAGGACCAGAATGCGATTGTTGTCGGAGGCGGCGATGCCGCCATCGAAGAGGGCATCTACACCACGCGCTACGCGAGCAACGTCACAGTCGTACACCGCCGTGACGAGTTGCGCGCCTCGGCCATCCTGCAGGAGCGAGCATTCGGCAACGACAAGATGGACTTCAAGTGGAACACAGTTGTTACTGAGGTGATCGGTGACGACCAAGTCCGCGCCGTCAAACTCAAAGATACGGTGACCGGCGAAGAGACTGAGATGCCGACAGATGCCGTGTTCATCTTCATCGGTCAGACGCCGAACAGCGGCTTCATCGGCGACCTCGTGCCGAAGGACGCCGGCGGACACATCATTGTCGACGAGTGGATGCGCACGCCCAAACCAGGGCTCTTCGCGGCCGGCGATATCCGGCAGAACAGCGCCCGCCAGGTCGCCTCGAGCGTCGGCGACGGCGTCACCGCCGCCATCGCCGCCGATCACTACATCAGCGACAAATTCCCCGGCACGACAGGCAAGACAGAAGGCCAGGTCGCCGCCGAATCCATCGCCACGACGTAAACACCTTTTAGTTTAACGCTTTTCGTGTCTTTAGCGTGGCCTTTAGTTTCGGTGCCGCCCGACTGCTGCTATGCCATCCGCATAGCCCCTTGCTCCTGTGGACGCGGAAACACCCCTCGACCGAGCACTTTGCCTTTCCAGTTGCGAAGAGCCATGGCTTCAACAACTTGGCGTTTATCGCGGCTCGCTCATGCGGTTGCGGTTGGCGGCTATGGCGATTGCTTCTTCTGCCCATGCGGCGATTATAACGTACGTGCGGTCAGGGTATACTTACCAACACCTTTACCGCAGAAGTTTGACACACGGGTGCGCGGACGAGTGAGGTGCTTCTCTGTTTACGGCCTCGGGCTCAGGCCCGGGCGGCAGGTATGGGGTAGTTTTCGCCGCGCTGGCGGATGATATCGACGAGGGCGGAAACCATCTGGCCGATGTTGAGATTGCCGTAGACGGGGAATTCGAATAGGGCTCTTTCGTTGACGGTGTAGGTATTGCGGCGGCCGACGCGCTTCTTTGCGATGAACTTATTCTCTTCCAGCTCGCGGACGATCTGGTAGACGGCGCGCTCGGTGAGGTTGGTGCCGCGGGCGATTTCGCGGAGGGTGGCCTCGGAGTTCTGGAAGAGGTGGGTGAGGACCAGGCCGTAATTGCTGAGAAAGTTCCACTTCTTAGCCATCGTAACCACTCCACGAATTCACCATGTTATTGTCTTGCACAGGCTTGACACCTTTTTTCCCCGTCCGTAACGTGAATTCCACCGGTTTCACCAGAAATCACCAACCTCATGACTTTCTCCACACCGAAAGCAAGAACTAGAAAACTACTTTGTTCTATACCGATATGGAATTCAGGTGTAATTATGCACCTGAAGCCGGAAGCCTGTAAAGCCGCGGCGGGCCTCTAGAATCCATGACCGAACTCCACCGCCGCGCCTCTGACCACGCCGCGCCCAGGCCGTTGGGCAACGATTTCGGGGACACTTATCAAGCGTACTATCCGCGGCTTTTCGCCTACATTTACGCGCGAGTGGGTCGCGTGCACCAGACGGAGGACATTGTTTCGGACGTGTTTGAGCGGGCGTATTCGAAGATGGACTCGCTGCGAAACAAAGATGCGTTCACGACCTGGTTGTTCACGATCGCACGCAACGTAATCGTAAGCCACGCGAGAAAGTCGTCGCGGGAGACGATCGTTGATCCGGATGTGATGCGGGAGATATCGCCGGCAACGGCTTCGGTGGAGGCGGAGATCCTGCAGCGCGAGGAGTGGGAAGGAATCGCGAAGGCAATCAGCGGCTTCGCGCAGCGGGAGCAGGACATCATCTCTCTGAAGTTTGACGCGGAGCTTTCGAACGCGCAGATAGCGGAAATCATGGACCTGACGGAACCGAATGTACGCGTAATCATCTTCCGCACGATTCGGCGGCTGAAGATGATGATGGTCGCCGAGCGCAAGCTCGCCTCGTGAGCAGCAATCCGGGTCTGATCCGGCCATTCCAGGCGGTGGCGGGTATCGTGGCGCTGCTGGTATTCGTGCAGGCGATCCTGGCGGGTCAGTTCCTGACCGGTGGCGAGAACCTTGTCGATATCCATGAAATCGTGGGTAACGTGATCTTCCTGGGAGCAGCGGTGCAGCTTGCCCTGGCCTACCTGACGCGGGACTTCTGGCGTTACCGAATGGTGATCTGGTCGGTCGTTATCCTGGCGCTGGTCGTGTCACAGATCGGCCTTGGCTACGTGGGCCGCGAGGAGTTGGACGCGCGGGCGATCCACGTTCCGCTGGGGGTGTTCTTGTTCTCGCTAACGAGCATCGTGGCGATGCTATCAGCGATGGACGAGCGGGCGAAAGACGCCCTGCGCGGCCCGGCGCCGTAGCAATCCGGCGCCTTACTTTCGGTTCAGACCCTTCTCCAGGAGGCGGGCCAGCCTAGGCTGACCCGTGGCCGATGACGCCGGCGACCCGCAGCCCTTCGATCTCTTCCCAGTCGTAACCGAATTCCAGAAGGACCTGCTCAGTGTGTTGCCCGAACTCGGGGGCTTCGTGGCGGATGGTGCCGGGCGTGGCGGTGAGCTGGACCGCCGGAGCAACGATGGGGAGCGGGCCGTGAACGGCGTGATCCATCGTAGCGAGCATGTCGTTGGCCAGGACCTGCGGGTCGCCCGCGAGTTCGCCGTACTCCTGGACACACTCCACGAGAAGGTCGTACTTGCGCAGGTGCTCCACCCAGTAGGCGGCCGGCCTTGTGGCGAAGATTTCGTCGAGGGTGGTGATCAGGCCGAGGAGTTCGCCGGCGTGCATGCGGATCCAGTCGACGCTCATCTCCTCAGGTTCGAGCAGCTGGCCGGAGGCGTCGGCGAGGGCCTGGCGGAGGCCGGGCCAGTAGCGGCCGATCTGAGTCATCCCGAGCATGATCCAGCGGTTGTCCTGGGCCTTGTAGTGGTTCCAGAGGGGGCTGGTGAGCTTGCGAGAGACGCGTGGGATGGGCGAGCCGGCGTAGGTGCCGGACATCAGGTAGCTGGTGATGTTGAACGACTGCGAAGCGAGCACGGACTGCAAGAGCGATCCGCTGACCATCTGTCCTTCGCCGGTGCGTTCGCGGTGGAAGAGGGCGGTGACGATGCCGAATGCGAGGAGGAAGGCGCTGACCTGGTCCGCGAAGCCCGCGAAGGTGCGGGTGGGTGGAGAGTCGGGCTCGCCGGTGACGGACATGACACCGCCGCGCGCCTGGGCAAGGGGGTCGAGGGCGGGGCGGCTGGCGTCGGGGCCTTCGAGGCCGAAGCCGGAGGCCTGGCAATAGATGAGGCGGCGGTTCAGGGGGCGCAGGGATTCGTAACCGATGCCGAGCTTGTCGCCGACGCCGGGACGGAAGTTCTGGATGACGATATCGGCGTCTTTGACCATGCGGTAGAAGACTTCGCGGCCGGCGTCCTGTTTGAGGTCCAGCACCATGCCGCGTTTATTGCGGTTGTGCGACTCGAAGTAGGCGTTGGGGCCGCCGGGGTGGGTCTCGTAGCGGACGAGAGAGCGGCCCGGGTCGGGGGAATCGGGGCCCTCGATTTTGATAACGTCGGCGCCCCAGTCGGCGAGCATGGCGGTGGTCATGGGGCCCTGCTGCCAGATGGTGAGGTCGAGGACGCGGATGCCTTCGAGGGCGGCTGTCACAGGTCGAGGTCCCCGAGCCAGACGACGAACGGGGCGCGGCCTCTGAGGCCGCGGTACATGCGCTGATCTGCAGTGACGAGGTTGGCGGCGAGCCTCTCCGCTAGGGCCACGTAGAGCGCGTCGTAGAAACTGAGCGGATGAACCTTTGCGGTTTCCATCGCCGCGCCGAGCAGCCAGAGGGGATCTTCGCTGGCGCTAATCCCCGCCTCAATGTAGGCCTTCAGTTCGACATGAGCTGTATCCCAAGAAACCCGGCCAGACCTTGACGCGTTCGTGAGCAGAGCCCCAACCTCGTGCCTCGCGAAGTTCGGAGCGCGGAGTTCTAACTTGCCGCCTCGCATGCCGCTGAGCAAGGACATAGCCTGATCGCTGAGTTCTTCATCGCCAAGGTACCACTTGGCGGAAACCGAGGCGTCGACAACCCAGACGTCATTCCTCCTCATAGGCCATCTCTTCGGCGATCAGCTCGTCCCACGTCTTATCGCCGTATATGACCTCCTCGTCACGGCGGGAAACGCGCTTCAACACACCTGTCGGGATATCGATTGGCGTCCGGTGGCGCAGCATTTCTTCGATGGCCCTGTCCCGCTTCGCCTGCTCTTCAGGTGAGGGTGGCGCAAGCAGCCTGGCGATCCATTCTTCCTCGGTAAGCTCACGGGCAGGCGCGGGCGTGTACGCTACCTCGTCCAGCGAATCCTCGGGCACTCTGACAGAGCGACCGACACGCGTCGCGCGCAGCTTTCCGCTTTTGATGTGCCGCCGCACGGTCATGGGGTGGATGCGAAGGCGCTCAGCGACTTCTGCCACGGTGAGTAGTTTTGACATAGGCTCAAGTTAGCATCAGTTAGCATGCGTTAGCAAGAGTTAACTGGGCTGCGCCTCCCTCAGCCGCTCCGTGATGAGACGCAGCGCGATGCCCGAGGGCTCCCGGATCACCACTTCGCTGAGGTCGGAGAGGGGAGTGGGTTCGGGGTTGATTTCGATGAGGCGGGCGCCGAGGCGACGGGCGTCGATGGGGAATTGGGCGGCGGGGAAGACGACGGCGCTGGTGCCGACGAGGAGCATGCAGTCGCACTTCCATGTCTCTTCGACGCACTCGTCAAGCACCTCGCGAGGGATGGGCTCGCCGAACATTACGGTGTCGCCCTTGACGATGCCGCCGCACTCGGGGCAGGAGGGCGGGATCTGGTCGATCGGAAACTCGTCGCTGGGCCAGCGGCAGGAGCAGACGGTGCAGCGGAGCTTGGTGCGGTTGCCGTGGATCTCGATGATGTTCTGGCTGCCTGCGACCTGGTGCAGGTTGTCGATGTTCTGGGTGATGATGGAATGCAGGAACCCCAGCTCCTCCATCTCGCGCATGGCGAAGTGGCCGTCGTTGGGGGCGGCTTCAGCGATGAGCTTTGCGAACTCCGCCATTTCCGGCGCGGGGTTGAGGCGGCGCTCCCACCACCATTTCGGGTCCTGGCGGAAGCGGTCGTAGTCGCGGAGGTCGGGTTCGCCGTGCTTGGTCCAGATGCCGTCCTTGCCGCGGAACGTGGGCACGCCGCTTTCGGCGGACATACCTGCGCCGACGAGGGCGACGATGTGCTTAGAGTCCGCGATGATGCGAGCGGCTTTTTCGGTGAGCGCCGCGAGGGCTTCGTCGCTCATCCAGCCACCACGTTGACGAGGACGGTCCGGTGGCGCGGCCCGTCGAACTCGGCGAGGAAGACGCCCTGCCAGGTGCCGAGGGCGAGGCGGGCGTTTTCCACCGGCAACGTGACGGACTGCCCGACGAGCGTGGCCTTGATGTGCGCCGGCGAGTTGCCCTCGGCGTGGCGCGACGGCATGTCCTGCGGCACGGCTGAATCGAGCCACGTGAGCATGTCGCTACAGACGGCCGGATCGGCGTTCTCGTTGACGATGAGGCCGGCCGTCGTGTGCGAGACGAAGACCTGGCAGATGCCCGTTGTCACACCCAGCCGGCCAAGCGCGCCGTTGACGTCGCCGGTGATGTCGCGCATCTGCTCGCGGGCTTCGGTGGGGACCTGGAAGCGTTCTATGGGCATGAAGGCAATTATATGAGACAACCATCTCGAGTCGCCTGACAGGTTCGCCATCAGGCAGGCAGGTCGTAAGTAGCGCCCTCCCTGCCGACGTCTATCTCCGGACCATCCGGAGCCGCCTCTCGCGCTTCCCCCGCCATCGAGTCCAGCAGCGCATCGCCGTGCGATGGATCATGGTGAAACATCACGAGGCGTCGTGCCCCTGCCGACCTGGCGAGCGCCACCGCTTGCGGAAGCGAGCTGTGGCCCCAGCCGACGCGCTCGCCGTACTCCGCGTCCGTGTACTGAGAATCGTGGATCAGCAGGTCGACGCCGGCGGCGATGTCATAGCCGGAGGTCCACTCCGGTTCGCCGGGGAACTGACGCATTCCGAGTGCTGGCTCGTGGTCGGGCATATACGCCATGCATGCGCGGCCTTCACGGATGCGATATCCCAGGGTCAGCCCGGGATGCAAGACCAGGGCCGACTCGACCTCGAACTCACCGACACTAAACGTCCGTGGTGCGTCGTTCAGCACGATCTGACACGGCAGATCGCGGATCCGGACCGGGAAGAGAGGCGGCGACAAGTATCGGCTCAGCCGCGAACGCAAATCGCTCGTCAGCGAGGGTGGCCCCCAGATGTATACCTCGGTTTCCGGCTGAAACAGCGGACCGAATACCCCGAGCCCTTGCACGTGATCGAGGTGAAGGTGCGAAAGCAGAATGTCCACCCTCCGGAGGCCCGGCTCCAGTGACATTCCCAGCCGCCTGATCCCGGTCCCGGCGTCCAGCACCAACAGCGTTCCATCGCTGCCCCGGACTTCGACTGATGCGGTGTTGCCGCCGTATCTCGCCGTCTCTGGACCCATCGCCGGAAGAGTCCCCCGCGTCCCCCACAGCGTAACCTTCACTCCGCATTCTCCCAGAACATCGCGACCACACCGAGGGCCCTCCCGTCCTGACCCTGCAGCGGCAACGCCGTCACCTCTCCCGTGTGCCAGATGCCATCCAGGCCGCGCCAGCGAAGCGCGCGATGGGCTGGCCGCTGATCCTGCAGGGCCTTGCCCAGCGGAATCTCCTCGGGTGCCACGGCCGAACCGTCGGGGTCAGTGACCAGGAACACATCCGAGATCTCCGATAGAAGAATCGGCCCCGCCTCGTCGAATCGCAGACCGAGGAGGCGCTCCGCCGGTTCGTTGTAGTAGAGCAGATTGCCTTCCGACCCCATCAGCCAGATCGGTATAGCCAGGTAACTGGCCCATTGCCTGGTCAGGATGAGCTCCACGTCGAGCTGAGGCATCTTGCGCTCCTTCGCAGCCATTGATCCGTTGTAAGGGGCCTAATGTTACAGCACACGCGGCGTCCCAAGCCTCCGCTTGACAGGCGCGGCCTTCGCTAACACGCTGTCGCCATGACTACCCCGCCCCTCGCCCTCAGCATTGCCGGCTCTGATCCGAGCGGCGGGGCCGGCATCCAGACCGACCTCAAGACGATGTCGGCGCTGGGGTGCTATGGGATGGCTGTGATCACGGCGCTGACGGCGCAGAACACGCGCGAGGTGACCGGTGTGCACGAGGCGCCGGCGGAGTTCGTTGGGCGGCAGATCGAGGCGATTTACGACGACATTACGCCGGATGCGGTGAAGACAGGCATGCTGGCCAACGCTGCGATCATCGAGGTTGTGGCGGATAAGGCGCGGAAGTACGGGTTCCGCAACCTGGTGGTGGATACAGTGATGGTGGCCAAAAGCGGGGACCGGCTCCTGCGAGAGGATGCCGTAGCGGCGATGAGGGAGAAGCTGGTGCCGCTGGCGCACGTGCTGACGCCGAACCTGCCGGAGGCGGAGGACCTGCTGGGACGGAAGCTTGAGTCGGACGAGGCGATACGGGAGGGAGCGCAGGAGTTGCAGGCGATGGGAGCGGCGAACGTGGTGATGAAGGGCGGGCACCGCGAGGGCGATACCGTCGTCGACGTGCTGTTCGACGGGGAGTCGTTCCACGAGTTCAGCGGCCCGCGTGTGCGGACGACGAGCACGCACGGGACGGGCTGCACGTTCGCCTCGGCAATCGCGTCGTACCTGGCGCGGGGAGAGACGGTGGTTGATGCGGTAATGAAAGCGCGCGGCTACCTGCAGGGCGCGCTGGAACAGGCGTATCCTGTAGGCGGTGGTCACGGCCCTGTGAACCACTTCTGGAACGTCTGGAAGGAGTGAACGAGGTGCCAAAGAAGCCGGCCGTCCTCAACGTGCAAAAGCTGAAAGCGGACGCGCTTCAGTTCGACCTGCAGCGGGAGATGCTGCCGCTGCTGGAGCGGGTGCGCGGCAACAAGAGCAAACGCACGGCCAAGACGCTGGTGAAAGAGGGCCCGCTGAGGGTACTGATAGCGGCCGTGGACACCGGTGGCTCGCTGGAGGAGCACACCATCGATGGACCGTTCAGCGTCCAGTGTCTGCTCGGAAAGGCGACCGTGACGATGGGCCGAACGAAGAAGGAGCTGGCGACCGGCGACCTCCTGGTCGTGGACGCGGGCATACCGCACGACGTGAAGGCGACTGAAGCCAGCATCCTGCTGATCACGATCACAACGGGAGGCGGCGAAGATTAAGGTCCAGCACATCGACCACGTGGCAATCACTGTGCGGGACATCGAGCGCTCGATCGGCTGGTACACGGAGACGCTGGGGCTGGAGCACCGGCCCGTCGTGGAGTGGGGGGAGTATCCGCAGATGGTCTGCGCGGGCGAGACGTGTGTGGCGCTGTTCCCGGCTGAGCCAGGGGCTGCCGACGGGCCGCAGGCGGCGATCACGATGACGCACATCGCGTTCCGGCTGGACCGGGAGAACTACGACCGGGCGGAGGCCGGGTTCAAGGAGCGAGGAATGGAGTACCGTTTCGCGGACCACGGCGTAGCGCACTCGCTCTACATCAGCGACCCTGACGGCCACACGATTGAGCTGACAACCTATGAGGTGTGAGCGGCGGCGCTAGTTGCCGCTGACATCCGACGAGCGGGCCACCTGAGATCCCACCACCCAGGTATCCCATTCCCAGCGCTACGGCCACGAACATCATGATGAACATTCCGGCCATGATCTTCGTCATTTTGCCCTCCCTGCGGGTAACTCCAACGCAAATCTTCGGTGAAGAAGCGGGCAACGGCCGCCGGTCTGACGCCGGTGTTTGTTTGGATTGACTGCTTATGGCGGCAGTGCTAGGCTGTGTCTGCTAGGAATAGCGCGGGAGCTCGGGGCGCCGGGCTGAGAGGGTGACGCGGGCCGTCACCGACCGCAGACCTGATCTGGGTAATGCCAGCGGAGGGAAGAGACAGAGCGCTCAGGCGCCGCTGGGTTTAGCCCGCGGCGCTTTGTTGTTTCCGAGGCCGCGGACGGAAGGAGTGCTCTTATGGGCGCAAACGGAAGGCCGGTTACGCAGATCGCGCTGGCGCGCGAAGGCATCACAACAGCGGAGATGCAGCGGGTAGCCGAGCGCGAGAACCTGCCGGCGGACGTTATCCGCGACGAGGTGGCAAGGGGGCGGCTGGTGATCCCGGCGAACGTGAACCACCTGGCGAAGAAGCTGGACCCGATGGGCATCGGCAAGATGTGCGCGGTGAAGATTAACGCCAACTTCGGCAACTCCGCCGTGACCTCTGAGATCGAAGGTGAACTGGAGAAGTTGCACAACGCCGTGAAGTACGGCGCGGACACCGTGATGGACCTTTCGACCGGCGGGAATATCGATGAGATCCGCCAGGCGATCATCGACGAGTCGACGGTGCCGGTCGGCACGGTGCCCGTCTACCAGGCCGTGCAGCAGGTGAAGGCGATCGAAGACCTGACGCCGGACGACTTCGTGGAGATGATCGAACACCAGGCGAAGCAAGGGACGGACTACCAGACGATTCACGCCGGCATCCTGAAGGAGTACGTGCCGCTTGCGGAGGGGCGCATTACGGGCATCGTCTCGCGCGGCGGCTCGATCCTGGCGCAGTGGATGACATACCACGACCGGCAGAACCCGATGTACGAGCGCTTCGACGACATTTGCGACATCTTCGCCAAGTACGATGTGACGTTTTCGCTCGGCGACAGCCTGCGCCCCGGGTGCATCTCCGACGCCTGCGACGACGCCCAGTACTCCGAGTTGCGGACGCTGGGGGAGCTGACGCGGCGGGCGAAGGAACGCGGCTGCCAGGTGATGGTGGAAGGGCCGGGCCACGTGCCGATGGACCGCATCCAGGAGAACGTGGAGCTGCAGCAGGAGTTGTGCGAAGAAGCGCCGTTCTACACGCTGGGGCCGCTGGTGATTGACATCGCGCCGGGGTACGACCACATCACGTCGGCGATCGGGGCGGCGATGATCGGCTGGCACGGGGCGTCGCTGCTCTGCTATGTGACCCCGAAGGAGCACCTGGGCCTGCCCAACGCCAACGACGTGCGCGAGGGCGTGATCGCGTACAAGATCGCGGCGCACGCGGCAGACGTGGCGAAGGGCCACCCGGGAGCACGGCAGCGCGACGATGAGCTATCGAAGGCGCGCTACGACTTCGACTGGAACCGCCAGTTCGAGCTTTCGCTGGACCCGGAGCGGGCGCGCGAGATGCACGACGAGACACTGGGCCACGAGGCCTTCAAGGACGCGGAATTCTGCAGCATGTGCGGGCCGAAGTTCTGCTCGATGCACATCAGCCGGCACCTGGGGGAGGAGAACCCAAAACACTTCCGCGAGGGGGCGTCCGACGTGATCGAGCTGACGGAGCTGAAGTGATGAGTAACGATCCGCTGATCATCGCCGGTCACGAGTTCCAAGCGCGGCTGATCGTGGGCACGGGTAAGTACCGCACGATGACGGAGATGCGCGACGCCATCGACGCGTCGGGGGCGGAGATGGTGACGGTGGCCATCCGGCGCCTACCGTTGGACCCAGACGGGCGACGCAAGCCTGACGAAGAGAACCTGATGGACCACCTGGACTGGTCCCGCTACAAGGTCCTGCCGAATACGGCGGGGTGCAAGACAGCAGAAGAGGCGCTGTTCACGGCGCGTCTGGCGCGGGAGCTGACCGGCTCTGACTGGCTGAAGCTGGAGGTCATCCCGGACCCGAAATACCTGCTGCCGGACCCGGTGGAGACGCTGGAGGCGGCGAAGCAGCTTGTCGCGGACGGCTTCATCGTGCTGCCGTACATCCACGCCGACCCGGTGCTCGCGCAGAGGCTCGAGGAGATCGGCTGCGCGACGGTGATGCCGCTGGGCTCGCCGATAGGCTCGGGGCGGGGGATCTTCACGCTGGAGGAGATACAGATCATCATCGAGAACGCGCAGGTGCCGGTGGTGGTAGACGCGGGGCTGGGGGCGCCGTCGGAGGCGTCGCTGGCGCTGGAGATCGGGGCGGACGCGGTGCTGGTGAACACGGCGATTGCGCGGGCGACGAACCCGGTGGGGATGGCACAGGCGTTCCGGCTGGGCGTGGAGGCGGGACGGGCGGCGTACCTGGCCGGGCGGATACCGCGCGGCGACCAGGCGCAGCCTTCGAGCCCGGTGGGCGAAGTAGCGCGCCCCAGGTAAGGACCGATGCCCGATCTGCCGCGCCCTGTCCTCATGCTCGTCACCGACCGCAACCTTGCGGGCGGTGAAGACGCGCTTGCCGAAGCAATCGCGGTTGCCGTGGAGGGCGGAGTCAACGTCGTGCAGCTTCGCGAGAAGGACATGGGTTCGCAGGAGCTTTCGGTGCTAGCCGGACGGCTGCGCGAGGCACTCGCTGGGCGCTCGCTTCTTATCGTGAACGGTGACGCGGACGTGGCAGCAGAGGCAGACGGCCTGCACCTGCCGGAAGGCGCCGGCTTCGCGCGGGTGGAAGGCAAGCTCGTCGGCAGGTCGGTGCATTCAGTGGAAGCGGCGCAACAGGCAGCCGCAGAAGGAGTGGATTACATCGTGGCAGGGTCGATCTTCGCGACCGGCAGCCACGAGGGCGAGACGCCGGTCGGCCTCCGGCTTCTCTCCGAAGCGACGAATGCGGTTGACGTGCCGGTGATTGCCATCGGCGGCATCACCTCGGAGAGAGTGCACGACGTGATGGCAGCAGGCGCTGCCGGCGTGGCTGTAATCTCGGCGATCCTCGGCTCGGAATCTCCGGGCGGAGCTGCGCATGCGCTGCGATCGGCTCTGGATGGCGAGCGGAAGCGGACGGACCGCGACGAACCGTCCGTGGAGCGGCGGTAGGTTGGCGATCACGCTGAACGGCAAGCCACATGACGTCTCGGGATCGCCGACGATCATCGAGCTGGTTGATTCGCTGTCGGTGAATGGGAATCAGGTGGCGGTAGCGGTGAACGGAGAGGTGGTGCGGCGCACTGACTGGCCGGAGACGCGGGTGCGCGACGGCGACAGCGTAGAAGTCGTCCGCGCCGTCGGAGGAGGATAGGGCATGAAGATCGTTATCGCTGGCGGAGGCGTCATCGGGGCGTCCATCGCCTGGCACCTGCAAAAGGCGGGCGCGCAGGCTGTGCTCCTGGAGCGCGGAGAGATAGGCGGCGAGGCGACGGGCGCGGCTGCCGGCATGCTAATCGCGCCGATAGAGGACACGGGCAATAAGTCCTTCAATGCGTTACGGCGGGCGAGCCTGGAGATGTATCCGGGCGTGCTGGACGAGGTGCAAAGGGAATCCGGCATCGACGTCGATTACAAGAAGCCGGGGATGATCCGCGCAGCGCGTACGGAGGAAACAGCGCGGGCGCTGCACAAGCTGGCACGGAAGCAGCCGGGCCTGGAGTGGTTAGAGCCGGGGGCGCTGCGGTCGCTGGAGCCGGCGCTGACGGAGAACCTGGCCGGCGCGGCCTTCGGGGCGGAGGATGCGGACCTGAACCCGGGCAAGCTGGCGAACGCGTTCGCGGTGGCGGCTGAGCGAGCGGGGGCGGACGTGCGACGGCGCACGATGCTGACGGGCCTCCTCCGCGACGGCGGCAGTGGCATCGACGGGGTCAGTACGAACCAGGGCGACGTCCGCGACGTGGATGCGCTGGTGCTGGCGGCGGGGCCGTGGACGGAGGCGCTGACGGTCCGTGTGGGAGCACGGCTGCCGAGCCCGCCGATGCGGGGCCAAATGATCGCCTACCAGTCGAAGGCGCTGCATCACGCGATCTGGGGTGAGGACGGATATCTTGTACCCAAGCCGGGCGGCTTCATCTGGGCCGGCGCGTCGGTGGAGGACGTGGGGTTCCGTAAGCGAACGACGGAGCGGGCTCTGACGGGTCTGCGGCAGATGGCCTCGGAGCTGGTTCCCGCGCTGCGGAAAGCGCCGGTGGCGAGCAGCTGGGCCGGGCTGCGGCCGGGCTCGCCGGACGGTATGCCAGTCATCGGGCGCTTGCCTGGCAAGAAGAACGTGTTCCTGGCGACGGGACATTTCCGCAATGGCATCCTGCTGGCGCCGATCACCGGGGCGCTGATGGCGGAACTGGTCGTGAACGGGCGGACAGACCGGCGGTTGTCTCCGTTTTCGCCTGTGCGCTTCTGCCGCTAACGGGCAGACGCCCGCCATCGCGGACGTGGTTGCTTCGCTCATCCTTAGAGACGCCCTGCCTCCGCCTTCAGTGGACTTCGGGCTCCTCAGGGTGAGCGGGAGGTGGGTGTAGCCTATTCGCCGAGGGTGCGCAGTAGCGCGACGGCCATTGCGGCGATGCCTTCGCCGCGGCCGATGGCGCCGATGCCTTCGTTGGTGGTGGCTTTGATGCTGACGTGTCCCTGGAGGACGCCCATGGTGTTGGCGATGTGGGCTCGCATCTCCGGCACGTAGGGGGCGAGACGGGGCGCTTCGGCGATGATGGTGACGTCGACGTTGCCGGGCTCGTAGCCGTCGTCGCGGACCATTTCGAGGACTCGTTCGAGGAGTTCGGTGCTGGGAGCGTTGTGGTACTGCTCGTCGGAGTCGGGGAAGTGGGTACCGATGTCGGCACGGCCGGCGGCGCCGAGGAGGGCATCGATGACGGCGTGGAGGACGACATCCGCATCGGAGTGACCGGCGAGGCCTTGTTCGCCTTCGATGAGGACGCCGCCGAGAACGAGGCGCCGCCTCTCAGCGAAGCGGTGGATGTCGTAGCCGATGCCGACGCGCATGTCAGTGCCTTCGCATCAGTATGACAGGTAGGCCTCGGCGAGGTGTATGTCCTCAGGGGTGGTGATCTTGATGTTGCGCTCGCGGCCTTCGAAGGTGATGACGCGGACACCAAGACGCTCGACCATGGCGGCGTCATCGGTGACGTCGTCGGTGACTTCTTCGTGGGCGCGGAGGAGAAGGTCGTAGCGGAAGACCTGAGGCGTTTGGACGGCGACCAGGCGGGCGCGGTCGAGGGTGCGGACGACAGCGCCGGTATCGTCGATCTCCTTGATGGTGCTGGTGACGGGGATGACGGGTACGGCGGCGCCGGTCTCGCGGGCGGCTTCGCGGGCGCTATAGATCATGCCGGGGCGGATCATGGGCCGGCCACCGTCGTGGACGGCAACCCAGTCACAGGGGCCGAGGTTGCGGAGCCCGCAGAGGACGGAGTCCTGCCGGCGCGGTCCGCCGGTGCAGACAGCGGTGACCTTCTGGCAGCCGGACTCTGCTACGACGCGGCGGCCCCGGTCGAGGTTGGCTTCGGACATGACAACGGCGATGCGCTCGATATCCCAGCAGGCTTCGAAAGCGGCGATGGTGTGGGCGAGCAGGGGCCGGCCGGCTACGACGGAGAAGAGCTTGTCGCTCCCCTGCATGCGGACGCCGGCACCGGCGGCGACGATGACGGCGCAGTAGGATTCGGACATTTGAGGCGATTGTAGCGCGCGCGGCTAGAACCCTGAACCTGGAACCTAGAAGGCAACGAGAGCCTTGCCTCAGCAAGTGGGTCCGGTCGATGATACGGGGAAGCAAGGGCCAAATCCGTATCATGAAGGGCGTCACCTGATTGTGGCTGCACGAGCGCTTACTTACGCCGACGAGAGCAGAATACATGAGTCGTCTAACGTCTGCCTCGTGGCAGGTTATCGGGCTTCCCCCGGGCAATGGAAAGTATTTGAGAAGGATTGGCGGGCCGTCCTAAGTAAACCTGAGTACCGAATCAAGTGTTTTCACAGCAAGGTGTTCTTCAACCGCAAGGTGATTCCGGCAGGGTCAGGCAATCCTTACAGCCGATGGTCAGAAATCAAGGCTAAGCGATTCCTTGGCGAATTGTTGATGGTGATTGCTCGCCGCCAGCTTGCCCCGGTTGGTTGCGCAATAGACATCAAGGACTGGAAGGCGTTGAGTTTTGGCGAGCGTTCGATTCTTGCGGGATATACCTCCAACCGCTTTGGCCGACGCCATCATTTAGCGAATCCCCAGCCATATCATCTGGCCTTTCGTGTGACCCTTGAGGATGCAGCGCACGGAACCGACCCCAACACCCAATTACAGTTCACCTTTGCGGAGCAAGGACAGTACGAGCAAAGGGCTTACGAGTGTTGGGATTTGACCAAGAGCCACTGCCCTTTGCCATATGTTGATCAACTCACCTACTTAGGCTTCGCGTCACCCCTAAAGTACGTGCAACTACAGGCAGCTGATCTGTATGCGCGATCCTGGTACAACTACTTCGCTCGCGAGGGCCAAGGACTCAATGACGAAAACTGGATGGCTTTAAAGATGCTGAATCGTCGGCGTCCAACGATACTCTATTGTGACGCTGATGGCATGGAACGCATCTTTCGATCCGGAAGTATCACAGATGAGTCTTGTCAACAGGTGCGTGAGAGCGATGAAGTGCATGAGTTAGTGACGAAGACCTTGGCTGAGGCCAAAGCTAAGTACGGCTGGACGGACAAGGACTTGAAGAATGCTGCACGCTAACGCTTGCCGTCTCACGCCTGCTCCTTGGGCATCCGCACAATCGTCTTGACCAGCGCCCCAAACTTCTGGATGGCGTCATTGGGTTTCGTCTTTGGTTCTTGGTGGTCTTTTCTCCATTGGTGAGCCTGCCTTTATTACGCTGGCGTCGTAGCGTTGCCGATGAGGTCGGCGTAGGTCAGCCGCTTACCGACAACACTGCTAGTGACGTGCGCGAAGCGCTGGCCGTCGCTAGCATTGCGGGTGTTGAAGCGGAGCACTTCGTCATCCACGCAATTGTGACGGAGGCGTCGTCTTATCGCAGCATGGCTTCGTGGTCATGGGGCGTGGGTGGGGCTTTTTCGCCGGTGACGCGTTCGCGGACGATGCCGAGGACGGTGGGCATGAGGATGACCATGGTGAGGGCGAAGATCCAGGCGGCGCCACCGGGGCGGGCGACCCAGTCGTAGTCGCCCGCAAGGGTGGCAGCGAAGAAGACAAGCGCGGCGGCGAGCGAGCCGGCCGTGTAAAGGGCGGCCGAAACGGTGTTGCCGTTGGCTTCTGTGATTCTCATGTCGAGGCCTCCGTGGCGGGTTGAGGGCGCGGGCCGGTCTCGGCAGGGGCAGGCGGGGGCCCGCGCTTGACGGGCGGGGTGTATCCGCGCATGCGCAGGGTGTTCATGGTGACGCTGAAGCTGCTGAGCGCCATGAGCAGTGCGGCAAGCTCCGGGCTGACGATCTGGTTGAGCCAGGGGTAGAGGAGGCCGGCGGCGAAGGGCAGCATGACGGCGTTGTACCCGAAGGCCCAGAAGAGGTTCTGACGGACGAGGCGCATGGTCTGCCGGCCGACCTGGACGGCGGCGACGACATCGAGGATGTCGTCACGGAGAAGGACGACTGCACCTGTTTCACGCGCGACGTCGGTGCCGGAGCCGATGGCGACGCCGACGTCGGCCTGGGCGAGGGCGGGTGCGTCGTTGACTCCGTCGCCGACCATGGCGACGCTCCTGCCGGCGTCCTGCAGCTTCTTGACCTCGGCGGCCTTGTCCTGTGGAAGAACCTCGGAGAGGACGCGGTCTATGCCAAGCTGGCGGCCGATGGCCTCGGCGGTGCGACGGTTGTCGCCGGTGATCATGACTACTTCGAGGCCCATCGCCTTGAGTTCGCGGATCGCACTCTCGGACGTTTCCTTGAGCGTGTCAGCGACGGCGACGGTGCCGATCGCTTCGTCGTCGCGGGCGACGAACATGACAGTCTTGCCCTCGGTCTCTAGGCGCTCGGCATCGGGAATGAGGGACGCGATGTCGACGCCGCGGTCCGTCATGAGGCGGCGGTTACCGAGAAGGATGTTGACGCCGCCGACTATGGCCTCGACGCCGTGGCCTGGGATGGAGTCGAAGGAGTCGGGTTCGGGAACGTCGAGGCCGCGCTCGCGGGCGCCGCGAACGATGGCTTCTCCGAGAGGATGCTCTGAGTTGCGTTCGACGGCGGCAGCGAGAGCGAGGATCTCATCCGAGGTGACATCGGTGACGCTGGGCTCGCCTTTGGTGAGGGTCCCGGTCTTGTCGAGGACGACGGTCTGGACACGGGAGATGGCTTCGACAGCGTCCGCTCCCTTGAAGAGGATGCCGAACTCGGCGCCCTTGCCGGTGCCGGCCATCATGGCGGCGGGGGTGGCGAGGCCAACGGCGCAGGGGCAAGAGATGATAAGCACGGTTACGGAGACAAGGAGCGCGAAGCCGAAGACTTCGAGCTCGCTCAGTTCGTAGGGGGTGAGGATGAGGCGCGTGCCCTCCTCGAAGAAGGCGTCGTATCCGACGAAGAACCAGAAGAGGAAGACGACGAGGGCCAGCGCGTGGACGGCGAGGATGAAGTTGCCGGCGACGCGGTCAGCGAGGGCCTGAATGGGGGCCTTCGTGGTCTGTGCTTCTTCGACGAAGCGAATGATCTGGGAGAGAGCGGTCTCGGCGCCGACGCGGGTGGCTTCGAAGCGAAAGGCGCCGGTCTTGTTGAGCGTGCCACCGATGACCATATCGCCGGCGCGCTTCTCGACCGGGATGCTTTCGCCGGTGACCATCGATTCGTCAACGGCAGAGTAACCCTCGATGACGATGCCATCGACGGGGACCTGGTCGCCGGGGCGGACGATGACGATGTCGCCCACTTCGACTTCATCGGCAGGGATGTCGACTTCGGCGCCAGCGCGGAGGACGGTGGCGCGGCGGGGTCTCAGCTGCATGAGCTTGCGGATGGCTTCCGAGGTGCGGCCTCGGGTGAGTGCTTCGAGGTAGCGGCCGAGAACGATGAAGGCGATTAGCAGCGCGGCGGCCTCATAGAAGACGGCGCGTTCACCGCCGAAGCCAGCGTCGGGGAAGAAGGTGTTGATGACGGCGATGCCATAGGCGGCCCCGATGCCGGTGGCGTACAGGAGGTTCATGTCGGTGACGCCGCGCCGGAGACCGTTCCAGGAGTGGACGAAGAACTGGCGGCCGGGGCCAAGGACGAGCGGCGTCGTCATGGCGAAGAGTAAATACTTGTCGCCCAGCCAGTCGGGCAGGAAGCTGTCCAGCGGCTCGTACATCGAGAAAGTGAAGAGCATGACGAGGGCGCCGATGGGCCAGGCGATGAGCATATTGAGCTGCTGGCGGCGCAACTCCTCCTGGCGGAGCTTGCGCTCGCGGTCGATGCCCTCTTCGCCGACGCCCTTATCGTGGACCTCGTAGCCGAGCGAGCGGATGACCTTCTTGATCTCGGCGGCGGAGACGGCGGAGTCGAGGAAGTGGACGGTCACGGTGTCAGTGGCAAAGTTGAAGGACACGTCCTGGACGCCGGGGAGGTTGCGTACGGCGGGCCCGATGATGTGCTCACAGTGGCCGGGCGTCATGCCGAGGACGAGGAGATCGATGGTGGCAGCGGGGACTTCGTAGCCGATCTCGCGGATGCGTTCGGCCATCTGGGGAATTTCGCAGGCTTCGGGATCGTAGGTTACGCCGGCTTTCCCGGCGCTAAGGTTGACGCTGCACTCCTCGACGCCCGGGACGCTCATCAGTGCCTTCTCCACCTTGCGTACGCAGGCGGCGCAGGTCATGCCGGCAACAGGGATTGATATCTCTTTGTGCTGAGTGTGCGTGTCAGTCACCGGTCGCCTACTTATTTGCCAGCTCGTAGAGGTCCAGCAGTTCGTCGATGACCTGGCCGTCGCGGCCCTCGCGGATGCCTTCGACGACGCAGGTGTGGAGGTGGCCGTCGAGCATCAGCCGCTCCATCTTTTCGATGGCGCGGCGGACGGCGAATGTCTGCTTGAGGATATCGACGCAGTACTTGTCGTCCTCGACCATGCGGCGCACGCCCTGGAGGTGTCCCTCGATGAAGGCGAGGCGCTTGAGGACGTCGGTCTTCTTGTCGGCTTGCATTTGGCTTCTCCTTACCCACACCCCCCCGGTAGGGGTACAGGCATATGATAGCAGCTCCGGACATCGGTCCTGCAGTGAGAGCGTCACAACTCCGTTGCAGCACGGGAAGAAGGGCCGGATGACCCTTCGCAGCAGTATCGCCGGGACGAATTCCTCATCAGTGCGGCTGCATTTCTGACGAACTACTTATTGACCTGCGAGAGGCCTCGTTTGCCTCGCTACTCCTGCGGCTTGAGGAGCACCTTGATCGCGTTTTCCTTGCGGTTGGTGAAGATGTCGTAGCCGCGGGGGGCGTCGTCCAGGGGCATTGTGTGGGTGATGATCCGGCTGGGGTCCGCCTTGCCGTCTTCGATGAGCTTGAGCAGGTCGCCCATGTAACGCTTGACGGGGCACATGCCGATTTTGAAGGTAATGTCGCGGAGGAAGGAGATGAACATGGGGAAGGGGAACTCCGGCTCCGTGTACATGCCGACGGCGCTAATGGTGCCGGCAGGGCGGACGTAGCTCCAGCAGGACTTGAGGGAGGGCTCGATGCCGACGGCCTCGAGGACGACGTCGGCGCCGCGGCCCTCGGTAGCGTCGCGGATGATCTGCTTCGGATCCTCCTTCGACATATCGATCGGGATCGCGCCGATCTTCTTCGACATCTCGAGGCGCTCTGGCAGTTGGTCGACGGCGAACACCTGCTTCGGCTCGAAAGTGAGGGCGGACATCTGGGCGAAGAGACCGACCGGGCCGGAGCCGACGACGGCGACGGTGTCTCCGGGCTTGATGTCGCCGCGGTCGGCGGCGAAGTAGCCGGTGGAGAAGATGTCGCCGACGAAGATGGCCTGCTCGTCGCTGAGGCTATCCGGGACCTTTTCGAGGGTGTAGTGGCCGTTGGGCACGCGGAGGTACTCGGCCTGGGCGCCCTGGAGGGCGAGGAAGCCGAACGTCTGCTGTTGCTGGCAGACGCTGGACCAGCCGGAGTTGCAGTAGTAGCAGTCTCCGCAGGAGGAGACGAAGGAGCCGACTACGCGGTCGCCGGGCTTGAAGTTGGAAACTTCGGGGCCGGCCTCGACCACTTCGCCGATGTATTCGTGGCCGAGGACCCAGCCGGAGGGCGGAAGCTGCATGCGGCCGTCGTAGACGTGCATATCGGAGCCGCAGATGCCGGCAGCAGTGACCTTAATGATGACGTCCTTCGGCTGCTGGATGGCGGGGTCGTCGACGTTTTCGACTTTGACGTCGAAAGGGCCGTGGAAAGTGACGGCGCGCATGGGGTTCCTCCTGCTGTGTGAGTTCAATGATCGGGCGAATCGAGGATACGCGGTGGGAGGGGAAGGGCGCTAGTCCGGGCAGGCGGGGAGCTTAAACGTCACGGTGAGGCCGCCGCCTCGGCGCGGAGTCGCCTTGATAGTGCCGCTCTGGGCCTCGATGAGGCGCCGGCAGACGGTGAGGCCAATGCCGATGCCCGAGGCGTGCATAGGGGTTTCCTCGCCGCGATAGAAGCGCTCGAAGAGACGAGCGGCCTCTTCACTCGTGACAGGCGCGCCGCCGCTGGCGATGGCGATCGTGACGAAGCCATCGGCGTGCCGGGCGCGGACGTGTATGGTCCCCCCGGACGGGCTGTACTTGTCGGCGTTGTCGAGAAGGTTTCGGAGGACCTGCTCGAGATAGGTGGGGGAGCCCATGGCGGGCGGAAGCGTTGCGATGCCGGCGACACGGACTTTACGCATCGGGCGGCGCCGTTTAAGAAAAGCGACCTGGTGCGTCATTGCCGCCTGGACGAGCACAGGTTCCGTTAGCAACTCCTCGCCCAGCTCGACGCGGGCGAGGACGAGTAGGTCCTCGATGAGGCGAGCCAGGCGTTCGGATTCGCGCTGGAGGTCGTTGCTCAGGTCCTGGCGGTCTTCGGCGGAGAGCATCTCGCCGCGTGTGGCGAGGATGCGAGCGCTGCCGTAGAGCGTGGTAACGGGCGTGCGCAGCTCATGGGAGACCATGCCGAGGAACTCGTCCTTGGACTCGGCCGCGAGGCGCAGTTCTTCCTGCATGGCGAGCGACTGCTGATAGAGACGGGCATTCTCCAGCGCCACGCCCACGCGGCTGGCGAGGTCGGTGGCGAGTTGAAGGTCGGGTTCCTGAAACACGCCTGCTCGTTTCAGCGCGAAGGTCAGCGTACCTGTCCCGAGACCGCTGCGGATGATGGGCACTATCATCGCAGCGCGGATGCCCATCGCCTTCAGCAGATCGAAGTGCTCCGGGTTGCGGGCGGCGGTGGCGAGCATCTCCTCCGGCATCTCCCCGTGCTTCTCCGGCGTCATAGTGCGTGCCACGCGTAGCACGGGATGGTCGGTGGCCGGCGTGTGGTGAAGTGGTTCGACGTTGATATAGGGCTCGGTCTGCTCGGGCTGCGCATGGGCGAAGGCGAGCCTGCGGATGGCGCCACCTTCCACCTCGTGCACCCAGAATATGTCGGCGAAGCCGCGAACGACGACGCGCGCAAGGCCGCTCAAGATATCGGCATCGACGAGGGACGAGACTAGCATTGTGCCGGCATCGGCCAGCAGGGTCACGCGCGCGGTAATCTGCTGCTGTTCGGTGACGTCGTTGAGGTACCAGACACGGCCGTAGAGCTCGCCTTCGGAACCTGTGAGCGGCCTGCTGTGACGCTCGAAGGTGCGCCCGTCCAGGAGGTGGAGTTCGTCGATGCTTTGTTCCTCCGGGTGTGCGTAGAGGTACTCGATCTTTGCGGTGAAGCTGTCGGGATCGACGAGCTTCTCCAGCACGGACTGGATGGCTGCCGCATCGGAGCGGCTGGCGATAACCTCGTCGGGGATCCCACACATCTCGACGAAGCGCTGGTTGAAGGAAATCATCTCGCCGTCCGGCGAGACGACGAGGATGCCTTCGAGCGCCGCCTCGCTCTGCGCCTGCAAGAGGGCGCGCTGGAAGGCGAGTGTCTCTTCTGCCTGCTTGCGCTTGGTTACGTCGGCGAGGATGGCGAGGACGCAGGTCTCGCCGCCGATGTCCATGATTTCCATAGATCCGATGACGTTGCGGAGTTCGCCCGACCTGGTGACGAGCTGCGTCTCCGCAGCGCGGACGAGTTGCCCCTGCGATAGGGCGTCGACAACCTGCAGCCGGTCGTGTTCGTTCCCCCAGATGCCAAGCGACATTGCATCCTTGCCGATGACCTCGTCTCGCTCGTAGCCGAGGAGGGAGAGAAACGCCTCGTTGATATCGACGAACGTGCGATCGCCGGCGCGGACGATCGAGAGGCCCATGGGGCTGGCGTGGAAGGCCTTGGAAAACAGCTCTTCGCTCGTCCGAAGGGCGTCTTCCTGGCGGGTACGGTCGATGGCCACGGCAACCTGGCCGGCGATCATCTCCGCCAGCTGCAGGTCGTCCTCCGGGAAGTCGTGAGGTTGGCGGTAATAGATCATGAACTTGCCGAGGAGGCGGCCGCGGGCGACAAGCGGGAAGAAGCCGAGCGCCCGGATGCCTTCGCCCACGATGATGGGACGGAGCGACTTCAGCGAGGGGTCCTTCATTACGTCGGGGACCAGGATTGGTTGCGGATCGGCGGCGTCCGGCGTCCAAGGGCTGTGGCCGGAAGTGGCCGCGCGGTACTCGCTGGAGAGGCCGTGCCAGGCCTTGAAGCGAATCACTCCGTCTTCATCGAAGAGGAGGACCGAGGCGAAATCGACACCGAGCCCCCTGCGCAGCGCCGCGATCGAAGCGCTGTAGATGGCGCGCAGGTCTTCGGCTTGCGCCGTCTGGATGGCTAGATCGTAGAGTACGTGGAGATGCCGGGCCTGTTGGGTTTCCTTAGCACGCAGCATAGAGAGGCACGTTTCACGCGTATATGGGAGCCAAGAAAATGTAGCACCCAAATGAGGCCCGTCTCAATTGCGGATGGGGCAATTTCAACCGGCAGCAAGGTGTTGTTATGGGTTTGAAACGTCTGTTGGACTTATGCGCTCGACGAACACCTTCATCACGCCACCGCAGATCTTGTCTTCGCCGTCGATGGGGTTGGTGAGGTCGATTGTGACCAAGCGCGGCCGGCCGTCCTCGTGGGCAGCGAGTGCCTCATGGAGAACCTCAGACTCGCCGCAGCCGCCGCCGATGGTGCCGCAGAAGGACCCGTCAGCGCGGACGAGGAGCCGTGCGCCGGCGCGGCGGGGCGTCGAGCCGCGCGTTTCGGCGACGGTAGCAACGACGACGGGCTGGCCATCCGCCAGGGAGCGGCGCATTTCGCTGATCACTTCGTCCATGGGAATATGATACGGGGTTGGAACCGCGACGAGGGACGGCATCAGTTCAAGAAGGGGAGGCGCGATGACACAGGAAGAGGCGCCGACACGGCAGGCGACACAGGAGATCAGCGACTTTGCGGAGATCGCGGAGGAGTTCAACAAGCGGGTGGCGCGCATCGTCTGGTGTACGGTGGCAACCGTAGACGCGAAAGGGCGGCCACGCACGCGGATCCTGCACCCGATCTGGGAGGCGAACGGGCAGGGAGGCGTGGTGGGCTACATCGCGACGAACCGGCACTCCTACAAGGAGCGGCACATCGCGGCGAACCCCGGCGTTTCGCTGAGTTACTGGGACCAGCAACACGAGCAGGTCTACGTGGACGCGACAGCCGACTGGCTGGACTCGGCGAAGGAGAAGCAGCGCATCTGGGACTTCTTCAAGGAGACGCCGCCGCCGTACGGCTACGATCCGGCGCTGATCTGGCGCGAAGGGCTGGAAGACAGCGACTTCGGCGTGCTGCGGCTGAAGCCGCGGCGCATCGAGTTATTCGGGATCGCCGACCTCATGGCCGGCCGCGCTCCCCGGGTCTGGCGCGCTGACTAAGCCGTCGACTGCGTCGTTAGTTTGATTAGTAATCAATGAGCGCGCCATCGGAACGCTTGCGTCCAGTCTGGGTCGTCAGGTAGTGACAGGTTGCGCTGGCTCCTGACGGAAGAACTGCGATCTGGCCCAGAGCGACACGTATACCAGTCCGACCAGTACCGGGACTTCAACTAACGGCCCGACGACGCCGGCCAGCGCCTGCCCTGACTCAACGCCGAATGTGGCGATAGCGACGGCGATAGCCAGCTCAAAGTTGTTTCCCGCCGCCGTAAACGCGAGGGTCGCCGTTTTTGGATACCCCAGGTTCTGAAGCCGGCCCCAGGCGAACGCCGCCGTCCACATGAGGGCGAAGTAGGCAAGCAGGGGGATCATGATGCGGACGACGTCAAACGGCTGCGAAGTGATGGAGTCGCCCTGGATTGCAAAGAGGACCAGAACCGTAAACAGCAGGCTATAGAGGGCGAACGGGCCGATACGGGGAATGAATTCGTTGTCGTACCAGTCATCTCCCTTACTCCTCCGTCCGATGACGCTCGTCAGGAAACCGGCGACAAGCGGGATGCCAAGAAAGATGAGCACGGACTTCGCGATATCCCATATCTCGAAATCAACCGCCAACTTCTCGAGACCCAGCCAGTCGGGCAGAAGCTCCAGGTAGAAGTAGCCGAGGACGGAGTAAGCAGCTACCTGGAAGGCCGAATTGAGGACGACAAGCACCGCTGCCGCTTCGCCGTCGCCGCAGGCAAGTGAATTCCAGATAAGGACCATCGCGATGCATCGCGCAAGACCGACCAGGATGAGCCCTGTTCGAAACTCCGGCAGGTCGGGAAGGAATAACCATGCCAGGGCGAACATCAATGCCGGACCCACGATCCAGTTCAGCAGCAGGGACGACACAACCATCGGCTTATCGGCCGTTACATCGCCCAACCGGTTGTATCGGACCTTAGCGAGCACGGGATACATCATCCCCAGCAGACCGATGGCGATAGGCAGCGAAGTGGTGTCCACCTTGATCTCGTCGAGAGCGTCGTTTAGCCCGGGCAGCAGCCGCCCCAGGCCCAGCCCGGCTGCCATCGCCAGGCCAATCCAGAGCGGAAGGAACCTATCGAGAGTGGACAGTTGGCGGAGAACCGAGGGTTCAACTTCCGATGCCTTATGCGTCTGCGTCGTCATCTGCGGCCCCTTCGTGGCTCTCATCCGCTGCCGGGAACACGGCGTGTCCTCGGCTCAAGGAGTATAGACGACGATCAGAGTCGGTTTACGTGAGGCTCGGACGCCGAACGAGCCTGATAGATGAATCCCATTCGAAGCCGCACTGCTTTCCAAACCTGCGAGGTTCAACCTGCCGGTTGCGCGGAAGAACTATGCCCTAGGCTTGCGCGTGACCCTCCGGATGGCCCTCGGCGTGTCCAGGGTGGTGCTCCACCGTTTGAGGTGCAATCGGCCCCTCGCGGTCCCAGAAGGCGAGCATGTAGACGATCCCTGCCAGGGCGCCGCCGAGGAGCGGCCCGGCCCAGTAGATCCAGTGGTCGTCCCATTCGCCGGCCGCCAGCGCCGGCCCAAACGAGCGCGCCGGGTTCATCGAGGCGCCTGTCAGCGGCACGGCTACAAGATGGTCGATCAGGATCGCCAGGCCGATCATCAGGGGCGCCACGTTGGCAATCGTGCTCCGCGTATCGATTGCCGTTGCAAAGACCGTGAACACCAGGACGAACGTCAGGATAACCTCCAACAGCACCGCGGCCCCGTTCCCGTCCACCGCTGCGTCGTTGACTGCGTGCGCGCCCAGCGTACCCTCGATCGAGTCCACCAGGACCACCTGTAGCAGCAGCGCTCCGGCCACCGCGCCGACGAGCTGAGCCGCGACGTAGACGACGCCGGGGCCCGCCTTCATGCGGCCGGTCACGACGGCGGCGAAGGTGACCGCCGGATTGATGTGACCGCCTGAGATGCGGGCAGTCCCGGCGACCAGCACGGCGATGGCGAGACCGTGAGCCAGCGCGATGCCGACGAGCGCCGCATCGAAGCCGCCGGAGACGAACATGACGACTGCGCCACAGCCGATGAAGACGAAGAGGAGGACGCCGATGAGTTCGGCGAGAGCGGCCCGGAAGAGGTTTGGCGAAAGGTCCTCGGCGGTCAGGCCGAGGCCGTGTGCGGAAAGGTCAAACTGGCTCATTTTCAGCCTCCAGATACGCTTTCAGACAGCGTCAGCGTAGAGCGGAAAGGCTAAAATGTCAAGACAGTTTACCCTTTGTTCATGCTGCCGCCATCGTCGCCTCGTGCGCCGCCACGAATGCTGCGAACCCCAGCGCCAGACTGAGTACGACGTAGCTCCCCGAACGGAGCGGGTCGCCGTCGCGCATCATCTGCCAGCCTTCGTAGACGAAGGTGGAGAAAGTGGTCATTGCGCCCAGGAAGCCGACGGTTATGGCCGTGCGAGCGCTCGGCGAAAAGGCGTCACGCTCCTCGATGAGGCCGAGCACGACGCCGAGAAGCGCGCAGCCCAACACATTGACGCCAAGGGTGCCCCAGGGGAACGCCAGGCCCAGCTCCGCGTAGAGTCGCACCGCCAGCAGATAGCGCGCGACGGCGCCCAGGGCGCCGCCGGCGGCGACCATCAGAATCGTCATTAGGTCCCTCCATCAAAAAAGGCCCCTACCCGAAGGTAGAAGCCATCAGCCTTGCGGCAGTTCGCCCCGCCGGGGCGGGGACGAGCGAGCCTCATCGCTCAGCCGGATTGTATAACACCAGGGCGATTGATTAGAGCTACTGCAGTTCGTCGTCCCCTGCCGCCAGCTTGTTCACCAACGTTTGCGCAAGCGTGGCGATCTCAGCAGACGATGGTTGGCTGTAGGCCTTCTTCGGCACTCCTGCACGCCCTGATCTTCGCGATGAGTCTCAGCAGAAGTCGCCGATGATCGGGGAGGCGAGGCGGGCGAAGTCGGCATATGTCATTTCGACGGTGTCGGTGTGGCGGCAGGCCTGGAAGACGATGCGTTGGTCTTCGGTTAGCCGCCGGTCGACGTAGACTGGCATGCCGTAGAGGTTGCCGAACGGGGGCATGGCTCCGACCTCGCAGTCGGGGAAAGCGCGAGCGAAGTCGGATTCGCGGGCGAGGCGGACGTTGTCGGTGCCCAGCATGTGCATCAGCTTGAGGTGATCGACACGGCAGGTGGCGGGAAGGCAGAGCATGACGAGCTCGTCTTCTACGCAAGCAATAACTACCTTGGCCACCATGCGTCCCGGCACGTGCTCGGCCTGGGCGACCTGCTGCGCGGTGTAGGCGGGCGGGTGGTGGTGCACGGAGAAGGGGACTTGCTGCGTGCGCAAGTAGGATTCGATCGGTGGGGGTGGGTCCTCACGGGTGAGGATGCGGCTGAGGATGCCCATCGGTTCGCTCCTTCCTGCCGCTGCTTCCCTTGTGACTCTGGGCGGCCAGGCTGGATACGGATTGATTAACGTTATCAATCGCTGTACGCTGTGGCATTTATAGCTTGGGCTTGCTCACCTGTCAAGGTCAACTGCAGGGCTGAGGCGTGGTAACCTGCGCACAAATTCGTTTCAAGAGACAAGAGGAGGCCATCCAGTGAGAACAACTTCGCTCCTGATGCGCCCCGCCGTCCGAGCAGCCTAAGCACTTTTCGCCGGCTAACTCGCTCGACGCCGGGTGCGCTCCGCCCGACTGTCATATATCGACCAGGCGTCTTGCCTGGCGCCAATAAGGAGCAACTACTCTTGTCTAATCCTACTTCCGCGTTTCTCGTGCCTGAAGAAGTGGCACGAATCGTCGACGAAATGTCCGGCTTCCCCGCGCAGTGGGCGCTCGGCGGCGGCTGGGCCGTCGATAGCTGGCTCGGCGAAGTCACGCGCGAGCACGGCGATGTCGACGTTATCGTCTTCGCAGACGATCACCGCGCTCTTTTTGCGCACCTTAGTAACTGGCAACTGGCCCACCACCCTAATCAGCCGGATGACGGCAACAAGCTGTGGGACGGCCGCCGCCTGCAGGCGCCAGACCACCTCCATGGCCGCCTCCACCGAGGCGAAGAAGTGCCTGAACACGGCGCGCTCTGGCCCGAGCAGGGCTGGCATCTCGATGTCCAGTTCAACGAGCGAGAGGGTGACGACTGGGTCCTCTCAAAGGAACCGCTGGTCACCCTGCCGATCGACCAAACCACGCGGGAATCAACTCTCGGAGCGCCAACGATCGTGCCCGAAGTCCTCCTCTTCTACAAGGCGATCGACCTGCGACGGCGCGATAGGCTCGACTTCAAACGCCTGGCGCCGCATTTGGACGATGCTCAGCGCGCCTGGCTCCGCAAAGCCATCGCGGCAGTCGGGCATCCCTGGCTTGCAGAGCTATCGGTCTAGGGAAGGAGTGTGTCCGACAGCCGGTGTTAGCGCCGGCTGTCGGACTGCCATACCTTTTCGATTTTGCAGATTCGCGGTATGCTTCGCGCCACCAGAGGAGGAGCCCGAAATGCCGTCCGAACTTAACTTTCGCCCAGCCCATGAACTTGCCGCCGACATCCGCGCGAAAAAGTTATCGCCGGCGGAACTGCTGCAGTCCTGCTTTGACCGCATCGACGAAACGGAGCCGACCCTCAATGCCTGGTGCCAGACCCGCGACCGCGACGAAGTGATGGCGGAAGCTAAAGAGGTTGGTGACCGGATCGCGAGAGGTGATGATGTGGGGCCTCTGGCAGGGCTGCCCTTTGGCGTGAAGGAGCTGGAAGATCTGATGCCGTTCCCCTCCACTCACGCTTCGGTACCGTACCGAGGGAACTATCCGCAGTGGGACTCGACCGAGGTCACGCGGCTGAAGGCGGCAGGGGCGATCCCGCTAGGCAAGACGAACTCACCGGAGTTCGGATACACCGCGATCACGAAGAACCTGCTGTTCGGGGTGACGCGCAACCCGTGGAACCCGGAACGGACGCCGGGCGGGTCGAGCGGCGGGTCTTCGGCGGCGGTCTCGTCAGGGCAGGTGCCGTTCTGCACTGGGTCCGATGGGGGCGGGAGCATTCGCATACCTTCGTCGTGGACGGGGATGCCCGGTTACAAGTGTTCACAAGGGCGCATTCCGAGAGGGCCTTTCACTATGGCGGACTGGATCGACACCAGCGTCTATGGGCCGATGGTTCGGACTGTGCGCGACGCGGCGCTATTCGCCGACTGCGTCGTCGGGACATCGGAATACGACCCGACGTGCCTGCCGCACCCCGGATACATGTACGAAGATGTGCTGGACAAGCTGCCGGCGCGCCTGAAGATCGCGTACAGCGCCGACCTGGGCTATGCCAGCATCGAGCCGTACGTGCGACGCGAGTGCGCGAACGGCGTGAAGGCGTTCGAGGAGATGGGGCACGACGTCGAGCATGTGGACCACGTTATCGATGACCTGGGCGGGGCGTGGGGAGTGCTGGGAGCGACGCTGAGCTATGCCGAGATCTGCGACAAGCTGGAAGACCAGGGAGACCGCTTCGGTCGGGCCTACCTGGAGGGTGTCATGACCGCCGAAAGGGTGGACTGGCCGAAGTACGGGCGGGTACATCGAGCGCGGGCACGGCTGAACAATCAGCTGGCGGAGTTCTTTAGCAAGTACGACCTTCTGCTGACGCCGACGCTGCCCTTCGAGGCGATCGACGCGCGCGGTCACTGGCCGACGGAAGTCGACGGCAAGCCGCTGGCACACCCGTTGCACGTCGTGCCGTTCACGCCGCCGTTCAACATCAGCGGCCATCCTGCCATCAGCGTGCGCACGGGCTTCAGCGACAACGGACTACCGATCGGGTTGCAGATCGTGGGGCCGCGGCACCGCGACGACCTCGTCCTGCAGGCGGGGCATGCCTTCGAGCAGGCGCGACCCTGGAACGACCGCTGGCCGGTGGAAGTGCCGGCCTTCGCATAGGCGCGATGCCCAAAGCACACGCCAACGACATCGACATCCGCTACGAGGTGCTGGGGGCGGAGAACGGCGGCACGCCGCTGGTGATGACGCATGGCTTCGCGAGCAATGCCGACTTCTGGCTACCAGACATCGAGCCGCTGGCGGAGAAGAGACGGATGATCGTGTACGACGTGCGGGGGCATGGTGGATCGACGGTGCCGGAGGACGTGACCTCGTACTCCATGCCGACGTTTGCGGCGGACCTGGCCAGCCTGCTGAGCGCGCTCGATGTCGAGAAAGCGCACGTGGTGGGCATTTCGATGGGCGGGATGGTAACGGCGCAGTTCGCGATCGACTACGCGGAGATGTGCGAGTCGGTTTCCCTGATCGATGCGACCAGCGGTAACGGCTTCGACACGGGGCCGGGAGGGGAATGGGAGCGCGGCATGGTGAAGGGCATGAGCATGCTTGCACACATGGCGCAGAAGTACGGTCTGCGGGAGACGCTGATCCGCGAGTGGCAGTACCGGCAGGCGAACGACCCGCGCTTCGACCGCAGCCCATATACGCTGGAGAACGACCTGGAGCGCATCGCGGCGATGACGCTGCCCGGGTATCTTGGGGCCGCGCACGCGATGGTGACGCGACCAGACCTGACTGGACGCGTCGCGCAGATCACGGCGCCGACGCTGGTGATGATCGGTGCGTGGGACGACTTCCTGCCCTGCGCCGAGCGAGATCACGGCTTGATTCCGGGATCACGGCTTGTAGTGCGCGAGGAGTGCGGGCACGGCAGCCGCTGGCGCGTGGAGACGTTTCGCGGGGAGCTTGGGGAGTTCGTTGCCGATGTGGAGGCGGGGCGGCCTGTAGCGGGTAAGCGGCGCGTTTAGGCCGCATACGCATCTAAAATGCCCTCTCGCACGGGCCTTTAGCGTCTCTTTAGGCACGCAGAATTAGCCTTCTCGCAGGAGGAAGCAATCATGCCGCAGAAGGAGCACCTGCCGAGCGTCAGCGATAAAGAGCAGCGGATGTATGAGCACGTGAAGGAGAGCGCGGAGAAGCGTGGCGGCAAGGACGCCAAGCGTGCCAAAGAGATCGCGGCGCGAACGGTGAACAAGCACCACGCCGAGAAAGGCCACAAGACGGGTCAGTAGCACAGTCATCTCAGCCGGGAGCGTCCGCTTCGTCCTCCCCCGGAGCGGGCGCTTCTCTACCTATGCATGGGAGCGACTTGAGCTAGGCCAGTTCTTGCATCCAGCCGGCGATGGCGCGGCCGATAGCGTGGGGCTGGTCTTCCTGGAGGAAGTGCACGCCAGGTCCGATGTCGACGGCGGTGAGATTGGACAGGTTGTCGATGCACCACTGGCTGGTGACGCGCATGATGGCGCCGGGCGTTGCTGTCAACAAGAGCTTGGGGACCGGCGTTTGCGTAAGCCACTCGGCGAAGAGGGTGGCGGCTTCGTGGACTTCCACGGGCTCACCCTCGATGGGGATTTCCCGGGGCCAGCGGAGGGTGGGGAGGCGGTACTCTTCATGTTCCAGGTACGGTTCGCGATATACGGTCATCTCTTCGTCGGTCAAGGGGCGGAGGACGGCGCCAGGGAGGATCTGCTCGATAAAAGCGTTGTTCTCCAGGATCATTTGCTCGCCGAGGCCGGGAGTACGGAACGCCTGGAAGACCTGGGTGGCCTGCTCCGGCCATTCATCCCAGGTCAGGGGGCGGACGATCGTCTCCATGAAGGCGTAGCCGCGAACGTTATCCGGATGCAGGCGGCCGTAGTGGAAGCCGAGCGCGCCGCCCCAGTCGTGGACGACGAGGAGAACATCGTGCAGCTCCAGCGTCTCGATGAAGCGTTCGAGGTAGCGGTAGTGGTCCATGAAGGAGTAGTCGAGGCGGGGCTTGTCGCTCTTGCCCATGCCGATGAGGTCGGGGGCGATGCATCGTCCGAGGCCCTGGACGTGGGGGATGACGTTGCGCCAGAGGTAGGACGATGTCGGGTTGCCGTGCAGGAAGAGGATGGGATTGCCCTCTCCCACATCGATGTAGTGCATCTTCGAGCCGTGGACATCGGCGTACTTCGATTCGAATGGGAACGCAGCACTGATTTCTTCGGTCATGTTCTAAGCCTTTCTGTCTGGGACCGCGCCCTTGACTGCCCAGGCGCGCGCGGTCAGTTCGATGCTACCGCCGGTAGGGGCAATGCGCTCATGCAATATCGCTCGGAGCTGGTCTCTCTTCTGCGGAGGCAGAGACAGGACAAATGCGCCGGCCGGCCCCTGCCCCCCGAGAAACGGATTCCAGTAGTCGTTGAAGTCCAGAAAGTGGGTCGGGACAACGATTTCGCGCGTCTGCACCTTCTGCAGGCTAGTTGATTCGAACGCTTCACGAAGTCCGGCTTCGTTGCAGAGGGCGAAGCGTGCGCCTTCATCGGCGAGCGCTGCGGATGGCTGGAGTTCCTTGGCGGCGTCCCAGAAGTTTCGCATGAACTGTGTGCCGTCCGCGTAGTCCCAGACATACGCAGCTGCGATGCCTCCCGGGCCGGTAGCCCGCGCCATCTCGGCCACCGCGAGCTGCGGCTGGGCTACAAAGTTAAGCACGAGACCTGATACCGCGACGTTCAAGCTCGCGTTCTCCACCGGGAGCGCGGTAGCGTTGCCAACCCGGTAGTCGATGGCCGGAGTTCGTTCCCTAGCGTAGGCGACATACTTCTCGGACTGGTCTACGCCGATAACGCTGGCCGGCGAGGCGGCCGATGCTATGGCCCGGGTCAGTTCGCCGGTACCGCAGCCGACATCGAGCCAGCGCAGGCCGGGTGGAGCCTCCAGCCACGCGACGAATTCGCGCGCGACCAGCCGGCTCCACCGGCCGACGTACTGCTCGTAGGCGTCGCCGCCAGTCCAGTCGCTATCGGGCTCGCTCGTCGGGGAGGCCGCGCCACTCATCTCCGCATCATCCCCGGACAGCGGCTCCGCCGTAGAGCCGCTTGTGGATGTCTTCCAGGACGTTCGTACCGTCGAGGCGCAGGTGGCGCGTGTTGAACTTTTCGTGCTCGACTCGAATAACGATGTGCTGCGGGTCTTCGTCGACGGGCAGTGGGACGCCGCAGACGCCGAACTGATCGGTGGTGGCCTCCGAAATGACCTTGCCCTCGTGCGAGATTACCTTGACGGTCGCGCCTTCGACTGCCGGGCGGTCATCCAGGCCCGACTGCGTGGGGTCGTTTTCGATGACGAAATTTGTGGCGGTGCGGCCGTCGCGGGCGTGCTCGATCGTTACGTCGATGTCGAGGAGATAGATGAGCGGCGCGGTGATGATGCACTTGATGCCGGCCTCGGCGACGGCCTGGCCCTGGTTGGCATTGAGTTCGGTGTCGATGGGCGCCATGCCGTGGTCAGTCGTAATCACGAAGAGGGTAGAGTCAAAGAGGCCTCTGGCGTCGATAACGTCGAGCACCTTGCCGATGCGCTTGTCGGTCTCGATGAGGGCGTCGCGGATGCCGTCGGAGTGGGGGCCGTAGTCGTGGCCTGCGGCGTCGGTCAGTGAGTACTCGTGGTATGTGAATTTCGGCGGCGGCTGATCGTCGGCGCCGAAGAGCATCATCGACTGCACGGTGCCCTGGATGTCCGTGTAGGAGTAGCGGTAGACGCTCTCCTGGCCCTCGGCCTTCCAGCGGGGGTTGGTGTCGTCTCGATTGAGGCGGGTCAGTTCGTTGAACTTATCGGTGTCGATGAGCATGCGGCGTTCCAGCGTGGAGTGGCCGGCGCCGCGCATGCACGGCTCGTTGAGGGAGGCCGTGACCTCGCCTTTCGTGCCATCCCACTTCCCCCAGACGCGGTGAACCGCCTCGTAGAGTGTTTCGACGTCGCCGGTGACGAAGCGGCCGGTATTCCAGACGGTGCCCTGCGGGGTTACCGTCTCGCGAGTCTCGCGGAGGTAATAGGTGGGGTTGACGACGTCGTGGTGGCCGCACCAGGCGCCGGTGCCGAGGGCGTTGTGGCTGGGCCAGGTGATGCTGGGGAAGTTGACGGTAGTGCCGTAGTCGAACAGGAGGCCGCGATCGATGAGGCGGGCGAGGTTGGGTATCGCCTCGCGGTCCTTTTCCAGGCGTTCCTTGAGTTCCGTGTTGGAGAGGCCGTCGAGGAGGAAGATGTAGGCGCGGTCGGGGCGCCCGCCGTCCTCCTCAATGATGTCATCGATGGGCCGGCCGTCCTGGCGGCGGAGGTAGACGTCGGGCTCTGCGCCGCGCTCCGACGATGTGCGGCCGGTGGCGTCCCTGCCGTCGATCAGGGGCATCCCAAGAAGCTTCGCGATGGTGGGAGCGATGTCGACCTGGGCGCAGATGGCGTCGGTGCGGCCGGCGCCCTTGACGCCGGGGCCGGAGAAGACGAGCGGAGCGCGGGACTGGACGACGTCGGCGGCGCCGTGCTGGCCGGGCTGGCGGCCGTAGGCGTAGGAGTGCGGGTTGACGGCAAGGTCCGGTGCGTTGGGACTGTCGAAAAGCTGTGCGATGCGCTCGTAGGCGAGGGGGAAGCTGAGGGTTTCGGGGCGCATGAAGGCGCGGTTAGGATCATCGGCGTAGAGGCCGGAGGCTCGCGAGGCTTCGATCTCCTCGGCGATGGTGGCGACCGCGGTGGGGCCCTGGTTGGCGACCGGGTTTTCGCCCATTTGCTCGATGACTTCGTAGCCGTAGCCCCCATCGGGATCGATGAAGCGCTGGAAGCGGATCATGCCGCGGGCGGACCAGACTTCGTAGGCGCCGCCGCCGTGGGGATCGTGCCGGTAGGTGGCGATCCAGTCGGTGGGGCCGTGGGCGTCGTTGGTGAGCAGGGCGATGATGGCGCGGTTGCCGGATTCCTGCTGGTTGGGGTCGAGGCCCTGTCCGCCGCGGCGTTCCGGAGGGGCGAGCTTGCGTTCGGTGGTGGTCATGGGGCGGGCTCCTGCGGTTGAGGTTGCGGCTTATTGTAGCGGATGGGTGGTGGGGGGAGAATCGTGGATTCGGGCGGGGCGGCGCAGCGGACGTCACGAAATCGTCAAATTTCGCGTCTAATAACTGTGGTAATTTGTCTTAGCGCGCGCTAGAATAGTGACCGACTTCACTTGACAAGATTTGCTGTCAAGCGAATGATGTCATCCTCGGAGGAGCCTGATATGACGACTGAGCCTGAAATCAAGTACGGCAACAACATGCCGTGGCGTCCTAACACGGAGCCCGTCGAAGATTGGACGAAAGACTACGACATCTTCGATTCTGGCTATATCAAGGACCCGTTCCCTGTCTGGGACGAGCTCCGCGAGGAGTGTCCGGTCGCCCACAGCGAGCGCTGGGGCGGTTCCTGGATGCCGACGCGATACGAGGACCTCTTCAAGATTGCCCAGGACATACAGCACTACTCCTCTCGCAACGTACTGGTAGTGAACTTCGAAGAGAACCCGGACATCGAAGTTGATCCTGTGATCGCGGAGAACGCTACGGCGGGCGCCCCGCCGATCACGTCTGACCCGCCGATTCACACCTGGTCCCGCGCCCTGCTGCTGCCTAAGTTTTCGATCAAGGCGGTGAACGCGTATGAGGACGAGACACGGGAGTTGTGTAATGAGCTGATCGACGGGTTCATGAAGGAAGGCCGCGCAGACGTGGCCGCGGACTACGCGCAGCAGATCCCGCCGCGGGTTATCGCCAGCATGCTTGGCATCCCGAAGGAGGAGACGGGTGAGTTCTCCGGCTGGGTGCAGGGTTTCCTGGAGTTCGGCCTGACGAACGCCGACATCCGCAGCACATCCGCGATCCAGATCTTTTCCTACCTGATGGACCTGATCCAGAAGCGGCAGCAGGAGCCGGGCGATGACCTGGTTTCTTACCTGATCAATGCCAAGGTCGAAGGCGCGCCTTACCCGGTTCCGACCCCGCACGTGCTGGGCACGTGCTTCCTCCTCTTGGTGGCGGGCATCGACACGACGTGGAGTTCGATTGGGTCGGCGTTCTGGCACCTGGCGCAGAACCCGCAGGACCGCAAGTACTTGCTGGAGAACCCGGACAAGATCCAGACGGCGATCGAGGAGTTCCTGAGGGCTTACTCACCGGTGACGATGGCGCGCGAGGTGACCGAGGACTACGAGTACAAGGGTTGCCCGATGAAGGAGAACGACAAAGTCTTGATGAACTTCCCGGCCGCGAACCGCGACCCCGCGAAGTTCGAAGACCCGGACCAGGTGAAGCTTGACCGCAGAGTGAACCCACACATCGCATTCGGGGCGGGCATCCACCGCTGCGCCGGGTCTAACCTGGCACGGATGGAGATGCGGGTGGCGATCCAGGAGTGGCTGAAGCGCATTCCGGACTTCCGCCTGGAGGACCCGGAGGCAGTCACGTGGGCCGGCGGACAGGTTCGCGGTCCACGCCAGTGCGCAGTAGTATGGGACGCATGAAAGTCGAAGTCATCCGGGAAAAGTGCCAGGGGCACAACCGCTGCTTTGTAGTCGCCCCAGAACTGTTTGAGCTTGACGACGAGGGCTACGCCTTCGCCTCCGGTGATGGCATCGTCCCGCCGGGCATGGAAGAGAAGGCGCGGCTGGCGGCGGAGAACTGCCCCGAGCTGGCGATCGTCGTCACCGAAGACGTCCCCGTAGCCAGCAGCCAGTAACGCACGCAAAAGAGCCGGCGGCGATTGCCACCGGCTCTTTCTTGTTGCGCCGGCGGGTTAGTTGGCCGGCGGAATGTTCTGGTTCAGCCGGAAGAGGTTTGTTGGGTCGTACTTTGCCTTGATCTCTGCCAGTCGAGCGTATGTTGCCGGCGGGTATGAGTCGCGGACGCGCTCTTCGCCTTCTTCGTCAAGGAAGTTCACGTAGCTCCCGGCCGAATCCACCCGGATCTTTTCCCATAGCGATTGCGCCCAGGCCTCGTGAGTAGCCATGTCCTCGCTGAGGTCCTGCCAGAGCGCGATGATCGTCGCCTGGTAATCCATGTCACGCAGCGCGAACGCAGTCTCGTCCCGTCCCACTCGGGCCATCGCGCCTCCCAGGCCACGGAACTGGATACTCATCGGTGACGTGGCACTCTCCATCGCGGCCAGCATGTGATCGAGGGTTGCATCGCTGATCTCGTGGGTAAACATCGACCGCACCACGTTCGGGTGCGGCACCGCAGCCTCCGCCGTGAAGTTGAAGATCGCCGGGTACGGCATCACTGCTACAACCTCCGCCACCGGCTCAGCCAGCGCCCGCAGCGGGGCGATGGCCTTCTCCCCTTCCGCCGGATCACCGGCCCAGCAAACGAGGACCAGGACGACACGCTTGCCCAGCCACTCCTCCGGGATGAATGGTGCAGGCGGTGCGTGAGCCACATTCGCGATGACGGTCAAGTCCTCGGGCGCGTTCGGAGATAGTCCAGCATGCCACGGATCACTTCTTTGCTCCCGGGCAGCACAATGGCCCCGCACAAAGCGTTTCCGACCGGCGCCAGCTTGAACTCGAACTCTGTCACAACGCCGAAATTCCCGCCCCCGCCGCCTATGGCCCAGAAGAGGTCCGGGTTCTCGCTGGCGGTTGCTGTCAGCAACTGACCAGCGCCAGTCACGACCTTTGCCGAAAGCAGGTTATCGATAGCCAATCCGTACTTCCGCACCATGAAACCGATTCCGCCGCCTGTCACGAGGCCTCCCAGCCCCACCGAAGACGTATCTCCCATGGACAACGCGAAGCCCAGGGCGTTGGCTGGCCCGGCCAGGTCCGCCGACGTCGCTCCGGCCTGCACTCGTGCGATCCCTGTTCCCGCATCGATCGAGACTTCTTTCACCCCGATAGGTCGAGGACGATTCCGCGATCGCAGGTGCTGTGCCCGGCCACGCTGTGGCCTCCGCTGCGGACTGCAAGTGTCGTGCCGGTATCCCGTGCAAAGCCAATGGTCTCAACCACGTCCTCTACGGAGGCCGCCTTCACAATGGCCAGCGGCCGCTTATTGAACGTCAGGTCGGCCACCATGCGCGCCTGTTCGTATTCCGGCATGCTGTCAGTTAGTAATTTGCCCTCTATCCGTCCTTTCAACTGCTCCAAGTCCTGGGCGGGATCCTGAGCAGCCCTCTCTGCAACGTCAGTCACTGGTTCTTCCCTCCTGCATGGGCCCCTGATTTGATGTTGGGCGGGGCCGAAAATGATATTACGGTGGGAAGCATGGGGGCACCAGCGCGGCATGACCGATTTCGCACCTGCGGCCGCGGCCCGCGCTACAATCAGACCCGTGTCCGATGAACTAGTACACGTGGGTGGAGAGCACATCCAGTACTGTCCGCGGTGCGGCGCGCCGCTTGTGGTGCGGCTGATCGAGACGGAAGACCGGCCGCGACTGATCTGCGACCGCGGCCATATTCATTACATCAATCCGGTGCTGGTGGTCGGCGTCATCCCGGAGCGCGATGGGCGGACCCTGTTGATGCGGCGGGCGATTGAGCCACGGCTCGGCGCCTGGGCGTTCCCCGGCGGCTTCATGGAGATCGACGAGACGGTGGAGGAGGCGGCCGCGCGAGAAGTTATGGAGGAGGTAGGGGTGCAGGTGGAGATTGAGAACATCATTGGCGTGTACTCTCGCCCGGGGCCGGCGCCTGGTCCTGGTATCGTCTCGCTTGTGTTTCGCGGGCTGTCGGCGTCGGGCGATGCGCAGCCGGGCCGCGAGGCGCTGGAGGCGCGCTGGTTCACGCCCGAGGAGATCCCGTGGGATGAGCTGGCTTATGAAACGACGCACTGGGCGCTTAAAGACTGGGTAGCGTTCGCCAAGGAGCACAAATGACCGCCGTCTCGGTACGCCCGGCCGCGCCTGCCGACGGCCCGGCGATCATCTCGATGATCGAGGCGTTGCTGGACTATGAGCACATCGGGCCAATGACGGAGGGTGCGCACGAGCGCTTCCTGGCTGACTTCGCGCGCCCCGATGCGCCGTTCGCCGCCTTTATCGCGGAAGTAGACGGCCGGCCGGCGGGGTACGCGATTGTCTACGAGACGTATTCCACCCTGCGTGCCCGCCCCCGCCTCTTCATCGAGGACATCTTCGCCTACGAGGAGTACCGAGGCACGCCGGTGGGCTGGGAGCTGATGCGGGCGATCGTGCGGCACGCGAAGGAGCGGGGGTGCTGCCTTATCGAGTGGCAGGTCCTGACGTGGAACCAGCCAGCGATCGACTTCTACGAGCGTGCGGGAGCAGCCCGCGACGGCGAGTGGTACACGTACCGGCTCAGCGAAGAGGCGATGCTGGCCATCGATTAACGCCCGCGCGGGCGACCGCGCTGCGCCGGGCGCTCGGGGCGGTCCTTGCCCCAGAAGTCGAACCGGCCCATGAGCAATATGGTGCTGACCTGCGGGTCGGTCAGGCGCGAGGCGAGGCGGCCGTCGAGGTCGCGAATCGTCAGGTTGGTGGTGATGACGGTGGGGAGGCAGGCGTTGTAGCGATGGTTCACGAGCTGGAATAGCTTTTCGTCGGCCCAGGGGGTGCCGCTCTGGGACCCGAGGTCGTCGAGGATGAGTAGCGGGACGTTGCGCACGTGGTCAAACATGTCGTCAAAAGCGCGGGGGTTGGCGGGGTTGTACGCCGCGCGCAGGCGATCCAGTAGATCCGGCACAACTACGAACATCGCCTGTTGGCCCGCCTCTCGGCGGTAGTTGCCGATGGCCGCCGCCAGCCGCGTCTTGCCGCGGCCCGTGCCTCCGGCGATAACGAGCCAGTCGGCCGGTTCCTCGGCGAACTTCATCGCTGTGCGGTAGGCGTTCTGAGTCTCCTTTAGCTCCTCGGAAGTGCTGGCGAGAAGGCGTGCGTCAAAGTTCTTAAATGTCATGCCGCGAAGCAGCGCCAGGTCCAGTGCGTCGATGCCGGACGACATGGCGTCCCCGCCGGACTCGAGGTAGTGGACCTGTGCCAGGTCCGAGTCGGTCAGGCGCGTCTGTAGGCGCGCGTCGAAGGCTGCCGGGTCCAGATTGGTATTGATGACGGTTGGCGTGCGCTCGCCGTAGCGGTGGTTAATCAGCTGGAAGAGCTTCTCTTCCGCCCAGGGAGTGGCGCTTTGCACGCCGAGGTCGTCGAGCACGAGCACCGGCGCATTGCGCACTAGCTCGAATAGCTCGTCGTAGCCGACTTCGCTGCCGGGCTGGTACGCGGAGCGCAGATGGTCGAGGAGGTCGGGAACGACCATGAACAGCGCGGACTGGCCTCGCTCGATGCAGCGGCCGGCGATGGCGGCGGAGAGGTGGGTTTTGCCGCAGCCGCTGGGGCCGGTCAACACGAACCAGCCTGACGGCGATTCCGCGAAGCGGCGACCGCCCTCCGCTGCTTTGGCGAAAGCCTCCTGGTGGGGTGGGCTAGGGCTGCGTCCGCGCGGGCTCAGGTTTTCGAACGTCAGGCGGGAGAGAGCGCCGAGGCCGCTATAGCGAAGAAGGCGGGCCTTCTTGTCGTCGGCCTTCTCGTTTTCCGTGCAGACACAGGGAAAGGCACGCCCGAAGTCGGGGTGGCCGAGGTGGACAGGTCGCCGGACGAATCCTGCGCCGCCGCAGTGATCGCACTCGTCTTCCTCGTCGAAGGACTGGTCAGGCGCCAGGGCGCGCAGGTCGCTTGCCTTCGCGGAAGCGTCGCTCAAGCCAGTCGATTTGAGGATCTCGTTGAGACTCTTCATGGTCGCGTCCCTCTGTTTCCCATCGCCGCAGGATGCTGGCGACATAGCGCCAGCTGCGCTTGTTGAGTTCAGCCGATTCGCGTATGGCGGCGCGGATCCACTCCGCGGGGTAACGTGCCTCGGCGTCCTTCAGATCGTCCGCGATTAGCGGCGTGATGCTGCCGATATTGGCCTCATATAGCGTGAAGATATCGGGGGCGGGTTCGTCGGGTGCCGGTGGTAGCGCCTCTTCCAGTTGCATATCGCCGGCAGATTCGAGCGCGCGGTAGTTTGCCGGGTTGTTCACCGCATAGACTTCCGAGTCGCCGCCGCGGGCTCGGATCAGACTTCCCCGCCGCACGGCCAGATCCAGTCCCCGCGACAGTGCTTCACCATCGCTACCGCCGGAAACGTTTGCGAGCGCCTGTACGAGCGTCCGGTCCGCCGCCAGCTCATCCCGGCTGACGACGCGCGGGTGCCGCTTCTGGTGGAGCTGCGCTGAGAAGAAGAAGTAGACCGAGACAACCAGCTCCGCCGGATCCGTGATCCCCGGCATTATGCGTGAGAAGAAGAGGTTGGGCACAGCGGTTGCCAGCCCGGAGTTCGGGAACCCGGCGAAGTCCTCTCTTGTCTCTTGTCTCATCTCTACGCCCAGTCCGCGCTGCCTTCGTCGTCATCTCGGGTGGCTTCCCATTGCTCGTCGCGCATCAGAAAGTCCTCGAAGCGGGAGAGCTTGTCGCGGAAGCGCAGGTGGATCGTGCCGGTGGCGCCGTTGCGGTGCTTGGCCACGATGAGTTGTGTGATGCCGGCTGGGTATTCTCGGCGCTTCTCGTCGCCAGCGTGCTCACGTTCCCACTGCTCGCGGCTCACGTACTTCTCTTCGCGATAGATAAACATCACTACGTCGGCGTCCTGCTCGATGCTTCCGGACTCGCGGAGGTCACTGAGCATCGGGATGTTATTGGCACGGTTCTCCGCCGCACGCGAAAGCTGTGAGCAGGCGATGACCGGCACGTCAAGGTCGCGAGCGAGTTGCTTGAGCGCGCGCGAGATGTAACTGACTTCTTGCACGCGGTTCTCGTTGCGCGCCCCGGAGGACATCAACTGCATGTAGTCGACGATGATGAGGTCGAGGCCGCGTTCGAGCTGTAGACGTCGTGCCTTAGCGCGCATCTCGGCGACGGTCAGGGTCGCGGCGTCGTCGAAGTAGACGGGGATGTCGCTGAGGACGCCGAGCGCCTGCATGATCTTCGCCTCTTCACGGTCGGAGTACGTGCCAAGCACGAGCCGCGTCGAGTCGACGCCGGCTTCCATGGCGACCATGCGCTGCACCAGCTGGTCGGCGGCCATCTCCACGGAGAAGAAGCCGACTACGGCGTTGTGCTTAAGCGCCGCGTTACGGGCAAAGTTCAGCACCAGCGAAGTCTTACCGAGGCTGGGCCGGGCCGCCACGATGACGAGGTCGCCGCGCTTGAGGCCGGGGGCCAGCATGGTGTCGAGGTCGGAATAGCCGGAGGTCACGGCGCGTGCCATGGAGGCTGCGGCTGCGGTGCCACTCTGCAGGCCCTCCAGATAGCCTGCGAGCAGGTCGCGGATGTGCTGGAAGTCGCGCAGCGATTCGCCGCTGCGCACGGTGGCGATGAGGGATTCCGCCTGGCCAAGCGCTTCGCCGACGTCGGCGCCACCGGTGTAGGCGATCTGTGCGATCTGGCCTGCCGCCGAGATCAGTTTGCGGTATGTGGCGTCGCGCTGGACGATGCCGGCGTAGTTCTCGACGCCCACAGAGGTCGGCAGGTCAGTGACGAGGCGGCTGAGGTAGGCGACGCCGCCGACGTCAGCCAGGCGCCCCTGGCGGTCGAGCTCGTGCGCCACAGTGATCTGGTTGATCGACTCGCTGCGGTCCCAGAGGGCGCGGCAGGCCTGGTAGACCCAGGCGTTCTTCTCGCGGAAGAAGTCTTCCGGCTTAAGTCTGGGCGCTACTTTGAAGATTGCTTCGGGGTCGACGAGGAGGGAAGCGATGACCGCTTCCTCTGCCTCATTGTCGTGAGGCGGCAGTTTCTCCCCGCCCCTGGCGGATCCGGCTTCGATGACCATTGTCTATTTAAGGATGCCCCCTGGGCGGTGCCGGATCCGCGTCTGTTTGTCACTCGTTTGTTGACGAGGTGACGGAAACCGGCGTACTCAGCCTTCCTGGCTTACGTTCTCGTCTTCCTCAGTCTCGATCGCTAAGTCTTCTTCTTCACTGGCTTCCGCTTCGGCGGCCGTGTCTTCGATTGCGGTCTCGGCGGCGTCTTCATCGGCCGGAGCCTCAACTTCGGCGTCGGCGAGTTCGGCCGGCGAAGGTTCCTCGTCAACGGGCGCTGCGGCCTCGGTGGCGGAAACTTCCGCCTCTTCGCTTTCGGCGGACGCTTCAGGTTCTGTGGCGACTTCCGCCGCCTGAGCCGCTGCGTCTGCCTCTTCCTCGCCGCCGAGGCGGACCACATTGACGGTCACGGTGGCGACGACGTTACGGGTGATCTTGACCGGTACCTGGTGGGCACCCACCTCGCGGATCGGCTGGCGCAGTTCGACCTGCTTGTGCTCCAGCTCGACCTTGGTCTCGGCCTGCAGAGCCTCGGCGATGTCGCGCGAGGTTACTGAGCCGAAGAGCTTTTCTTGCTCGCCTACGCGAACTTCGATCGTGATCGACTTGCCGTCGACCATCGGCAGGACCTTGTCGCGCGCCTCTTCGTCCAGGCGGTCCTGGCGACGGGCGTACTTGGTGGCCTTCTGGGTGGCGATGTTGATGTAGTGCTCAGTCGCCGGAGCTGCCAGCTTTCGCGGCAGCAGGAAGTTGCGGGCGAAGCCGTCCGCGACGTTCTTGACGTCACCGGCCATCGCCGTCCCTTCTACTTCTTCAAGAAACACGACCTTCATGGTTTATCTCCTTCTGCATCCTAAATAAGCCCAGCCTTGGGCAGGCAACGGGCTTCTCTACAGATTAATCGACATTCTCCCAACAGGCCAACCACTCCGCGTCTAGCGCGACGTGGACTTATCATGTGAGACAGGATGCCGAGCTTCCGCGACTTCTTCACTAACCTTCGCGCGGACATGCCGCTCACCCGCAAGGTGCAGCGACTGGTGGCCAATAACCTAATCAAGCTGCGCAGCCGACGCGATTGCTGCGGCAACCACGGCGAGCCTGGTTGCTGACAGGTCATTCAAGACCCGGGTCCCGGGCCAAGCGACGATCAGGACAGTTCCGAGTCCGTGGCCTGAGCCTTCTGTAACCGTTCTGTAAAAACTCAACGGCATCGCCATCATTCGCCTTGTCGCCGTCTGTAAGGCTCCGGTACATTGGCAACGCCCAACGCCCAGGCGCACATCATAAGGAGGGATACGCCACATGGCAGTCGCCGGTCTTTCCAAAGCCCCTAACCTCGAGCAACGGCTCCAAGAACTCCAACGACAGCTCGCAAGCGAATTTTCAGGGCGCTACACCAGCCACGAGGTCGCGCGCATTGCAGAGGAGGCCCGGGCATCCTTGGGGGATGCGAAGGTGAAAGATTTCGTGCCCCTATTCGTAGCCCGCGAGACAAGGGCACGCCTCCTCGCCCGCCAGAGCGCTTCGTCGTAACGAAACGGTCCGCCCAGACCGCACGGTTTCCGCATTATGCGGTTTTATTACCATCTATGGTTTCCTACGCTGAGAAGACAGACCGTACGCCAGAGGCCCTCGCCGCTCCAGCACGCTATCTAAACCGCGAAATCTCGCACCTGCAATTCAACGACCGAGTCCTGCAATTGGCCGAAGACCCCACCGTACCCTTACTGGAGCGCGTGAAGTTTCTCGCCATCGCCGCTGGCAACCTGGACGAGTTCTACATGGTCCGCGTCGCCGGCCTCAAGCGCCAACAGGCGGCCGGCATGGAAGTCCCGTCGGCCGACGGGCTCTCACCCACAGAGCAGCTCTCGCTCATCTCAAGTGTGGCTGGGCCACAGATGGGCCGCCTGGCCCGCCTCTTCACAAACGAGGTCCTGCCCGGCCTTCACGCGGCCGACATCAAAATCCTACGCTGGGCCGACCTGAACCGCGATCAGCGCAAAGCCATGCGGGATACCTACCGCGACCAGATCTTCCCTATCCTGACGCCCCTGGCAGTGGACCCTGGGCACCCCTTCCCCTATATCTCGAACCGCTCCCTGAACCTGGCTGTATTCGTCCGTGACGAGAACGAGACGCATTTCGCGCGGCTTAAAGTGCCGCCGATCCTGCCGCGCTTGCTTTCCGTCGGCGACGGCTGCCACGTGCCCCTCGAGGACGTAATCAGTGCGAACCTTCAGGATCTGTTTCACGGCATGAAGGTGCTTGAAAGCCACGTCTTCCGCGTCACTCGCGACGCCGAACTGGAAGTCGACGACGACGGCGCCGAAGACCTGATGAGCGCGCTCGAGCAGGAACTGACCCGGCGCCGCTTCAGCAAAGCGGTGCGGTTGGAGGTGGAGCCGGGCATGTCGGAAGAGCTGCTTACAATGTTGATCCGCGAGCTGCAGCTTTCCAGCGACGATGTCTTTCGGCTGGCGGGACCGCTGGACGTAACGTTTCTATGGAGCCTCTACGATGACGCCCCGTCGGACTTAAAGTATCCTGCTTTCCGGCCGGCCACACACCCCGACCTGCAGGAGACGGAGGACGTAGCGCTCGACGTATTCTCGTCGATACGCAAGCGCGACATCTTGCTGCACCACCCTTACCAGTCATTCGCGACCAGTGTGCAGGCGTTCGTGGAGCAGGCGGCGGACGACCCAGACGTGCTCGCCATCAAGCAAACGCTATACCGCACTTCCGGCGAATCGCCCGTCGTTGACGCGCTGATCGAAGCGGCGGAATCCGGGAAGCAAGTCGTCGTCCTCGTCGAAATCAAGGCTCGCTTCGATGAAGTCGCCAACATCAACTGGGCGCGGACGCTGGAGCGCGCCGGCTGCCACGTCGTCTATGGCCTCGTCGGCCTCAAGACGCATTGCAAGCTCTGCATGGTTGTTCGGCAAGAGAAAGACGGCCTGCGCCGATATGTCCACATTGGTACCGGGAACTACAACCCGACTACCGCCCGAAGCTACGAGGATCTTGGTATTCTGACCGCAGACCGGGAACTTGGCGCCGATGTCGGCGACCTCTTCAATTACCTCACCGGCTACTCCCGCCGCGGCAACTACGATTCGCTCCTCGTGGCCCCGCACGAACTGCGAGAGCGGATGATGGCTCTGATCGACCGAGAGGCGCAGTTCGCGCGGGACGGCCAGCCGGCTCGGCTAATCCTCAAGCTCAACGCTTTGGTCGATGAACAAATCATCGATTCGCTCTACGAGGCATCCGATGCCGGCGTGCAGGTCGACATCATCGCCCGTGGCATCTGCGGATTGAAGCCGCAGGTGCCCGGCCTGAGCGAGAACATTCGCGTGAAGAGCATCGTTGGGCGCTTCTTGGAACACTCCCGGATCTTTTACTTCGCCAACGGCGGCAACAGCGAGGTGCTCTTCGGCAGCGCCGACATGATGCACCGCAACCTGGACCGCCGCGTGGAGGCGCTGGTACGGATCGACGCCAAGCGCCTAAAGCGCCGCCTCGCGGATATCCTGGAACTTGCGCTGGCCGACAACACGAACTCCTGGGTGCTCGGCCCAGACGCCGAATGGGCCCGCGTGCCACCGCCCAGTAACGGCAACGCCCATTCCCTGCAGAAGGAGCTATTGAAGCGTGCCCGCACAAGATAAGGAACGCGAAATCAAGCTCATAGTTCCGGAGGACTTCGATATGCCAGATCTCAACGGCGGTGCGACGGGCGTCGCCTCCGTCGTTGAGGCGGAGCCGCTCGATCTCACCGCCTCGTATTTTGATACGTCTGACCTGCGCTTGATGTCGAGTGGCATTACCGTTCGCCGCCGCACAGGTGAGGCGCCGGAGCCTGTCTGGACACTCAAGCTTCCCGTCGACGGTGACCCAACGCTTCGCACTGAGGTTACACAAGCTTCGGACGGGCACGAGCCGCCGCCCGAAATTGCCTCGCTGCTGAAGGCCGTGCTCATCGACGCCGATCTGGTGCCCGTTGCTGAGCTGAAGACGCGCCGGCGAGTCTGGCGCCTGCTGGACGCCGAGGGTGGGGAGCTGGCTGAGCTAGTCGACGACCGCGTCTCGATTCTCGACGGCAACGAGATCAAGGACAGCTTCCGCGAAATCGAGGTGGAGGCCCGGAATGCCGAGGCGGCTGGCCTGAAGAGGATCGCGCGTGTTATCGAAAAGTCCGGCGGCAAGCCGGAGCAACGCTCCAAGGCCAGCCGCGCGCTCGATGTCATCCGCAACAGGACGGCGCCCACCGCCGCGCCCGCCGTCTCACCCGGCGATCCCGCTGCTGCCGCCGTACGGGACACGCTGTCCCGCTTGCTACGAGCTATGGTGGCGCGCGCGCCACACGCTCTTCTCGCTGAAGTCGAAGGCGTTCACCGCATGCGAGTCGGCCAGCGACGGCTGCGCAGCGTTCTGCGCGCCTTTGGGCCGCTTCTCGACAAGGACAAGGTCACGCCGTTCGTCGATGAGTTGCGCTGGCTCGGCACCGTTCTCGGCGAAGTTCGGGACCTGGACGTGTTCGAGATCAACCTGCGCGACTCCGCTGGCGACGATCCAACGCTGACACCGCTCTTTTCCACCGTAGCTGCGCGCAAAGAAGCAGCCCGCGCCCGCCTCGCCGAAGCGCTCGCATCTGACCGATACCTCGATCTTATCCGCACGGGCCAGAAGCTCCTCGATGATGAGGCACTTGTAGTTGCCCAGGGCCCGTGTACGGAAACCCTGCCGCCGCTGACCACCTCCGCCGCCGACAAGCTGCGCAAGACGGCCGGCGCCCTGACACCAGCTTCGCCGGAGGCGGACTACCACGAAGTGCGCAAGCTGGCCAAACGCGCGCGCTATACGGCGGAAGCCGTCAGCGAATATGAGAAAAGGAAAGAGTCTCGCGCACTTCTGGAATTTGCCGGGCGCATGACGGCGGTGCAAAATGTGTTTGGCGCACACCAGGATGCCACGCTGGCCCGCGATACTATCATCGCCATCGCGAGCGAGCATCCGACAAACGGCGCGCTCAACCTGCAGACCGGCCGCCTTATCGAGCGCGCGGACAAACAGGCCTCAGCACTAAGGGAGTTGGCGCTCCGCAAATGGAACAAGCTGGAGAAGGACAAGAGCACTAAGTGGCCCAGGAGGTAGCAACCGGCAAACTGATCCGCGCCGCCGGTGGTGTGCTGTGGCGGGCGGTGGCCGGAAGCAACGGAAACTCAGTGGAAGTCGCCATCATTCACCGCCCGCGGTACGACGACTGGAGCATCCCAAAGGGCAAGCTGAACGCCGGCGAAATAGAGATCGAAGGGGCTGTACGCGAAGTCACCGAGGAGACCGGATTCCGCGCCACCATCGTCAGCCCGCTGGGTGAAGTGACGTACATCAAGGAGGACCGGCCCAAGGTCGTGCGCTACTGGGCTATGCGCGCAAAAGGCGGAGTATTTACCCCGGGCCGTGAAGTGGACGAACTCCGCTGGCTCCCCATCGATGAGGCAATCAGCCTCGTGACCATGGACCGCGACCGCGACCTGCTGCGCCGCTTCCTGGCCGCGCCACCCGCTCTCCGCACGGTGCTCCTCGTCCGCCACGGCTCTGCCGGCTCACGCTCCTACTGGGAAGAGCCAGACGCCAACCGACCGCTCGACGACAAGGGCCGGGACCAGGCCGACGCACTGATCTGGCTGCTCACGCGGTGGGACGTGCGCGAGATTTTTTGCGCGCCCGTTGAACGCTGTGTCCAGACGGTGGAACCGCTCGCCTCCGCCGTAGGCCTCGCTATCCAGGAGCAGCCGCTGCTGGCGGAAGAGATCTTCCCTGGCAAGCGCGCCGAGGCGATCAAGTGGGTCCGCCAGGCCGCGCATGAAGATACCGCTTCCGTGCTCTGTAGCCAGGGCGGGGTTATCCCGGAAATCCTGACACGACTAGCATCGGAGGATGGCGTAGAGCTGCCGCAGCCCCGCCCATGCAAGAAAGGGAGCATGTGGTCGGTAACGCTGGCGGCGGATCGGGTGTATGCTGCTGAGTACTTCGCGCCACTGGCGTAGCTCGGAGAGTGCGGCCCAGAGCTGCGTGCTCTTGAACGCAGGCCAATGAGGGTCCCAGAGATCCGGATCAGCGCCCGCAACGACGCGCCTGTTACGCCTGACGCCTCAGCCACTGCGCTTCTTGAACATACGTCCCGAAATCTTGCGCACGGCGAAGCGCGGGAAGACGCGGTTCATATTCGTCGTCATCTTGTTGAGGACGCCCGGCGTGGCGATCGCGCTGCCGCGCTTAGTCGCCTTCAGGGCGTGGCGGACCACCGCCTCGGACGACATGAAGGCGAACTCGGGGATGCTGCGTTCGTTGAGGCCGGCCACTTCCTGGAACTCCGTCCGTGTGCCGCCGGGGCAGAGGCAGGTTACCGTCACGCCGTAACGCTTCACTTCTTCGTGCAGTCCCTCGCTGAAGCTGAGTACGTAAGCCTTCGTGGCAGCGTAAGTCGACATGTAGGGCACCGGCTGGTAAGCGCCGGTGGAAGCGACGTTGATGATCGCCCCCTTCTCCTTCTCCTTCATAGACTGGAGAGCGACATGTGAAAGCTGCGTCAGAGCGCGGATGTTGAGGTCGATTTCCTCCAGTTCGCGCTCAAGCGGCATCGCGGCGAACTCGCCGTTGGTGCCGAAGCCGGCGTTGTTCACGAGCAGTCCAACGTCGCCCCTCTGCAGCCGCTCGACTACTTGCGCCACGCCTTCCGGCCGGCATAGGTCCGCCTCGATAATTTCCGCCTGCCGCCCACTTTCGGCGATCTCCTGCGCCAGTTTCTCGAGCCGGTCACGGCGACGGGCGACGATGACGACATCGTAGCCCTGCTTCGACAGTTGCCGCGCGAACTCCTCGCCGATGCCGGAAGAAGCGCCGGTTATCAGAGCCAGCCTGCGGGTGGGCTGCGGCTGTGCCTGCGTTTCGGTCTTCTCCTGGGTGTCGGTGACCATTGCCCTCTCCTTCTTCCCTTAGCCGAGGACCTCGAGCACCTCGTTGGCGACGCGCTCGCCGGAGCGTACGGCGCCATCCATGTATCCGCAATTGATCTCGGCAGTTTCGGTGCCGGCCCAGTGGATGCGACCGACGGGTTCCCGCAGAGCGGTGCCGCAGGAGACCAGAGTGCCGGCGGGCAACACTGCTCCGTAGCAGCCGCGGCTCCACTGCTCGGCGGGCCAGTTGCCTTCGATGAAGTCGATGGGATTGGCGGCTCGTTCGCCGAAGTAGCGGACAAAGCACTCGAGCGCCAGCTTGCGGCGCTCCGCGGGTTCGAAGCCGGAGAGACGGCGTCCGTCGCCGCCTTCGATGAAGCCCATGAGGAGGCCAGGCTTCCCTTCTGGCGGGCTGTTGTCGAAGATGACCTTGATGGGGCCGGTGTCGCTGACGACGCGGCCGGAGAGGCCCTCGTCGCGCCACCACGGTGTGTCGTAGACGGCGTGGACCTTGATCACGCTCCCCATCGGCGCGCGAGTCGTCAACTGGTCGCGGAGGGGTGGCATGATCGGATCGTAGTCGATGCGGCCGGCCAGCGCGGGCGGGGCGGTGACGACGCAGACCTTGCCCGTGACGGAGAAGTCGTCGCCGAGAGCTGTGATGCTGCCGTTGTCCTGGCGGATGGAGCGTACAGGGCAGGATAGCCAGACTTCGTCGAGCGTTGCCGCGGCCTTCTGGACGACCGTCTGAGCGCCGCCGTTAAAGCGATCCGCCTGGGCGCCGCCCTCGGTGGAGACCAGATAGAAGAAGCCCTGTCCCGACTTAGCGTAGAAGAGCGCGTGGAGGAGCGAGACATCGTGCGGTTCAGCGGCGAAGACTGCTTCGATCGCCGTCTGGAAGCCGTCGCGGGCGCGGGGGGTGTCGAGATTCTGATCGATCCACGTCTGCACGCTCATGCCATCCAGCGCACGGGCGTCGGGGGCGTTCCATGGGGTGTCCAGTGGGACCGTCTGCGCCAGCTGGTCAAAGGCGATGATCGCTTGCACCACTTTGCCCATGGTTTCGGGATCGTCGGTGGAGAACTCGCCGCTGTAGCGGCGAAGACCGAGGCCTTCCGTGTACTGAAGATGCTCGCCCTCCGGCCAGGTAGGAAAGGATTCGACGCCCACCTCATCGCCGAGGGCGCGGACGCGGTCCTGCCCTGGCCCGGTCCACTGGCCGCCGACGTCTAGCCAGTAACCGTCCTTCTGTTGCGTCCAGACGCGGCCGCCGACGCGGTCTCGCGCTTCGAGAACGACGACGCTCACGCCGCGGCGGGTCAGGTCACGGGCGGCGGTGACGCCAGCAAAGCCGGCGCCGACGACGATGACATCAGTGGAAGCTGTCCTGGTGGCCACGGGAACTCCTTTCGCCGCGTGGGGCGGCGTTGGTCAGTATAAGGCTTCGCCCAAACAGGCAAACAGGCAAGCAAACGAACAGGCAAGCGAGACTAAGCGTTGCCGAGCATGCGGGCGCGTGCGGCATCGTCGGCGGGGGCGAGGCGCGGGCCTGCCATCATCGTGTCAGGAATGACACCCTCCTCCGCAAAGAGCCGGGGCAGCACTTTGGCGCGGACAGCATTCGCCTCTTCGCCCGGATCCATCATGAGTTCGGTGAGCCAGGACTCCGCGCGGCGGATATGCCCGAACATCTCGTTGGCGTAAGCGGCGTAGGCGTTGCCAGCAGCTGTCCAGTCGTCATCAGAGAGCAGTGCGTCTCGCAAGAGCCGCGCGTGCGAGAGCGCGATCGAGACGCCCTGGCCCCACGTCTGGTCACTGGTAGCCGCGGCATCGCCGATGAGCGCAACGCCGTCTTTGTAGGGGTGGGGGACCCAGGAGTCGTAGCCATCGAATGTAGCGAGCGGTCCGGCCTGCGTGGCGCCTTCGTAGGAGGCGGCGGAGATGCCGGTGCGGACCGACTCGTCGACGAATCGGGCGAAGTGGGCATCACCAGTCAGCTTTGTGCCGGTCGCCGTGCGGGCGCCGAAGTAGGCGCGTGCGCGGCCACTGCCCTGAGGGGAGAGGAGGGAGATCTGGCCGAGCGCGAAATTGAAGGCAATGATGCTGACATCTGGATCGATGGTCATGCCGTCCACGAGGACGCCGGCAAGCCACTGCTGAGGCTCGTCTTCTTCAGCCTCAAAATCGGCCCAGCTTCGAACACTGGAATTGCGTCCGTCGGTCCCGACCACCAGTCTGGCGGAGGCGGTCTCGCCATCCACCGCAACGGATGGTGTTTCGCCGGGGGAGACTCCGGTCACACGTGCGCCGCGCCGTACCTCGGCGCCAGCTGCGGCCGCTGCAACCAGGACCGCTTCCTGCATGGCAGGGTGATAGATGTTGACGGCAGCTTCTCCGATGTCCTCGATTAGGTTACGTGGTGGCAGCGGGGCGGGGCCAGCCTGGACCTGCAGGAAGCGCGCCTCCCGTCCGCCCGCAGCCATGATCGCGTCGTAGACTCCGAGTTCCCTCGCCTCCATGACGCCCCACGGGCAGATGAATTCGCCACGAACGCGGTCTTTGAATTCGGTGGAGCTTTCGAGAACGAGGACGCGGCAGCCGCGCGCTGCCATGGCCCTGGCCAGTGAAGCGCCAGCGATGCCGCCGCCCACAGTGATGATGTCGTAGTCAGGCACAAGAACCTCCGGAGATTGAACTGCCTAAGTATAGGCAGACGGCCCGGACCCAACAACTGACTAAGTGACGAACTATTTTGACGGCGCGAAGCCTTCGGGACGGGACCGAAGGTCTATGCCGGGTCTTCGCGCCAGCTGACTTCGTAGACGCGGACGGGGTCTTCGAAGCCGCGGAGGGCGCGCTCCCCGCGATCGGCGAAGAGGAAGCCGCGGCCGGCGACGAGTTCGCGGACGACGTTGGAGGCGAGGATCTCGCCACCCTTGGCCTGAGCGGCGATGCGGGCGGCGAGGATGACGGAAGTGCCGAAGAGGTCCTCCTCCTCGGCGATGGGTTCGCCGGCGTTGAGGCCGATGCGAACGTTGATTGGCGTGTCGGAATCGAGATGGGAGAAGGCGCGCTGGATGGCGATGGCGCACTGCAGGGCGCGTGCGGCCGAGCCGAACGACGCCATGAATCCGTCGCCCATGGTCTTGACCTCGGAGCCGCTGTGCTCGGCGAGGGCTTCGCGGGTAATGCGCTCGTGTTCGCGCATGACTTCTCGGGACTTCATGTCGCCAAGGCGCTGGGTCATGGCGGTGGAGCCTTCGACGTCGGTGAAGAGGATCGTGACGAGCTGGCCGGTGTCCATCGGAGCCGGCGTGCTGACGTCGGCGGCGACGGGGCCGAGCAGGCGGTCCACTGCTGCGTTCATGACGGCCACGTCATTACCGGGGCGGCCCCATGTGTTGTCGAGCACGACGAGCTCTGCGTTGGGCAGGCGGGACGCGAGGGAGCGGCTGGTCTCGAAGTCCGGGATCGCCATGGTGCGGTGGCTGAAGACCACGGTGGGCTGGGAGACCTGGGGCAGCAGGTCACCGACGTCTGTCTGCAGGATGTACTCCTGGAAAAATCGCAGGACATATTCCTGGGTCGTCGACTCATGCAGGAAGATCATGTATTCGCGCGAAGCTTCGCTATCCCATTCGTTCATGAAGTGGGCGAGGGTGCTGCAGAAGAGGTTGTAGTCATTCTCCATCATGGAGAGGAAAGCCTTGGTCTGCGGGATCTCGGCGAACGCGGCGCCGCTAGGATAGCAATCCGTCAGCATGAGATGGGACACGCGTTCCGGCTGCGTGGCGGCAAGCTTGATGGCCACGAGGCCGTCGGACGTGGTTCCACTGAGGGCGAATTGGTCGAAACCGAGCTTATCGGCGACGGCCTCAATGTCGAGGATGAACGCGTCGGCCGTTAGCTCGCCCACGTTGCGCGATGAGAGGCCGCAGCCGCGGCAGTCGAGAGTGACAAAGCGCCGCTTGCCCCAGACGTTTTCGTACCAGTACGCGTAGAACCGGCCCAGGCGCCACTCCGCCTGCACATGGGTGAAGGGAGTGCCGCGCAAATAGATGATGGGCAGCCCGGGACCATCGCTATCGGCAAAGGCGATGCTGGCGCCGTCCGAGGTGGTCGCGTACTGGATACGCGGTTCGCTGACCATACGACGTCAATTCTACGCCAGCGCTCGACTGGCTTATACTCACGACCGTGCGATACGTCATCTACGGCGCAGGCGCGATTGGCGGGACGATAGGCGGAAGGCTTTTCGCGCACGGACGGGATGTGGCCTTCATCGCGCGCGGCGCCCACCTGGAAGCGATGCGTTCGAGCGGTCTCACGCTGCACACGCCCGCCGAAGCGCAAACTCTGAGGGTACCGGTTGCCGGTAGCCCCACTGAACTCGACTGGCGCGATGGAGACGTAGCTCTGCTGGCGATGAAGTCGCAGGACACGCAAGCAGCGTTGGAAGCGCTGCGCGACGCCGCCGGCGACGTCCCCGTCATCTGCGCGCAGAACGGCGTGGCCAACGAGCGCATGGCGCTGCGGCTCTTCTCCCGCGTCTACGGCATGGTGGTCTGGATGCCGGCCACTCACCTGACGCCGGGCGAGGTCGTCGCGCACTCCGGGAAGGTGACCGGGTGCCTTGACGCCGGAGTCTATCCGCAGGGCACCGACGACCTTATCGAGTCTGTGGCCGCCGACCTGCGAGACAGTACCTTCAAGTGCGATGCGAACCAGCGTGTGATGCGGCTGAAGTACGCCAAGCTGCTCTCCAACCTGCTGAACATCGTGCAGGCGCTGTGCGAAGGCGGCGCCGCCGGTGACCTGGTCCGGCAGGTGCGCGACGAGGCGAATGCCGTATACGAAGCGGCGGGCATCGATTCGGCGACGCCGGAGGAGCTGGCTGATCGCACGTCGGGCATCGCCATCGACGCAGTGCCGGGTTTTGAAGGGCGGCCGGGGGGCAGCACATGGCAGAGCTTGACGCGTGGGGGTTCGCTGGAGACGGACTACCTGAACGGTGAAATCGCCCTGCTTGGTGCACTCCAGGGCGTTCCGACGCCATACAACCGGATGTTGCAGCAGGTGGCGGCGGAGGCACAGCGAGAAGGCCGGGGACCCGGATCGTACACGCCGGAGTCGTTGCTGGCGCTTATCCCCTGATCGGACTATGCTCCGGAACCGATAATTGCCTCGGCCTCGATCTCTACAAGCATCTCAGCATCGATCAGCTCCGCCACGCCCACCATCGTCGCCGCGGGCCGGATTTCGCCAAATAGCTCGCCGTGCGCGCGAGCCACTTCATCGGCTCTCGAGACGTCCGTCACGTACATGCGAGTGCGCACGACGTCCGCCATGGACGCTCAGGCCTGCGCCAGTGCCTTTTCGATGTTTCGCAGGACTTGCCTAGTCTGTCCATACATATCGCCAGCCGCGGCCAGCTTGCCGTCGTCACCCCAAGCCACGGTGCCGGACACGCAGACGCGGTCGCCAACGCGAACGGCGCGCGAGAAGCCGAAGACGGGTTCGTATGGTGACCCGGATGAGATTCGCTGGCGGTCAGGCATTGGTGACAATCCTCCTTGGGTGGTGGGGTTCGGATTGTAACGCAGGGATGACGATAGGTGGACGCTATCCTGCCGCCGCGCTCGCATCCGCCGCGGCGGTCTCCGCCTCGCGGCGGATGCGCGCGTTTTCTTCAGCCATGATGGCATTGCTCCTGCGCAAGTAGTCGACAATCAGCTCGATTTGCTCGGGCTCGTACCTTCGCCAAAGCTCGCTCATACGCATGCCGATGGGCGCGAAGTAGCGGAAAACGCCGGGGCCTTTTTCAGCAACAGGTTCGATGATGACGCGCCGCCTGTCGTTTGGATCGCGGGTGCGGCGGACGTAGCCCGCACCTTCCAGGCGATCGATAAGGCGGGTTGTGGCGCCGCTGGAGAGACCGGTAAGTTCGGAAAGGCGGCCGGCGGTCATGGGCCCGAACAGGTTGAGGAAATCAAGCGACTCCATGTCGGTGTGCCCGATGCCAAGCTGCTCTGCAACGGCCTGGCCATAGAGGGCGCTGAATGTAGTCATCAGGCGCGTCTCCCTGTTGAGTTCATCCAGCATTTCTCTACCTGTGACTTTGCTCACTTGACACTGCCTCTTCTGCCTAATTACTCTGCATGGCGCAGATAATGCACGGCGCAGATGCCTAAATTAGATTGTAGCGTATTGGCGGAAAATGCCAAGCACGTTTAGATGGGAGATAGTTGATGAGATCACTTGCCAGGTTCTGCTACGAAAAACGCCGCCTTGTCGTACCCGGCTGGATTGGGATCATCGTGGGACTGTTCGTCCTGTCGACTGCTTTCGGTGGCGAGTTCAACACAGAATTCAGCCTGCCGGGCTCCGAAAGCCAGGAAGCGATCGACCTGCTCGAAGAAAGCGGTGCCGACACCCGCGCCGGATTCCAGGGCCAGGTGGTCTTTGAAGCAGAGCAAGGAGTCGACGATCCGGAAGTCCGGCAGGCAATCGGATCGTTCCTGGCCGATATCGACGCATCGATCGAGGGTCTGGAGATCGAAAGCCCTTACACAGAAGGTAACGAATACCTCGTCGCCGACGGCGGTGACATCGCCTACGCAGAACTGAATTTCTCCAGCAAGGACACTGACGGGGGCGACCGCGACTTTGAGGAGTACATCGATGCCGGCGACGTCATCAAGAACCTGCGCGAAGAGGTCAGCGTAGAGGGTTTGCGCATCGAGTTGGGCGGCGACGTCTTTGCCGAGGAGCCGGCATTCTCCAGCGAAGCCATCGGTTTGGCCGCCGCGGTAATCATCCTGCTGATCGCCTTTGGGTCCATCATCGCCATGGGGCTGCCCATTTTCACTGCGCTGTTCGGCATCGGCTGTGGCGTGGCCATTATCGGCTTGCTGACGCGAATAATGGCCGTTCCTGAGTTCACGACGCAGATCGCCGCCATGATCGGCATCGGGGTCGGCATTGACTACGCGCTGCTGATCGTCTCCCGCTATCGCGACGCCCTACGCGACGGTCTGGAGCCCGAGGAGTCCGTCGTCCTGAGCATCGACACGTCCGGTCGTGCCGTCCTCTTTGCCGGGCTCACGGTGGTCATAGCGCTCCTCGGCATGTTCATGATGAACCTTGACTTCGTCCGCGCGATCAGCATTAGCGCCATCCTTGCCGTTCTCATGACAATGAGCGCATCGCTGACGCTTCTGCCGGCGCTCCTTGGTTTCGTTGGGCGCAACATCGACCGATTTGGCCTGCCGCACCGTAAGGAGCAGCCGGGCGAGATTCATCGCACGATCTGGTGGCGCTGGAGCCGGGTGATCCAGGCCCACCCCTGGCCGGCTCTCATCATTAGCACGGGCCTGCTCATCGTCATCGCGCTGCCCATCTTCTCGCTGCGCCTCGGCTTTGGCGACGCCGGCAACCGTCCGGATGGGGACACCAGCCGGCAGGCTTACGACCTTCTCTCGGAAGGCTTCGGGCCCGGCTTTAATTCGCCGATCCTCGTCGTCGTTGACGGTGATAACGGCCCGCCAACCGAGGGGGAAATCCAGACGCTGGTGAGCGAGCTTGAAGGCACCGAAGGCGTCGCCTCCGTGAGCGGCCCGTTCGGGGCCGGAGATAGCGATCTTGCCCTGCTCAGCGTTTTCCCGACAACGGCGCCCCAGGACGCAGAGACGACAGACCTGGTACATCGCCTGCGCGACCAGACTGACGCGCTGGTCAAGTCTCAGGGCTCTTACAACATCCTTGCCACCGGCGGCCCCGCCGGCGTCGTCGACTTCGCCGACTATGTTGGGGAGCGCCTGCCGTTCTTCATCGGGGCGGTGCTTGCGTTGTCGTTCCTGCTGCTGCTCGTCGTCTTCCACAGCGTTGTCGTGCCGATCAAGGCAGTGCTGATGAACCTGCTTTCGATCGGCGCGGCGTTCGGCGCGATGGTTGCCGTCTTCCAGTGGGGCTGGTTCGACTTTCTCATCGGCCAGGGCAAGGAGGGACCGATCGAGGCCTGGGCGCCGATGATGCTGTTCGCCATCGTCTTCGGCCTTTCGATGGACTACGAGGTCTTCCTCTTGACCCGCGTCCGTGAAGAGTACGACCGCACCGGAGATAACGCCCGCGCAGTCGCCGATGGCCTGGCGGCGACGGGCCGGGTGATCTCGGCCGCGGCGGCGATCATGGTCTGCGTCTTCGGCGCCTTCGTCCTCGGCGAACAGCGCGACATCAAGCTTTTCGGCTTCGGGCTGGCGTTCGCCGTCTTCATTGATGCGACGATTGTGCGGCTCGTGCTGGTGCCCTCGGCGATGGAGCTAATGGGCACAGCGAACTGGTGGGCGCCCGAGTGGCTCGTCCGCTACCTGCCCACGATACGCGTGGATAACGTGGAGCCCGCGCCGGAACCGGTCGCAGGCGGCGGCGGTTAGATAAGACAACGGGGGCGCCCCTCTCGGGCGCCCTTCTTTGTCTCTATGCACTGGTCAGTGGTGCTATCCTGAACACGTTATGGCTGACGACCTCGTCCTCCTCGGCACAGCGGGTCACCTCGAGGCCCGAATCTGGCGCGACGCACTCGCCCAGGAGGGCATCCCGGTGCTGATGCGCCCGGCCGATCCGTTGGGGCCGGCCGGCTACGCCCCAGCAATGGGCGATGTCCGGGTATACGTCCGCAGCGAGCACGAGCGGCGCGCCCGCTGGGTAATGGGCGACGGCATCGAGCCGGCGATTACCGTGCCGGGCGAGGAACCGGAAGCCGAGGTCGCCGAAGAAGAGCGGGCGAAGGCGGGGGACTAGTGGAACTGCCGCTCTTCCCGCTGAACACTGTCCTCTTCCCGGGTAACACGATCCCACTGCACATCTTTGAGGACCGCTACAAGCTGATGATCGGCGAGTGCATCGCTGCACGCCGCCCCTTCGGCGTCGTCCTCATCCGACGGGGGCAGGAAGCGGGCTCGCCAGTTGCAGAGCCTTTCGAGGTAGGAACGACTGCGCGCGTCGTCGATGCCGAGACCCTGGACGACGGCAAGTTGAACATCACTTGCCTGGGCCTGCAGCGCTTCCGCGTCCTCGGCATCCGCCGGCGTGAGCCATACCTCGTAGGCGACATTGAGATGCTGGAGGGCGAGCCGCTGAGCAAGGAAGATGCGGACCGCGAGATCGCGGAACTGGACGCGCAAGCGCGCAACCTGTTCGCTGAGTACGTGCGCCTGAACCTGACATTGACGCACCAGTGGGCCCGCATCATCGAGATGCCCGACGATTCTGGCGCTCTGGCCGATTTCATCGGGCACCGGCTGGCGGTCGATCTCCAGGCCAAGCAGCGCTTGCTGGAAGAAGCCTCGCCGCGCCACCGCCTCAAGACCGAGGTCAGCATCCTGGCGGAAAGCATCCGTTTGCTGGAGCCGCGGGTGCGCGCCGCCCGCTCGACCCGCTGGGCCGGCCTCGGCGCGATGAACTAGGTTAGTTCCCGAAGTCCAGAGCGACGTTATCCGGCGGCGGCGTCGGCTGAGGCGCGTGGCTGATCTGGACCGTCGGCAGCGGGGCGCGACGGCTCCGCTACTGGAACGTGGCTACGGTTCGCTTGCCATGAGGCTCTCGAATGGGCGAGCGGCCCAACGACCACGCGACATTGCCAGATCGCCAAACGCACGGATGTCGGGAACGCTTACTTCGCGCCGTCGAGGGCGGCCTGGGTGTAGGGAAGCAGCGTCTTCTGGACGTCGACCTTAGAGTCGAGGTGTTTGCCGAGGCCGCTAAGCAAGCCTGTCACGCGCATGATCAGCAGCAGCTCCCGCGGGATGTCGGTGATGGGATTCGCGCGCACGGCCTGGGCAAAACGCTCATTGGCCTCGGCGACTAGGTCGGCGTCGGCGTAGCCCTCGCCGGGCTTCGATGTCTCCATGAAGGAGCGGCCCATCTCGACGTAGATGCGCGGGTCGTCGGGGTTCTTGACCTTGATCCCCATCTCTTTGTAGGCCTCGACGAGCGCGGGCAGGTCCCAGCGCAGCATAGCGTTCGTCATGCGGGCGTAGCGTAGGCGGAAGGTGTCGTCGTACTGGCGGCAGAGGCCGAAGTCCAGCATGACGATCGTCGGGCCCGGCTGTACCAGCAGATTGCCGGGGTGCGGGTCGGCGTGGAACATACCGTGCAGGAAAAGCTGCTCGCAGTAAAGGTCGGTGACCAGCTGGGCGACCGCCTGCGTGTCGATGCCGGCGTCCCTCAGAGCCCCGACATCGGTTATCTTGATGCCCTCCATGAACTCCATGGTCAGCACGCGGCGGCTGGTGTACTCCCAGTAGATCTTCGGAACGACGATGGCCGGCCGGCCCTCAAAGTTGCGAGCGATCATCTCGGCGTTGTGGCCTTCATTAACGAAGTCGAGCTCCAGCGGTGCGTTGTGCGAAAGCTCCTCGATGATCGGCGCGAAGTCGAGATTGCGCTCAAAGCGGGCGAGGATGCGGAGCAGAAGGCGGATGTTTCGCAGGTCCGCTTCGACTGTCTCCTGGATGCCGGGGTACTGCACCTTGACGGCCACGACGCGTCCGCCTTTGAGGCGCGCCCGGTGTACCTGGGCGAGCGATGCGGAGGCGATCGGCGTTTCCTCGAAGTCGTCGAAGATGTCGTCGATAGGGCGCTCCAGCTCACCTTCGACGACGGCGCGGATCGTCGGGAACTCACGCGGGGGCACCGCGTCCTGCAGGCGGCTGAGGACGTGGATGTACTCGTCCGGGATCAGGTCGGGGCGGGAGCCGATGATCTGGCCCAGCTTGATCAGCAGCCCCTGTCGGCGCACGGCGGTGCGGTAAAACGCTTTGGCGCTGCGCTCATGGTGGCGCGAGCGCTTCCGCTGCGCTTTCGGTTTCTCGAGCCCGAAGCGCTTCTCCCGGACGCTGATCCACTTGTAGCCGGCATAGACACGGGCAGCGAGCACGCCGACGTCCACAGTGCGGCCGAGGCGCTGGGTTAGGGCCATGTCTTCATTATGAAGCAGTGGACACGGGGATGGGGACAAGGGACAGGAGACAGGAGACATGCGACAAGGACTGGGACCCGGGTGGGGAGAAGTGGAAAGACGAGGTTTCCGTTCGCAGCGTTACGTTTGTCATTGACACCCGTTTTCACCTGTGCGTTCACTTGCATACTCATGCACCACGCTCCCAGGAACCGAGAAGCGTTACGTCTAGTAGCCCGATAATCGGTCTATACGTCGAGCAGGGCGACTGGGTGGAGCGCGGTCAGGCACTCGGCGGCGTCGGCTGCACCGACGCGCCGACGGGCACACACCTGCACTTCGAGGCGAGATGGCATTCCCGTCGACCCTCTCCTCTACGTCAACTAATGTTGTAAGGCCGGGCCGTATCTCTTCGGGCCGACGAGCGTGTTACTGTACGTACAACCAGGGTTTAACCGCCCAGCAAACGACCGGGAGTTGACCCGGAAGCTCCTGGCAGGCGAAACTGTTGTGACGTGCTCCATATGACAAATCGACGCACCCAGCTCGTCTCCGCTATAGCCATCTCGCTCATCGCCGCCGCCGTTCTGTTCGGCGTTTCAGGTAGCGACGACGCTTCCGCCGCCGACGCCGAGACGGCGAAGCTCATCTCGTACTTCAACTCCTATCGCGCATCGCAGGGCGTCGGCGCACTGACCACCAGCGCCACGCTTAACCAGCAAACCCAGCAGGCGGCCAACGACAGCGTGAACGCGATTCCCTGCCGCTTCCTTCTACCCAGCGGCTCCGGCAAGAAGTGGGGCGCCTACGGTTACATCACGGCGGAGCAGCTCTGGGCGGCCTACCAGAACGACCCCATCACACTCCCGTGGATCGCCGATCCCAAGTACAAGTCAGTTGGCGTCGGCCGCGCCTACAAGGAAGGCTGCAACTACGGCTACATGTGGATCATCTGGCTCAGCACCGAGGGCTCCTCAAGCACGCCTGCGCCGACTTCGGCGGCCTCGCCAACGCCGCCGCCTAACCCCACGTCGACGCCTGTCACGACTCCCACTGCGCTGCCGACCCAAACGCCGGCACCTACGACGCCCGCGCCCACAGCCACCCCCTTCCTGCAGATGCAGGGCGACGTCAACTGTGACGGCGCCGTCACCCTGACGGATGCGATGGATGTAATGAAGTACCTCGGCGACGCTGACTCCAACGTCGCTTGCGCCGGCCCGACCGGCGTCGACTGCGTCGCCGGCATCGATGAGAACGACGCGCTGGCCCTCATGCGCTTCCTCGGCGGCATTCCGTTCGAATATCCGGACGGCTGCCCGCATATCGGACTGCCCGTGCCTACACCAACGCCGGCGCCGACGCCGACCCCGGCGGACGGCGAAACAGCGACCCCCACGCCCACCGCCGGCGCCAGCGACCACTGCTGGATCGCCATCCTCGCCTACGACATGACGTACCCCTGGGAACTAAACGGCGATCATAACTGCGGACCTGCCGAGGGCGCTGCTTACACGTGCGCCTTCCCGCTATCGTCGAACCAGGTCGATTGCTTGGCCCATGTTGACGGCCCGTATGACTACGATTGCCACGTCTTTCCGAGCCTGACCGTACCCTGTCTCGCGCTGGATGGCCCGGACGCCGCCGACTTCGTCTGCGAGCGCACTACGCCGATCGTCTGCACTAGCGAAGGGGGCCCGACATACGAGTGCGACGTCGCCGACCATGTCGTTACCTGCCACGGCCCGGCAACCGTCGTCTGGCCGCAACCCGCTTCCTAACCGACGAATCGGTAGGCAGCGTCGGTCGCTGGCAGCCTGTCCGCTAGTCGCCGAACTCGTCAGGCTCCCCGTCTTCGTCCTCGAAGTCCTCGTCTGAATACGTGGCGTGCTCCCGCCCGTTCCAGACCGTGACCAGGAAATCTTCGCGGAACGGGTCGTTGGTCAGCACGAAGCGCTCATCGATCTCGCTAATCAACGAGCGGATCTCGTCCTCCGTAATGCTTTCCAGCACACAGAGCGTCCCGTAGGTGATTGCCGGTGTGTAGTGCAGCTCGACGCGGCCGATCTCCTCGTCATCCTGGTCGATGACGTAGCTTTCGGACGTCGCGGTGCGGCATTCGCGGTCGAATTGGAAAGCCATGCGTGTTTCCCTCCAGGCATGCGCCGACGCGGCTCATGTCGTGTCTCGTGTCCATGGTTCTCGCTAGGGCCTTGTCTGGCCGTTGCCGAAGACGATCCACTTGTAGGTCGTGATCTCGCGCAGACCGACAGGCCCGCGGGCGATCGTCTTCTGGGTTGAGTCGATGATCTCGGCACCCAGGCCGAACTGCGCACCGTCTGTGAATTGTGTGCTGGCGTTCACGTAGACCACCGCCGAGTCCACCTCGTCCAGGAAGCGCATCGCCGCCCCGTAGTCCTCCGTGATGATGGCGTCGGAGTGGCCAGTGCTGTGCTGGTAGTGGTGCTCGATGGCGTCGTCGAGGGAATCGACGATGCGGACGGAGCAGGTGAGCGCAAGGAATTCGGTGTCGAAGTCTTCGGGGCCAGCGGGGACGACGGTCACGCCGGGGAAGTCCTGGCCGCCGATGATCGCCATCGCACGCTCGTCGCAGCGCATTTCGACGCCGCCCTTCTCGCCGAACTTGCGGGCCATCGCTGGCAGGAAGTCGGAGGCGACGTCGGCGTGGACGACGATGGTGTCGAGGGCGTTGCAGATGCTGACCTTGCGGGTCTTGGCGTTGAACACGACGTTGATCGCCTTCTGCAGGTCGGCGGCGCGGTCAACGTAGGTGGGGCAGACGCCGATGCCACCGACGAGGACGGGCATTTTGGCGTTTTCGCGGACGAAGTTGATCAGCTCACGCCCGCCGCGCGGTACGACGAGATCGATGACGTCCGACATCCTGAGCAGGTCGGCCACCAGCTCGCGTTCCGTGTTCTCGATTACCTGTACGGCTCCGCCGGGCGCCCCGGCAGATGTTATGGCCTCCCGAAGGATGTGTGCGATCACCTTGTTCGAATTGATCGTCTCCTTGCCGCCGCGCAGGATGCAGGCGTTGCCGGACTTCAGGCACAGCGAGGCGATATCCACTGTGACGTTTGGTCGCGCCTCGTAAATCGCCGCGATCACGCCGAGCGGCACGCGTTTGCGCCCGACCTGCAGTCCGTTGGGCAGCTGCCGCATGTCGATCATCTCACCAACGGGGTCCGGCAGGAGCGCCACCGCCCTCGCATCGTTCCCGATGTTCGCGATGCGCTCTTCGGTCAGAGTCAGCCGGTCGATCACAGCATCGGTGATCCCCGCCGCCTTCGCGCCTTCCACGTCGATCTCATTCGCTCGCAAAATCTCGTCCGTTCGCTCCACCAGCGCATCGGCGATGGCATGCAACGCATTGTTCTTGACATCGGTGGACGTGCGCGCCAGCTGACGGGCCGCTCGCTTGGCGGCGTCGCCCTTCGTTTGTAGTTCGTTAGCGGTGGTAGTCATCATTTGGCTCCGTCATGTGACAAGATTGTACATGGAATCCGCCCTGCCTACCGCACGACGCAAAGAAGCGGCCTGCCTTCGCAGGCCGCTTCGGTTCATGAGCCAGGTTGCGCCAACCAGCAGCGTGGAGCGCGGCTAAGACTAGCCGTGCCGCCGCTGCCAGCGGGTCTTCTTCAGCATCTTGCGGTGCTTGTGCTTGCCTATTTTCTTGCGCCGCTTCTTGATGACGGAACCCATCTATCCTCCAAAGTCTTGGCTTGAGACGCGGACACGCGGTGGGAGTGATTCGGGATGAATCGTGGACCCTGGGCGGAATCCTGTCTCGATGTCACGCGGGAACCGCAGTTCCAGCCGCTCTCTCTATCCTACACAGGTTTGGGGGGCAATTCCAGCGCAGTTATATTCGGGTAGTGGGTCAGTTTGAAGGAGACGCCGATTTGTTCAGTAGGGCCGCTGCTCGCCTAGCCTCGTTCTTATCGGCAGTCCTCAGAGCAACTTTGGCCATGTATCCGGCGTGGTTCAGGCCGACAACCGCATACATGACCGGCTCCGCTTTCGGGGCTGGTCGCCCAGCGATCTTGCGCGGAACGCTGTAGTCTTTCCGTACCACCCACTTGTGTGGAGCGATACGTTCCTGATGCATCGAGCGAAAGTCCTGCCGCTCGACGTGGGGGCTGACAAACTGCGCGAGATTGGCCTCGGCTTTACTACGTTTCACGCTAGTAGTATACAATCGGGTCTCGAAGAAATTGTAATGCTCCTTGACGATTCAAACTGACCCACTACCTATGTTCGAGGACCGTCGTTCGGCCCCAACACCGCTAACCTAACGGCTACAGCAACACCATGTTGTTGCGGTGCAATACCTCGCTACCGTAGTGGTGCCCCAACACCTCCTCGATGCGGTCCGAGCGGATTCCGCGGATGCGCAGGATCTCCTCCGAGCTATAGTTCGTGATGCCGCAGGCGATACGCGCTCCGTTCCCGTCGACGATGGCCACGGTCTCCCCGCGCTGGAACGACCCCTCGACTTCCTTGACGCCGGCCGGCAGCAGACTTGTCTTGCGCTCCCGCAGCACTTTCGCCGCCCCGTCATCGACGACAATATCGCCCTTTACGGAGAGGGCGGCCAGCATCCAGCGCTTGCGACTCTCCATGCGGTCGACGCCGGCTGGGAAGTAGGTGCCGCCGGACTCGCCGTTCGCCAGTCGCATCAGCATGCCGGCTTCGTGACCAGAGGCGATCACGACGTCGGTGCCGCCGCCAGTGGCCAGGCGTGCCGCCTGGATCTTGGTGATCATTCCGCCGACGCCGAGCCCCGAGGTCCCGCCGGCCAGCGCCTCGATCTCCGCGTCGATGCGCTCCACGCGCGGGATCAGTGCGGCGTTCGGGCTGGTCCGAGGATCCGCCGTGTGCAGACCGCCGATGTCGGTCAGGATGGCAAGCAGATCGGCGTCGATCAGATTGGCTACGAAGGCGGAGAGGTTATCGTTGTCGCCGATCTTCGCTCCCTCGATCTCCTCGACGGCCACGACGTCGTTCTCGTTGACGATTGGGATGATGCGCAGCTCCAGCATTGCCAGCAGCGTATTGCGCGCATTCAGGTAACCGACGCGGTCCGCGAGGTCGCGGCGGGTCAGCAACGTCTGAGCAATGGCGATGTCGTGAGGCGCGAAGAGTGACTGATACGTCTGCATCAGGTCGCTCTGGCCGACCGCCGCCAGCACCTGGCGGAAGGGGATGTCCTTGCGGTCCTTCTGGTGCCCCAGCAGGCCCAGCCGGTGGCGCCCCGTGGCGATCGCCCCCGACGTCACCACGATGACCTCCGCGCCTGCACGGTGCAGCTCTGCCACCTGGCTGACAAGCGATGCCATAAGCTCCAGATCAAGACGGTCGCTGCCCGCGGTCAGCACGTTGGTGCCGAATTTGGCCACGATACGCCGATATTTCAGGGGCTGCGCGCTGCCGTCTGACATGGGAAAAGTCACCTTGTGAAGAATTGTACGTGCCAAGCTACCCGTGATACAGTCCGCATCGTGAATCAAAAGCAGGGTGCATTCGCTTCTGCAGCGGTGGTCGCCGGTCTGATCGTGGCCATACTGGCTGCGCTCTCGGCCGGCACCGCTCCGACTTCCGCACAGGAAGACGATGCCCCCGTCCTCACCTTCAGCAATCCGGCCCAGGGCGTCACCATCAGGGAGCCTGCCTTCTTCATCCAGATGTGCTTCGAGGAACCGGTAAACATCCTGGACCTCGACAAGGGCGGCGACTTCCACTTCTCCCTCACCCCGCCGGAGACCTTTCCACTGGGACTGCGAATCGTGTTCCAGCCAGACGGCCAGGGCCTGGCGATCTACGCCAACAACGCCGACGCCGACGTGACCGAAGGCGAATGGAACCTGGAGTACCGCCTGACCGCGCCCGAGACCCTGACGCCGCTGGAAGGCACGCTAACCTGGACCGTCGACCCTGACGGCGAAGAGGTGCCGCAGGCTACGCCGCCGCCATGTATCGAGGGCGGCTTCACCGCCACCCCGGGCGCCGGCGACGGCCCGACGCCACCCCCCGTTATCACCACGCCCACCCCGGACGGCGACGACACGCCCAGCGTCACATCCGGTTCTGGTGAGGGTGAAGATGACGACGACGACGATCCCGACATCCTCCTGCTTGCGCTCCTCACTATCAGCGCGGCGGCGGCCGTCGGTGTCATCGCGCTAATCGCCTTCTTCGTCCGCCGCGGCGTCGGCTTCGAGCCCCACCGCCCCGGACCCGACGACGAACCCCCGCATCACTAGGAACCTGCGCCAGCGAACAACTTCCTGAAGTTGTTACTGGCTGCGCGTCGGAGCGGCGTCGCGCTCCATCTCGTCAAGCTCTTTCTTCCAGCGCTGAAACAGCTTCAGACGCTCGTCGAGTTGCACTTCCATCTGGCGCATCTGCTCGATCTTCTGCTTGACGATCGTGTACTGAGCTTCGGTGACTTCCGTGGCGCGGTTCAGCTGGCGCCGCTTGTCGGCGATCGCCGCCGCCGGATCGAACTGAGCACGCAGTTCGCGCAGCACCTCGTCGGCGTCGACCATCTCCTTGATGCCCGCTAGGCTCACCCCCAGCAGGTCCTGCAGGCGGCGGATGTGCTTCACCCGTTTGACGTCCTCCTCGGAGTAGAGCCGGAAGCCGCCTTCCATGCGCTCGGGCGGGCGCAGCAGCCCCTTCTCCTCGTAAAAGCGGAGAGTACGCTGCGTTACTCCAGTACGCTCGGCGACCTCGCCGATCTGCAACTGGTCGCCCTGCTTTTCATTCGCCAAAGATGTCTCCTAGGGAGGGGGAATATGCTGGCCGGAGTATATTTGCGCCTTAACGCCAACGTCAAGGTTATAGTGTCGCTCGCTCGTCAGGAATCAACTGCACCACATCCGTGCTGATCAGCCCTCGTCAAGCGGGGGAATGGGACCCCCCGATTTTTCCAAACAAATTCCGTATCTAAAACCCCGGGCGTCTCTATCTGATGCTCAGTCGTCCCAGTCGTCGTCATCGTCGTCATCGTCGTAGCCCGACGATTGCAGAGGCAGTAGCGGCTCACGCTTCTCCTCCTTGGCCTTGCTGCGCGCCGGCAGGCCGGTGATGCGCTCCTTCAGCGCTCCAACGCTGCCCGCGTCGTCGATGACGACACCTGCCGCGCCGGAATCGCGTATCAGACGCAGCGACACGCCGTCGATATCAGCCGGGACAGCCACAAGCAGCGCCGTGTGCGCGAGCACCGAGACCCGGCGCACGGCCAGCAACCGTTCAACTGTCAGCGGCAACTCCGGCGCCGAAATCAGCAGCGCGTCGAGGCCCAGGTCCCCGATCAAGCGCAGCGTTGTGTCGTCAGCGTCCTCTGCGACTGCCAGCACCCGGCCGACCTTCTCCTCAAGAAGGCCCGCAGCCGGCGCCGCAGCTCCGGGGACGACGATGAAGTCGACGCCGGACTTCCGCAGCTCTCGTGCGGCTTCCTGGTCAAACTCACCGGAGACGCCAACGACCGCGCCATCGGCTTTGTCGAGGCCCTTCAGCTTGGCCGCCTCCTCGACGATGACGATGTCGGCGCCGTTAGAGGCGGCCTCTGCGGCCTTGCCGCCATCGGCCAGCCGCACGACGCAGAGGAGCGTCGCCGGCTTCTCGCGGGTGGCGACAGCGGCGAAGCCCATCGGCGCGGGTTCTGTTTTACCGATCTTGCGGATCTTGTCGGATAGCTTGCTCATGAGTGCTCCGGTTCCAGGGGGCGTGTGGATTGCCATCAATTATGCATGATGCAGCCTCCCCGCTGAACGGATACCATGCCGTGACAAGGAGGTCCGCATGCCAGAGGGAAGACTGAAGGACAAGACGGCGCTCGTCACAGGGGCGGGTTCAGGCATCGGCAAAGCCATCTCGGTTACGTTCGGCCGCGAGGGCGCCAACGTCGTCGCCTCTGACATCAACGAAGAGGCCGCCAGAGCCACCGCCGCCCAGATCGAAGACGCCGGTGGCAGCGCCCGCGCCATCCGCACCGACACTACCAGCGAAGAGGACGTGAAGGCCGCCATTCAATCGACCGCCGACGCCTACGGCGGACTCGACATCATGGTCAACAACGCGGGCATCGGCGGCCCTCAATACACCTGGGAGCAGATCATCTCCGTCAACGAGCGCGGGGTCTATTACGGTTGCCTGCACGCCTTCGCGCAGATGCAAACTCAGAGGCGCGGCGGCGCCATCGTCAACATGGCCTCGATGATGGGTCTGACCGGCTGGATCACGCCCTTCGGCCCCGGCGGCGCGGGGTACGCCTACCACGCTTCGAAGCACGCCGTCATCGGCCTCACGCGCCAGTTCGGGCTGGACGGCGCGCCGCACAACATCCGCGTCAACGCCATCTGCCCCGGCTGGATCGAGACGCCTCTCCTGGCCCCGATCAAGATGTCGGGCGAGCTAACGCGCTCACTCGTCGAAGGCACGCCGATGAACCGGCTCGGCCAGCCGGAAGAGATCGCCAAAGCCGCGCTCTTCCTGGCCAGCGACGACTCCTCGTTCATGACGTCGACGTACCTGGTGGTCGACGGAGGCTGGACCGCGCGCTAGAGGATCCGGCTGAGGAACGAACGATGCTTGACCGCCGCCGCATATTGCGCATATGTTGACGCCCGCATGGCGAATTATCCAGTGATCGTCGGCGCGGGCCAGTTCACCAACCACGCGCAGAGCCTTGATGGCGCGCTCGAACCGCTCGAGTTGATGGCTCGTGCCGCCCGCTCCGCCGACGAAGACGCCGGCGGGGGGCTGCTGGCCGCGCTCGACTCCCTACAGGTAGTTAACATCCTTGGCTGGCCATACCCGGATGCGCCGGGCCTGCTCTCGGAGCGTCTGGGCGCATCACCGGCCCAGAAGGTGTATACGGCGGTCGGCGGTGAGACGCCGCAGCGCCTCGTCAACGAGACAGCCGAAGCCATCGTCAGGGGCGAGACGCGGTTGGCGTTGATCGCCGGGGCGGAGGCCATGAACTCGCGACGGCTGGCGCGCAGGGCCGACGTCCACCTGCCCTGGCCCATCCGTGGGAACCCCGAGCACGTCGTCGGCGACACCCGCCCCGGATTCTCGGACATCGAGGCACGGCACGGCACCGTCGCTCCGGTGCGGGTTTACCCGCTGTTTGAAAACGCCATCCGCGCGAACGCCGCGCGGACGGTGGACGAGCACCAGGCGCACCTCGGTCGCCTCTGCGCAGCGTTCACCGCTGTCGCCGCGAAGAACCCTTACGCCTGGTTCCCGCAGGAGCGATCGCCCGACGAACTAACCGAAGTCAACGCTGGCAACCGCTGGGTCTGCTTCCCCTATCCCAAGCGCATGAACGCGATCATGGAAGTCGACCAGGGCGCCGCGTTGATCATGACGGGCAGCGAGACCGCGCGGGAACTGGGCATCCCGGAAGAGAAATGGGTCTACGTCCGCGGCTGCGGCCAGGCCAACGACAAGTGGCTCGTCAGCGACCGCGTCAACTACCACACATCGCCCGCGATCCGCGCCGCAATCAGCCGCGCGCTGGACCAGGCCGGCCTCACCGTCGACGACATCGACATGTTCGATATCTACTCTTGCTTCCCGGCGGCGGTGCAACTGGGTGCCGACGCCCTCGGCATTAGCACGGACGACCCACGTGGGCTGACGCTGACGGGCGGCCTGCCGTACTTCGGCGGCCCGGGCAACAACTACGTCTCTCACTCGATCGCGGCCGCCGTCGAGCGCCTGCGTGCCGAGCCAGAGAAGAAGGCCCTGCTCACCGGCCTCGGCTGGTTCTCCACCAAGCACTCCGCCGGCGTCTACTCCAGCACACCGCCCACGGGCAAATGGGTCCGCACAGACCCGAAAGAGGACCAGGAGACGATCGAAGTGATGGAATCGCCGTCGGTCGTCGACGCGGCGGACGGCAAAGCCACGATCGAGACTTATACGGTGGCCTTCGGCCGCGAAGGTGAGCCGGAGACCGGCATCGTCATCGGGCGGCTGGCGGACGGCACACGCTTCTGGGCCAACACTCCATCTGATACCGACCTCATGCTCGCTATGACTCGCGAGGAGTTCGTCGGCCGAGACGGGACCGTGGCCCACGACGCCGCCACGCAGCGCAACATATTCACCCCGAGATAACGATGGCAGACGAAGCGGCCGTCCACGCAGCGCTCATCGAACTATTCGGCGTCGCCAACGCGCCGCTGACGCTGCCGCAACGCGTCCAGCGTAGCGCCCCAGTGCTGAACCGCATCGGCATGACCATCGAGCAGCTCATCGACACGATCCGGCAGCCGGATCTCAGCTGGAACGCCGAGCGGGCGAAAGCGCTGGGTGTTACGCCGGCCGTCTGGCAGGACGCGCTGACTGCGGCCGGCCTCGAGGCCGTCTACGACCTGGCGATGCTGCTTGATGTAATGCACCGCGCGGAAGCGGCCTCGGCAATGCTGCGGGCCGGGTACGTGCCATCTACAGACGTCGAGGGCAAGCTAAACTGGGTGCGTGCTTGACCATCCCTCACACAGGTTTGACGCGATTTGTTACGCTAGTCTATATTCGATTCCCGGACGTGCCCCACGTCCAAACTAGGCAAAGAGGTGTGATTCAACGTGACAAACCAGGTCGGTAAGCGATACATGTGCGGCAAGTGCGGCACCGAGATGATCGTCACCAAGGGTGGCGAAGGCGAACTCGCCTGTTGCGGCGAGACCATGCAGCAGAAGCAATAGGCGGGAGGGACTACATTGGCTAACCAGCTAGGCAAGCGATTCCAGTGCGAGACCTGCAACACGGAAGTGCTCTGCATCAAGGCCGGCGACGGCGAGATTGCGTGCTGCAGCAAGGCGATGGAGCTCATGCAGCCGAAGGTCCTGCCCTCGGCAGACTAGCGTCCGCCCCGTACGAGCCAAGTGCCGCTCGCCGTGGGCGGCTCTTTACAATTGGGACGGGAAACGTCGGGCCGCATCCGGATGTCGTATGTCCCACGCGCCCGCTCAACAACGTGCCGCGCCCCCTGGTGTTCCAAGCCCGTTGCCGTTGCCCTTGACCGTAAACGTTAATAAACCTACAATCCAGACTGATTTCCCATACATTGTATGGCCGAGGAGTGATTCTTTTTGCCCGAAGTGATCATCAACAACAGTGATAACTTTGACCAGGCCCTGAAGAAGTTCAATAAGCTCGTGCAGCAGACAGGCATCCTGGCTGAGGCGCGCCGGCGGGAGCACTACGAACCGCCCAGCGTCGTCCGCAAGAAAAAGGCCGCCGCCAAGCGCCGCAAGAGCATGAAGAACACCCAGCGCGGCTAGGCCGCCGCGTCACGCACCCCCCTCTATCAAATGTCGCTCAAGCAGCAGCTGTCGGACGACCTTACCGCTGCCATTCGCTCCGGAGATGAGACGCGCAAGTCTACGTTGCGCATGCTGATGACCGCGGTCAACACCCAGGAGGTCTCCGGCTCCGAGCGCAAAGAGCTGGACGACGCCGCAGTCACGCAGGTCATCGCCAAGCAGGTGAAGCAACGGCGCGAAAGCGCGGAGGAGTTCCGCAAGGCCGGCCGCGAGGACCTGGCCAGCAAAGAAGACGCCGAGATGGCCGTGCTGCAGGAATACATGCCTGAGCAGGCCGGGCGCGAAGAGATCGAGGCGGAAGCCCGCAAGGCAATCGAAGAAGCGGGCTCCACGGGGCCGCAGGACAAGGGCAAGGTGATGCAGATCATCATGCCGCGCCTCAGCGGTAAGGCAGAGGGCCGCGACATCAATGAAGTCGTGACCGAACTCCTGGCGTCTCTCTAGAAACGGGCGGCCACATTGCAGCGTTGTAGTGGTGCTGGCTCTGGTATCATGAGCTAGCCTGACACAATTGCACAGGCGAATACTCTAATGACAGCCTTACGCAAGGCAAACCCGACTATCACTGCCCTTCAGGCGCTCGGAATGGCGGTCGCCATCGCCGTGGCGCTGACCGTTGTGCTCGTCCCAGTGCTTCCGGGCGAAACGCCGCTAGAAGCGGGCGATCCCGCATTCAAGGATTTCGCGGCGGGCGGCATCACCATCGTCGAAGAGGGCCAGATCGTCGAAGAAGCCGACCTCGACCGCATCAAGGCGGCCGGCTTGCTGGATAACGACATCGGCTTCGCGGAGGTGTTTAGCGCAATGCTGGTGGCCGCGCTGGCCGGCGGCTTCACAGGGCTCTATCTCTGGCTATTTCAGCCGCGCGAGGTCAACACGAACCGGCGGCTAGTCATGTACGGCCTGCTGGTCGTGCTCTGGGTGGCGGGCGCGAAGGTATTCTTCTCGCAGGCGCTGCCCGACAACGACCGCCTCTTCCTGGGCTACATGCTGCCGATCGCGGCGGCGCCGATGCTCATCGCCACCCTCCTCGATGCCGGCCTGGCCCTCTTCACGGCAGCCCTTCTGGCGATCGTCTGCGCATATGCCGGCTTTTATATGCCAGACGCACGCCAGTCGCTCTCCACAGAGCCGGTGCTGCCTCTGCAGATGGTGGCGACACTTTTCCTGGCCAGCATCGCCGGCGTCTTCGCCGTGCACAAGGCGGAGCGAATCAACACCTACGCGACCGCGGGCGCGGGCGTCGGCGTAATGACGTTCGTTTCGCTCTTCGCCTTCTGGCTCCTCCTACCCGAACGCGAGGGCGTGGACATCGCCTGGATGTTGATGGCGGGCGTCGTGGCCGGCGTCGGCTCCGTTGTGATTACCCTCGGCGGCGCCTACGTTCTTGGAGGCACCTTCGGCGTTGCAACGCGGATCCAGTTAATGGAGCTAGCTCAGCTTAGCCACCCGCTCCTGCGGGAGCTGCAAGAGAAGGCACCGGGGACCTTCCACCACTCCGTCATCGTCGGCAATTTGGCGGAGCGCGCGGCCGACCTCACCGGAGCAGACGCGCTGCTCGTGCGGGTCGGCTGCTACTTCCATGACATCGGCAAGATCGCCAAGCCGACGTACTACATCGAGAACCAGATGGGCGCCGATAACCCGCACGACCGCATGTCCCCTGCCGATAGCGCGAAGATGGTCGCCGAACACGTGCGGGCCGGCCTGCGTATTACCGGCAAGTACCGCATCCCGTCGAGAGTGCGAGCGTTCATCCCGGAGCACCACGGCACGCGACTGGTCACGTATTTCTACCGCAAGGCCGCGCTCGAGAACCCGAACACCGACCCGGAGAAGTTCCGCTACCCCGGCCCCAAACCACAGAGCAAAGAGACCGCGATGGTCATGCTCGCCGACTCCGTCGAGGCCGTCGTGCGCTCCAGCAAGGACCGCTCACACGAACGCATCGATGAGCTGGTGGACGGCGTTATCCGGGAGCGCTTCAACGAGGGTCAGCTGGACGACTCCGATCTGACAATGCGAGACCTCAAGGTGATCGCGGAATCGTTCAAGGCCACTTTGCGCGGCATCTACCACGAACGCATCGAATATCCGGCCCCGACGAAGGCTGAGCAGGACGCAACGGCCGCGGGAAGTGTCGCATTCTTGAAACCACCTTCCGATCCCATGGAAGTCCCTCCGGCCTCATAGTTCGTATCAGCGTAACGATGACGCCTGTGTACCCGGCCTTGACCATGACCTGACGCGTTGTGGTTTACTAGGGCCGAGCCCCAGCGCTCATGACGTGCTAGCGAACGAAAGGAGACGTGTCCTATGCACAAGTCATTCCCGAGGCCTTTATGGCTCATTCTCTCCCTCCTTGCCATCCTTTCACTTGCGGCCTTTGCTGCCTGTGGCGACGACGATGACGATGACGACGGAGGCGAAACAACCGCACCAGGTGAGACCGACGATGGCGAGCCGACTGACGATGGAGGTGGCGGTGACATTGGCTCCGTCGACGTAATTGGTCTGTGGGGCGCCGAAGAAGAGGACAATCTCCGCGCGCTGGTGGCGCCGTGGGAGGATGAAACAGGTGGCAGCCTTTCTTACACGGGTACCCGCGATGACGTGGAGACCGTGCGGACCCGCGTCGAGGGCGGCGACCCGCCTGACGTATACTTCCCGGCGAGCCTTGGCTTCTTTCGAGAACTGCAGGCCGATGGCGAGTTAATGCCACTGAGTTCGTGCGCCAACCTCGATCTGGCGGAGTTGGAGTCCATGTACGGCGCGAGCCTCGACGACTTCACAATTGACGGCGAAGTCTACGGATTCCTCTTCAAGAGTGGAATGAAGGGCACAGTCTGGTACAGCCCGACCGCATTCTCCGACGCTAATTACGAAGTTCCGGAGACCTACGACGAACTAATTGCCCTCTCCGACCAGATAGTGTCGGACGGCGGAACGCCGTGGAGCGTCGCTGAGTTCGCAAACGGCGGAACGGGCTTCCCCGGCTCCGACTTCATACAGCAGTTCCTGATCAAGGAATTTGGCCCCGAAGTCTACGACCAGGTAGCCTCCGGCGAAATCCCATACACCGACGACCGTGTTAAGTCAGCATGGGAGAAGTATGGCGAGATCGTTCTGACCGACGGCTACGTCGTCGGTGGGCCGACCCAGGCGCTGGCCACGACGTTCTCGGAGGGCAGTCTGCCGTTGTTCGAGGACCCGCCGGGAGCCTACATGCACTATCTGGGTGCCTTCAACTCCGGATTTATCACGGACACCTCGCTGGGCTTCCCGGAGGGTCTTGTGGCAGGAGAAGATTTCGACTTCTTCCGGTTCCCGACAATCGATTCTGAATTTGCTGGCGCCGTGACAGGTGATGGCAATATGGCCGTGATCTTCAACAACGACGAAACGACCTGCTCCTTCCTGGAGCATGTGGCTTCGCCGGAGGCGCAGGAAATCTGGGTTGGGGCCGGGGGATTCCTTTCGGTGAACAACCAGGTACCGACGAGCGCCTATCCCAACGAAATAGACCAGAGAGTCGCCGAGGTCCTGGGTAGCACAGACGCGATCTTCCGCTTCGACCTGGATGATGCTCAGGGAAGCGCGCCCCAGGTGGCTGTATTCGCTGGTGTGCAGGAGTACATTCAGGGCGGCGATCTGGACGACATCCTGTCGCAGATCGCCGCGGCCTACGAGTAACGGATTTGAGGTGAAGTAGGTAATAGTGGTGGGGCAGCCCCTGTGGCTGCCCCACCAGCGGAGTTAGAACGACAATATGATTGGCCGAAAATGGTGGACGCCCTGGCTCTGGATGTCGCCAGCGATGGTGCTTCTCGGGGTATTTCTCGTTTACCCGGTCGTGAACACGTTCGTAACGAGCTTCATGGATGCCGATTCTGCAGGCGGCATCGTCGACCTGATCAAGGACCCTGGCAAATTTGTGGGACTCGACAATTACGAGTTCATCATTGACAATCCACGGCCCCTCGTATCGAACACGCACGCGGCGCTGTATAACAACGGACTCTGGCTGATCGTCTTCACGGGGCTGACCGTCCCGATCGGCCTGATCTTCGCTGTACTGGCATCGCGGGTGCGATATGAGGCGGTTGCGAAGTCGGCGATCTTCATCCCGATGGCGATTTCGTTCGTGGCGGCTTCCGTTATCTGGCGCTTCATGTACGAGTTCAACCCCGACGTGGGCACAGTGAACGCGATAAAGACAGCTGTGGGCAGCGACTCGACGGCCTGGCTGCTGGACAGAGGGTCGCCGCAGACGCCTATCACTGACGTTGGCCCTGACAGTGCCTGGGGACCATTCCAGGTCAACAACTTCGCCTTGATAATGGTTGGTGTCTGGATGTGGGCAGGGTTCGCGATGGTGGTCTTGTCGGCTGGACTCAAGGGAATTTCGACGGAGGTACTAGAGGCTGCGCGTGTCGACGGCGCGGGCGAGTGGCAGATATTCCGGCGGATCATACTGCCAATTCTGTCGCCGACAATCATCGTGGTTGCGACGACACTGGTAATCCAGGCACTCAAGAAGTTCGACCTGGTCTGGGTGATGACGGGTGGACGGGCTGAGACGGACGTCGTGGCCACTTTGTTCTATACGGAAGCATTCAGGCAGGGTGAGTTCGGGCGTGGTGCCGCGCTGGCGGTGGTCCTGTTGCTATGGGTGGTGCCGATCATGGTACTCAGCATCCGGCGGTTTCAGTTCCAGGAAGAGACCCGCTAATGTCCAGGCGCGTAGAAGACGTACGAGGCGAAGGCGCGCTGGCACCGGCATCCTTGAGGCGAGACTCACTCTCGGAAATGATGAAGCGTCAGTTCCGGCGGCTGCCTCTGCACCTCCTCCTCATCTTCTTCGTCGTCATCTGGAGCATCCCGACAATCGCGCTGCTCGTCAGCTCCCTTCGAGAGCCGGGGGACGTCGTTACCTCCGGATGGTGGAACGCCCTTGCGCATCCCTTCGATATCACGCTGCAGAACTACGAGGACGTCCTCAGTACCCGGGACATGGACAAGGCTTTCATCAACAGCCTTCTGATCACGATCCCCAGCACGTTCTTCGTCGTTCTGGTAGCGGCCTTCGCTGCGTACGCCTTCGCCTGGATGGATTTCCCCGGGCGCAACGCGCTCTTCATCCTGATGGTGGCGCTTTTGGTAGTGCCGTTGCAGATGACGTTGATTCCAGTGCTGCGGCTTTACACGGAGATCAGCGACATCAGGATCCCTCTCCTGGGCACACCCTTTGATGACGACATGCCACTTCTCGGTGGGCGGGTCTTTGGCACTAACAGCTATATCGGAATCTGGATGGCGCATACTGCCTATGGGTTACCGTTCGCTATCTACCTGCTGCGCAACTTCTTCGGCTCGCTGCCACGGGATATCCTGGAGTCCGCCTACATCGACGGCGCCTCCGACGCTGGCATTTTTTTCAAGCTGATCCTCCCGCTGTCGATGCCGGCGATCGCGGCGCTGACGATTTTCCAATTCCTCTGGGTCTGGAATGACCTTCTCGTCTCCCTGATTCTGCTTGGGGATCCTGAACTGGCGCCGATGACGCTCAAGATCAGCTCACTCGTAAGCTCGTTTGGAACGCAGTACCAGTTGCTGACGGCAGCGGCCTTCATCTCGATGGCGTTGCCGCTGGTGATTTTCTTCGCGCTCCAACGCTACTTCGTGCAGGGAATCCTTGCTGGTTCCGTGAAAGGCTAAGGGGGTCCGCCATGGCCGGCGTCACATTTGAACACGTCTACAAGCGCTTCGGCGAGATCACGGCCGTCTCAGACTTCGACCTTGAGATCCCGGACAAGGAATTCCTCGTCCTCGTCGGGCCTTCGGGATGCGGGAAGTCGACGACTCTGCGCATGCTCGCGGGCCTGGAGGAGATCACCGAAGGGACGATCCGCATCGGCGACAGAGACGTGACGCACGTTCCAGCGAAGGACCGCGATATCGCCATGGTCTTTCAGTCGTACGCGCTGTATCCGCACATGACGGTTTACGACAACATGGCATTCGGGCTCACCCTGCGCAAAGTGCCAAAGGACGAGATCCGGTGCCGCGTCGAAGATGCAGGACGCATTCTGGGCATCGAAGCCCTTCTGGACCGCAAGCCGCGCGCCCTCTCCGGTGGGCAACGCCAGCGCGTAGCACTTGGCCGCGCCATCGTGCGGGACCCCGCCGTCTTCCTTTTCGACGAGCCGCTGTCTAACCTCGACGCCAAGCTGCGTGTGCAGACCCGCGCCGAGATCAGCAAGCTGCACCACCGCCTGGGCACGACGTTTATCTACGTCACCCACGACCAGGTGGAAGCGATGACAATGGCGACGCGCATCGTCGTCATGAGGGCGGGCCTGATCATGCAGGTCGGCACGCCGGGGCAGCTCTATGACCACCCCACCAACATGTTCGTCGCGGGCTTCATCGGCAGCCCGGCCATGAATTTCTTCACGGGCACGGTCGTCCACGAAGAAGGCCGCCTCTTTCTGGACCTGGAGGGCTTCCGCCTGCCCGTCCCGGACGACCGCCGCCGCGACGTCGAAGCGTTCACCGGGAATGCCATTGTTGCGGGCATGCGGCCTGAAAACATCCACGCGGAAGGTTTCTCACCGCCGGGTATCAGCTCATCGACAGTGCAGGCTGAAGTGGTCGTCACGGAGCTGCTGGGCAACGAGACCATCGCTTACCTGCAGATGGGCGAGCACGAGTTTCTGGCGCGACTCGATCCGCGCGTTCAGACGAGGCCCGGCCAGAACATCAACCTCGCCGTCGACATCGACCGCGTGCACATCTTCGACCCGGAGTCGGAAGACGCCCTCGGTACCACCAAGCCGCAGACGGCGCCCGTCTAGCGTTCGCCGGTGACCTGGTTGAGGAAGGCGCCGAGCGCAGCGTTGTACAACTCCGGCCGTTCCCACTGGGGCTGATGCCCCGTCTCCGGGATGACCGCGAGTTGCGCGCCGGGGATGTTCTGCGCCAGGCGCTTCGAACCCTCGATCAGGAAGCCTGTGTCGAGGTCGCCGTAGATTACCAGCGTCGGCACGCTTACCGCGGTGATGCGATCGCGGGTTCCGGGCCACGCCTCGAGCGCCAGCCAGGCGCCGATAAACGCGTCGACTGACATGCGGGAGAGTCGCTCGTCCGTAGAGGCCTGGCGCTCGGTGGGCATGTGTGGCGGCGGTGGGAACGGCGTTTTCATGGCAGCGACCGCGGCCATGCCTTGCTCCTCCGCCACCTTGAAGCGGTAGTCCCGCCACATCGCGATTGGGCCATTGTTGCCGACTGCGCCGAAGCTGTCGGTCGTGTCGTGTAAAGTCAGTGAGAGGAGGCGTTCCTGGCTGCGCAGCGCGATCTCCTGAACGATGGTGCCGCCCATTGAGTGGCCCAATAGGTGGTAACGGCCAATGCCGAGGTCATCGATTAGCGTCTCAACGTCCTCAGCGAAGTGATCAATGCTGTAGTGCGAGCGGTCGGTCGGCGCATGTGACGCGCCGTGTCCACGCAGGTCAATCGCAACGACCTGGAACGAAGGCGAGAACGCCGGCACCTGGTGATGCCAGTCCGTGATGTCGCCGGTGTAGCCGTGAACAAAGACGAGGGGCTGGCCACCCTCGCCGATGATCTCAAAGTTCAGTTCGACGCCGTTGATGGTTGCTCTAGGCATATCGTCTTTCCCCCTGCGCTCATTGTAGCGTCATTCAACCGAGACGCGGGCGATGGTCGTGAACGTCGTCATGCGGCTGCGCACGGCCAGCTTCTCGCCGGGCTGGAGGGCGAGGCCGGCGCCCTGCGGCGGCGCCTGCGTGCGGCGAGGGCCGCCGTCTTCGCCGGGCCAGCGTCCGGGCCAGTAACCGGCCAGCACAGGTTCACTCTTCGTGGTCATCGAGCGCAATCGTACAACTGCTTGACGTTTGACGAGTCTCCGGCCCTATAATCGCGCTGCAAACGCCCCTACGAAGGAGGAACTGTGAACGCCATCGAACTATTCCGCGCCCAGATCAACGCCTCGCACGATATCGTCGAGGGTACTGTCAACGATCTCACGCAGGAGGCCTGCGACACACCGGTGGAGGGCACTGCGCACCCCATCGGCGCTACCTATGCGCACATCCTGAGCAGCGAGGACTTCATCGTGAACATGCTCTGTCGCGGCCAGACCCCGCTGATGATGGGCGAGTGGGCCGCCAAGACAGGAATGAGTGCTCCGCCACCAGCCCCCGGCGGCGACACTTACGGTTGGGCGACGACGGTCAAGGTCGACCTGCCACAGGCGCGCGAATACGCGAAGGCCGTCTATAAGGCGACGAACGAGTATCTCGACACGCTCTCGGAATCCGATCTGGACCGCGAAATGGAAGTTCCGGGGTTCGGTAAGCAGCCTATGGCGTTCTTCCTGGGAATCGGGGCGCTAATCCACCCTGCGAACCATATCGGGGAGATCTCGGCGCTCAAGGGTATCCAGGGGATGAGGGGCTACCCGTTCTAAGCCCGCCGCTCCCAGTACCGCACGAACGCCGCCAGCGCCCGCACCGCCCGCTCCACGCTGGGGAACACTACGAGCCCGGCAGCCGCCAGCTGCTCCCGCATGCCTGACACCATGCGCCAGCGCTCCTCGTCCGCGTAGTCAGAAGGGCCGAGCACGACGGCGTAGGGTTTCTCTGTCCTATCGCCGACGCCGATGAAGCGCTTCGCCACGCGCGGCAGGATGTCAGTCGCGTTCGGCCGCCCGAAGGCCCACGCTTCGTTCATGTTGGCCAGCAGCAGGTCGAACTCCGCGCTCTCGTCGAACCACTCCAGCACCTCGCCGCCGCCCAGCCCGCTTCCTGCTAGGATCGACTGATCGACCGGATTTGTCACCCAGCCCGCCAGGTCAGGCGCGCGCTCAGACACTCGCGCCTCCAGGTCGGCGGGAAATGGCGGAACCACGAGCCCAAGCTCCTCGCAGAGGTCAGCCGTCAGCACGGAACGCCCGCCACCCGAGCCCACCATACCCAGCCGCCGCCCCGTGCCCGGCTTCATGCGCGAAAACGCAATCAACATGTCGATCAGGTCCTCGCCGGTGTCGACGGCCAGGCAGCCGGCCTGCGTCAGCGCAGCCTCCCAGACCTCCGAAGCTCCCGCCAGTGCCGCCGTGTGCGATGCGGCAGCCCTGCCCCCCGCCCGCGTGCGCCCGCCTTTCAGCACTACGACCGGCTTTTGCGACGCCGCCCGCTTAAGCGCTTCCAGGAAGCGGCGCCCGTCCTGCACACCTTCGATGTAAGCGCCGACGACCTTCGTCTCCGGGTCGTCCCCGAAATAGGTCATGAAATCGCTTTCGTCGAGGTCGACGCCGTTGCCGTAACTGATCGCCTTGGAGAAGCGCAGCCCTCGCGGGCCGCCATAGTGCGTAATCTCGAAGAGCAGGTTTCCGCTCTGCGACAGGAACCCGATGTTCCCCGCCTCGTGCGACATGTCACGCCGGAACGAGATACCGTGCGCGGGATAGAGCAGTCCCATGCAGTTCGGCCCGATGAGCCTTACGCCCAAACGCTGCGCTTCCGCCAACAGCGCGCGTTCCGCCTCGGCGCCTTCCTCACTTCCGGTCTCGCTGAAGCGCCCGGTGAACAGCTGCAGCGCCTTCACGTTGCGCTCCCCGCACTGCCGCACGACATCCATGATGTAATCCGCTGGGATGCAGGAGATCACGTAGTCGACATCACCTGAGATATCGCCAACCGATTCGGCAACCGGCAAGCCCAATATCTCGCCGCCCTTGGGGTTCACGGGGTAGATGTCGCCACGGAAGCCGAACTCCTGCATCGACTTCACGTAGTCGTAGCCCGGCGTATCGGGGTTCGCGGAGGCGCCAACCACTGCCACCGACCGTGGTTTGAAGATGGCGTCGATGAGGCGGAATGTGTCGCTGGTCACGGCGAGAAGACTACGAGATGCCGATACTGGGAACAACTCGCCCCGCGGCGCGGAGCGGGTTATCTTTCCCCAGGAAGGAGCGTCGATATGGGCAGCCAATTCACTTACATCACGGACGAGCAGACGGAACTCATCCGCAACTCACCTGTCTTCTTCGTGGCCAGCGCCGCGTCCGACCTGAGTGCGGGGCCGGAAGATCAGGGGCCCGTGAACCTCTCTCCGAAGGGCGCCACGCCGCTGCACGTCATCGACGCCAACCACGTCGCCTACCTCGACTACCGCGGCAGTGGCAACGAGACGGCCCGCCACGCTGCCAGCGAAGGCCCTGTAACCGTGATGATCATGTCGATGGGCAAGGAAGACGCCGGAATCATCCGTCTCTACGGCCATGCGAAAGTCGTCGCGCTGGAAGAGTCTTCCCTTGCCGACGAGCTCAAGGCTGACGCTTCCGAGACGATCGGCCTAGCCATGCGCCAGGTCGTCGAAGTCACCGTGGAGAGCACGCAGACCAGCTGTGGCTACGGCGTCCCCGTCTTCGAATTCGTCGAGCAGCGCACGAAGTTCGGACGCGGCCGCCGCTACAAGCCCGCCCGCGCCGAAGCGAAGCAGCCCTCTTCCTGACCCGTTCCTGCTCCTTGCGTCTGGATCCTCCCCGCGTGTTATAACGGAGTAGCCATGCGCTTCGCTGTTATCGTCTTCCCCGGCACCTGGAGCGACCACGATTCTCAGTACTCCCTCCAGGTCGCCGGCCAGGAAGCCGACCTCGTCTGGCACTGCGAGACCGACCTGTCGAAGTATGACGCCATCGTCCTGCCCGGCGGCTTTTCCTACGGCGACTATCTGCGCACAGGCGCCATCGCCCGCTTTTCGCCCGTCATGCAGACCGTTATCGCGGATGCTGAAGCCAGTAAGCCCGTCATCGGCATCTGCAACGGCTTCCAAATCCTGTGCGAGGCGCACCTGCTGCCCGGCGCCCTGATGCGCAACGAGTCCCTGCAATACCGCTGCCAGTGGATCTACCTGCGTACCGAAAACGCTGATTCCGCTTGGACCGGCGCCCTCGACCCCGGCCAGGTCATTCAGATCCCGGTCTCACATGGCGAGGGCCGCTATACCGCCGAGACCGCCACCCTCGACGAACTCGAATCCACCGGACGCGTCGCCTTCCGATACTGCACTGCCGACGGCGAGACATCATCCCAGGCCAACCCCAACGGCAGTGACCGCAACATCGCCGGCATCACGAATGAGCGCGGCAATATCCTGGGTCTCATGCCGCACCCGGAGCGTGCCTGCGAACCGCTCCTCGGCGGCGAGGACGGCCTCCTCATCTGGCGCTCCGTCGTGGAGTGGGCAAAGGTAACCGCCTGACGCAGAAGTTAACCAATCCGCTGCCGGGGAGTTATCTAGATAAGCGCGGCAGGCGTTTCTGTTTGCCGGGTCAGCGCATATGAGTGACGAATCGGTCATCCACGGGACGCCGCAGCCGGAAGTGGTTATCGTCGTCATCGCCTGTTCGCGATTCTCTTCGCGGGCAAATTCCCACGCGGTCTGTACGATTTCGTCACCGGATTCAATCGGTGGCAGGCCCGTGTAACCGCCTACGTCACGTCGCTCACCGATAGATACCCGCCGTTTAGCCTGAACTGATCCGCACCAAGGAGGGAAGACAGATGACAACTGAACCGATGGTAAGCTCACCAGGCGGCCCACCCGTCCGCTTCGACGTCGAGTCCTCAGAGTCACTCTCGCGAATACTGATCTTCGTTAAGTGGCTGCTCTGGATACCGCATTACATCATTCTCTATCTGCTCTCCTACATCGTGCTTGTCATCACGGTGATCGCCTTCTTCGCGATCCTCTTTACGAAGAAGTATCCAAGGGGCATGCACAACTTCGTGGTTGGCGTCGCGCGCTGGAACGCCAACGCGTACGCCTATGTGCTCTTGCTGCGCGATGAGTACCCGCCGTTCTCCTGGGAACCGGGCAAATATCCGGTCAGCTTTGAGATCGACTACCCCGAAGATCTGAGTCGGTGGGCGCCGCTCTATAAGTGGTTGCTCGTGATCCCCAATCTTCTCGTCCTATTCATAGTCATGATCATCGCGATTCTGCTTATCGTCATCGGTTGGTTCGCGATCCTGTTCACGGGCAGGTTGCCGCGCGGCATCCACGACTTCATCGAAGGCACGATGCGCTGGTACGCCCGTGTGTACGCGTATGTTTACCTGCTGCGCGATGAATACCCGCCGTTCAGCATGAAGTAGGCCCGCGATCGCAGACAAAGCCGCCACCCGGCCCAGGGCCTGGTACGAGTCGCTCTGGGCCACGATTCTCCTTAGCTACGTCTTCGCGCCTATCGGCCTGTTCCTGATGTGGCGCTACCAGCCGTGGCCGACCTGGCTCAAGGCCGGCCTCACCGTCTTCGGGCTGACAATGTGGGTCGCCGGCACTTACGTCTCTTCCACGTACATCACGCCGCGGCTATTCTGATTTCGTGGCCATCGATCAGTCCGTCCTCGATACCATCGCCCTCTCTCGCGACGAGTACGAATCCATCGTTCAGAAGCTCGGTCGCGAGCCCAACGAAGTCGAACTCGGCATGTTCGGCGCGCTGTGGAGCGAGCATTGCGGCTACAAGAACTCGAAACCGCTCCTCCGCAAGCTTCCTGCTGAGGGCGCCGTCGTGCTCACCAAGCGCGGCACCGAAAACGCCGGCGCCGTCGACATCGGTGACGGCCTCTGCGTCGTCATGAAGATCGAGTCCCACAACCACCCCAGCGCCGTCGAGCCCTACCAGGGCGCAGCGACAGGCGTCGGCGGCATCGTACGCGACATCTTCGCCATGGGCGCCCGCCCCATCGCTCTCCTCGACTCGCTACGTTTCGGCCCTCTCGCGCCTGCCCCCCGGACCAGCGCCCCTACGCGGGACGACGAACCGGAATTCGTCGCAGCCACGCCTTCCGTCTCCGCCTCAGGCGAACTCCTGGCGGAAGTGGACGGCGACCAGTACCGCCATAACCGCTACCTGTTCGAAGGCGTCGTCGCGGGCATCGGCGGCTACGGCAACTGCCTTGGCATTCCCACCGTTGGCGGCGAGGTCTACTTCGAGGATTCGTATTCCACCAACCCGCTCGTCAACGCCATGTGCGTCGGTTTCGCGCCCATCGACAAGCTGATCACCGCCAAAGCGGAAGGCCCTGGCAACATCCTCATGCTCGCCGGCTCCGCCACTGGCCGCGACGGCATCCACGGTGCATCCGGCCTCGCTTCCCGAACCGACCCCGGCGCGCGTTTCGAGGAGATGCGGCCCGCGGTGCAGGTCGGCAACCCCTTCCTCGAAAAGATGCTGCTCGAAGCCTGCATCGACCTGGCACACAACCACGCCGACTGGATCACCGGCATCCAGGACCTCGGCGCGGCCGGCCTCACCTCGTCTGCCATCGAATCGGCCAACCGCGGCGGCACCGGACTCGTAATCGACGTCGCGAAGGTTCCGCGCCGCGAGGAAGGCATGACTCCCTACGAGGTCATGCTCTCCGAGTCCCAGGAACGCATGCTCATAATCGTCCGCAAGGGCCACGAGGACGACGTCGCGAACCTGTTCGCGCGTTGGGAGGTCGAGACCGCGATTATCGGCCACGTTACCGAAGACCGCGTCGCCCACATCATGGACGGCGACGCGGAGGTCGGCACCATGCCGATCGACCTTCTCGTCGAAGCGCCGGAGTACAGTCGCCAAGGCGTGCCCGATCCGCAACTCTTCGAGATGGAGCAACTCGACATCCTGTCGCTTCCCGATCTGACGGACGCCAACCCCGCCCTCCTTCGGCTCCTCGCCGCGCCCAACATCACCAGCAAACGCTGGATCCACCGCCAGTACGACCAGAGCGTGCTCAACAACACGGTCGTCAGCGCGGGCGGGGACGCGGCGGTGCTGCGCATCAAGGGCACCAGCAAGGGCATCGCCGTGGCCACGGACGGTAACGGCCGCTATTGCCACGTCGACCCCTATCGCGGCGCCTCGATCGCCGTCGCGGAGGCGGCACGAAACGTCGTCTGCGCGGGCGCGCACCCGGTGGCCGTGACGGACTGCCTCAACTTTGGCAACCCGGAACGCCCGCACGTCTACCACCAGATGCAGGCCGCCGTGCACGGAATCGCCGAGGCCTGCGAAGCGCTCGGCACGCCCGTCATCAGCGGCAACGTCTCGCTCTACAACGAGACCGGCGACCAGCCGGTCTACCCGACGCCGGTTATCGGCATGCTGGGCATCCTGGACGACGTGACGCAGCACTGCACCATGGCGCCGACGCCCGGCGACCACCTCTTCATGCTCGGCGCGCAGGTGGAGCAGCCGCTGGACTCCCTCAGCGCCAGCGAGTACCTCCGCATGGAGCACGGCGTCATCGGTGGGCGGCTGCACATTGACCTGCAACTGGAGGAACGCGTGCAGCGCGCTACCCTGGCCGCCATCCGCCAGGGTATCGCCACTGCAGCACACGACTGCTCCGATGGCGGACTCGCGGTCGCGCTGGCCGAGATGTGTCTCGCTGCCGACGCCAGCATCGAGGCGTCCGGCGCCATTATGGGCGCGCGCCTTGACGCGACGCTCTTCGGAGAAGGCCAGTCACGCATTATCGTCGCCATCAAGATCGAGCGTCGCGCGGATCTTCTGCACATAGCGGAACTGGGCAACGTACCCCTCCAGTACATCGGCGAGGTGACAGAGGGCGATCGTTTCCGCTTCGGCCCCATCGACCTCGGCCTCCCCGAACTCCGCGACGCCTACGAAGGCGGCCTCGAGCGCGCGCTGGCGGGTTGATTCGCCACATCAGTCTGAGGCGGGCCAGGATGGATACAATGTTGAAGCCATGTCCGTTGTCAGTTGAACTAGGGCGATAGCGTTCCGTGCAAACTCGATGTCTATCTTGCGGGGAGCTACTCGCAGGCGTCGCTCAGCTATGCGAAGCCTGTGAGGCACGTGAGAACGCCCACGTAGCCATACCCCAACCGGCAGAGCGGCCGACGCCTGCTCCAGCCGAATCGGACACGTCCGAGCTCGTAATCAATCTTGCCTTCGTTGCCATCATCACCAGCCTGGTCCTCGGCGCCGCCGTCTGGCTGATCGCCTTGGGTGGCGCAAGCACCCTGGGCTTGAGCGGGAACGGCGACGGGCCAGAAGTCGTAATCGCGACCGGAACGCAAACCCCGGTGACCTCCCTTGTGCCACTAGGATATGAGACCGGTGACTGTGAGTTCGCTGCGCCGGACGGCGTGACGGTGGAATGCGGATACCTGACGGTCCCCCAGGACCGCGCCCAGCCCGATTTCGGCAGGGTGCGTCTGCCGGTCGCCGTCTTCAAGTCGCAAAGCGCTGAGCGCAAGGCTGACCCCATCGTATATCTGGATGGAGGGCCCGGCGGCGACACACTCGAAGGGATCGAGTTTCTTTACCCGGCGCTTGAACCGCTTGCAGCGAACCGCGACCTTATCGTCTTCGATCAGCGCGGAGCAGGCGGATCCGTTCCCTCCCTAGCCTGCCCCGAAGTCACCAACATCAACTACGATCACATCCTCCGCCAATTCTCGATCGACGAAAGAGTAGCCCAGGATGAGGCTTCAGCCAGAAGCTGTTACAACCGGTTGGTGGAGTCCGGCATCGACCCCACATTAGCCAGGAGCGCCGAGAGTGCCGCGGACGTCAATGACCTGAGACAGGCGCTCGGGTACGAGCAGTGGAATCTCTACGGCGTTTCCTATGGCACAAAGCTGGCCCTGACTGTCATGCGCGACTTTCCAGAGGGTGTGCGCAGCGCCGTCCTCGATTCCGTCTATCCGCTGCAGTCCGACCTGTATTCGGAGCATCAGGCCGGCTTCGACCGCGCGTTGGGTGTCCTGTTCGAGTCGTGCGCCTCGGCCCCATCGTGCAGTAGTCCTTACCCGGAGTTGGAACAGGCCTTCTATGACACAGTCGATCGGCTGAACGAGATCCCGGTCCAGTTTTCGATCGGTAGCATTACCGGTAGATCGCGGATAACTGCGACGATCGATGGGGTCTGGTTCAGCGCCTTCGTCTTCTCCGCCCTCTACTCAGAGGATCTGATCGCGCTACTGCCGAAGATGATCTTCGACACCAGGGATCATAATTATCAACTGCTGAAGATCGTCGCTGATTTGCACCTGCAGGACATACAGTCCTTCAGCCAGGGCATGTACTTCTCGGTTCAGTGCGCTGAAGAGGCCCCGTTCACAGACCGGGAGGCGGTGGTTGCCGCGGCCGAAGCACACCCAAGACTGTCTGAATTCAGCGAGTACGCTGCACGATCCATATTCGCCTCCTGCGACGAGTGGCAGGCGCCCCCAGCACCCGCTAGCGAGAACGAGCCGGTGAACAGCCCTGTGCCGGCCCTTGTGCTGGCCGGGCAGTTCGATCCCATCACACCGCCGGAGTGAGGCCGCCTGGCCGCGGAAGGCCTCGACAACAGTTACTTCTTCGAGTTCCCCGGCCTGGGCCACGGTGTAGCGCTGGGCGATGAATGCCCGGCTCAAATCACACTCGACTTCCTCGAAAATCCTCAGCAACCGCCGCCGAGCCAATGCCTGGCGAGTCTGACTGGACCGTCATGGCTCTCGTTCTGAGCGCGGCCTCCCTGTCCTGACACGGCCCCATCCCCAACCTTGACAGCTTCCCGCCCGTGCCTAACACTTGGGCCACACCCCGGAGGGAGGCAGCATCATGGTCGCCGAACGCAAGCAGGGACACGATTGGGCCATCGACTACGATATCTTCGACCCGGATTATGTCCGCGATCCCTATCCCATCTGGGATGACCTGCGTCAGCAGTGCCCCATCGCCCACACTGAGCGCTGGAGTCGTTCGTGGCTCCCCACCCGCTATGCTTGACGTTTTCGACATCGCCCAGGACCACGAGCGCTTCTCCTCACGCTCAATCACCGTTACGCCCGTCCCGCACGAACAAGCCGCCGCCGCCGACTACGGCATCAAGGCGCTACCGATATCTGTCGATCCGCCGGTCCACACGTGGTCGCGCAAGCTGTTGCTACCCGCGTTCAACCTGCAGTCCATGCAGAAATGGGAGCCCGTCACCCGCGACCTCTGCCGCTCGCTCGTCGACGGCTTCGTCAACGCGGGCCGCGCCGACGCTGCGGCCGGGTACGCCCAGCAGATACCCGTGCGTGTCATCGCCGGCATGCTCGGCATCCCCGCCGACATGTCTGACACCTTCACGGACTGGGTGCGCGGCGTCCTCGAGATCGGTTTGACAAACCCCGAAGTGCGCATCGCCTCGCGCGCGAAGATCATCGGTTTCTTCCGCGAGTGCATCGCCGAGCGTCGTATCAACCCCGGTGACGACTTGATAAGCGAGATGCTGGCGGCAGAGGTCGATGGTGCGCCCGTGGCCGACGACGACATCATCGGTATCTGCACGCTACTCCTCGTCGCCGGAATCGACACGACGTGGAGCGCCATCGGCTCCTCACTCTGGCATTTGGCCACGCACGCGGACGACCGGCACCGCCTCGCCGCCGATCCCACGCTCATGGGCACCGCCGTCGAAGAGTTGCTGCGCGCCTACGCCCCCGTCACCATGGCTCGCATCGTCGCCGAAGACACCGAAGTCGCAGGCTGCCCGATGAAGGCCGGCGACCGCATCCTCATGGCTTTCCCGGCCGCCAACCGCGATCCCGAGAAGTTCCCCGATGCAGACAAGATCCTGCTGGACCGCCAGAAGAACGCGCACATCGCCTTTGGCGTCGGCATCCACCGCTGCGTCGGCTCCAACCTGGCGCGCATGGAAGTGCGGGTGGCGCTTGAGGAATGGATGTCCCGCATCCCCGACTTCTGGATCGAAGACTCCAACGATGTGACGTGGGCTGGTGGGCAGGTACGCGGACCGCGCTCGTGTGTGGTGGTCTTTCCGGCGGCCTAGCGCCAGCTCACCTGGTACACGCGGACCGGGTCCTCGAACCCCTTCGCCACGAACTCCCCGCGATCCGCGAAAAGGAACCCCTTGCCGGAACAGAGGCCGCGCACCGTGTCGGCTACGAGTATCTCGCCGCCCTCGGCTTTCGCGGCAATGCGGGCGGCGAGGATGACCGTCTCACCGAAGAGGTCGCCGTCTTCCTGGATCGGCTCGCCTGCGTTGAGGCCGACGCGTACGTGAAGCGGTTCATCGGAGGAGCGTTTAGCGAAGGCGCGTTGGAGGTCGATGCCGCACTCGACGGCCTTGGTCACAGACGTGAACGCAGCCATGAAGCCATCCCCCATCGTCTTTACCTCGGAGCCGTTGTGAGCCTTGAGGACATCCCGTGTGACCTGCTCGTGCTCGCGAAGCACGGCGCGGCCCCTCGCGTCGCCGAGGCGATGCATCATCTCCGTGTGACCCACGAGGTCAGTAAAGAGGATCGCGCGGAATCCACCGTCGGAGGAGGTCGGCGCCGGATGCTGGACGGGCTGTGATTCCCGGATGAAGTCGGCGATGATCTTGCTGCCCTCGAGGATCGCGTCAAGGGGCGGAATGTGGCCGCCCTTGAGGGAGACGAACCTCGCGCCCTTGATGCCAGCTGCTACTTCCTGCGCGAACTCAAATGGCACGACCCTGTCGTCGCGATTGTGGACGACGAGTGTCGGGCACTTGATGGCAGGGAGCAGCGGACGGACATCGATGTCGGCGGCGGCGCGCAGGATCTTGTAGGCGTCCTCCGCATTGGCGCCGGAACGCTGGTAAGCGCCGAAGGCTTCGGGGGTCATGAACGACTCGCCTTCGCCGATGAAGAGTTCGGAGAGTAGCTTGGATGCGAGGCCCCATTCAGCCTTGAGTATGGTGAAGACGCCGTCTTGAATATCCTTTGATCCTGCCAGTCCCGCGCCATTCGCGTAGGAGCCGGAGATGACGAGGCGTGGCACCATGTCAGGATGCCTGGCGGCGAAGGCGATGGCGATCGGACCGCCCTCGGAAAGGCCACCGAGCGCGAAGGTGTCCAGCCCCAGATCTTCGATGACAGCTTCGATGTCCATGATGCGGGCGTCAAGGGAATAGTCATCGAGGTTGCGGCTGGAAAGGCCTGTACCGCGCTTGTCGAGGGTGACTCGCATGATCCCCTCATAGGCGTCAAACACGCCGAGGCCACCAAGCATCTGGTTGTCAATTTCCAGATTGCTGATCCATCCAGGCACGAAAACGTACGGTGTTCCCTCCCCGTTTACGGAATAGGCAATGCGCACGCCATCAGGGGTGGTTACATAGCGGACTTGACCAGCCATGGCCCGAATTCTACCGCATACAGCTCAAGAGAACGTTGGCGCCCGCTTCTCCCGAAACGCCGTCACGCCTTCCCGTGCGTCCTCGTGGTGGTCCGAGACCGCCGTCTTCGCTGCGATGTCGTCCAGCGCGTGCGCCCACGTCTGCTCCGCCGCGTTGTAGAGACTACGCTTCAGCAGCCGAATCGCGATCTGTGGGCCTGCAGCGAACTCGCGGGCGAGTTCCGTCGCGCGCGTCATCAGCCGGTCCGGCTCAGCTACGTCATGCACCAGACCCAGCGCCAGGGCCTCCTCGCCGGAGACAATGCGGTTGCGCATGAAGAAGTCCAGCGCGCGGGGCAGGCCCAGCATCTGCACGATCAGCCAGTGGCCACCCTCGTCCGGCATCAGCCCAAAGCGCAGCGTCCCTGATCCAATCCGGGCCTCCGTCGACGCGATGCGGAAATCACACGAAAGCGCCAGAGACATCCCGGTCTGGATCGCAACGCCGTTCACCGCTGCAATCGTGATCTTGTCCAGTTGGCGCACCGCAGTGTTCAGCGTCTGCGAAAGCACTCGCAGTCCCTCGTACGTCCCGATTGGCGTATCGTGCCCCGTCCCGATGTCCGGCATCAGCGCCGTGGCACCCGTCCCACCGAGCGGCCGCCCCGTGATGTCATCCCCCGCGGAGAACGCGCGCCCGGAGCCCGTCAACACCACCACACGCACGGCATCGTCCATCTGCGCCTGGCTCAGGATCTCGATAAGGTCTCGCTTCAGCCCTTGCGTCATCCCGTTCAGCCGGTCCGGCTGGTTCAGCGTGACAAGCGCGATGCCGGGCGGTTCGAGCGTGACTTCAAAGCCGCGAAAGTTGCCGGTCTGCATGGGCGTGCCTCCTTTGCGGGCTGATTATACGCGCGCCGTACTCGCAATCTGCGCCACATGTCCAGCGCATGCACGATAATATGCGGTGATGCGACGGCTGGAGTGATCGCTGCATGACTAACGACCAAATCGTTGTCTTCGCCACGCTGTTCGGGACGCTGGTCTTCTTTGTCTGGGGCCGCTGGCGCTATGACATCGTTGCCCTGCTGGCCTTGCTCACGCTCGTTCTGGCCGATATCGTGCCCGCTGGCGACGCCTTCAGCGGCTTCGGGCACCCTGCCGTCGTTACCGTGGCCGCGGTCCTGGTCGTCAGCCGTGGACTGTTCGAGTCAGGTATCGTCGATCACATCGCGCGCCGGCTGTCCGGCCTCGCAAGCCGCCCCTCAACGCTCGTCCCCGCCGTGACCGTCCCTGCCGCAGCGTCGTCTGGATTCATGAACAACGTGGGAGCGCTAGCACTCTTCCTGCCGGTCGCCATCAACCTCGCCCGCAAGAGCGGCACACCGCCCTCCACCGTCCTTATGCCGCTCGCCTTCGGTTCCCTTCTCGGTGGCCTCACCACTCTCATCGGCACCCCGCCCAACGTCATCATCGCCACCTTCCGCGCCGAGGAGAACGGTGAAGCTTTCCGCATGTTTGACTTCACACCGGTCGGCGGCGGCATCGCCCTCGCGGGTCTCCTCTTCATCTCGCTCGTTGGCTGGCGCCTCGTTCCCCAGCGCAAAGGTGAAGCTTCCGGGTCCGATCTCTTCGAAGTCGAAGACTACATCACCGAAGTCGAGGTGCCCGAGGACTCGAAGGCCGCCGGTAAACCAATCCGCGAACTCGAAAGCGAAGAAGGCGCAGGCGTTACCGTCGCCGCAATCATCCGCGAGGGCCGGACTCAGTCGGCGCCGCCCTCCTGGGAGATACTCCACGCGGGCGACGTCCTCGTCGTTACCGGCGACACCGAGATCATCGCCACTCTCGTCCGTGATAGCGGCCTCCAACTCGTCGGAGACCAGGAAATCGACAAGGAGTTGCTCACTTCCGGCGACGTCAGCGTCGTCGAAGCCGTCGTACGGCCGGACTCGCCGATCGAAGGGCGCACCGCGATCGGCCTCAACCTGCGCCGGCGGTTCGGCGTCAACCTCCTCGCGATCAGCCGCCAGGGCGTGCGGCCGCCCCAGACCAGGCTGGGCCGGACCGCCTTCCGCCGCGGCGACGTCCTGTTGATGCAGGGTGGCTCCGAGGCGCTGACTGAGATCATGTCCTCGCTGGGGCTCTTGCCGCTGGCCGGGCGAGAGCTGCGTATCGGCCCGCCGCAGAAGCTCTTCCTTGCCCTCGCCATCTTCGCCATCGCCATTGCCAGCACGGCCCTCGGGCTCGTCGAGGTGCAGATCGCCCTGGTTGCCGCCGCCGTTGGCATGATCCTGGTCGGGCTGGTTACGCCACGCATCGCGTACGAGGCCATCGAGTGGCCAATCATAGTCCTGCTCGGCGCTATGATTCCGGTCGGCGGCGCGCTCCAAACGACGGGCGCGGCCACCGAAGTCGCCGGCCTCATCCTCGAACTCGGCGACGACCTCCCCGTTTGGGTCGCCCTTGCCATCGTCTTCGTAGCAACCATGTTCCTCTCGGATGTCGTAAACAACGCCGCGGCCGCCGTGCTCATGGCGCCTGTCGGACTCAGCGTCGCCGATGGCGTGGACGCATCGGCAGATCCCTTCCTCATGGCCATTGCCATTGGCGCCTCCTGCGCCTTTCTGACTCCGATAGGCCACCAGTCCAATACCCTCGTCATGGGGCCCGGCGGCTACCGCTTCTCCGACTACTGGCGCCTCGGACTGCCACTCGAAGCTATCATCACTATCGTTGCCATACCCCTTATCCTTCTCGTATGGCCACCTTGACGACGCCAACCATCAGCCGGATCCTCGTCGCGCTCGATGGCTCCGAGCGGGGGGAGAGTGTCTTGCCGCTCGTCCGCAAGATCGCCGCCGCCACCGGCGCCACCATCATTCTCGTCCGCGGCATACCCGAGCTCTCCACTCCCAACCCCGAGATTGTCTACCAGTACATCAAGGAACAGTCCCCAAAAATCCGCGCTTATCTGGGCAACATGCGCCGCCGGCTCAAAGCTGGTGGCCTCACGGCAACCACCCGTCAACTCCACGGCGCCATGGCCGAATCCATCGCCGCTCTCGCCCAGAAGGAGCGCGCGGACCTCATCGCCATCGCCACCCGCGGCAGGTCGGGCGTCAAACGTGCCATCCTCGGCAGCACCGCCACCCGTATCGTCCGCCTGGCCGCCTGTCCCGTCCTCGTCCTCAAGCACGACGAGCACGGCGCCACACAGGCGCCCACGTTCGAATGTGTCCTCGTGTCGCTCGACGGCACTCAGCTCGCCGAGTCTATCCTCCCCGCTACGCGCGCTCTGGCAGACCTCGACTCAGGCACCCTCGTCCTCTGTCACCACATCTCCGGTAACGACGACCTCGAAGAGGCTCAGAGGTACCTCCACCACACCGCCGAGACCCTCAGAAACCAGGGCGCTTCCGTCGAGAGCAAGCTCTACAGAGGCAGCCGCGCCGAGGCCGCTCTGGCAGTTGCTGAAGAAATTGACGCCGGACTTATCGCCGTCTCGACACGCGGCCGCTCCGCGCTCGGGCGCATACTCAAGGGCAGCGCGGCCGACGAGGTCCTCACACAGACCAACCGCCCCTGCCTCACAATCAATTCCTCGGCAGAACCCGCCTGACATATCACACCGCGCCGCCGCCGGCCTGACAGGCTAGAATAAGCCGCATGTCAGGCTCAGACCCATTCGTACAGTCACTCCGCAACCGCATCCGCGCCATGAACATCATCTGGGAGCGAGCCGTCAGCGACATGACGCTAGACCAGATGAACCACCACGAGCGCGAGGGCGTCCTGCCCATCGCCTTCAGCTTCACCCACTACATCCAGGCCCAGGACCAGTCAGCCAGCCTCTTCTTCCGTAAAGAGCCGCCGCTCTGGGTGCGCGGCGGCTGGGCGGAAAAGACCGGCGTATCCATCAACGCCCTCGGGCGCGAGGAGACCGTCAACGAGATGCAGAACCAGCGCATCGGCGACCTCGACGCCTGGAAAGCCTACCAGGCCGCAGTCATCGCCCAGACGGATGAAGTGCTCGACAGCCTGACCGCAGACCTCCTCCTGGAAGTCATCTTCCCTCAGCTGCCACCGAACATGCAGAACATCTTCTGTGCCATCGTCATTGGGCCCGGCAGCCCGCTGCGCAAGCTGGACGTCCTCGAGTGCTTCGTCTACCAGCACGGCCTCCGCCACATGGGCGAAGTCGAACACGGCCGCGCCCTCGTCGGGCTCGGCGGCATGACGAGCTGAGTACGAGCTGATGGAACCACGCATCCAGTACGCCAGGACGAGCGATGGGGTGAACATCGCGTATTCGACGGTGGGCGAGGGCCGTCCGTTTATCGCGATAGCGCCTCCTGGTTTCAATCATGCCGAACTGAACTGGCAGATGTTTGGCGCGCTGAATGAAGCCCTTGCCGCCATGTTTCACGTCGTTAACTACGATTCGCGCGGAAATGGTCTGTCCGACCGGAGCGCGGTCGACTTCTCGATGGACGCGATGATCCGCGATCTTGAAGCGGTGGTCGAACGAAGCGGTTTCGAAACGTTCGTGCTGGTTTCCTGGGCCACCGCAGTGCCGATCGGCGTGACCTACGCAGTTACTCACCCGGAGCGGGTATCTCACCTGATCCTGATCGACGGTTACGCCAGCGTCTCGGACTTTGCGGAGTCAACCGTTTACAAGACGGGGGTGGCGCTGCTAGACGCGGACTGGGTGCTCTTCACGGAGACCTTCGCGCAGGTGCTGTGGGCATGGCCGGACCCGGAGTTTGCGAGGCGTTACGCTGAGTTCATACGCGCGTGCTGTGAACCGGAGGCGATGCGAACCCTCTGGAAGGCATGGGAAAGCCTCGACGTCTCCGCGCTCCTGCCCAGCGTAACCACGCCCACACTCATCGTTCACAATAAGAACAACCGCTGGTTTCCTGTAGACGTTGGCCAGCGCCTCGCTGCTGCCGTTCCGAATGCACGCTTGACCCTTATAGACGACATGTCATGGGCTCCCGTGCCGAACCTCATCGATGCGTTCGTAGGCGAGGGCCAGCCGCGGGAGCCGTCGCTTCCCTCCGGCATGACCGCTATCCTCTTCGCCGACATCGTCGACTCCACCGCGCTCACCGAGCGCCTCGGTGATACCGCCTTCCGCGCGAAGGCGAGGGAGCTGGACGGGGCGCTGCAAGCGGTGATCCGTGAGGGAGGCGGCACGCCTGTGGAAGGCAAGCTGCTGGGCGATGGGGTGCTGGCGGTATTTACGAGCGCGCGGCAGGCGATCGCAGCGGCGCTCAAGTGCGGCGTGGCGGGCGAGGAGGGCGGCCTGCCGCTGCATCTGGGCATACATGCTGGCGACGTGATTGAAGAGGATGGCAACGTGTTTGGCGGAGCGGTGAACATTGCGGCGCGGATTGCGGATGAGTCGGCACCGGGGGAGGTGCTCGTGTCGCGCACCGTCACAGACCTGGCGCGGACGTCCGCCGGCGTTGCATTCGAAGACCGTGGCGAGCACGAACTGAAGGGCGTCGCCGGGCCACAGTGCGTGTTCGCGGTGCGGAAGGACGGCGAGTGATGGAGCCGCGCATTCAATACACCAAAACGACTGATGGAGTAAATATAGCCTACTACACGATTGGTGACGGGCCTCCGTTGGTCGTCATGTCACCTCGGATAGCGACGAATATTGAGGACGAATGGACCATCCCGCCGCTTCAAAGCTTGTTCAGAGCGACTGCGATGACGTTCACAGTTGTGCGGTATGACATGCGAGGATGCGGCTTATCCGACCGAAACATAACTGACTTCTCACCGGCTGCAATGATGAGGGATCTGGAGGCGCTGGCAGATGTCGCGGCACCCGGGTCCTTTGCGCTCCTGGCCTCCGGTACAAGTATACCTACCGCGCTCACCTACGCCGCTTCTCACCCAGACCGTGTGTCGGATCTAATGCTATGGGCCGTACTCCTGGGCGCGAAGCCTGAGCCGCTTGATCGCCTATTCCGACTGGCGCGGACAGATTGGACTCTCGCCAGCGAGTCCTTCCAGTCCGCGATCGACAGCTGGTCTAACAACGACGACGCTCGCCGGTACGCGGCAATGATGCGTCGCTCCGTTACCCCCGACCTGTTCATCCGCCACGAAACGGCGAGTAACTCGTGGGACATGACTGAGATCGCACCCCAGGTGAGGGCGCGAACGCTTGTGATGCATCCTCGCGATCATCCCTACTACCCAACGGAGGGTGCGCGGAAGCTAGCCGCTGCGATTCCTGGCGCACGCCTGGTCCTCTCCGAGGGAAACACCGTGCTGGTGCCTGGCCCGCAGGCGATCGCGGCGATGGCTGAGTTCCTCTCCCATCTCTCAGGTGTCACCGTGACCTACGCTGCCAGCCACGGCCCCGAGGCCCGCCGAGATGGTTTCACAGGCCGAGCTGACAGATCCGGCACCGCCGTCATCCTCTTCGCCGACATCGTCGACTCCACCGCCCTCACCGAACGCCTCGGCGACACCGCCTTCCGCGAGAAGGCCCGCGACCTGGACGTCACGCTGCGCAACATCATCCGCGAAGCGGGTGGCACCCCCGTCGAAGGCAAACTCCTCGGCGACGGCGTCCTCGCCGTCTTCAGCAGCGCCCGCCAGGCCATCGAGGCCGCACTCAAGTGCGGGGCTGCTGGCGAACAAGGAGGCCTACCCCTTCACCTGGGCATCCACGCTGGCGACGTGATTGAAGAGGACGGCAACGTGTTCGGCGGCGCCGTCAACACAGCGTCCCGCATCAGCGGGCTGTCGGCGCCAGGCGAGGTGCTGGTTTCGGATACGGTGCGATCGCTGGCGCGAACGAGCGCGGGGGTGACGTTCGAAGACCGTGGCGAGCAGGAGTTGAAGGGCGTGGGGGAGCCGGTACGGGTCTTTGCGGTTCGCGAGGCAACTGCCTGATGGAGCCGCGCATCCAGTACGCAAAGACGAGCGATGGGGTGAACATCGCCTTCACGGTCGTAGGAAGCGGCCCGCCCGTGCTCGTCTCCGGCGACCTCGCGGACGCTCACGTCCAGCTCATGTGGCAGCACTCACCCTATGCCCCCTTCTACGAACGCCTGACGGAGCGGTATACGGTGATCAAGTTCGACAGTCGCGGCTACGGATTATCCGACAGAGATGTGGAGGATTTTTCGCTCGATTCGCTACTTCTGGACGTGAACGCAGTCGCCGATCAGCTTGACTTGAGTAGTTTCGGTGTACTGGGTCTCTTCGGCGGGGGTCCGCTTGCAATCGCTTTTGCGGCGCGCCGTCCCGATCAGGTCACCAGGCTGTGTCTGGTCGGCACTTCTGTGCGAACACGTGAGACCCTCGCGCGCCACCGAGCCTTTCGCATCCCCTCTCTAATGAGGGAAGACTGGGATCTGTTCTTGCAAAACCTTGCCGCCGTCAACTACGGGTTCGGCAAGGAGGAGTCCGCGCGGACCGCGGAGTTCCTCGCCGCGGCTCTGGATCAGAACACGCTGCTCCAGTCCGCGAGCTTCGTGAATGCGTGGGATGTCACGGACTCGCTGCCTCTCGTACGCTGCCCGACGCTGATCGTTCACTACAGCGGGATCCACTACCTGACGATGGATATGGCACGCGAGCTGGCCGCCGGGATCCCGGATTCACATTTGCTGGTGCTGGATTATGCTTCGGCTCTTCGTGACGATCAGGTCGTCGCGGCCGTAGTCGACTTCTTTGCGGACGAGGAGGCGCGGGCGGACCCGACCCTCCCCTCCGGCATGACCGCCATCTTCGTCGCCGACATCGTCGAGTCTACGGCCCTCACCGAGCGCTTAGGCGATACGGCCTTCCGCGAACGAGCGCGAGCGCTTGACGGCTCGCTGCGCACCATCATCCGCGAGGCTGGCGGTACACCCGTCGAGGGCAAGCTCCTCGGCGACGGCGTCCTCGCTACGTTCGCCTCCGCCCGCCAGGCGATCGAGGCGGCGCTGCGCTGCGGGTCTGCGGGAGACGAATGCGGCCTCCCCCTCCACCTCGGCCTACACGCCGGCGACGTCATCCGAGAAGACGACAACGTGTACGGTGGCGCGGTGAACATTGCCGCACGCGTGTCGGCACTGGCCGCACCTGGCGAAGTACTCGTCTCCCAGACCGTGCGTGATCTGGCCCGCACATCCGCCGCCGTAACCTTCGAAGACGCCGGAGAACGCTCGCTCAAGGGTGTCAGCGAACCCCTGCGCCTGTGGCGCGTCGCCCCTACCATATAATCTCTACCCCGTCGCGGTGGCGTCCGCCATTCCCCCTGCTTCCCGATCCCTGAACCTGAACCTGCTTTAACCGTTCTCTTACCGAACTCACCCCGCCTGTTTACCCCACCATGATGACCAATGCCGGAAAATACATTCTGGTGTTAAGTTGCGTTGACTCCGCTCCTGGATGTGGTTGCGAGTGATCGGATTGATGGCCGGAGCGAGTTGAAATAGCGCAACTTGGTGGTTGGGGGGCGACGGGCCGTCTCTTGGGGACGGCCCGTCTCCTTTTGCGCGGGAGCTACTCCCTTGGCGCCCACTCTTCGCCGTCGCGCGTCGCCCGCCCCTCTGACTCCAGCTTGGCCAGGTGCGCCTCGATCTGACGTAGCGCCGCCGTGTGCATCCGCTTGTCCAGCTCCGAATAGATCGCGTTGAGCATCGCCTTCGTCGTGCGCTTGCCTTTGCGCATCAGACCCAGGATCTGCTCCTCGCGGGCGTGGCGGTGGTCGATGAGTTCCTGCAGCTTCGCTGGCACGTCGTGGACGGCCTGACCGTGGCCCGGGCACATGACCGCGCTGTCCAGTGTCTGCAGCCGCGCCAGCGACTCCAGGTACAGCGCCATGTCCCCGTGCGGTGGCGGCGAGATGGCCACCGTCCCTAGGCCCAGCGCCGTGTCGCCGGTGAAGAGCGCCTTCTCCTGCGGAATGTAGATGCAGACCGACCCGAGCGTGTGTCCCGGCGTGTGAACGACTCGCAGCGTCAGGTCACCAACGGCGAACTCGTCGCCGTCGTTCATCATGATCGTGGGGTTGGCTTCGGCGGCCTGCTTGCGGAACGTCTCCACCTTCTCGCGCAGTTCCTTCGCCTCCTCCGGTATCTCGATGTCCTGCGGCGCGTCGCTGTCCCACTCGAGCAGGAACTTCTCCTCTTGCGGATGCAGCGCCACCACCCCGCCCGTCGCGTCGTGGATCTGCTTCGCTCCGGCCGAATGGTCGAAGTGGTGGTGCGTCAGCACGATGTACTTCACCCGCACGTCCTTGTACTCCGCCAGGAAGTCCAGCCGTGCCTTGACGGATGGTTCGTCTCCGAATCCAGCGTCGATCAGAGCCCCTTCGTCCCCATCGCGCACCAGGAAGACGTTCGGAGACTGCGGGCCCGTGTAGAACGCCTGCTCAACCGGGATCGCATGGATGCGCGGCGTGATTTCCACGCTAGGCGTCCACGTCCGGCCGCACAACCGACATCAGCAGCATGTCGATCGGCTGCTTGTAGCGCTGGCGCTTGCCGCGCAGCAATCCCTCATGCTTAAACCCGGCCTTCTCGTAGGCGCGGATGCCGCGGTCATTGTCAGCGTCTGTTATCAGCTCGATGCGGTGCAGGTCCAGCGTCTCGAAGGCGAAGCGCAGGATCACCCGCAGCGCGTCCGTCCCGAAGCCGCGGCCCCAGTACGCCTTCTCGCCGATCGAGATACCCAGCTCCGCCCGCCGGTGAGCTTCGTCGATCGCCACCAGTCCCACCTGCCCGATCGGCACGCCCTCCGTCGTCTCGATCACAAAGCTGAGACGCGTCGGGTCGCCGCGGGTCAGCTCCCAGCGCTGGCGCTCCCCGTCCAGTGTTTGCTCCGGCGCCTCCGACATGTGCAGCCAGTGGCGCACTTCCGGGTCGTTGTACCAGCGCACGAATTTCGGCAGGTCCGACTCTTTGCGCATGCGCAGCCGCACGACATCGCCCTCCAGCCGGATGTCGTCAGCGACCGTCATCGCACCTGCCATTCCTCACGCAGGATCGACAAGATCAACGAGTCGCTTGGAACGCCGTCTATCATGCGGTGCTTGCGCAGCACGCCCTCCTGAGTGAAGCCGCACTTTTCGTAGCTGCGGATGGCGCGCGTGTTGTCGTGGTCAGTCGTCAGTTCGACGCGGTTCAGTTCCAGCTCGCCGAACGCGTACTCCAACACCAGCTTGAGTGCCTCGGTGCCGTAGCCCTGTCCCCAGTACTCGCGGTCGAAGATCGCGATACCCACCTCGCCGCGCAGGTTATTCACGCTCATCCGCAGCTCCACGTTGCCCAGCAGCGTCCCCTCCGTCGTCTCGATTGCCCAGAGCACGCTATCGGGGTCCTGGCGACGGCTCACGTACCAGTCGAACTCCTCCTCTATGGTCGGCTGTTCGGTCACGGAGCCGATCCAACGGCGAAGCTCATCGTCGGCCAGCCAGCCCTGGTAGTGGGGCAGGTCGCTTTCCCGGACGGGCCTTAGGCGCACCGTTTTGCTGCTGAGGAAGGACTCCGAGATCACAGTGGACGCTATGTTACCATCCGATTCCGGAGGAGGAAGCCACATGGACGTTTACGCGGACGGCAACCTGACCGTCATGAAGTTCGGCCCGCTCGGACAGTGGGCCAACAACGCCTACATCATCACCGACGAGGGCTCGAAAGAGGCGCTGATCGTCGACATGCCGGCCGGCAGCGAGGAAGTCATCGCCGCTGCGCGCGACGTGCGCGTCAAGGCCATCCTCCTCACCCACACCCACCCCGACCACTGGGCCGACTACGACCTCGTCAAGAACACCTTCGAGGCGCCCGTCCTCGCCCACCCCACCGAGACCATCCTGCCCAAAGACCGCATGGATGGACACCTGGAGCACGACCAGACAATCAGCGTTGGCCCGTTCTACCTCAAGGCCCTGCACACCCCCGGCCATACCCCCGGCAGCACCAGCTTCCTCGTCCAGCGGTTCCTCTTCAGCGGCGACACCCTCTTCCCCGGCGGCCCCGGCCGCACCCAGTCCCCCGAAGACCTCAAGCAGTCCATCGACTCCATTACCTCCGTTCTCTACCAGCTCCCCGACGACACCGACGTCCTCACCGGCCACGGCGACAACACGACCATCGGCGAATCAAAGCGTGAGTACGCCGTCTTCGCTTCGAAGGAGCACCCGGCTAATCTCTGTGGCGACGTTACGTGGGAGGGATCCTGACGTTCGGGCCTCGCCGCAGCGAAGGCGAGGAGCCTGCACCACGCTCCGAATGAGTGACAACACCGCCGTGCTAAACTGAATTCGGCCCCACTCTCGGGGCCTTTAATCACTCTAGAAATTTAACAAATGCAAGAAATCCTCTCACCCACCGCCGGTCTGCCCTTTTACGAGCGGACCGTCCTCCCAAACGGCCTCCGCATCCTCACGTCATCGATGCCGCACACGCATTCGGTGACAGTCGCCGTCTACGTTGGCGCCGGATCTCGCTACGAGCGGGACGGAGACGCAGGCGTCTCGCACTTCCTGGAGCACATGCTCTTTAAGGGCACGGAAAAGTGGCACACCGCCCGCGAAATCGCTGAAAAGGTAGATGGCGTCGGCGGCGTCATGAACGGCGCCACAGACCGCGAGTACACCCTGTACTACGTCAAGGTCGCGCGTCCGCATTTCGACATGGCCCTCGACGTCCTCTTCCAGCTCGTCGCTCACCCGCTTCTCGAAGAGTCTGAGATGGACAAGGAACGCCAGGTCGTCCTCGAAGAGCTGGCGATGGTCGAAGATTCGCCGGCGCAGGTCGCCGAGATCCTGCTGGACGGCCTCATCTGGCCCGACAACCCACTCGGCCGCGATATCGCAGGCTCTCCGGAGTCCGTCACCGGACTTACCCGCGACGCCATGACCGGCTACTTCCACGACCAGTATGTCCCGAACAACACTGTCATCTCCGTCGCTGGCAACATCACGCACGAGCAGATCGTCGCCGCCGTCTCTGCCGACCTCGACGGCTGGGCCGCCGGCAGCCCGTCGACCTGGCTGCCCGCGCCTTCCCTCAACGGCACTCGCTGCGCCATCAAGTTCAAAACGACTGAGCAGGCGCACCTCAGCATGGCCATGCCCGGCATACCCCTCAACCACGAAGACCGCTACGCCCTCTCGTTCCTGTCGATCATCCTCAGCGAGGGGATGTCGTCCCGTCTCTTCGTCGAGCTAAGGGAGAAGCGCGGTCTCGTCTACGACGTTTCGACATACACGACCCACCTCATGGACACCGGCACCTTCAGCGTCTACACCGGCGTCGATCCTAAAAACGCCGCCGAGGCGCTGACCGTCATCCTCGCCGAGCTGGACCGCCTGGCGACTGATGGCCCCCACAGCGACGAACTCACCAAGGCCCGCGAGCTCTCCAAGGGCCGCCTGCTCCTCCGCATGGAGGACAGCCGCGCCGTCGCCGGCTGGCTCGGCGCCCAGGAGCTTCTACTCGGCCGCGTCCGCACCGTCGACGAAGTAGTCGAACTGATCGATAGCGTCTCGCTGGAAGACCTCCAGCGCGTCTCCCGCGAAATCATCGATACGAAGCGCCTGCACCTCGCCGTCGTCGGGCCGTACCGCAGCGAAAAGCGGTTCGCGGCGCTGCTCCCGAACTAATCCGTATATACTGCCCCGCCCGGCAGGCGCTATAGTTGTCGCACCATGAACACAGACGTTCAGTTCTGCACGACTGCCGACGGCGTCACCATCGCCTACACCGCCATGGGCAACGGCCCGCCGCTCGTGCAGGTCCTCGGCTGGACGACGCACCTCGAACTCTACGAAACACTTCCCGACTTCGCGACCAGCATCTGGGGGCTTCTCGCCCGCCACCGCACCTTCTACGCCTACGACGGCCGTGGCTTCGGCCTCTCCGACCGTGGCATCCGCGACTTCAACCTGGACGCCAAGGTGAGCGACCTCGAGGCCGTCGTCAACGCTGCCGGCCTCGACAAGTTCGACATCTTCGGCACCTCCGAGGGCGGTCCCACCGCCATGGCCTTCGCCAACCGTCATCCGGGGCGCGTCAAGCACCTCACCCTTCTCGGTACCTTCGCCCGCACCGTCCGCCCAGAGACGCCGGAAGCGCTGGCAGAGGCGCAGCTGCGCATTATGGCCATCAAGCCCGGCTGGGGCAAAGATACCCCCGAGTACCGCCAGCTCTGGACCATGCAGTTCATTCCCGACTCCACCCAGGAAGAGTACCGCTGGTTCAACGAACTCCAGCGCCGCTCCGCCGACGCCGACACTGTCCTTGCCATGATGGCCGACCTCATCAAGATCGATGTCCGCAAAGAAGCGAAGCAAATCAAGGTGCCGACACTTGTCATTCATGCCCGCGGCGACAGCGCCGTCCCCTTCGAGCGCGGCCGCGAGGTTGCCGCGCTGATACCCGGCGCCAAGTTCCTTTCCGTCGATAGCAGCAACCACGTCCCCCTCGCCAGCCAGCCGGCCACCCGCCAGATCGCCGACGCTATCGAACAGTTCTTGGCCGATAGCGACCACGCGCGGGCTACTGTGCCGGCCGCGCCGTCCGGCCTCGTCACCATCCTCTTCACCGACATCGTCAGCTCCACCGCCCTCACCCAGGCCCTCGGCGACGCCCACGCCCAGGACCTTGTCCGCCGCCATAACTCCGCCGTCCGCGACGCCCTCAAAGCCCACAACGGCACCGAGATCAAGCACACCGGCGACGGCATCATGGCCTCCTTCCCGGTGGCCAGCGGCGCCCTCGCCGCCGCCGTCGCCGTTCAGCGCCGCCTCGCCGAGGAGAACGCCTCCGCCGAAACGCCTGTCACCGTCCGCATCGGCCTCAGCGCGGGTGAACCCCTCGCCGAAGAAGGCGACCTCTATGGCGCAACCGTGCAACTCGCCGCCCGCGTCTGCGACAAGGCCGCCGCCGGCCAGATCGTCGTCTCCAACGTCGTCCGCGAACTCGCCATGGGCAAAGGCTTCGCCTTCGCCGACCTCGGCGACTTCGTGCCCAAGGGCTTCGAGGACGCAGTCCACGTGTACGAAGTCAGTTGGGCGTAGGCTAACCGCTCAGCTAGGGGGTAACATTGGCCGCAACTCCTCGCATCGCTCAACTCAGCCTGCTGCTCGCCCTCTGTCTCGTCGTCGCTCTCAGCCTGCACACGGTCCTCGGCCTGGACCGAGGGTTCGCTGGCGGGGCAACTGAGCCGCAGTCGGCCATCGCCGGCACAAACGGCAACATCTTCACCGTGGACACCACCTCCGATACGGATGCCGTCGACACGTTTTGCTCCCTGCGCGAGGCCATCAAAGCCTCCAACCTCAACATGACCTACAACGATTGCATCGCCGCCACGTCTGGCATCGACACCAACTCCATCATTTTCGCTCTTGGCGCCGGCGTGCCAACCATTAATGTCATCACGGCGCTGCCATTCATCACCCGAACGGTCGAGATCGACGGCAACACCGGCGGGGCCACGCGTATCGAAATCGCCGGTCCGGGCGTCAATGAGGGTCTCAACGGCTTCGTCCTGATCGATCCTAACGCCGCCGGGACTTCCATCAACCGGCTCGTAATCAACGGCTTCGGCGAGAGCGCCATCCTCGTCAGCGCTAACAACTTTACGATCACCGGCAGTTACATAGGCACCAACGCCGCCGGCACAGCCGCAGTGCCGAATCTCCGCGGCATCTACATCGCGGGCGCCGATAACGCGTTTATCGGCGGTACCAGTGGCGTGACGCCGGGCGGTCCGTGCACCGGCGACTGCAACCTGATTTCCGGCAACTCCAATATTGGGTTGTACTTGAGTTCCGGCGCTAAGCCGATTGTAAATGGCAACTTCATCGGCACAAACGCCGCGGGTGACGCAGCCATCCCCAATGGCAACGGGGTCAGAGCGCAGACCGACGCCTGGATCGGCGGCGCAGGCACGGACGAGGGCAACCTGATCTCGGGTAACACTATTGGTGTCAACATTCCCAACCACTCCATGCCCCCTGCGAGAATCCTGGGCAACCTCATCGGTACTGACGCCAGCGGCCAGGCGGCGGTAGGCAACGGCACTGGTATTCGCATCGTCAATGCCGGCGGCACGATCGTTGGCAGCGGTGAGAAATTCGGAGCGGGAAACGTGATTTCGGGTAACACGGGCGACGGCATCCTTCTCTCCGCCAACGAAGTGCTTATCCACGCTAACTTTATAGGCACGACGGCTACCGGTGAAGGGTCACTGGGCAACGGCGGCCGCGGCATTGTGATTGAAGACAACTCCATGGAGAACAAGATCGGGTTCACTTCGCTTGAGAGTGGCAACGTCATCGCCAATAGTAACGGCCATGGCGTGGCGGTTGTCGGCAGCACTGGGAACATCATCTTGAACAACTCCATCTTCGATAACGGTGGTCTCGGCATCGACCTGGCTGCAGACGGCGTTACGCCAAACGACCCCATGGACGCCGATGATGGCCCGAACGATCTGCAAAACTTCCCCGTCATCACAATGGTCAGCGCTGACGCGGGCGGCACCAGGGTCCAGGCGCTGCTCAACAGCGAACCGAACACGGAGTTCATCATCCAGTACTTTGACAATGATGACTGTGATCCATCCGGCCACGGTGAAGGTCAACGCCTTCTGCCGGGCTTCGCCATCGGCGTCACAGACGGAAACGGCGACGTCATCCTGGACAACATCCTGCCCGTGGACTTCTCCAGCCTTCACTTCGTAACCGCCACCGCCAACGGCGACGGCACTCACAATGCATCCGAGTACTCCGGCTGCTTCACCATTGAGCAGCCGTCTACTCCGACGCCGGCTCCTACCCCATCACCTTCGGAGACGCCCAGCGGAACGGCGACCGCCACTCCCGGTCCCGGCGAAAGCCCGACGGTTACACCCACGCCAACCCCCAGCGCCACTGCGTCGGTCACTCCCACGCCGGGCGAGGCCTACGCCTGGGGCGACGCCAACTGTTCCGGCGGCGTCGACCCCGTCGATGCGCTCCTCACCCTCCGCCATGATGCTGGGCTGTCCGTTAATACCTTTGGCTGTCCCGCATTCGGCACTAGCGTCGAGCCTGTGGTTGCCTCAGCGCTTGCCTGGGGGGACTTCGACTGTTCAGGCGGGCTCGATCCCGTCGATGCGCTCAAGCTATTGCGGGTCGACGCCGGCCTCAACGCTGCGAAAATTGGCGAACCCTGTCCGGATCCGGGCGACCCGGTGTCGGTCTCAGCTGCTGACTAGACTAACTCCATAAAACGCCGCAGGCCGGGCAATTCGCCCGGCCTGTCTGCGGGTTAGCGTATCTGAGCCTAGTACTCCGGCATCGGCGGCGGACCGGGCATCGACGGCGTGTCCTGCGGGATCTCCGTCACCAGCGATTCCGTGGTCAGCACCAGCGCCGCAATCGACGATGCATTCTCAATCGCCGTGCGCGTCACCTTGGCCGGGTCGATGATGCCCTTCTTCAGCATGTCGCCATACGTGTCCGTCGCCGCGTCGTAGCCGTAGTTGGCGTCCTTGTGGGAGCGCACGTTGTCGACGATGACCATGCCTTCCTGTCCACCGTTCTCGGCGATCATGCGCAGCGGCTCCTCGAGCGCCTTGCGGATGATCTGTACGCCCATCTGCTCGTCCTCGGTGAGGCCCTTGTCTACCTGGTCCAGCCCCTTCTGCGCGCGCAGCAGCGCAACGCCGCCGCCGGGGACGATCCCCTCTTCGACTGCGGCCCGCGTGGCTGACAGCGCGTCTTCGACGCGCAGCTTGCGCTCCTTCAACTCGACTTCCGTCGCCGCGCCGACCTTGATTACCGCCACACCGCCAGCCAGCTTGGCCAGCCGCTCCTGCAGCTTCTCACGGTCGAACTCCGAGGCGGCGTCCTCAGACTGTGCCTTGATCTGCTTGATGCGCGCCTGGATGTCGACGTCGGCGCCGTAGCCCTCAATGATCACCGTGTCTTCCTTCGTCGACACGACGCGGCGGGCGCGACCCAGGTCCTGCGGCTGCACGTTCTCCAGCTTGTAGCCCATATCTTCCGTGATGAACGTTCCGCCGGTCAGGATAGCGATGTCTTCCAGGATCGCCTTGCGGCGGTCGCCGAAGCTCGGCGCCTTGATTGCAAGGACGTTCAGGTTGCCGCGCAGCTTGTTCACCACCAGCGTGGCCAGCGCCTCGCCGTCCACGTCATCCGCAACGATGACGATGTGCTTCGTCACCTGCAGGATGCGTTCGAGCGCCGGCAGAAAGTCTTGCACCGACGAAAGCTTCTTGTCCGTGATAAGGATGTGCGGTTCGTCCAGCACGGACTCCATGCGGTCCGGGTTCGTCACGAAGTAGGGAGACACGAAGCCGCGGTCCAGCTGCATGCCTTCCACGAACTCAGTCTCCATGCGGATGCCCCTGCCCTCTTCGACCGTGATCACGCCGTCCTTGCCGACCTTCTCCATGACGTCGGCGATGATTTCGCCGATCTCTTCGTCGTGGCCGGAGATGGTCGCGATCTGGGCGATCTGCTCCTTGCCGGAGACGGGGCTGGAGATCTTGCGGACCTCCTCGCGCACGCGCTCGACGGCGAGTTCCAGGCCGTGCTTGAGGGCCATGGGGTTGGCGCCGGCGGCGACCATGCGCATGCCCTCGCGGACGATGGCCTGGGCGAGTACGGTCGCTGTCGTTGTGCCGTCGCCGGCGACGTCGTTGGTCTTGCTGGCGACTTCCTTGGCCAGTTGCGCGCCGAGGTTCTCGAAGGGGTTCCTGAGCTCGATCTCCTTGGCGACGGAGACGCCGTCGTCAACGATGGCCGGGGGGCCGAACTTCTTCTCCAGGATGACGTTGCGGCCGCGGGGGCCAAGGGTCACGCGGACAGCATCGGCGAGGGCGTCAACGCCGTCCTTGAGAGCACGCCGGGCGTCTTCATCAAAGAGCAGTTGTTTTGCAGGCATAGGGGGCTCCTTAGGCTAAGGGTTCTTGTGGGCGTCTGTGGGCCGGCTGTTAGGCCAGCCTGGCGAGGATGTCGGCTTCCTTGAGGATCATGTAGTCCTCTTCGTCGCCGAAGACGCCACGCGGGACGTCCTGCCCGCTGTACTTGGCGTAGAGCACCTTGTCGCCCTTGGCGACGTCCACCGGGATGCGCTTGCCGTTGTCGTCGAAGCGGCCGGGGCCGACGGCGATAACGACGCCGAGCTGTGGCTTTTCCTTCGCGGTGTCAGGGATGACGAGGCCGCTGGCGCGGGTCTCTTCCTGTCGCGACTGCTTGACGACGATGCGGTCGCCCAGGGGGACGACGGCGCTGCCGCTGCTCCTGGCGGCGGGCTTGCGGGCAGGCGCCTTGCGTGCCGGTGCCTTGCGGGCGGCGGGCTTCTTGGTCTTCGCTGGCATGTAGTTAGTCCTCCTTCGGGCAGTTGCAATGTAAGTGGGCGTTGCCGCCCCTGCTGGGCGGCGGTTAGCACTCCGCTGCTGCGAGTGCTAACCAAGCGCCATAGTATGACAGCCTGCTGCGTGGTGCAAGACCCCCGAGAAAACTTCTGCGTAATGATAGCCAGATGAAAGAAGGGCAGCGCGCCTGTTAGTCCTGTTTTAGGGGCGAGAACCTAGATTAGAGGTGCCACACGTGAAATGAAGGAGGCACCAGCATGCGTTTGCTAACGAGAACGGCAACGATTCTTGCTATTGCCGTTATCTCGCTGGCCATCGCGGCATGCGGCGATGACGACGATGGCCCCGGCACGGACGGTTTCCCGCCGGAAATAGCGGACAACGAAGACCAGTGGCCACTGGCGAACCATGACTACGACAGCACAAGGGCCGCGGTCAATGCGGAGATCAATAGCGAAAACGTTGACGATCTGGGCGTGGGTTGGACGTTCGAGATTCCGTTGGCGAACGCCCCGTTCGGCGCTGCGGCATCCATTCCGCTAATCGCCAACGATACGGTCTACTTCATGGACCTGGAGAGCAACTTTTACGCTATCGACCTCGAGACGGGCGAAGAAGTCTGGAGCACGGAGTACAACAACACGATTGTCGGCCCGAACGGCCCAGCGATCGGTTATGGGAAAGTCTTCGGGTTGAGCAGTCCGCGGTCCATGGTGGCGCTGGACGCTGACACTGGCGAGGAGATCTGGGCCCGGGACCTCGATCACCCGACGAACATCCAGCCCATAGTGTTCGATAACAAGGTGTTCTTCGGCCACGTCGCGGGTGGCGACGGCTCCTACGAGGGCGGCACCAGCGGCTACGCTGTGGCGCTCGACCAGGAAACGGGCGAGGAGGTCTGGAGCTTCCAGACTGTCGAGGAGGACTTCTGGGGGAACCCGGAGGTGAACAGCGGCGCGGGGATTTGGTTCCCGCCGTCGATCGATCCGGACAGCGGACTCGTCTACTACGGCACCGGTAACCCGGCGCCTTTCCCGGGCATTGAGGGCTTCCCGAACGGGGAGTCGAGGCCCGGCGACAACCTGTATTCCAACTCGCTGATTGCCCTCGACATCGATTCAGGCGACCTCGAATGGTACAACCAGTTGCTACCGCACGACATCTTCGACCTGGACGTGCACCTCTCGCCAGTGATAATCCGCGATATTGAGTCACGGGGCGAGGAGCGTGACCTTGTGATCGCGACCGGCAAGATCGCCCGTGTGTTCGGTATCGATGCTGACTCGCACGACATCGTGTGGGATGCGTTTGTGGGCACCCACATCAACGACAAGCTGCACGCCCTGCCGCTCGGCGAAGAGGTCGAGGTGGCACCGGGTACGCTCGGTGGTATCGAAACGCCGGTGGCGTACGCCGATGGAGTCGTCTACACGCCGAGCCTGACGCTGCCGACGATCCACACCGCGACCAGCTTCGGCGCGACGGACGGGACGGAGGCTCTGCGGAACGCGATTACGGAAGACCCGCAGAACGGCACCGGGGAAATATCCGCCATTGACGTCAGCACCGGAGAGGTGATCTGGGTAAGCATGCTGCCGGGGGCTGTCTTCGGCGGCGCTACGGTGGTCAACGACCTGGTATTCACCTCGACGTTCGACGGCACGATCTACGCCATGGACCGCGAGAACGGCGAGATCGTCTTCGAGCACCAGGCACCCGGCGGCATAAACGGACAGCCGGCAGTGGCTGGAGACACGATCATCTTCCCGGCCGGACTGGGCAGCAGCCCGCAGCTGGTCGCGCTGCGATTGGGTGGTGAACCAGGCGATACGCCGAC
>DATKDX010000058.1:0-5676 GCA_035512435.1 Dehalococcoidia bacterium
CGATGGACCCCAACCGCAACCGTGCCGCCGTCGCCTTCGACGCACTCGGCATGGTGGTGGGTACGGCCGTGATGGGCAAGCCGGAGGAAAACCTGGGGGACTCATTAACCGGCTTTGTTGCGAACTTGACAGACGCGGTCATCCTGGACCACTTGGCCAACCCACTCGCCGGCCCGCACGCCATCCTCGGCCGCGCGACGACGCGGCTGGTGTACGACTTGTTTGCTTACCATCGCACAAAGGACCAACCGGAACCCCGCCCCGTCGTGGTGTATGCTCTTGCGCGGGAAACGCACGAAGCCGACTTGTCGCCGGGTCAACCGACAAAGGTGCAACACAGCTTTTCCTACTCCGACGGCTTCGGCCGCGAGATTCAAGAGAAGATTCAGGCCGAGCCGGGGCCGGCGCCTCAGCGCGACGCCAGCGGCAAAATCATTGTCGGCGCGGACGGCCAGCCCGTGATGACCGCCAGCGATGTCAGTCCGCGCTGGGTCGGCAGTGGCTGGACGGTGTTTAACAACAAGGGCAAGCCGGTCCGCCAGTACGAACCGTTCTTTACCGATACGCATCGCTTTGAGTTCGACATGCGGATCGGCGTCAGCCCGGTACTGTTCTACGACTCGGCCGAGCGCGTCGTCGCCACTTTGCACCCGAATCACACCTGGGAGAAAGTTGTCTTCGACCCTTGGCGGCAGGAGACGTGGGACGTCAACGACACGGTCTTGGTCGCCGACCCCAAGAACGACAACAGCGTCGGCGACTTCTTCGAGCGGTTGCCGGATGCCGAGTATCTTCCGACGTGGCATGCGCAGCGGCAAGGCGGCGGGCTGGGTCCGCAAGAACAAACGGCTGCCAACAAAGCCGCGATCCATGCCAACACGCCCACGGTTACGCATCTCGATTCGCTCGGTCGTACGTTCCTGACCGTCGCTCACAACAAGTTCAAGTACAGCAACACACCGCCGGCTGCTCCGCCCGCGGAAGAGTTCTACGCGACGCGCATCGTCTTCGACATCGAAGGCAACCAGCGCGGAGTGATCGACTCGTTGGAACGGGTCGTCATGCGTTACCACTACGACCTGCTCGGCAACCGCATTCACCAGGCCAGCATGGAAGCGGGCGAGCGGTGGATGCTCAGCGATGTTGCCGGCAATCCGCTCTACGCCTGGGACAGCCGCGATCACCGCTTTCGCATGGTCTACGACCGAATGCGCAGGCCCGCAGATGCACTGTTGCGCGCAGGTGCCGCGGCGGAACAGGTCGTCGGACGCAGCACGTATGGCGAGACGCGACCCAATCCCGAGGCGAAGAATCTGCGCGGCGAAGTAGTTGAAGTGCGCGATCAAGCGGGCGTAGTGACCAGCGACGACTTTGACTTCAAAGGCAATCTGCTGAGCGGCCGTCGCCAGTTGGCTCAATCCTATAACACCACGCTCAATTGGTCGGGTGCCGTGCCGTTCGAAGTCGAAACATATACCAGCCGCACGCGCTACGACGCGCTCAACCGCACAATCCAGTTGATCGCTCCGCACAGTGATCAACCCGGCACGACGGTCAATGTCATTCAGCCTGTCTACAACGAAGCCAATCTCCTGGAGCAGGTGAACGCATGGCTGAACCGCAACGCCGAGCCTGCGGACGTGCTCGACCCGGCCACGGCGAACCTGAATGCAGTCACCAACATCGACTACGATGCCAAGGGCCAGCGCGCGCGGATTGAATATGGCAACGGAGTCCGCACGACTTATGAATACGACCCCTTAACGTTTCGCCTGACCCACATCCGTGCATGTCGTGATCCTGCGACGTTCGCCAACGACTGCCCTCAGCCGCCTCCGTCCGGCTGGCCGGGTTGCCAGGTCCAGAACCTGCACTACACCTATGACCCAACCGGCAACATCACTCATATCCACGACGACGCCCAGCAGACGATCTACTTCCGCAACCGTCGTGTCGAGCCGAGTGCCGAATACACGTACGACGCGGTCTATCGACTGATCGAAGCAACCGGACGCGAGCACCTAGGGCAAACTGGCGGCGGAACGAATGCCCCGACGCCGCATTCCTATAACGACGCTCCGCGCGTCGGCCTGCTGCATCCCGGCGACGGCAATGCGATGGGCAGCTATCTGGAGCGGTACGTCTACGATGCCGTCGGCAACTTCCTGGAAATGCAGCATCGCGGCAGCAACCCCGCTCATCCCGGCTGGACGCGCGCGTATAACTACAACGAGACCAGTCTGCTCGAAGCTGGGAACCAGAGCAACCGTCTGACCAGCACGACTATCGGAGGAACGACCGAGACCTATAGCACTGCGGGCAACGGCTACGACGCACACGGCAACATGCTGCGCCTGCCACACCTGCAGGTCATGCAGTGGGACTTCAAAGACCAACTGCAGATGACGCAGCGCCAAGCGGTGAATCCCGCCGACGCGGATGGCGGGCAGCTTCATGGCGAACGGACTTGGTATGTCTACGACTCCGCCGGCGAGCGTGTGCGGAAGGTCACTGAACTGGGCAATGGCCAAGTCAAAGATCAGCGCATCTATCTCGGCGGATTCGAAATCTATCGTCGAAACGGTGCGAACCCACTCGTGCGCGAGACGCTGCACATCATGGACGACAAGCAGCGTATCGCCATGATGGAGACCCGCATTCAGGGTAACGAACCTGGGCTTCCCAGTGAGCTCGTCCGTTACCAGCTAGGAAATCATCTAGGGTCGGCGTGCCTGGAGGTCGATGACCAAGCGCGGGTGCTGTCGTACGAGGAGTACACGCCCTACGGAAGCACCGCCTATCAGGCGGTCCGGAGCCAGATACAGACGCCGAAGCGATATCGGTTCACGGGAATGGAGCGGGATGAAGAGTCGGGGCTCAGCTATCACTCGGCTCGATACTACGCACCGTGGTTGGGGCGGTGGACGAGTGCAGATCCGCTAGGTCTCGTCGATGGCCCGAACCTTTATCGCTATGCTCGAAACACACCACTTGTAACAACCGACCCGCAAGGAACCGATCCCCCCGTCGTGAACAGTGGCAATCCCAACGATCCACGCAACTACGTTTTCTTCGATGATTTTCGGGCGGGTGCGGTAGGGCCTTGGACAGACGAAGCCCTGCGAGCTTCGTGGGACGAGGCCCATGCGACCACCACACCTGAGGCAGCGACTACTGCTGACGAGCAGCGGGACCCCTGGACGCAAACTGCTGGGTCTGGCGCGGTCACCATCTATAACACGGCTCAGCGGTCCGAATACCTCGCGCAAGTACGAACCAATTCCGCGCAAGGAGTACAGAGAGTACAGGCGGCACGGGGAGCAGGTGACCTCGCAGCCGCCGAGGCCGCCGCTCGCGAGACTTCCGCAACCCGCAACGCACTCAGAACGGCGACACAAGAACGACTGACGCCTGGTAGCAGATACATGTCCCAGGTGCTTGAGGAAGTGCCTGACTTTGAATCTCTTGCTCAGCGATACGCCCAACCCAACCAGTTTGACACGTTCGAGGAAGTCGCCCGTGCCGCGGGGAGAAGTCGCGGCAGCGTCACGACACTGACTCGAGTTGGCAAAGTTGCGGGCCCGGCAGGTGTCGCCTTCGGCGTTGGGGTGGGAGTCTACGAGGTCGTCGAGGCCCCCCCTGCCGAACGACCGCGAGTGGCGGCGCGCGAGGGTGGTGGGGTTCTGGGTGGGGCGGCCGGCGCCGAGCTGGGATTTGCGGGTGGGACCGGACTCGCAGTTGTGATTGCAGGTGTCGCAGGTCTCAGCGGCCCTCCTGGCTGGATAGTTCTCGGACTTGGGCTCGTGGGAGCGGGAGCAGGTGGCTACTTCGGTAGCGAAGGTGGTCGAGCCGCTGGCGGTGCTCTCTATGATGCCAGCCAATCGCACGATGCCCAAAGACGTCAGGAGATGAACGAGTTCTATAGCGATCCGTACGTAATAATGGGGATTGGAGGACCCTGACGATGTGTGCGAACGATACTCCCCGGGCCAGCCCGAAAGCAGCCACGCCCCACCGGTGTGTGCTCCATGACACAGAATATATGGTCCACACCACTCGGTTGCGAGAGCTAGGACCACGAGGCGAGGGGTCTCGTATCAGAGTCCTTACGAGGAGCGTCGGTGAGGAGGACTGGACGGAGCTATCAATGAGTCTAACGTGGTGGTCTCGCATTGCACATTCGCAGTTCGCAACTTGGCCGCCGGAGGGTATTGATTGGATCTCTTGTGAACACGGACGACTGATTCTCCAGTTTCGTGATAGGTGGGTACCCTACGAGAAGCCAGTGTTGCCATTCGGGCTCGATCGCGAGTCTTTGTGGCAAGCAGTCTATTTGCATAGAACACGATCTTGGTCTCTCCGGCGCATTCGGCATCTGGACTATGAGCGCGACCATGGGCCTCCCGTTCTCGGGAAGGACGATGCTCGAACGGGGTTCGCGAGTCATACCGGAGCACATTACCGAACGGCGAGTCGATACCTGACGCGCAGCCCTGTGTCAGGAGACGTCCCATGACTGAGCACAACCTCTTCTACTACCCCTACGCCTCCTTCACGAACGCGCAGCTCCCCTTGTTGAAGGTGGCTGCGCTGTACTTCGACAAGCTGGTGCTGCTCGATCCGGTCGGCGCGAGTTGGGACACCGTCGGCGCGGACCACATCGCCCGCGACGCCGTGCGGCAGCTCAAGGACGCGGGCATCCTGGAGATCGTGACGCCGGCCACCGTGCTGGCGAAGTACGAAAAGCCGATCGCCGAGGCCATCCGTCGCGACATGGCGGATCGCGAATTCCTGGACCTATGCGATGCCCAAAGCCAGGCCAGCGGCAAGCAGCGCTGGACGCTCTCCTTGGCGAAGGTGCCGCAGGACCTGCAGACCGACCAGACGATGCGGCATCTGATGGGGGACTTCGCGCGCGAGGTGGCGAGGGATTCCGGTCAGTACCGCGAGGGGGCGGGTGGGAATCCGAGCGATTACTACGAATACGCCGAGACCGGCCAGGCCTACGACGAGTACCGCGAGGGCGACGGAGGCGGCGTCGAGTACCGCTACGCTGACTTCCCGCTGGCGCTGGGCGAGGCGATCATGATGAACCACGCCCTGTTCGCCGGTCTGCTGCGCGCGGGAGCGACACCGATCACCGACGACACCTTTCACAACCAGGCACTGGCGCTCAAGCTGCGCAGCGCGGCCCAGGACCCGGCCATTAAACAGGCCCTGGCCGACCGGGCGCGGGCACGGACACTGAGGGCTGACCTTCTGGCGGCGACCGCGCTCACCGACGCGCAGCTCGAGCTGCCGGTTCTGAGTCCCGAGCTGCCCCTGGAAGAAGTGTTGGAATACCGCCAAAAAAACGATGCCGATCTCCGGCAAGCACGGGACAAGCTGGGCTGGATGGCCCGCCGGATCGAGGCCGAGCCTTGGAGCGAGGAATTTGCAAGAGAAGTCGAACACAAGACCATCCCGGACATTGCCAAAGAGTTGGACGAGGCGCGCCGGGGGCGCGATTCGTGGCTCAAGAGCAAACGTGGCCGCCTGGCGCTAAGTGCCGCGGGCATCGCCGTAGGCGGGGCCGCCGCCGTGCTCTCCATCTTCACCGCGCCGCTAACGCCTGTGACGCTTGCCACTGCGGGATTCAGCCTCATTTCGGGCACGGCCATTCCCGGTGCCGAGTGG
>DATKDX010000059.1:0-25428 GCA_035512435.1 Dehalococcoidia bacterium
AAGGTGCCGTCATTGCTGCGGAGCCGACACAGCCAGGCCGGCCTCTGGAACGTCGTCACACTCGTCGCTGCGAGCCGCGCGGTCGGCGCGATCGGCGGAGCGACCGCTGGCGGTGGTGGAGGCACCGCCGCCGGTGGAGCCGCGGCGGGCCGGGCTTCGAGGGCAGTACCGGCTGGTGGTAGGGCGTAAGTTCGCCAGCAACCGCGCGCGATCCGTTCCAGGCGGACCGGTCGAGTTCGCGGATGCGTCGGGTCAGCCTCTGCAAGCACTGGCGCCGCTTCCAGGCTCGGTCACGCTCCTGCATCCACTCGTACGTGCTTCGTCGGACTCTCATCGTCATCACCTCCTCCCCGGCACGCGAGCGGGCAGATGTCGCGCCCTCACCAGACTGTCACCTCCTCGGCCGGGATCAGCCTAGATCCGGTGGGAGCGGATGTCCTTGTCACAAGGGCAAGCAATCATTGGATATGAGGGTGCCGGACGCATGTAGTTTAGGCCGTTCTGCATGCTGGGGCCGCACCTGGGCATTGCGAATCAGTGTGCGTAAGGGGTGTTGAGGGAGGACAAGGAGTCCGTAAGCCGCTGGGGAATTGGCCCCTGAAAATGTCACAAGCGATACTTGTTGCTTATTCGCAGCGACGGCAGCCGAACCTTCGGGCGAGGCTGAGTAGAAGGCAGGACGTCGCCGTTAAGGCTGGTGGATCAGAGTTGTGTTCCTCGCCTCGGGAGAACAACTAAGATCAGAACTGCAAGTCGGAGTGCCAACTGCGACATTATGACCGGGAGGGCGATAGCCAGAACCCAATTGACACCAATCATCAAGGTAAGCGCTGCAATCCCCAGCGAACCGATGGATACAGTCATCGCGTGCATAGGATGGCTAACCATAAATGTTGCTTCCGCCTGAATGAGCCATCGGATGCCAGCATACGCGCCAGTGAGGATGCTTCTCATATAGGCTGTCAGCCACATTCCTCGATACACTCATACGTCTTGCTAGCTATGAATTCAAGCATGTAAATACACGGCGGGCAGAAGACTGCCGCGGCGAAGTAGTTTCCTGCAAGCCGCGCAAGTATATACTGCGAACGCGATGACGACGCCACAAGCGATGGCGTTACCGATACTCCCCAGGTCGAACCCACAAGCGCAATCATAGAAACAGTCCCCAAAGCCGGCTATCGAATTGCAGTCAATACTTTCGCTCGCACGCCCAGTTGGATCGTCGCGATTCGTCGGATTGTTCAGCGCACACGCATACGCATTCTGCGTCTGCGGATGCGTGAACGACCCCTGCAGCGGATCGCGGCTCAAGAATCGCCCCAGACTCGGGTCGTAGTAACGTGCGCGCAGGTAGTATAGGCCTTTCTGGCCCTCGGGGGCCGGCGTATCCGCGTCGAACTGCTGGCCGGTGAAAAGGAAGCTGTCGCTATTCCCTCCGCTTGCCCTGATGCTACCAAAGGCGTTGTACTCCCAGAACGCCTCCGGATTCAGGTTCTGTCCAGAACCGTCCACCTGAAGAACCGTAGAACCTAGCCCGTCCGTGAAGTAGTAGCGTTGGTCCCCGCTGGCGTCCGTCGAGGAAATCAGGGCAAGGCCGTAAACGTAGGAGATATCCGACGTGACAACATCCGATATGTCGTCGGGTATGTCGCCGTTGTTATGGATCTCTCGCGTCGTCTCCTGCAGGACGACCGGCAGGCCGGCGGCGACATCCCACTCGTAGGTCGTGTAATACTTGCCGGTCCAGTTCGCCGTTCTCAAGCCGTCGCCATCGTAGGCACTGTAAACGGGACATGTCTGGCCAAACTGCGGCCTGAGCTGAAGGACGTCGGTAGTGTTTATGTTTCCACTCGGAAAAAGATCAAAGAACGCTGAGGTAGGCGGAACAGAGGTACCGAAGACCGGCCTGAGCTGAAGGACGTCAGTGGTGTTGATCGTGCCACCGCCGAACAGATCGTGGCAGGAGTTTGGAGCAGGATCAAAATCTGATATTAGCGCAGGGGTCAGTCGCTTTTCATGATCGTAAGCGTAAGTCCGCCCTTGATGTTGCTGTACGTTCCCATTGTCGTCATGAAGGACTTGTGTGGAGCCGATCTCGGTGAGTTCGTCTGCGGCGTTGTAGTCGTATTGCTTAATGCTGTTGTTAGCATCGAGGAGGGTCCTGTTGCCGTTTGGGTCGTACTCGTAAGCGGAGAACGTGAGATCATTGGAGTAGTCAACTCTCGTGAGGCGATTTAGCGAGTCATACTGGTACGACTCGGTCTTATCCACTCCAGGCGTGCATGGCAATGTTGATTGACAGGTGCTCAGGGACTTTCGGTTACCATCCGCATAGTAATCGTACGTCAGACTCGTGAACGCGGTACCTTGCTGATGCACAAGGTAATGCAGGCGACTCGCCGTATCGTCGTTGTATGTCACAATCAACGCCAGACCAGCCAGCCGATGCCACAGTTTCTGGCGAAGGCCGAAGCGGCGCTTACCGATGCCGGAGTGAACAACACTGGTCAACGACGTCCCCTAATGCATCTCCTGGCCGCCGGAGATGTTGATGGCCTGGCCGGTCATGTAGTCAGCGTCGTCGGACGCGAGGAACGTGATCAGGTTGGCCACGTCCTTCGGGTACCCGACACGGTTGAGGGGGATGGGAGGCATGTTCGGCTGGCTGAGCGCCCACTGCTCCAGGGTCTGGCCGCTGGCTTTCAGGATGGGATCGAGAGTGCCGCGGAGGAGGGGCGTGTCGATGGTGCCGGGACAGACGGCGTTGACCGTGATCTGGCTGGCGCCGACTTCCTTGGCCATGGCTTTGGTCATGAGGATGACGCCGGCCTTGGTGGCACAGTAAGGGCCGAGGAAAGCGAATCCGGTCTTGCCGGCCTGGGAGGAGACACTGATGATGCGTCCTCCGCCGCCCTGGGCAAGCATCTGGCGGCCGGCGGCGCGCATGCAGAGGAAGACTCCGCGCAGGTTCACGGCGATCGTACGATCGAAGCCCTCATCGGTCATGGCGACGAGGGGCGCGGGCGGGTTGCCGATGCCTGCATTGTTAACGCAGATGTCGACGCGGCCGAAGCACTCGACTGTCTTAGCGAAGAAGGCCTCGACCTCGTCGGTTTGGGAGACGTCGGCCTCGAAGGTTTCCGTTTCGGCACCGGCTTCGGACGTCAGGCGATTAGTCTCGGCGAGCCCTTCCGGATTGAGGTCAACGAGCATGAGCTTCGCGCCTTCTTTCGCGAAGCGCTCGGCGACACCGCGGCCAATGCCGCTGCCGCCGCCGGTGATGATGGCCACGCGGTCTTTGAGTAACATCCGTTCCCTCCCTCAGCGATCGACTGTGGATGAAGAATTGGTGATCGGGTGTCGGAAAAGTTCCGATTTTGATGATCACCATGGTGGTTCCCAGCCCCAATTCCGTGACGTAGTTGCCATCCCGGCCATCGGGTCTAGAGGATCCTTTCGAGGATCTCGATGCCGTAGTAGCCGGTGAAACCCATGGCGATGCCTCGGCAGATTTTGCCGAGCAGGATGGCGGGATAAAAGATACGGATGGGGATGCGGGCGGCGCCAGCGGCCAGCCCGGCAACGTCGAAAACTGGCGAAGGGGCGAAGGACATGACGAACATTGTGGGGAACGGCGCCTTCTTCAGCCACTTCGTGATGAGCGCGTAGACGCTGCGCAGGCGACTACCTTCCACGAGTTTGCCACCGTTGATGCCCGCCCAGTAACCCGTGAACTCGCCGATCGATTCCGCGGAGCCCGCGACAAGGCCGACCATTATCGGCGCGGGAATGCCGGCAACAGGGTCCATGACGGCGCCGCCCGCGATAGTGAGGCCACTACCGGGAATGGGCAGGATGACGGAAGAGGCCCTGAGCAGCGAGATGAGCCAGAGCATGGGATAGCCCCAGCCGCCAGTAATATCATCCTCGCCGAGGTCGAGGATGAGGAAGGCCGCGGCGATGGAAATCGCGAAGACGCCGATGAGGGCGAGGAGGAGGTACTCCAGGCGGACGCTGAAGCGCCACAAGCGGACGAACTGCAGCTGTTCCTGGAGCTCTTCGCCGGGGTCTCGTGGGGCTTCGGGGTCTTGCTCTTCGGTGTCGACGGGCTGAGTCACTAACGGAAATTGTACGGGACGGGGCAATTAGCCGCCTCAGGGCGAGCGCGGCGAGAGGTCACCCTCGATCCACTCTTCGCCGCCTTCGAAGACTTCCTTCTTCCAGATGGGGACGTCTTCCTTGAAGCGGTCGACCAGCGCGTGGCAGGCATCGAACGCTTCGCGGCGGTGGGCAGCGGAGACGGCGACGAGGAGCGAAGCCTCGCCGATTTCGAGGCGACCGGTGCGGTGCTGTATCGCGATATCGACGACGTCAAATCGATCGCGAATTTCGGAGGCGATGCGCTCCATGACCTGGGTAGCCATCTCGGGATAAGCGTCGTATTCCAGGTGGAGGACGCGGCGGCCGAGGTTGCTTTCGCGGACGACCCCGAAGAAGAGCGCCACGGCGCCCACGGAATTCCTGCGGACGTGCGCAACAAGACGGTCCGCGTCCAGCGGCTCGGCTAGTACCTCAAACAGCATTCGCGCCTCCGCTAACCGGCGGAATGAGCGCGACTTCATCGCCCTCGCCTATGGGGTGCGTGGACGGCACGTATTCGGCGTTCACAGCGAAGCGGACGGAGCCTGCCAGACCCTCCAACGCTGGGTAACCGACTACGAGTTGCGTCAGCACCTCGCCGGCCGTAAGGCCCTCGCCGAGCTCGACTTCGGTCTCACGGGTGCCGGCGAGGTCGGCGAGGCGTGCGAAGAGGCGGACGCGCGCCGTTGTCATGGCACTACAAGTCTAGCAAGCTGGGCAACTGCAGGCTTGACGTTGCCAGCCCTGACGTATAGCTGTAGGATTGCGCCATCTCACGCCCCGGGAGTCGATGATGAACTTGCCCACAGAAGGAAAAACCCGAGAACAGGTCAACTTGGAGCTAGATACCGCGCTCCAGAATGACGCCGACTGGATGGGTGGCCGCATCTGGAGCCTGGTGTACTACGCCGGCGACGACGTGGCAGAGGTGCTGCGCGACGCCTATCAGAAGGCGATCTTCACGAACGGCCTGGGTCCCGACGCCTTCAAGAGCCTCAAGAAGTTCGAATCCGAAGTCGTCGCCATGACAGCGACTCTCCTCGGAGAGCCCGAAGCGGTCGGCAATATGACTTCCGGCGGCACCGAAAGCATCCTGATGGCAGTGAAGACGGCGCGTGATCGCGCTCGCGCCGAAAGGGAGATCACGGAACCGGAAATGGTAATCCCGCTGAGCGCGCATCCAGCCTTCGACAAGTCGGCCCAGTACCTCGGTGTGAAGGTGATACATACGCCGCTGAACGAAGCGATGCGCGCCGACGTGGATGCCATGAAAGACGCCATCACACCCAACACAATCCTCCTTGTCGGTTCGGCGCCGAATTTCCCCTTCGGCACGATTGATGACATACCGCAGATCGCGGCACTGGCGGCAGAGCGCGACATTCCCTGCCACGTGGACGCCTGCGTCGGCGGCTTCCTGCTTCCGTTCTGGGAGCGGCTGGGCAACGAAGTGCGTCCGTGGGACTTCCGGGTGCCGGGGGTGAGTTCGATCTCCGCCGACTGCCACAAGTACGGATACGCTGCGCGCGGCGCCTCCACGGTTATGTATCGCGACCCAACGTACCGGCGTTACCAGTTCTTTGCGGTGACCGACTGGCCCGGCGGCCTGTATGGCTCGCCGACAATGACGGGCAGCAGGCCCGGGGGCGCAATAGCGGCAGCGTGGGCTTGCATGAACTACCTCGGCGAGGCCGGCTACCTGCGCCTGGCGAAGGTGATCGCCGAGACAACCCGCAAGCTGCAGGACGGCATCGCGGCGACACGGGGCCTGACGATCGTCGGCGAACCGGATGTCAGCCTGTTCGCCGTGGGCTCGAACGACTTCGACATATACCTGCTATCGGAAGCGCTAGGCAGGCGCGGCTGGTACCCGGACCGCCAGCAACTGCCGCCCAGCCTGCACTTCATGGTGACGCCCGCACACGCGCCCATCGCCGACGAGTTCGTCGCGACGCTTGCCGAGGCGGTCGACGAAGTGACGCGGGAAGGAGGCGAGTCGCAAGGCGTGGGCGTTTACGGGTCGCTGGTGAAACTGCCGGACCGCGGGATGGTCCGCAACGTCATCCTGGACTTCATCGATAACCTGACACGGGAGCGCGAAGAGGTTAAGTGAACGCGACTACGCCTCGCCACTCGCTGCTGAGCAGCGTCTGGAACGGCGTCCTCGACATCGTCTTTCCACCGCAGTGTGTGTCGTGCCGGAAGTGGGGTAGCTTCATCTGCGAGGCCTGCGAGCAGGAGATGCAGCCGGCAAACGGAGAACGCTGCGGCGTCTGCTGGCAGCCCAGCTTATCGTTTTGCGAGGCGTGCTCCGAAGGTGCTCCCACGTTCGAGGCGGCACGGTCTGCGTACGCCTTCGAGGGCCCCGCCCGTGACCTCGTCCACGCCCTCAAGTACCGCGGCGTGGCGGCGGTCGCGCCGATAATGGCCGACGCGATGACCGGCCGGCTGGCGGACTGGGAGATCGATGTTGATGGCATCGTAGCGGTACCGATGGCCGGGACGCGGCAGCGCCGCCGGGGCTACAACCAGGCCGAAATGCTGGCTCGAGAGATCTCTCGAGCGACGGCAATCCCGCTGGTCGAGGGCATTATTCGCCGCCGGGCGGGAGAGTCCCAGGTCGACCAGCCAGGTAAGCAGGCGAGGTGGCGGAACGCCGCAAGGGCGTACGAAGCCCGGCGCAAGCGCAGCCCCCGAAGCGTCCTGTTGGTCGATGATGCGATGACTACTGGAGCAACGCTGGATGCATGCGCTCGCGTCCTCCGGGCAGTCGGGGCTCAGCGCATATACGGCCTGACCTTCGCGCGCGAGAGCTGAGATCCGTGCGGGCTTGGAAACTCTGAAGAGTTCGTGTAGGCTACCTAACGTTCATAGTTCGTAACCTGAGTTTGGAGGTCCGCCTGTGCGTGTTGCTTCGGCCCGCAGTTCCCTTTCCCCCCTTCTTATCGTCGCGTTAGCGGCTGCATTGCTGCTTACGCAGGCGGCGAAACCGAGCCCCGAGCTGGGACTCGGCGACAGCCTCGTCAGAGGGATGCAGGGGTTCAACCTGCCGATCAGCTTCGTGGTGAACCACGGCCAGGCGGACGAGTCCGTCGCGTTCGCTTCGCTGAACGGCGGCTTCGACGTGTTCGCGGCAGAGAGCGGCCCGGTGCTGGCGCTGCCGACAGCCGGCGGCGTCTCCTATGTCAGCATCGGCCTCATCGGCGGCAACCAGTCGGCGGCTGTCACCCCGCGGGAACGGCTACCCGGCATAGTGAACTACTTCATCGGTGAGGACAGTTCGAAATGGCTGACCAACATCCCGACTTATCGGGGCGTGACGTACCAGAGCGTGTACCCTGGCGTCGATCTCGCGGTCTACGGAAACCAGGACGCACAACTGGAGTATGACTTCATCGTGGCGCCCGGCGCCGACCCGTCCGTGATCGCAGTGCGGTTCGGGGGCGCAGACAGCGTGACGGTGGAGTCAGACGGTTCGCTGACACTGGGCCTGGCCAGCGGGGAGATCCGACAGCTGCCGCCGGTGCTTTACCAGGAGGCAGGCGATGAGCGCGTGATGGTGGACGGCTCCTACGTGTTGGATGACGGCATCGTTGGCTTTGCGATCGGCGAATACGACGAGTCGCAGCCGCTGGTGATCGATCCGGTGCTGGTGTGGAGCAGCTTCCTTGGCGGCGCGGGCAACGACGCCGCTCACGGTGTCGCGGTTGACGGAGATGGCAATGTCTACGTTACCGGGGAGACTCAGTCCACCGATTTTCCGACGACCAGCGGCGCATACAACGAAGCCTTCACCGGCAACACGAACACGCCCGACGCCTTCGTCACGAAGATCAATCCCGAGGGCACGGCGATTCTCTACTCCACCTACCTGGGCGGTGACGGCGGCGACCGTGGTTTCGACATTGAAGTGGATGACGAGGGACAGGCCTTCGTCGCCGGGACTGCGGGTAGCAACTTCCCGGTGACGGGCGGCGCCTACTCGGCTTCCGGTGGAGGCTTCGTGACCAAGCTGAGCGCTGATGGTTCAGCGCTTATCTACTCGACGAAGCTTGGCTCCAACACGGAGGCTTTCGGCCTTGAGATCGACGGTGCGGGACAGGCTTATTTCGCCGGCTTCGCTTTGCAGAGTACGGCGACCGGCTTCAAGGCAACCGCCGGCGCATTCCAGGAGGCCCTCAACGGTAACGGCGACGGAATCGTCGGAGTGCTGACCGACGACGGCAGCGCGTTGGTCTGGGGAAGCTTTATCGGCGGGACCGGACGCGAGTTCGCTTATGACGTCGCGAGGGATGGCGATGGCTACGTGTACATCACGGGCATGACGCCATCCGAAGACTTCCCCACTGTCAACGCTGAAGACACAACGCTGGCCGGGCTTCGTGATGCGTTCGTTGCCAAGATCATGCCGGACGGTAGCGCGCTGATGTATTCGACGTATCTGGGCGGCTCCGGCGGCGCGCTGAGCGACCAAGGTTACGGCATCGCCGCTGATGACGCTGGCAACGCATATGTCACCGGCTACACGAACTCCTCGACCGACTTCCCGATCACCAACGGCGCCTACCAGGGCGCGTACGGCGGGAACACCGACGCATTCGTGACGAAGTATGATGCCGACGGAGACATGGTCTATTCCACGTTCCTGGGCGGGAGCAACGTTGACGAAGGGGCTGGAATAGAGGTGGGCAGTGATGGCAGCGTTTACGTCGCCGGCCGCACGGTTTCCAGTAACTTCCCCATGGTGGGCCAGATTCAGGGAGACAGCGCCGGCAGTGACGCCTATGTCAGCCATCTCAACGCAAACGGATCGGCTCTTATCTTCTCGACTTACATCGGTGGGGGCGATACGGACGCGATCAACCTTGAGGGCGGCGCGCTCGCCGTTGAGGATGACGGCACGATGTACGTGGTCGGGGAGACCGAGTCGGCCGACTTTCCCACTACAAACGGCGCCTTTCAGGCCGGATCCGGAAACGTGGGCGTGCAGGGCGGATTCGGCGGCGCGCAGGATGGTTTCGTAGTCAAGATCGGCGACGTCAGCTTGAGTGGCGACATCGACTGCAGCGACGTAGTCGACCCGATCGATGCCCTCAAGATCCTCCGCGCCGACGCGGGGTTGTCGAATCCCGCCGTCGCGAACTGCCCCGATATCGGAGACCTCGCCCTGATCAACGGTGTCCAGCGGATCTGGGGTGACTTGAACTGCAGCGGAGCTGTCGATCCGGTCGACTCGCTGATCTTGCTCCGCTATGACGCGGGCCTGTCGATCAACGTGCCTGCAGGCTGCCCGCAACTCGGCGACATCATAACGGTCGAGGCAGTCTGACCCCGGTAGACCAGTCAGAAAGGGGTGCCCGCAGATTGCGGGCGCCCCTTCTCGTTGTGGAGAAGGGTCATCTGGCTCTTGAGACGCGCTTCACAAGCAGTACAATCAGGGCACAACACCGAACCCTAGAAGGAGCGCCGGATGGACGTCATCTTCCGCGGACAACACCTATCTATCAGCGACCAGTTCCGCAAGTACGCCACTGAACACCTGGGACGGATCGAAAGACACCTGCCGATGGCCGACCACGCAATCGTGGACGTGCGCCGTGAAGCGAAGAGCGGTGAAGGCCGCTTTGTTGTTCAGGTAACCGTCAGCGCCAACGGCAACTACCTGCGGGCGGAAGAGCGCAACCACGATATGGAAGCGGCCGTTGACGCCGTGGCCGATGTGCTTGACCGGCAGGTCAAGCGCTTCAAGGAGCGCAAACTTCTGCGCAGCGAGCGCCGCGTCGACAAGGACGGAAGGCTGCCCGTGCAGCCCGAAGAGGACGAAGAGGCGCCGCTGCCGCCGGACACCGAGATCGTGGATGGGAAGGTCGTGCGCATCAAGCACTTCACGATGAAGCCAATGACCGAGGCAGAGGCGATCGAGCAGATGGAGCTTCTCGGCCACGACTTCTTTCTCTTTCGCGATGCCGATCGTGACGAATTGGCGGTGGTCTACAAACGCAGCGACCATGACTACGGTCTGATTCTGGAGGAGAACGTAGAGCCGGCATGATCGTCACTCTCACGCTGAACCCGGCAGTTGATCAGACGCTGGTCCTGCCAAAGTTCGTGCGGGGTGACACGCTGCGCGTGAAGTCCAGCCGGTTCGACCCGGGCGGTAAGGGGATCAACATATCGCGCGTGATTAACGAGCTGGGTGGTGAGAGCGTTGCGATAGGGTTCGCTGCCGGCGGCCTGGGACGATACCTCGACGAGTCGCTGCGCAACCTTGGAATCGAGACTGATTTCGTCTGGACGCAAGGCGAAACGCGCACGAATATCGCGCTGCTCGAGGAGTTTAGCCACTCCACGACACTGATCAGTGCCGCGGGTCCGACGACCGAGCAGGCATCCGTGGACGAGATCCGGCGGCGGCTCCGAACGCGCCTGCGGGAAGGGGACTGGCTGGTCATCGCCGGCAGCATTCCGCCGCCGTTCACAGACGCCGTCTACAACGAGATCATCCACGAGGCGATCGAGATGGGGGTCCACACCGTGCTCGACGCCGATCGCGGGCCGCTGGCACAGGGAACGGCCGCGCACCCGCAGATCGTGAAGCGCAACCGGCGCGAGTTCGAGCGCCTGGTCGGACGGTCTCTGGACGATGAGGAGTCGACGCTAGGTGCCGCAACCGAAGTACACGAGAGTGGCGTGCCCATCGTGCTGGCTACGAGAGGGCAGCACGGGGCGATCGCCGTGTTCGAAGGCGGCCGCGTGATCCGCGGTGTGGCCCCGAAGGTGCGTGCGGTCAGCGCCGTCGGTTCCGGCGATGCCTTCCTGGCGGGAGTTGTCCTGACGTTGACGCGCGGCGGCTCCATGTACGACGCGATGCGCCTGGGTGTCGCCGCGGGTACGGCGGCTATGCTGACCGGGTACTGAGCTATGCCACCGCAGAGAAGTCGACATCCTGCTTCCAAGGGTACGGGTGGAGACGATCGCCGAACCAGTCGGCAGCCGGAACTAGGATCGTGGCCGGAACACCGGCGCTAGTCGTCTTCTACGGCGGCGCCGGCGAATCTGAGATCGAACAGACCGTGGACGGCGCGCGCCTGGCCGCGGCCTACGATGCCATCGAGGCAGCGCAAGCCGCGGGAATCGACCGCGCGATCCTCGTGACGGACGACTCACAGTTGCGCGCTGATGTCGCTGTCGAGGTCGATGCCTCGCAGGGGGCGTTCCACTTTGGCCGGCGGCTGGCGGAGGTCGTAAGGCGCCATCGGCTAGGCGACGTCATCTATTTCGGCGCGGGCAGCGTGCCACTGTTCAGCGCGAATGATTTCGCCGACATAGCAGCGCGGCTGTCGCACGGCGTGGCGGTTACAAACAACCATTATTCGTCGGACCTGATTGCTTTCAGAGCGTCTGAGCCAGCACTCGTGGCCGCCGGAGAAGTCGCCCGGGACAACGCCCTGGCACGGGCGCTGAAGGACGCCGGCGTTGCGATGGAATCTCTGCCCAGGACAGTCGCCACCCAGATGGACATCGACGCGCCGGGAGACCTGGCCGTCCTGGTGCTGACCGGGGGCGGGGGGCTGCGGCTGCGTTCCCACCTGGAGGCAGCGCACATAGATACGTCGCGCTACGAGGCGACCCTGCCACTCTTCACGGACCGCGAGGCCGAGATTGTCGTTGCGGGACGCGTGGGCAGCCACGCCTGGGCCTACCTTGAGCGCGACACCGCCTGCCGCGTTCGCTTATTCGCCGAGGAGAGAGGCATGGAGGCGGAAGGCCGCGCCGAGGCAGGCCTGGCTCGCTCGCTGGTGGCCTTCTATATAGAAGAGGCTGGCATCGAGCGTTTCTTCGCCGCACTACCGGAGCTGGGCGACGCAGCGTTCATCGACACAAGGGTGCTCCTGGCGCACAAACGCATCGCAGCAAGCCGCGAAGACCGCTTCCTTTCCGACGCCGGCGATTGGGAGCGCATCCGCGAGCCGTGGCTACGCGAATTCACGCAGCGCGCCGCCGAGGCGGCGATACCGGTCCTTCTCAGCGGTCATTCACTGATGTCGGGCGGGCTGATGGCGCTGAACGAATATGCCTGGCTACGTCCGAATGGCGTGCCGGAAAGTCTCTAATCCGCCCTGCTCAGGGACACTGCACCTCCAGGGTGCCCGGGATCATCTCAATTTCGTCTGTAGTGCCGTCATCGAAGACGCCTTCGCCGGTTACATTCTTGCCGTCCACTGTGAGGACGGTCTCCGTGCCACCTGTCAAAAGACTACTGACGTCGCTCCAGGCGACGGATGGGTTCTCGAAGTCCTCGACATCGTTGAAGCTGATGTTGTGGCTTACGCCATCGCCTTCGGTACGCTCCTCGCCTGACGGGTCGTAGATGTCAGCGCTCAGCTGAGCGCGGGCGCCCGTCGATGATTCGCCGAAGCCGGAGAGATTGAAGGGGAAGTCTGGGTTGCGGGCTTCTTCGGCCGAAAAGATGCAGCCAATGCCTGTGATCTCCCAGCTCTCATCGCCTATGGTAAGTGTCCCGGTCCCGCTTCCAAAGCCGCCCCCGCCGCCGTTATCTCCATCATCGTCGCCCTCGTCGTCGCCGTCGTCGCCGTCGTCATCATCGCCACCATTCGCGGCGTCGGTTGTGTCAGCCGGCACGTCAGCGCTGTTGTCGCCGGCGTCGTCATCGTCGTCGTCGCCACAGGCCAGGGTCAGCATCAACGCCAGGACGGCAAGGGGGATGAGCAGAAATCGTAATCGCATGTGATACCTCCAAAATTCATGCGACGATGCCATTAGCATGTCTGCAGAACGTTGCGTAACAGCCTAGCACACACCATTCTGTAGGCTCAGATCTGGCGCATTAGCGGCAAGGGGTTCTTTGTTCAGCGATCGTGGGGAGTTCGTGGCGAAGGGCTTCGAGGAGCCGGTGCGGGTGTATGAGGTGAGGTGGCGCACCTGATCAGTCAGATGGCTTGACGCGTCGGCATCGTTTAGGCAACCTGCATGCAGAGATGCTCAGCACGGCCTCAGTCAGATGTCCGAAACGGCGTGATTCGGGGCGGAAATTGCCTGCGCGAACCTGCGTCGGCAAGAGTTCCGATCCCTCTGCTTCCCAAGCAGAGGGTCGCGGGTTCGAATGCGTTCCCGCGCCGCCGGACTAAGCTTTGGCCAAATGGCCCGCGATGAGCATCTCCAATGGCACTGACCGTGGACCGCGCACCGTGCTATAGGTGACGTATAGGACGCGCTGAAAGGAGCGGTTTCAATGGACGGATTTGTCAACGATATCGAGGAGATGACGGAGGCCAACACGGATTTCCGCCGCGTTCTCTATACCGGGAAGTACCTTCAGCTCGTGCTGATGGCTCTTCAACCCGGGGAGGACATCGGCGAGGAGGTCCATGAGGACCGGGATCAGTTCTTCCGTGTCGAGAAAGGCTCGGGGGAGGTCCTGATCGACGGCAACCGGACGTCGATCAAGGGCGACGACGCGATCATCGTGCCGGCCGGAGCCCGCCACAATGTGATCAACACGGGGGAAAAACCCCTGTTGCTCTACACGCTTTACGGGCCGCCAGAGCACAAGGACGGCATTGTACGCGCGACGAAGGCCGAGGCCGAGGCATCGGAGGAGCACTTCGACGGAACGACCACGGAGTAAACATACGGTCTAGCAGCGGCCCAACAAAAGGGGCTCAGCGCTGTTCCAGGATGCGGAGGCAGAGCCTCTGATTGACTGCTTACGGTGGGCGGCATAAACTGATGCCGTTCCCCGCCGGAGCGGGGGCGCAGGAGCAACCACACTTCACGATCACTAACAGCGGCCCGATTTGCAGTGTCTGTCCACGCGTGGAAGGCGCTGCTTTATTGTTTTAAGAGAGGTGCCCCATGAGCGTACTTGACCAGGCTGACCCTACCGTCGCCGATATCATCAACCGGGAGAAAGAGCGCCAGCGGCTGGGACTCGAGCTGATCGCCTCCGAGAACTACACAAGCGCGGCGGTGCTGGAGGCGATGGGCTCCGTGCTGACGAACAAGTACGCGGAGGGCTACCCGGGCAAGCGCTACTACGGCGGCTGCCACGTGGTGGACGATGCGGAAACGCTGGCGCAGGACCGCGCCAAGGAACTGTTCGGCGCCGAGCACGCCAACGTACAGCCCAATAGCGGCGCCGAAGCCAACCTGGCGACCTATTTCGCGTTGATCCAGCCAGGCGACACTGCGATGGGCATGAACCTGGCGCAGGGTGGGCACCTGACGCACGGCCGCGAAGTGAACTTCAGCGGCCAACTCTACAACTTCGTGCCGTACAGCGTCGAACGCGAGAGCGAGCAGATCAACTACGACGAGATGGCAACACTGGCCCGCGAGAACAAGCCCAAGATCATCGTTGTCGGCGCGACGGCATATCCGCGCATCATCGACTTCCCGCGCGCCCGCGAGATCGCCGATGAAGTCGGCGCCTACCTGATGACGGACATGGCCCACATCGCCGGGTTGGTCGCCGGAGGCGTTCACCCGTCGCCGGTGCCCTACTCACATGTCGTTACTTCCACCTCGCACAAAACACTGCGCGGGCCGCGCAGCGGGTTCATCCTCAGCGTGGAGGAAGTGGCGAAACCGATCGACAAGACCGTCTTCCCCGGCCTGCAGGGTGGGCCGCACATGCACACGATCGCGGCCAAGGCGGTCTGCTTTGGCGAGGCGCTGAAGCCGGAGTTCAGGCATTACGCACAGCAGATCGTCGACAACGCGAAAACGCTGGGTGAGGCGCTGCAGACCGAAGGCTTCCGGCTGGTCAGCGGCGGCACGGACAACCACTTGCTTCTGGTGGACGTGGGCGCGAAAGGGATCAGCGGCCGCAAGGCGGAGCAAATCTGCGACAAGGTGGCGATCACCGTCAATCGCAACACGATCCCCTATGACGAGCGGCCGCCCTTACAGGGCAGTGGAGTGCGCATGGGCTCGCCGGCGCTGACGACGCGCGGCATGGGCCCCGAAGAGATGAAGGCGGTGGCTCGCTTCTTCGCGCATGCGATCGAGTCCCGCGACGATGAGGGTGCACTCGAGCGCATTAAGAAGGAGGTCGAGGAATTCGCTTCGGCCTTCCCGGTTCCCGGCATCACCGATCGCGAGGGAGTTGCTGCCTGAGCGACGATTCCACGCGAGCTGACACTGAATCGGCACAATGTCCGGCGAGCGTTGCCGCGGTCAGACCCCCGTTGTTTGGGGAAAACCTCGGTGTTATAATCCGCTGGTGCCCGTGGAAGAGGCCGATTGTGGCCCGTGGCTCCTCGGGCTTAACTTTGTCGCGAAGAGGATTCATTGAGAGACTACGAACTGGTACTTGTCGTCAGCCCCGAAGGCGGTGAAGAAGGCTTCCCCGCCACCGTCGAGCGTGTGCACAACTTCATCACGGGCCGCGGCGGCGCGATCAACAACGTGGATGCCTGGGGACGCAGACGTCTGGCCTACCAGATCAACCGCTATAGCGAGGGCTACTACAACATCACACACTTCGCCATTGACCCGCAGGAGGTCCGCGTGCTGGAAGGCAGCCTGGATCTCGCTGACGACATCCTCCGCCACCTGATTGTCCGGCTGGACGAGCTTCCGGTGCCAGTTGAGGCGGCTCCCGTGCAGGCTGAGGCCACTGCGGCGCCGGATGGGGCGGCGGCTCCCTTGCAGGCTGAGGCCACTGCTGCGCCGGATGAGGCGGCGCCTCCCGCACAGGCTGAGGCCACTGCTGCGCCGGATGAGGCGGCGCCTCCCGCACATGCTGAAGCGGTCCCCGTGCCGGCTGATACGGCGCCCGCACAGGCCGAGGCGGCCCAGGAGTAGCCGTGGCGGGCCTCAACAAAGTGATGGTCATCGGCAATCTCGGTGCCGACCCCGAGATGCGATATACCGCTGACGGAACCGCGTTGACCAGCTTCCGCGTAGCTGCCAGCCGCAACTACAGCGGCCCGGAGGGAGAACGCAAGGAAGAGACGGAATGGTTTTCCGTCGTGGCGTGGCGCAAACTGGCCGAACAATGCAGCCAGTTCCTGCAGAAGGGGCGCCGCGTCTACGTCGAAGGGCGCCTACGGACGCGCTCCTGGGACGCGCCGGATGGCCAGCGCCGCTACCGAACCGAAGTCGTGGCTGAACGCGTATTGTTCCTGGATAGGCCTGGCGGCGCCCCCCCCGGCGCTGAGGAAGGCGCCATGGGCATGCCGGACGCCGTAATGGATATCGAACCCGAAGACGTACCCTTTGAATAGGACAGCAAATGACTGAACCGGAACGACCGCAAACAGAAGCCCACGCTCCCGCACGGAGCGAGGCCCCGGCCGGTGCCCGGCCCGTACGCACCGACGACCGCCCGGAGCGTGATCGCGACGACAGAGGCCCCCGCGGGGCCGGTGGCGACGACGATCGGCCCCGCCGGCGGATGGGGCGCAGGCGTCGCGTCTGCATTATGTGCGCCGACCACATCAAGTACGTGGACTATAAGAACGTCTCCTTTCTGCGCCGCTTTGTCTCGGACCGCGCACGGATCGAGACGCGGCGCCGCACGAGCGCCTGCGCAAAGCATCAGCGCGCCCTGGCCCGGGCGATCAAGCGGGCCCGCCACCTGGCGCTGCTACCCTACACGCCGGAGCACATAAGAGTTTCGCAGGGCCGCTAGTCCCGGACATGACCACCGGCCGACCGGCAGCCTGCGCATTGGGAACCTAATACATGGCTAAGCGACGCAAGATTCCGACCCCCTCCTGGGAGCACTCGACTTCCGGCACTCTGGCCGGTCGCCTCGACGCCAACCGCTGGCAACTCTTCGCCACTGGCGCCGTCCTTCTCCTCGTAATCGCAGCCATCGGCGTTATCGGTTGGGCCTTCCTTTCCGACTACATAGAAGATGAGCGGCGGCCGGGGTCTACGGCGCTTGAGGTCGTCGACCGTGAGTACACAGTCCGGGATTTCGGCCAGCGCGTCGAAATGTACGTCGAAGAGCAGGGTGGCCAGAACCAGGCTTTCTTTGTGATCCCCACCGTCTCTAACCTGCTTGTGGAAGAGGCCGTCCTCCTCCAGTTTGCGGAAACGGAGGAGGGCATCACCGTCACCGAGGACGACATCAGGGCGCAGATTGCTCTGAACCTCGGTATCCAGGTAAGCGATCCTAACTTCGACGCCCGCTTCCAGGAAGAACTCCAGGCCACAGGACTAACCGAAGAAGAGTACCGAGACCTGGCCAAGGGCCGCTCCATCAAGGGCAAGCTCACGACGAAGTTCCAGGAAGAGCTTCCGGAGTCCCTTCCTGCCGTCCACATCCGCCAGATCAGCGTTGCTACCCAGGAGACAGCAGATGACATCGTCTCACAGCTGGAAGACGGCGCCGACTTTGCCTCCCTCTACGTCGAACACTCCCAGGATTACGCCGAAGGCGACGAGACGGGCGGCGACGAGGGCTTCGTCCCGGAGGGCGTCCTCCCCGAAGACCTTGAGACGTTCATCTTCGGCCTCGAGGACGGCGATATCCGCGTTTTCCCAACTAATAACGTCTTCCTGGTCGTCGAGAAGCTCGAAGAGGCCGAACAGCCTCCGACAGACGACCAGAAGTCCCGGCTTGCCGCCAATGCATACAGCGACTGGTACGCGGAAAAGCGCGACTCGCTGGAGATCCGGGACGAGATGGACTTCCAGACCGGCGACCCCGACAAAATCTCGTGGGTGATCGATCACGCCGGCCTCGTGCTCCAGTAGGGATGGCGCATGCCTGCCCCTTCCACCCTCGGCATCGTCCTTCTCGGTCTCGGTAACGTTGGAGCGGGCGTTGCCCGTGCGCTGACGGATCAGTCCGCGACTTATTCCGAGCGCATCGGCGCCACCCTGGAGTTGCGCAAAGTCCTCGTCCGCGATGTCGCCAAGCAGCGCGCCTATGTGCCCGACGCCTCCCTTCTGACAAGTGATGCGGACGAGGCGCTCGCCACGGACTGCGATATTGTCGTCGAGCTGATGGGCGGTGAGACTCCGGCGCGCGATTACATCGAGCGCAGCCTGAGACGGGGCCGCTGGGTCGTCACCGGCAACAAAGAGGTGATGGCCAAGTACGGGCCGGAGCTGCTGACCATCGCGACCGAAGCCGGCGTCGACATACTTAACGAGGCCAGCGTCGGCGGCGGCATTCCAATCATCTCTCCTCTCAAACGTGACCTCTCGGCCAATCACCTCACCAGCCTTCAGGCCATCATCAACGGGACGACCAATTACATCCTGACAAGGATGAGCCGCGAAGGTGCCGCCTTCGACGATGCGCTGGCCCAGGCGCAGGCACTGGGATACGCGGAGGCCGATCCAACGAACGACGTGGAGGGCTTCGACGCCGCGTACAAGCTGGCAATCCTGGCCAGCCTCGCGTTCCACAGCCAGGTCCGCGTCGAGGATATTTACCGCGAAGGCATAACGAAGCTGACCCCGCGCGACTTCCGCTATGCTGCCGAGCTGGGATACGCCATTAAGCTGCTCGCAATCGGCCGCCGCGACCACGGCGGCATTCAGGCACGCGTGCACCCGGCGCTCGTCCCCTCGGATGAGCTCCTAGCCAAGGTTGATGGCGTCCTCAACGCCGTGCAGGTAGAAGGTGACCTTATCGGCCGCGTCCTCTTCCAGGGCGCCGGCGCAGGCTCACTGCCAACCACCTCGGCTATCATGGCCGACGTGCTCGACGCCGCCCGTTCCATCGTCCTCGGCAGCAAGCCTTCACCCTGGCGGTATACTGCCGACATACCCATGAAACCAATGTCAGAACTGGAGACCCGCTACTACATCCGCGTCGAAGTCACCGATAAGCCCGGCGTCCTCGCCGGAATCGCGCGCGCCTTCGGCGATAATGGTGTCAGCATCGCTTCCGTCATCCAGAAGGAGACCGAGGAAGACTCGTCAGCGGCCGAGCTGGTCATCGTTACCCACACCGCGAAGGAAGCCGCGCTTCAGACGGCCATCTCCCAGGTCGAAGGCCTCGAGGGCGACGTGCGCAAGATCGGCGCAATCGTCCGGGTGGAAGCTTGACGATGGCCAAGTCGGAAGCACCCGCTGGTAGCAGCACGGAGTGGCTGGAGAACGAGCTTCGTGACACCAAGGCTCGTCTACACAAAGTCGAGGGTGAGCTTGCCCAGGCGCTGAAGCTTACCTGGTCGCTGGACGCTGACATGCAAAAGGTTATGCAGGGCATCGCTGTCTCAGGTTCGGTCGAAGCTTCACTTCAGGCCTTTCGCGAGGAAGTGCGCCAACTGCAGGGCCAGATTGGCAAGGTCCACGACCGGCAGGCGGCGATTTTTAACCGGATGGAACAGCTGGCCAACCAGCGGCAGGCGGAGACCGGGCGTGACCGCCAGGACATCGGTGCCATCGCCAAGCAACTGGACGCGGCTCACCGCGGGCTGGAGCACTTCGACACGCGGGTTAAGGCGCTCGAAGAAGTCGCCCGTCACGTCGAGGAAGAAGTGGCCGGCAGCCGTCTCTTTGCCGCCGGCCTTGAGCGCACCATGGAGGACGTGGTCACCCGCGCCGCCCGCTCACACGAGGCTACTCTCCGCCTCGACCAGGAATTCTCGCGCTTCGGCGGCGAGATAGAGCGGCTGGAGAAGGACCAGGAAGCGTTCGCTGATCGCCTCTCCCTGGTGCTGGAACACGTGCGCAAGTCCCTGGAGCGGCAGGAGCAACTGGAGACGATCGCCTCAACCCAGGAAGAAACGAACGAGCAACTGCAGCGCGCGTCCTTCGAGCGCGAGCAGATGACCCAGCGTACAGCGGCGATCGAACACGTGACAACGGAGATCGTGGAGCGCACGCAGGATTTCATCCAGGGACTGGCCCGTCTGGACCAACGGACTGCGCAGCAGGCCAGCGACCTGATCGCGCTATCCGCCCGGCTGGAAGACCTGACAGAGCAGACCAAGACCAGCCTCAAGAAGGTCTACCAGACCTTCTTGCGACAGCGCCGACGCGCTTCGGAAGCGCTCAACCAGGAGATCAAGGAGCTGACCCAGGGTGAGCTTCACGCCACAGACTAGCGAGGCGCCGGCCGGCGTCATCGCGCGCTACCGCGACTGGCTGCCCATCGGCCCCGGCACGCCCTCCATCAGCCTCGGCGAAGGAAATACGCCACTCGTTAAGTCCCGCCGCCTCGTGGAACGGGTCGGCTGCAAGGATCTCTACTTCAAGCTCGAAATGTGCAACCCATCCGGGTCCTTCAAGGACCGCGGCATGGTCGTCGCCGTGGCCAAGGCCGTCGAGAGCGGCGCACAGGCAGTCCTCTGCGCCTCAACCGGCAACACCAGCGCCTCGGCCGCCGCTTACGCGGCACACTGCGGCGTCGACGCCTACGTTCTCGTGCCGCACGGGCGCATCGCGCAGGGCAAGCTGGCACAGGCAGTCGCACACGGCGCCAGAGTGCTGGCTGTGCGCGGCAACTTCGACGAGGCGCTCGCCATCGCCCGCCAGATCAGCGAGAAGCACCCCGTCGCACTGGTGAACTCCGTCAATCCGCACCGCATAGAGGGTCAGAAGACCGCCGCGTTCGAAATCATCGATACGCTCGGCGATGCGCCTGATCTTCTCTTCATTCCCGTCGGCAACGCCGGCAACATCACGGCCTACTGGCGCGGCTTCATAGAGTACTACCAGGCGGAGCGTACCAGCCTGAAACCGCGCATGATGGGCTGGCAGGCGGCCGGCGCAGCGCCCATCGTAAACGACGCGCCGGTGCCCGACCCGCAGACAATCGCCTCCGCCATCCGCATTGGCAACCCGGCCTCCTGGCGGTTCGCCGCGGCGGCGCGCGATGAGTCCGGCGGCGAGATCAACGCTGTCACCGATGACGAAATCATGGCGGCGTACAAGCTCCTGGCGCAAGAAGAAGGTATCTTCTGCGAACCCGCCTCAGCTGCCTGTGTGGCCGGGCTGCTAGAGGTTGCCAAATCGCGGCCGCGAAGCCTGCAGGCCAAGATTGTGGTGTGCATCATCACCGGCCATGGGCTCAAAGACCCCGAGACGGCGCTAACGATTGAGACTGAGACGATCGAAGTAGACGCGGACCTCGCCGGCGTTGAAGCGGCGATGGGTCTCTAAACATCCAACCACTGCGGTACGTGGCGCAGTTTTTTGCTGAAATTACTTCGCAAACTCTGTAAATCTGTCTTGACGTCGCCCTCCTTGCCAAAGACTATTAGTGCCACCTAATCTTGAAGCTAAGGAGAAACAACTAATGCCCATCCGCCCCCTGGCGCTTCTCGCCACCATCCTCAGCGCGTTGCTCCTTGTCGCCGTCGCGGCCTGCGGCGATGACGATGGTGAAGAGACCACTCCCACCGCCGCACCTACGGGTACGACGACAGAATCCACGACTGCCGCGGCCACCGATGGCCCGAGTGACTCGATCACGGTTTACTCCGGCCGCTCCGAGACGCTCGTCCAGCCCGTAATCGACCAGTTCGAAGAAGCCACCGGCATCGAGGTCAACGTCCGCTACGGCGACACGGCCGAGATGGCTGCCACGATCCTCGAAGAGGGTGGCAACAGCCCGGCCGACGTCTTCTTTGCTCAGGACGGCGGCGCCCTGGGCGCCCTCGCCTCCGAGGGCCTGCTCACGCCCCTCCCCGACGACATTCTGAACCTTGTCGACACTCCATATCGGTCGCACGATGGCTTCTGGGTCGGCATCTCCGGCCGCGCCCGCGTCGTTGCCTACAACACGGAGGAACTGACCGAGGCCGACCTGCCCGGTTCGATCCTCGACTTCACCGATCCCCAGTGGGACGGCCGCATCGGCTGGGCGCCTACCAATGGCTCTCTACAGGCGTTCGTCACCGCCCTTCGCATCCTCGATGGCGACGACGCGGCCCGCGCCTGGCTGGAAGGCATTCAGGCCAACAACCCTTCGGTATATGAAGGCAACACCCAGGTGGTGGAGGGCGTGGCCAACGGCGAAGTCGACGTCGGATTCGTCAACCATTACTACCTCTACCGCTTCCTGGAAGAGCAGGGCGAGAGCTTCCCCGCTCGCAACTACTACACGGAGGCGGGCGACCCCGGTTCGCTCATCAACATCGCCGGCGCATCCATACTCGAATCGTCGGGCAATAAGGCCGCCGCCGAGGAGTTCATCCGCTACATGCTCTCGACTGAGGGCCAGCAGTACTTCGCCGACGAGACCTTCGAGTATCCGCTGATCGACGGCGTCGAGACACATCCTGACCTCGTCCCACTGGCCCAGATCCAGCCGCCTGACATTGACCTCAGCGATCTCGAAGACCTCGAGGGTACGCTTGACCTTATGCGCGAAGCGGGGGTCCTTCCCTAGGTGGCCATCAGCGTTCGTGTCTTCGGAGGCGCGGCGAGCCCTCGTGCACCTGCGCCTCCACTCCTCTCGCTGATCGCGGCCCTGGTGGCGGCCGGCATGCTTTTGCCGGTCGCCTACCTGGCTATCCGCGCCAGCGAAAACGGCGCCCTGCTGGAGACACTGACCGCTGACTCCACTCTGCAGACCCTGCTGCGTACCTGCCTGCTGGCCGGCGCGGTCGCCGCGGGCACAGTCGCCATCGCCCTTCCGGCAGCCTGGCTGACGACCGCCACCGACCTGCCGCTCCGCCGCCTCTGGGCCGTCCTCCTCTGCCTGCCTCTCGTCTTCCCTTCGTACGTCGGCGCCTTCGCCATGGTCGCCGCCCTCGGCCCACGTGGCATGCTTCAGGACGTCCTTTCGCCGCTCGGCGTCGACACACTGCCGCAGATCTATGGCTTCCGCGGCGCCTGGCTCGTGCTCACGCTCTTCACCTTCCCGTACGTGCTCATTCCGGTGCGCGCTACCATAGCCGGCCTCGACCGTTCGATGGAGGAGGCTGCGCGTTCGCTCGGCGCATCGCCCGTCGCGGCCTTCGCCCGCGTAACGCTGCCGCAGCTGCGCCCGGCGCTCGCCGCCGGACTCCTGCTCGTCGTCTTGTACGTGCTCAGCGACTTCGGCGCCGTCTCCATCCTGCGCTTCGATTCGCTGACGCGCGTCATCTTCATCCAGTACAAGTCCGCCTTCGACCGCTCCGAAGCCGCTTCGCTCGCACTGCTGTTGGTCGCCGTCGCGATGCTTGTCGTCTGGCTGGAAGCGGGGACGAGGGGCCGCGCGCAGTACCACACCGCCGCCGTCAGGAAGCGCGCGGCGCCCGTCCGCCTCGGCGGCTGGAAGTGGCCGGCGCTCGCCTTCTGTTTCGCAATCGTCGCTATCTCACTCATCCTCCCGATGTCCGTGCTCGTCTATTGGCTCGTTCGCGGGCTGGACTCCGGACAGTCGTTCGCATTCATCTGGGGCGCCGCCGGGCGTTCGATACAGGCCTCCGGCTTTGGCGCGCTCGCCTGCATGGCCGCCGCGCTCCCCGTCGCAGTGCTCTCTGTCCGCTACCCCGGCCTTATCTCATCGGTCGTGGAGCGCGTCAGCTACTCGGGTTACGCCTTGCCGGGGATCAGCATCGCCCTGGCGCTGGTCTTCTTCGGCGCCAACTACGCCCCCGCCCTCTACCAGACGCTGCCCCTCCTCATCTTCGCTTACGCCGTCCGCTTCATGCCGCAGGCCCTGGGCGGCGCCCGCGCGTCGCTCCTGCAGACCAACCCCAAGACCGAGGAAGCCGCGCGCAGCCTCGGCGGCAACCGCATCCGCGTCTTCGGCCGCATCACGGTCCCGCAAATGCTGCCCGGTCTCACCGGCGGCGGCCTTCTCGTCTTCCTCACGGCGATGAAGGAGTTGCCCGCCACCCTCCTCCTCGCCCCTATCGGTTTCGACACGCTGGCCACCCAGATATGGTCCAGCACCACCGAAGCCATGTTCGCCCGCGCCGCCGTCCCTGCCATCCTTCTCGTGCTCATTTCCGCGATTCCCACTACAATCATGGTCTGGCGAGATAATGTCCGATCTTCAATCTGACTTCGTAGCGATCGCCGGCCTGAGCAAGCGCTTCGGCGATGTGCAGGCCGTCGACGGCGTCACCCTCGACGTCGAGCGCGGCCACACCTTCGCGCTGCTCGGTCCCAGCGGCTGCGGGAAGACCACCCTGCTCCGCCTCATCGCCGGCTTCGAGCGCGCCGACGCCGGCTCGATCAGCATCGGCGGCCGCGTCGTCGAAGGCCCCGGCGTCCGCGTGGCGCCCGAAAAGCGCCGCGCCGGCATGGTCTTCCAGGACTACGCGCTCTTCCCGCACATGAGCGTCGCCGATAACGTCGCCTTCGGACTGCGCGGCAAGGACGGCAAGCGCCGCGTCGAGTCCCTCATCGACATCGTCGGCCTCGGCGGGCTCGGCTCGCGCATGCCGCACGAGCTTTCCGGCGGCCAGCAGCAGCGCGTCGCGCTCGCCCGCACGCTGGCCTCGGAGCCGGACGTCGTCCTCCTCGACGAGCCTTTCTCGAACCTCGACCCGACTCTCCGCGCTCACCTGCGCTCCGAGGTGCGCCAGATCCTCGAGCACCTGGAGATGACGGCAATCTTCGTCACGCACGACCAGGAGGAGGCGCTCAGCGTTAGCGAGCGGCTGGCGATCATGATGGACGGCCGCATCGTGCAGACCGGCCGGCCGGAGGACGTCTACCCGCGTCCCGCCAACCGCCGCGTCGCCGAGTTCTTGGGCGACGCCAACTTCTTCCCCGGCGAGATCGAAGCCGGCCAGGTGCAGTTCGAGCTGGGCCGCGTCGCCGCCGACGAGCCCGCCGGCCACGTCGAGGTCATGGTGCGCCCGGAGGCGCTAACGCTCTCCGCCAAGGACGGCGTGTCCGTCGAAGTGCTGCACTCAGAGTACTTCGGCCACGACCAACTGGTCACCGTCCGCCTGCCGAGCGGCGCCGACGTCAAGGTGCGCCTGCTCCCCGGCCGCGCGCTGGACCGCGGCCAGCGCCTGGGCCTCCGCCTCTCCGGCGACCCCGTCATCTACCGCGCCTGACCCGTTCATCCTGAGCCGGCTAAGCCCGAACGGCGCAACCGAGTCGAAGGGCTTCGTCCTCCCATCACCCCCGCCCACCGCCATCTCATCCGTTCATCCTGAGCCGGTTAAGCCGGATGGCGCAACCGAGTCGAAGGGCCTCGTCCTCCCATCGCCCGCCACCGCCATCTCATCCGTTCATCCTGAGCCGGTCAAGCCCGAAGGGCGCAACCGAGTCGAAAAGCTTCATTCTCCCATCGCCCCGCCACCGCCATCTCATCCGTTCATCCTGAGCCGGACCATCGCCCCGCCACCGGCATCTCATCCGTTCATCCTGAGCCGGTTAAGCCCGAAGGGCGCAACCGAG
>DATKDX010000060.1:0-37812 GCA_035512435.1 Dehalococcoidia bacterium
CCGCCTGGGCGACGAGCGCGGCCGCGCCGTCCTCCGCGAGCACGAACGCATCACCCGCGAGGTCCTCGCCGCCTATGGCGGCACCGAGGTCAAGTCGATGGGCGACGGCTTCATGGCCTCCTTCGGCTCGGTGACGAAGGCAGTGGAGTGCGCGGTGGCCCTCCAGCGTGCCTTCGCAGACCGCGACGGCGAGCCGCTAGACGTCCGCGTCGGCCTCAACGCCGGCGAACCCATCGAGGAAGACGGCGACCTCTTCGGCGCCACCGTCATTCTCGCCTCCCGCATCGCCGCCAAAGCCGAAGGCGGCGAGATCCTGGTGGCGGACACGGTGCGAGGCCTGTGCAGCGGCAAGGGGTTCCTCTTCGCCGACCGCGGGGAGTTTCGCGGCCAAGGGTTTCGAGGAGCCTGTGCGGGTATACGAAGTGAGCTGGCGCGAATAGGTGGCAGTGGAGTCCTCGGCCGCCGGCCAGCATCCCAGCGGACTCTACTGGATCCGCGCCGGCGGCGGCGCCGAGCCCGCGGATACTCTAGCCGCCATCTTCGGCGTCGATCCTGGCGACCCGGGCATCCTGATTTTCGACTTTGAGGGCCCACCGGGGATTATGGCGCCGCATTGTCACACCGAAGATATCGCGGCGTTCGTCGTTCAAGGTCGTGTCGCCTTCGAAGTGGGTCCCGGCTTCGGCGACCGCCTTGAATTCGCCGCCGGCGACTGCATCTTCATCCCGGCGATGCTCCCCCACGGCGAAGAGATAATCGGTGAGGCGCCGCTGGCTGCCCGAATCGCCTCGCTAACCCCCTTCGAGACCGAGGACGTCTAGGCGCCTCGGGGTGCTAACTATAGCGCCTAATTCTATCTAAAACACCCGTTTTTACAAAACAAAATGCCTTAGCCAGTGCGGCTAAGATGCCGCGGGATGTCGGGCTTGCCGGATAGCTCGCTCAGCTCTTCAGCCGGCACCGGGTGGCCGCGCAGGAATCCCTGCATCTCGTCGCAGTCGTGCGCGCGCAGGAACTTCAGCTGCTCCTCCGTCTCGATCCCCTCAGCGATCACGCGAAGGCCCAACTTGTGCGCCATAGCGATGATCGCTGCCGCTATCGCCGCGTCATTCGAGTCGCTCGCCAGGTCGTTAACGAAAGACTGGTCGATTTTCACAGCATCCACCGGTAGTTTCTTCAGGTAGGTCAGCGAAGAGTATCCCGTCCCAAAGTCATCGATGGACATCTCCACGCCCAGCTGACGCAGCGCTCGCAGCACCTGCACCGAGCGCTCGAAGTCCTGCAGCGCCACCCCCTCGGTGATCTCCAGGTGAAGCAGGTGCGGCGGCAGTCCCGTCTGGCGGAGAACGCTTTCGACGATGCGCACAAGGTTACTGTGCTGGAGCTGATATCCGGAGACGTTCACCGCTACAGGGATGTCATGCCCTTGCTCATGCCAAATGGCCGCCTGCTTGCAGGCCGTCTGCAGCACCCAGTGGCCGATCCGCAAGATGGAGCCGGTCTCCTCTGCAACGCGGATGAAGTTGTCAGGGTAGACGAGGCCTCGTTTCGGGTGGTCCCAGCGGATCAGCGCTTCGACCGAGCGCAAGTCGCCATCCTGCACGCCAACGATCGGCTGGTAATGCAGCATGAACTCGCCCTGTTCGATCGCGCGGCGCAGTTCGCTTTCGACGGCCAGGCGCTCCCGCGTGTCGTTCGTGAGTTCTGCGGAGAAGATCTCGTAGCAGTCGCGCCCTTGCTCTTTGGCCTTGTACATTGCTATGTCGGCATTGGCCATCAGCACTTCAGGGTCGTCCCCGTGGCTGGGAAAGATGCTGATACCGATGCTCACCGTCGGTCTGATCTCGTTGCCCAGGATGTCCCGTGATATGCGGACGGCGCGGAGGATGCGTTCGGCGACATCAACCACACTGGCGATACTGTCCACGGAGCTGAGGAGGATGGTGAACTCGTCGCCGCCGATGCGGGCGACGAGATCTTCGGAGCGCACGATGGCAGACAGGTCATCTCCGATGGTCTTGAGCAAGGCGTCGCCGGCAGCATGGCCGAGCGTGTCATTGATAAGCTTGAAGCGGTCGACATCGAGGAACATGACGGCGACCTGCTGACCGCTGCCGCCCCCCTCCTCCACCGCGGCCTTGAGCCGGGCCTTGAACATGGTGCGGTTGGGCAGGTCAGTCAGGGAGTCGTGGTAAGCGAGGTATTGGATCGTCTGCTCGGCCTCACGCCTCTGAGTGATGTCATGCGAGATGGTGAGGATGCACTGGCGCAGCCCGAAGTCGACGGTTTCGGCGGAAACGAGTGCGTGCCAGCGGCCGGTGTCCTTCATCCGGAATGTCGCTTCGAAATCTCGGACGAATCCCTGGTTTTCCAGAAGTTCGCGGAAAGCGGCCTTCTGTTCGGGGTCTGCCCAGATACCGATTTGGGAGGGCCTGCGACCGATGACTTCCTCGCGGGAATAGCCGCTTAGCCGGAGGAACGCATCGTTGACGCTGATGTAGACGCCGGCCTCGGCGTCAGCGATCGTCATGGCCGCCGGCGTTGCAGCGAAGACACTGGCGAAAAGGTTGGCGTTGCGACGAGAACGCTCTTCGATCTCGAGGCGGTCGGTGATGTCCCTGGCGTTGACGGTGAGAAGCGTCCGCCCATTCCATCTTCCCAGCCGGGTGGTTATCTCAATGTTGCGGTAGCTGCCGTCGGTGTGGCGGACGCGAAACCTGACCATGGTCTCATCTGTCGCGAAAGCCCTTGCCAGTGCGTCGCTTGCGCCGTCGACCTCATCGGTGTGGACAAGCGCGACCACTGACTTGCCGATCAACTCTTCGGGAGAGTAGCCCAGCACCTGTTGCACCGATGGGCTCACGTACTCGATGATCCCCTCCGCGTTGACGAGTGTACTGACGTCAGAGGACAGCTCAATCAGCGCGCGATAGCGCTCTTCGGACAAGTCCGGCGGATCTTGCGCCGCACGCGCGCCAGCCAGGTCTGCGTAGGCGTCATCGACTGCGGCGACAAAGTCCCGGATGCCCTCGGGCACGGCGTCGGCGGTGCCGAAGAAGCGCTTTATCTGTTCTTCAAGTGTTTTGTGCAAATGGTTGGGTATCCAGCAGGGCAGCGCTTTCTAATCGCGGTGGGCAGCCGAGATAAGGTTGTGTCTAAGTAAATAGACGACTCGCTGGTACCCGCGTTACGAAATGGGAAAGACGGTTCGGTGTACGTCGGCTGCATACATGGGAAACAAGGCAGACGCGAATGTACTCTAGGCAGGCTTCAGCGCCCGGACTTCGGCCTCCATGCGAGCCTTGGCTTCGGGGATCGAAGTGCCCTGCTCGAGCACGAACGGCCGCCCGATACTGACGTGTACAGGGGCCGGGCGAGAGAACTTCTCGCCCGGCGGCAGGATATGGCTCGCACCGTCGATATGCATCGGCAGGATCGGGACGTGCTGGCCGAGAGCGAGGATGGCCGGGCCGCCCCGAAACGGCAGCATCTCGCCGTCGCGGGAGCGTGCGCCTTCCGGGAATATGAGCAGAGACCAATGGTTGTGGAGGAGCCACTGGCTGTAGGCCAGCGCCTCACGGCCGCCGCCGCGGGTGATGGGGAAGGCGTTGTATCGCAAGGAGTGCAGCATCCCCTTCACCTTGTCGCGGTACATGCGATCGGCGGCGGCAACGATGGCGGTGCGTCCCCAGATCTTTCTGGGCAAGGCGTGGAGAATGATGACGGTATCGAAGTGGCTTGTGTGATTGGCGATGATGAGAAGGGGGCTGGTCGCCTCGTCGAGGTTCTCGCGGCCTTCGATGGTCAGCGGGTGACAGAACGCTTTGATGTGCTTGTCGACGTCCCAGCGGCGCAGGGCGCGGCGATATAGGCGCGCGGGCATGCTAAGAGCCCAGCGATGCGGCTTTGCTTCGACGAGGTCGGCCTGGACGCGGCGTTCGGCGCTAGTTAGATGGGTATCGGTCATCGATCTGCCCTCCCCGTGAGTGTCCGCAGTATACAGGCTTGCCGAGATTTCGCAAGGGGTCACGCAAAGAAGAAGACGCCGCGCAATGCGGCGCCTTCTTCCAGAGGACAAGTCCGTCTATGCAGTCGATGTCTCGATCGTGGACTCTTCGTCCAAGCCATCCTTTTCCGGGCAGTCGCGCCTTTCACCGTCGTCATCAGACTCTTCGGAGCCGTCATCAGTGGTCACTGTCGTCGACATCTTCTTCCGCGTCGGCGTCTTGGTCTGCATCCGTGCCTTCGGCGTCGTTCGTCTCCCAGGCGATGACGGCAACGGCGCGGCTTGGCTGGAATCCCATACCTGCATAACCCCAAGCTGCAATGCCGGCTCTGGCGGATAAGCTGCCCCACGCTCGTCATCCGTGGGGAGCATGACGGACTGATCCCAGCGGAACACGCGAAGGCTTATGCGGAGGGCATCAGAGGAGCGAAGTACGTGAGCCTGCCGGATGTCGCACACATGATTCCTCTGGAGAAACCGACGGAACTAGCAACCATCGCCGGCGAGTTTCTCGCCGCGTAGCTGGAGAAGGCGACACCCCCGGTTGGGGGTGACCGGGGATGTCAAAGGGAGGGGCGACCAGGCTTATTCAGGCCAATCGGATAGAGTGGCTCGCACGGCGATTTCTTGTCCGTCCCGGACAACTGTCAGCTCGACGGTGTCGCCGGGGTCGTGTTCCTGATCGAGGTAAGTCGCCAGCTGATCGATACCGGTGACGGAAATGCCGTCGGCAGCGATTATGACGTCGCCGCCTGGAGGCGGATCCTCGGCCGTCTGCGCATCGATCTCGTCGGAGAAGGCGCCGACGAGCCCCGCCGCAGCCGCCGGGCTGCTCGGCGTAACGAGCGTTATGTAGACGCCGTCGTCCACGGCGAGGCCGAGACCGCGGGCTAGCGCGGGAGAGATGTCGAGCCCGGCGATGCCCAACCAAGCGTGGTCGATTTCTGCGCCGGACTTGAGGTCGTCGAGTCGAGAAATCGCAGTGTTGATGGAGACCGCGAAGCCGACGCCAACGTTGACGCGATCGCCGGTGGGGTTCTCGAGAAGTGTATTGACACCGATGATTTCGCCGCGGCAATTGATGAGCGGGCCGCCGGAGTTGCCGGGATTGATGGCGGCGTCCGTCTGGATCATGTCGCGAATGGGGCGGGTGCTGACGCCGGTTGAATACGTGCGCTCGAGTGCGCTGACGATGCCCTGCGTCAGAGTTCCCTGGAGGCTGAATGGGTTGCCGATCGCCAGCACGGGATCGCCGACACGCAGGTCATCCGAATCACCGAGCTCAACGGGGTCGACTTCGTGGTCGCTGGTGTTTACCTGGATGACCGCGAGATCATTCGCCGGGTCGGTGCCGAGAAGCACAGCGTCGACGACATCGCCGTCATCGAAGAGAACGGAAATTTCCTGGGCATCGGCGACGACATGGTTGTTGGTCAAGATGTGGCCCTCATCGTCGATGACGAAGCCGGTGCCGGTGGCTGTGCTCTGCTGCGTACCGAAGCCAGTCTGGGTCGTGATCGCGACGTGGATCTCAACGACTGAAGGTCGTACTTCTTGGTATATGTCCGCGGCGCTCAAACACTCGCCATCTAAGTTGAGAACGCTCCCATCGTTTGTTTCTGAGGGCGTCTCGCTGGCGGGCGGGTTAGTTAGCTCTGCAAACGTGTCTGTGTCTGGCGATTGGTTGGAGTCGCCGCTGACTGCGACGATCGAAACCGCGAGTACCCCGGCGAAGGCCGCTCCGACCAGGAAAGCTGTCGTGTATCTCCAGACTTTCATTGTTTCTCCGTAGCGGCTCTCGGGGCCGCGAAATCGCTGCTTGTTGTCTATAGCTTACGGACGAAAGATGAAGGCGGGCTTAGAGCGACATTAAGGCTTTATAACCGATGACGGCACGCGTTTGCGGGCCCGCCAGATCTCCTCGGCGGGCCAGCGACGTGCCCAGTCAAGCGCCGGCAGCGTCGGATAGCGGTGCGGCTTGGCATCTGCGTGCGGTTGCAACTCGATCAACGCCTCGACGTCAAGGCCGTTCGCCCGCAGCAAGTCGATCCAGGCTCCGTGCGTAATGTGAAACTCCACCGAATCGTCATCGCTCCACTCGAAGCGGTGCATACCAAAGTAGGGCCGCAGGAGACGGTCTCCCGGCGGCTCTTCAGCGTCCGGAGCGGTCAGCATGAGCAGCGCGGAATTGGCCAGGATTGCGAGCTGGCCGCCGGGCCGCAAGACACGCGCGGCTTCCGGGATCCAGAGGTAGGGGTCGCACCAAATGCTGGCCCCGTATTCCGAGACGATCATATCGAAGCTGGCGTCGTCGAACGGCATGTCTTCGGCGGTGCCGAGATGCAGCGGGAAGTCGAGGCCGAATTCCGCCTGGAGGGCGCGAGCGGTCTCCAGTTGCTTAGGTGAGTTGTCGAGGCCGACGGGGCGCGCGCCGAGACGGGCGAGCCAAGCCGAGATGTAGGCGGTGCCGCAGCCGGCTTCGAGGACATCCTTGCCGGACGGGTCATCGAGTACGTTGAGGTCGGATTCGCGGATGCTCCAGATGCCCCACGCGATCTCGTGCTGCGACCAGGCGCGGCGGCCGGCCTCCACCCATTCGGGGGCCCAGGCGTCCCAATGGGCGCGATTGCGCTGGGCGTGCTCTGTGAGTCTCATCACGGATCGAGTATAGCCTTACGGAGTGGGAGACCACGATGCTGGATACCAGTAGCCTAGGAGCTTGAGGTTTTCGCTATTGCGACGCCCTGGTGGCTACCTGCCCAGGGTCAGACCATCCGCGTAAAGGCGTGCGGTCGCCCGCCAACCTAGGAAACCGTAGAGTGCAACGAGCCCTGCGGGCAACCTGCCGGGTTCCCGTCGCCTTTGCCAGAGTAGAATCTCTTCCTCGATCGCATTGTCAAGGTCGTTTACGGACAGGAACGGGGGATCATCTGGTAGGCCGAGACCGGCTGCTTTGGCCCTCCCCCACTCGGCAGGATCGATGTTAAGGTCCGCCATCATGTTTTCCGTTAGGCTTGGCGAAGACTCGGTCATCGCGGCACCGATGGACACGGCCCGCGAAGAGATGGAGATCGCATCCTTCGTTAGGGGGACTGACTTTTGTGAAAAGGCTCCGAGCAACCAGAGGGAAGCTGCAGTGAGCGTTCGTTCATCATTAATTTGAGGGTATGCCGCTTGTATAGCGGAGATCGATGCAGCAGCACGCGCTTGGCCCAACAGAGATCCCTGAAGCATGAACCACGACGCAAACGCCTCGGACACAAGCGAAAATGTAAGAAACGAAGTGATGGGCTGTACTGCGGGGCTCACTGAGAACAGTGAGAACGCGCTTGAATGCGGCCTTCATAGAGTTTACCTATGTCCTCGAGACCTGACGCATCATCAGGCCACCAGTAGCCCAGTGTTTCGAATCTATTCAGCGTCCTAGAACCGACAAGCACGAGCCCACCGCGGAGAGTGTGCACAGCAATTGGAGAAATATGCTTGCCCAATCGAAGCCGCCGCGATACGGCGTTGCGGTCTAGTATTTCCGTGGCCAGAAACACTGCGAACGAGGTCTTGCTGGATTCCTTCACGGTGTCGAAGCCTGCGTTACATGGTTGTTAGCCGCGGTACTGGTAGCGGCCGGCGACCTTGTCCTTGTTCAGGCGCTTGTTCAGGTGCAGGCCTTCCAAAATGAACTCGACTGCCGAGGCTAGCTGCGGCTGGCTCTCGCCGGGTTCGAGCTTTTCGACGGCGCCCTCAAGGCCCTCGGTGTCTTTGAGCAGCTTCACGTACTCGTTCGAGGGGGTGACGTCGGACACTTCTACGGCGTAGCCGGCCTTAAACCGCGCCACGATCGGCTCCAGTTCGCCGAGCGAGAAGTAGTGATTGAAGACGGCGAGCACAGCACCCTGGATGAGTCTCTCAACGATCTGCTCTTCGCGGCCGTCATCAACCGTCTCGAACTCGATCTTGCCGGTCAAGGACGGCAGCACGAACGGGAGATCGCTGACGCGGGGAACCACTTCGCCTTCTTTGAGGCGGATGGCGCGGCGCATGGCGTTCGCGAGTAGCGCTTCGTAGTCGGCAATTGAGGCACGGACGGAGACGCCGGAGCGCTGGTTGATGTCCGGGCTGCGGCGTGCAAGCCGTGTGATCTCAACGACGATTTCCTTCATGTATTGCGGCACGGTGACAGTGCGCTCGTCGTCACCGCCGAAAATCGTGCGCTCCTGCTCGACAATGGCGATCTCGGATTCGGGACTGCGGGGGTAGTGGGTCCGGATCTGCGCACCGTAGCGGTCCTTGAGCGGCGTTATGATGCGGCCACGGTTTGTGTAGTCCTCCGGGTTTGCGGAGGCAACCACAATGACGTCGAGTGGGAGGCGGATGCGGTAGCCACGGATCTGCACGTCCCGCTCTTCCATGATGTTGAGCAGGCCTACTTGGATGCGCTCGGCGAGGTCCGGCAACTCGTTGATGCAGAAGATGCCGCGGTGGTGGCGAGGGATCAGTCCGTAATGAATCGTCATTTCGTCGGCGAGATAACGGCCCTCTGCGACTTTGATCGGGTCTACTTCGCCGATGAGGTCGGCGATCGTTATGTCAGGCGTCGCGAGCTTCTCGCCGTAACGGCGATCGCGGTCCAGCCACTCGATCTGGACGCTGTCGCCCTGGGTGGCCAGCCGCTCTCGACAGCTGGCACAGATGGGGTCGTAGGGGTTGTCGTTGATCTCGCAGCCCGCGATGGCTGGGATCTCGTCGTCGAGGAGGTTGACGAGGGACCGAATCAGGCGCGACTTGGCCTGTCCGCGTTCGCCGAGGAAGATGACGTCCTGGCCGGAAAGGATGGCGTTCTCAAGGTAAGGAATGACGGTGTCTTCGTAGCCGAGGATTCCGGGGAAGTGCTCCTGGTTGGCTTCGATGCGCGCTATCAAGTTCTTGCGCATTTCGTGCTTGACAGGTATCGGCTGCCAGCCGGACGCTCTCAGTTCCCCTAAGTTCTGTGGCTTCTTCTTCGACAAATCTGTCCTCACTCCCTGCCCGGCGGATCCGGCCGGTACCTGCATTATAACCCGACAAGCGGAGACCCAACCGACGCCCGAACCTATACTCAGTGGCGGAGCGTAATTCTTAACGTGACAGATCGCACGCCGACGGCATACACGCGCTGGATGGCCGCCGCTGCCGTTGCCGCGGCGGCACTTGCAGTCGTGATCGCCCTGATCGTGGTGGTGGCGGGTACAGGCAGCGGCGACGATGCAACGCCGACCCCCTCACCGACTCCCTCACCGACGGCTTCGCCGAGCCCGACTCCCATCGGGCAGACGCCCACGCCAACGCCGGCCCCACCGGAGAGCGCCTACCGGCTTATCTACCGAGAGTTCGGGCAGTTGGAGGATGTCATCTGGTCCGCCAACCCCAGCAATCCGGCGGACCGCGTGGAGCTTGCGCGCATCCCGCACCGCGAGGGATTCGGGATCAAGCCGGCCCTTTCGCCTGACGGCAAGAAGCTGGCTTACCTTTCGCAGCCGGAGTTCGCACTGAGCGCCCAATCGTCGCAGGCGGAGGTGCACCTCCGTGACCTCGAGACAGGTGACACGGTAAGAATCGGGGAGAACGTCGATCTCACCTTCACCCCCCTGTGGGCTCCGGACGGTGAGTATCTGTACGTCCGCCAACTGGCCGGCGCGGAATTTCTTTCCGCCGAGGTAATGCTGACGCGCATCGAGGTCCCCCCGATCGGTTTGAACACGCCGACACCAACACCGACCCCGGAGCCGACGCTGACACCCGTACCGACTCCGGCACCGACCTATGTCTTACTCCGCGATACTGTCGCCCATGTCCTGAGTTTCATACCGGTGGGCTTTTCCTCTGACGGAGACACGCTTTTCTTTGTCCAGCTGCAGGGTGGTACCCGGCCGGGCACCATTCTTGGCATGTACCATCCGGTGTCGACGGACGCAATCAACGCAGGCTGGCAGTTGTACCTCGATTCCGTGGCCGCGGCCGACGCCTTCAACAATGCGAGCCCGACACCCTCGCAAACAGTGACACCGCAGCCGACGCCTACAGCGATCGCGCGCCTCGTCGTGGAAATGAGCGAGCAAACGGCGTTCGACTACGACCTCAGCGACGATGGCCAGATGCTCTGCTACGTCGTTCAGGAGTTTGGCACGGGCGGAGAGACGATCGTGAGCCGAACGTACGTTGCTAACATCGTCGAGGCATCGGTACAGGCGCTGAGCTTTGAAGGCCTGCCGGAAGGACATCATTTGACGCCCATCTGGCGGCCGGGCGACAACCGCCTGACCGTGGGGGTTCTGCCGACGGACGACCGCCCTTCGGGGCTGCTCCTCGTGGCGCCCGACGGCAGCAACTTTGAGTTGCTGCCGACCCGCGGCAGCGGTTTCGATGAGCCGCGCTCCTGGTCGCCGGACGGCGCCTGGCTTGCTCTCTCGCACAGTGAGGGTAAGCTGACCAACCGGCACGATGTGAAGCTTGAGGTGATGTCGGCCAACGGATTCCGCGCCACCGTCATCGAAGGCCCGGACAACGCGCGTGTCGATTCTGTTCTAGGCTGGCACGTCCCCGAACCAGCAGAAGGCGGGTAGAATTGGAAGCACGATGCTAAAGCGCTTCATCGACAAGGTGCGCCGCAACCACGGTTTGGAGCACGCCACGATCACATTGATGCTGGCGAACCAGGGGCCGATGCGCGTGGTCGGACGGAGCGATCACAGCGGGTTCTGGGTCTATGCGCGGATAGAAACGGATCGCCTGAAAGGGTACGTCGACGAAGCACTATCCCGCCTGAAGGGCGGCGAAGCGCACCTCGCGATATCTCCACTCTGCGGCACGAACATAGCGATGGCGGGAATTCTTGCGGGCGCCGGCTCTTTCCTCGCGATCACCACAAGCGACCGGCGCGACGGGCTCCCCCGTGCGATCGTGGCATCGCTGCTCGGGGTGATTGCTTCGCAACCGGTGGGTCGGCTGGTGCAGAAATACGCGACGACATCAGGCGAGGCCGCCGGGCTGTCTGTCCTCAGTGTGGAACGCGTTAGCCCAAACGTGCACAAGGTGCGCACGGCCCAATTCTAACGGCCACTGACACCACGTAGTCGCAGCGCCCAATTTCACCTGCTAGACTGCTCGCTTATGGGAAACTTTGATGTCGACACCCGGGTCAAAGGCGAGTCCGGCCGTTACAGAGCAACGCTTTCCGAGGAGTGGCGCGTCTGGGGACCCGCTGGAGGATATGTCGCGGCGATCGCGATGCGGGCCGCGGGCATGGAAGCACAGATAAGGCGGCCGGCGTCATTCAGCGCGCACTTTTTGCGGATTGCTGAGTTTCGGGATGTGGATCTTGACGTCACGGTTGTGCATGCCGGGCGGCGGTCCGAGTCGATAAGTGTCCTGATCGCGCAAGACGGCCGCCCCATTCTGCAGGGGATGCTGCGGACGGCTGCGGAGGGCGAGGGGCTGGAGCATAACGTGGCCAGGATGCCTGATATGCCTAAGCCGGGCGGCCTGAAGACGTGGCCGGAGATTATCCCGCCGCATATTGAGGACAAAGGGCCGCGCTACCCTTTCTGGTACAACGTGGAGCACCGCATCTCGGATGAGCAGCGGGCTCTTGACGGCCTCGAACGGGAGCACCAGGGACTGCCCTGGCCTGGCCGTGGACCCGGCTGGCGGGAGTGGTACCGCTTCATCCCGCAATCGACTTTCGATGACCCATTTGTCGACGCGGGGCGGATGTTGCTGCTGATGGACATTCTGGCGTGGCCAGCTGCCAGCCAGCCTCATCCTGACTCAGGCATTCAGGCACCGAACCTGGACGTTACGTGCTGGTTCCACGCGCCCGGGTTCGACTCGGAGTTCCTGTTGGTCGACTACGATGCCCCTACTGCCGGCAGCGGACTGATGAATACTGCCGGGCGTATCTGGGGAGAAGGTGGGAGCCTCCTGGCGACGGGTGGTGCACAACTCCTGTGCGTTCCGGTTGGCGCGGGCGTGCCGCCGCCGTAATGCATTGGAATGGGTTGTTATCGAACGTAGACTGAAACTGGGCTACAATTCTGCCCAATCGAATAGCGCGCCTAATCCGCGGAACGCGGAGCGGGGGACCCAACATCCCAGGGGGTGAATCCGTGATGAATACGCACGGAGGGGCTACTTTCCGGCCCCAACCCTTCAGCTAACCTCGTCGGCGCAGGGGAAGGCGGTTCCACCCTGCCGCCTGGCGCGCTTATTCATCGTCGGCGGCTCATCCAGAGGAGGTCTGGGATCGAGCCCCTTCCGGCACCATCAGCCAGCGAGAAGAATACGCTCTTTGCCGTGCGCGCCCCGCAGGACCTGCTGGGTGCGGTCGTTTCGAGGACTGCCGTCAGCGTTGGCATACCGCTGTCGCGTCCGGCGTTGCCGCATCTCACAGTCCGTGGCGTTTCGGCTACTCGCGCGCTGCGCATACTCCTGACGATCGCCGTCTTTTGCATGCCCATCCTGACGTTTTTGCCGTTCCTGTCGACGCCCTTTATGCGCGATGAGGCCTTCTACGCATCTGTCGCGCAGGCTATGGACCATGGCGCCATGCCCTACGAATACGGCTTCGACAACAAACCGCCGATGGTCTTCTACTGGTACTTCGCAAGCTTTCAGGTCTTTGGCGAAACGGTGTGGGCGCCGCGTCTGCTTGCATCGCTTCTGCTCGCGGGGTGCTCGGTGCTTGTATATATGCAAGGCCGGATGTTGTTCTCCCACCACTGGGGGCTGGTCGCCGCATTCATTTTCGGGATCTCCACTGGAATCGCAAAGTTTGAATCGAACGCCAACACGGAGTATTTTCTGATCCCCGTCCTCATGCTGGCGCTGGTGTCATTCACGCTCGGCCAGCGGCAAGAGAAGTGGTACTGGTACCTCCTTGCCGGCGGTGCGAGCGCCATGGCTCTTCTGACGAAGCAGACTGCCGTCTTCTTCCCACTCTTGTTCGCTGGGTTCCTCGTGCTGCCACTCGTTTATGCCCGTGGTCTGCGTGGCAGCGCTCCATTCTGGCGCGCCGCGGGTCTGATGACGTTAGGTGGCCTCACAGCCTCTGTAGCCGTCCTTCTCCCATTCGCTGTGACCGGTACGCTTGACGACTTGTATCGTGGCACCGTTGTCTACGCCGGGGAGTACGCCGGCCAACTGACGTGGCAGGAGAAGTTGTCAACGCTTGCGCAATCCGTTCCGCGTCAGCTCATCAAAACCGCGGGCCCCTTGTCGTTCATGGCTGCCGCGGGCGCGATTCTCGTGATTCGGAAGCCTGACCGCAACCGTGCACTGTTGCTGGCCTGGACGGCGGCCGCTGCCGGCGGCGTTCTTGCCGCGGGCCGCTTCTACCCGCACTACTTCGTGACAGTGTTGCCTGGGATGGCGCTGCTCACGGTCCCCTTTTTGCAGTGGCTGAAGTCCAACTGGGCGTCGTTCCCTCGGCCCGGATCGCAACCCATCTGGGTCTCGGCCGGCGTAGTGCTGCTGGTTGCTCTATCCGTCTGGCCGGTGATTACGAACGGCCGGGTCTATTTGCAGACGAGCGCGAACGCCCGCCACATGCAAAAGTACGACGGCAATCCGATGTCTGAGTGGGAGGTGCAGGCCCGAGATGCAGGCGCCTGGATCGCACAGCTTACGCGGCCAGGGGAAAAGATATACGAGTTCGGATTCATGCCCAGTGTCTATTTTTATGCGGACCGCGAGTCACCGACACAGTTTACCTTTAAACATCCCTTTGCTATCAACGAAGCTTATGCGCGAGAGGCGGTGAGCCAGATGCAGGCCGATAAGCCTGTGCTCATATTCGATAGCGCGGCTTACGAACGAGACGGGCCATTCACTTACCATGGCCGGACGGTCACGTCGTTTTTGAAGCAGCATTACGTCTACGCGGGGAAGCATTTCTTTGGTGATGTTTGGCTGCTGCGCGGCTGGCAGCCTGCGGTCCCTGTGGGAACCCCAGACTCAGGGAAGGCAGCCCTCGGCTACGAATCGCGCTGAAAACCGTTACGATTGATGTGCGCACCGAGCGTTCCGCGCCCCCGTAGCTCAAGGGATAGAGCAGCTGCCTTCTAAGCAGCGGGTTGAGGGTTCGAATCCTTCCGGGGGCGCCATTTCGACACTCAAGCAGCTTGGGCGGCAATCAGGTACGGTGAAGCTAGCAGCCTGCATCGTAGTGCGCCTAAATTGTCGAGGAACGACTGGCACGTCGTGCGTGGACCGCAGCCGTTTCAAGTTCCACTCCATCGCCCGGATCTCGTGCACTCACGACAGCCTACTTCAGCACCACCATCCGCGAGTTCTCCACGACAAACCCGACCCCCAGGAAGCAGCGTAGTCACCATGCCGGTTGGTCAGTCCATCTAGACGGGCGCTGTTGGCTGCTCGATCTTGTAACCCACGCCAGGGACGCTCACGACCCACGGTGCGTACTCGTCACCCAGCTTCTCCTTGAGGCGGTGGACGAGGCGGTGGAGCATGTTGATGTCGTAGTTGCCGCGGCCCCAGATGGCGTCCCCGAGCTGATCGCGACCACAGACCTGCCCGTAGCGGCCAGTCAACAGGTCGAGTATTTGAAACTCCTGGGCGGAGAGCTTGAACTCGACCGGCTTCTCGTTCAGCCAGACGGTCCACGACTCGGGGTCGCACCAGATCGGCTGCGATTTCTTCGGGCCACCGCGCACTGTTGAAACGGCGTTTGCGCCAGTGCCGTCGACGAAGCGGACGTTAACGTTTCCGATTGTGAATTGGTCGCCGTTGTTGAGGCGATGAGATGCCGCGAGGCGTCGGCCGTTCAGAAAAGTGCCGTTGGTGCTGCCGCAGTCAACCAGGGTATAGTTGTCGGCCTCGTCACGCTCGACGCGCGCGTGTTGGCGCGAAACTGAGGCGTAGTCGAGGACGATCTCACAGTCTTCAGCACGGCCGATGATGGTTTCTACGCCGGTGATCCGGTATTCTTGGCGCCACCCGTCGCTGGAGAGGAGCAGAAGTCGAGCCGTCATAGCTGTAGTCCCGTGATAGTTCACGCGAATGGGGGCCCGTTCCGGCCAGTGGTAAATCCCACTCTCGTTCGGTCTACGTATCCTAGCGCTCATCAGGCAGGCTCGCAACGATCTCCACCTAGAGTTCATCGTCGCCGAGCTCACCACCCGCGACGTTAGGGGGTCTCTTCGACCGTGCCGTCCAGCGTGTTCAGGATGAAACGACGCTCCACAACGAAACTCTGAGTAGCTGAGTCCACCCTCCAGAACTCGACAGATGTTCGGGTGTTGTCGCCATTCTCGTCCAGCTCGATGGGGCCTGATGCACCCTCATAGTTGATCTGATCGCCGTTCAGTAGTGCCTCTCTTGCCGTAGAGAAAGCGTTCTTTCCGGGCGTGATTTCCAGCCCGGGTTCATTGGCAACTTCACTCAAGTGGATCTTTATGTCCGATGAGTCTGTCGAGCCCGCGGCTTCTGCCGATAGCGACAGTAAGTACACCGCGTCGTATGGCACGCTAAAATAATCGCAGCAAGCGTAATCATTCTGGGGCAAACCACCGAAGAGCTGCGTGTAGGCCTCTAGGAAACGGGCACGCATTGTCGCGTCCGGAACGTTCGTCGACGCACCGAGACTTCCGTTCATCAACTCCCATCCGGCTTCCTCCATTAAGTCTTTCCGCTTCAAATCCGGCACCAAGAGCAACCTTCCCCCGCCGGCATTGGCTGCTTCCTGAAGGAGCTGCGCTGGCGCTGGACCGCGAGTGGGCCCGCCGGCCCAGACTAAGATCGTAGTGGCGTCTGCGCCCGGACATTCAGTGCTGACGCTACCAACAACGGCGTTGAGGTAAGAGTCGTAGGGCACGCTCATCACATTAAGATCAGGTACTGCTGCACGAAATCGCGTGTGAACGCTATGAAAGGTATCGTCTGTGTCGCCGGACGCGATGTAGGGGCTACAGACCTTGGAATAACCTTGGGACTTCACAAGCTCCGCCATCGAGAGCGCTGTCGCTGGCGTCATGTTGCCTACTGGCCTGAACATGAAATCCGGCTGGGCGCTTCTCAGGCGGAACCCTTGTCCAATCGAGATCTGAACGATTTGCATCGGGTTCGATACCTGTTCGGCTACTTCGAACGAAACGAGGTCCCAATCTTCCGTGATAATGGCGTCAACTTTTTCTTCCTCGATCAGACGCCTCGCTGCGCTGGCGGCGGTATCGGGGTCGCCTGCAGAGTCCGCTGCGATCAGTTCGACCGGTCGGCCGAGGACGCCGCCGCTGTCGTTTATCTCCGACACGGCGATGCGCGCGGAATTGAGATACGCGTTCCCGTAATCCCCGAAGACGCCAGAAGTCGGCATTATCACCCCGATCCTGAGAGCTGGATCCCGCTCCGTGGATGAAGCCCCGGTACTAACCGTCGCCACAAGAAGTGCCGCGATGGCGATGACGAGCGCCAGACCGCTCATCCCCAGCGGCAGCCAGCCGTAGGACGCGTCCTCGAAGCGACCGGACACGGCTACCGGTGAGCCGCCATCGTCTCCGCCACCACCACCACCACCGTCTCCGCCGGTGGGACCGCCGCCGGAGCCGGCCACCGTGAAGATGCGCGTTAAGTTGGGGCCTCGCAGGCGGCGCCTGCGTGGCTTGACACTAAACGACACATGGCTCGTGGCGCCTGCTGGGACGGAGACCGACTCCGGTAGCGAGAAGCGGCAGGCGTTGGCGCGGTCGGCGGCGCGCAGGCGGACCTTCGTGGCGTCGTGGCCCTGGTTGGTGATGGCGAGCTCGTACTTGAGGGCGGCGTAACGCTTGCCGAAGGGCAGGCTCGTCGTCGGACCCTTGAGCGCGAGTCGGAGAGTTTCTTCCTGTGAGCGCCAGTCGGTTTCGGTGCCCGGCGTGCCAGCCACGGTCGCTGCGGCCGACGGCGACGCGCCGCCTAGCGCGACCAAAGCCGATTCGAGCGCACCAGCCATCTGGCGTGCCGACTGGTAGCGGTTGGCGGGATCAGTCGCCATGGCCTGCTCGACGACCGCGCGCAGCGACGGCCAGGCGGCGAGGTCGGCGAAGGCGATGTCTCCAGCCATGATCCGCCTGCGGGCCTGCTCTAAGTCGCCACTCACCGGCGCGCGATCCAAGAGCATGTTGTAGAGGCTTGCCCCGAGCGCGTAGATGTCGGAGCGGTTGTCGGCCTTGCCTTCGAACAGCTCCGGCGCGGCATAAGAGGCGGTGCCATAGAAGCCGCCGGTCTGCGTGAGCATTGAGGTGTCCTGTCGGGCGACTCCGAAGTCGGCAAGTTTGGCCGTGTCCTCGGGGCCGAGGATGATGTTGTCCGGCTTGACGTCTCGGTGGACGATGCCACGAGCTTCCGCTTCCTCGAGGGCTCGGGCCACTTGCAGGGCGATGCGTGCTCCGCGCGCTGGTTCGAGTGGGCCGGACTCCAGCAGCTCGCGGACGGTGGGGCCGTCGACGTACTCCATGGCCATGAACACCTGACCAGCCTCGACTCCGTAATCCAGAACGCGGACGGCGTAGGGGGAGCGCAGCAGCGCGGCGACGTGGGCCTCGCGCTCGAAGCGCTTGCGGAACTCGGAGTCGTTAGCGAGGAACTGGGCGATGAGTTTGATGGCGACGAGGGTGCCGTCTCTGCGGTCCACGCCGAGGTAGACGGAGCCCATAGCGCCGACGCCCAGCAGCGAGTCCACCTGGTAGTGAGAGATGATGTGTGGCGCGGAGGAGTCAGGCATCATTCCTCGACGATGATCTCGCCATCGTCAGGACCGTTATGGCAAGCGCCTCTTCAAACTCGATACCGTAGGCCGCCGCGAATCTTTCGAGGTCGTGGCACTTGGCTACTGTCCCTTCGACGGCCTGGTTGTACTCGGGATCCGGCCCCAAGATGGCATCCAATTCCGCAGGTGTGGATGCGTCTTTCAGCCTGGCGAGCCGATCGCGATTGAGCGCATTCAGTCTTTCGTTCGCAGCCATCGTGTCATCGGCTAGCTGTTTGACAGCGGCGGGCGGGCCCAGACCGGGGGCGCGGTCCAGGAACTCCTGGAAAATCGAGACGTACTCCTCGTACAGGGCATTCGTCTGCTCCACGTCGCCACCCGTGAAAGCTCCAGTGTAGGTTTCCGAGAGCGACGTGATACGGCCGTTAACGCCCCTGTCGAGTGTCTCCAGTGCCTCAAAATATTCGCGAAGCTGCGCGATATCCGTGACGTCGGCCTCCCCAGTGGCAAGATCGACGATGGCCACGCGGTCCGTGACAAGTTGTTGAGCCGATGCATCGACGCTCCAGATGTCGATCGCACCGCGCACGTTGTCTCTGTCCGCGTTGAACTCGATCGGACCAGCTGCGCCTTCGTAGTCTATATCCTCGCCTCCGCCAATCAGCTCAACGGCTTTCTTGAACCCGCCACCTTGCGACGAATCCCGACCGATCGGCCCAGGCCTGACGACTGTTCCTGGAGCGTTCGCGACCTCTGGCAGGGCATTCCGTATGGCGTCGGGCTCGGTCGATTCTGCCTTCTCAGCAGCCAGCGCAAGGAGATACACGGCGTCGTATACGCTACGCAGGTCCGCCGGGAAACGCGCGGGATCTGTCAGTTCCGTGGGCGGTTCACCAAACTGCACCCAGTATGTTTCGTCGAACTTATCGCCCTGACTCTCCTCTGCTTGCCCGGTCCGTGTGCCTTTGACACTAGCCACACGGTCCCAGCCAATCTCATCGAAGACATAGCCTGACTCCTCGGGCCCGAGGCTCACCTCTGACGCTAGATACGACCAGACGAAAATCGGGCCGAGCCCCCTCTCCAGCGCCGCCTTCAACAGATAGGACGTTACGAGGACCTGACCCGGAAGAGGTGACACATCCGGGTATACGCTTAGCACAATCGCGTCCGCCCCCGCGCACTGCTCGATCTCGGCGACGGCCGTTTGATCGAAGAAGGCCGCCATCTCCTCAGGTGTCGATCCCTGAACCTCTGAAGAGTGATGAACCTCAATGATCTGCACCCCGGAGGCTGATTCCTTCAGCCTCTCGTTTGTCTTCACGGCGTCCTCGTTGTCGGCAAATACGGAACAGACAATGCCGTAGTTGCCCTCCTTGACCAGCTGTGCCAGCGCCACGCCCTCGGCTTCCGGCTTGACCTCTGTCTTGAACAGGAATAGTGGGTCGGTCTCTAGAGGCTGCGCCTGCAGGTCCAATTGCTCTTCGTCCGTAATGAAGGTCGGCGTTATCTGCACGACTCCGTTGGGATTGGCCACTTTGTTGGCGATATCCAGGGCGCTAGCCGCGCGCACGTCACCAATGATCGCTTGAACACGTTCTTGTTCAATCAGCCGTCGGGCTTCTTCAATACCCACGTTCGAATCCGGCCCGGCGTCGCCATGCACGAGAACGACCGGCTGACCCAGGACCCCGCCGTCGGCGTTGATCTCAGAGACCGCGATCCGCGCCGCGTTCAAGTAAGCCGAGCCCGTCCCCTCCCACGATGGCCCCCCTTCGTACCTCAGGCCCGAGAACGGCACTAGGAGCCCAATTCTGAGGTTCGTCGACCCACTGGAGGACGACGTGCCGCTCGCAAGTGTCGCCACCAACAGCGCCGCGACCGCGATCACGAGCGCCAAGCTACTCATGCCAAGTGGCAGCCAGCCGTACGAGGCGTCGTCAAAGCGGCCGGATGTTGTCGCAGGCGGGCCACCGCTACGGCCACCCCCGCCACCGCCGCCGTCGCCATCGTCACCACCACCGCCGCCACTGCTACCGGCGATCGTGAAGATGCGCGTCAGGTTGGGGCCGCGCAGACGTCTCTTGCGGGGGCGCACACTGAAGGAGACGTGGCTTGTCGCGCCGGGCGGCACAGAGACCGAATCCGGCAGCGAAAAGCGGCAGGCGTTCGCCCGGTCGGCGGCGCGCAGTTGTACCCTCGCTTGTTCTTGGCCCTGGTTAGTGACGGCGAGCTCGTACTTAAGCGACGCGTAGCGCTTGCCGAAGGGCAAGCTGGTCGTCGGTCCCTTCAGCGCAAGGCGAAGCGTCTCCTCTTCGGTGCGCCAGTCGCCTTCGGTTCCCGTGGCTCCGACAACAGTGGCCACTGAAGTGGGTGCCGCCCTGCCAAGTTCAGCAAAGGCACCCTCCAGCGCGCCTGCCATCTGCCGTGCCGACTGATACCGCTCCACGGGGTCCGTTTGCATGGCCCGCTCGACGATGGATCGCAGCGGCGGCCACGGCGAGAGGTCGGCGAAGGCGATGTCGCCGGCAAGGATCCGGCGGCGGGCCTGCTCGAGGTCTCCCTGGACGGGCGAGCGGCCGAGCAGCATATGGTACAGGCTGGCGCCGAGCGCGTAGATGTCGGAGCGGTTGTCTGCCTTGCCGCCGAACTGCTCGGGCGCGGCGTAGGAGGCGGTGCCGTAGAAGCCGCCGGTCTGCGTCAGCATCGACGTGTCCTGGCGGGCGACGCCAAAGTCGGCGAGCTTGGCGGTGTCCTCGGGCCCCAGCAGTATGTTGTCGGGCTTGACGTCGCGGTGGACGATCCCACGCGCTTCCGCCTCCTCGAGCGCTCTCGCTACCTGGAGGGTGATGCGGGTCGCCCGCGCTGGCTCCAGCGGACCGGACTCGAGTATCTCGCGCACGGTCGGGCCATCCACGTACTCCATCGCCATGAAGACGCGGCCTTCTTCGACGCCGTAGTCGAGGACGCGCACTGTATATGGAGAGCGGAGGAGAGCCGCCACGTGGGCCTCGCGCTCGAAGCGCTTGCGGAACTCCTGGTCGCTGGCGAGGAATTGGGCGATGAGCTTGATCGCAACGAGGGTGCCGTCGCGGCGGTCGACGCCGAGGTACACCGAACCCATGGCGCCCACGCCAAGGAGTGAGTCGACCTGGTAGTGCGATATGACCTGGGGCGTGGCAGAATCCGACATAGGCGGGTGTTTCCTTCCTGAATTGGCCTAAATCTACACTCATGGGCGGATATTTGCACCTACCGGGGTGCTGACGAAGCGCTGACAGACGCGTGCTATTGACGCCTTGCCGCTGCCAGCGCAGAATCGCAACACCATGAGCGATCGTTTCGTAATGGTCCTGCCGGGCGCGATCGTGCGCGCGCTGGCCAATGATGCACTCACCCTCGGTCGCGGCGATGACGCCGACGTCCGAATCGATGACGGGAGAGTGTCGCGGCTTCACGCCTCGGTGGAGCCGGTGGGGGACGGATACCGCGTCCGCGATCTGGACTCGACCAACGGGACGTACCTGAACGGCCGGCCGGTGAAGGCGCGACAGTTGCTGGCGTCCGGCGACGAGATCAAGGTGGGCGACCATTCGATGTTCTTTCTCGACGTGAGCGAGGGCGGGCTGCAGCAAGCGGTGTGGCACGCCCGCAGTCTCCTCACCCGGCGTGAGCGCGGGGACCGAGACCGCGCCGAAGAGCTGCTCGCACACGTCGATCGCGAAGCGGGAGTAAGGTTTCTTACGGGCATCTCGCAGATGGTCGAAGAAGCGCGGCTGGCGATGGGCGACGCTGATGAAGCGATTCTGTCGCCAGCGTTCGCGACGATGCCGGGCCGGGTGGCGCAGGCTCCGAACTTACCCGCCGCAGGCAAGTTGACATTCCTCTTCACGGACATACAGGATTCGACGCCGCTCACGGACCGGCTGGGGGATGAGGCGTGGATGGCGCTGCTGGAGGTGCACCATTCGATCGTGCGACGGGTGGCGGCTGGTTACGGCGGATACGAGGTGAAGGCGCAGGGGGATGGGTTCATGATCGTCTTCCGGGACGCGCGGCAGGGCGTGCAGGCGGCGTGCGAGATGCAGCGGCGCTTTGCGGAGCACAACGTTCAACACGGCGACCGGCTGCTGCTCGTGAGGATGGGGTTGCACGCGGGCGAGGTTGTGCGCGAGGGCGATGACTTCTATGGGCGCAACGTGATCATCGCGACGCGGGTGTCGGCGTCGGCGAGGGGTGGCGAGATCCTGGTGACGGACGCCGTGCGCGATGAGCTGGACGGCGCCGCCACCTCCGAACCGCGGGAGATCGCCCTCAAGGGGTTCGACGAGCGCTTCCGGGTTCACGCCGTGGCGTGGGAGGCCGGCGGGCCGTGACCACCGGGGCGCTGCCACAGCCCTACTCCGCAACAACCATCCAATACCCGGCCGAGGCCGGACTTTTCGTCTGTCAGCGAATTGTCAGCGCCTGGTTCGTGATGCCGTGCCTGAGCTGGCCTAGATTGACATCAGACCAGAAGCAAAGGAGGTGAACACGATGACACAGGAACAGATCAACGCACTGCTCCAGGAGATGGCGAAGGGCCAGCAGGAGAGCCTGACAGGCACCCTCAACGTCGACGAGCGGATCAGCAAGGCCGCCAGGTGCAAATAAACCACCTACCAACCCAGAGACCACAACGGAAAGGAACAAACCAAATGAGCATCGAACAGATCACGAAGCTGCTGCAGGACATCGAGAAGGACCCGAGCGCGTTCCAGAAGGACCGCGACGCGTTCATCGCCGGCTACGACCTGACGGACGGCGAGCAGGCAGCGCTGCATACCGGCGACGACGCTGCGCTGCAGGCGATGGGCGTGGACGAGCGGCTGACCAAAGCCATTAAGTTTCGCTAGCCAAACCAGGACACGAAAGGAAAACCGACATGAGCATCGAACAGATCACGAAACTGCTCCAAGACATCGAGAAGGACCCGAGCGCCTGGCAGCGCGACCAGGCCGCCGTGATGAGCAACTACGACCTGACGGACGACGAGCGAGCGGCGCTCCGCACAGGCGACGACGCGGCCCTGCAGGCGATGGGTGTCGACGAGCGCCTGAGCAAGGTCGCCAAAGTCCGTCCGTAGCCACCACACACGACACGAAGGGAGATCAACATGAGCATCGAACAGATCACGAAGCTGCTGCAGGACATCGAGAAGGACCCGAGCGCCTTCCAGAAGGACCGCGATGCGTTCATCGCCGGCTACGACCTGACGGATGGCGAGCAGACCGCGCTCCGCTCCGGCGACGACGCGGCCCTGCAGGCGATGGGCGTGGACGAGCGGTTGACCAAGGGGGTGAAGATCCGCATGTAGCGGACCACTACAACGAAAGGAGACAACGACATGAGCATCGAACAAATCACCAAGCTGCTCCAGGACATCGAGAAGGATCCGAGCGCGTTCCAGCGCGACGTTCTTCCTGCCTGACAACACAAAATTACCAAACGAAATGCCGCGAAGGAGACAGACGATCACAGTGCGAAATAGAACCGTAATTCGAGCGTTCCGGCGTGGTTTTGGCCCTGCCGTCTGGATGGCGGCCCTTGGCCTGCTGGCGTCCCTGGCGCTGGCGTGCGGGAGCGACGACGATGCGCCCGTCGCCAGCCCACTGCGAACGCTCACGCTGACCGAATGGTCGGAGGACCTTTGCGCGCTCTCGGCGGTGGCCGCAGACACTCTCGACGTGGCCGGGCCGAAGAACCCTGAGACTCTCACGCTCGAGGAACGAAAGCAACGCGCCGCCGACATTCTGGCGCCACGAGCCGCAAGTCTGACCACCACGGCCGAGGCGGTCAGCGCGCTTCAGGCGCCAGGCGCGGCTGCTGCGTTCCAGGAGGTGTTTGAGAGCACTATGTCAGACGTGGCGGCCGGTTGGCAGGATCTCGTCGACGCGGCGGCGCGGGCGCAGTCCTTCGGGGAGCTTGACGCGGCGAATGGGGCCTGGCTGCAGGTGCAGGACGAGGCCGACGGCTCCGTCATAGCCGCGTACCGCAATCTTGACGATCAAACAACCGCCGCCTTAGTACAGCCCGAGGACTGCGGCATCCTCAATGAGATCGGGTCATGACCAGACCAGAAAATGAGCCGAAAAGAGAAGGAGGAACAAAAACATGAGCATCGAACAGATCACGAAGCTGCTGCAGGACATCGAGAAGTACCCGAGCACCTGGCAGAGCAACCCCGAGGCGGTCATCGGCCGCTACGACCTGACGGAAGGCGAGCAGACGGCGCTCCGCACAGGCGACGACGCTGCACTGCAGGCGATGGGCGTGGACGAGCGGCTGAGCAAAGCGATGAGGTGGAAATAACAGGCTCCGGCATTGGGGCGAGGAGGCAACAATGAGAGCACTCAATATGAATCGAGCATTCGCCCTGGCCGCGGTGGTGGCTGCGCTCGTCGTTGCCGTCTCGTTCCTGGCGACGGGCGGCGAGGCGCGGGCTTCTGATCCCGAGGTAACGGACGACATCGTGCTGTTGGGCGACGACGCCTTCGTGAACGGCGACGCCGCCGAGTTCACGATGCGCAATGACGGTGACGTGGCGTACCTGTACCAGAAGTACCAGCCGCAGTGCGGGCTCATCTATCGGGACGCCTCGCAGCGCATGTTCCAGATTCCCTCAGCAGTGCACTGCGACCTGCCGGAGCAGGCCGAGATCGCCCCGGGCGAGACGGTGACGGTATTCAACGGTTGGAAGCTGGACGAATGCACGCTAACCGGATTCTTCTGCATGGATATACGACCGCTGTCCAGCGGCGACTATACAATCTCCGGCTCGCTGCTCTCGGCCGACGGGACGAAACGGGCCGAGTTCTCCAAGACAGTGTCAATCACCGGGCCAACGTTCACGGACGACATCACGGCGGCATTCGGCGTCATCGTCTCAGACCCACCGACGGGCCTACAACCGCTGTTCCTGACGCTCTTCAACAGCAGCAGCATCGCCTACACGCTGCCGCAACCGGGGTGCTATCTACGCTTCAGAATGCCGGACGGGCTTCACTTCGTTCCCAACCCTCCGCTCCCATGTGACGGCGTCACGGAGAGCACCCTTGCCCCTGACGGGCGGGTCGACGTAATGAGCGGCTGGATGCTCGACGCGTGCACCGAGTTTGGGCTCAATAACACCTGCGCCGTTGCGAGGCCGCTGCCGCCCGGCGTCTATACAGTCGATGGCGCAGTCTGGTCCGAGGACGGCGGTTCATACTCCGAGTTCAGCGCTTCGTACACAATCCAGACGCCGGCAGCCACCCCCTCACCAACGCCTCAGCCTTCGCCCGGCGACTTCCCGAGGACAGGCGGCGAGGCCGGGGGCGGTCATGGCGGCCCGGACGTTGTTCTGACTGGCCTGGCGTTCGCGGTCTTCGGCGCGCTAACGGCGATTCTGGCGGCCCGGAACGCGAGCCGCCGAGAGCGCTCCGACGCTGTCAGCGGATTGTCAGCGCCTGGTTCGTGAAGGGCCCCACGCTGGGTCGTAGATTGACATCAAGAACGGAGCGAAAGGAGGTGAACACGAGAACACAGGAACAGATGAACCAACCTCGACGAGCGGATCACCAAGGCCGCGAAGTGCAAGTAAACCACTAGCCAACCCAGAGACCAAGACGAAAAGGAGACACACAATGAGCAAGGAACAGATCACGAAGCTACTCGAGGACATCACGAAGAACCCGAGCGAGTGGACCAGCAATCGCGACGCGGTCATCGGCCGCTACGAACTCACGGACGCTGAACAGACCGCTCTTCGCTCCGGCGACGATTCAGCGCTGATCAGCATGGGTGTGGATGAGCGCCTGGTGAAGCGCAAAAGGTTCCACTAGTTCGCTGCCACGGTTAGCGCCCACCGGCCAGATCTGGATAGCGTTCCATCCCGGAAAGGATGGCGCGCTTTCCGACTGTCTGGAGCATGTGGTCGATCGGGTAAAATACAGGCGAGGAGGACGAGCGATGGTCTCCAAGACAGAATTTATGAAGGCGCTCGATGACCTTCCGGCAGACGCGACCATACAGGACGCGATGGACCGGCTGTACGTGTTGTACAAGATCGAGAAGGGTAAGGCCGACTTTGACGCAGGACGCGTCGTCTCAGAAGAGGAACTTACCGAGCGCATCAAGCAGTGGCGCGGATAACCTGGTCGGCGCAGGCAGTATCTGACCTTCAAGACATTCACCGTTTCATTGCACGGGATTCGCTGGCCGCAGCGAGCCTGACCGTAGAGCGAATCCGCGATAGCGTCTTCCGACTCGCCAGTTTCCCGGGGATGGGCCGTCCGTTGCCCGAGGACCCTCATAGCGACGTCAAGGAACTGATCTCGCCACCTTTCAGAGTCATGTACACGACGGCACCTGACGAAGTGCGGATCCTGACCGTTCTTCACGGCGCTCGCAAGGTGCTTCCTGACGATTTCGGGACCGAGCCAAAGATCGGTTAGTTCTGCCCTGCCAGGTCTGGATAGCGCTCCATCCCGGAAAGGATGGTGCCCTTACCGGCGGTCTGGAGCATCCGCTCAAACCCTTCGCGGGACACGCGATATGCGCGGACCTCGGTCGTCGCGGTGACGGTGGCGGTCCTCGGCCTGCCGGTGAGCAAGGCCACCTCGCCGGCGTAGTCGCCCGGGCCTAACTCTCGGACGCTGTTCCCGGCCTGCGTTACTTCTAGAGTTCCTTCGGCTACAACGTACAACGCGTCGCCCGCCTCGCCCTCAGCCATCAGCACCTGGCCGGGACTGAAACGCACGCTCTCCAGGTCACCCAGCAGCGCGTCGAGATCGCCCCGGGGAACGCCTTCGAACAGCGGCAACCTCGCAAGCTCATCGCGTTCGCGGATACGCGCGGCGATGCGGTCTCGGACGTCGGGTCGCTCAGCGGTCCAGCGGCGGAAGTGACCAGCGTCAAGCACGACGAGCAGCATCGGCGTCTCGGCGAGGACGGTGGCAGTGCGGGCGGCACGTTCGAGGAGGGCGAGCTCGCCGAAGAACTCGTCGGCACCCATCTCGCGCACCGCGCCGCGCCCCTCGACGTGCACGGAGGCGGCACCTGAGACGATGATGAAGAACTCGTCGCCCGGCTCACCCTGCCGCACGATCGTCGAACCCGCCGCGACACGGCGCTGGGTGCAGTGTTCGCCCAGCAGCGCGAGGTCCGCGGCCGAGAGCCCGGCGAAGAGGCTGGTCTTACGGAGGGCGCCGGAAAGCGAACCCGGCAGGCGTGCGCGGACCTCGGCGGCAACGAACGCAACAGGCCGTTGGGCGACAGCGCGGCCGGCCGAGAGAAACGCGATCACGAGCGGCATGGCGATCACCCCTATGAGCGCAACGACCAGCACCTTCGAGTAGATGTCGTCGGCCCAGAGGGCATCGGCCATGCGAACGATCCGGCGCCCCATCAAGGCGACGCCGGATGCGGCGATCACCGCCGAGAAGGCAAGCGAAGCCGCCCCGAACGCGGCCAGGAAGCGCTGCTCCGGCGATAACTCGCGCAGGCCCGCGAGACCGCGGCCCAGGCGCCGAGGCACTTCCTTGAACAACGCGTCGAAGGATCGCATGCGCAACATCGGCTTGTTTAGCATGTCGACGAGGATGTAGTAGCCGTCTAGCTCCAGCAGTGGGATCAGGTTGAACGCGGAGGTCAGGAAGCTAATGGCGGCGAGCTTGAACGCGACCTCACCAACGAATTCGGAAGGCGGGAAGGCCGCGACGAAGCCGGCGATCCCCCCGATAATGAGGCCAGAAAACGGCCCCGCCCACGAGACGATAATCCGCTGCCGTCGCGGGTTCATCCAGACGTCCGTTGAGTCGACGTACACAACGGGCGAGAAGTAATACAGCATGACGCCGGCCCGGATGACGTGCCGCCGGACGTGCTTCATGGCGAGGCCATGGCACGCGTCGTGGGTGGCGATGACGAAGACGTCGATGCAGGCCAGCGTGATCAGTCCCAGGATGTACGAATCAAACGTCTGGAAGAGGTCATATCGGTCCCCCAGGAACTCGGCCGCGAGGAGGCCGAAGCCGGCGAATGCGGCGAGCGTGGCCAGCACGATGAACCCTGACTGGAAGAGCACCCAGCCGCCGAACCTATACGCCCGCGCGAAGAAGGCATCCGCGCCGCGCCAGGCCACCAAGTGGATGCTGAGAAGGTCGCCGGGCCGGAACTTGAGCCAACTCAATACCGAGCGCTTGCGAGGCGGAGTAAGACGCTGCGTGAGTGCTGCGTAAACATCTGTGCGCGGCGGCACTAGGAACGCTCCCGCCTTCAACGCCGCGAGGAGCCGGTTGAGGCGGGCAATCGCCAGCCCGCCACCGGCACGCAGGTTCTCAACGAGTATCTCGGCGGGCGTCCGTGTGCCGTCCATGAGGTCGAGAAGGCGCTCATCGGCCGGCTCCAGGCGGAGGTAACCGGCGGCACCCGGTGGCTGCGGCGCGCGGATCATCAGCTCTTCGGGGGCAAGGCGAACGCGCTCGATCCCCTCGGCGAGGCGTGGCAGCTCCAGTCGCTCGAGGCTTGGCAGCATCTTGCCGCTATTCTAGCCTGTCGCGGCAGCTGGCTCTGCCAGGCGAACTTGGGTTGCTACGGGCGGCGAACAGCGAAGTATAGGGCGCTCGCGGCGACTGTCGTGACACCGGCAATCACAACCAGCAGATGGAAGAGCGCCATCCCACTCGAGCTAGTTCTTGTGTCACCAGCGCGAACCAAATCCACGATGCCGCCAACCGGAATAGGCGTCGGTGACGTTACCGGAGATGCGGGAGTTGCGCTGGCGCAGGTGGAGAATTCCGATGTGTTGTTGGTGGGATCCGTGGCGGTCGAAGTGATGACCAATTGGCCGCTGGGCGGCAGATCTACGATGGCTGAGAAGCTTGCATTGCCGCCGCCATCCGTGGTCACGCTGGTGGAGCCGAGGAACGTTTGCCCCTCCCCGTTGAGGGACGAATCGCACGCCAGGTTCGAGAAGAATTCCAGCGCGAACGCCGTGTTCGGGGTGCTGTTCAACGTGCCCTGGATGGTGCTGTTAGAGCCGGAGTACGTGGCTGATGTGATCACCGGATAGTTCTGCAATTCGTTCGCGCCCGTGTCAGCGTCACCGGCGTCGTTCAGCGTGACGCCGTCCGCGCTGAGGTCGATCCCCAGACCGGCGTTGGAGTGGATCGAGTTGCGGCTGATGAGGTTGCCGGCAATCGGGCCTGCGATTCTCACGCCTTGCTGCAAGTTGCCAGAGATAGTGTTCCCGGCCCCTGACGCAGTTCCACCGATAGTGTTTCCCGGAGCACTGAGGAGACTTATGCCAACTCCTGAGTTGCCAAGAATCGAGTTGCCGCTCCTGTCTGTACCGATGAAGCTCCCCTGGATCAGGTTGCTATAGGCATCGGACGTGAGTATGTGTACGCCATCGAAGTTGTTGCCGGAGATAACGTTGCGGGCGCCTGGCGCCGTCCCACCGATGGTGTTGTTCGGCGAAATGATATACAGGCCATTGTTCGAGTTACCCAGGTCAGCGGTGCCACTGGCGTCAGTGCCGATGTAGTTCCCGTGAACCAGATTTCGTTGCCCCCGCAGACGGATGCCATCGCCTTCGAGCGGGATGCCGGATCCGTTGCCGGAGATGACGTTACGGGCGCTCGCGGCGACACCTCCGACAGTGTTGTCGGAGTAGAGGATATCTATTCCGAAAATGCCGTTGCCGAGATCGATTGTGCCGGTTGGGTCAATGCCGATGTAGTTTCCCTCGATGGTTGTAAAAACGTGCTCAAGGGCGATCCCGCCGCCGAGGAACCTGTTGATGACCAGGCCCTTCACGGTAGTGGGGCCCTGTACCACGCGCAGACCACGAGCGAGGGCGCCTGCGTTCGTCCCATCAAGTTCGATCATCAGGACGGCGTTGCTGCCCAGCTCGATCGGATTCGTGTTGACGCTGGCTCCCGGCTGGCTGTAGCCGTCGATGACGACCTCTCGGATGATGGGTGGTAGTTCCGATGCGGGTGAGATGGTGTGCGGTCCGACGCCGGCGATGTTGAAGTTGATGGTGTCGGTGCCGGCGAGGGCGTTCGACTCTTCGATCGCAGCTCTCAGCGTGCATTCGCCTGCCGTCGACGTCTCGCAGATCCCGTCGCCCGGGGTTGCGTCGGGTGCGTCTCCGGTGGAGTTGACGGCGAAGGTGGCGGCGTGACTCGAGTCCCCGGTTACAGCTAGCGCCAGGGGAACGATCGCCAGCAACGCGACGCCGGCGATGACCATCAAGAGGCGAGTGTTAGGTGAACGTAGCCGGGCCGATCGCCCGGATGAGCTGGCAGGACCCATGCCGCACCCCCATGCAGAACAGAATTGGTGGGAGCATATGAGTTTACGTAATATCTGTCAACGTGGGGCTAACGAGCCCAAGCCGGCCATTGTCAGGTCGTATACTTCCTGATCAATGGACTGCTGGACCTGTGAACGGACCGCCCTCGCCGCCTGCCGCTTCTGCGGACGCGGCACCTGCCGCGAACACGCGAAGGTGATGCCGTTCGTGCTCGAGGTGCTGCGCGACCGGGAGGACGCAGCGAAGGCGCTGGTGGTGGACGACGCCATCCACTGCGGCGTATGCACGCCTCGCGGCGAGCCCGTGCCGCTACCGGAGCTGGACGGGTAGGTGTCGGGATGGCTCATCAGGAGGTCTTGTACTGTACGACGGAAGATGGCGTGCGGATCGCGTACTGCGTCGAGGGCCGGGGACCTGGTCTGCTAATGCCAGAAAGTATTGGGTCGTTCTCACTGCCAGCGTTGAACGAGAATGCGGATTCGATATATCGAAGCCTTGCGCACGGGCGGCGATTGATTCGCTTCGACGGGCGTGGAGTGGGCCTGTCCGATCGCGAGGCGTCGGACATGTCTCACCAAGCTCACGTCAGGGACCTTCAGGCCGTATTGATGTCCGTTGAGCAGCCGATCTCCGTGTTCGCTGACGGTCTTGTCGGGCCAGCAGCGATCGAGTGTGTCGCCCGTCATCCGAGTCTGGTACACAAGCTCGTTCTGTACGGTACATGCGCCAGACTCTCCGATGTCTTCCCTCGACCGCTTGTTGAAGGGCTAGCGAACATGGCTTTGACAAACTACGACATGGCGATACAGATGATCACGCTTGTTGACCCACAAGAACGACGCGACTCACCCGAAGTAGAGAACCTACATGTGGACCTAGTCCGCCGTTCGATGTCAGCGGAGGCGTTCTCCAAGTATCTCTTAGACGGCTACGATTCTGATGCTACATCGTCCTTGGGCGCCATTTCCGTTCCCACACTGGTGGTTCACCGTCTAGATGATCCCTTGATCCCGTTTGAGGAAGGGCGAAAGCTACACGCAGCGATCCCCGGCGCCCGCTTGGTTCAGCTTCAGGGTGCGAGCCACCAGACTTACGTCGGTGACTGGAAGGCACTTGTAGAAGCCATAAACGGATTCCTCGATGACGGCAGCGGCACGCTTCGTGATCCTGCAGAGTCTGGCATAGAAGTTGCAGGTGGGAGGAGCGGTGGATCGCATGATGAGGTGACGATTGCTGGCTCCACGACTGCGCAACCGGCTTTCGCGGAAGGGCGATATTTGGTTCGGCGCCTGCTCGGCGGGGGAGGCCAAAAGACTGTATATCTTGTCCACGACCAATTGCTGGATCGGCAATGTGCTCTCTCGATTCTCCGTACCACGGCACTGGGCAGCGAGTCAATCGAGCGCTTCCAGCGCGAAGCTCGCGCCATGGCAGGCATCGGCACGCATCCAAACATCGTGACCGTTTTCGACTTTGGTGATGATCAGGGAAGGCCTTACCTGGTCTGCGAATACGTTGCCGGGGGCGATCTTCGGAGCGAGCTTGGCAAGGCCGGCGGCGCGCTGCCAGTGGCACGCGTCCTTGCGATTGCGCGGGATGTCGCCACGGGACTCGCGGCCGCGCATCAAAGAGGCGTGGTGCACCGAGACCTGAAGCCAGACAATATATGGATTGACGTCGCCGGCCATGCCAAGATCGGTGACTTCGGGATCGCCTCGATGGAGGACTGGGCTACTCTCACAGCAGTCGGCGGGATGGTAGGGACACCCGCGTATATGTCACCCGAGCAGGCGTCAGGATCAGATGTCGATGCACGGAGTGACCTTTACTCGCTAGGCGCCATGCTCTACGAGATGACAACGGGGCGCCCGCCGTTCACGGGCGATAGCGCACTGGCGGTAGCCTCGCAACACGTCAACGTTGCACCCGAACCGCCGTCCATGCACAACCCGGCGCTCTCCGCTGCACTTGATTCGATCGTTCTGCGACTTCTCGCGAAGGAGCCGGGGGAGCGACCTAAGAGCGCGGCGGCGGCGCGAGACGAACTGCGCGCCGCCGAAGGCGAGTAACGTCGGGATGGCAGAGGAATGGGCGATCCTTTCGGGCAGTTATCAGCTGGAGGAACTGGTGCGCGCCGGCGGGTTCGGCGCTGTCTTATCGCGCGCGTGACCGTAAAGCGATGCACGACTGGCTAAAGCGCATCGGTTACCGCTCCTTCCGGTCAGGCATCGGCGTGAACGCGCGCTGCCCTGAGCTGTCCGTCGAGCTCCTGGTGAAGACTGTGGACGCGGTCTACGCAGAGACTGGCATGAAAGTGACCCTGATTGGGCATAGCCTTGGCGGTCTACTGACACGCGGGGCGGCTCTCGCTCGACCCGAGAAGATCGCTAGCGTCGTCACACTCCGTTCGCCGGTGAATGGAATCGCAGCACACCCGCTTATCGTTGCGGCGGCGGAGCGGCGCGCGGTAAGTGCGACGGCACATGCCTCGCCAAGCTGCAGCAGTCCATTTCCGAAGACATCTCACAGACTTGCATCTACTCGAAGCAGGACGGCGTAGTCGACTGGCGCACTTGCCGGCGAACCGACGCGACTAACATCGAAGTCCCCGGCACGCACTGCGGGTTAGTCGTTAACGCGGCTGTCTACACCGCAGTGGCGGAAATACTCGCTTGTGAGAAGTCCAGCACGGTGGAGCGACACTTGCGGGCCATCGCCGGTACAGCGACGAACCGCGTTGCGCAGACCGCGTAGGCTAGGAGGAAGGCGGGCGCCAAGAAGTATCGTCCGGCGCGATCGGGAGTGTGAACACGCCGCTCCCAGATATGTCTCAGCACTGGTGCGTCAGTCGTCCGAAAACCTGTGTCGCTAATTGTGAGCAGCTTGCATATGTGCGACAGGAGAAAACACGAGGAGGACTGCGATCTAGCAGCTTGCAGAACCGGAAATACCTTCTAAGCAGCGGGCTGGAGGTTCGAGTCCTCCCGGGGGCGCCATTAGTGTCTGAATGAACTAGCAGCCTGCACTTGAGTGCGCCTAATTTTCTGGCGACGAACGCTGCCGAAGTCTATTAACTCCTGAGCGGTGGTGTGGACCTGTTGGGTGAGACCGAGGATTTGTTGTGAGAGAGCGAGCAGTTCTTCGTTCTCCTCGAGCCCTCAAGTCTGGAGAAGGTCATCGATACCGCCGCTGTCATTGACGGCGGAAATTACGCGTCGGAGGCCAAGTGCATATTCCTCCAGCGCGTGTTCGTCCGCGAACTCGGCGAGTCCGCCGGCGCCGATCAATCGCGGCAGAAAGGCAACGAGCTGTAGCCTGTAATCAGCGAGAGCAGCATGGAAGCCGTAATCCCGGACGCCTTCGGCCTCGAGGGTAGCGACATATCTTCGGATGAGGTCGAGATCGACATGCCTCCGCAGTTCCATCGCAAGATTGAGTGATAAGAAGGAAGCGACGTCGAACATGGCAGGACCCGCCATGACGAGTCCCCAGTCGCAGACAACCATTTCGCCGGAAGGTCGAAAGAAGAGGTTGTCGAGTTTGAAATCTCCATGAAGAAGCGTTCGTGGCCCGCTGAAGCGGACTGCGGGCAAACCGTTGGCCCGCAGGCTCAACTCGCGAAGAAGTTCGAACTGATCACTTTCGAGTTTGTCCCGGAAGCGTGACGTGAATGTCGGGAAGGCTTCGGGCAGCAGGCCGACGATTATTTCTTGCCGGTCCTCAAACCTTCGCAACCAGCCGTAGTCGTCAAGCGAATCGCTCTCCCACCAGGACGCATGCAGGTGCGCGAGCGTCTCGATGCCTGAGGCAGCCTCCGAATCTGTACACCCGAAGGTAACGTCCCCCAGGCGTGCTGCAGACAGATCCTCCAAGAGTATCAGGAACCTGCCGGTGCTAGCGTCAAACTGCGCGAAGTAGCATCGAGGCGTGGTGGTCGCCGTGCTATTCGCAAGCTGGCTATAGAAGCCAGACTCGCCCTCGAAGAAGCCTAGCTCCAGCCCCCGGGAATGGACGGCGGCGTCCGTTGGCGGGAATTTTGCGATTAGCGACTCCGGGCCGTCCGATGACTTGGACTCATACGTGATGTGCAAGCGCAACATGTTCGACATCAACGCCACTCCACCGCTCAAGGGGGCCGAAGCAACGGATGTCACTCGACCACTCTCCAACGTGCCGGATGCACGCAGCGCCTCAGTCAGCCATTCGGGCGTTAATGCATCAACCGAACTCGGGAGAACGTTACCTGACCTCATGTGTTCCTCCGCATACAATCAGATGCGTCGCGATGGACATTGATCACGTCTGGCTTCAAGAAAGCCGGTCCTTCGCCATCCACGCCGTAGGCGATGCGGACGCCATCCTTCGCTGTGCAGTAGCGGACTTCGCGTTCCATGCCGCGAATTGTATAACCAGGGTGCGCGATGTAAGCTGCGGCCCATCTGCCAGGATGTCAGGTGCCCTGCTGAGACAGATGCTGTTGACCGATTTGGCGATAGTTCCGCAACACTCAACGCCCCCGAGTTTGCCTGCAATGGCCTACGGTGGAGTCAGAGATAAAGGAGGTCAACATGCCGAAACGCTACATGGGCAACGAACACAGCACTGATGCTGGGGCAAAATCGGAACAGGCCGCGGAGCCGACGCCGGAAGTAATTGCGCCAGAAGACGAAGTGCACCCCCACATCGACGCCGAAACGCCGCACGTTGATCCGACCGGTGTCGCGGACTTCGACCGACCATACGACCAGTGGTCCAACGACGACCTAAAGATCCGCGCCAAGCAACTCGGAGTCTTGGGAGCGTATGGTCATGGAGAGCTTATCGACAAGATCCGCGAGGCCGAGCTTCGGCTCGTGAAGCAGGAAGCCGCGCCAGCGGAGACTTCTTAGTAGTGAAATTGTATCTGTAGCGGGTGGAGCGGAAGACGGCTCGACCTCTATTGGAAAGCAGCTCGACCTCTATTGGAAAGCAGATGCTTTCCGTGGGTGTCACTAACACCGTAGTGTGCGAGCGCGAGATCTTCCGCCGCTTTGGGAACTGACTCAGCACGTGCTGAGCATGTGATTGAAGTTTGGATTTCGGCTTCCCGATCCGTCAAGCCTTGAAAACAGGTGTAGAAGTGCGATCTAGCAGCTAGTCCGCCCGAAGCGCCTCCGGTTATAATCGCTGACGCCCAGGGTCATAGACAGGATACCCGAGTTGAATTGTGACAACACGGTCAGGAGGCGGCAATGAGCGGACAGCTCACACCGGACGGCATCATGCAGATGGGCTTCGGGTTTTGGGGATCCAAGACCCTACTGAGCGCCGTGGAGCTCGGCCTATTCTCTGAACTTGCGAAGAGCCCATCGGACGCTGAGGAACTCAGGGGTCGCCTGGGACTCCACCCGCGCAGCGCCCGGGACTTCTTCGACGCCCTCGTGGCCCTGGGAATGCTGAAGCGAGAGGGATCGCTCTATTCCAATAGCCCCGAAACGGACCTATTCCTTGACCGAGCGAAGCCTTCGTACATCGGCGGAATGCTGGAGATGGCGAATGCACGCCTCTATCACTTCTGGGGTTCGCTGACGGAAGGATTACGCACCGGCCAACCTCAAAACGAGGCCAAAGTAGGAGGGGATTTCTTCGGCGCTCTTTATGCGGACCCAGCGCGGCTCAAGCAATTCATGCGCGCCATGACCGGCATCAGCATGGGGGCGGCCCAGGCGATCGCGCAGAAGTTTCCCTGGGACAAGCACCAGACCGTCATTGATATTGGCTGCGCGGAAGGCGGGCTGCCTGTTCAAATAGCCCTTGCGCAACCTCACATTTCGGGCGGAGGCTTTGACCTGCCATCAGTCCAGCCTTTCTTCGACGAATACGTCGCGTCGTTCGGCTTGAGCGACCGTCTGTGTTTCCATTCGGGTGACTTCTTCACAGATCCACTACCTCAGGCGGACGTGCTTGTCATGGGACACATCCTTCACGATTGGAACCTCCAGGAGAAGCACATGCTCCTGGGCAAAGCGCATGACGCCCTGCCTCCAGGTGGAGCATTGATTGTGTACGAAGCAATCATCGATGACGACAGGAAGCAGAACGCGTTTGGCTTACTGATGAGCCTGAATATGCTCATCGAGCTACCAGGAGGCTTCGATTACACTGGCGCGGATTGCTCTTCCTGGATGCGCGAAGCGGGCTTCCGGGAGACCTATGTCGAACACCTGGCGGGACCCGACTCGATGGTGGTGGGGATTAAATAACGGCTCGTGCGGGTGTTGGGACGAGATTTGCTACCTGACAGTATTCCGCCCCGGGGATCGGTCGGGGGGCGGCGGCCATATCTGACGCGGGAGACGGGGCTCGAACCTGCGACCCTCTGCTTGGGAAGCGGAGGGCTCTTGTGCGCATCAGGGCGCAAAGGTGTCGACTAGGCCGGCGACGGATAGGCGGGGGGGGCATTGGTGGAGCGACCGACGCGGTCCTTCAGTTTAAAGGCAACAGCTTTGGCTTCATTGAGCAGTGACGCGGCTGAGGAGGCCGTAAGTGGGGATCACCGGCTGACCACCGGAGGTGAGTGTTCCTAATTATTAGCAGCTTGCAGACGTGGGACGCTCGAAAACACGAGCAGAACTGCGATCTAGCAGCTTGCAGAACGGGAAATACCTTCTAAGCAGCGGGTTGAGGGTTCGAATCCTTCCGGGGGCGCCAGAATCACTCTCCCCAATCCCGGTCGCCCGACGCTGCGAGTCGTACCAGCCCGTTCTTTGGTCGAGTGAAACCCGACGCAAATCTACGTCTCACTTTCCGTTATACTACCCGTGCTGGAAAGCCATGCTGCGCTTTGCCTTTGCTGCACTGCTTGTACTCGCTGTAGGGCTTGTGCTGGTTCGGTTCGATCGTGACAGCGAGGCCGGTCAGGACAACCTGCAGGGCGATGTCGACTGCAACAACGTCGTTAATACGCAGGACGCCCGCAGTATTCTGCTAATCGCCGGCAGACTGCCGACCGATGCTCCTTGCATGGCCGAGGCAGGTGACACCGACTGTAATGAGGTCATCAACGGCGGTGACGCGCTGATCGTGCTGTTGTCCCTGGCCGATATCGCGTTCAATGTTGCAGGCTGCCCCGCCGTCGGAGACCCGCTGGCCCCTCCACCCTCCGATGAGCCAACTGGGTCCCCGGTAACGTCGCCCAGCCCGACGGGCTCCGCCGCGCCATCTGATACACCCGCCGCCTCATCACCGGCGACTGCCACAGCCTCACTCGAGCCCACGGACGGGACCATCACACCCAGCCCGACACCGACCGCCACTACATCAGCCAGCCCCTCGCCGACAACAACTTGCACCCCGGGCACTGTCGGCTGTGGCTGGAAGACCGGCGACATGAACGCGTTCACACAATTCCAGTGGGACTCGACCAGCGCTGGCGCCACGATCCTAACGAACAACTACAGCACCGTTTATCCGTTAGGCGTCTTCGATGTCGGCATCGTCGGCAGCGGTGGGTTCTCGATGACATTCACCAGCGCAGCAGCCCTGCTCGCTTATCTACCAGCGACAGGAACAGCCGGCCCGCTCACGAGTGACTTGCTCAACGAGACGTCGAGCTCGTCGGGTGAGTTCGGCGGTGACGTCGTCGCACTCAAGCTCAATGTCGACTTCTCCGATAGTGGCGTGCTGTCTGGCACCGCTGCGTTCGGCGATCTCCTGCTCTGCAACCTTACGACGACCGGTTTCAACGGCCTC